>NZ_JBOEGM010000006.1:0-58923 GCF_050633425.1 Pelagimonas sp. | reverse complement strand
AGAACAATCGGCAGCTCCGTCCCGCCAAGCGGACATTCCTTTTCGGACAATGTGAGACGAGAGAACTGGGTTTAATCTATCGTCAGGCGTTACATCAAACGAATCGTGGGGAATAGGATTGTGTCGTTGCGATTTTGGGGTGGAAGGCATTGATGGCTTTCAGCGCCACAAAAGAAAAAACACAAAAGAAAAACCGCAGACGCGAGCCTGCGGTTTTATCACTGTCCCGATATTCGGGGTGTCCGTCAAACTGACCGGGGGCTTAGCCCTGGCGAGCTTTAAACCGGCGCTGCGTCTTGTTGATGACGTATACGCGGCCCTTACGGCGCACAACGCGGCAGTCGCGGTGGCGCTTTTTGAGCGAACGGAGTGAGTTTGCGACCTTCATTTGGGTCTCTCCTCTATCGCGGCGCGCGAGCGCCAGTGTTGTTGCTACCTTGTGATCCGCTACGAACCAGAAGGCGGTGAATTCCATGGTGGGCGATACTGGGATCGAACCAGTGACCCCTTCGATGTCAACGAAGTGCTCTACCGCTGAGCTAATCACCCATATGGCCTGCGCGAATTTCTATGCCCCGAAATAAAACGGGGCGCGGATCACCGCGCCGGTCCGGCGTCTATAAAAGGAGTCGGAACAAGGATCAAGGGCTTTTGATACAGGTTTTTTTCGGGCTATGATGTTTCCAAAGGAAGGCCCGATGCCCAGCACTTCGTACCACTTGCATTTACCCGATGCTTTTACCTCATGCGTTGTATTTGCCTCACCTCATAGTGGGCGCGATTACCCTTGGTCGTTCCTGCGTGGCACGGTTTTGGACGATCACACCATCCGATCTTCCGAAGATGCCTTTGTGGACAGGCTTTTTGACTGTGTCCCGCAATTCGGTGCGGCATTTTTGCGCGCCGGGGCTCCGCGGGCCTATGTGGACCTCAATCGCGCCAGTGACGAACTTGACCCGGCCCTGATAGAAGGCGTGAGCAAACGGAGTCATAACCCCCGCATTGCCTCAGGGCTTGGGGTTGTGCCGCGTGTTGTTGCCAATGGGCGCGCGATTTATCGCGGCAAACTTCCGATGGCCGAGGCGGATCGCCGAATCGCCCGGATTTGGAAGCCGTATCACGACAAGCTGACCGATCTTCTGGCGCAATCACGGGCGCAATTTGGCTGTTCCGTTCTGATTGATTGCCATTCGATGCCGCACGAAGCTGTGCGCAACACAACTTCCAAAGGCGCACCGCCGCAAATTGTGATCGGCGACCGTTTTGGGGCGTCGGCGGCTTCTGACGTGGTCGATCAGGTCGAAGCGGCCTTTGAACGGGTTGGTCTGCGGGTGGCGCGCAATGCGCCCTTTGCGGGGGCCTATATTGCGCAGCACTATGGCCGTCCGTCGCAAAATCAACATGCGATCCAGATCGAAATAGACCGTTCGGTTTATATGGATGAGGCTGCCGTGCGTCCCAACGGTGACTTTCACACCTTCCGAAAAGTCTTGCGCGGCGTGACCGCCGAGCTTGCGGCGATCGGGCATCATGGGACAGATCAGCTTGCCGCTGAGTGACTTAGGAACAGCTAAGGTTTCAAAAGGCGATCCAAGGCGGCTTCAATCGGGGCGGGATCCGCGATTTTTAACCGCACCGGCACAACCAAAACTTTGGATCGAAAGTCGGGCGGCAAGCGCACGGCGTCCTTCTCTGTGGTCACCAATTGCGCGCCCAGCATACGGGCTTCGGTTTCCAGTCTCGTCAACAACGTCTGTGACAGGGGCTGATGATCCGCAAGCGCTTCGGCTCGTTTGATGTCTGCCCCAAGGCCGCGCAGGGTTGCAAAGAACTTCTCGGGGTGACCAATACCGGCAAAGGCCAATGTGGGCAGGTCCGCCCAGTCCATCCCGGTTTGGAGCGGCTCTAACTTGCCTGTGAGATGGGGCACCGTTATCGCGGTTTTCCAAAGCTGTGCAAACCGGGCCTGTGCGGTATCCGGCCCAATCGAAACAACCAGATCGGCGCGTTTCATGCCTATGCCCACCGGTTCACGTAAGGGCCCGGCAGGCAGACACCGCCCATTGGCGAAACCGACGACAGCATCCACCGTTACCAGTGTCAGGTCTTTGTGGACCGAGGGGTTTTGCATTCCGTCGTCCAAAATGATCACCTCGGCCCCGGCATCCTGCGCCGCCCGCGCACCGGCGGCACGGTCCTTGGCGACCCAAGCGCGGGTAAAAGCTGCGATCAACAGCGGCTCGTCCCCGGTTTGCTCGGCGGTATGGGTCTTTGGGTCGACCTCAACCGGGCCGGACAAACGCCCGCCATACCCGCGCGAGACCACATGCACCTTGAGACCGCGCTCGACCAACAGCTGAACCAAGGCGATGACGGTCGGTGTTTTTCCTGTGCCGCCCGCATTTATGTTGCCTACACAAATCACCGGAACATCTGCCACGAAATCCGGCTCTTTCGCCACGCGTTGTGCGGTGGCCCGTTTCGTCATCGCGGCCAATGGGGCCAAGAACCGCGCGCGCAGAGCAGGTTTATCTGGGGGTGTCAGCCAGAAACGGGGCGGACGCATCACGGCTCTCCTGTTGTATCAAGATGCGCACATATCTCAGACAAGACCGCATCGACAAGGGCCGCCCCTGATGAGACCAAATCCCATCCTGCATGGGCCATCACAGCCGCCTGATCAGGGGCGACCAAATGTGAGACCGCCGCTGCGAGACTGTCGGTGTCACGGATGATCCGCGCTGCGCCTGCATCGACAAGTCGTGAATAAGCATCAACATGCTGGCCGACATTTGGGCCGTACAAAATGGCCGCCCCAAGCGCCGCTGCCAAATACGGATCCTGCCCGCCATGACCATGTGCCAAGGAACCGCCCAAAAAAACCAACGGGGCCAGTCGATACCAAAGCCCCAATTCCTCAGGGCCGTCAGTGATCAAAACCTGTGTGTTCTCATCAGGCAGCTCACCCTGGTCCCAAAGGCACACCCTCAGTTGCAGGTTTTCGGCCTCGGCTGCGATACCCGGCGCGTCTTCATCCCGCTCCGGGACCAGGATCAATAAAAGCCGATGTGCAAGCCGCGACGAAATGCGATGGGCGCGCAAAACGTCACCGGCCTCATCGCTGGGAAGGTTTGCCGCCAGCCACACCGGGCGTCCCGATAACAGGCTGGCCAGTTCTTCATGTTGAAGATCATCGCAGCCGGGCGGCGGGTCATTGTCAATCAGCGGCCCCTTTTTGCGGAGCCGCGAACGATCAACCCCAAGGCGTCTTAACCGACGGTTCGCCTCGGCACTGACTGTGTAAAAGCTGTCGAACAGCGCCAAAACCGCCGGTCCGGGGTCGGGCATCCAACGCGGGGCAGGGGTAAGCCAAAGCTGATCCTGGGCATCCAATGCAATAAAATGACAGCCCTGCTGATCCAGCGCATCAAGCAGCGCCGGGCGCAGCGTGCGGCCAGCCCAAAGAACGACATTGGGCTTTAACGCCTGGGCAAACTGTTCACATTCAGACACCGTATCAGCCGGTAACTTGACCTGGTCCAAATCGGCCCGTTCAGGCACTTTGCCCGACACACATACCGTGATCTCTGGCCTCAGGCCGCGAAGCCTTGCGCATAGGCTTGCCAAGGCGCGGCCCTGTTCGTGGCTCTCGGCATAGGCCCAAACCACTGGCCCCGCCGGGCGGGCAGGCAAATCCACGGATTTGGGAAAGGCATTGCCGCGCGCAAATGCCAGATAAGTTGCAAGCGATAACGCGCGGCGGGACACGTCTTAGCTCAGCTCCTCGGTCGAAGAGGCGGATTGCTCTTCGTCCCGTAACCTGTGCAAATGCGCAATGAAATACCGCATATGCGCGTTGTCCACAGTGCGCTGCGCCGCGGCCTTCCATGCGTTGAACGCGGTCTCATAGTTCGGAAAAATACCGACAATGTCGATCTCATCTATATTGCGGAAAACGGTGGTCGACGGGTCGGTCAGTTCGCCGCCAAAAACAAGGTGAAGCCGTTGCATGGAAATCCTTCCGGGCTGTTAAGACTGATCCGGCCACAGGCCGGTCATTGAACAAATGTTCGCGGTTGCAGCAAGCCTAATCTATGCGCCACTGGGGTCAAGCGGCCTAGGGAAAATGCCGCGGCGTGGTTGTTGGCCCGACCCAGTTGTCATATCAAAACCGGTGCGCAATAGGCAGTGCGTCTGATTTGACATATGCTACCTATATTTAAGGGGACGTTCTCATGAAGCATTTTCTGTTCTGCGCTGGTTTGCTGCTGACGGCTTGTGGGCATGTCGATCAAAACAAAGTTTTCCCCGGCACGTTTGAAGGACAGGCGGTGGTGGTCTGGGTCGGGTCCGGTGCTACGAGTGGATATGGCGATGGCACCTTTATTTACGTCCCGATTCCGGGGGCGGAGCTCCGTTTTATTCGCGACACCAAGGCACAGCCTTCGCCAGGCTCTGAAGTCATCACACCCGAAGCGTTTTACACCGATGGCGGTTCTGTGCCGCGCGGTGTGCAAGGCTTGCCGGGGTTCAACGCCTGGGCCTATGGACCGGCCTATGTCATCCACGATTGGGCTTTTGTCGCGCGCAAATGTCTCAACGATGAAGGCCGCGTGCCTGCCGATCTGATCACCGACGAAATGCGCAATATCCGCAATATGACCTTTGCCGAAAGCGCGTATTTGATGGCCGAAACCATTGAAACACTGGTGTTGAACCATGAGGGCGATGAGGTCTCTCAGCGGGTGGTCCCCTCTTTTACTGCCGGGGCGGTGACCCATGCGCTATGGAAAAAGAAAGGGGTGTGCGAAGATCAACATCTTAAGCCTGAACATATAGAAATCGTCGAACAAATTCAGGCCGAAAGAAGTGTGGTCACACCAGAAGCTGTGATCGTCGGAGGCCCGCGCAGCGCGCTGCCCGGCGTTTCACCAGATAGCCCCGCGCCTCTTCCTTACACCGTGATCAGCGTCATCACTCCGGGCGGGTAACCCGGACGAGGGCATTTCGCGGGGCAAAAGCGCCTAGAAATCCAGCCCAAGATCAACCGTGCGCGCCGAATGCGTTAGCGCGCCGGATGAGATGTAATCGACGCCAGTGGCGGCAATCGAGGTGATCCGGTCCAAAGTAACATTGCCGCTGGCTTCGGTGGTCATGCGACCCTCGACCATGGCAACCGCCTCGCGCAGCGTGTCATTGTCCATGTTATCAAGCAAAACGACCGATGCGCCGCCGACCTCCAGCACCTCGGCCAACTGCTCAAGCGTGTCGACCTCGATCTCAACCGCCATCATATGGCTGGCATGGGCTTTGGTTGCCTCAAGCACGGCGCGCACGCCACCCGCTGCGGCGATGTGATTGTCCTTAATCAGGATCGCATCCGACAGCGAATAGCGATGGTTGAACCCACCCCCATGCAGCACTGCCAGTTTTTCGACCAAACGCAGGCCGGGGGTGGTTTTGCGGGTACAGGTGATGCGCGCCTTGGTGCCCTTGGCCTGCGCGACAAACCCGGCGGTCTTGGTGGCGATGCCGGTCAGACGCCCGGCGAAATTCAAGGCCACACGCTCGCCCGACAAAATGGATGCGGCAGCCCCCGAAATCGTCATGAGCGTGTCCCCCTTGTTGCAAGGCTGACCATCAGCGATATGCGTCTTTATCTGTAACTGCGCATCCACCAAGCCAAAGGCGATAGCGGCAACCTGCATGCCAGACACAACCCCGTCTTCGCGGGCGTTCAAACGGGCGTCATAACGCGTGTCCGCCGGGATCACGGCGCGGGTGGTCACGTCGCCATAACTGCCCAAATCTTCCATCAGCGCGTTGCGGATCATCGGTTCTAGAACCAAATCGGGAACGGTGGCAAAGCTCATGTCATGTCCTTACAAACCTGCGCCCGAAGGGCGAGCGCCTGCGGCAAATATACCTGTGATCGTTGGCCGGGGCCGTCTAGCGCGTCGGGGAAATCTGATCGCTCATGGGCACCACGGCTTTCTTTTCGGCTCAGCGCTCCGGCGGCAATAAGGGTCGCGGTCGCGCACATATTAAGGAACGAGGGGCTGTCACCATGGGCCGTTTCCAGCGCAGCAATCCGCCGCAACGCCTCGCGCAATCCGGGGGCATTTCGCACAACGCCGACCAGAGATGTCATCGTTGTGCGCAAGTCCGTAACAGCCGTTTCAGCCGGAGGCGTCCCGCCGCCTTCAAAGCGGATGTTGATCGGGGCGGCTTTTCCGGTGGGCACCGTTTGGGCAATGCCTTCGGCGCAAATCCGGGCATAGACCAAGGCCTCTAGCAGCCCGTTGGAGGCCAAGCGATTGGCACCATGTAGCCCTGTTGACGACGCTTCGCCACAGACCCAAAGCCCCTCCAGTGTGGCGCGCCCCTGCATGTCAGTGGCGATGCCGCCCATATGATAATGCGCGGCGGCGGCCACGGGGATCGGCTCAATCGCGGGATCAATCCCGTTGCGGGCACAGGCCTCGGCCACGGCTGGGAATTGCTCCTTGATCGCTTCGCCAAGCACCTCGCGGGTGTCGAGCATCGGGCGATTACCCATCTGGCTTTGGGCAAAAATTCCCCGCGCCACAACATCGCGTGGGGCCAATTCGGCGTCCGGGTGCAGGGCCTGCATAAACCGTTCGCCGTCTTTGTTTATCAACACCGCGCCTTCACCGCGCAAGGCTTCGGTCGCCAAGGGGGCCGGGTCTTCGCCCACATCCATCGCCGTGGGGTGGAACTGAACAAATTCCGCATCGGCGATCAGGGCACCGGCCCGCGCCGCCATGCCAATCACCTGTCCTCGAATACGTGGCGGATTTGTCGTCAAGGCATAAAGCCCACCCGAGCCACCACCCGCCAACAAAACCGCAGAACCACGCAGCATCACCGGGGCAGATCGCGCATCAGAGGCGTCTTGAATGGCGACGCCAGTCACCCGGTCATCGGTGGTTTCAAGCTCCACGGCCATGGTGCCTTCGAGCACTTGGATTGATGGGGTTTTACGTACTTGGTCAATCAACGCGGCCATGATTTCGGCCCCGGCCTGATCGCCTTTGACACGCACCACACGGGCAAAACTGTGCGCCGCCTCGCGCGATAGAACATAGCCGCCGTCCTTGGTGCGATCAAAGGGCGTGCCAAGCGTGGTCAGGTCCAATATGTAATCGCGCGCCTCGCGTGTCACCAGATCGGCCACAGCCGGGTCAACCGTTCCGGCCCCGGCGTTAACCGTGTCGCGCGCATGGTTGTCGGGGCTGTCCGAGGCATCCATCGCCGCCGCCACGCCGCCCTGAGCCCAGGCCGAGCTTGCGCCTTCGCCCAAGGTCTCGGGCGAGATCATCACCACCGGGCGCGGGGCGAGTTTCAGCGCCGCATAAAGCGCGCCAAGCCCTGCGCCAATGATGACGATCCGGTCGGTCGAGATGGTTTTCATGACGTGCTCAGAGGCCCAGTTTGCGCGACAAATCAATCATGCGCTGAACGCTAAGCCGGGCTTTGTCGGCCACCTGCGCGTCGACTTCGACCTGATTTTCCATCGTGTGCAGCACCCAAAGCACCTTTTCCAAGGTGATTTTCTTCATATAGGGGCACATGTTGCACGGGCCGACAAAATCCACCTCAGGAAGTTCATCGGCAATGTTTGATGCCATCGAACATTCGGTGATCAGCATGGCTTTTTCAGGCTTCTCATCATGCACGTATTTCAAAATACCGCTGGTCGAGCCGCTGAAATCGGCCTCGGCCACCACGTCGGGCGGGCATTCAGGGTGCGCAATCAGGCGGGTGCCGGGGTTCCATTCGCGGAAATCCCGAAGGTCTTTGGCCGTGTATTGTTCATGCACGATGCAAGAACCGGGCCAATACACCACGTTCTTAAAGCTCTCGTTCGCGACGTTCTGGGCCAGATATTGGTCCGGTGTCATGATGACCGTGTCGCTTTCCATCGCGTTGACGATCTGGACGGCGTTTGAGCTGGTACAGCAGATGTCAGAGGCGGCTTTGACCTCGGCTGTGGTGTTCACATAGGTCACCACCGGCGCGCCGGGATATTTGGCGCGCATCTCTTCGATGCCCTCGGCGGTGATGCTTTCGGCCAGAGAACAACCCGCCTGCATATCCGGCATGAGCACGGTTTTGGACGGGCTGAGGATTTTCGAGGTCTCGGCCATGAAATGCACACCGGCCTGTACGATCACATCGGCTTCAACGTCCTGGGCCTTCATGGCCAATTGCAGGCTGTCGCCGACAAAATCGGACACGCCGTGAAAGATTTCCGGCGTCATATAGTTGTGGCCCAAGATCACCGCATTGCGCTCTTTCTTGAGCGCATTGATAGCTTTGACATAGGGGGCATAGATGGCCCAATCGGGGGGGGCCACAACCCGGTCCATACGTGCATAAATGTCCTGCATCGACGCCGCCAATTCGGGCGACGGAGTCAGGTCATAATGGTCTGAAAGGGTGGTGCGAACATGCGTAAGATCTAGCAACGGCTGGTCTCCGAGTGTTGGATTGCGCATCTGTTACAGAGTTATGACAGGAAATCCCACCCCCTGCGCCATGTCGCGGGGAAACTTGGTGCGATATGACGCAAAACCGTGAAAAACCCACGTTTTTCAGACCAAACGGTCAAGAAATGCCGCGTGTAATGTGGGGTTTGCGCCCAAAACGCCATCGGTTTGGGGCACTGGATTGTTGAATTTTAACACCGCGCCGCGCCGGTCTGTTACCCGTGCGCCTGCCTCAGACAAGATCAATGCACCGGCGGCGATGTCCCATTCCCAGCTTGGTCGAAACGTGAACATCGCGTCATAACGGCCTTCAGCAACGAGGCTGAGACGATAGGCCAAGGACGGGCGGTGATGGCGTTTGACCGATGGCACGCCGCGTGGCCAAAATTGCGGATCAAGGCTTGGTTTGGTGGCCAGCACATCCGAGGCATCGACGTCGTGTGTCTGGCTCACCCCGATGGGCAGGCTGTTAAGCCGCGCGCCTTGTCCGAGCGAGGCGCTATACAGGCGATCGAGCATCGGCAAATACACCGCCGCCGCCACGGGCACCCCGTCTTCAACAATTGCCAAAGCATGCGACCAAGTGCTCCCGCCCTCGATAAAGGCGCGGGTGCCGTCAATGGGATCAACGATAATCACCCGCTTTTTGGATTGGCGATCCTCGTTGTCATCGCTTTCCTCAGACAGCCAGCCATAGTCCGGACGTGCGCTGCGCAATCTGTCTTCGAGCAACCGATTGACCGCCAGATCTGCCGCTGTCACCGGCCCGGCGTTGTCCTCTTTGTGGCGGATATCCAACTCCCCACCCACAAAACTGCGCGCCAGTTTCCCCGCCTCGCGGGCGGTTTCCGTCAATAAGGTCAGATCACTCGCCGGCAAGGGTCATTCCTTCAACCAGCAATGATGGCACCACATAGGTGAGCCACGCGCGTGCATCATTGGCCGGGATGATCGACCCCAGCATATCGCGTAGGTTCCCGGCGATGGTCACACCCGAGACAGGATAGGCTGGTTCGCCATTCTCGATCCAGACACCCGCCGCCCCGCGCGAATAATCCCCGGTATTGGGGTTGATGGTCGAGCCAATCATCGACGTCACCAAAAGCCCGGTGCCCATTTGCGCCATCAACTCGGCCTGTGTCGCGCTGCCTTGGGTCAATTCAAGGTTCCAAGACGCAGGGGCCACTCCGCCTGACACGCTACGTGCCGCGTTCCCGGTCGAGTTCAGCCCAAGTTTGCGCGCATTGGCAAGGTCAAGCGTCCAGCCTGTCAGGGTGCCGTCATCAATGATCTTGCGGCTGCGCGTCGCAAGCCCTTCTGCATCAAACGGACGTGATGCGGTTTTGCGTGGGCGATGCGGGTTTTCCACCAGATCAATGCCCTTGGGCAGAACCTGATCCCCCAAATTGTCCAGCAACCAAGATGATCCCCGCGCAATCGCGCCACCATTTGCCGCCCCCATCAGATGCCCGATCAGGGAGGATGAAATCCGTTCATCAAACAGCACAGGATAGGCCCCGGTTTTGGGTTTTTGCGGGTTCATTCGCGCCAAAGCGCGTGTCGCTGCGGTCAGCCCGATCTCTTCGGGGCTGCGCAATTCCGATTGAAACACCCGCCCGTCACCATCGTAATCGCGCTCCATTGTCAGGCCTTCACCCGCAATTGCGACACATGACACCGACCGAGATGTGCGGCGATAGCCGCCTGCAAATCCGTTTGATGCCGAGATCGCAACCTCCGATGATCCATACCCAGCCGAGGCCGATTGCACCTGAGTGATCCCGTCTTGGGCGGCCGCCGCGGCTTCGGCGCGCTGGGCATCGTCTTGCAATGCCCCCGGCGCGGGTTCGGCGCTTGGGTCGTGAAGCTCCAGCGCGTCAACATCCCAATCGCGGGCCAATTGGCTGGGATCAGCAATGCCCGCATAGGGATCTTCCGGGGCTTCCTGGGCCATGGCCACAGCGCGTTCTGCCATGGTTTGCAAGGTCTCGGGCCGAGTGTCAGAGGCCGATACAATGGCACTGCGCTGACCAACAAACACCCGCAATCCAATGTCTTGCCCTTCGGAACGTTCCGCCTGTTCTAGCTTACCATCACGGACATCAATGCTTATCGAAGTGCCGCTTAAGGCAATAGCGTCGGCGCTGTCGGCACCAGCCGCTTTGGCGGCCCCCAACAAAGCTTGGGTCAGGTCGAGAGGGGAGGCGGGCATCTTTGTGATCCTCGTTATTGCAAGGCTGCTGGGGCTATTGCGTGGCTGGGACAGACACGCCAACAATGGGCCCCATCCGCCGCCCCGTATCCGAACGGCCAAGCTGCGGCGCATAAAGCCGCGAGACATTGCCATCCAAAAACAGCGCATTTGGTGTGTTGAGTTTGTCGCGGAAAAACTCTGCGAATTCGTAAAAGGTGACGGCGTTGTCCGAAATAACAAACACCGTGCGCGCGCCGCTGTCGGCGCTGCCGACCCCATTTCGGATATATCGTGACGTGCTGTTTTCAAGGAAACGGGGATGCATGACCCCGTCGATAACAAGCATCGGGCCCGATTGGGTGGCGTGTTGGCAATTGGGTTTCGTCGCGAGGTAAGCACGCGTTTCGATCACATCGGCGCGGTTGCGGCGAATGCAGAAAATGCCGTTGGGCAAGAGACCGAAATTGCCGGGGCTGGCCCCTGACAACACGCGCATTTCCTCGGTCTGGTTTTCAAGATAATGCCCGACCGGGCTGCGATCTTCGTGGTACATGCCTGCATTCATCGCAAAGATCAGGGTCCGCCCCAATCCGCGCAGCTGTAGTTGCACATTTTCGAATGATCCCAAGGGCGTGCCATCGCGACCATTCAAAAACAGCCGCAAATCCTCGATTTTTGGCGAGACAGTGCAGACCGTATAGCGATTGCCCTTATATGCCTCGCGCGCGCAATCGACTGCGGCCGCAGGGGCCGCAGTACAAAAAGCAAGCGCGAGGCCTGCCAAAAGGGCGCGCAGAGGCGTCATATTATTTGTCCAAATCGCGGCGCACGTCTTCGTTGTCGAAGAGGCGGCGGGTTTCATCCATCTGATCAAAGGTATCATCCAGACGGAAGCGCAATTCAGGTGCGAATTTGAGCGATAACCCATGTGTGACGGCGCGGCGTAATTCGCCTTTGTTGCGGCGCAAAATTGCGTTCATTTCTTCTGCACCTTTGCCGCCGAGCGGGACAACATACACCGTTGCCACACGCAAATCGGGCGACACACGCACATCCCCGACAGTCAGGTTCAGCCTGTTCAAGTCAGGGTCATGGATTTCGCCACGCAACAAGGTTTCGGACAATTTGCGCCGGATAAGCTCGGCCACGCGCAATTGACGCTGACGGGGGCCGGTTTGTTCTTTGGATCTGTTTTTTGCCATGTAGCCAGACTTAAGCGGTAAGGCCCCCTTTGCCAAGCGGGCCAAGGCGGGTATGCAGGCGAATAATAGCGAATGGAGAAAAAGCGATGACCGAAGCCCCAGGCGTAGTGGTGACAGGCGTGTCTGGCCGGATGGGCCAAATGTTGGTGCGTGAGATTTTAGCGCATGACAAATTGCGACTGGCAGGCGCGTTGGAGCGCAAGGGGCATGACTGGGTTGGTCGTGACCTTGGCACGGCGATGGGCGGTGCCGCATTGGGTGTCGAGGTGAGCGATGATGCGCTTGAAACCTTTGCCAAGGCGCAGGCGGTGATTGATTTTACCGCGCCAGCCGCAACAGTTGAGTTTGCGGCCCTGGCGGCGCAGGCGCGTGCGGTGCATGTGATTGGCACAACCGGCCTGTCCGACGATGATTTGCACAAGATCCACCTAGCCGGGCGGCATGCGGTGATTGTCCGCGCCGGCAATATGAGCCTTGGGGTCAATCTTCTGACGCAAGTGACCAAACAGGTGGCGGCGGCACTGGACGTCGATTGGGACATTGAGATTGTAGAGGCACATCACAACCGCAAGGTTGATGCGCCGTCGGGCACGGCGTTGATGCTCGGGGAAGCCGCAGCCGAAGGGCGCGGTGTTGCTTTGGATGATGTCTCAGATCGGGGTCGTGACGGAATCACAGGGGCGCGCAAACAAGGTGACATTGGCTTTCACGCGATTCGCGGTGGCGATGTGATTGGCGAGCATGAGGTGATTTTTGCCACCGGCGGTGAGCGGATCATGCTCAAACATATGGCATCGGATCGCTCGCTTTTTGCCCGTGGCGCGCTGAAGGCCGCGCTTTGGGGACAAGACAAAGCGCCGGGGGAATATGATATGCTTGATGTGTTGGGGCTTAAGGGCTGATCAGCTCCCCCGCTTTGATCGCAGCGTTCCCCACCCACCCGCCCTCACGCTCCGATAAAAGCGGGGGAGCTGAGGGGCGCTCCGATCTTTCGCAGGCAAGACGCGTGTGCCGTCACGGTGACGTTACCAAGAAGACGCTGGGCGAGGGCGTGCTGTCGTGCCCAGCGAGTGTTTCAAAGGTTTTGGCCGGTCAATAACGTGTGCCAAAACCGTTTGCTAAAAACCTGTGCCACTCCGACCTGTCAATCCGACAAACCGTTTTGAGCGTGCCTGTTTGTAAAGGGCTCTGTCCGCCCCGCGCAACTCCCGCTCGAGCTAGGCCCGCTCAGAAATCAATCGCGATGCCCTTTTTCTCCCAATCGCCATAGCGGGCCGGGTCTAGCCCATCGCGGCCCCCCAATTCCTTTGGAGTGGCTTTTTCTTTGGCCGCTTGGGCGTCGCGGCGTTCGGCGGCTTCGGCCAATGCGCGTTGTGCGGCGGGCGGGAGATCGTTGGGCGTGTCGGACATGGTGCTTTCCTCGGCTTTGTGGCCTTGATATACGGCGCGGCAGCGTAGGGGCAAGGTGGCCCGAAAGCGCAGCCTATGGAGAACACATGCCGCAACAGCCCAGCCCGGCCCGCAAAGCCGCCGTCGATCTTTTGGACCAGGTCTTGGACGAGGGGCGCCCTTTGTCTGAAAACGTCGCCGTGTTGGAGCGGCTTGGCCCGGCGGATCGTGCCGCAGCACAGCGGCTTTCGGCGGATGTTTTACGGAGCATGGAGCGGGCGGATCGGCTGTTGCAGCATCATTTGCGCAAGAAACCAGAAACCCGCGTGATGAATATTCTGCGTCTGGGCACCTATGAGCTGTGCACCGGTGGGGCTGCGCATGGCGTGGTCAGCGATTGCGTCAATGTCGCCGCCGTTGGCGTGCATACCCAAGGGGCCAAGGGGCTGGTCAATGCCGTTTTGCGAAAAATCGCCGCCACAGGCCCGGAAACTTGGGACAGTTTGCGCGTGCCACGCCTACCCAAATGGTTGCGCGGCCCTCTGATCGAGGCGTGGGGCTCTGAAATTCTCCCGGCGATGGAAATTGCTCATCACAAAGGCGCACCGCTTGATTTGACCGCCAAGGGCGACGCTGAGGCCTTGGCCAAGGCCGTTGGAGGCGAGTTGCTGCCGACCGGATCCGTCCGTCTGCAAGACGGAGGGCAGGTCTCGGCCTTGCCGGGGTTCGATGACGGTGATTGGTGGGTTCAAGACGCCGCCGCAGCCTTGCCGGTTAAGCTGCTCGGCGATGTCACTGGGTTGCAGGTTTTGGATATGTGCGCGGCTCCGGGCGGCAAAACCATGCAATTGGCCGCAGCCGGAGCACTGGTTACGGCGCTTGATATCTCGGCGTTGCGCCTGCGCCGTGTGCGTGACAACCTGCGCCGCACTGGGCTTGACGCTGAGCTGGTCGAAGGCGACGCGCTCGAGCATGAGGGGCAATATGATGCGATCTTACTGGATGCGCCCTGTTCCGCGACCGGCACCATTCGCCGGCACCCGGACCTGCCCCATTCCCATGAGGGCGAGCGAATCGCAGAACTGATTGGCCTGCAAACACAGATGATCGACCATGCCCTGACCCTATTGAAACCCGGTGGTCGGCTGGTTTTCGCCTCATGTAGCCTGATCCCCGATGAGGGAGAGTGTCAGGTCGAAGAGGCGCTGGAGCGACACCAAGACATATCCATTGTCCCGCTAGACCTTCCTTGGATCGAAGACGGCTGGCAATCCGAAGAAGGCGGTCTTCGCCTGCGGCCCGATTTTTGGGCAGATCGCGGCGGAATGGACGGTTTTTATATGGCGGCTCTGCAAAAGGGATAAGGCCCACCGCAACGGCATGGCATTGCGCTGATGACTTTGTGAAATTGCTGCGATATGCTGCGGGCAAAGAATGGCCCGAAACTGGGCGGCCCATCCGGGTGACAAGAGGCAGTGCAGATGGCCAAACGGCAAAGTTGGCGAACCGCGCGGGCGCGCGTGATGAACCGTATGCATGCGCGTATGGCAGCACGTACGCGTGCAGCGACGGCCTTTGTCTCCAATCCAGAACCACGCACTGTCGGCTTCTTTGCGCGTGGCCGCCAAATGATGGCGGGCAACCTGATGTTTGCGGGCCATTTGGTCGAAGCCAAGGACCAGATGATCTGGGATCTCGACCTGCCTGACCATGCTTTTGCCGAGGAAATTCATGGGTTTGCTTGGCTTGATGATCTTGCTGCTGTTGGGGATCTCAAGGCGCGGGAATTGGCGCAAAGCTGGCTGTGGGGCTGGATTGAGCGGTATGGCGCGGGTCATGGGCCGGGCTGGACGCCGGAACTGACGGGTCGGCGGCTTATTCGGTGGGTGCATCATGCGCTGTTCTTGTTGCGCGGCAAATCCGTCGATTCCGAAGGCTATTTTCGATCTCTGGCGATTCAGGCCCGATTTCTGGGAAGGCGCTGGCACACCGCAACGCCGGGATTGCCTCGGTTTGAGGCGCTGACCGGTCTGTTATACGCGGGCTTGTCGCTCGAAGGGATGGAGCATCATATCGAACCGGCGCGCCTTGCGTTGGGCGAAGAATGTCAGCGCCAAATCAATGATCAAGGCGGTATTCCGACCCGCAATCCCGAAGAACTTCTCGAAGTCTTTACCCTTCTGACATGGGCGCAATTGGCGCTCAATGAGTCTGGCAAGACACCTGCGGACGCTCATCTCGAAGCCATTGCCCAAATCGCGCCGACCCTGCGCACGCTGCGCCATGCCGATGGGGGTTTGGCGCGCTTTCACGGCGGGGGCAGGGGGCTCGAAGGGCGTTTGGATCAAGCCTTGGCGGCTTCTGGAAACAAAAAACGTCAGGCCGAAGGGTTGGCTATGGGCTTTGCACGCCTGTCTGGCGGTCGTACCACAGTCATCGTTGATGCCGCGCCACCGCCCTCGGGAAGCGCCTCGGCGCATGCACATGCCTCGACCTTGGCGTTTGAACTCACATCCGGGCGTCGTCCGATGATTGTCAATTGTGGCTCTGGCGGTGGGTTTGGCGAAGATTGGCGCCGCGCTGGCCGCGCGACCCTCTCGCATTCAACGCTGTCGTTACAAGGCTATTCAAGCGCCAGATTGGCACCGCCGCGTTGGATTGGCGCGTCCAAACGCGAATTGCTGGAGGATTTGCCAAGCCATGTGCCGGTGCAAATGACCCACCTGCCTGAAAGCTTCCGCTTTGAGGGAGGGATGGACGGCTATGTGGCGATTCATGGGCTGACACATGCCCGTAGCCTTGAGCTGATGCTCGATGGGCGCACCCTCAATGGCGAAGATTACTTGGTCGCGCTTGATTCGCCCGCCAAGAAGCGTTTCGACAAAGCCATGGATCAATCGCGCCTTGCGGGTGTTCCCTTTGACGTCCGCTTTCATTTGCACCCAGAGGTGGATGTGGCGCTTGATTTAAACGGGCAAGCGGTTTCCATGGCGCTAAGATCCGGGGAAATATGGGTTTTTCGGACCGAAGGCGACTATAGCCTGGAGCTGGAACCGTCGGTTTACCTTGAAAAAGGTCGCCTTCAACCGCGCGCGACGAAACAGATCGTTTTATCCGGCCGCGCAATGGAGTATGCGACGCGCGTCCGCTGGTCTTTTGCCAAGGCGCAGGAAACTGCCGTTGCTATTCGCGATCTGGCCCAAGATGAGGCGGACATCGAGACTTAACAGCTCTGGGAACCGCCTGAATGACCGATCAACCCATCCGCCGCGCGCTGATTTCTGTATCCGACAAGACCGGTCTTATTGACCTGGCCAAGGCGCTGGATGCGCGCGGGGTCGAGATTTTGTCGACCGGCGGCTCTGCCAAAGCCATGCGCGATGCGGGTGTTTCTGTCAAAGATGTCGCCGAAATCACCGGCTTTCCCGAAATGATGGATGGCCGGGTCAAAACCCTGCATCCGATGGTGCATGGCGGTTTGCTAGCCCTGCGTGACAATGACACCCATGTCGCCGCGATGGAGGAACATGGCATTGGCGCGATCGACCTTTTGGTCGTCAATCTCTACCCGTTCGAAGAGACCGTCGCCAAAGGCGCAGAATGGGACGAGTGCATTGAAAACATTGACATCGGTGGCCCGGCGATGATCCGCGCGGCTTCGAAGAACCACGCCTTTGTGTCGGTGGTTGTTGATGTCGAAGACTATGACAAATTGCTGGCCGATATGGATCAGCACGGCGGCGCAACCTGCCCGAAGTTCCGCCGCAAGCTGTCGCAAAAGGCATATGCCCGCACCGCGGCCTATGACGCAGCTGTATCCAACTGGATGGCCGATGCCATTGATCTGGACGCACCCTACCGCCGTGCCAAAGCTGGCACTTTGGCCCAGACATTGCGCTATGGTGAAAACCCGCACCAAAAGGCGGCGTTTTACACCGATGGCACCAATCGCCCCGGCGTCGCCACAGCCTCTCAGCATCAGGGCAAAGAGCTCTCCTATAACAACATCAACGACACCGACGCGGCGTTTGAATTGGTGGCGGAATTTGACCCGGCCGAAACTGCCGCCTGTGCGATCATCAAACATGCCAACCCTTGCGGTGTGGCCCGTGGCGCAACCCTGACCGAGGCCTATAAGGCGGCGTTCAACTGCGACAGCACCTCGGCCTTTGGCGGCATTGTTGCGTTGAACCAAACACTTGACGCCGACACCGCTCGCGAAATCACCGGCATCTTTACCGAAGTGGTCATCGCGCCGGACGCGACGGATGAGGCCAAAGAGGTCTTTGCCGCCAAGAAGAACCTGCGTTTGCTGACAACTGGAGGGTTGCCAGATGTGCGCGCCGGTGGCCAAACCCTGCGCCAGGTCGCCGGCGGCTTCCTGATGCAAGACAAGGATGTTGGTTTTATCGGGTTGGACGATCTCAAGGTTGTGACCAAAGTCGCGCCGAGCGATGAGCAAATGCTTGACCTGCTCTTTGCGTGGAAAGTCGCCAAGCATGTGAAATCCAACGCCATTGTCTATGTCAAAGACGGGGCCACCGTCGGTGTTGGTGCCGGTCAGATGAGCCGCGTCGACAGCGCCTTGATCGCCGCCAAAAAGGCCGAGCGTATGGCCGAGACTTTGGGATTGCCTGAGCCGCTGACCAAAGGCTCGGCTGTGGCATCTGACGCGTTCTTCCCCTTCCCTGACGGGTTGATGGAAGCCGCCGCCGCCGGGGCGACTTGTGTGATCCAGCCGGGTGGCTCGATGCGTGACAACGAAGTCATCGCCGCCGCCGATGAGGCCGGTCTTGCGATGGTCTTCACCGGAATGCGCCACTTCCGTCACTAAGGTATAGGAGGCAAGAACTTGAATTCATTGAAACTTGTTCTTGCCGTTTTGATCCTGATCTGGCCCGCATCCCTGCGGGCCGATCCCGCGAACCATCCCAGGGCCGAGGCCTTGCTCCATGAGCTTCTCGCAACCGGCCCTCGTTCCGAGATGTTCACTCCGGCCTTTCTCAACGCCATCCCTCTGACCCAATTGCACGACATCAGCCGCGACATGCGCGCCGATATTGGCCCCGTTACTCATGTTCATGTTGAGGGCGACAGGTTTGAGATCGAAACCGCCTCTCATCTTGTCACTGGCTTGATCGGCCTGAATGGCATGGGGCGGATCGAAGGGCTGCGCATTCTTGGGGTGACGCCACGGGTTGCTACTCTTGATGAGGCGCTGGCTGGCTTCGCTCCCCTCGGTGCCGATGTTGCTTGGCTTGTGCTGAAAAACGGCGAGGTTCTGGCCCAACGCCAGTCCGATCAACCGCTTGCCGTTGGGTCGGCCTTTAAAATCGCCGTTCTCAAGGTTCTGAGCGAAGATATTGCCAAGGGTGTGCTGCGCTGGGACGACGTGGTCCCCCTTGATAACTCCTTGAAATCCCTGCCAAGCGGTATGTTGCAGGACTATCCTGATGGCGCGCCGATCACGGTGCAAACCTTGGCGTCCTTGATGATCTCGATCAGCGATAACACCGCCACTGATCATCTCATGCATCTGCTTGGCCGCCCCCGGATCGCCGCTGCTTTGGGAATGGATTTTGTGCCAAGCACCCGCGAATTCTTTGCCCTGAAGTTCGACGATGATGCGCGCCAAACCTATTTGGACCACCCCGCCAATCGTGCCGAAATCGCCGCCCAAGCTGCCCAAGCTGCCCAAGCCGCTCAAACGCTCCAAAAATCCGCCAGCTTGCCCGCCTATCAGCCGGGGGTGGAATGGTATGTCGGATTGGATCGGCTTTGCGCCCTGTTGATCGAAACCGCTGATTTGACGCCTTATCGGATTAGCTCCGGCCCGGCGTCGAACAAAGATTGGCGGCAAATCGCCTATAAAGGCGGGTCGGAAATTGGCGTTCTGAACATGACAACCGTGGTGCAGGATAGCCAAGGAAACACGTTATGCGCCGCTGTGACGCTCAATAATGACGTTGCCCTAGACGAAAAGGCGGCTTTTTCGAGCTATCGCGCCTTGCTCAATCTGTTGAGAACCGCAGCAGAGTAACCTTTTTGCGGTGTCTCTACGACTTTTTCCCCGCCGCCAGCGCTTTGCCTTTGATCGTGCTTGGGCTAAATCGGCCCTAATTGATTTGCATTGTCGGCTCAACTACGCGCAAACGTATAGGGGGGGCGACTGAGCGATCCACCTCGAGGATCAAGGCAAAAAAAGAGCAAAAGCCTAAGAAGGGGCAGAAAAAGAACATGGAACGCGTGGGAAAACAGCGTCAAAGCGGGATGTTGCGATTGGTCTGGGCTGTGGCAGGCATTATCTTTGTGATTGATCAGCTGACAAAAATCTGGGTCGTCCATGTGATGGATCTGGCCACGCGTTTGAATATCGAAGTCTGGCCACCGCTGTTGAATTTCCGCATGGCGTGGAATTACGGCATCAATTTTGGTCTCTTGGCGGGCGAAGCCCCCGCGACCCGTTGGATTCTGATTTCCGTTGCTATTGGCATCGTTTTATTTGTCTTGGTCTGGATGCGCCGCGACCCTCCGGGGCGCTATGGGCTGATTTCCGCCGGTATGCTCATTGGTGGTGCATTGGGAAATGTCGTGGATCGTGTCGCCTATGGGGCGGTTGCGGACTTTCTCAACATGTCTTGCTGCGGTTTTGACAACCCATTTGCCTTTAACGTCGCCGATGTGGCGATTTTCGCCGGCGCTTTGGGGCTTGTGCTCTTCCCAGGAGGCAAAAACGCCTCGTGACCTCGCCCGCGCAATGGTTTAAAGCTGTCTTAAAATGAAAACCGGAGGGTGGCGATGCGGATCACGCATCTTGTGGCATTGGTAGCACTTGTGGGTCTTACGGCCTGCAGCAGTGGACGTGAACGGGACATCACCCTTCACAACCTCAAATCCTATAATGGCCAACCTGAGGAATTCTCGGTTCTTCCGGCCAAACCCTTGGTGCAACCCGAAAACTATTCGGATTTGCCGCCCCCGACTCCGGGTGGTGCCAACCGCACCGATCAAACACCCAAAGTTGACGCGGTCGTGGCCTTGGGGGGGGATCCGTCCCGTTTGGCATCGGGGGGGGGCGTTCCATCGTCCGACACGGCGATTATTTCGCGCGCAAGCCGTTATGGCCGCGACGGCGAAATCCGTCAGACCCTGGCGACAGAAGACCACGCTTATCGCAAACGCAAATCGCTCTTTTCATGGTCCATCGTCCCCGAGGATGAATACTACCGCGCCTATAAACGGCAGTCGTTGGATCCCTACAGCTGGTTGGCCCGCTATCGCAAAGCCGGAGCGCGCACCCCCTCGGCACCGCCTCCGGGCCGTTAACGATCCTGTCTTCGGCTCTTTGTTTGCTGAATTGCGGTCACAGAGCTGTCATGACAGGTTGAAGTTAACCAACGGTAGCGTAGGTTCCATCTGACACAATCAGAAAGAGGAGCCCCTATGCCGAGATTGCCCTTCCTTTCCACTCTCGCAGTGTGCGCCATGGCGCTGGTACCGCGATTGGCGGCGGCCAGTGATCAGGTCACAACCTACAAGCTTGATAACGGTATGGACGTTGTGGTGATCGAAGATCATCGTAGCTCGGCTTTGGTTCACATGCTTTGGTACCGCGCCGGATCGGCGGATGAACCGCGCGGCACATCGGGCGTGGCGCATTTTCTCGAACATCTGTTGTTCAAAGCGACGGACAAGCTTGAAGCCGGGGAATTTTCCAAGGTCGTTGCCGCCAATGGCGGGTCTGACAATGCCTTTACCAGCTTTGATTATACCGGCTATTTCCAACGGGTTGCCGCCGATCGCTTGCCTTTGATGATGGAAATGGAATCGGACCGGATGCGCAACATCCGCCTGACCGAAGAAAACATTGCCACCGAACGCGAAGTTATTATCGAAGAGCGAAACACGCGGGTTGAAAATGATCCCGGCTCTTTGTTTCGCGAACAAAGACGCGCCGCGCTCTACCTCAACCACCCTTATGGCACGCCGATTATCGGATGGCGTCATGAGATGGAACAGCTGTCTCTTGAGGATGCGCTGGCCTTTTACCAAAAATACTACGCACCCAATAATACGATCTTGATCGTCGCCGGTGACGTGGAACCGCAAGAGGTTCTGGAACTGGCCAATCAGTATTACGGCCCTTTGCCTGCCAATCCCGAATTGGGGGAACGTGCCCGTCCGTCCGAACCGCGTCATATGGCGGAACGGCGTATGACGTTTCGTGATCCCCGCGTTGCGCAACCCTATGTTATGCGAAGCTATTTGGCCCCCGAACGCGACAGCGGCGACCAAGAGAAAGCCGCAGCTTTGACCATTCTGGCCGAGCTTTTGGCCGGTGGACAAACCAGCGTCCTGACCCGAAAATTACAGTTCGAGACCCAACAAGCGGTGTATAGCAGCGCCTTCTATAGCGGCGTGTCGCTGGATGACAGCACCTTTGGTCTGATCATCGTCCCTGCAGCCGGGGTTTCCCTAGAGGAGGGAGAGGCGGCCTTGGATGCTGCGGTATCGGAGTTCTTGCAAGAAGGCGTGGACGAAGAGCAACTGGCACGGATCAAGTTTCAGATGAAGGCTCAGCAAATCTATTCCCGTGACGACGCCAATGGTTTGGCGCGTCGCTATGGGGTGGCGTTGACCTCGGGTTTAACCGTCGAAGACGTGCAGGCCTGGCCTGATGTTTTGCAGGCCGTGACTGCGGAAGATGTGATCGCCGCCGCCCATGAGGTGTTTAACCTCAAGAATTCCGTGACCGGCTATTTAACTGGCCAAGCCGCCCAGGAGATTGGTCAATGAAACAGATCTTTTTTGCAATCGGCCTGATCTTTGCAAGCCTGAGCGCCCAGGCCAGCACCGATATTCAGGAAGTCGAAAGCGCTGGCGGGTTCAAAGCGTGGCTGGTCGAAGAACCCTCGATCCCATTCGTGGCGCTTGAGCTTCGGTTCAAGGGCGGTGCGTCGCTTGACGCGGCTGGCAAACGCGGGGCCGCCAATCTGATGGTTGCGCTGCTCGAAGAAGGGGCAGGCGACTTGGATGCACGCGCCTTTGCCCAGGCCGGTGAAAGCATCGCGGCGCAATTCAAATACGATATTGGCGATGATTCATTGCGGATTTCGGCAAAGTTTCTGACGGAAACGCGGGATGACGCGATGGAGTTGTTGCGTCTGTCGATGATGTCACCACGTTTTGACCAAGACGCGATTGACCGGGTGCGCAGACAGGTGATTGCGGGCATTCAATCTGACACCAAAGACCCTGACAGCATTGCCAACCAAAGCTGGGATCACATGGTGTTTGGTGACCATCCTTATGGCTCGGATTACAATGGCACCGAAGCCAGCGTTGCGGCTCTGACCCGCGATGATCTGGTTGCGGCGCATCAATCTATCATGACGCGCGATCAGGTCTATGTTGCTGCGGCGGGTGATATTTCTGCCGAGGAACTCGCTGCCTTGATGGATGAGCTCCTGTCCGATTTGCCCGCCACCGGCGCAACGCCCCCGGCCGATCTGGATGTGCAAACCAAGGCGGGCGTTACCGTTATTCCATTCGACACGCCGCAATCGGTCGCAATTTTTGGTCACAAAGGTATGAAACGCCATGACCCTGATTTCTTTGCCGCTTACGTGCTGAATGTTATTCTTGGCGGCGGCGGTTTTGAAGCGCGTCTGATGCAAGAGGTGCGTGAAAAGCGCGGGCTAACGTATGGGGTGTATTCCTATCTGGTTCCCAAAAACCACGCCGAATTGTACCTTGGGCGCGTCGCCTCTGCCAATGATCGTATTGCCGAAGCGGTGTCTGTCATTCAGGATGAATGGGCGAAAATGGCTGAAAATGGCGTGACCCAAGACGAACTCACACGGGCCAAAACCTATCTGACCGGGGCCTATCCTCTGCGCTTTGATGGCAATGGGCCGATTGCGCGCATCTTGGTCGGGATGCAGATGGAGGGGCTGACCCCCGATTACATCACCACCCGGAACGAACAGGTTGATGCGGTGACCTTGGAGGATGTTAAGCGCGTGGCCGCTGAGCTTCTCAAGCCCGACGCGTTGCGCTTTGTTATTGTCGGGCAACCCGAAGGGCTCTGAGCAGCGTCTCGTTTGGTTTTTTAGGGGACGCGCGGTGGCGGCTGTCTGCCCCCTCCGCGCGCATTCTCTCCGAGAGTTTGGCCGAGAGTTTGGCCGAGACTTGAGTCAGCACAGCGTTACACGGAAACAAAAAAGGGCGGGGTGATAAGCCCCGCCCTTTGAATGTTGAAACGCCCTAAATCTTAGAGCAAGCCAGCATGCGCCAGTGCGGCGTCGATCTTGGAGCGGGTTTCCTCTCCGACCGGAAGCAGTGGCAGGCGGACTTCTTCGTCGCAAAGACCCAGCTTCGACATGGCGTATTTCGCGCCGCACAGGCCCGGCTCAGCAAAGATCGCCTGATGCAATGGCATGACCTTATCCTGAAGTTCCAGCGCCTTGGCGTAATCGCCCGCCAAACAGGCCTCTTGCATCTGAGCAAGCAGGGCAGGGGCCGCGTTGGCGGTGACCGAGATGCAGCCGATACCGCCTTGGGCGTTAAACCCATGCGCCGTGGCATCCTCGCCGGAAATCTGCGCGAAATCGGTGCCGCAGGTGATCCGCTGTTGGCAGACCCGCGCCAAATCACCGGTGGCGTCTTTGACGCCGACGATGTTTTTCAGCTTGGCCAGCTCACCCATGGTTTCGGGCAACATATCTACAACCGAACGGCCGGGAATATTGTAGATAACAATCGGCAAATCCGCACTGTCATGGGCGGCGGTGAAATGCGCGATCAGACCGGCTTGGGTCGGTTTGTTGTAATACGGCGTCACCACGAGCGCCGCCTGCGCACCAACTTTGGCGGCAAATTGCACGAATCGGATGGTCTCGGCGGTGTTGTTTGACCCGGCTCCGGCGATCACGGGCACGCGACCGGCGGCTTGTTTCACCACGGTTTCGATCACAGCTTCGTGTTCGTCATGGGTCAGCGTCGGGCTTTCGCCTGTGGTGCCAACCGGGACAAGCCCATGGCTCCCTTGCTCAATTTGCCAATCGACCAAGTGTTTGAGCGTGGCGAAATCCACTGCGCCGTCCTTGAACGGCGTGACCAGGGCTGGCATTGATCCCTTGAACATCTCACGCTCCTATTTTCTGTTCATCATCAGGTTCAGGAGAAAAACCGCCACCAAACAGGATTGTCAGTTGAAGGCCCGCTGGCTGGCTATATCTTCCTCCGTAAGCGTCTATTCCTTTTCAAGCCGGAAAATGCAAGCCGATGTCGCGTGTTCTTGTCTCAGGTTTCCTGACAGTGTTTCTTTTCCTCACCAGCTTGCCTGTGTGGGCCCAAGATGCTGGCCAATCTATGGCCCGTGCGATGGAGGCAATGCGCAACGGCAATTGGGCCGCGGCCCGAATCGAAGCCCGCGGCGATGGTCAGGCCGCTTTGGATGTTATTTTGTGGCACGCCCTGCGCGCCGGGCGCGGTGACGCCGTCGAAGTGCAGGATTTTCTGGCGCGCAATGGGGATTGGCCGGGCTTGGTCTATCTCAAGGAGAAGTCCGAAGCGTCGATGTCATCCGCCTCTTACGCAGATATTCGCGCCTTTTATGACGATCACACCCCTGAAACGGGCACCGGAGCCCTGTCCTTGGCGCGGGCTTGGCTTGATACAGGGGACGAAGGCGCGGCGCAGGCGGAAATCGTGCTGGCATGGCGAACCTTGTCGATGTCGGGTGATGAACGGCGGGCGTTTTTGGAAAATTGGGGCGACATTCTCGGCCCGCATCATGTCGCGCGTCTGGATTACGCGCTTTGGAAGGGCTGGAGCCGCAACGCTGGCGCGATGATTCCCTATGTGGATGACGGTTGGCAGGCTCTGGCCGAAGCCCGTTTGGCCCTGCGCAACAAGGGTGACGGCGTCGATGCTTTGATCGAAAAGGTGCCAGCCGCGCTTCAGGATCATCCGGGGCTGGCCTTTGAACGGTTTATGTGGCGTGTGCGCAAGGGCCGCGACGTCGATGCGATTGCGTTGCTGCTGACGCAGTCGCAAAGTGCAGAAACCTTGGGTGAGCCATGGGCCTGGGCCCGATCACGGCGCGATCTGGCCCGAAAACGCATGCGTGCGGGGGCCGTGACCGAGGCTTATAACATCGCCTCGTCTCACCATCTGGTCGAAGGCTCCAATTTCGCTGATTTGGAATGGCTGTCGGGGTATCTCGCGCTGCGCTTTTTGGACAATCCCGAACTGGCTGTTCAGCATTTTAGCAATTTCCGCGCCGCTGTCTGGACACCCATTTCCCTTGGTCGGGCGGGCTATTGGCTGGGGCGCGCGTTTGAAGCCATGGGCGATGCCAGCGCCGCCAAGGAGGCCTATGGGCTTGGTGCGAAATACCAGACATCGTTTTACGGGCTGCTGGCGGCGGAACGTGGCGGGGTTGGGTTTGACGGCACTTTGGATGGCTCCGAAACCTTCCCCGACTGGCGCAACGCCGCCTTCACCAAAACCTCGGTCTTCAATGCCGGGGTGGTCTTGCTGGCCGCCGGTGAAACAAGCCTGGCCGAGCGGTTTTTGACCCATCTGGCCGAATCGCAAGATCGTGTGGGCATGGGGCAAATTGGCCGGATGCTGGGCGATATGCGTCGGCCCCATATTCAGGTCATGTTGGGCAAACGGGCGGCGAAATTTGGTCATGAGCTGGCAGCCCCCTATTATGCGGTGCCCGATCAGATCGCCAAAGCCTCCTTTCCGGTGCCCAAAGAACTGGTTTTGGCGATCTCGCGCCGGGAATCGGAATTTGATCCCGGTGTGATTTCCGGGGCGGGTGCGCGGGGCTATATGCAGCTCATGCCCGGCACCGCCAAGGAGGTCTCGGGTCAGCTTGGCCTTGAGTATAGCAAAGATAAACTGCTCAGCGATCCGGCCTACAATGCCACGCTTGGCTCCACCTATCTGGCGACGCTGGCGCGTCGGTTCGATGCCAATGCGGTGATGATGGCGGCCGGGTATAATGCCGGACCATCGCGTCCGACCAGATGGATGAAACTCTATGGCGACCCCCGTAAGGGCGAGGTCGATGTTATTGATTTTATTGAGTTCATTCCCTTTGATGAAACGCGTAACTATGTGATGCGTGTCTCGGAAAGTTTGCCGGTTTACCGCGCGCGTCTTGGCCAAAACCCGCATCCGGTGCCCTTCTCCAAGGAGCTGATCGGCTCAACGCTTCCGGCGCTCGCGCCACAGGGTGAATAGGCCTGCGCCAATAATGATGACCGATCCAAGGGCAACATTGGGGCGGATGATCTCGCCAAACAGCATCACACCAAAGGCGCTGGCAAAGGCCAATTGCAGATAGGCAAAAGGTTGCAGCGCACTGGCCTCGGCAATTTCATAGCATTTGATCAACAGGAAATGCCCCAAAATGCCAAGCAGACTCAGCGCAATCATCCACCCCCAATCCGGCGTGCTCATTGGCTCCCAAAAGGTGATGCCAATGATCGTCGCGGTGAGGGCGCCAATTGTGCCGGTCCAGAAAAACGACGTCATGGCGCTGTCATGACGACCTGCAAATCGCGTGAGCAACCCATAGAGCGCAAACATCAACGCCCCAACCAGCGGGATGATCGCATAGGGTGAAAACACCCCGCCCGAGGGCTGTAGGACGATCAGAACACCGACAAAGCCAACGCCAATCGCCCCCCAGCGCCGCCACCCCACATGTTCGCCCAAAACCGGGCCGGACAGGGCGGCGATAATCAGCGGGTAACAGATGAAAATCGCGTGGCTTTCCACCAGTCCAAGATACACGAACGACAGAACTGTCACGCAAATTTCAAGCACCAGAAGAGCGCTTCGAAACAGCTGAAGCCACGGCTTTTTGCTTCGGGCAATCGCTCGTAAACCACCGCTTTGGCGTGTCGCAAACGCAATGACAAAGGCGGCAAAGAACCAATAGCGGATCATCACAACCATCATGACATTGTAGGTGTCAGCCAAATGGCGCGACATGCCATCCTGAACGGCGAAAATGAACATGGTGGCGACCATCAGCCAAATGCCAAGGGCCTGATTTTGCTGTGCCATTTCGGGCCCTCGTCAAAGGGCTTTGCTGGCCCGTGTCATATGTCTCTTACGGCCATAGCCGGGGATGCGCGCCACGTCGAGCCCCGCAGCGACAAGGCCACGTCGCACATGGCCTGCCGCCGTATAGGTGGCGGCGGTTGCTCCCGGTTTCATATGAGCGCCAACCTCAGCCATCAAAGCGGGTGACCACAGCTCAGGGTTTTTGGCTGGCGAAAACCCATCCAAAAACCATGCATCCACTGTGCCGTTCCAGGCTGGCAATGTCTCGCGTGCATCGCCTTGCACCATCTCAAAGCGCAAATCCGGCAGCTGAAATTGCGCAGCTCCCCAATGCGGGGCCAATTCCGAGGCCAGAACAGCCAGCTCTGGAAAGGCGGCCTGAGCGCGGATCATCTCTTGGGGGGCCAAAGGAAAGGCTTCGAATGTGGTGAAATGCAACTGCCCCTGTGCACCCGCCTGCCGCCAAAGCTCCAATGCCGCGAGCAGATTTAACCCGGTGCCAAAGCCCAATTCAGCAATGTGAAACCCATCGCAAAACCGCTCGGGCAAATCGTTGCCTTGCAAAAACACATGCCGGGTTTCGTCCAGCCCATTCTCAAGCGAGAAATATGGGTCGTCAAAGCGGGTCGACACGGGCGTTTCGCCGCGCCAATCGAGGCTGCTGTGGTCTGTCATCGGCTTTGTCCTTACAAGCGTGCCGCAGGACATACAGCGAGTACCAATAATGGCAAGTGCAACGGCAAAAGTGGATGTGACAGTTCGGGGGGCGGGCATTTTCGGCCTGTCCGTGGCGTGGGTCTGCGTTTTGCGCGGCGCCAGCGTGCGTGTTGTTGATCCGTTTGGGCCGGGAACCGGGTCATCGGGCGGGATGGTTGGGGCGCTCGCCCCGCATGTACCCGAAAACTGGAACCCCAAAAAAGCCTTTCAACTGGAAAGCTTGCTGATGGCCGAGGCCTTTTGGGCCAAGGTCGCGGCGGAGGGGGGTGTGTCTGCGGGATATGGGCGCACCGGACGTTTGCAGCCGGTTGCGGATGAGCCCGCTTTGGACTTGGCGCGTCGGCGCGGGCAGGGGGCTGATGATCTATGGCAGGGCCAGGCGGCGTGGGATGTTATCCGTGTCCAAGATGCCGGAGATTTTGCGCCGACCAGCCCAAGCGGCTGGCTGATCCGCGATACACTGACCGCCCGCATGGCACCGCGCCGGGCTTGTAACGCTTTGGTTGCAGCGCTGACGGCGCGTGGTGTTGAGTTCTGCCAAGTGGCACCGGATGCAGGGGCTGTTGTCTGGGCGACGGGCTGGCGCGGTTTGCATGACCTTTCGGATCAACTGGGCCGCAAAATCGGCGATGGCGTCAAAGGTCAATCGGTGTTGCTGCGCCATGCCGCATCCGACGCCCCACAGGTGTTTGTTGGCGGTTTGCACATCATTCCGCATGCGGATGGGACGGTTGCCATCGGCTCGACCTCAGAGCGTGAGTTTGAAGACCCAACGTCTGTGGACGCGCAATGTGACGACCTGATCACCCGGGCACATGAGGCCATGCCCATATTACGAGAGGCCGAGGAGATTGGCCGCTGGGCCGGGGTGCGGCCAAGGGCACGCTCCCGCGCGCCTCTGCTGGGGGCCTGGCCAGGCCGCGATGGGCATTTTGTTGCCAATGGAGGCTTCAAGATCGGCTTTGGCATGGCCCCGAAAGCGGCCGAGGTGATGGCCGATCTGGTTTTAGAGGGCCGAGATGCAATCCCTGACGGGTTTGGATTTGACGCCTGTTGAGTAGGGATAGGGATGGACGCTGGGCTGCGCCCTCGCCCCACCCACCATCCCGCAGGCACAAAAAAACCGGATCGCGAAACGATCCGGCCGTGTTCTTGGGGGGGGCGCTGATGGTCAGTCGAACTTGCGCGACGGTGCCAACACCTTGGCCTCACCGATCAACACCTTCTTGCCATCCACCGAGCAATGGCATTCCAACGTCACGCGGCGTTTGCCATGATCAATATCAACCACTTTGACCTCGGCATAAACCATGTCGCCGGGGCGTACAGGGGCCAGAAACTTGAGCGTCTGACCCATGTACACGGTCCCGTGGCCGGGCAGCTGTTCACCAATCACCGCAGAGATCAAGCCAGCGGTCAACATGCCGTGGGCGATGCGTCCTTCAAAGATCGTATCCTGTGCATAATCGTCATCCATGTGCACTGGATTATGATCCGTCGAAACCTCGGCGAACATCTCGATATCACGGTCGGTGACTTGCTTGCGCAGGTACCGCGACATGCCCATTTCGATATCCTCGATGCAGATCGTGCCGCGTGGCAGGTTGTCCAACATCTCATCCTCCATGATGACCGCCCTACGACCTTTGGGTAACAAACGGGCGTCTTTCTGCTGTGCTTGGTAATTTAATTACTTCGCAGCTGCAGAAAAATCAAGGGGGAATTCTGTTAACGCAGCATCCCTATGCTAAATTGCGGGTTGATGTTTTCCTTGCCAATATAATCCGTTAGCGCCTGAGCCTCGGGATCGGTTGTGGTTTTTGTTTCCGCGCGCGCCAATCCGCCGGTGATAAACAGGGAATCGATGTCCTCGCCCATGGCTCCCAGAATGTCGGTATGCGGTCCGTCGCCAATCGCAAGGATCGAAGCATCGGGGATTCCTGCTTTCAATGTCGCCAAACGTCGGCGCGCCAGATCATAAATCGGCGGGTGCGGTTTGCCGAAATACAGGCTCTCGCCGCCCATTTCGGTATAGAGTTTTGCCAAGGCCCCGGCGCACCATTCGCGTGTCTCACCGCGATCCACAACAATATCGGGATTGGCGCAAAGCAGCTTCAAGCCCATCTGTTTTGCCATCAAAAACTGGGGGCGCATCACGTCAGGGTCGGCATGGGGATCGGTGGGGCCACAACAAACGATGCCCTCGGCCTTGTCCAGCGCGACCTGTTCAATCTCAACGGGGTTGTCGATCAGGCTCAGCGGTTCAAAAAACGGGAGATCATGTGGCTGACCAATGAACCACACCTTGGAGCCGACAGCCCCCTGAAACATCGCCGCGCGCCCACTATCGCCGGATGTGGCGATGTCGTCATAGGCATCGTCGGGCACGTTAAACCGCACCAATTGCTTGGCAACCTCATGGCGCGAGCGCGGGGCATTGGTGACCAGCACCACAATGCCGCCCTTGGCCCGATAGCCCTGCAACGCGGCCACGGCTTCGGGAAAGGCGGTGACGCCGTTATGCACGCACCCCCACAGATCGACAAAAAGCGCGTCATAGCGGTTTGAAATCTCGGAGAGGGAGGAGATAATCTGGGTCATGGTCTGGGATCGCATGTTGGGAACGGTTGCCCCGGTCATCCCATATCGTGCCCCGACTGGAAAGGGGCACGGGCGCAAGTATTCGGTTCAGATCAGGCCTGACCCTGAAGACGCTCGACATAAACGCGCATTTCTTCGGCCTCTTGACGGGCTTCACGCAACCCATCCATCGCTGCCGACAATTCTGCTTCGGTCTGGGCCAATTGGTTGGTCAGCTCGGCTTCGCGTTGTTGCAGATAGGTGATGGCCTGATCGCGGGTCTCTTCGGCCTCGTGCAACTCTTGGCTCATGCGTTCCAGTTGATCCATGTCGGCCTGACTGACGCGGGTAAAACGATGCAGCAGCCAATGGGCAAACCAGCCCACACAAAAGGCCACAAAAAGAATGACAGCCGTCATTATGATGAACTGCGTTCTATCCATCCTTGGTCCCCTCTGCCGCGTCTGCGTCGGCATTGTCGTCTTTTTTGTCATCCCCGGCCCCTGAGGCCTCAGGATCATTTGTAGCAGGATCAGTTGCCGCATCCGCCGCCTCTGCCTCCGCAGCCTCTTCAAGCTTATCTTTCAGCAGGGTAAAGGTGATGCGGCGGTTGGCTTCGCGGCCTTCTTCGGTGTCGTTATCGGCAATCGGTGTCGCTTCGCCATAGCCGGTGACCGTATAGGCCCGCACCGGCACAAGACGTTCTCGTAGCGCATCCAGAACCGCCTGGGCACGGTCTTGGCTTAGCTTCTGGTTCATCGATTCACGACCCTGGCTGTCGGTGTGCCCACCGACCTCAAGCGGGATATTTCCGCACTTTTTCAACAGTGTCGACAGCTCATCCATGATGTCCTCGGCCGAGCCATCCAAGGTCGCCGACCCCGGTTCGAACGAAATTTTACGGGTGCCGATAATCTCGACAATCTGCGCTTCACATTCCTCGGGAGAAGGAAGCCCCAGCGTCGGGTCAAGCTGTTTGATATACTCAACATTGATCTCAAACTCCGACGCATCGCCAAGTTTTGAGGCCAAAAGCTGGGCAATATCGGCGCGGGCATTTTGGTTGCCGGTCTTGCCGGAAATCGCAACATTGTCGGGCGTCACGGTCACCGCCCCGTTCACAAGGCTCGACAAAACTTCCAGCCCGGCCAATGTGCGCACCTGCCAGTCACTGGGCAACCCTTCGGCAACGCGGGCGGCGGTATAGACGTCATCAGACCCAAATCGGGCGCGCGCATAGCTATCCATGGTTTGGCGGGCGATTTCGCTCGACACCCGGCCGCGCAATTGCACTTTGCCTTCGGGGCTTAGGGTTGCGGTGAATTCCGGGGGGCCTTCTTCGGATTGCTCGGGCGCTTTTGGCAGCACCGCGTGCAATGCAAACACGCCGGGCAGGGCGCTTTCAAGCTCCCCGACCACGCGGTCAAACACGTCCTGGCTGGTGCCTTCGGGGGCGACCAGCGAAATATCGGCATTGGTAAATGTGACCGAAGTGCCCTTCAACTCGGCCAGTTTGGCAATCGCCAAAACGGCGGCATCGGCCCACCGGCGCGATGGCACACCAAGGCCAAGCGTGCAGGAGGATTTGCCTTCCAAACCCGCATCGGTGGCGGCTTTTAAAATCCGTTGGCTGGCCTCTTCGGTATCGGCGGAACAGGCGTCAAAACGCGGGCCGCTGTCATCAATGATAAAGCGCAGCGTAAAGGGCGAAATCACCGGGCGCGGGGCGGTCAGCTCCAGCGCCAGTTTCAAGCCCTCCGGCACCCTGCGTGCCAAGCCGCTTTCGATGCGGCGGCGATGTTCTTCGCTTTCGGCCATGGCTTTGATCGCCACCAGGTCGGGGCGCACGGAAATCTGCGAGCGGGGCAAATCACGCAGTGCGGTCAGCGCAAAACTCAGCGCCGTGTCCCAGCCATCAGGTGCAGAATAATCTGCAACTCCAAGCAGGTCAGACACTTCACCCTCACCGGCAAGCTTGGCAAACCCCTCGATCAGCTCTTCGCGATCGGTGGCCTTTGGGATCAGTCCAATCGCCGACACACCGGCATCGTTGCGCAAAATCTCAATGGAAAACTCAGGCGGGGCGATGTCTTCGGGTTCTTCGACCAGCATCTGGTCAATCACCCGCGCCGCATCCACCACGCTTCCGGCGGTGCTCAGCGCTTGGAAACGCGCGGCTTCGTCCGGTGCTGTGCCGATCAAAAAGACCTGCAAGCCGTTGGTATCCACTTCAGCCCATGTCAGCCCGGCCAGATCCAGCTGTTGAAGGACATCGGTCTTTGAAGCGGTTTCAATAACCCCGGCGGAGAAATAGGCACTGACAAGGCTGACAGCGCCAGCCGCAGTGAAAGTTCCGACAAAGGTCGCGATGGAGGAAAGGCGCATAGACGCTCCGGTCCTGATTAAGTCTTAGGCGTTGATACGCAAGCGAAACGGAATTCGCAATCAAGCGAATAGGCTAGCGGCAAAAAACAGCACAGGGATAAGCCCAGCGTCCCGGTTTGATCGAAACAATTCCAGCAATCTGTCGTTATCGTCCATCTTTAGGCGACGAAGCTGCCACATCAAATGCCAGCCCATCGCCCAAGGCCCCACCAGCAAAATCATCATTTGCAGGATTTCCCCGTCCGGCGCAGCGGCAATGATGGCCACGCCCAACAACGCAACGGTCAAAACAAGGAACCACGCCAAGTAGCGCGGCGTGTTATCGGCAAACAGCCGCGCGGTGGATTTCACCCCGATCAGCGCATCATCTTCGGTGTCCTGATGGGCATAGATCGTGTCGTAAAATAGCGTCCAGGCCATGCCCGCCAGATACAAAAACACCGCCGGGAGGCCAAGGCTCCCGGTATGGGCCGTCCACGCCAGTAAGGCCCCCCAGTTAAAGGCGATGCCCAAAAACACCTGCGGCCACCAGGTGAACCGCTTGGCAAAGGGGTAAATTGCCACCGGGATCAGCGCCAAAACCCCCAGCAAAATTGCCATTGGCGGGAAGGTCAGCAGGATCGCAAAGGAGATCAGGCATTGCAGCACCGCCCAAGCCAACGCCTGTTTCACGCTCACTTGCCCCGATGGAATAGGGCGCGACGCCGTGCGCTCAACCCGCCCATCAAAATCGCGATCCGTGATATCGTTCCACGTACAGCCCGCGCCGCGCATCAAAACCGCACCAAGACCACAGCCAACAATGATCCAGAGATCAAACAGCCGGACTTGCCCGTCATGCACCATCGCCAGCAACACGCCCCACCAACACGGCAACAGCAAAAGCCACGATCCAATCGGGCGATCTGCCCGGCTTAGCCGCAGATAGGGCCGCAATCCTTCGGGCGCATGGGTGTCGACCCAATTGCCTTTCACAGCATCGGAAACCTGACCTTCTGGCTCTGGTGTCTGCTCGGTGCCGGTCATATGCTGCGCCTCATGAAAGCTAAAATCCGCCTTTATGTAGAGCAACCCTTGGGGCAGGGACAAGACGTCTCGCTGTCGCGCGACCAGGCGCATTATCTCTTTGGGGTGATGCGCTTGCCTGTTGGGGCGCATGTCGCTCTGTTCAACGGCACCGATGGCGCATGGCGTGCCCAAGTCGTCGCGGCCGGGAAACGTGGCGGCACCTTGCAATGCCATGACCTCATCGCCCCACAGGTCATGCCGCCCGACCTCTGGCTGTGCTTTGCGCCGATCAAAAAGGCGCGCACCGATTTTATCGTTGAAAAAGCTGTCGAAATGGGTGCGCGGCGCATTGTGCCCATGGTCACCGATTTCACCAATTCCGAACGCATTCGTCAGGATCGCTTACAAGCCCATGCGGTTGAGGCGGCGGAGCAATGTGGTGCGACCTATGTGCCCGAGGTCACCGCTTTGACCAAGTTCGATGCGCTGCTCGCCCAAGCCGCTGACCGGCAGATTCTGTTTTGTGATGAGGCCGAGGCCGGTTCGCAGCGCGGCCTGAGCGATGCGCCAAAGGGGGCATGGTGTATCTTTATTGGCCCAGAAGGCGGATTTTCGGACGCCGAACGCACCCGTCTGCAAAGCCTGCCCAATGCGCATACCCTAAGCCTTGGTCCACGCATTTTGCGGGCGGAAACCGCTGCTGTTGCCGCGATGACTATTTGGCAAACCCGCTTGGGCGATTGGTGATCTGGGGCGACCAAGGTGCCGCCACAGATCAGATTTCAACAGTCTTACTGCTCAAGCAAAACCGCCGGCTCCACATCAACAATGTCACCCCACTTGCTGTCTGCATCGGCGATGAAACCGGGGATATTGCCCGCCCAACGTTCCTGAATGGCTGGCGACAGGTTCAGGTACAGCCTGTCATCAACGATTTTCCAAAGAGTTGGGTCGCCATCAAATTTGAAACCCATCGCGGTGCCAAAGGCGCAATAGCCGCCATAGGCCGGGGCATAGGCTTCTGGATTTGCCTCAAACGCAGCTTTGTTTTCTTCGGATGAGAACCAATAAGTCGCGTCGTTGTAGACGGTTGTGGTTTGGTAGTCGCCCTTGGTGGGTTCACCATCGGTGAAATAGGCAACAGGATCATAGCCTTGCATGGCCAGACCCGTGTTTGATGCGTTGACATCAACGCCAGCCGCCAGTGCGGATGTGGCCAAAGCAACAGAGACGGCGATCCCGCCGAGGAACGTTTTGAAGTTGGACATGATGGTCCCTTTATTTTCGCTGACCTGCCGTTTGCGGGAATGCGCAGCCTGCAGGTGATTTTCAACATGCGTCTGAAATTGACGCGGCAAGTCGCCTTGAAATGCTGCCTTGAAACTCAGTCTTCAAAACTCTGGCGCTTGTGGAACGGATTTGGGCCACCCTTGGATCACATTCAAAACAAGCTTATTTTATTGTGCGTGAACCCGGAAGTTCTGTGCATTTTTGCACAGCGGGCCGGTCTTCTGGGGTATGACCTGCACGGCCCTTGCAGAACCGGGCAAAGGGCCGATATGCATATGTAATCGCCGCCGCACTGCGCTCTCCGCCATGCATCACCCAAGGACTGAAAATGAGCTTGATCCGCCCCGAAGCCGCGCGCGAGCTGTCGCGTTGGAGCGAAGCCCTCATCGGCGCGTTGGTCTGCGCTATTGGGCTCTATTGGGCGCTGTTTACAGGTGGGGGAATCCTGCATTGGATCGGCTATTTCATCGCCGTGCTCGGGGCCTTTCTATGTGCCACTGGTATGCGCCGCGCCCGTTTCTCGCATGATCAGGGCGGCCCTGGCATCGTTCAGATCAACGAACGCCAAATCAGCTATTTCGCCCCCGAAGGCGGGGGCATTCTATCGGTCGATGGGCTGTGGCGCGTGACTGTTGAGGTGCGTGCCCCAGACGGAATCCAATGGGTTTTTGTTGGCGAAGACGGTACGCTGCACATCCCAATTGACGCGGCCGGAACCGACACGATTTTTGATATGCTCTCGGCATTGCCCGGTGCCGATTTTGACACCGCAATTCGTGCAATGACGGCAACAGAACCACACAGCTATGTGATCTGGCGCAAGCCGTCACAGCGCTCAACCATCGCGACGCTGCATTGACACCGCGCGTCAATCCCCTCATGGCTTGGAACCCAAGCGGCACCTAACAGGCGGAGAGCCCATGTCCATTCCTCAATCTGGCGGCGGTCCTATCGAGCGTCACGAACAGTTGGCTGAATATCTGTCTTCGGGCTGCAAGCCCAAGGAAGACTGGCGCATCGGCACCGAACACGAGAAATTCGGCTATTGCATAGAGACCCACAAGCCGCTCCCCTATGAGGGTGAGCGCTCGATCAAAGCGGTTCTCGAAGCGCTTCGTGATCGCCATGACTGGGCCCCGATCCTTGAGGGGGGCAATATCATTGGTCTCGAAAAAGACGGTGCCAATATCTCACTTGAACCGGGTGGTCAGCTCGAACTCTCTGGTGCCCCGCTTGAAACCATTCACCAAACCTGTGACGAGGTGAATTCGCATCTTGTTGATGTCAAAGACATTTCCGAGAAATTGGGCGTTGGCTTTATCGGTCTTGGTGCGGCACCGGAATGGTCCCACGACCAGATGCCGATGATGCCAAAAGGCCGGTATCGGTTGATGAATTCCTACATGGACAAGGTCGGCACCATGGGCAAATCCATGATGTATCGGACCTGCACCGTGCAGGTGAATCTCGACTTTTCATCCGAGGCCGACATGGTCAAAAAGATGCGTGTTGCGCTGGCGCTCCAGCCTGTTGCCACCGCGCTTTTCGCCAATTCGCCGTTCTTTGAAGGGAAACCAAACGGTCACAAAAGCTGGCGGTCGCGCATTTGGCGCGATCTCGACGCGGCGCGCACCGGCATGTTGCCCTTTGTCTTTGATGAGGGGTTTGGCTTTGACGCTTGGGTCGAATATGCGCTCGATGTACCGATGTATTTTGTCTATCGCGACGGTGAATATATAGACGCGCTGGGCCAGTCCTTCCGTGATTTCCTCAAGGGGGAGCTTCCTGCACTGCCCGGTGAAACTCCAACGCTGAGCGATTGGGCCGACCACCTGACCACGGTTTTCCCCGAAGCGCGCGTCAAGAAATTCATCGAAATGCGTGGGGCGGATGGCGGCCCATGGCGCCGCCTCTGTGCGTTGCCGGCCTTCTGGGTTGGATTGACCTATGACCAAACCGCGCTTGATGCGGCTTGGGATTTGGCCAAAGATTGGGATGATGAAACGCGCCAAGAATTGCGGGTTCAAGCCTCCATCCACGGCCTGCAAACCGAGGTGAACGGCATCAAGATGCACGATCTCGCGCGTGAGGTGGTGGCGATCTCAGAAGCTGGTCTCAAGGCGCGCGCCAAACCCGGCGCGGGCGGTTTGGTGCCGGATGAAACCCATTTCCTCAACGCGCTCAAAGAGTCGCTGGAAACCGGGCAGGTGCCTGCAGATGAGCTGCTTGAGCAATATCACGGGGATTGGAATGGCGATCTGAGCCGGATTTATTCCGAATATTCCTACTAGAGTCCAAACCCTGGGCCCGCGCACATACCTGGACGCGGGGGAGCTTAGGCCGTTGAATTTCGGCCTAAAACCCGCGTTCGATAATAGTCGCTGATCTGCTCACGCTGTTCGGCGACTTCTTCGGGCGACGGGTCATCTTCCAGCCTGAGCAATGTCGCATAGCTCTGGCGCGCATCATGGGGTTTGCTGTCGCTGACCTGCGCTTTGCCTTGCCCATTAAACTGGTCGAACGTCCGTGCTGCGCGCGGATCTTGCGGAGGCTGGCCCCATTGATTGTGTTCGGTGTCAGACGGCAAAACCAGCAAAACCAAAAGCCAGATTGGCCCGATAATTGGGATCGAATTTACAAAATACCACATGCCGGACCGGCCCGCGTCATGCAAGCGGCGGATCATCAAGGTTGTTGACGGAATGAAGGTCACCAAAAGCAAGAATGGTGTCAGGTAGGCCATCGGGTTGTAATTGGTCACCGGCGCGGTGAAAATTGTGTAGGCATCCATGACAAAAGCAATCACGCCAAAAACGATCAAGATCACTGTCACCCACCAAAATTCCGCTCGGGTCGCCCGTCCGGAAATATCAAATGCACGAAAAAAATAGTTTTCCAAGGCGGTATGGGGGGGAATCATTTGCTCGCTCCAGTTGTCGCCCCCTCTGTTTGCTGTCAGAGCGGGGCGAAAATCGGGCGAGACCATGAAAAGCTTTGGGCCATTGCGATAAATTGGCGTTAATCCATTGTAACACAATATATTTTCAGTCTCTATTGAACCTCATTTTCGACAGCGATGCTGGATCAATAGCCGATGGCACAGCCATCTTTACGTGGGTCGGATGCCCCCTCGAGAACGCCATTTTCCCAAATGGCAATCGCCTGCGCCCCACCTATAGGTTGATCCGGTGTGACGATGTCATGACCCTTTTCCGCCAATACCGCCCGAACGGAGTCGCCGTAACCGCGCTCTAGATTCAGTTTGCCACTTTCACTAAAACTACGCGGCGCGTCCAGCGCGCTTTGTAAATCCATGCCAAAATCGACCAAATTTGTCAGGACACGGGCATGGCCGTTTGGCTGATATTGTCCGCCCATGACACCAAAGGGCAGGCTCACCCGCCCATTGTCACGCAGCATTGCGGGGATGATTGTGTGCATCGGGCGCTTGCCACCGATCAACTCGTTGGGGTGTCCGGGGGTGAGTGAAAAGCCAGCCCCGCGGTTCTGAAACAGGATGCCGAATTTATCCGTGGAAATCCCAGAGCCAAAGCCATGAAAAATAGAGTAAATCAGCGAAACAGCCATGCGATCACGATCAACGACCGTGATGTAAATCGTATCCTTATGAACCGCCTCGCTGACCGTATTTGGCGCGGTCATGGCGCGATTTGGATCAATCAGCCCGGCCAAATTTTTGGCGGTTTGCTCCGAAAGCAGGTGGTCCAGTTTCGTCATATGGTCCGGGTCAGACAGAAAACGATTGCGGGCATCATAAGCCAGTTTCGCAGCCTCCGCCTCAAGATGCACCCGCATCGCGCCCATCGGTTCAAGGCTCGGCAGGTCAAAATGCGACAGGATATTGAGCATCAAATGCGCGATGATCCCCTGGCCGTTGGGCGGATGCTCAAGCAGCTCGCGGTCTTTGTAAAATCCGGCGACGGGTTCACCGATGGTGCAGTTGGTCTTGGCAAAATCCTCAGCGGTGTGAACGCCGCCGCCAGCCGTCAGGGTGTTCAGCATGTCATCAACCGCCTCACCCTCATAAAATGCTGACCGCCCATGTTTGGCAATCTTGCGCAACAGGTCAGCCTGTTTTGGCATGGCAAACATATCGCCAACCTTGGGGGTGCCCCCCTTTACAAGAAAATCGTGGCGGGCGCTGCCCGAGAGGGTGGATTCGCAGTGTTCCCAATCGGCGGCGACGCGCGGAGCTACAGGAACCCCTTGTTCCATATAGTAAATCGCAGGGGCGAGGCTGTCTGCCAACCCCAGTTTTCCCCAGCGATCTGACATCGTGCAAAAGGCATCTACCGCGCCGGGAATTGTGACTGCATCCGCAGATCGCAGCGGGATCTCTGTGTGTCCTTGCGCCAATATCCGATCTGCGCTGGCTGCACCGGGCGCACGACCGGACCCGTTGATCGCGGTGACATTGTTTGACCCGGCTTCTGACACCAGCGCAAAACAATCGCCACCGAGGCCGGTCATCTGCGGCTCGACCAGCCCCAGCAGGACGGCCCCCGCGATAGCGGCATCCATGGCGTTGCCGCCGTTGCGCAACACATCAATCGCAGTTTGGGCGGCCAGTGGATGGGATGTGGCACACATGCCATTGGTTGCAAAAACCGCAGATCGGCCGGGCTGGTGGAAGTCGCGCATCGTGTCATTATCCTGTTGTTCCAACGAAACAATAGGTGCAATCGCCACGAGGTCAATCGCTGAGAATGGGGGGTGAAAATCTGGGGATTTTAAATCCTCGGCACCGCGCACTGGGTGGGGGCTGTAACACGCGGTACCGAGGGAAGCCTATGCAGCTACAAGTCCAGTTTTCGCTGAAAAATGGGGTGAGAATGTGACCCTGCAAAGGTTTGAATCGGGCACTGGGTCAGCATTCAGATCGTCATATTTTGTTAACTGAGCTGCAGCAGGAACCCGGTGTTTTGAGGTCGTGTGTTTTTGAGGAGGGGTGTTTTGATGAGAGGCAGGGCGCGCTGTTGACGGCGTCCCATGTGCAAGCGTTGCCATAGCGCAAGACCGCGCGGCCTTTGCCTGGCTTAATTGTGCACAAGCGTTAGGCTGGCAAAAACGCCTGCTTAATCACCAGGATCAAAAATTGGAGGGAAGTAGTCCTCGACACCGTGCACTGGGTGGGGGCTAGAACACACGGTGCCGAGGGAAGCTATATGCAGCTACAAGACCATGTATGATCCTGAAATCGGCCCTGATTGTGGCGGGGGTGGGGAGTTTCCAAGGCTTTGTGCCAAACCATGGAGACTGACCTTAGACACAGGCCTTGGAAATTGCGGGCCTTACCCGTCTGCCTGCATCTTCAATCTCATCTCAAGACTGAGATGGTTTTCTGACCCCTTGCGCTCATAGATCAAACGATCGCTTAGGCTTTGGATCAGATACCAGCCAAAACCGCCCTCGGGGAGATTCTGTTGTTCGACATCCAAATTGGTCGGGTTCCCAGAAGGAAGCGCGCCCTCAGGCATTGCCGTGCCCTTGTCCACAAAGCCCGCCATCAAACGTGCCTGATCAAACTTAACATCAAATCTGATTTCACCATCCGGGCTTTCGCCATAGGCGTGCTCCACGATATTGTTGAGCACTTCGGCCAGCACCAGTTCCCACATGTCGCCGGGACAGGTGAAAAAATGTTGTGATTCCAATTCGCGTCGCAAAGATGTCAGCGTTTCACGCACAGCTTCAGGTGTGCTCAGGAGCACGTAACGAAACGCCAATGCGTTTTGGTTGCCTGTTTTGCCGGTCATGCAAGAAACTCCGATCAGCGCCAGTCCATCATGCACTTTCGGCCAGTGCTGTTTGCGCGGATTCATGGATGGAAAAGATCGAATCCATGCGGGTCATACGAAATACCTTGTCCACAGCAGGGGTCAGACCCGCCAGTTCAAGCTTGCCACCCGATGGCATAAGTTTCATTGCCGCAACAATTGCACCAAGCCCGCTTGAATCAATAAAGCTGACTTTTTGCAGGTCGAGAATCATACGCCCGCTAAAATCAGTCATCTGTTCACGCATCTTGTCTTTAAATGAAATGGCAACGGCTGCGTCGATCCGCTCAGCCTCAACAGTGACAACACTGACATTTCCGTTGTTTTGGGTTGAAAAATCCATGCCGGCCTCTTTTTTCAAGTCAGACAGACCCTAGACGCCAATCCTTACCATTCGGTATGCAGGGGCCAAGAATTGGAGGAATTCACATGCAAGATGTTGTCATCACAGGTGCGGCGCGCACACCTATGGGCGGGTTTCAGGGGGCCTTTGCGGGCGAAGCGGCGGCCAAACTAGGCGGGGCCGCGATCAAAGCCGCGCTTGACCAGGCGGCCACTCCTGAGATTGACGAAGTGTTGATGGGCTGTGTTTTGCCAGCTGGGCAAGGCCAGGCCCCGGCGCGTCAGGCCGGTTTTGCCGCCGGTTTGGGCGACGAAGTCCCTGCGACGACCCTCAATAAGATGTGCGGTTCGGGCATGCGCGCGGCGATGTTTGCCTTTGATCGTCTGGCCTTGGGGCATGCCACAGCCATTGTCGCGGGCGGCATGGAAAGTATGACAAATGCTCCGTATATTTTGCCCAAGATGCGTGACGGTGCGCGTTTGGGCCATGGTCAGGTTGTGGATCACATGTTCCTTGATGGGCTCGAAGATGCCTATGACAAGGGGCGTTTGATGGGCACCTTTGCCGAGGATTGCGCCGAAGCCTTCCAATTCACCCGCCAGGCCCAAGATGACTATGCCTTGGCCTCCCTGTCCCGCGCGCTTGAGGCGCAAAAATCCGGGGCGTTTGAGAGGGAAATCACCGCTGTAACAATGACGACCCGCAAAGGCGATGTCACGGTGGCCGAGGATGAGCAGCCCGGCAATGCCCGCCCCGAAAAGATCCCGCATCTGAAACCGGCCTTTCGTAAAGATGGCACGGTCACCCCTGCCAATTCGTCGTCGATTTCCGACGGGGCTGCGGCTTTGGTCATGACCACTGCCGAGGCCGCTGCCGCTACCGGTGCGCCCATTCGCGCCCGCGTTATGGGGCATGCCAGCCACGCCCATGCGCCGAATCTCTTTCCAACCGCGCCGGTGCCTGCCGCCCAAAAACTGTTGGAGCGGTTGGGTTGGAGCGTCGATGATGTGGATCTGTGGGAGGTCAACGAAGCCTTTGCCGTGGTTCCGATGGCCTTCATGCATGAAATGGGCATTGGTCATGATAAGGTGAACGTCAATGGCGGGGCTTGCGCGCTGGGCCATCCGATTGGGGCCTCTGGGGCGCGGATCATGGTTACCTTGCTGAATGCTTTGGAAAAACGGGGGCTCAAGCGTGGCGTGGCCGCGATCTGCATTGGCGGCGGCGAAGGCACAGCCATCGCACTTGAACGCCCCTAACCTCAACATCCTATACCGATCAATCGACACCCTCGGCCCCTGGTCGGGGGTGTTTTTTTGGGTTTATGGCACTGGTGCTCTCATTTGGTGGCCAAAAAGCAAGATGAGACGTGAAATTTTTCTTTGAAATTTCACCGATCCGTGTCAGCGTGAAATTCCAGGTAATAATTTCACGACTCGGACTATGGATCAGACACACCGACACACCACCACCTTGGGCGCCGATATTCGCGCCCTGCGCCGCACCCGCAGCATGACGTTGCAACAGTTGGCAGATGCGCTGGGCCGGTCTGTGGGCTGGCTCAGCCAAGTGGAGCGCGATCTGTCCGAACCCGGCATCGACGATCTGCGCGCGCTGGCCAAGGCGCTGGATGTGTCGATCTCAACCCTGTTTTCCAACGCCCCGTCGCCCGCCCATGAAACCGGCCGCATTGTGCGATCTGGTGCGCGGCGTTCCATTGGGCCGGGCGACGTGGGCCTCAAGGAAGAGCTGCTCTCGCCCGATCTCACCGATGATTTCGAAATGGTGCATTCTACCTTTCTGCCCGGTGCGGCCCTGCCGACGCCTGTGACCCGTCCCACCCAAGAGGTCGGCTATGTCATCACCGGCAAGCTCGACATTGAAATCGGCGGGCATCTCTTCACGCTCCATCCCGGCGACAGTTTCCGCATCAAAGGCGAAGCCTTTCGTTGGTCCAACCCCTATGATGACCCGGCCATTGCGGTTTGGGTCATTGCGCCACCTGTCTATTGATGGGCGCGGTGCATAGGATGAGCGGCGCGGCGGCGCCCCTGATGCGCTCAGCCACCCCAGACGAATTCGTCCGGCGGGGCCCCAGCGATCAGAACGTTGTTGCCGTCGCCGCCAACAAGCATGTCATTCCCGTCGCCGCCGATAATCGTGTCGTTGCCACCGCCGCCATAAACGGTATCATCGCCCCCCAGGGCAAAGATCAGGTCGTCGCCCTCAGTGCCGTGAATGACTTCGCCCTGCCATGTGCCGACAATCACGGTGTATTCGGGCTCTGGCACCGACGTGGGCAGCGGTGTGAAGTCGTCATAGGACGCTTCGTTTGGCACATGGGTCGTGATGCCAAGGCTGGTGGAGAAATGCGCATAGGCTCCCGGATCGCGCAGCGTGTCCTCCCATTCCACAGACAGGATATTGGCGTGGCCCGTCCAAACATCCGCCGCCGCCGTCAGAGCATAGGGGGCCGTGTTGAACAGGTTCTCCATCAAAATTCCGTCGACATTTTGCATGAAATCCGCTTCGGCGGCGGTGACGTCATCCCCGTTGTTCCAGGTCATATAGGCGTCGCTGTTGATATAGACCAAAGCGTCGGGATTGATGGCGGAAATGGCGTCAGAGACAGCATTCACCAGCTCCATCATGGCCTCGGTCCGCTCCGCCAGAGGGATGGATTGCCCGACATCACCATCGCTGAGATAATAGCGCCCGACATCATCCAAAAAGACCCCGTCATAGCCCGCCTGAACAATTGCAACAGCCTGATCTATAACAATTTGTTGCCAATCAGGATCGGTGAAGTCAACGATCGGACCATAGATCGTCTGGCCCGGATTATTCGGGTCTTCGATCTCACCATGACCGACCGGGCCACGCGCGGTCCCCAGCGCGTTGACCAGCCACGCCGGGGCGTTGGCGGTTGGCGTGCCCACATCAGGGTTGGAGGGATCTGCGCCGCTGACCCAAAACGGGTTCCAATAGGTGCGGTTATGATCGGTCACCGCGACATTCACATAGCCCAGAACCGTGCGATCATCATCAGTGCCCGGAGTGCCCGCGGTTTGCAATTGCGTCAGCTCCGCCAAACTAAGCTGCGCTCCGTAGATCGAAGTGACACCGCTTTCGATAACCACAAACTCATAAGCGCTGGTATCCAGCTCGATAACGTCCGGGTCGGTCAGCCAATAGATAAAATTTTCAATCATAAGTGGTCCTCTGAACGAAAATTGCACGCACGAAATAGGCATGCCGCATACAGGCAAGACTGTAAACGCTTTAAGAAAACTCAAGGTAAAGGAACTCAAGCATGAGCGATTTTCCGACTACGGCCCGTGTGGTCATCATCGGGGGCGGCGCCGTTGGCGTCTCGACACTGTACCATCTGGCCAAAGCGGGCTGGAGCGATTGTGTGTTGCTCGAAAAGAACGAGCTGACGGCCGGCTCTACCTGGCATGCGGCGGGCAATTGCCCGAACTTTTCCAGTTCATGGGCGATTATGAACATGCAGCGTTATTCGCTGGAAATGTATCGCACCTTGGCCGAAGACGTTGACTATCCGATGAATTATCACGTCACCGGTGCCCTGCGTTTGGGCCACACCAAAGAGCGGATGCAGGAATTTGAACGGGTCGCCTCCATGGGCCGTTATCAGGGGCTCCAGCTTGATATGTTGTCGCCCGAACAGCTCAAGGAATACTATCCCTTCCTTGAGACCCATGACCTTGCGGGCGGTCTTTGGGATCCGCTCGATGGCGATATTGACCCGGCCCAACTGACCCAGGCCACGGCCAAAGGGGCCCGCGATCTTGGCGCAAAAATCCAACGCTTCTGCCCGGCCACCGGCGTCACCCAAAACGACGATGACACATGGATCGTCCACACCGATAAAGGCGATATCGCCTGTGATTACGTCGTCAATTGCGGCGGTTATTACGCGGCGCGCATTGGTGAGTGGTTCAAACCCTATGGTGGCCGCGATGTGCCCATGGTCGTCATGTCCCACCAGTATTTCCTCACCGAAGAAATCCCGGAAATCGAAGCTTGGACCAAGGAAAACGGTAAAAAGCTCCCGATGATCCGCGACGTCGATTCCTCTTATTACCTGCGCCAGGATAAAAACGGCCTCAATCTCGGCCCCTATGAGCGCAACTGCAAAGCCCATTGGGTCACCTCCGACGATCCCATGCCCGAAGATTTCAGCTTCCAACTCTATCCTGACGATCTTGAACGCCTCGAATGGTATATCGAAGACGCCATGGCGCGTGTGCCGGTTCTGGGCACGGCCGGGGTTGGTCGTAATATCAACGGTCCGATCCCCTATGCGCCTGATGGCCTGCCGCTCATGGGCCCAATGCCTGGCGTCAAAAATGCGTTTGAAGCCCATAGTTTCACCTTTGGCATTGTCCAAGCGGGCGGTGCGGGCAAGGTCATGGCCGAATGGATCACCACCGGGGAAACCGAATGGGATATGTGGGCTGTTGATGCCCGCCGCTACACCGCTCATTGCGATTTTGAGTTCTGCCGCGACAAGGCGCTGGAAACCTACGGCCATGAATACGCAATGCATTTCCCGCATCACCAATGGCCCGCTGCGCGCAACAAGAAGCTCTCGCCCAACCATGACCGCATGATCGCGGATGGTGCCCAAATGGGGGCCTTTAATGGCTGGGAACGTGCCTGTTGGTTCGCCCAAGACGGCGACGATACCTCAGAAGCGGGCACCGAAACATGGGATCGCCAAGGCTCATGGACCGCAGCCGTCAAACGCGAAGTCGAGGCCGTCAGCACCGGCACAGGCGTAATCGACATGGCCGGTTTCTCGCGCTTTACCTTGTCGGGTGATGGTGCCGCCGAATGGCTGCGCAGCATGGTTGCCGGGGCGCTGCCCAAGATTGGCCGCATGAACCTTGTCTATTTTGCCGATAGCCGCGGTCGGGTTGTCACCGAAATGTCCTGTATCCGTCATGGTGAAGATGACTTCACCTTTATGACCGCCGCTGTGGCGCAATGGCATGACTACGAACTGCTCTGGCGCAACCTGCCTGCGGGTCTCACCCTCAACGATGTTTCTGCGGACTACACCACGATGCTTGTCACCGGTCCGACGTCGCGCGACCTGCTCGCCGGGGTGTCAGACGCCGATCTGTCCGCCGGTTGGCTAAGCCTTCAGCAGGCCAAGATCGCCGGTCAGGATGCGATGTTTGCGCGGGTCTCCTTTGTCGGTGAACTTGGTTGGGAGGTGCATGTGCCCACCGCCCATGCCGCCCAAGTGTACACCGTCCTTCGGGCCGCCGGGGCGACACCCTTTGGCATGTTTGCTCTCGACAGTATGCGCATCGAAAAAGGCTATCGCACCTGGAAGGGCGATTTGTCGACCGATTACACCATGCTTGAAGCGGGCCTCGGGCGCTTTGTCAAACTGACCAAGGAGCAGGATTTCCCCGGCAAGGCCGCGCTTGTGCAGGAGCAAAAGCAAGGGTCGAACAAGGCATTTGCGACCCTGATCATAGATGCGCCAGACGCAGATGCACCTTATATGTCAACCATTTGGCACGACGGTGCGGTTGTCGGTGAAACCACGTCAGGGGCCTATGGCTATCGGGTGAATGCCTCGATCGCCTTGGCGATGCTGCGCCCTGATCTCGCGGCACCGGGCACCGAACTAGAGGTCAACATCTTTGGCAAAATGTGCAAAGCTGTTGTCCAAGAAGATCAACCGCTTTGGGATCCCGAAAACGCCCGCTTGCGCGCGTAATCCCAACGGCAAAACCACCCCCCCAAGGCCGCTCTGCGGCCTTGGCCCACACCCTCACACCCCTTTGCTATGGGACAGGATCGGATATGGCAGACATAACACTTTTGGATGGCGGCATGGGCCAGGAACTCGTCCATCGGGCCGGCGATAAACCCACCACTTTGTGGTCAACTCAGGTGATGATTGGCCATCCCGGTTTGGTCGGGGCCGTGCATAGTGATTATTTTGCAGCCGGGGCGACTATCGCCACCACCAACACCTACGCGATTTTGCGGGACAGGCTGGTGAGCGCCGGGATCGAGGATCAGTTTGAAACCCTGTACGCAATGGCACTCTCCGAAGCCCAAAAGGCCCGCATGACCCATGGCTCTGGCCGGATTGCGGGGGCCATTGGCCCCTTGGGCGCAAGCTATCGCCCCGACATCCACCCCGAGCCCGCCGATGCCACGCCGCTCTACACCGAGATCGCCCAGATCCTCGCGCCACAGGCCGACATCATCCTCTTTGAAACCGTGGCCTCCTTGGCGCATGCTCAATCTGCTGTGGCCGCAGGGCGGCAGACCGACAAACCGGTCTGGATCGCTTTGACCGTTGACGACCAAGACGGCAACCTCTTGCGGTCGGGGCAAAAGGTCGCTGATGTTTTACCGTTGATTGAGGGGGCCTCGGCGCTTCTGGCCAATTGCTCCGCCCCCGAGGCGATGCCTGCCGCGCTGCATCAACTCGCCAAATCCGGCCTGCCATTTGGGGCCTATGCCAACGGTTTCACCCAAATCACCACGGATTTCCTCCAAGACGCCCCAACCGTCGATTCGCTCAGCGCCCGTAGCGATTTAGGCCCCGACTCCTATGCCGAACATGTCATGGGCTGGGTTGACATGGGCGCGACAATCGTTGGCGGCTGTTGCGAAACTGGCCCGGCCCATATCGCCGAAATCGCCCGCCGTCTGCGCGCCGCCGGGCATGTTGTGGTATGACAAACGGGGCGGACAAATCCACCTGGCATGTTGACCTGCTGGTCTCAGACGGGTTTGTCCTGACCGAAGTTGCGGGCATCATCGACGCGATGCGCATCGCCAATCGCGTCGCCGCCTTTCCGCCCTTTTCCTGGACCTATCGCACCGCTCTTGGCGGGCCTGTCCAAAGCAGTTCGGACCTCATGGTCAACGCCGAGCCCTTCGCCCTTAAACCCGAGGCCGATTATGCCTTTGTGATTGGCAATGCCGATCCCGATTGTGCGGCGTTGTCCGTGGGTACTCAGATTGACCGATATACCTTTCGTGGTGCCCAGGTCTTCCTGTTGGCCGAAGCCGCCAGCCGCCATATCAAGGAACGCGGTGCCAGCGGGACGCGCATGTCAACCCATTGGGAAAACTCGGATATCCTGCGCGAACGGTCGGTCTTGTTTGAAGCAGACAACGCCATCGCCACCGAAGACGGCCTTGTGGTGACCTGCGCAGGCATGGGTGCCACCGTCGATGTCATGCTCGCGGTTTTGCGCCGTCACATCTCCTCGGCCAACCTGATGACCGTCGCCAATATCCTCCTGCATGAGAAAATTCGCGATTTTTCCACCCGTCAGCCGCTTGGTGGTGCGCGCTGCACGGGTTCGGGCGATCGTGAACTCGATCAGTGTCTGCAAATCATGCAGGCCAATATCGAAGATCCGGTGCCAATTGCGGAACTGGTCAAGGTGCTCAAGATTTCCAGCCGCTCGCTCGAGCGCAAATTCCGCACACATCTCAACACCACCCCCAATACCTATTACCGCGAACTGCGTCTGGCCCGCGCCAACAACCTGCTGCTCAACACCAATATGAGCGTGCGCGAAGTTGGTCTTGCCTGCGGTTTTCCCAGCGGGTTTTCTGGCCTCTACAAGGGCTTCTTCGGAATCACCCCCTTTGCCCTGCGCAAACAACGTCGGCAAATGGCGGCCAAGGTGCAAAACCCTCAAGAATCCGACGCAAGATGACGGATTTCCAACATTCGCCTTTTGGCTTTCATGCCAATCTACCTCAAAATTCTTGACGTTTCGGAGACTGTGAGCGCATGAGCAATCTTCCTCAAAAGGCCCGTGTGGTCATAATCGGCGGTGGTGTTATCGGCTGTTCGGTGGCCTATCATCTGACCAAAAAGGGCTGGAAGGATGTTGTTTTGCTGGAACGCAAACAGCTCACCTCCGGCACCACATGGCATGCCGCCGGTCTGATCGCGCAATTGCGCGCCACCAAAAACATGACCAAATTGGCGAAATACTCCCAAGAACTCTATGGCACGCTTGAGGAAGAAACCGGCGTTGCCACCGGCTTTAAACGCTGCGGGTCGATCACCGTTGCCCTGACCGAAGAGCGCCGCGAAGAAATTTACCGTCAGGCCGCCATGGCCCGTTCCTTTGGCGTCGAGGTCGAGGAAATATCTAACGCGCGCGTCCAGGAACTCTATCCCCATATCAATCTTGATGGCATCAAAGGCGCGGTTTACCTGCCGCTTGATGGCCAGGGCGACCCGGCCAACATCGCCCATGCGCTGGCCAAGGGGGCCCGCCAACGCGGTGCGCTTGTCAAAGAACGCATCAAGGTCACCGACATCGTCAAACAGGGCCGCCGTGTCACCGGTGTTGATTGGATGGCGGATGATGGCGCGCAAAGCGGCCATATCGAATGCGATATGGTGGTCAATTGCGCCGGGATGTGGGGCCACGAAGTTGGCAAAATGGCCGGGGTGAACGTGCCGCTGCACGCCTGCGAACACTTCTACATCGTCACCGAAAACATCGACGGTCTGACGCAAATGCCGGTGCTGCGCGTGCCCGACGAATACGCTTATTACAAAGAAGACGCAGGCAAAATCCTGCTTGGTGCCTTTGAACCGCAATCCAAACCCTGGGCGATGGACGGCATCCCCGAGAGCTTCGAATTTGATCAGCTCCAAGAAGATTTCGACCACTTCGAGCCGATCCTTGAAAAGGCCGTCGAACGTGTGCCTCTCTTGGCCGAGGCGGGTATTCACACCTTCTTTAATGGCCCGGAATCCTTTACGCCCGATGACGCCTATCACCTTGGTCTTGCACCTGAAATGGACAATGTTTGGGTCGCTGCGGGCTTCAACTCCATCGGTATTCAATCCGCTGGCGGGGCTGGTATGGCACTGGCCGATTGGATGGATAGCGGCGAAAAACCTTTTGATCTCGGCGATGTCGACATTTCCCGCATGCAGCCCTTCCAAGGCAATAAAAAATACCTCTTTGAACGCTCCAAAGAAACGCTGGGCCTGCTGTACGCCGATCACTTCCCCTATCGCCAAAAGGCCACCGCCCGCGGCGTGCGCCGCACCCCTTTCCACCACCACCTTTTGGAACAGGGCGCGGTGATGGGCGAACTCGCCGGGTGGGAACGCGCCAACTGGTTCGCCAATCCGGGGCAAGAACGCGAATACCGCTATAGCTGGAAACGCCAGAACTGGTTCAAGAACAGCGCCGACGAACACCGTGCCATTCGCGAAAACGTTGGCATGTATGACATGTCTTCCTTTGGCAAAATCCGTGTCGAAGGCCCCGATGCCGAAGCCTTTATGAACTACATCGGTGGCGGCGATTACTCTGTCCCAACCGGCAAAATCGTCTACACCCAATTCCTTAACCGCTCCGGCGGGATTGAGGCCGACGTCACGGTCACCCGCCTCTCGGAACTGGCCTATCTCGTGGTCACTCCGGCCGCGACCCGTCTTGCCGATCAAACATGGATGAGGCGCAATCAGGGTGATTTCAACGTGGTCATCACCGATGTCACCGCGGGCGAAGGCGTGCTGGCCGTTATGGGGCCGAATTCACGCAAGCTGCTCCAAGCCGTTTCGCCCGCCAATTTCACCAACGATGTGAACCCCTTTGGCACCGCCCAAGAGATCGAGATCGGCATGGGCCTTGCCCGTGTCCACCGTGTGACTTACGTCGGCGAACTTGGCTGGGAGGTCTATGTCTCTGCCGATATGGCCGGTCATGTGTTCGAAACCCTGCACGCCGCCGGGCAGGACATGGGCCTGAAACTCTGTGGCATGCATATGATGGATAGCGCCCGCCTCGAAAAAGGGTATCGCCATTTTGGTCATGACATCACCTGCGAAGATCACGTCGTTGATGCTGGGCTTGGCTTTGCGGTCAAGGTCGACAAGGGCTGTGATTTCATCGGGCGCGAGGCGGTGATTGCGCGCAAGGAGGTCGGCCCCCAAAACCGTCTGTTGCAATTCAAACTGACCGATCCGGTGCCGATGCTCTATCACAACGAACCTATCCTGCGCGATGGTGAGATCGTGGGCTATCTGACCTCGGGCAATTACGGCCACACCTTGGGTGGCGCGATGGGCATGGGCTACATTCCGGCGGCGGGCGAAAAACTTGCCGATGTTCTGGCCTCCTCTTACGAGATCGACGTCATGGGCACCCGCGTCAAAGCCGAGGTCTCGAGCAAGCCGTTCTACGATCCCAAATCGGAACGGGTAAAGGTCTAGGCTCCCGCCCCGGCCTTTTCGCAGGATCAACATCAAGACAATGACCAAGGCCCCGATACGTCGGGGCCTTTTGCGGTGGGGGCCTTGGTTCATCAGGCTGGGCCATCAAACAAGGAGGGGGCTTCACGGTTGCATTGATCCATACGCCTCCGTATGGTGGGCCAAACTCTTAGGGGGCGTTCATGGCCGCGATTGTTTCAAGCTTCATTTTAACAGTGCTTGCAGGGCTGCATGTTGCATGGGCCGTTGGGCTGACTTGGCCAGAGACATCCGAGCAGGATCTCGCGCGGCGGGTGGCCGGATTTGAGGGCGTCGATCGAATGCCACCCCCGGCGGCAAGCGCCTTGGTCGCTCTTCTTTTGCTTCTGGGGTGTCATATCGTTCTGGTCGTCTCGGGGCTGTCCAATGCCTTCGCGCCTGACTGGATTTACGACTTGGCGATTTACGACCTGGCGATTTGGGGGATGGTCGCGGTGTTCGCTCTGCGCGGCGGCGCGATTTACACCCGAGCCTGGCGGGCGCTGACTCCGGTGGAACCCTTTGCAACGATGGATCGACGCTACTACGGTCCTTTGTGTCTTTGTCTTGCGGTGTTGATCGCTTGGGTCGCCATTTTCTAGGGGGCAATCTCTACCAAACTCAAAGGGTTTTGGACTGATTGCCTGTTTTGCGAACGAAAACCGGACGCGCGCTGCGACAGGGCCTGTGAACTCCGAAAATCCGGCGAAGTGAGGGGGCAATTTGTACAAAACTTTGCCCGTTTGGGGGGGATTGCCTCCGCATCATCACAAAATGTGCAGCCTCATCACAAAATGTCATCACGCACTCTCTTTTGTCCGGTCAAATGACGTGATTAGGTTTCTCCAAGGAGACTTTTCCATGACATCGACAGACAACATCGATAGCCCACGCGGGCTTGCCTTTGCGATTTCGTCTTATTTTTTGTGGGGGTTTTTGCCCCTGTATCTCAAGCTTGTCAGCCATTTGCCGGCTGTCGAAGTGGTGGCACATCGGGTGATTTGGTCTGTTCCTGTCGCCCTTGTCGTGTTGATTTTATTGCGCAGAACCAAAGATTTACGCGAAGCGCTGCGCAATCCACGCATGCTTGCCATGGGTTGTGTCACCGCCGCCCTCATTTCCGTCAATTGGGGGATTTACGTCTGGGCGATTTCTGTGGACCGCACCGTTGATGCCGCGCTTGGCTATTATATCAACCCGCTGTTTAGCGTGTTGATGGGCGCTGTGTTGTTGGGGGAGCGGCCTAACCGTATGCAATTGCTGGCAATTTCCTTGGCAGCTTTGGCGGTTCTGATCCTTTTCGTCGCCGCTCCACGTCCGCCCTGGATCCCGATTGGGCTCATGGTCAGTTGGGGTTTTTATGCTTATTTCAAGAAATCTCTGCCGATTGGCCCCAACCAGGGTTTTATGCTTGAGGTTTTGATTTTATCTGTTCCATCAATGCTTTACCTCATTTGGCTTGGCCCCCAAGGCCAGTTTCTTAACGGCGGCTATGACAGTTTGGTCTTGATGGGCTGTGGTCTGGTCACGGCAGTGCCTTTGTTGATTTATGCCAATGGTGCCAAGCTCTTACGCTTATCAACCACCGCGATTTTGCAGTATATTGCACCGACGATGATCTTTCTCGTTGCGGTGTTTGCCTTTGGCGAAACGGTTGATCCGGCGCGCATGGTGGCTTTCCCATTGATTTGGGCAGCGCTTGTGATCTATTCCGTGCCCTTGGTCCGGCAGATGCGTCGGGCGGCGTAATCTCTGGGGCCCCAATGCAGCAAAACGATGTTTACAACCCGCCGATGGATCCGATTGAGGTACTCTATGAGGACCAAGAGGTTTTGGCGGTGAACAAGCCTGCCGGACTGTTATCGGTGCCGGGAAAGACGGAGGATTTGGCCGATTGTTTGCTGACCCGGATCGAAGTTGCCTTTCCCACGGCGCGGTTGGTTCATCGGCTTGACCGCGACACATCCGGCGTGATGGTCTTTGGGTTGACGGCTTATGCTCAGCGGCATTTGAACGCGCAATTTGAAGCGCGAAAAACCAAGAAAACCTATGTGGCACGGGTGTTTGGCGCGTTGGAGCCAAAGGAAGGCGAGGTCGATCTTCCCTTGACTGTGGATTGGCCAAACCGGCCGCGCCAGATGGTGTGCCAAGAGACCGGAAAGCCGTCACTGACCAGTTGGAAGGTGATGCGCTCCAATGCGGATGAGACCCGCGTGCGGTTGTTCCCGAAAACGGGTCGGACCCATCAGTTGCGGGTGCATATGTTGTCGCTGGGGCATCCGATCATCGGCGACCCGCTCTATGCGCCCGAGACCTCGGACGGGTATGACCGAATGATGCTGCATGCCGAAGAGCTGCGCTTTGGTCATCCTGAAAGCGGCAAAGGCATTCGGGTTCGGGCGAAGACACCGTTTTGAACCGGGCGGCGAATTTTCGGCGAAAATTCAATTTGCGGCCTGGGCCAATGATGGCGAGTCGGCCGTCGTCATGTCGGGACTTTCAACAAACGCTAACGTGACACAGGCGCGCTGGATGAAAAAGCAAGGGCCATGCCGTAGGCGGCAAGGCCCTTGATCTTTTGTTTTGTCGGCAAATGTCTAGGCAGTTTCGTCTTCGGTCCAACCGGAAACCGATTTGATCTCAACAAAATCGTGGATGCCGTAGTGACCGCCTTCGCGGCCATTGCCCGACATTTTCATACCACCAAACGGCGCACCGTTACCGCGGGACATGCCGTTCATTTCGACCATGCCAGAGCGCAATTGCCGGGCCAACCGGTTGCGGCGGGCCGGGTCGGCGCTCTGGACATAGTTTGTAAGGCCATAGGGCGTGTCATTGGCGACGCGCACGGCGTCGTCTTCAGACTCGAACTTCATGATCGACAGGACCGGGCCAAAGATTTCTTCGTTGGCGATGGTCATATCTGGGGTCACATCGGCAAACACCGTTGGGCGGACGTAGAACCCTTTGTTCAACCCTTCGGGGCGGCCGACACCCCCGGCGATAAGGCGCGCGCCATCGTCGATGCCGGTTTGGATCAGATCTTGGATCTTGTTCCACTGGCTTTCATTGACGACGGGGCCAATGTGACGGCCAGATTGATCGGCGGGGCCGACCTGAATTTTCTGCGCCATGGCCGTGGCTTCTTCGACCACGCGGTCATAAGCAGCGGCTTCGACCATCATGCGGGTTGGGGCGTTGCAGCTTTGACCCGAGTTTTCCATAACGTGCAAAACTCCACGTTTGACGGCCTTTTCATCGGCATCCGCAAAGATCAGGTTTGCGCCTTTGCCACCGAGTTCAAGGTGAACGCGTTTGAGCGTATCTGCCGCTGATTTGGAGATCAGCTTGCCAGCGCGGGTTGAGCCGGTAAAGCTCACCATATCCACATCCGTATGGGCGCTAAGCTGGCTACCAACGCCGACACCGTCGCCATTCACCAGGTTAAACACACCGGGTGGGAAGCCAGCTTCATCCATCAGTTCAGCAAAGACGATGGCATCGAGCGGACTTTCTTCAGAAGGTTTCAACACCATGGTGTTGCCCGCAACCAAAGCCGCGCCAACCTTGAGCGTGACTTGGTTCATTGGCCAGTTCCACGGGGTGATCAGCGCACAAACACCAACGGCTTCATGGATGATGCGGGCCCCATCGGTGCGGTTATCAAACGGGTGTTCCCATTCATAGGCCTTGGCCGCGCGGATGAAGTTTTTCAGGTGATACGAGCCCGCACCGACTTGCGACGTGCGCGACATATCAATGGGGGCCCCCATTGCGACCGTCATCGCTTGGGCAAGGTCTTCGGCGCGATCCATGTAAACCGCCAGCAGGTTTTCCAAAAGCGTAATGCGCTCTTCGACCGGGGTGGCCATCCAGCCGGGCAGGGCGGCTTTGGCGGCGGCAACAGCCGCATCGGTATCAGCCTGACCGCCCAAAGAGATCACTGCACAGGGTTCTTCGGTGGATGGGTTGATCACCGAATGATCACGCCCCTCAGCCGGAGCGACCCATTTACCGTTGATATAAAACTGTTTTTTCTCGATCATGCGTGTCTCCCAAAGCAAAACCTGAGCCGCCTCAGGGGCGGTATTCCGGGACACTGTGTCACCCAGCCTCAACCTTCGCAAGCAGGGGGTTTACATCTGACGCGGGGAAAATATCTATTTGCCGTGGCGATCTTCTGGCCACGACATTTTTAGGAAAGGACGCGACATGGGTCTGCGCATCAACGACGAGATTCCGAACCTGACGGTTACCACTGATCATGGTGAGCTAAGCTTGCATGATTGGATCGGTGACAGCTGGGCGATCCTATTTTCCCACCCAAAAGATTTTACCCCCGTTTGCACAACCGAATTCGGCGCTGTTGCCCAATTGGCGGATGAATGGGAGAAACGCGGCACCAAGGTGATGGGCATTTCCGTCGATGGTGTCGAAGAGCACAAAGGTTGGAAAGCCGATATCGAAAAAACCGCCGGGGCACCCGCTGGTTTTCCTATCATCGCCGACGAAGACCTGACGGTTGCCAAGGCGTTTGACATGTTGCCGGCCGAATATGTGCTGCCCGATGGCCGCACACCCGCGGATAGCGCGACAGTTCGGGTGGTGTTCATCGTTGGGCCCGACAAGCAACTGAAATTGTCGATGACCTATCCAATGACCGTTGGCCGCAACTTTGCCGAAGTATTGCGAGCATTGGACGCGCTTCAGACCTCGGCGCGTGAAAACGTGGCGACCCCGGCGAACTGGACCGTTGGTCAGGATGTCGTGGTGCCGATGTCGGTCTCAGATGAGGATGCCGCGGCCAAATACGGTGAAATCAACAAGGTCTTGCCCTATCTGCGCATGGCGAAATTGCCAGAGTAAACGCAAACCGGATCAGGGGGCGCTAGCCCCCTGCATCAAACTGTAGAGAGTGGTGAGTGACTTGGTTACGCAGGCTTTTTTCAAAGCCAGTACCCATTGATGACAGGGTGCGGTTGTCTGACACCTATTCGGTATTCACCGATCACTTTGATCAAGAAATACACGCCAAAGCCCTAGAAATCTCGTCTCGTTTTTCAGGGGAACCGGTGCGAACCGCCGATGAAACGTGGCGTGCTGTTCAGTGCGGTTGGGGCAGCGAGTTGGCGCTGTTGCAAGCGCAAGCAACGGTGTTGTCGGGCAAGCTTTCAACCTGCATCTCTTTGCCGAAAGATGCCAGTCTGACGATCCTGGTGGATCATTCCGGGTCCATGCGCGGCGACAATATCCAATTGGCAGCGTTGCTGTGTGAGTTGTCAGCGCAAGTCGCGGTCAAGTTGAGCCTACCCTATCAGATATTGGGGTTCACAACGGTAGAATGGAAAGGCACCCCAGTCCGTGAGTTTTGGATATCGCAAGGTCAACCCGAAATGCCGGGTCGTCTATGTGCGCTTAATCACATCATCTATTCCGACTTTGATGATACGGACAAATCCAACAGCCTGCGGGCCATGTTCCTCCCCGATCTTCTAAAAGAAAATGTCGACGGAGAAGCGCTTCTTTGGGCCGTAAAACGGGCCAAGGACCAGTCAAGCGGCCCCCATCTTGTCGTGGTCATATCGGATGGTGCCCCGGTTGATGACTCAACGCTTGAAGCAAACACGCCGTCCTATTTGTGGGATCACCTGAAGGAGATGGTGGGCGAGCTCAATCAAGACGCAAGCGTGATTTTGGCCGGGATGGGGATAAACCACGATGTGGGCGATCTGTACAAAACGTCGGGCAAAATAGCGGTATTGCAGGATGTCGAGGATATCGCGCTCCCGCTTTTGGAAAGCTGTCTGACCCAACTTGCGGCCAGGCCATCACAATAGCAGTCTTCGGGAGCGCAGTCTTCGGGTTGCCCTTTTGTTCGCGCCTTGGCACAGTCGCGCCGCGATGACAGGAGACGCTCATGCCCTTTACACTTGCCACTTGGAATATCAATTCGGTTCGCCTGCGTCAGGGGCTGGTTGCTCAGCTGATGACCCAAGACGCGCCCGATGTTTTATGCCTGCAGGAATGCAAGTCTCCGGTCGATAAAATCCCGACCGAGGTGTTTGCAGAGCTGGGCTACACCCACATGGTTGCCAATGGGCAAAAAGGCTATAACGGCGTCGCGATCCTGTCGAAATTGCCGATCCAAGAGGTCGCACGCGAGGATTTCGCCGATCTGGGCCACGCGCGGCACATCGCTGGGCGGCTTGAAAATGGCGTGACGATCCACAATTTCTATGTGCCCGCAGGCGGGGACAAACCCGACCGTGAAGTTAATGTGAAATTCGGCCAAAAACTCGACTACCTGACCGAAATGCGCGATTGGTTCCATGCGCAAAAGCCGGAGAAAAGCATTCTTGTCGGGGATTTGAACATCGCCCCGCGTGAAGATGATGTTTGGGATCACAAAAAGCTGCTCAAAATCGTGTCGCATACGCCGATCGAGGTTGAGCATCTGGCGCAGGTTCAAGAGGCTGGCGATTGGGTGGATGTCACGCGCCAGGATATCCCCGATGGGCTGCTGTATAGCTGGTGGTCTTATCGCGCCAAGGATTGGGACGCCGCCGACAAGGGGCGCCGTTTGGATCACGTCTGGGCCACGCCCGACATTTCCAACGCGGCCCATTCCAGCAAAGTGTTGCGCCATGCGCGCGGCTGGGAAAAACCATCGGATCATGCGCCGGTCTTTGCGACGTTTGATGTCTAGGTCTGGGGCTGGATCTGGGGCTGGATCTGGGGCCGGATCTGGGGAATGAGAGTGGCTGCGGGCTGGGATATCTGGCCCCGGTATGTGATTGAATATAGGTGTGGGAGACTGCGATGAAAGGTCCGTTTGATTGGCGAACCAAAGAGATAAAAGACCTCGCCAAGCTTCGTAGGTTGGAGGAACAGGCCAAAGAGCCCCCCCGGCAGTCATCACCGGAGGCTGTGGATCAAGAGACGCCCCTATCTGAGGCCGACCGGGCCTATGGCATCGCGGTTGAGTTGATCAAGGCAGCGCAGAGAAATGGGGATACCGAACTCAGCTTTGACATTGCGGACACCCACGCGCTTTCGGAAATCCCGTCTGAGATTGCCATGTTGGACGGTGTGACCGACCTGTATTTCGACAACACGTCGGTCAGCGATCTG
>NZ_JBOEGM010000005.1:0-109911 GCF_050633425.1 Pelagimonas sp. | reverse complement strand
CGCGAGCGTGGCCGCTGGCCGCGCGTGTTCCTGTCCAGCCTATGCGTCGTGTTTGACAATGCGGCAGCCCCGGATTGGCGGATTGATTTATTCCGCGCCATTGAAGCTGCACCGAATTGCCGTTTTCAGATGCTAACCAAGCGCGTGGGGAACGTGTTCCAAATGATCCCACCAGCTTGGGCAAATGGCGGCTGGCCTTCGCATGTCGGCCTGATGATCACAGTCGTCAATCAGGAGGAAGCAAACCGGGACATACCGAAGCTGCTGGACCTCAAGGCGCGGCTTGGTATTCCTTGGGTCGGGTTGAGTATCGAGCCGATGCTAGGGCCGATTCAGCTAGGGTTGATCAGTATCGGCAGGGGGAACTATCCCAGCCGCCGGGTAGTGTCAGACACGATTGAGCCTTTGAACGGCAAAAAGGTTATCGGCACGGCGACCGGATACGACTTTCAGCCATACCCCAAAATCGATTGGGTGATCTGCGGCGGCGAAAGCGGACCAAAAGCCCGCCCGATGCACCCGGATTGGGCGCGCTCCCTGCGCGATCAGTGCTGGGAGGCGGAAACGCCCTTTCTGTTCAAGCAATGGGGGGAATGGACCGACAACGAAACAATGGGGATCGATGGCAACGAACAGCTGAGAGCGCTCTATAAAATCCAGAGCGGGGAAACAGACAAAATCCACACATTTGACGACAATGTGCAGATGTATCGCCTCGGCAAAAAAGTCGCTGGTCGGCTTCTGGATGGCGACGAACACAACGGGTTCCCGGAGGCGCTGACATGACCGACCACAGCGAACTGATTGAGCGGGTCAACCGGGGCGACATGATCAGCCCGGAGGTAATGCGCGACACGGTGCGCAAGCTGGCGGCGGATAATGAGCGGTTTCGAAAATTGCTAAACGGCAACGGGTGGTCCGACGAAGACTTGGACAAAGACGCAGAGATTGAGCGGCTGCGGGGGGCGCTGAAACCGTTTGATTGGGCTTTAATTTCAGCACGGGAGCGCTTGGGACGCATGCCGGACAAAAACGATGTTACCGCATTGGCGTTGCGTTTTGTTTCGCACGATCACCTAAAGGCCGCCCGCGCAGCATTGGAGGGTAAGAGCAATGACTGACGCACCGAAACACCTATGGCACGTGATCGACAGGCGCGGCAAAATCGCGAACTGCCCAGACGCGCACGTTAAGCCCTGCGCTGATGTTGCCGATGCTTATCGGCAATACACGCTGACCGCCGATGCAGACCAAGCCGAGCGCGACGCCTATGCACGGGGGGTGGCGGATGCGCGGAAGGTGAAGCCGTTGGATATGCCGGAGCGCCGCAACGGGTATTGGGGGCATAAAGATGGCTACCAAGTGGCGCACACGCACAAAGACACGTTCCGCGTCCGATTTCACGGGAGGGTGATTTGCAAAAACATCAAAGGCTTTTCTCGGGCGGTTGATTGGGCAAACACCCACAACGAACGCCGCATCGTCTCAGCCCTAACCGACCCAATGCAGACCCCGGTCGATCCGGGGCAGGAGTATGACAATGGATGATCTTTTGGGGACACTAGCCGTCGCAGCACTTTTCAACAAATTTGCCGCATGGGTTTTTGCAATAACACTGACCGTTCTGGCGATTGGATACGCTGGATACGCTTTCGGATTTAACGCAGCGCATGACGAAGGGCTGCAGCGTGGGTTCGTGGAATTTTGCAAGTCAGACGGAAGGCAGGTTTGGAAAGGAGAGTGCGACAATGGATAAGCTGAAACCGACGAGCGACGGGCCGATAAAGGTAACTTACACCAATTGGCGCGGGGTCACGTCTGTAAGGCGATTAATGCTTTCTGGCTCGATGCGTTTCGGGACATCAGAATGGCACCCTGAGCCGTGCTGGCTAATCAGAGGTTTTGATGTGGACCACGACGCAAAGATTTGGAAGGAATACGATCTTTCCAAAATGAGCTTTCACCGCGCCACCCCAACCGTGCAAGAGGCGGCTAAGGTGTTGTTGGACACCCCCGGCGCTTTGGATGAATTGGCGAAATCTGTAGTGTTTCTGGACCACCTTACAGCATACCAGAAGCTGCGGGTGGGGCTGCTCTACACAATCGACCCGACTGGCGAAACCGTTCCGCCTGACATCAGCGCCCTACGCGCCTTAGCTCAGGAAGAGGGAATGATGTTTGCCATTAGCCGGAGATCATTTCTAAAAACCACATCGTGCGCCATAGGTGTTGCGGTCGTTGCCCCAGCAATTGAAGCCGCGCCGGTACTGAGTCAAGCCGCCAAGCCTCAAGTGCGACGTTGGTTTGCAGTCGGTCACAGTGACGAAATGGCATACCCATTTCGGGCGTCAAGTGCGCGGCAAGCTGCGGAGTATTATGCGCACGAACATGGATACACCAAGGGAGATGAGTGCCCAGAGTGCGGTGAATATTCGTGTAAAGATCACCTTACGCCCGACCAATGGGGCGAGCCGCAAGATTGCATTTTCGACAACATCAGCGCGCCCAAGTCGTGGGAAGGTTTGGAGAGCGAGCCGACAAATGTTCAATGGCTACGCGCCGGATTCTATGTGAGGTGTGAGAATCCTGACTGCCACTACAAAGCGGCATATTGGGAAACTCAAGAGTGCTATGAGCACGATGGGAAAGCCCTGTGCGAATGCTGCCTTGAGATAGCAAAGGCTAACCAATGACCAACACAACAGCACTCAAGGCCCTACTGGCGAAAGTCGAGGCGGGGGAGGTTGACCACAAGTCGAGCGTACCGACGTTCGCGGTTATGTTTGATAATTTCAGTACCGCAGAACTGAAGGTGTCAATCAACGCATACCGCGCTTACAACGGCTCCCTAGACGCGGCTAAAGCACTTCACGAGGCTGTACTGCCGGGGTGGGATTGGTGCATGACCGCCGACAAAGTTGATGTCTGGACCGGCAACATGATGGATGACGGTATAATGCGGCATGGTGAAGCTGGCACCACTGCCCGAGCATGGTTAATCGCCATTCTCAAGGCCCTGATAGCAGAGGGGGAAGGATAGATGACAGCGCAACTAATCGCAGTTGATGCAGGCGCGCTTGACGAACTGCTGTCCGAGGTAAAGGCCTTGCGCCTCGAGGTCAAAGCCGTCCGAATGACGCCGCAAAACGATTGGCTAACAATCCCACAGGCTGCCGCTCAGTTGGAAGTGTCTGAGGCCACGGTCCGCAGAAGGGCGGCGTCTGGCGAGATTGAGGCCAAGGGATCAGGCAAGATGCGACTTGTGCGGCTTTAGTCGAGCCGCCGAGCGATGTCCTCAGCCGTTTCCCGGTAGTAAGTATTCAGGAGAATTTTTAAATCTCTATGTCCGCTGATTTTCGCCAGAGTCATGACATCCACTTTGCGCGCCAACTTCGTCAGAGCCCAAGCGCGCGAGTCGTGAAACCGCAACCCGTCAACCAAGGCTTTACCGCGGATCTTGCGCCAAAGAGCATCTAAGTTCCCTGATGTAATGCCGAACACCGGCTCGATCTCAGGCAACGCTTGCAGCAACCGCACTGCCTCCGAGGTTAGCGGAACATCCCGCGCCGTACCGTTTTTCGTCATCGGCAGATGCGCCACCCGCTTTTCCATATCGATCCGTGACCAGGACAATCCGACAATTTCACCGGCACGCATGGCTGTTTCCCCGGCGAACAGAAACGCATGAAACGCCCTAGCAGTTGTCTTGGTCAAATCCTCACCAGCCACAAGGCGCAGTCGCTCTATTTCGTCTGGCGCTGGCAATCTAGTCCTAGGCGGCGGCGAGGTTGGCTTACGCACATCCGACATCGGGTTGATCGAAATGAGACGCCATTCCCGCCGGGCTTGTGTCAGGACTGCGCTTAGCAAACTCATTTCCCTCGCAACCGTGCCGGTAGAAACTTCACGCAACCGCTTGTCACGCCAATCCGCAAGATCCGTGGCGCTCAGGTCGCCCATGCGAATATTCGCGATCGGATCATTCCCGAAATTACCTAGCTTGATCGCCTCCCAGCGATGCCCGCGCTTCTTGGGGCTAACCTCGCGGGCGTAACGATCCAGAATGTCGCCAAACCGGGTCTTCGAAGCGACCCTGTCACCGTTCTTAATCTCATACTCCGCACGCGCTGCCCAATCCTTAGCTTCGCGCTGCGTCGGAAAAACCTTGCTTTTGCGAATCCCTCCGCGCGATACTTCCGCGCGCCACCCTGTTTTGAGTTTTCGAAATGATGCCATGCCGCCCCGCTGTTTACGCAACATGCGTAAAATATGCGTAACGAGTTGCACATTCTTGGCTATCAGGGCGAGTCACGCATTGCGGTTATCCACAACAAACCGTTGTTTTCCACTCATTTATGCGCATCTGTGTGCAAAACTGGGGATATACTGGTACCCGCGGCCGGACTCGAACCGGCACGGCCTATTAAGCCTGGAGATTTTAAGTTTTGATTCAGGGTACTTTTTACGACCTTTTACGCCTTATAGAGGTCCGCAAGTCCATATAAACACGACATAAAACTCTTATGCGCCTCAGATCGACCTGAGGCTACCTAATCAAAAACGGGCCCGAGTTCGGGCTAACCGTCAGATTGCATAGGAGAAACGCCTCATGGCAACCAAACTCACGCAAAGCGTGGTGGACAAAATCCGCCATGACCAGAAACCGGGGAAACAAATATATGATGCCGCCGTCAGTGGCCTTCGCATTGTTGTTGGCAAGAACAGTGCCAGCTATAAATTGGTCGGCCGGATCAATGACGGTACTGACCGCTATATCTCGCTTCTCATTGGTCGCACGGACGAGGTGTCGCTAAAATCAGCCCGAGAACGCGCTCACGAGCTGCGGACGATACTGCGTCGTGGCGAAGACCCGAGAGCACCCAAGGCTACGATACCGAACCTGAAGCAGGTCGCAGACGCTTACTTTGCAACACGCGGTCAGGAACTGAGCACCCGAACTCTGGCGTGGTGTAAAGCAAAGGTGGATGGCTCGCTTTCAACGTTGAAGAAAATCCCAGTGGATAGGATTGATCGTGCAACAGTACGTGCATTGCATGAAAAGCTGACCCGCAAAGCAGGACCATGCGGTGCCAACGGTGCAATGCGGGTTCTGAAGCTGCTGATCAACGACGCCGCAAGGACACACGATTTGCCTCCAAACCCGGTGACGCGAGGCGTTCGCATGAACCAAGAGAGGCCAAGAGATTGGGCAATTGGTCCAGATGATATGCCCCTGCTTTGGCAGCAGCTAGATGATTTGGAAGATCGGGTTCGTCGTGGATGTTGGCTTGTGATGCTGTTGACTGGCTTGCGTCGAGGTGACGCTCAAACAATGAAGTGGGAACATCTGGATCAAGACGGGGTTCTGTCGGTGCCGTCACCCAAAGGTGGTGAAGCCAAGGCGTTCAAAATGCCCCTGCCACGGTTACTAATCCAAGAATTGGGTGAAGTGCGTGACATAACACGGCCTCTGGAAAGCCCCTTCGCCTTTCCGTCAACGGGTGCAAAAAGCGGTCACATCGAAAATATGTCGCGAACAAAGGGCTTTCCGTATGCCCCTCACATGATGCGACACACGTACCGAACGCACGCGATGGAGGCCGGGGTGGATTTTCAGACGGTGACGCTGCTTTTGAACCACGCCAACCCACATGTGTCATTCAACTATGTGACTCGGGCGCATCTGTTAGGACATATGCGGGAAGCGCAGGAGGAAGTTTGTGCCAGGCTGGCGTCATTCAGGTAGCCGTTTTTCGTTTTTGACCTGCAACACTTTGATGATGTCCGCGCCAAGCTGTCGAGTGTTTTTGGCGCGAGAGTTGCTGTTCAGTAGGTCCACCCCAATCTCAGCGGCAATTTCCCTCAAGTGCGGTTTCGCCATTTGTTGGAGATTTCCGGAAATCAAAACCTGGATTGTTCCGTTTTCGAATTGCCGAACCAAATGATCACCCCATCTGGCTTCATCTGAAACTTGCAGATTGTCCAACGACTGCTTCGGCCTCGAACCTGCAGACGTTCCGAAAACATGCTTACCACTGTCTTTTCCATGTTTTTCGAGGAATTCGGCTGCTGAGCAATCAAGCAGCGTCTCGACCGAAACACCGTCCTCCTCATCCACATTAACCCTGAGAACCATGACACGATCAACTTGATCAAATGTGTTTGGGTTAAAGGAGACATGCACACTGGAAGTGACTGTTTTTACAGATATGCGTTCGTTATCAGCACTGATCACATCGTAACCTCGCTGATTGGTTTCCAGCGCCATCTGGCCGCGTGTGATCATCGCTGCGTACAACTCACCAATCCTGCCTGTCAGGTGGTTCAATTCAGCAGGTGCAACGCCCCATCCTAGCTCCTTTTCAAACCACGCCAACGCCTCAGCAAGTGACTGAATTACCTGAGTTTGTGAAAGTGACAAATCCTTCTTTTCCTTCGTTTAGGTTGTTTGTTTTATCACTTTCGGAAGGCTCTTCCGAATGCGAGCGTAGGAATGCGGATAATTCTTTTTCGGCAATTGCCTTAACACTGATAGCACTGTCTCCAGCCTTTTCAGTGATTTCCCCCTGTTGGACAGAAGCTCAAGTGTACTCTGATCTGCAGGCGGAACATTCAAGTGAGTATATATCAGACTTTCCGCTGTGTTGGATGCAACCAAATCGACTTCCATCGCCCACCGGAAACAATACACACCAACAGCGTCTAATATTTCCATTGCTCGTGAGTGGTTGGAATGAAACTTGTCCAGCAAATCCGCTTGGTCAGCGGGATCAGGCAGCATTGCACCCAGTAAGGAATCCCCTTTTAGTTCTTTCCGGTACTTAGGAAATCCACGTGGGTCTAAGCTCTTTTTTCTTTCGTCATTTAAGTATGGCATGAAATAGTCTTTATCCACGACGACAGAAAAACTCATACCCAATTCCCGAAGCAACTTGTAAGCATACGGCAAGGATTTAACGCCGCCGACACTGTACACGGAAACTGAAAACGCTGACTGGTCGATGCTTTCCTGAGAAAGGATGTATTTGATCACTTCACCGTCAATCGGACTCTCCACCAGAACAATATGACTGGCAAAAAAGAAGTCTGAATTTCGTTGCCTATGGAAAAGATAGTACCTTTCTCGATCAAAACCTTGGCCCGCCCAAAAGGCGCTTTTTATTTGGGTAGTTGTAACTTCAATTCCTCTGGTTGCAGATGACGTACGCCGGCATAAAACTACTTCCTCGTGATCCAGTTCATCTACCATCACCGTTGAGTGGGTCGTAAACAGAACCTGAAGAGGTAACTTTCGCAAGTTTTGGAGCAGTTCACGCTGAGCATGTGGATGAAGATTTTGCTCGGGTTCCTCAATGCCAAGAACGTAAGTGCTGCCCTGCAATTCGGCTAGGTAAGAATACAAGCCAAAGGCAGTCATGCTCTGGGTTCCACTGCCGCAATCTTCCAGATCAACGGTTGTATCACCCTCCGTCACGCGCAGCACCAAGTCTCGAAGAAGTAGTGAGTAGTTTGGGGCGGGGTCATATTCTAATGCAAAGGAAAACTTGCCGTTTAGAGGCGTAACATTGCGTATTTGCTTACTGAGCCCTTTGAAAGCTTGCCGCTGAATTGCCGCACTCAGCTCGGTCACCTTTGGGCTTATTGTGTCGCGTTTTTTCGTATGTTGCTCGAGCCACGCTTCCACAACGGACTTAAGCAGGCCCGCGTCACTCCAACCCGAGACCTCATGATCCCGTCTCATCGGCACATAAACATATCGAATATGCTCTGATAGCTTTTTGTGCATGTCGCTGGGTGCAGCAACCCAGTTCCCATTGTCACAGATTTGCCAAATGTCCGACTTTCGATACTTCAATCGAACACGAATTTCATCACCACCGTTGACATGTCGAGGAAGATTGCAGCCGTCTGGAACGTTAGCAAAATCAACTGTAATAACTGCCGTGGTCGTTTTTTGAAAAGCGTGACGACCTTCCACGAACGCACGTTTTTCTTCCGGAAAGTTGAAAAAGGCGTTGAGCGCTCTCAAGAGAGAAGACTTTCCCGCACTATTTTGCCCAACAAGTGCGGTTTCTTGGCTCAATTCAATTTCAGAAAACCTTACGGCACGAAATTTCTCAACTGTTAGCTTTGTGATCTTCATTAAAATGTTGCCTGAAGTGTTTTGCGGCACCCTTGGTTTTGCGGCCCCGTTAGAATGTCACGAACAACCTTAGAGAGATGTGAGGCGGTCGGCTAGCTGCAAACAAAGAATTGTTGGTCTGTTGCTAGCCTTCATGGAAGGTAGCTTGAGTAACAACGGGTTACATCAGATAGCAACGAGATCAAAATCAAAGCATGTCAATCAACCCAAGGGAACTAAGGCATGCAACAACAAGAGATTTTGGAACGCCTTGAGCGTATTGAAGCAGCTGTCAATGCGCCACCCAAAGAATACCTAAACATCAAGCAAGCTGCCGACTTCATTGGTGTCAGCCGCCAGACCTTGGATCTATGGCGTATGAATGCCGAAGGCCCTGCCGTGCATCGTGTCGGCACACGTGTCCTTTATTCTGTCGCCGATCTTCGAGCCTATATGGATGACCGACGACATGAGGCGCTGCAATGACTGGCTCAAAGAACAAGAATTCTCGCCTGCGTGAGCTGATCCGCAAATATGACGCTGATAACTGGTCTGGGAAAGCCGTGCCTGCGCACGACGCAGTACGAATTGAAATTGCTGTTCAGGCAGCAATTGCGGGTTCTCGATTTGGAATTTTCCAACGTGATTTGACCGCAGGCTGCGCTGAGATTGATTGGCCGCATGACCATCCCATGACCTTGTGGACAGTGGCACTTTACGCCGGCGTATTTCCTGTCTGCGAGATGCCACGCGAAATACGCCGTACCGATGGTCTCATTCACTTTGCGGAGCCATCAGTCGCATTAGAGCATTCAAAACTCGACTTATTTTGGAGTGATCGTGATTTAGTTTGCCTCGCGCTAAAGCGATTGGAAACCTCATATTTACCAACGGGACCCCAAGGTCAGCGCTCGGGTCTACGACCTTACCAAGGTTGGTGAGGTCAATCGGCATGCCCCTAACAACCAGTTAAGCCAGCGCACGCACACCCGATTCGTTGATATCCCCGCACTATGCCCCCCTGATATCCTGCCACTAAGTGATCGCAGGTCGCCTGTTTGCCAGCGTTGGACATCCCAACGTCCCTCGTTGGCATACGAGGCAAACAAACTGCGGCACTGTTTGAACGTAACAAGCGGGTCGCAAGACCACCATCAAACGACCCGCTCAATCAGGAACACAAGGAGCATATACCATGTCCTGTCACAATGAAGATAACGCACCACCCTGCCCAACCACACCATCGTTGTGTGATCTACTCACCCCAGCCCAAACAGCCCGTTTGACGGGCCATCCAGCAACCGTTCTGGCTGTCTATCGAAGCCGCCGCAATACGGGCCAATCATCTGATGCCGGGCCTGATTTCATCAAGCATGGCACCGCCGTCTTCTATGCCAGAACAGCCGTCCAAGCCTATATTGCGGGGAGAGGTTGATATGGATGACCAAGTAAACCCGGGCCAAATGGCCGTGCTTTCTAGTGCTGAATACACCCTGATCGCTCTTTATCCATGGGATGCTAAAACTAAGTGCCCGCGCACTGGCAAACTGCGCATTCGGGGGAAATCGCCGATCCACACTGATTGGACAACACGCCCCTATCGTAATTCTGACGCATTGGACCATGCTGCAAACGGCGGCAATGTTGGCGTGCGCCTCACAACAAGTGATCTTGTGGTGGATGTTGACCCAAGGAATATTGACGGTGGGCAAAAGGGAATATTGCCTGCATTGAAAACCATTGGCCTCGAACCAGATCATTTTCCAACCGTGCTGACTGGTGGGGGTGGCTTGCATCTCTACATGACCAAACCATCTCATCTTTCCGTTGTTGACGGGTTGCCTGACTTTCTAGGGATTGAGTTCAAAACCTTCGGTCGGCAAGTCGTTGCCCCAGGTTCATTGCATCCGTCTGGCAAGCCATATTCATGGTCTTCGGTGCCAGATGATTTGTGGCTGGGTGCACCCACGGCACCCGAAAAACTTCTGCGGCTGATCCGCAGGCCAAAACGAGCTGTTGCCCTGTCAGGCCAAGGCATTGGGGAACATCCGCCAGAAGAAATCGTAACCATCCTAGCCATGCTGGACCCCGAAGATTTTCGGGATCATGACAAATGGCTGCAACTGATGATGGCATGTCACCACGCAAGCGCAGGTGATGCCAAAGAGGAATTTGTTGAATGGTGTACAGCCGATCCGCTCTATTCAACCGATGGACCTGAGATTGCCTATCGGTGGGATAGTTTGCGCCGTCACGGCATCGGGCTTGGTACACTTTACATGTTCATGCGTGAAGCTGGGGCTGCTCATCTGATTGATCGACGCCCGCACTATGATTTCCCAGATGACCTTTCAAATCTGGAGGCGGCACAATGAGTTTGGACAATCGAGACATCCTGCAAAGTATTGCACCTAGCCATCTCGCAGCCGAGGCCATTTCAGGATCAGCATTGGTCAAGGCCATGGGCATGTGGCTGGAATATGCCTCCGAGGAAAACAGATACCGGGAACTTGATAACGATGAGTTGAAAGGAATGATTTGGTCAGCACTCGAAGGTCAAACATATATTCACAAAGGAAAGGATGGCCCAGAGGAAAAGCCGCTCCACCTGAACACAAAAATGTCGGCTGATATTCGTGAGGCGATGATCCACCTGACTTTGCAAAGAGGTGTCGAAGAACTGCCTTTCTGGCGAGAAAAACGTGTTGATGATCCCGATCCTAGCAACCTTCTGCCTGTATCAAATGGCTTGCTGGATTGGCGTTCTGGTCGGTTGATAGAAGCCACGCCACGTTTCGTTTCAACTGATTGCTCTGATGTCGCCTATGATCCGAATGCTGAAACGTTCATGTGGGATATGTTTCTGGATGAGATTTTTGATGGTGATCTGGAACAAATCAATCTGCTGCATGAAGTCATGGGCTGCATCCTGACTGGGCAGAATAAGTTTCAAAAGATATTCCAGCTTTTTGGCCCACCCAGATCAGGCAAAGGCACCATCAACCTGATGCTAACAAGGATTTTGGGGATGCGTTCTGTGGCCTCACCACGTATCAAACAGATAGCAGATGGCGGCTTTGGCTTGCAGTCTTTGATTGGCAAAAAAGCAGCTATTGTGGGGGATGCTCGGCTTGAACGGGGCCGCAAAACGTCTGCCTTGACCGAACTTTTGTTGTCCACATCTGGCGGTGATCTTCAAACCGTCCAGCGGAAATTCAAAGATGATTTCGTTGGATATTTACCCGTTCAATGGATGCTAATGTCAAATGAACCCATCCTCATGCATGACCTGACTGGAACAATTGCCACCAGGATGGTGTTGATGGAAACAAGGCGTTCATTTCTGGGGCGTGAAGATAATGCTTTGTTTGAACGTGACCTCTTGCCAGAAGCTGCTGGCGTTTTAAACCTTTGCCTTAGGGCTGCAAAGCGCCTGTCAAAACGTGGGAAATTCCTTGTTCCATCTTCCATTGAAGGACGCCAAGCAGAGATACTGCGTGAAGCTTCAACTGTCACAGCTTTTGCATCGGAATGCTTGATTGGAGACCCCGCAGCAACCACGCCCAAGTCAGACGTTTACGATGCTTACATGCGTTACTGTCAGGGTCATGGCCGTCCCAATTTCGCGGACCAAAACATTTTCTGGCGTGATTTGCGGAACTCTGGAAAGTTCCGAGACAACATGGAAAAGCGTGTTCGTGTTGATGGTCAAAGGGTCCAATCAGTCGAAGGCTTGCGTGTCCAGCTTGATGAGGCCGCTTTGCCATATGACCCTGCCGACGACTTCCTTGATTGACAAAATAGCTGCTCAAGGGCGGTCAAGGTTATTTGCCGAAATGTGCACCGAAAATCCAAAGCGGTCAGGCATGAATGCTAGCCGGTCGGGGGTCGGTCAGGGGTGGATGGCTCTACCCCTGACCGCCTAAGCGCTTATTTCGGAAACTCTTTTTGATCCTTTTGTTAAGGGGGTCAGGGTGGTCAGGGTTATTTCTCAGTTATCGTATAAGGATAAAAAACCAAAAGCCGTATATATATAATGTATGTAAATTAACCCCGACCGGCCTGACCGGCCTGACCCCCTAAAGTCGTTATTTTGGTGTGTTTTTCGGCGGCAGGCAGGGGGTATCTGGATCATATGGCCAAACGCCCACTGTGCATGTGCCCAAAGCGGCTGCACTCAACGCTGGTTTCCCAAAGTTCAATTCCACGACACTCTGGCATCACAATCAATATCATCAATCAAGCAATCAGCTACCTAGCGTCTAACGGCCATTGAGAGAAACGACATGTATGGACGACAACTCAGCGGGCCCAAGAAAATAGGCAATCGGCGTGTTGAGCCCACCACGGTCGAAACCAAGCGGGAATTTCTGGCAGCACTGGCTCAAACTGGCAATGTCAAACTTTCCTGCAAGCGTGCAGGCATAAGTCGAAGTGCTGCATACCACTGGCGTCTGACGGACCCCGAAGTGGCCTCAGCGTGGGACCTCGCATTACATGCTAGTTTGGATGGTCTGCGGGAAGAGGTCGTTGAAACGGCACGTACAATGAGCTTGGGGCGTTGGATTGAAGTGCTTGACGAGAATGGTCAGCCCGTTCTGGACGACAATTTTGAAAAGGTCATGCAATATGACGTTTCTCATGTTGATGCTCGTGTCTTGATCAAGCTCCTGGATAAAGCCCTGCCTTCTGCTGATGGGGCAGCCACAACATCAATCACGGTGCAAAACGATACGCATGTTCATACTGCACCTAAGCCGATGCCAAAGCTTGTCAGGCCTTCGATGACGGCCGACGTGGTTGATGCTGAACTCGTATCCGAAATTGACGAGGACACAATAAATGTCTGATTGGCCCGAAGTCCAAACCTGCTATGTCCTGCCAAGTGGTGTGGCGACGCTTCCCTTTGAAGGTGGAGCGATTACCTGTCGAGTAACGCTGGGCCACATCAATGCACCTGACACTGGCTTGCTGGAAGAAATGCAATCCAAGGCAGAACCAGTGCCTTGGCGGGATACACAAACACGCGATGAGGCCATTGTGGCAATCGAAGCCAGAAATGACCTTGGCGAAGACATGCGAGCAAAATTGCTCAACCATATCCGTCAAACGCCCTGGTATGAGTGATTGCTAATCCAATGGCTCTCATTGAACTGAAATAACCCTTCCTAATCAACTTCTTGGGATGCGCTCAGCTCTGGGCCCGAACACAGGCCCAATCGGCTTTCTGGCTTACGCAATAGCGTCAGCACGGCATAGTTCTTGCGTATGTTGCAAAGGCGAGAGGTTCCGAAATGGCTGCATTGTCACCGCGCCCACAGCCCCCGCTCCCTGCCATTCGTTACAAGGATACTCAAGCCAAAGCAGAGGCATTGGTTTCTGAAGCTCTGGGTGAATATACCCCAAAGGCAGGTCTTACCATGCGGGCGAATGCGGTCAGGCTGCTGGTCTCAATGTGGTATTGTCACGGTTCAACCAAATTCCCTCGGGGATGGGTGATGCCAGCAATGCAGGCTTTCCTTGATCTGGGTTTGGATTGCCCCAACGCGAGGGTTTGGCGATCCTATCGTTCTGACATTCAGGACAACCCAGGCCAATTCCTGACAACGAATGGCGCCCCTGTTGATCTCATCCGTCAGATGGAACTGGACCTCATGGGACGTAACTAAGCCAGCATTTCGCGCCTGAATGTCAAACGCTGGTCCCCCACAACTCACCGACGCGACAATCTGCTGTCATGCCGAGGTTGTTTATCTCCTTTTCTAATCTCGACAAACGGATGGCTGTGGCGCTTCGGCGGTTTCGCCCACAGCCATCCGTCCCCCGACTAAACCGAGGATATGTTGATGAAAGACAAGAATGACATTGGAACCCGGCTGTCAGAGCTTCAGGTTGAACGAGAACGCTTGATGGGCGAACTTGAAAACGCCCGCATCGAGGCCCGCGACGCCTTGATTGCCGGCCAGAAACCCGCAGGAACAGCCACAGCTCTGGCAGAACGGATTTCCATCGTAGATGATGCAATCGCCGAGTTGGAAGATCAAACGCGCAGCATTGCTGAAAGAACAGAACGAAACAACCGGCGTCGCCGCGCCGAAGCGGCACTCGACGCCACATCCAAACGCACCAAACTGGCGGCATCCGTTGATGAGGCACTCATTGCTTTGGCCTCCAACTGGAACGCTTATGCTGAAGCCCTGCGTAAAGATGTCGGCCAAGTATCAGGTGCGGGCGGCGACTTGACGGCTGTTGAACGCGCCCTGACCAACAACCGCTCTGCTGAGCCATTGATCAAAGCACTTATTGCGGCAGGCGGTGTTAGCTTTGCTCGGTCTATGGGCATAGATACCCCGATCCGTGAACGTCATGCTTCAACTTTGGCGGATGCCGAAGGGCGTGTGGTTGAAAGCCTGCGGGTTGAATTGCTCCGCATAAAAGCATCGTCCCCCCAACCAAACATGTCCCGTGAGGCCAAAGCTGAACTGGATCAAATGGAGGCAAACCTATGAGCGCCGAAGGACAACGCCATGCTGACGAATTGGCCAAACTAGAGCAGCGCAAGAAAGACTTGGAAGACGCTCTGATGCGGTTGGCCCGTGATGAAGTCGAAGCCCAGGAAGTTGCTGAATTGGCCCAAGAGGTTAAGCAGCTTGAACAACAAGTGGAAACCGCTCGTGCGGCCGCAAATATGGAGAAGACCATGACTATCCCAAACGACGTTAAGAAAGCAGCAGCCAAAAACCGAGAAACAGCAGAAGCCGAACTCGACACGCTGGCAAAGTCTGTTCAGCAGGACGGCGAGACCTTCGAGAAAGCCTATAGTCGGGCACTTGAAACAGACATTGGCAAAGCACTCATACAGGCCCGAGATGATGCACAGGAACTGGAACGCGGTGGCATCACATCGATGGATGTGGCTGAAGCCCACAAAAAACTGGAGGATGGCTGATAGGCCATCCACAATCCAAATCTCCTGAAATCTACAACGGAAATGGGCCCATTTTGGGCCTGAAGCCCCATCGGCAAGGCCAACGTATTGTTTCCAAACCATTTTCCCACTTAGATCAGGTGATTACCAATCCTATATCCCTCGATCTGGCGTCAGGAAATAGAACCTCGCACTTCTAACATGACGGGGCCACCTCAGACCTCGCCGCCCACAATTTACTTCAACCCCGAAGCCATTCGTCGTGATTCAAACAAGATTTCCCCATTCGCGAACTGCCCGCAGCGCGACATTCTAGTCTTGCAAATGAGGAGACGGACCATGACCGCAATCTATCCAACCAGCCTTTTCCCGGGCGACTATTGGGACGAGGCCAACAGCAAGAATGAGGCCTTTGAGCTTTGTGCAAAGGACCTCGATGCAGCCCTGAAGACTGCACGTCTGGAACTAGAGGCAGATGGTTTTGACGGCTTCGTTTTGGGGGCTGTGGCGTTCGATCAATTCGACAGCGGCAATATCTTCCATGCTGGCGCGCATTTCACCGTCGAGGTCACCAGTGGCATCAGCCAACCACAGATTGACGCCATTTTCGCATGAACTCCAAAAAGGACACAGGATATGACAGCTTCTAAAACACACGGTGACAAGGCAACCGATAACGCCAAGGCAGCATCTACCGAAAGCACCGACACACAGCCGAAACAGACGGTTGGCACGCTCGTAGCCGAACTCTTAAACGATACAGCGCTCAGCTATGCCGAGATTGTTGCTCTGGTAAAATCAGATTTCCCCGAAGCCAAAACCACAACCCGGTCTGTGGCCTCAATCGCCAGTATGTTACGACGCAAGGGGCAAGATATTCCCAGTCGCCGAAAAGCGGTCAAGGCTAAGAAATAGCCTTTAGCAGTTCCATCACGCTCTCCCCCATTCCTGCAAGCGTATGATTGCGATAGCGGGTATACTTGTCGTTTGAGCCCTCCAGCCTGCTTGGCGCGAGCGCGAACTTATTTGGCCTATTCGTCGCAACATCGGAGATATCCCGCAACGGGATTACCCAACTGACCACAATTGCCAAAGTCTCAGGATCAATCACAACGCAGACAACAGCACCAACCTGGCCTTCTGAATGAGTGGTCTTCTGAACATCAAACTGAACGGTCCTCACCTGTTTGTCCACCTGTAGGAACCAGGATTTCACCTGGACTGGCAGCGCTGCGCCCGTCACCTTGTCCAACACCACCAAATCAACCCCATGGTCATCCGACAGTGGCTCAAACGGTGAAAGTCTACCTGCGGACTGAGCCATAAGGGCCGTTGCCACGTGCAACTCAGCAATTTTCCCGCGCTGGGTTGTCGTCAATTTTTCCTGAAAATTCATGTTTAACATCCTTTTTTGGGATAATCCCAAAATCGAATTACCGCTCATCACACAACTGGTCAATGGAATGTGTGATTGTCAAAGAGCATCTATAATGAAGAGTACAGGAAGCTCATCGACGCTTTGAAAGCCGCTCGCCTAGAAGCAGGCCTGACACAACAACAGGTTGCAGATGCGTTGGGCCGCCCACAGTCGTTCGTCGCAAAGGTGGAAGGCTATGAGCGCCGACTAGATGTGATTGAGTTCGTAAAGCTCTGCCGAATCTTGGAAAAAGAGCCCGCGAAAACCTTAATCGACTTAGGGTTGGATGGGCTTTGATATTGCAGCACACAACTTTTAGGGGCAAGCTGGGCCAAGTATTTTGTTGAATCCATTCCGTTACGAGAAGAAAAAAACATGCCAGATATTGAGGTTCAAGTACAGCCCGACCACATTGAGCGAATTTCAAAAACCAGCCCAATACGTGCGTTGTCTGAGCTAATCTGGAACGCCTATGATGCAGACGCAACGAAAGTAAACGTAACGTTCGAAGACGGTGTTTTAACCAGCATCGAGACTATTAGTATTTCGGACAATGGAACTGGAATTGACCCAGAACAGGCTGAGGCAATGTTCGGTGGATTGGGTGCTTCTTGGAAAAAACGTAAGCGTAAAACCGACGGCGGCCGTTTCGTGCATGGTGAAAAAGGCCAAGGTCGCTTCAAGGCCTTTTCTCTGGGCAAAGAAGTTACCTGGCTTTCAGATTTCAAAAATCATCACTTCTCCATTCATGGAAACATATCTGACCCAAAACATTTCCCTATGTCGGAGATATCACCTGCAACTCGGAAAGGCTGCATTGTCGAGATCACCGATATCCAAAAGGATTTCGAAATTCGCGCCAGCCACGGCGCGACTGTTAAAATAACAGACATCTTTGCGCTTCAGCTATTCGAAGACCCTTCATTTGAGATCGAATATGACGGTCACAAAATCGATGCCCGCGAAGCTATCAGGGGAGTCGAAGAAAAAGAAATTCAGATCACCTCTGAAAACGGCGCCGTGATCGAGGCAAAACTAGAAATCGTCGAGTGGAACAAGCGAATAGATCGAAAGCTTATGCTTTGCTTACCAGGTCGTTTTAGCCTCCATGAAATGCCAGCAGGTATTCAAGCAAGAGGATTTTGGTTCACGGCGTATCTGACATCCGAATATTTCCAAACTTTAGTTGATGACAATACTGAAGGGTTGGTCGAACTAGACGTAGTGGCGAACCAACTGCTGGAAGAAACAAAGGTCAAACTTCGTGAGCATTTCAGGGAAAAAGAGTCCGTACGATCAAGGTCAAAAATCGAAGAATGGAAAAAGGCTGAAATCTACCCCTACGAGGGAGACACCGAAAGCCCCATTGAACGCAACGAGAGACAGGTGTTTGACGTTGTTGCTTTGAATTTGGCCGATTACAGCAGTGATTTTGAGAAAACTCCGCCTAAATCGCAAAAGCTGATCCTCCAACTGGTAAAAGCAGCCGTTGAAGCTGGCCCAAGCGCACTTCCTGACTTACTAAATCATGTCATAGACCTCCCAAAAGACAAACAGGAGGACTTGGCAAATCTACTCAAGCGAACAACCCTAACGGCAGTCATTAATGCCGCACGATCGGTGTCAGACCGCTTGGACTTTCTGAAAGCTCTCCAAATCCTCATTTTTGATGCAGCTTCAAAACGGCAACTTCTCGAACGATCCCAGCTACATCGAGTCATTGCCGAACACACTTGGCTATTTGGTGAACAATTCAATCTAACCAATGATGATGAAGACTTATCGTCAGTCCTTAGATCGCATTTGAAACTCTTAGGCCCTGACCGCGAAGAACTTGCACCAGACGAACCTGTTCTCGACGCTGACGGTAAAACTAGGATTGTAGACCTCATGCTATCGCAACGACTTCCAACTTCTACCGATGACGAACGGAAGCACCTAGTCATAGAGCTCAAGCGGCCTTCGCAGCCGATAAATGAAGACGTCGTCAACCAGATTAAAAAATACGCAAAAGCGGTAGCGTTGGATGACCGGTTCAAAAACTCCTCAGTGGAATGGGATTTTCTTGCGGTATCAAACAGCTTCACACGTGATGCGGAGTTGGAGGCAAAACAGACCGGGAAACCCAGAGGTCTGGTACTTGAGCTTGACGAGCCCAAAATCCGAGTTTGGGCCAAAACGTGGGGTCAGATTATCGACGAATCTCAAGGTCGGCTTACATTCTTTAAACGGGGTTTGGAGTATGAGGCTAATGACGAGCATGCCCTTAGCTACCTAAGCAATATTAGCGACGAGTATCTCAGCGATGAGGTGCGTCAGAAAATCTCCGAATTAGCCGCTGAGTAAACCTCACAACAAATTGATAACTATAGGGAAATTTGGTGCGGGCGGTGGGACTCGAACCCACACGGGCATACGCCCAACAGATTTTAAGTCTGGTATGTCTACCATTCCATCACGCCCGCATCTGGCGTTGTTCTTCAATTTTCAATTCCGGGCCTATATCGGGCCTAGAAACGGACTTCTCTTCGCAACGCCTTGTTTCGTATGCGTTTTACCGCACAGACTCAAGGATTTTAAGTCTCCTGTGTCTACCATTCCACCACGCGGGCCAGTGCGCGCGACAATAGCTTGGCCGTCGTCGGTGTAAAGACCCAGAAAGGTTAAAGTTCTTGTCCCGGCAGCGGTTTGAGCAAGTATCGTTCTGTCAGCCATGGGTTCAGCTCAAGCGCATCGCGCAGGGCCTTTTGCCCCTCAACCTCGCGCCCCAAGGCCAACAATGTCAGCGCCCTGCCCGACAAAGCCCCAAGATGCTTGGGATTTATGTCAAGCGCGCGCTCAAGATCCGGCAAAGTTGCTTCATAATCTTGGCGCAGGTAATTCACAAATCCCCGCTGATTATACCCTTCGGCGTAAAACGGGCAGTAGCCAATCAAGGCATCAAACCGATCAATTGCGCGCAGAAAATCCCATGCTGCGCGGGCTTTCATCCCCTCATCCAGAATCTCTTGGCTGGCTTCGTCCGGGGCGTCCGCCCAATATTGCCACATCTGATTTGAGACAAGGCGAGCCTGCATTTCACCGTCGACCTCAAGGAGCTGATCATACAACCCCTGAAGCGGTTCGGAGTGATCGGGCGCAGTTGGGCAGCCATCCGCCAAAGCGGGCCCTGCCCAGGTCAATGCCCCAACCATCGTCCCGGCCATCGTCAAAGCCATAGTCCAAGTCGTGCCAGCCCTAAAAAGCGCCGCGCACGTCGAAAGTAATCTAGCGCGTTTCATGGGTCTATGGTGACGCGATGACGGCTATTTTCAAGTCACTTCTGCGAGACCGTCTTCCTTGACCGCTTCCATTGCCACATAGGTTGAGGTCGCCGACATCCCCGGCAGGGTCGAAATTTTCTCGGCCAACACCCGGCGATACGAGCGCATATCAGCCGTGCGTACCTTAAGAAGATAGTCGAAATTGCCAGCAATCAGATGCACTTGTTCGATTTCCGGCACAGCGGCAGCGGCTTGGTTGAACTTGGCCAACGCAGCCTCAGACGTCGAGGTCATTTTGACCTCAACAAAGGCCACGTGGTCAAGGCCGAGCTGGATCGGATCGAGAATGGCGCGATACCCGCGAATGGCTCCGTCGCGCTCAAGACGGCGCAGGCGCGCTTGGGTGGGTGATTTTGACAACCCAATCCGCCGCGCAAGGTCGGCAATCGAAATGCGCCCTTCCTCGGCCAGAGTGGTCAGAATCGCGCGATCAAAGCGATCGAGGTCTATATGATCCATTTGAACTGTACCTTTGCATAATTTAGGTCCAATCGCCTTCGATATCGCTCCATAACAGTCCTTTCACCGAAAATAAATAGGATATACGGGAAATATAGAAGCCCTTGATGGATCAAGGACCAACCCGGAGGATTCAATGCCCATATCCAAACTGCGTAGCCGCGTTGATGACCTGACATATGCAACCGAATCCGAGATGATGGCGCATTTGCGTGATCAGGCCGATCTGAGCGCGGAAGACCGCAAAGCGATTAGCGCCAAGGCGGCGCAGTTGGTGCGTGACATCCGCTCATCGTCCAAACCCGGAATGATGGAAGTTTTCCTTGCGGAATATGGTCTGTCCACCGACGAGGGCATTGCGTTGATGTGTCTGGCCGAGGCGCTGTTGCGCGTTCCTGATGCCACAACAATCGACGCGCTGATCGAAGACAAAATCGCTCCGTCAAATTGGGGCAAACATATGGGTGCGTCGACCTCGCCCTTGGTGAATGCGTCCACCTGGGCCTTGATGCTCACGGGGAAGGTGTTGAACGACGACGCCCCCGGCCCTGTTGGCCATCTGCGCGGCGCAATCAAGCGTTTGGGCGAGCCAGTCATCCGCACTGCGGTTGCCCGCGCGATGAAAGAAATGGGCGCTCAGTTTGTTTTGGGCGAAACCATCCAATCGGCGATGAAACGCGGCACTGGGATGGAAGATCAGGGCTATACCTATAGCTATGATATGCTGGGTGAAGCGGCACGAACAGAGGCCGATGCACGGCGCTATCACTTGTCTTATTCCCGCGCGATTTCAGCCATTGCCGACGGGGCCAAGAGCGATGACATTCGCGAAAACCCCGGCATCTCTGTCAAATTGTCGGCCCTTTTTGCGCGCTATGACGACATGCACCGCGACGCAGTCATGCAAAACCTCGTGCCGCGTCTGCGCTCGCTTGCCGGATTGGCGCGTTCGGCAGGGATCGGCTTGAACATTGATGCCGAAGAAGCGGACCGCTTGTCGATCTCGCTGGATGTGATCGAAGCGGTGCTGAGCGATCCGTCCCTGGCCGGTTGGGATGGATTTGGCGTCGTGGTGCAGGCCTATGGGCCACGCGCCAGCGCGGTCATTGACTACCTGCATGCGTTGGCTGAACAGCATGATCGCCGGATTATGGTCCGGCTGGTCAAAGGGGCCTATTGGGACAGCGAAATCAAGCTGGCGCAGGTTGGTGGTCTGGAGGGGTTTCCAGTTTTCACAACGAAAACAAACACCGACATCTCGTATATTGCCAATGCCCGCAAGTTGCTGAACATGACCGACCGGATATATCCGCAATTCGCCACACATAACGCCCATACCGTTTCGGCGATCTTGCAAATGGCACAGCCCGGTCAGGCGTTTGAGTTCCAGCGCCTGCATGGCATGGGCGAAACGCTGCACGATTTGGTCAAAGCACAAAACAAGACCCGTTGTCGGATCTATGCGCCGGTTGGCGCGCATCGCGATTTGCTGGCCTATTTGGTCCGGCGCTTGTTGGAAAACGGCGCGAACTCATCCTTTGTGAACCAAATTGTTGACGAAGACGTCGCGCCCGAGCTGGTCGCTGCCGATCCGTTTGATGCCGAGGCAGGCGCTGCAATCACCACTGGCCCGGATCTGTTCCAGCCTGAGCGCGCCAATTCCAAGGGCTTTGATCTGCGCCACCGCCCGACGCTTGAAAAGATCGAAGACGCACGGCAACCGTTTCATGCTGCGCAATGGCATGGGGCACCGCTTGTGGCCCAATCTGCGCCGACAGGCGCGGTCAACCCCGTGTTGAACCCGGCCAATCCGGCGGAAAGCGTTGGCGAAATCACTTGGGCGACGCCTGAGACCGTGGCCATTGCCGCACAGGCGGCAGCACCATGGAAGGCCGCGCCGCAAGAACGCGCCGCGATCTTGAACCGCGCGGCCGATCTCTATGAGCAAAACTATGGCGAATTGTTTGCGCTGTTACACCGCGAGGCGGGTAAAACCATGCTCGACGTGGTCGCAGAACTGCGCGAAGCCGTTGATTTCTTGCGCTACTACGCCGTTCGCGCCGATGGCCCACCTGCGCGCGGCACCTTTGCCTGCATTTCACCGTGGAACTTCCCCTTGGCGATTTTCACCGGTCAGATTTCGGCGGCATTGGCAGCCGGTAACGCCGTTTTGGCCAAGCCGGCAGAACAGACCGGATTGATCGCCTATCGCGCGGTTCAATTGCTGCACGAAGCCGGAGTGCCAACCACCGCGCTTCAGCTTTTGCCCGGTGCCGGAGATGTGGGGGCCGCTTTGACCAGCCAGCCCCAAGTCGCCGGAGTGGCCTTTACCGGCTCAACCGACACGGCGCAGATCATCCATAAATCGGTGGCCAGACATCTGGCTCCGGGCACACCGTTGATTGCCGAAACCGGCGGGCTGAATGCCATGATCGTCGACAGCACGGCGCTACCGGAACAGGCGGTTCAAGCCATTGTCGAATCCGCCTTTCAATCGGCGGGTCAACGGTGCTCGGCGCTGCGCTGCTTGTATGTCCAGGAAGACATCGCCGAGGATTTCCTTGAGATGCTCACCGGAGCGATGGACGCTCTTGTCCCAGCCACACCGTGGGAGCTGCGGTCCGACCTTGGCCCAGTGATCGATCAAGAGGCGCGTGCTGGCATCATGACCCATATCGATACGGCCCGGCGCGAGGGTCGTGAGATCAAGCGCTGTGCCGTGCCACAGACCGGGTTTTACGTGCCCCCCACTTTGATCCGCGTGAACAGCATCGCCGATCTGGAACGGGAAATTTTTGGGCCGGTTTTGCATGTCGCGACCTTCAAGGCGGATGGAATTGATGCGGTGATCGACGCGATCAATGCCACCGGGTACGGGCTGACATTTGGTCTGATGACCCGGATTGATGATCGGGTTCAACATGTGACCGAACGAGTGCACGCCGGGAACATCTATGTCAACCGCAACCAGATTGGCGCGATTGTTGGGAGCCAACCCTTTGGAGGAGAAGGGCTTTCTGGAACAGGCCCCAAAGCAGGCGGGCCGTTTTATGTCGGGCGTTTCAGCCAGAAAACAGCCCCCATGGCGGGCACCGATTGGGCCAGTCATGACAGCGCCACGCGCCTTCAATCCGCGCTAGATGCGTCACGCATGACAACCCCAGAGCCCAAGCTGCAAGAGCTTCCCGGCCCGACCGGAGAGGCCAACCAACATAGCCATGACGCACGTCCACCGGTGCTGTGCCTTGGCCCCGGCGCACAGGCGGCGGCCAGTCAGGCACAGGCCGTTCGTGGCCTTGGCGGACTGGCGATTGAGGCACATGGCAGCGTTCCCGCTGAGGCCCTGAGCGAGTTGAGCGGCTTTTCAGGCGCGCTTTGGTGGGGTGATGAAGAGGCAGGCCGCGCCTATCGCGGGGCCCTCGCCGCGCGCAGCGGTGCCATCACGCCGCTGATCACCGACACGCCCGATACCGCGCATGTTCGGGCCGAACGGCATGTCTGCATCGACACGACTGCTGCCGGTGGCAATGCCGCTTTGCTGGCTGGCAACGCATGATCCAAATCCAACGGGCGGTGCATTTCACATCGCCCGTTGGTTCACGCTTGACGCCCGCGCAAAGCCTGTCACTCTCGGGCTATGTTTCCTATCCGTGACCACAATCCGTCTGGCCGAACCCCCTATGTGACCTACGCCTTGATCATCCTGAATGTGGTGATCTTTGCCTCGACCTGGCATTTGTCGGCCTCCCCGCGCGAGTTGCTGCAGTTTTACGCCGACTACGCACTGGTCCCGCTGTTCCTGTCAGAAGGCGACGGTTTCACGGGCCTTGTCACATCCATGTTTTTGCACGGTGGCCTGGCCCACCTTGCAGGCAACATGCTGTTTTTGTTCATATTCGGCGACAACCTTGAGGATGAGATGGGCCATATCGGCTTTCTCGCCTTCTATTTGGCCGCCGGGATTGCCGCCGGTCTCATCCATTACCTATCAGCCCCCTATTCCAACGTTCCAACCGTTGGGGCGTCGGGTGCTATTGCCGGGATCATGGGCGGGTATTTGCTTCTTTACCCCAAGGCTCGGATTGACATCCTCTTGATCCTGATCATCTTTTTCAAGGTCTTTCCAGTCCCTGCCTGGATCATGTTGGCGCTCTGGTTTGGCATGCAACTGATTGGTGGCATCGGTTCGGATCCTACCACCGGAGGGGTTGCCTATTGGGCGCATGCGGGCGGGTTCGTCGCCGGGTTGATCCTGACGGTTCCGACGTTTTTACGCCTCGGCGGCACCAAAATCTGGCGGGTTCATCATGGCCATCCGCCGCATCCAGACGCGCAATATTCCTTTTCCCGAGTTCCAAGGATCAAACGAAAATGAGCAAGCCAGTCACAGCCACATGTCACTGCGGAGCGGTCGAGCTACGCGTTACCTTAACCGATGGTCTGAACACCGCGCGCCGTTGTGATTGTTCGTTCTGCCGCCGTCGCGGAGCCCCGGCAGTTTCTGCGCCTTTGGGTGGTATCGAGGTGATCAAGGGGGCCGAGAAACTGACGCTCTACAGTTTTAACACCCATACCGCCAAACATTATTTCTGTTCGGTATGCGGGATTTACATGTACCACCAGCGCCGTTCCAACCCGAATGAATTTGGCGTTAACCTGTATGCGATTGCTGGCACCGAGCCCACAGAGATCGAGCCGGTCCCTTGGGTTGACGGCGTCAACCACCCTTCAGATCGTACATGAGGCCCCATGCACCCGCTTGTCACCCAATCCCAAATCGACCAGTTTCAACGCGACGGCGTCACCTTGATAAAAGGCCTGTGGGCTGATCAGGTCGAGACGCTGCGCGCCGGTGTCGATCGCAATATGGCGCACCCCGGCCCCTATGCCGCCGAAAACCTAAAGGATGGCGAAGCGGGGCGGTTTTTCGACGACTATTGCAACTGGCAGCGCATCCCCGAATTCAAAGAGGTGATCCACACCGGCCCTGCCGCCGAAGTGGCCGCCGACCTGATGGCCTCGCAACGTGTTCAGCTGTTTCACGACCATGTCTTGGTCAAAGAGCCGGGCACATCCAAGCCGACTCCGTGGCATCAAGACGGGCCATATTACTTTGTGTCAGGTCTGCAAACCGTCAGTTTTTGGGCCCCCCTGGACCCGGTGACAGAGGCCTCCTTGCGCTGTGTCGCGGGATCTCATCTCTGGGACAAGCCGGTTTTGCCCACCCGCTGGTTGTCGGAAACGAACTTTTATCCCGATCAAGACACTTACATGCCCGTTCCTGACCCAGATGCCGAAGGGATGGAGATCACCGAATGGCCCATGGAACCCGGCGATGCGGTGGCCTTTAACTATGGTATTTTGCATGGTGCCCGTGGCAATAGCACCGGCAATCGCCGCCGCGCCTTTTCGCTTCGGCTTGTCGGGGATGATGCGCGCTATGTGGAACGCCCCGGCAAAACATCACCGCCCTTTCCCGGCCATGATATGCAACCCGGCCAGCGCCTGCGTGAGGATTGGTTTCCCGTTCTTTTTGAGCGATGACACCAGTCAAACCGGTTGTTGAGCACCCAATCTGGGTGCGACAGGCCTTGCACAAGACGGAAATTGCCCCTTTGAAAGATTTGGCCGAAAGGTCAGGTCGGCCCGGTCAACGCTTTGGTCCGAGGTCAGAGTTGGCCCAGAGTTTGGCCCAAAGCGCGCTGCTACAAAACCTGCGCAGGATATGCCCCAAAGCCGACGTGACACGTGTTGTGGGGTTCGACAAAACCGACAGGCACAACTGGGTAACGCCATGGCACCAAGATCGCGTGATTGCGGTCTCTGACAAACACGACCTTCCCGGATATGAAAATTGGTCACAGAAGTCAGGTATTTGGCATTGCGAACCGCCTGAGACGATCCTGCGATCCATGCTGTTCACACGGCTTTTTCTGGACGATGTCGGGCCCGACAATGGCGGTATGGAGTATGCCAAAGGCAGCCATATGTCCGGTTGTGTCGCCGCAAGCGATGCTGAAAAGACGGCGCTTCAATACGAAACAGAGATCGAAACGGGCACGGCGGGCGATCTATTGATCTTGCCAATGCTCACCTTGCATCGGTCCCGCCCGGCAAAACAGCCCGGTCATCGGGCTGTTCTTAGAATTGACTGTGCGACGCAACCACTACCTGCCCCGCTAAGTTGGCTTAGCTGGGAACGCGAATGATTTTCGCAAAGTTTGAGAAGATATCGTTGTTGGCGCAGATCAGATTGCCCGTGGCCAAGGGATCTTGATCCTTGCGGATACCTTCGATCAGCGCGCCAGCCTCTTGGGCGATCAAATAGCCGCCTGCAATGTCCCACAGGTTCAGCTCACGCTCCCAATAACCGTCATAGCGCCCTGCAGCCACATAGGCCAAATCCAGCGCAGCCGACCCAAAGCGGCGCACGCCCGCACATTCTGGCATCAAACGGGCCAAATCTTGGAGGGTCGCAGGCAAAGTGCGTTTCGCAGCAAACGGAATGCCGGTGGCAAACACGCCTTCGATCATGCGATTGCGGCCTGACACCCGGATACGGTTGGAGTTGTTCAACCAAGCACCCGCACCTTTTTCGGCAAAAAACATCTCATCTTTGGCCGGATCAAAAACCACAGCCGAAACGATCTGACCTTTGTGTTCAAGCGCAATGGAGACGGCCCAATGTGGCAAGCCGTGCAGGAAATTGGTGGTGCCATCAAGCGGATCAACGATCCAGCGGCGGGTCGGGTCTTGGCCCGCGATCTCTTCGGATTCTTCGCCGAGCCAACCATAGGTCGGACGCGCGCCCAACAATTCTTCTTTGAGGATGTTTTCAGCCGCGATGTCAGCCCGGCTCACAAAATCCCCGGCCCCCTTCATCGAAACTTGGAGGTTCTCAACCTCACGGAAATCCTTGACCAAGGAACGGCCGGCTTTGCGCGCGGCTTTGATCATGATGTTGAGATTTGCACTGCCTTGCATGGCTTGGCCCCGTGAATGTGATGAGATGAAACGCGATCAGGCCGCGCATATACGCGGCCTGACAGCAAAAGCCAAGAGCGAAGCGTCTTAGCGGTAAACAACGCCCTTTTCACCAACCGGCGCATAGGCCGCTGGTGTGGATTTGCGTTTGGGCGCGGCCGCGCGGTGAACCTTGCCGGGGCGATCGACGTAAGCACCAGCATTGGGTGTGCCACAGCAGATCACGCCACCCGCCATCACCGGCTGAAGACCCGCGGGGCAATAGTTAGGCGCGTTATAGGAATGCACCAAAGCGTTGGAATTTGGGTTATTCGTGCCATCCCCCATATACATGTCGCCCCAAGCCATTGCGGCCGAGCCAGATACGGCCATCGCGGCTGCCGCCACAAAAATACGTGCTATACGCATGATATCCCCCATTTAAGACTGGTTAATTCAGTGTTTTGTCCAAGCTACCAATACAACCGCAATAGTCAATTTATTCATGCGAAAAACCCCTGAAAACAGAGGGAAAGCCGGGAATAATTGATTTGATTTGATGAAAGACCGCAAAATATGCCCTGGGTCGCGTCTTGGGTCGCGCCATTGACGTCCCAAGGGAAACCAACGTCCGCAATGCGCCCTAGGCGCGAATCCCTATCCTATTTTGATGCATTGAAACATTTGCCCAGGAATTTGGACCAAATTCACACGGGCCATCACAGCCGCTTGAGCGGGGCTTTTGCGATCCACGTTTGTCCCGCATCTTAGGCACAACGCCACGCAACAGGAGCCTTCCAATGACCCATCTCACACGCCGTTCCCTTCTTGGCCTAAGCCTCGCTGCGCCCGCTCTTATTCTGACAGCGCGGGCCGCCGTGGCCAAGGAACCCGACATATATGCCGAAGGCGGCGTGGCCATCGACGGGTCAGACGCCGTTGCATATTTTGACAACAACGGCCCGGTTGCGGGCGCGGCCGACCATACGGTTGATTGGAAAGGCGCGCAGTGGCGCTTTGCCACAGCGGCCAATGCGGCGACATTCCAAGCGAATCCGACCGCCTATGCCCCGCAATTTGGTGGATATTGCGCCTATGCGGCGTCGCTGGGCTATGTCGCGCCGACAATGCCCGAGGCTTGGACGATTTATGAGGGCAAGCTGTACCTGAACGCCAATTTACGGGCGCGGGAGCTTTGGCTAAAAGACGTTCCCGGCAATATCGCCAAGGGTGAGAAGAACTGGCCCGGCATACTTGGGTAAGACACATCGCGACCGGTTCAGAGACAGGGTTAACGGGAGTGAGAACGCCCCGTTAACCAGAAAAAAGGAGATTTTTGCAACCCTGCTCTGATCCAGACCGGAGCCTGATATGACCCATATGATGACCCTGCTCAGCCTGTATTACCTTTGTGACCAAGCCGCCGCCACGCGCGGGCTGACCCGTGAAGAAGTCCAAAACTGTATGGCCAACTATGAGCAACTAAAGCAGGAATTTGTTCAAGAGGCCCCTGCCCCATTGGGCAGCCCGGAACGCGCCGCCCAAAACCGTCTGGGCTATCGCAGCTTCAAAAGCTGGGAAGACAGCAACTCAGCAACAGTCCAAGAATTGCGCGCACAGGCCCGTATCAGATTGCAACACAACTGATCACCGCCCACTGCCCCCGTCGCTATCCAACAGGGTCGGGATCGCCCTTTGACTGTTCGGCATCATCACAAATCTCATACCAAGACGGTTTTTCCGACACAAATTCATGCAGCGAATTGCGAACCGTCAGATCACTATCAATCGCATTGGCCGCTATCGGAAAACTGTCCATGTCCGACAGGATTTCGCCAAGGGACGTGCCGCAGACTTTACAAAAACAGCGACCATACTTATAGGGTGCAACCGGTTCAAAAAGCGCGACATTGTCCCTGCCTTGCACCCAAGTCAGATGCTCCTTTTTCACAAAGACAATCGCACTCGCCCCGACTTTGCGACAACGCGAACAATGGCACGTGCCCATCATTGGTGGCTCTCGAGAAAGTTCAAACTTCACCGCACCGCAACAACAACTTCCTTTGATCACTGGATGGCTCCCTGTACCCAACACGCCCCAAGAACATTAAGGGAACATTTGCTTTCAAGCAATGCAACAGTTAAATGCCAAAGGCTTTTTACCACGATCAAGCAGCTGTTTTGATCACCTAGTTCGCTTGCTTCCAACAAAAATCAGGACCGCCCATTTTTTAATGGTACGGACCTGTAATGGCATCACCGCCAGTGCCAGGGTGCTGCGCGCAAAGGCTAGGAGCCGTAGCGCTCAAGCAGGGTTCGCAACGCATCTGGCGACAGGGGAAACAAGCTCTGACGCGCCTCTGCTGGCAAAGTTGGACGATTTAGCATCTCTTCCCTCCCATGACATTTAGCACCAAGTTAAACGCCAAGGCCCAACGCGTCATGGGGAGAAAGCCCTAGCCTTTCCCAGCAACCGTTGGCTGAGCTATACGGGCGTGTTGGCAAAGGGTTCAGCGACGACCTGTGCGTCATCCTCATAAACCACATACCCGACATTGTCCGACCGCAACGTGTCGATGACATAGCCATGCAGCTCAAGAAGCGCGATCAGTTCATAGGCTTTGACCAGCGCGTCATTGGCCGTCGGCTTGAACCAGCTCAACCCTTTGGTGTCGCGGCGCTTCCCCCCCCCCTTGGAGGACGTTCGGTTGAAGCGGTCTGGAACGGTCAAATTCGTGCGAACCCAACTGAGGAAGTCTTCGAGCTGATCCGAACTCAACTGGTTAAGGTCGTGTTGAGACCTAAGCGCATAAGCCGCACAAAAGAACCCTTCTCGGGGCCCCATATTGTCTAACAACTGCGGTGTCAAAAACGAACAAACATACACAAAACAAGGCCATAACCGGCCCGTCACCCTTTAACCTTTCATCAAACGATCCGCTTTTTTGCGGACCAACACGGTGCGCAGATCATGCATCGCAAGCAAAAGTGAATCTGTCACCTCATCCAGTTGCTCCGGGCTTGCCTTGGATTGCGCCCATTGCGTCGTGATGTTCATGTAATCAACCGCGCGGTGAATATCGTCGATGTCGCGCATCGCCAGCAAGGCTTTGCGTTCCGCCACCCAGCGGCTGATTTCTTTCTTATCTTCGGGGCTCAATTCGCGATCGCCATGGGGCTTGATTTCGCCCTTGTTCATATTGACGACCGCGATTTGTTCCATCTCGATGCGGCGTTGGCGGTTTTCGGTATCGACCCGAAACACCGCCGCGCCATTTTCGCGGATCCGGTAATAATAGTCGGGAAGCTCGCCCGTCATGTCAGCTCCTTAACTCAACCCGTCGCAGAAACGGGCAATGCGCGTGCAGGCCTCAGTCAGGGCCTCATCAGAGGTAGCGTAACTCACCCTAAAGTTGGGTGATAGACCAAAAGCTGCGCCAAATACGACCGCAACGCCTTCCTCTTCCAGCAGAGCCTTACAAAACGCCTCGTCGTTCTCGATCTTCGCACCACCCGCAGAGGTTGTGCCAATGCACTCCGCAATCGACGGATAAACATAAAACGCGCCCTCAGGTGTTTCGCAGGTGATCCCTTTGCAAGCGTTCAAACCGGCCACCACGAGATTGCGCCGACGCAAAAACGCCTCCGAGCGGTCCGCCAGAAAATCCTGTGGGCCATTCAATGCTTCAACCGCCGCCCATTGGCTGATGCTGCTGGGGTTTGTGGTCGATTGACCTTGGATTTTGCGCATCGCTGCGATCAGATGCTCGGCCCCCCCCGCGTACCCAATACGCCAACCGGTCATCGCATAGGCTTTGGACACGCCGTTCACGGTCAATGTCCGATCATACAAACGCGGTTCGATCTGCGCCGGGCTGGTGAATTCGAACCCATCATAAGCAAGGTGTTCATACATATCGTCGCTCATCACCCAGACATGCTCGTGGCGCATCAACACGTCGGTCAGCGCCTTAAGCTCGTCGCGCGAATAGCCTGCGCCGGTCGGGTTGGAGGGCGAGTTAAAGATGAGCCATTTGGTTTTCGGCGTGATCGCCGCCTCCAAGGCCTCGGGCGTGATTTTGTAACCAAGCTGACGCTCGCCTTCGACAATCACCGGCTCGCCACCACCCAGGCGCACCATGTCAGGATAGCTGACCCAATAAGGCGCGGGAATGATCACTTCATCGCCCGGATTCAATGTCGCCATCAGGGCGTTATACAACACTTGTTTGCCGCCGGTTGAGACGCTGATTTGCTTAGGCGTGTAGTCCAAGTCATTCTCGCGCTTGAACTTGGCACAGATCGCTTCTTTTAGCTCAATGATGCCGTCGGGTGCCGTGTATTTGGTTTTACCCGCCTCAATCGCCGCAACTGCCGCCGCTTTGATATTATCAGGCGTATCAAAATCAGGCTCGCCCGCGCCTAGGCCGATCACGTCCCGGCCCGCCGCCTTGAGTTCATTCGCCAGTTGCGTCACCGCCACCGTTGGAGAGGGTTTCACACGGTCAAGGGTCTGCGACAGAAAGGACATAGGTCACCTGTTTGTAAAAATGCAGTTCTTGTCATAGTTTGCGACCGGGTCCCGATCAAGCGGTCCGAAGCGGAGAATTTTTAGCCATGAGCGACGATTTTGACTGGTATGGGCCTGAGGCCGCCACTTTCGGAGATCGACTCGCGGCGGCGCGCGAGGCGGCAAGCATGACCCAAGGCGCCTTGGCCAAACGGTTGGGCGTCAAACTCAAAAGCCTGCAAAACTGGGAAGAAGACCTGTCAGAACCGCGCGCAAACCGCCTGTCGATGATGGCAGGAATCCTGAACGTGTCGATGGTTTGGCTGATCACCGGCGAAGGCGAAGGCCTGACCGACCCCGACGAAGACGACACCATCGCCCCAGACGTGAACGCCGTGTTGACCGACATTCGCGCACTTCGGGCCGAATTCAAATCCCGCGCTGATCGCTTGGGTTTGCTCGAGAAAAAGCTGCGCATTCTGCTCAAGGACCAAAACCCCAATGTCTGAAACCCGTGACACCCGCCTGCGCCGCCTGAACATGCGCTCGATGCGCCGAGGCACCAAGGAAATGGACATCTTGTTGATGCGCTACACAGCGGAACGTCTGGCTGATTTGTCGGATGCTGAATTGGACGCATACGAAGCCCTCTTGGATGAAAACGACCAAGACATCTATCAGTGGATTTCGCAGCAAAAACAATCTCCTACAGAGCACGAACCCACGGTAGCCGACATCATTCGCGTCGCGGCCAACGGCTAAGCGCCTTTCCGCCACTTCCCGACCGGATCGGTAGGATTGCGGATTCCGTCTCAGCCTCTAGCTGTGTTACCCTGCCCTCAACGCAGGTATTTTGAGGTATGGGGCAAGTCATGCAGGTCACGCGGCGGACATTCACTTTGGGGGTTTCGGCCCTTGTTTTGGCGGGTTGCGGCGGTGGCGGCACCGCGCAGATTGCCAGTTCCAACAAGGTCGATCCGGCTTTCCTGCCACAGCCCAACGCGTCCTATGACAGCTGGGTGGCGGCGTTCAAACGGCGGGCGCAATCGCGCGGAATTTCCAAGGCGACGCTGGCTGCAGCGTTTCGCGGTCAGGGATATTTGCCCGGTGTGATTGATCGCGACCGCAACCAAACCGAATTCAAACGCTCGCTCGAAGATTATCTGGCCATTGTCGCGCCCGAGGAAAAAGTCGCCATTGGCCGCAAATCCTATGCCAGCCAACGCAAGGCCTTGGCGCAGGTCGAGGCGCGGTATGGTGTTCCCTCGGAGGTTTTGGCGTCAATCTGGGGGCTTGAGAGCTATTTTGGCACCAAGCGCGGTACGATTCCGGTGATTTCGGCCACCTCGACTTTGGCATGGGAAGGGCGGCGCGGCCGTTTCTTTGAAAGCAACCTGATGAATGCCTTGCGCATTGTCCAGTCGGGTGATGCCAAGCCGAGCCAGCTCACCGGAAGTTGGGCCGGGGCCATGGGCCACACACAATTGATTCCAGATGCTTATCAGGCGCACGCCGTTGATTTTGACGGCGATGGCAAGCGCGATATCTGGAGTGACAATCCGATTGACGCCTTTGCCACCACCGCCCGTTTTCTGCAAAAAGCCGGATGGCGCAAGGGGCAGAGCTGGGGGCTTGAGGTCACACTCCCGGCGGGTTTCAGCGCTGGAATTGGCCACAAAAACAAGCGCAGCGTCGACAGTTGGCGTGCCTTGGGCGTCAAGGCAGCGGCGGGTGGGAGCCTTCCAAACCACGGATCAGCGGCGATTCTTGCTCCGATGGGGCGCGACAAACCGGCGTTTTTGGTGTTCCACAACTTCAACATGATCAAGCGCTACAACCCGTCCGACAATTACGCGCTTGGGGTTGGCTATATGGCCGGCCGTCTTGCCGGGGGCGGGCCGCTCAAAACCCGTTTCGGGCCTGACAAATACGGGTTGGTTTTGCAAGATCGCAAAGACCTGCAAAGCGGATTGAGCCGTGCCGGGTTTGATGCGGGACGCCCCGATGGTGTGATCGGCAAAAAGACCGAAGCCGCCATTCGTGGGTTTGAACAGGCTCGGGGGCTGCCTGTTACCGGCAAACCCTCACAAGCTTTGCTCAGGCTACTTCGTTAAGCATTCTCAAGAGCTTGGCCCGCGGACTGCGCGATCATATCGCGTATAGCGGGGGCTTGAAGCTCTTGCAGAGACCGGATTTTCAGGTGTCGACGGCGCTTGCCAGACCCTTGCAAAATCCCCACAGGATCCATCAGGTCCGCCCCATGCGTAAACTCAATGCTCATATGGTTTTTGTAAAAGAAGTGGCCACCAAATTGCGTGCTCGGGTCACCCGCCACCGCCTCAAAAAGCTTGCCGCCATATTTGGGGACAAAGGCCACATCCGGGCAGATTTCAAGCACCATCTCCACAACCGCGGAATCCAACTCCGCAACTGAATTTGCCTCCATCACCTCACCACCTCTGACGCCAATTCCACAATGCACCCATTCAGGTCACGGAGATAGGCGACCGTCTGCCCCCATGGCTTGTCCTGAGGTTCAGAAACCGGCACCGCCCCGGCCAATACCGCCCGATCATAGGCTGCGGCGACATTGTCCGTCACCAAGCATATCTCCCACGCTGCGGCCAAGGCTTCGGGGCGATTGGGCGACACCGCCACGCCGTTTAACTCAACATCCGCCTCGCGAGCAAAGGCCAAGGCGGTCGGGCCGGTCTCCATTTCGGCATAGGTTTTGGTCTCGTGCATAAATCGCAGCGGCAAATCAAACGCCGCAGCATAGAAGGCAACGGTTGCGGGAACGTCTTGAACGTAAATAATTGTATATCCGAGTTTCATACCCCGAATGTATCGCAAATCGGCGGGGCAAGATTGAAGAAATCGGACATCATTGCAGTTTGGAAAACCCCGGCAGGCTTATCTGGGTCGGGATTTTGGCCGGGGAGAAGCCGCCAAATCGGCGAAAGCTGCGGATCAAGTGGGCTTGGTCAGCGTAACCGGCATCATGGGCAGCCTCACAGGCGCCAAGCCCCAGATCGCGGATCAAGCGCAAGGCGCGATGAAAGCGAATGAGTGAGGCATAGAGCTTGGGGGCCAGCCCAACTTGCCCCGTGAACCGCCGATTCAACTGCCGCTCGGACATGCCAAGCTGATCGGCAAGCGCGTGGATCGCAATCTGCCCGGCTGTGGCCCGGATCAAGGATAGCGCATTGTCCAGCAAATCGCCGCGACCCGCATGTTCCAACCCGTTCTCAATACCCGCAAGAATCGCCCGCAATGACTTGGCATCGCTTGTTTCTGGCAGCCTGTCCAACTGCGGTACAAGGCGTTGCGCCCCAGACCCGCGCGAGACATGGTCCTGAGCGATGTCTATCTGGCTTTGCCAAAGCGAGCGCGCCATCCAAGGTTGCAGCCGTAACCCAACCCAGACATCGCAAGGCTGGTATTGGACAGTATAGGCGCGGGTCGCCGGGCCAGTCACGATCGGAGTGATTTCAGTGATCTCCTCGCCCCGCGCGATCCCCTTGAAAATTATGTCACACCGGCCATCTGGCAGGATAACGGTCTGACCGGCATTCGACGCAGCAAAGGACCAAAAGGTTTCGCCCCCCAAAGATGTGGCCGGGCTGTGTTCGTGGTATCCGGGTGAAATTGGCATGGGCTGACGGTATCAAAGCCACCCCCCGCCGCAATGCAAAAGGGCGGGAAAACCCCGCCCTTTGACCGTCATTTCAGTGTGGCTCAAACTTCAACCAAAAGCCGGGCTTGATACGCCTTGAGCGACATGCGCGCCGCGCCATATGCCTCCCGGCCCATTGGTGAGACGAGTTGCGGGAAAAGCAGGATCAACTCTTCGCGCTGATCCATATCAAGCCCCGCCAGCGACAAGTCACCGGGTTGGAAGCTTTCGGTCCAGGTGCCGTCCGACATCACCAATTCGTGGTGATCAAACATGAAATGCACATAGGTAACGCCAGCGGTTGGACATTCGCGGGTGATCCCCGGACGGCCGACCAGATGGGTTGCGGCCACCAAAACCTCGTCTTCGCCAAACAACAGTTCAATCGCGTAGCCTGACATCACCACGCGGTGCTGCGGGGACACGACCATGTCGCGCTCAGGCATACCTGCGCCCAACGCTCCCCGTGCGATGCGGATGGGTTGGAGCGACGGATTGGAGGCGATTTCGCCGCCGTCCAAAACCTTGGTCCCGGCCCAGCGGACAGTTTGGTAGCCGTTGTCGCGGGTCAAAACCACATCACCTTGGCTGATGTCGGCCACATCAACTTCGCCGAGCATCGTCTTGATCAGGGTGCCGGGGGTGAAACAGGGCACGTAATTGACCGTTTCGATCTCAGAAAAGGTCAACGAGCTGCCATCGAGCCAATCAACCGTCCCGGATTCCGCGCCGCTCATGGTGATCGTCGCGGGCCCGGTGATGTTGAGCGTATCGCCAAGGGTTTCGCCCCCCTCGCCACCGGTGACCGTCATGCTGCCACCGTCCAAACCGGACGCGCCCGCATTGAAAACATCATCGCCGTCGCCGCCCTGGGCATCATCCCCAGAGCCAACGGAAATCACATCATCGCCGCCGCCACCAAGCAGAGTATCGGCACCGCCTTCACCCGACAGCGTGTCATTGTCGTCGCCGCCATCGACAAGATCATCGCCAGCGCCGCCCGTCAACGTATCTTCGCCAAGACCGCCAAGCACGGTGTCATCACCGGCCCCGCCATCCAGCAAATCGTCGTCATCGCCTCCATCAAGTGAGTCGACTCCGTCACCGCCGCCAATCACATCATCGCCAGCACCGCCAAGTAGGGTTTGCTCGCCATCGGCACCTGACAGCGTGTCGCTGCCGTCACCACCATCAAGCGTGTCTTCGCCAACACCGCCGGTCAGACTATCGTCGCCACCAGCTCCCACAAGGGAATCGGCACCACTGCCGCCGGTGAGTGTATCGCTTCCGTCGCCCGCTTCGAGGTCAATGCCATCATCGTCACCAGACCCATCCAACACATTACCGCTATCATTCAGAATGAGGGTTTCGATGCCGCTAAAGGCCACCGTATCGGTCCCATCGCTGAGCGTTCCGCTTTCGTCGCCGCTATAGGTCACGGTCAGTGGCCCCGTGAGGCCAGAGGCATCCAGAGTATCATCATCGACACCCGTGGTTACGGTTTCGCCGCCCTCAATCGTATCGCTGCCAAAGCCATCATAGAGGGTAAAGAAATCCTCGTCGGCCCCGCCATCCATGCTGTCATCGCCAAGACCGCCAACCAGCGTGTCGCGACCATCGCCACCTTCCAGCGTGTCGTCACCGGCCTCGCCAGACAGGCTGTCATCACCCGCTTCGCCCAACACGCTGTCATCAGCGAGACCGGCAAGCACAGTGTCATCGCCAGCACCAGCAGTGATCGTATCAACATCGCTGCCGCTTGGACCGTCACCATTGTCGACCATGTCGCCATCCGGATCACCGGTATAGCTGTCGTCAATCAGGTTATCACTGCCATCGCCTTCGACGATACCCGGAGTTGGTGGGGTCGGAGTTGGCGGGGTCGGCGTTGGTGGCGTGGGAGCCAGCGGAATGCCAATAGCATTAAGCTGTGCCGGGGTTTGAACCTCGGCTGGGCCCACGCCCTCTAGGGTCAGCGTTTCGCCATTGGGGAAGGTCAGAACCGCATCCCCGGTGCCGTCGCCATTGGTGTCACTGACCGTGACATCATCGGTGTTGACCGGATCGCCGCCCGCATCTGTCAGGCCTGTGACATCAAGTTGATCAAAGCCCGCAAAGGTACCGTCTCCATTGTCGGTCGGGGCCTCGAACTCTTGGATCAGATCGCTGCCAAAACCATCCTCCAGGATCAACTCATCGTTAACGCCATCATCAGCGCCCAATGCGATGGTGTCGTCGCCCAATCCGCCGGTGATTGTGTCCGCGCCGCCATTGCCTGCGATGCTGTCGTCGCCAGCGGACCCCGTGACGCTATCGTCGCCCGCCCCGAGTTCGAGGCGTTCGATCTCATCAAAGCTGGTCGTGTCACTGCCGTCGGTCACGGTGCCGGATTCCGCCGCGCTCATCGCGACGGTCAAGTCATCGGCCAGCGCCGAGAGGTCCAGCACATCGCCAAGGGTCTCGCCGGTTTCACCACCGGTGATGTCGTCATTGTCCAGCCCGCCGTCGACAATAAACACGTCATCGCCGCCCTGGCCGTCCACTGTGTCATCGCCTGCCGCGCCGCTCAGCGTGTCCGATCCGTCCCCGGCCAGAATGGCGTCATCGCCAGCAGACCCCGTGACGCTATCGTCGCCCGAGCCCAGCGCGATTTCTTCGATTTCCTCAAAGCTGGTTGTGTCGGTGCCGTCGGTGATCGTGCCCGTTTCCGCCGCCGAGAAGGTGACGGTCAGATCGTCGCTCAGGTCGGTCAGGTTGACTTGGTCGCCATCCGTTTCGCCCGCTTCGCCACCGATCAGGCTGTCATTGTCGAGACCACCTTCGATGTTGAAATGGTCATCGCCACCTTCGCCATGCACAGTGTCATCGCCGCCAGCCGCATAGATCGTGTCATCACCACCACCCGCTTCGACGCTATCATCGTCAGACGCATCGGAATGGTCCGCATTGTCGATCATATCCCCATGCGGATCACCCGCATAAAGCGTGTCGATCACCTCACCCGAAGACGTGCCGGAGACCACATAGTCGGGGGTCGTGGTGCCGCTCGTTGGGATGCCGATCGCCGCCAATTGGGCCGGTGTCGCAACATCCGCAGGCGCGACGCCATCCAATGTCAGAACAACCATCCCAGGGAAGGTCAAAACCGCATTGCCGCTGCCATCATCGGTGACGATGACATCGTCGGTATCGACGGGGTTGCCGTCATCGTCGGTCAAACCGGTGACGTCCAACAGATCAACACCGGTAAAGGTACCATCCCCATTGTCGATTGGTGTCGCAAACCCGGTCACGGTGTCGGCTCCACCGAAATCCTTGAGGATCAGGGTGTCTTCGCCAGCGCCCAGAAGGATGTTTTCCACTTCGTCAAACACCAGCGTGCTGGTGCCATCGCTCACAGTGCCCGCTTCGGTATTGCCATCGCTCAGATCAATGCGCAGCGCATCGGTCACCGCGCTTAGGTCAAGCGTGTCGCCATGGGTTTCGGCCACACCTTCGGCGTCGACAGTGTCATTGCCAAAGCCGTTTTCAATGTGGAAGGTATCGTCCCCAAAGCCACCCCAGAGGAAATCGTCACCAGCCCCGCCATAGAGCGCGTCATTGTCATATGACCCACGCATCCAGTCATTTCCGTCGCCACCAATCAGCGTGTCTTTGCCTTCGTTGCCTTCCAGCCTGTCGTCACCTGCGCCGCCTTCAACATAGTCTTCACCGACCTCACCAAAGAGCGAGTCATTGCCATCGCCGCCGATGATGCTGTCATCACCGTCATTGCCGCGCGCACTATCGTTGCCGTCACCCCCCACCAGGGTATCCGCGCCGTCGCCACCGCGAAGCGTATCGTCACCGATCCCGGCAACAACGCTGTCGTCGCCTTCTTCGGCTTCGATACTGTCATCGCCTTCGCCAGTCAGGACCGTGTCATTGCCACTATCCGCATGAACGATATCGTCGTTTGAGCCGTCGGAGTGATCGTTGTTGTTGATCATATCGCCTTCGGGATCGCCAACATAAGCCGTGTCGATCAGATCACTACCGCCGGTGCCTTCGACGAAATAATCGCCGGCGTGCAGGTCGACACCCATGGCAAAGAGCTGTTCCTTGGATTCAACAGCCGCTGGTGGCACACCAATCAGCGTCAGTGTTGTGCCGTCTGGGAAATTCAGCACGGCATCGCCGCTGCCATCCCCATTGGTGTCGGTCACGGTGATATCTTCATGGCTGACCGGATTGCCGCTGTCGTCGGTCAAACCGCCGAGGTCCAACAGATCATTGGGGGTAAAGGTGCCATCACCATTGTCGGTTGGGGCCTCAAAGCCGGTGATGGTGTCATTGCCATCCCCATCGCTGAGGCGGATCAGATCGTCCTCCCCATCACCAAGGCCAATGTCAAAGCTGTCATCGCCAAGACCACCCTCAACTGTATCAGCGCCCGCACCTGTGCTGACCGTGTCATCGCCGTTGCCGCCAACAACGCTGTCGCCCGCGTCGCCAGTATCAATGTGTTCGATCTCGGAGAAATGGACCGTTGTGCCACCAAGCGCCATGGTGCCCGCCTCTGGATCGCCCGCCGCCAAGTTCACGGTCACTGAGCCAGAGTAGTCACCTGACGTCAGCGTATCACCACCGGTTTCGGCATTTTCGCCGCCCGTGACAGTGGCGCTGGTGCCGTCAAGAAGGGCTGTGTCGACGGTGAAAAGATCATCACCATCATCGCCGGAAATCGTGTCGCCGCTGCCGATATCAATGCTGTCATCGCCCGCATCGCCATGCATGACGTCTGCGCCTGCGCCCCCTTCAATCGTGTCGGCTCCGGTGCCACCATACACGGTGTCTGCCTCTGCGCCCGATTGGATCAGGTCGTCACCGTCGTATCCATATACAAGGTCCGCATCAGACAGATCAGAATGATCGCCTGCATCGATCATATCGCCTTCGGGGTCCCCGGTATAACCGCCATCAATGGTGTCATCTGCCGCGCTTCCCTCGACAATAAAGTCAGTGGCCGCAGGTGCGGACGGAATACCAATGGCTTCGAGTTGATCGGGAGAGGAAACCGCGCCCGGCGCGACCCCATCCAAAGTCAGGCTTTCACCGTTGGGAAAGGTCAAAACCGCATTGCCCAGGCCATCATCGCTCACGACGACATCTGCGGTGGTGACAGGGTCGCCGCCCGCATCGGTCAAACCGATCACGTCAAGCTGGTCATTGCCGGTATAGGTGCCATCGCCATTGTCGGTCGGAGCTTCGAATTCGAGGATTTGATCGTTGCCAAAGCCATCACCAAGGATCAACTCATCCGCCACGCCATCGCTGGCCCCAAGCGCGATTGTGTCATCACCTGCACCGCCGGTGATCGTGTCAGCACCGCCATTGCCTGCGATACTGTCATCCCCGGCTGATCCGGTGACGCTGTCATTGCCCGCGCCCAGCTCAAGCCGTTCGATTTCTTCAAAGCTGGTGGTCTTGGTCCCATCGCTGATGGTCCCGGTTTCGGCTGCGGTATAATCAACAGTCAGATCGTCGCTGAGATCGGTCAGGTTGACTTCATCACCCAGCGTTTCGCCGGTTTCGCCACCAATCAGGCTGTCATTGTCGAGGGTGTTTTCGATGTTGAAACGGTCATCGCCCCCCTGCCCGTGCACAGTATCGTCACCCTGCGCGGCATAGATCGTGTCATCGCCCTCACCCGCTTCGACGCTGTCATCATGCGACCCATCTGAATGATCATTGGCGTCGATCATATCGCCATGCGGATCATCGCTATAGGCGGTGTCGATCACCTCACCAGCCGCTGTGCCCGACACAATAAAGGACGGCGCGGAAGGGATGCCGATGCTTTCAAGCTCAGCCGGATCATTCACGTCTGATGGGGCCACACCAAGCAATGTGATCGCTTCACCGCCCGGGAATGTCAAAACTGCGTTGCCGCTGCCATCATCGCTCACCACCACGTCACCGGTGTGGACCGGTGTTGTGCCGCCATCACTGGTCAGGGCCGAAACATCGAGCTGATCATTTGTGCTGCCATCACCGCTGTCGAGCAAGTCAAAGGACTGCACAACATCACTGCCCGAGCCATCGGCCAAAACAATCGTGTCACGGCCCGCGCCAAGGTCAACAATCTCGATCTCACCAAAGGTCGCCGTATCCGCGCCTTGGGTCACAGTGCCACTTTCGACCCCCGTTAGATCGACGGTTGTATCCGTGGTGAGTGATGTCAGATCAAGCGTATCCTCATCCGTGCCACCTTCACCCCCTGTGATCGTGTCATTGCCAAAGCCATCGTCGAACTGGAAAAAGTCCTGATCATCGCCGCCTGACATGTCGTCGTCACCCGCGCCACCGATCAGGGTATCCTGACCTGCGCCACCCGACAGCGTATCGGCATCTGCACCGCCATCAATGATGTCATCGCCTGCATCGCCCGACAGGCTGTCCGCGCCGCCCGCCCCATCAAGCGTGTCATCGCCTGCGCCTGCGTCGATCACCTCGGCACCGGCACCGCCGGTCACGCTATCGTCTTGATCGGTCAGGGTCATGGTTTCGATTTCAGTGAAATCAATGCTGTCCGCCCCAGAGGTCACTGCCCCCGCCTCATCCCCCGAAAAGGTGACTGTCACGCCATTATTGCCAATTGCGCTTAGGTCAAGCCGGTCCGTGTCAGACCCGGTCGTGACGGCTTCGCCCCCCGCAACCGTGTCATCACCAAACCCGTCTTCAAAGGTGATGACATCCGCGTCAGCCCCGCCGTCGATCAGATCATTGCCAACGCCACCATTCAGCGTGTCCTGGCCCTCGTCGCCATTCAGGGTGTCATTGCCGCTCATACCATAAATCAGGTCATCACCGGCCCCGCCATCAATGCTGTCATCCTGATTTTCAGGGGTCGCATAGGTGGTGGTGCCGGGGTTGCTAAACCCATCGGTCGAAAACGCATAATTTGTCCCGGCACCGCGCGTTGTCACTTCGAACACCAACTGTTGCTGGCCTTCATAGGTGAACTGCGCCCAGTGATTTTCGTCTGCATTGCCTGAACTTGTATAGTCAGAGGCCGCCGACAATTGTTCGGAGCTATCAGAAGGAGTCAGATTCGACGCTGGTGAGGCCGACAAAGTCACCGATGTCACATCCGCAGATAGGGCTGTCACACTTTCGTCAGTTGTATCAACGTCATGGAACGTGAAACCACCGCTGATCAGAATTGGCTCACCTGTGGCTTGGTCAAAGAACTCAAACCCAAGGGTCACGCCATTTCCAGCGACCGTCTTGGCATTGTCGTTCAGAAAAATCGAGTTGGTGCCAAATTCGATTTCAATGTTTGGATCATCCGCATCCAGAACGGTCATTCGCGCCTGAACAACGGTGCCATCGCTGGTCGTCCCGATATTGTCATAGACCGCATATTCGCCGATCACACCCGCGCCGGAATTGCCGCTATCCGAGATGGTGGAGAAATCGAAACTGGCCAAGGTTCCGGCGTCTTTGCCAATATCCGCGTCTTCACCATAAATCGTGTCGTTGCCGTCACCGCCAGAAATCGTATCCCGGCCTGATCCGCCCTCGGCAATATCGTCGCCTGCGCCCAGGCTGATGTCATCCGCACCAGAGCCGCCATCGACACTGTCGGCACCGTCACCCGCGCTAATGGTATCGCCATTCAAACCACCAGACAGGCTATCCGCGCCGCCATTGCCAGTCAGAACATCGCTTCCTTCACCGCCGACAAACGTGTCATCCCCGCCACCGCCGGTCAGGCTGTCATCGCCATCGCGCCCAACGACAAAGACACCATCGCTTGTGGCCGCTGACGCATCAAGGGTGTCGTTTCCCGAGCTGAGGAAGAAACCTTCAACCTCGGAAAAGCTCCCGCTGTCGCCATCCGCATCGGCATAGGTGCCTGCCTCATCGCCGCTAAAGGTGACGTTCAAAACATCATCCGCCGCGCTGATATCGACCACATCCATATCATCGCCGGATTCGCCGCCGGTGATTGTCTCGTTGCCCGTGCCGATCACAAACGTGTCTGAGCCACCACCACCCGCAAGCGTCTCACTGCCGGCGCTGGAAAACAGCGTGTCGTCGCCATCGCTGCCAATCACCGAGGAGAAGTCAGTCAAACGCGTCCCGCCACCAAGCTGCGCATCCTGGCCGCCATCCGAAATTGCATCACCAACGACAAAGGTGTCCGTTCCATCCGAAAGGGTAGTTTCGCCGTTGAACACATCGTATTCGACCGAATAGCCAGATCCCAAACCGGAAAAGTCCAACATGTGCCCGCCAGACGCTCCGTTGATCCCCGACCAGAATGCCGAAGAGTTCCAGTTCGATGTTGTGACCGTATACGTCGCCATGTCAGCGCTCCTAACCTCAATACTCACCACGATCTGTGGCCAACCGCCCTGCAGACGGTTTTTGTTAGGTGCTAGAAACGCTGTGAATTGGTCACGAATGCGGAACTGCTGGGCAAACTTGATGAAATTTAAGGCCAGACTTGCCTCATTCCAGCCATTGTTTCCAAAATTTAGACTAATCCGCCCAACGAAATTTCAGCATAAGCTTATATTTTAAAACAGTAATTTCAGCATAAAAATTATAATGGTGGTTCAGGGCGCATTTTGGGGCGACAAAAGGTGACTCCCAGATGTCTGTCAGGGAATTATCAATCTTTGACACTCTATATTGGACACAGATGGATCAGGTTAGTCATTCATAGGCCTCGCGCCTAACCCTTAAGGAGTTCCATCTGGTTCGCCACGTGCTCTGCAATTTCAGAGCTGAGTGGCCTGTAACAAGGGCAGTAAGCGGTACGCGGTGATCGTTTCTGGCGACAACGCTTTTATGAGTAGGCCGGGGCACCCGTTGCCCCGGCATTCCTGCCCAGTCGCTTAGGGCCCAGTGCTTTAGGGCCCCGTCGTTTAGGGCCGAGTGGTTTAAGATTATCCATCGCCGCATTTCTCATTTAGCTCAAATCTAACGCATCGCAAAAGCCCGGTTTGACTCCGATCAAGGTAACTCCAGAGCGCGCCTGCCACAGTATCTGTTGTGGAACAGGAGGATCGATCATGCGTACTCTCATCGGACTAACTTTTGCGGCCCTTGCCGTGGCAACACCTGCCCTTGCCCAAGATGCCGACATCGGGCGATCACATTATCACACGCATTGCGCCACCTGCCACGGGCTCGAAGGCGCGGGTGATGGCCCCATGGCGGGGGTTTTGATGATCAAGCCAGTCAATTTGACCGAGCTAACCGCCTCAAACGGCGGCGTTTTCCCTCTGGAACGTGTCGTGAAGCGTATTGATGGTCGCGATCCTTTGGTCAGCCACGGCTCGCCGATGCCGGTCTACGGAGATTACTTTGAAGGCACGTTTGATGTGCCCATGAAAACCCCGTCTGGCCAGCCGGTTCTGACCTCACGGCCGGTTGTGGATCTCATCGCATATATTCGCGAGATTCAGCGGGTTGAGTGACCTTCGCCTAAGGTGACGTCCGGCATATCCCCTTGGTCTGCACCCCGGACCAAGGCAGGCGCACAGTGCCCTGCCCCAATGCCCGATCAAGCCCATCAATCGGCATTTCCTGCGCAATCATAGCCCGCAAGCGGGCTGTGCGTGGGGCCTTTGGATCAAGCAACCGACAACAGACATATTCCTCGACAATTGAGCCTTGCTGCTCATACCCGTAGTCCAGAAAACTGCGGGTATTGTCAGGATCAAACAAATATGGGTCAGCGTTATTTGCGTGCTCGTTCAATGCCTTAATCGGGTGATACCCGGTTCGGTCGCGGTTTTGCCATTGCCAAACATGAGTCGCCTCATGGGCGAATAGCATGGCATAAAACAGATCAATTTTCTCGGGCCAGCCAGGCATGAAATCTTTGGCAAACAGATCCTTACGATACAAAACCTTGTTGAAAAGCACGGTCGCCGCCGGTGACACCGTAACTGTTTTTGACTCGGTCTGAGGCGGCCAAATTCGTTCCTGACACGTGGTGCGCGGTCGAACCGGAATTTGATAGGTCACCGATCCAGCAAAGTGCCCGTTCACGATCCGGATCGTTTTCGGGTCGAGCTGATCGCCGTGAATAGCTTGAAGATAGGCCGTTTCGGACGGCGTCAACACCCGCCCGCATGACGACAAAACCAAAAGGAAAATCAACACATACCGCATGGCCCGAGGTTCCCCCAAGCGCGAGATTTACGCAAGCACTTCCACGGCCCAAATGGGTTAAACGTCAAGTTCTTCCACAAAGCGGGCGTTTTCCTGAATGTATTGAAACCGCAGCTCCGGTTTTTTGCCCATCAAACGCTCGACCAGATCACCGGTTTCACCGGGCTCATCCTCATCAATCGTCACACGAATCAAGGTTCGGGTGGCGGGGTCCATCGTGGTTTCTTTCAGGTCCTTGGCGTCCATTTCACCCAGACCCTTAAAGCGCTGAACGTCAATTTTCCCTTTTCCACCAAGGCCTTTTTCCAAGACACGATCTTTTTCAGCATCGTCAGGAACATAGATTCGCTTGGCGCCTTGGGTCAGCCGATAGAGCGGCGGGCACGCCAAATAGAGATGGCCGGAATCGATCATCGGGCGCATTTGGGTAAAGAAAAACGTCATCAAGAGCGCCGCGATATGGGCCCCGTCGACATCCGCATCGGTCATGATGATGATCTTGTCATAGCGCAGATCATCCACGTTGAATTTCGCCCCGACACCGACGCCCAAAGCCTCACACAAATCTCGAATTTCTGCGTTTGAATTCAACTTGTTAGACGCGGCACCAAGCACATTAAGGATCTTACCCTTGAGCGGCAAAAGCGCTTGGGTTTCACGGTTGCGCGCGCCCTTGGCAGACCCCCCCGCTGAATCACCCTCCACGATGAACAACTCAGTGCCTTCGCGCGATTTCGACGAACAGTCGGTCAGTTTGCCGGGCAGACGGAGTTTCTTGGTGGCCGATTTACGCGCGGTTTCCTTTTCCTGACGGCGGCGCAGACGTTCCTCGGCGCGCAGAACAAGGAAATCCAGAATTGCGCCAGCGAACTTTGTGTTTGATGCCAACCAATGATCGAAGTGGTCGCGAACAGAGTTTTCGACGAGGCGCTGCGCCTCAACCGTGGCCAGACGATCCTTGGTTTGGCCAACAAATTCCGGTTCGCGAATAAAGCACGACACCAGCGCGCAACCGCCAGTGATCAGGTCATCCCTATTGATTTGACTGGCTTTTTTGTTGTGCACCAACTCGCCGTAGGCGCGAATCCCCTTGAGAATCGCGGCCCAGAATCCGGCTTCGTGGGTGCCGCCTTCGGGGGTTGGCACGGTGTTACAATAGGATTGAATGAAGCCATCGCGTGATGGGGTCCAGTTGATCGCCCATTCCACCTTGCCCGGGGTGTTGAATTTCTCCTTGAAATCCACAACCCCCGCAAAGGGACTCTCAGCGTAAGGCGTTGATTTCTCTAGCGTTTCAGACAGGTAATCGGACAGGCCGCCGGGAAAATGAAAGACGGCTTCCGAGGGTACATCCGCGTCTTCGACATGGCATTTCCAACGGATTTCCACCCCGGAAAACAGATAGGCTTTGGACTTGGCCATCTTGAGCAAACGGGACGGTTTGAACTTGTGAGACCCGAAAATTTCTGCATCAGGGTGGAAGGTTACGGTTGTTCCGCGCCGATTAGGAGCCGCGCCGATTTTTGCCATCGGGCCAAGAAGCTCGCCACGGGAAAACCGAATTTCATAAAGCTCTTTGTTTTTGGCAACTTGCACCACAAGGCTGTCGGTCAGCGCGTTCACAACGGTGGCCCCAACCCCGTGCAAACCGCCCGAGGTTTCATAGGCATCGCCATTGAATTTGCCGCCGGCATGCAGCTCGGTAAAGATCATTTCCAAGGCGGTTTTGGACGGATCTTCGGGGTGCGGATCAATCGGAATGCCGCGCCCGTTGTCGCGAATAGTCAAGGAATAATCGGAGTTTAGCTCAACCTCGATCCGGGTGGCGTGACCGGCGACGGCCTCATCCATGGAGTTGTCGAGAATCTCAGCCGCCATGTGATGCAGCGCGCGTTCATCAGTGCCGCCGATATACATACCGGGGCGCATCCGCACCGCTTCCATGCCTTTGAGCACCTTGATCGAGGAGGCATCATATTTCGGTGCTTCACCGCCGGAAAGGAGATCGTCAGGCATAAACGCTGCTCATTCTTGCTGTTGTTTGAAAGCTATTATGACAGGTCTGCACGACGCGTTAAAGGGGCGGTTAAGTGTCGGAGCGGTCAGGTTAACAGCGATTTTGCACCAGCCCCATGGGGATTTCGTCGGGGCAATCTGTCTGATTCCACCCGAGTTTGGGGGAGATTGCCAAAGGGTAATCTGCGCGCCCAAATCAGCGATGGGAGGCAAAATGTGTGATTCTGGCGGCGTTTGGTAGAGTTTGCCCACCCCCTGCAACCGAGGTGATCGAGATCCGCATGACTTGGCGTCAAAAATGGTTAACGGCGGCGGCGTGACAGCGGTTTGGCAGGGAACAACCGGGTGCCCCTGCCAGGATTTTCATCACTTGAGTTTCATGGTGTAGGAGACGCCATTGTCACGAGTGAAGAACGCCGAATTGCCCGAAACATGGACATCGCGGCATTCGGTGCCAGCGTATTTTTCCGGCGTCGCGATGGTGCGGCACCATCGGGTGTTTTTGATCTCCCATGTGCCGGTGAGATCACCGCCGATGCTGCCATCGGGATTTACTGCAAGGTTGCCGTCTTCGTGCAAAATGGTGCGGCCGATAAGGGCGTCTGGATTATTGGTCTTTGGCAAGTCCTCAGGTGCCGAAATTTGGCACGCTGAGAGGACAACCGTAGCGGCGAAAAGGAAAAATGGTTTCATATCGCGACCTTTGAATTTGAATGCTGCTACTTAGTCGGAAAACGAGTGAGCAAGCAATCGCCCTGCATAGCACAGGTTTTTATGTCGCAGAAACGGGCGACGCCGCCCATTTTCAGACCCGATAACCGCAGTTATTGACCGCGCCGCAGATACTCTCGGACGATGCAATTTGGATCGGTGGCGCGCAGAATCCGTTCATTGGCGACACGCCAGTCATCGGGCGTGAACTCCGGGAAAAACGTATCGGCATCGGGCACCTGAAGATCGACTTCGGAGATCAAAAGTCGATCCGCAAGGGCGAGCATTTCTTGGTAGATGCGCGCTCCGCCAATACCATAGACCCGATCATAGCCTTGGTCTGAGGCCAGTTTGATGCCCTCAGCAATGGACGGCACGACGATGTCAGCGGCGTCGGGATGGGAGGACACAACAATATTCAGACGCTTGGACAAGGGCTTAACCGGCAGGCTATCCCATGTGTTGCGCCCCATTATCAACGCACCACCAAGGGTTTCGCGCTGAAAGGATTTGAGATCTTCGGAGACGTGCCACGGAATGGTTCCGTCCCGGCCAATGGCGCCATTCAGGGCGCGGGCAACGATAAGTGTGATCATATTTTCAGCGCCTTTCTTAGACCGCGACCGGTGCGCGGATCAGCGGATCGGGATCATAGCCGTTGATTTCAAAGTCATCGTATTTGAAGTCAAAAATCGACGTGACCTCGCGCTTGATCCGCAAGCTGGGGAGCGGTTTTGGCGTGCGGGACAGCTGCAACTCCACCTGCTCCATATGGTTGGAATAGATATGGGCATCGCCCAAAGTGTGAATGAAATCACCGGGTTCATATCCGGTAACATGGGCGAGCATCACCTGAAGCAGCGCATAGGAGGCAATGTTGAACGGCACGCCCAAAAACATATCGGCCGAGCGTTGATAGAGTTGCAGATGCAATTTGCCATTCAACACGCGCACTTGCCACATGGTGTGACACGGCGGCAGCGCCATGCGCGGCACATCAGCGGGGTTCCACGCCGAGACGATCAGGCGGCGACTGTCGGGGCTGTTTTTAATCATATCAACAAGTTGAGAGATCTGATCAATGCTCTTTCGGGTGTAAAGCGGTGAGCCATCCTGCGTCTGGTCCGTCGGTTCCAACGCCGGAAAACTGCGCCATTGATAGCCATAAACCGGTCCAAGATCGCCCTGTTCATCGGCCCATTCATCCCAGATCGACACGCCGTTTTCCTGCAAGTAACGCACATTGGTATCGCCGGACAAAAACCACAGAAGTTCATGAATAATGGATTTTAGGTGCAGTTTTTTGGTGGTGACCAACGGAAAACCATCGGCCAGCCGATAGCGCGATTGCAATCCAAAATAGGACCGTGTGCCGGTTCCGGTGCGATCGCTCGACTCTTCGCCCATGTCCAGAATGGTTTTTAACGCGTCATGATATTGCTGCACCTTGGCCCTCGTCCTTTGTGTTTTAAAGCCGGATGTCATCCGGTCGATGTGATCAGAAAACGCCAATCGCGCGGTTTTGACAGGCACCGATATACGGTGTCACGACGAGCCGGGCCTAGCGATTCCTTTCCCACGATATGAGTCGAGGGACACTATATATGGGGGGCGGTCGTTGGGGAACGCGATTATGTGGGCGACAGATTTGCCTCAGTCGTGGCGAAATCATGGCCAAGTCGGGGCTGGGAGATTGACTTGGGGCGGTTTCGTTGGGCAGGCTGCTTACAAAATATAAAACGGGCAAGACCTGAGGCAGTCAGATGTATCGCAATTTTATAGCGCTCGCGTGTGCGGGCGTCCTTGCTGCTTGTGCAAGCGGCAGCGGAAGCAATCCGATCAACGATCTTGATCCAGATGACACAACGCTGATCGACGAAGGCACTGTGCCCGACGAGACGCCGACCGGTGACGGGGATGGCGACGCCAATACGGTGTTTGGCAGTGATCTGAACAACGACCGATTGACCGCAAATGAAATGTCGTTTGACGAGGACACTGGTGAGCTGGTGCTCAACAACATGCCGTTTGATGGCGACGACAATATCTATCAGCGCGATGCAACGATTTCGGATAATTTCGGGTCGTCGACTTTCGACGTCTACCGCAATGCCGCCGGACCGGCGAGCTATTTTGCCGTCTTTCGGGTGTCGGACAGCGGCTATAGCCAAGTCGGAACCGCGGGTACAGAAAGCTATGTCAGCTTTGGTTATGGCGGCGCGGCGGCCCAGCGTCTGAGCGGGACCGGGGCCTTGCCGGATGACCAGCAAACCTATGTGTTCACAGGCGAATATGCCGCCGTTCGCACCGTGATTGACCCGGACAACGGATCAGTCATGCAATATGTTTCGGGCACGGCGACCCTGCGGGTCGACACCGAAGATTTCGATGATACGGGTGTTGTCGGCGGCTTTATCGCGGATCGATCTTTCTTTGATGCCAATGGCGTGCAGATCACCGATCTGGATGGGGTCGGCGATTTCATCACACTGACCGACACCGACATCAACTTTGACAATTGGACCATCACTTCGGCCGATGCGACCGTCTTCACAGACAGCGGAACAACCGTTGGCGCGTCTGGCACCTGGGACGGGTTGTTTGCCGGCCCCAATGGTGAAGAGATCGCCGGGGTTGTGGTCGTCGAAGGGACAGGGCCAATTGGCATCGACCCGGACACAGGCAACTATATTGAGGTCGATGTCCGCGAAACTGGCGGCTTTATCGCGACCCGATAGGCAGATGCGCGCCCTCACCACATGGTTGCGACGACTGGTGCTTTCCTGCGCCCTGATGTCAGCGTGCACAGGGCTGGCCTCGGCCCAGGAAATGCGGCTGAGCCTGCCCGAAGCGCGGGCCGCCTCGGCGCGGATGTTGCAAGCTGGCAAGCCAGAAGCCGCGCTGATCCTGGCAGAAGGTGTTTTGCTTGGGGCTCCGGGCGATGTGGAAGGGCTGTTGCTCAAGGCACGCGCCTTGCAAGAGCTGGGCAAACACAGGGATGCGCGCAAGTCGGCGAAATTGGCCTGGAGCGTGTCCAACACCGACCGTGACAGGTTTTATGCCGCCATGGTGCAGGCCGGAACCTTGGTGTCGAACGGCCAAAAAGGCTATGCGCAATATTGGCTACGCCGCGCCGCACAGGTCGCCCCCGAAGAACGTCTGCGCGGGGCGGCGGTGCAGGATTTTCGAAAACTTCGCCGGGCCACACCATGGCGGCTTCATCTTGGGCTGACCTTTGCCCCGTCCGACAATTTGAATGGTGGTGCCAAAAACGAAAGCACCGATATCAACGGCTTCACGGTGCGCCCCGGCGCGCGACCCTTGTCAGGGCTGCGCTATGGATTGAACGCGGATTTCAGTTATCGCGTGCCGATTTCACGCAACACGCGGCTCAAATTTGGGGCCAATATTGAGGTGACCCGTGCCGAACTGAGCAGCGACGCCCGCGCCACCGACCCCGATGCCAAAAACAACGACTTTCGTGAAGACAGTTTTGGCCTTTCGCTGGATTACGAGGCCCGTGGCAAGACCGGATGGCTGGCTTCGGCGGGTGTCGATCTGACCCATAACACGAGACGCGGCGAAGGCTTTTCCAATGTCAAAGCGCTGCGGCTGTTTTACGGGCGCATGGTGATGCCAGGGGTGACGGGCAGTGCGCGGGCCGAATGGCGCCATGAAACGCTTGTGCATGGCTCGGGAAATGATCTGACCACACAGGAAATCGGGCTGGCGCTTGGCAAGCAGTTCGACATGGGGCGCTTGCGGCTAGACGCTTGGTTTAGTGACACAAATTCCGATCTGTATATGGTTGCCAATGAAACAACGGGCGCGCAACTGAGCTTCTCCAAAACGCGCGCCGTAAAGGGAATGCTACCACGGGTCGCGCTGAGTTACCGCGATATTGATTATGACAACGCACCCTTTGCCTTTCTCAGCGACATGACACGACATGACACGGAATGGAAACTATCGGTCGATGTTTTGCTGCCCAAGGTCGATTTCTATGGATTTGCCCCGGAAATCGGGCTGAGCTTTCGGGATCGTGGTTCGAATTACGGCATTTATGACTCGCAAAGTACCGATTTGCGGCTTGGCATCAAATCGGTATTCTGACCTCGGATTGTTTGCGCCCACACACCGTGAGTCGCTGCAAATAAGGGGATTTTCCAATGGGTGTTCGTTACTTACATACGATGGTCCGGGTCAAAGACCTTGAGGCTTCGATGGCGTTTTATGAGCTTTTGGGTTTGAAGGAAACGCGCCGTCATGACGTCGAATCGGCGCGGTTTTCGCTGATTTTCATGGCCCCAGAAGGCCAGGAAGAATGCCCCGTTGAGCTAACGTACAATTGGGATGGCGATGATGAGCTGCCGTCGGATTCGCGCCATTTTGGCCATTTGGCCTATTCTGTGCCCAATATTTATGAGGCCTGCCAGCATCTGATAGACAATGGGGTGGTGATCAACCGCCCGCCGCGTGATGGCCGCATGGCGTTTGTGCGCTCGCCGGACAATGTGTCGATTGAGTTGCTACAAGAGGGCGAGGCGCTGGAACCGGCTGAACCCTGGATCAGCATGCAAAACGTAGGTCACTGGTGATCAAACAAGCGACAGCGCTGGCGTTTGGGGCCTTTGGGTCCATGGCGCAGAGCTGTCCTTTGGCGCTTGTTTTGGCGCAAGATGTATCCTCATCGGTGGATGCGGAAGAATATATTTTGCAGCGCAATGGTCTGGCCGCGGCGCTGCAATCAGAGGATGTCAAAAGCGCGATCCTGCAAGGCGGGGGAATCGCGCTTGCGGTTTATGAATGGAGCGGTCGGCGCCAGTCTGAGATGGTTTTGGATTGGGTGATGTTGCGATCCGAAGCCGAGATCGAGCGCGCGGCGGCACGCGTTTTGTCGGCGCAAAGGTCAAATCATAAATTCCCGACAGCTTTGGGATATGCGTTGGGCTATGGCGCGGGCGTGATGGCGCGGGCCCCAGATTGTGATCGGCAGGTGATTGACCTGTCGGGCGATGGCATCACCAATGACGGGTTTTGGCCGCAGCTGGCCTATAAGCATTTTCCGTTTGAGGGCATCACGGTCAATGCCCTGGCGATCCTTGGGGCCGACCCGGATGTGGTCGATCATTTCACCTATGAGGTGCTGCGCGGCCCCGGCGCGTTTATTGAAACATCTCAAGGCTATAGCGGGTACGAGCGAGCAATGACCCGCAAGCTCTATCGCGAGATTGAAACACGGGTGGTGGGTGATGCGGCTCTGGCTTTGGATCACGATTAGCCTGTGGGCCGGGATGTGGGCAGGGATGGCCGATGCCGCCTGTCGGCAGGCTTTGGCCCTGGGGCTGGATGTATCGGGATCGGTGGACGCTGGCGAATACCGGTTGCAACTGGATGGATTGGCCGGGGCATTGATGGACCCGGAGGTGGCGGCGGCGTTTTTGACATTGCCCGAGTCCCCTGCCCGCTTGGCGATCTATGAATGGAGCGGTCCGCAATCGCAACGATTGTTGATCCCGTGGCGGGAGATTTCGGAGCAGGCGGACCTTGAGGAGGTCGCGACACAATTGCACAAGACGCGCCGCGCTTTGCAAGAGCCATCGACCGCTTTGGGCCGGGCCAAGGGATTTGGCGCAGCCCTTTTGGCGCAGCAACCATCCTGTTGGCGCAGCGTGCTGGACATTTCCGGCGACGGGGAATCGAACACCGGACCAAGACCTCAGGATGTGATGCCCTCAGGGATCACGATCAACGCATTGGTGATTGGGGGGGATCATCAGGAAACCGAAATATCAGGGCTGAGCGCCTATTTTCGGAGATATGTTATTCAAGGTGCAGATGCCTTTGTCGAAGTCGCGACAGGGTTTGACGACTACCAAGCCGCCATGAGCCGCAAATTGAAGCGCGAGCTGACCATTCTGGTACTGTCTCGCAATCCTTAACCCGCCCCGATACGTCCGGTTCTGTGACGCATGTGTTAGGGCGTGTGGCAGTCGTTAGTAAATGTAACGGATCTGGTCTGTCCAGTAACGTTCAACGCGGCGCAGCGCCGTGGTGATTTCGTCAATTCCATCCGAGCTTAGGACCGCTTTGTTCTGAAGACCGTCCGCATGACGCAAGAACAGCTCTTCTACGATGCCGCAAATATCGCGACCGCGCTGGGTCAGACGCACACGCACCGAGCGGCGATCAATTTCGCAGCGTTGGTGATGCATATAGCCCATCTCGACCAGCTTCTTCAGGTTGTAGCTCACGTTGCTGCCCTGATAGTAGCCGCGCGATTTAAGCTCGCCCGCCGTTACTTCGTTTTCACCAATGTTGAACAGCAGCAGCGCTTGCACCGCGTTCACATCAATAATGCCAAGTCGTTCGAACTCATCCTTGATGACATCCAGCAAAAGCCGGTGGAGTCGTTCCACCAACCCGAGTGCATCTAGGTAGCTCGCCATGAAGCCCTGATTGGAGCCGTTTTCCATGGACGAATGAATGCTCATATCTTTCTCCGCCTGTGAGTAGTTCGAACGGAGATTTGTAGAAAAAAACCAATATTGCGTTAAACCACATCGAAGACCGTGAAAATGCGATCTAATTTGGTCGCTTATTAACGTAAACCCCGCCATTTCTTACCGAAACCGAAAATTTCCGTTAAATGGTATACCAGAATTGCGCCGCTTGACGAAATGGTATACCAGATTCGCAGGGGAAATTTCGGGGGGAAATCGGATGGCGCGAATCCGTTCTATAGATGTTCAGGTGTTTGACGTGCCGCTGGAAGAGGTTTTAAGCGACGCCAAACACGGCGATCACACACATTTTGAGCTGATTACAGCGACTGTCCGGCTCGAAAACGGCGCAACGGGCACCGGCTATACATATACAGGGGGCAAAGGTGGGCGCGCGATTGCGGCCATGATCACCCATGACTTGGCCCCGTTTCTAACCGGTCAGGACGCCGAAAATATCGAAACGCTTTATGAACAGATGCAATGGCACGTTCACTATGTTGGGCGTGGCGGCATCGCCAGCTTTGCGATTTCAGCTGTGGATATCGCGCTGTGGGACCTGCGCGGCAAGGCCTCGGGCCAGTCTCTTGTACAAATGGCAGGCGGTACCAGCGACCGTTGTAAAGCCTATGCGGGTGGCATCGACCTCAACTTTGCACTGCCAAAACTGCTTGGGAATATTCAAGGCTATTTGGACGCTGGCTTTAACGCCGTCAAAATCAAGATCGGCAAACCGGACATGGCCGAGGACGTGGCGCGCATCCAAGCGGTGCGCAAGCTGATCGGCCCACACGCCCCCTTTATGATCGACGCCAATTACGCACTCAGCGTGGATCAGGCCATTGCCTTGGCCGGCGCGGTCAAAGACCAAAACATCACCTGGTTCGAAGAGCCGACCATCCCCGACGATTACAAAGGCTTTGGCCGGATCGCCGAGGCCACCGGCATGGCGCTGGCCATGGGCGAGAACCTGCACACGATCCACGAATTCGAATACGCCTTTGCGGACGCCAAACTAAGCTATGTTCAACCGGACGCGAGCAATTGCGGCGGGATCACCGGCTGGCTACAGGTCGCCGCGCTCAGCCGCACACATAACATCCCGGTCTGTAGCCATGGGATGCAGGAATTGCACGTGAGCCTTGTCTCATCCCAGCCCCACGGCGGTTGGCTCGAAGTTCACAGCTTTCCGATTGATCAATACACAACCCGGCCCCTGGTGGTGGAAAACCATCTGGCCGTCGCCCCATCAGACCCCGGCACCGGCGTCAGTTTTGACTGGGATAAACTTCACGCCGCCCATCAGGAGCATCACGCATGAGCACACAAATCAACGCCGCCTATTACCGCCGCAACAAGAGCTTTGTGGTCGAACCTGCGCCCTCGCCCCTGCCGGGTGACGGTGAAGTTGCAATCCGCATCGCCTATTGCGGCATCTGCGGCACCGATATGCATATCTATCACGGCAATATGGACGCCCGCGTCGGCGAAAGCCGGATCATCGGCCACGAGATGTCTGGCGTGGTCGAAGCGGTAGGTGCCGGCGTTGAGGGCTTTGACCTTGGCGAAAAGGTTGTGGTGCGCCCGCTGGATCATTGCGGTGACTGCCCCGCCTGCGAGGCCGGTCACACCCATATCTGCCACAAGCTGAAGTTCCTTGGCATTGATACAGATGGCGCGATGCAGGAAGTCTGGGTTGTGCCGGCCCATACGGTGCACTCCCTGCCCGATGACATGCGTCTGGATCACGCCGCGCTGATCGAACCGGTGGCGGTGGCCTGTCATGATGTGCGCTTGTCAGATCTGACCGAAGGCGAAGATGTCGTTGTCATTGGCGGCGGCCCGATTGGCGTTTTGGTCGCCATGGTGGCACGCGACGCCGGGGGCAAGGTGTTGATCTCTGAGGTCAATCCCAACCGTTTGGCCATTGCGCAAAAGATGGGTTTTGACACGGTGAACCCGGCCGAAACCGATCTGGCCGAGTTTGTGAACGCCCGCACCGGCGGCAAAGGCGCCGAGGTGGTGTTTGAAGTGTCAGGCAGCCAACCGGGTGTCGATGCGATGACCACCGTGGCGGCAACGCGCGGACGCATTGTTATGGTGGCGATCCACGCCCAAAAGCCAAGCGTCGACATGTTCCAGTTTTTCTGGCGCGAGCTGAAGCTGGTGGGTGTGCGGGTCTATGAGCACGAAGATTACGAAAAAGCGATTGCGATCATTGCTTCGGGGGGTGTCGATGCCGAGACATTCATCACCGACGTCGCGCCTTTGGATGACATTCAAGCGGCGTTTGAAGCACTGGATCGCAGCCCAACAGCGATGAAAAGCCTGATAAAAGTAGGAAAAGACGTATGAGCCAGATGTTTGATCTAAGCGGCCAGACCGCAGTTGTCACCGGAGCAAAGCGCGGCATTGGCCGGGGCATGGCCGAAGCCTTGGCCGCTGCTGGGGCTGATATTGTCGGTGTGTCGGCGTCATTACAGCCCGGTTCCGAGGTGGAACAGGCCGTGACGGCGATGGGGCGGTCGTTCAAATCCTATCAGTGCGATTTTAGTGATCGGGCTGCGGTGCGTGGTTTGGCGGCTCAACTGGAAGCAGATGGCGTTGCGGCAGATATTCTGGTGAACAATGCCGGGACGATCAAACGCAAACCGGCGGCTGAGCATCCCGATGACTGGTGGGACGAGGTGATTGAGGTCAACCTGTCGGCGCAATTTGTGCTGAGTCGCGAAATTGGCCGCGGCATGGTTGAACGCGGTCATGGTAAGATCATTTTCACCGCGTCGCTGTTAACCTTTCAAGGCGGGATCACGGTACCGGGCTATGCAGCCTCCAAGGGCGGCATTGGTCAGTTGACCAAGGCGCTGGCCAATGAATGGGCAGGCAAAGGCGTGAACGTCAACGCCATCGCGCCCGGTTACATTGCCACCGACAATACCCAAGCATTGCAAGATGATCCGGACCGTTCAGAGGCGATTTTGGGCCGTATTCCGCAGGGGCGTTGGGGCACACCAGAAGACTTTGCGGGACCGGTTGTGTTCTTGTCATCGCGCGCGTCAGATTATGTGAACGGCGAGATTTTGGTCGTCGATGGCGGCTGGATGGGGCGTTAAGGTTCTGACGCGCATTAGCGTCGATACCTGAACGGAAAACGCCTTTCCATTCATAAAAAATTCACCCTATGGTTGCTAGACTGTCACAAAGCGGCAGTCCGCAGCAATCGTAGGGGGCACCATTGCACAACACTTTGTCCATCGCGTCAGACGCTTTGCCACAGCAAAGCTATCAACAGGCGGTGCGCCCAGAAAATCAGGTGAACTACGGTAAAAAATCCGACCTGCCCAATGGCTGGTGGGTGCCGTTCGCCATTCTTTTGTCTATCGGGTTTTGGGCCAGCCTGTTGTGGTGGCTTCTTGGCTAAGCCGGGAACGGGCCATGGTCAGGCCCTAGGGTAAATTTGCGAGGAATTTTGCGGGGAAATCCAGTGGTAAATTCCGGAGGCAAATTCCTGGGGTAAATTCCGGGGGCATTCGGGTTTTGGCCCTCTGACCTTCAATCACTCCGTTAGCTGTCCCCAAGGACCAAGACAGCCCGACAGGTGCGCCCCCCGCCAAGACCACATCGTGGCGGCAAACGATCAATTGGGGGCCCCGCTGGTGGGCATCGCCCCCAATTCGCAGCCTTCTCTTGGCTAGGGTTTGGCCGCACAGACGCGGCGATCAAACGGGGCGATCAGAAGGGGGCGATGGATCAAAAAATCTCAGAGCTTACAGACCGATCAGAGCTTATAGGCCGATCAGAGCTTATAGGCCGATCAGAGCTTATAGGCCGATTTGACCAAATCAGTGGTCAAAACCTTGGCAAGATCAAAGGCGTCGTCCTCGGTCAAACGCCCAGAAGCCACCAGTTCGGCCAAATATGAGGCGTCAACCCGACGCGAGACATCATGGCGCGCTGGGATCGAACAAAAGGCGCGGGTGTCGTCGTTAAACCCGGCCGTATTGTAGAACCCACAAGTTTCAGTGGTGATTTGGCGATAGCGCTTGATGCCCTCGGCACTGTCAAAAAACCACCAAGCAGGCCCAAGTTTGAGCGCAGGATAGGCCCCGGCAAGCGGCGCCAACTCGCGTCCATAGGTGGTTTCATCCAGTGTAAACAACAGGATCGTCAAATCCGGTTCCATCCCGACCGCATCCAGCATCGGCTTGAGCGCATCAACAAAATCACAGCGGCGCGGGATATCAAACCCCTTGTCGCGGCCATGGCTGGCAAAGACCCGTGCGCTATGATTGCGGCTTGACCCCGCATGGATCTGCATGGTCATGCCGTCCTCAACGCTCATCCGGGCCATCTCAGTGAGCATTTGCCCACGAAACGCATCAGCCTCGGCCAATGTACAGCGGCCCGAAATCGCTTTGGCAAACAGCGCGGCGGCTTCGTCTTGCGGCAAATCTTCGGTGCGGGCAGTGGGGTGGCCGTGATCCGTGGCAGTGGCCCCGTGATCGCGGAAAAACGCGCGGCGCACACGATGAGCCGTCAGGTAACCGTCCCATGTGGCGGTGTTTTCACCGGTCAATTCGCCAAACCGGGCGAGGTTGTCAACAAAACCTTCAAACTCCGGGTCAACCACGGCGTCCGGGCGATAGGTGGTGATCACCCGCCCCGACCAATCACTTTGGATGATCTGTTTGTGCCAGCGCAGATCGTCAAGCGCGCCTTCGGTGGTGGCCAGACAGTCGATTTTGAACCGGTCAAACATCGCGCGGGGGCGGAATTCATCCATCGCCAAAGTGGTGTCGATATGATCGTAATAATCGTCGGCATTCTCGACGGTCAGCGGCTCAAGAAAGCCAAAGACATGTTCGAAGGAATGGTTGAGCCACAGGCCCGACGGCGTGCCGTGAAACAGGTGAATATGTTTGGCGAACAGCTGCCATATTTTTCGCGGATCTTGCTCAACCGGGCCGCCATCAATGCGCGGAATCCCCAGATCATCCATGGAGACACCCTGACTCACCAGCATGCGAAAGACATAGTGATCGGGGGTGACAAACAGCTCGGCCGGATTGGGAAACCGCTTGTTTTGGGCAAACCATTGCGGGTCGCAATGGCCATGCGGGCTTAGAATTGGCAGAGTTTGAATGGAACTATAAAGGGCACGGGCAAGCCCGCGCAACGCGTCATCATAAGGAAAGAGGCGGTCGGGATCAGTCAGAGGCATAGTCGGGAAGTCCTGTCGCGATGGAGTGCGCCCAAGACTGATATGTTAGTCCGCCAGTTTTGTCAAAGCGCTTTGAGCGCGCGTTTGTGTCAGATGTCCAACTCGGCCAATAGGTTAGCAAACGACGCCCCATGCATATCCCGATCAGCCTGAACCCCCTGAATGTGAGGACGCGGCAAGCTGAATTTGACGACATGAAGATCAGCAATGTCAAAACGTTTCAACTGGTCTGATTGCATTTGAAACAATTCGGCAACCCTTTCGCTACGAATTGCAACGCTGACCCGATCAAAGGTCAATGCATCCCCGCAGAAAATATCGACGGTCAACCAAAACGGACCGGCATTCTTGGAACGGATTTTCGGAACAACATCAGCAAGCCGGGTCATGCGCCGATCTCCTCGGTTGTCAGGCGAAAGGCCTGCATCGGATCGTCGAGTTCAAGCACGTGGTTGAGGCAGAATTCGTGGATCGCCCCGCGCGGCATTTCGGGCGGCGAAAAGGGAAAGGCAAAGGTCGGCATTTCCTCTTGTTCGGTCAGCGGATGGTGCAAAAGATAGGGGTTGAGCATCTTGGCAACTTCGCGGCTGAGCGCCTCGGTTTCGGCGGTGACAATGCCCATGACGCCCAATTCGGTGCCATTGACCGCATGGGTGTCGAGCGCGCCAAGCGTGGCGTTTTGGCCAATCACCCGCAGTTCGATCGTGAAGTCGCCACCGACGCGCGCCCCGATACGAGCCTGGGCCTTGGCGGTGCATTTGTCGACGATATCGTCACACCAAGCGTTGATGTGTTCAACATAGCGGGCGTCGCGGACAAGGGCGAGCGAGACGGTTTGGAACCCGGCCTGACGGGCCCCTTCGAGTTTGACGGTATAAGTGTCAGAGGGCACCCATGTGCTTCCGGTGACGCGCACAGAGCGATCATCGAGTGCGGTATAGGTGGCACCGCGCACGTCCAGATGCCCGCCGGGTTCGTACAATATATAGGGGTCAGAGTTTTCGTAGAGCATGTGGGCTGAGACCGTGTGCGGCGTGGCGCGGGCCTCGTCGCCCATGGGTGTCATGGTAAAACCGTCGGCGTCAAAGTCGATCAGGATGGTGCCGGAATTCGGGCTGGTGGTGGCCAGCGCCCCACATTCGCCGATCTTGGCCCCATGCCATGCGCCCCCGGCGTGACAGCCGCGCGCCAGCGGCAGAGCCGAGATAATCGCGGTGTCGGTGGTGCGCCCGGCGATGACAATATCGGCCCCGGTGTCGAGCGCCGCTTGGATCTGTTCGGCCCCGGCGAGGGCTACAATATTGGTGCAGTTGCGCAGGATGTCGGCGCTGATCTCTGGCGCGGCGGGGAGATCAGAGATGCGGCCATTTTCAAGCGCTTTGATCAACGTGTCGGCGGATTGGCCGCTTTTGAGCACGGCGAGATTGAGCTTTTCACCCCGTTCGGCTGCGATTTCACGGGTGATGTCGACGAGCCAATCGACGGCTGAATCCGCCCCGCAGGTGCCAGCGGTGCCGATGATAAGTGGCACACCGGCCTGGGCGCGGGCCTCCATCAATTCGGCCCATTCGGCGCGGGTCGAATTGCGCGAGTATTTCGAGGTGCCCGTACCAAGGTAATGGGGCCCACTATCCGTGGACCCCCCATCAATGGCGATGATGTCAGGTTTGGCGGCAATCCCGCGCGACAGTGCCGCGCGGTCATAGCCTAGGCCAAGTGCCCCAGAGGGGATGAGAACTTTGACCATCAGTCGGTGATCCTTTGCGGTTTGGTCAGGAAACGGCGCAGGAACATCGGGGCGACAAAGCCCAGAACTGCAACGGTCCACAATCCGATTGAGATGCCAGAGCTGAACAGATAGGTCCAATCTCCGTCCGACAGAACCATGGCGCGGCGCAGGGCGTCTTCCATGTTGCCGCCGAGCAGGATGCCAAGGATGATCGGCACGGTGGGCACGTCGAGTTTGCGCAGTATCCAGCCGAGCAAGCCAAAGGCGACCATCAACACCAAGTCAAAGTAGCTTCCAGAGAGCGAGTAGATGCCGACGAAGGACACCATTGTGACCCCTGGAAGCAAGACCCATGGCGGAACCATCAGGATTTTGACGAAGATTTTGACCATCGGCACGTTCATCAACAGCAGCACGAAGTTCGCGATCAGGAGCGAGGCAATCAGGCCCCAGACCACTTCGGGCCGGTCGGTGAACAGGGTTGGACCCGGCGTGATGTTGAGCGTCATCAACAGCGCAAGCAGAACGGCCGTGGTGCCAGAGCCGGGCACACCCAGCGTCAGCATCGGCACCAGCGCGCCACCGGCGGCGGCGTTATTCCCGGCCTCGGGCGCGGCGACTCCTTTGGCGACCCCAGTGCCGAAACCACCCTTTTCACCGGCGATGGATTTCTCGGACATATAGGCGAGGAAAGAGCCAAGCGAGGCCCCTGCCCCCGGCAAAACACCGGCGACAAAACCGACAACCGAGGCGCGGACCATAGTGACAGAGGAGCCGATGATGTCCTTGACCGGAATGGTGACTTTTTCAAGCTTCACACCGATTGAGGTGTTCTTGCCGTGGCTTTCAATGAAGAAGAAGACTTCGGCGATGGCGAACAGTCCGACGATGGCAACAAGGAAGTCGATACCGTCATAGAGGTGCAGATTGCCCCCGGTCAGGCGCGGCATGCCGGAGTTGTTGTCAACGCCGATCATCGCAATGCCAAGCCCGATACAAGAGGCAATCGCCGCCTTGGCTTGGTTGTTCGATCCGATGCCACCAAGCGTGGCAAAGGCCAGCAGGTAAAGCGCGAAATATTCAGCAGGCCCAAAGAGAAAGGCGATGCCCGCCAAGATTGGTGCCAAAAGCATCAAGCCGATGGTCGACAGAAAGGCCCCGACAAAAGACGCCACACCCGAGATCACCAGCGCATCACCGGCGCGGCCTTGTTTGGCCATCGGGTATCCGTCAAGCGTGGTCATCAGCGCCGGTTCATCACCGGGGATGTTGAGCAAGATCGAACTGATCCGCCCGCCATACATCGCGCCGTAATAAACAGCCGTCATGAGGACGAGGGCCGAGGTGGCATCAAGCCCCATCGAAAAGGTCAGCGGGATCAGAATGGCGACGCCGTTAGAAGGGCCAAGGCCCGGCAACGCGCCGATAATAGTGCCGATGAAACAGCCGAAAACGGCCAACATCAGGGTAAAGGGAGACAGGGCGATGTCGAAACCGATCGCCAGATTAGATAGCAATTCCATGGTTTTGGCCCCTAGCCAGTCACGAACTTGGGCAAGCCAAACAGACTAAGACCAAGTGCGAATTTGAAGATCACGAACAGGCCTAGCGAAAGGCCAACCCCGGCCAGCGCGGCATGGGCCGGGCGCGGGTTGATCTGATAACTCAGGATCGCGGCGGTCACCGCGGTCGGAAGGATAAAACCCAAAGGTTTGAGCGCATAGGCATAGCCAATCAACACAACAACGGCGATCAAAAGCGATCCGAGCGTTGCCAGCTCTGGCCATTCTGGGTCTTCGTCAGGTTTGAGGCACATGATGATCCCGCAAATGGCGGCCACTGCGCCCACGAGGATCGGAAAGGTTTTCGGGCCAACCGGGTCGGCCATGAAGCTGGTCTGGATCTGTGTTGCACTGGCGATATACGCCAGTGCAATCAGTGTCACGACCGCTCCGAAGATGCGGTCAGAGGCCATTACTGGATCACCCCGATCTCTTTGGACAGGGTGCGAATTTCTTCGACAACACCGTCAACGTAAGATTGGAAATCCCCACCAACTTTGGTGAAAGGCGCAAGGCCGTTGGCGGCCATGGCTTCTTGCCACTCGGCGGAATCGGCCACTTTTTGCAGACGCTCGGCCCACATGTTGAAGTCATCATCCGAGATGTCTTTTGGCACATAGAGACCACGCCAGTTCACGGCGACAACGTCCAAACCTTGCTCTTTGGCGGTTGGGATATCTTCGAAACCGGGCACACGCTCTTCGGTCAGAACCGCGATGGCGCGCACGTCACCGGATTTGAGGAAGCCAACGATTTCAGACATATCGCCGGTCATCGCCGCGGTGAAACCACCCACGGTTTGGGTGATCGCATCCGCGCCACCGTCAACACCGATATATTTGATCGCTTTGACGTCGGAAACACCGGCGCGCTGTAGGATCATCAGAGGTTTGATGTGGTCAAACCCGCCAACCGCAGAGCCACCGGCAAAGGCGATTTTGCCCGGCTCGGCCTTGATCGCGTCAACCAGATCGGTCAGCGACTGGTATGGGCTGTCGGCCGCAACGACGATCACGCCGGGATCAGCACCGATGGCACCCACGAAACGCACCTGATCGGCGGTCATGCCAGCATAGGCGTTTTGGGCCAGACGGGTCGAGGTTGCGGAGGATGCAGCCACGATCAGATCAGAGTCATCGGCACGCTCAGACACAACATGGTTGAAGGCAAGACCACCACCGGCACCGGCCATATTGGTGACCTGAACAGGTTTGTCGACCGCACCGATGTCATGCATGATTTTACCAATCTGACGGCAGGTAAAATCCCAGCCACCACCGGGGTTCGCAGGGGCAATACATTCGGCAGCGAACGCAGTGGTTGCGGTAACGCTGAGTACGGCACTGGTCATCAGCGCCTTGAAAAGACGTTTTGTCATGGTTTCCTCCCATTTGACACGGCGGTTTGATCCGCCCATGCTTTGAGCAAATCCCCTGAACCTGACAAGAACCTGTCATCCGCACAAAAAGGCCCCTTGATGCGATTTTTGCTGATTGAAGATAACATGCAACTGGCGGCCAATATCGTTGAACGCTTACAGCTTGACGGCCATGCGGTGGATCACGCCGCGACATTGGAGGCCGCAGATGATCTCATGGCGGTGGCTTCTTTTGATTTGATATTGCTGGATATTATGTTGCCCGATGGCGATGGGCGCACCTTTCTGGAACGGCAGAGGCAGGCCAAGGAACGGGTGCCGGTGATTGTGGTCACGGCGCGATCTGCCGTGTCAGACCGGGTCGGATTGCTCGACCTGGGGGCGGATGATTATATCACCAAACCCTTCGATTTTTCCGAGCTTGAGGCCCGGTGTCGAGCGGTTTTGCGCCGTCAGGGCGGTGCCGCTGACAACCAAAAGACCTTTGAAGGAACGGTGCTTGATTCGGCCAGCGCCGAGCTGCGATTCGGCACCAAGGTCATCGCGCTTCGCAACCGGGAGTTGCGATTGCTAGAGGTGTTTTTCAACGCCCCCGGCCAGGTATTTGCCAAATCTCACCTGATGGACAGATTGTTTTCACTGTCGGATGAGGCCTCGGAAAACGCGATTGAGGTCTATGTCGGGCGCTTGCGCAAACGGTTGGAGGGATCAGGAAGCAAGATCGAAACGGTGCGCGGTTTGGGCTATCGGATGGTGCCTGCGTGAAGGCGCATGGCTCGATCCGTAGACGGTTGTTTTTCCAGCTTGCCGGGGTCGCGGCGCTGTTGTCTTTGGTGTTCATTTTGGTGGTGCGCGGCGTGGCCGAACGCGCGGCGGAAGGCACGCAGGACGACATTTTGACCGCCTCAGCCACCGCGATTGCCGACAGTCTGCGCAGCGAAGGCGACGGGGTCACGCTTGATTTGCCCTATTCTGCGCTGTCGATGCTGGGAACGATTAACCAAGATCGGGTATTTTATCGGGTCAGCGTCGGGGGCGAAACCTTGACCGGTTACGAGGATTTACCATTGCCGGATCTGGTGCCGCTCTTGGGCGCGCGGGTGTTAACGACGTTGCAATATCGCGGCGAGGCTGTGCGCATGGTGTCGGTATCGCGCCGTGTGGGACCGGCGGCCAATGCCACAACGGCGGTGATTACCGTGGCGCAAACCCGGTTGGGATTGGCGGCGATATCGCGGCAGATCACCCTAACCGCAACGGGGGTAGGATTGGTCTTTTTGCTTTTGGCAACGGCACTTAGCCTATGGGCCGCGAATTCGGCATTGGCCCCGATCAGCCGAATGACCGGGGCGGTGACACGGCGCGGACCGTCCGATTTGCGCCCAGTGCGGGCCGAAACCCCCGAGGAATTGGTGCCTTTGGTTGAGGCGTTGAATTCCTTTATGGGCCGCTTGCGCGCCTCGCTGTCTCGGACCGAAGATTTTATCACCGAAGCCGCACATCGGGTGCGCACGCCATTGGCGACGGTGCGCGCACAGGCGGAAATCACCCACCGAAAGCTTAACAAGCCAGAGCACAAACAAGCGATCCGCGAAATGATCCGCGCGATTGACGAAAGCTCACGCTCGGCGGGGCAAATGCTTGACCATGCGATGGTGACCTTTCGTGCCGATAGTCTGGCGCGGGATGTACTGGATTTGCGGGCGCTGGTGAGCGAGACCTGTGATCGACTTGGACCGACGGCGGATCTTAAGGACATTGCCGTGGCCCGCGATGTGCCCGACGCGGCGGTGACGATCCAAGGCGATGGGATTTTGTTACAGGCAGCGATGCAGAACATCCTGGATAATGCGATCAAATATTCACCGGTTGAGAGTGATATCTCGGTACGGTTGACGCGCGGCAATGAGATCAGGCTGGAAATCAGCGATCAAGGGCGCGGCTTTGGAGGTGCCGATCCGAGCCAGATCACCAAGCGCTATACGCGTGGTGGAAATGTCGGCGATGTGGTCGGCTCCGGCCTTGGGTTGACCATCGCCGAAGAGGTGGCGCGGGTGCATGGTGGACGGCTTGAAATCGCGGAAAACACAAGCGGGGGCGGCGCATGCGTATCATTGGTTTTCTAGGGGCGATGCTTCTGGCAGGTGCTGTCCAAGCCTTTGAAATTGAAGATCAACGGACCTATCCAGCCGAGACCGAAGAGACCGTGCTTCGCATCATTTCGACCGCCGATATGGCGGTGTTTGAGCCGGTTCTAAAGGCCTTTCAAGCGGAACATCCCGGCACCACAATCGCGTATACGGTCACCGGCACCTCCGATCTGATGACCGCGATTTATGAGGAAGGTGCGGAGTTTGATGTGGCAATTTCATCGGCGATGGATTTGCAGACCAAGCTGGCCAATGACGGGTTTGCGGTGCCCTATAAACCCGCAGCGATTGACCTGCCGGAATGGGCGACATGGCGTGATCAGCTCTTTGCCTTCACCCAGGAACCGGCGGTTTTGGTGGTCTCGGATGCGTTTTTCGGCGCAGGCGAGGCCCCGCGCAATCGCGACGAGCTGATCGCGATTTTGCGCAACAGCCCAGAGCGTTTTGACGGCAAGATCGGCACCTATGATGTGCGCCGATCGGGATTTGGCTATTTGATGGCCACCCAAGACAGCCGCAACTCAGAGGCGTTTTGGCGGCTGATGGAGGTCATGGGGCGCCTAAATGCCCGGCTGTATTGTTGTTCAAGCGACATGATCCGCGATGTCGCCGAAGGGCGGCTGGCGTTGGCGTATAATGTCTTGGGGAGCTATGCGGCGGCGCAAGCGGTTGACACGCCCGGATTTCATATCATTGAGATGAGCGATTTCACCAATGTAATGTCACGCACCGCGCTGATCCCGGCGACAGTTGAAAATGAAACCGGGGCGCAGGCGATGATCGAGTTTTTACTTAGCTATAATCAGCGCCCCGATTTGATCACAGCGACGGGGTTGCCCGCGATTAACAGTGCCTCGTTTCAATCGAATACGGCGCTGCGACCTATTCGGTTTGGGCCGGGATTATTGGTGTTTTTGGATCAATTGAAACGGGAAAGTTTTTTGCGCAACTGGGAAAGCTCGCTTGAACAAAAATAGGTGTTTGGGCCGCGTTGCACCGGTGCTGGCCTCTTGGTAGCGACGGGCCGAACCCTTTGGCCACAAGAGGCGGGACGAGCTAGGTCACAGCGGGGGCAAGCCCGCGTTTAAGCTGTTTGATCTGTTCGGATTCAGGTTGGAAATAAGCCCGCAGCGGTGCGAGGCTCAGGAGGGGATCACAGTCTCCACACATAAAGATGTCGATGGCGGCATAGCCGTGTTCGGGCCATGTGTGGATCGAGATATGCGATTCCGCCAAGAGCGCAACACCGGTAAACCCGGCGCGATCACCGAAATCATGCAGGTTTACCTCCAGCACGGTCGCCCCGGCGGACTGCGCGGCGCGGCGCAGCACATCGGCGGCGGGCCTTGGATCGTGCAAGTGATCGGCCCCCCAGAAATCAACCAGGATGTGGTGACCAAGCGCTGGCGCTGTGAAAGGTCCGTTCAAGTCATACCCCCTGAGGTTGGCGCGGTGCGTTTCCGCCCTAAGAGGGGTACGAAGCCTTGGACGGTTAGGCAAGGCTGGCATTCCTGACCGCAGTGTTTTGTGCGGTATTTTGTGCGATCTCTTGGCTTTACTCGGGGAGCGGGATGAACTCTTGGTCGTCACCGGGGGGCAAATGGAAGCGCCCGTCTTGCCAATCACCGGCGGCCCAGGCCTGTTTGGCCTCGTCAATACGTTCGCGCGAGGAGGCGACAAAATTCCACCAGATATGGCGCGGACCATTCAACGTTGCCCCCCCCAGTAGCATCAGGCGCGCGCCCTGCCCCCCGGCAATCAGCGTGATCGCATCACCGGGGCGAAAGACCATCATTTGACCGGCCTCAAAGGTTTGACCCGCCACAATAATAGCGCCTTGAACCACATATACCCCCCGGTCTTCATGATTGTCGGGCAGCGGAATTTTGGAGCCGGGTTGCAAGAGCGCGTCGGCATAAAACATGTCGGAATAGCTGCGGGTCGGAGCGGTTTCACCCCAAGCGTTGCCAAGGATAAGCCGCACCTCTTTGCCCTCACCTTCAAGCAAGGGAAGCGCATCTTTGCCGTGGTGTTCAAAGGCGGCGTCGGTGTCTTCGTATTCCTCCGGGAGGGCGATCCAGGTTTGAATGCCAAACAACGCATGGCGGGTGGCGCGGGTCTGCGCGCTGGTGCGTTCGGAATGGGTGACCCCACGCCCGGCGGTCATCAGGTTGACCTCACCAGGATAGATCATCTGATGCGCCCCAGTGCTGTCGCGATGTTCAAATTCGCCCTGATACAGGTAGCTGACCGTCGAGAGACCGATATGGGGGTGCGGGCGCACATCAATGCCGCCTTCGGTGATGAACTCGGCCGGACCCATTTGATCGAAAAAGATAAAGGGGCCAACCATTTGACGGCGAGCAGATGGCAAGGCGCGGCGCACTTCAAACCCACCGATGTCGCGGGCGCGCGGGATGATCAAAGTCTCAATATCATCCACGGACCCGGCGTCGGGATGGTGCGGTTCAATGGTTGGGTTCCAACTCATAGTCAACTCCTGGGGCATCTTTTGGCTTGGGTGCCAAACGTGCAAGCCCTACAAATCTAAGGGGCCATTGTGCCGTTTCCAACGCACACACATCGTTCGTGAACGCCGACATCCAAGACATGTGTTGCCAAGCCGGGATACAGAGGGGTCAGGGGCAGGCCCCTAGACGTTTTGGCCACTCAACCCTTTGAGGATCGGACAATCGGGGCGCCCGTCTCCCGAGCATTCCAACGAAAGATGGCTCAAGGTGGCATGCATGGATTGCAGGTCGGTGATCTTGGCCTCAATCTCGGCAAGGTGTTTTTGCGCCACCGCTTTGACATCGGCACTGGCGCGGGTTTCGTCTTCGTATAGGGCCAGCAATGTCCGGCAATCTTCGATGCTAAACCCCAACGCGCGGGCCCGGCCCAAAAACGTCAGCTTGTGCAGATCACTGTCGCGAAACACCCGATACCCGTTGTCTTCGCGCAGAGGTTTCACAAGGCCGATGTCTTCGTAGTAGCGGATCGTTTTGGCCGGAAGCCCCGTACGTTTGGCCACATCGCCGATGGTGAGGTTCATAGGAGGCGTCCTTTATTCCGCAGCGGCCAGTGCCGGGTTGGCCGGCTGGTCCTTTGTCGTATCGTTGACGGATTTGGGCACAATCCAGCGCAGTCTCAGGGCATTGGACAACACAAAAACCGAACTGAGCGCCATCGCCCCCGCCGCCAAAACCGGTGACAACAACAGCCCGAATGCCGGGTAGAATGCACCCGCCGCTGCCGGGATCAAAACCGTATTATAGCCAAAGGCCCAAAACAGATTTTGCCGGATATTGCGCATGGTGCGCGCCGAAATATCCAAAGCGGACACCACCCCGTTCAGATCGCCCGAGATCAGCACAACATCCGCCGCCTCAATCGCAATGTCGGTGCCGGTGCCAATGGCGATGCCCACATCCGCCGCGGCCAACGCGGGCGCATCATTGATACCGTCACCGACAAAAGCCAATTTTCCAGAACGGCTTAGCTCTTTGATGGCGGCGACTTTGCCAGAGGGGAGCACTTCGGCCATAACAAAATCTATGCCCAGATCGGCGGCGATGGCTTCGGCTGTTTCTTGGGAATCGCCGGTGATCATCGCAACCTTGAGCCCCAATTTCTGGTAGGATTTGATTGCGTCCGGCGTGCCGGGTTTGATGGGGTCAGCCACCGTAAACAGCGCGGCGATCTTGCCGTCGATGGCGGCGTACAAAGGGGTTTGGCCCTGACGACCAAGGGCCTTGCCCTGATCGTCCAACCCACCCAAATGGATACCTTGGCCGTCCATAAAACGGTCAGCGCCGACCAAAACCGTATGGCCTTCAACCTGCGCCGAAACTCCGTATCCGGTATGGGATTGAAAATCTGTGACGATCAGATCGTCAAGACCACGCGCCGTGCTGGCACGGGTGATGGCCTGAGCGATTGGATGTTCTGAGAACCTTTCAACGGCGGCCGCAAGCTGTAAAACCCGATCTTCATCCATGCCGGGCGCGGGATGAATGGCGGACAACTCGGGACGTCCGGCGGTTAAGGTTCCGGTTTTATCAAGGGCGATGATCTTGGTCTCTTGAAGGGATTGCAGCGCATCGCCTTTACGAAACAAGACCCCCATTTCGGCGGCGCGGCCAGTGCCCACCATGATCGACGTTGGCGTGGCCAAGCCCATGGCACAGGGGCATGCGATGATCAAAACCGCCACACCGGCCACCAAAGCATGGCTCAGCGCCGGGGTCGGGCCGAACATCAGCCAGAGCGCAACAGTCGCCAAAGCCGCGAGCATCACCGCCGGGACAAACCAAATCGTGATGCGATCAACAGCCCCTTGGATTGGCAATTTTGCCCCCTGCGCCTGTTCGACCATGGTGATGATCTGCGCAAGCATGGTGGTCTCACCGACATTGCTGGCGCGCACAACCAAAGCCCCCGCGCCGTTAATTGTGCCGCCCACAACCTGCGCGCCTTGGGCCTTTTCGACCGGGATCGGCTCTCCTGTGATCATGCTTTCATCGACAAAGGAACGACCAGACAAAACAACAGCATCGGTGGCGATTTTCTCGCCGGGGCGGGTGTGAATTTCGTCGCCCACCACGATGTCGTCGATGGGCACTTCGACGATCTGATCACCGCGCGACACCCGTGCGGTTGTGGCGCGCAGACCGATCAATTTGCGGATCGCGGCGCCAGTGCGCCCTTTGGCCCGCGCTTCGAGCCATCGGCCCAAGAGGATCAAAACGACGATAACCGCCGCAGCTTCGAAATAGACATGATTGGTGCCCGCCGGCAAAAGCTCGGGGGCAAAGGTGGCCACGACCGAATAGCCGTAAGCCGCAGCGGTGCCCAACGCGACAAGCGAGTTCATGTCCGGCGTCCCGTTGAGCAGCTGCGGAACCCCGATGCGATAAAACCGCAGGCCCGGCCCAAACAGAACGGCGCTGGTCAAGACAAATTGCAAAAGGCGGCTGGTTTGCGCCCCAATGGTTTGGTTGATCCAATGATGCAGAGCCGGAACCGCATGCCCCCCCATTTCGATCAAGAACACCGGCAAGGCAAGCAGTCCCGCGATCAATGTCAGCTGTCCAAGGCGCGCAATATCGTCATCTGCCTTTGCGCTGGCATGGGCGCTGGAATTGGCGTTGGGCTGCGTGGTTGCGCCGGTTTTCAATGCGGCGGGATACCCCATATCGGTGATCAAATGGGCCAGTTTTGCGGGGCTGGTCACAGTGGCGGCATAGCGGATTGTGGCGATTTGGGTTGCCAAATTCACATTGGCCTCAACAACGCCGGGCACCGCTGTTACACTGCGGGCCACGCGTCCTGAACATGAGGCGCAAGACATATTCGACACCGCAAGCTCAGTTGTCTGAAGGTCGGCCGGATAGCCAGCCTCGTCAAGCGCGGTGACAATACCGGCCAGATCGGCAGGTGCGCTATAGGTCAAAAACACCGCTCCGGTGGCGAGATTAACAGCGGCCTGATCGACCCCCTCTGTCGCCATCAACGCACGTTCCACCCTGCCAGCGCAGGACGCACAAGACATGCGTGAAACAGGTAAAGAGAGGGTCGTTGGCGAGGACATATCGCACCTTTTGCGTTAGTGGCAGGCGGCCCAAAGGCTGGCTGGGGGTGTTGTTGCTAGCCTGAGTGATTGGACTGAGTGACTGGACTGAGTGACTGGGGTCGGCTTCTTGTGACTGGAAGGTAAGGGTTCCAGTTAGGGGAAGGTCAAGGGCCAAAACGCCGCGCTTCAACATGTGGCGGTTGAGGGCTAGAGCCACCGGCCGAATGTGATATGCCTAGGCGCAGAGAACTTAAACGTACCGGACAAAAAATGCGCCCCCTGCCCCTTGGCCCGTTTCGATTTGTGGCGCTGGATGTTGAAACAGCCAGCGGTCAGCCAGCGAGCATTTGCCAAATTGGTTTGGCCTGCGTGGATCATAGCAACCACATCCACAGCTATGTGACCTATGTCGACCCCGAAACAGGCTTTGCGCCGTTTAACGTTCAGCTGCACGGAATTGGCCCCGAAACCGTGGCTGGTGCACCTACTTTTCCGCAAATCTGGGCCGAGCTTCTGCCGTTTCTGGCCCCCTGTCACCTTGTGCAGCATAGTAAATTTGACAGCAAAGCCATTGCTGCGGCGTGCAAGCAATATAGATTGCCACGCCCCGATCTAAGTTGGAGCGACAGCGTGCGTATTGCCCGACAAGCCTGGCCAGAGTTCAAGGGCAATGGCGGGCACGGGCTTGGGCATCTGAAAACCGCGCTGGCGTTGGAATTCACCCATCACGACGCGGGAGAAGACGCGCGTGCCTCGGCTGAAGTTGTGCTCTTGGCCGAAGAGAAACTGGCGCAGCCCTTTGAAACAATTGCACAAACCAAGCATCAGGCGCAAATGTCGCTGCCGTTGTGATTACGGTTTAGCGGCCCCCAAGGCACGGGCAATGGCCGCAAGAAAATCGTCCCTCCGCACAGGTTTCATCAGGCGGATGTCGCCAGAAAGCGGCCCATTCCCCGCCTCTGTGGCTTCGCTCGCATAGCCAGACATGAAAACAACCGGCAGGTCCGGGCGCAATTCGCGCAGCGCCTTGGCCAAGTCGGTCCCTTGCAATTGGCCGGGCATCACAATGTCAGTCACCAAAAGGTCAAAGCCAAACACCTGATCCTCAAGCTCCATAACCTGCTCAAGGGCAGCGTCGCCTGACACCGCTTCGGTCACATCAAAACCTTGCTTGGACAAGGACTTGACCAAAGCCACACGTACATCTTCATTGTCTTCGACCAACAAAATCCTTGTGGACCCTTCCATATTAAGTGGCGCGTCCTGCGGCGCGGTCATCGTATCCGCTTCGGGCATAAAGGCTTTGAAATACAGCCTGAATTCAGTGCCTTGATCAAGGTCCGACGTCACCCCAACCCGACCACCTGATTGCGTCATAAATCCGTCCAGCATCGAAAGCCCAAGCCCTGATCCGCCGCCAACGCCCTTGGTCGTAAAAAACGGGTCAAAGATTCTGGGGAGCTGAGTGGGGTCAATGCCGTGACCATCATCAGACACGGTCAACACAACGTATTGCCCTGACGGGATTTTCTCGCCACGCACTTTGAGCTCGCCGGATGAAACCTCAAGGTTTTCAGTTTTGATGCGTAAAACGCCACCGCCCGGCATCGCATCGCGCGCATTCACGATCAGATTGAGCACCGCACTCTCAAACGAGCTTTCGTCGACAGTAATCGCCCACACATTCTCAGACAAAGCCATGTCGACGGTGATGGTGGAGGGTAAGGTTCTCTTGATCCAGGAATTGAGATTGCGCACGGTGTCGTTCAGATCAACCCGTGTGGGCACCAAAGGCGCGCGGCGCGCAAAACTCAGCATGTTTTTGGTCAACTCAGATCCGCGCAACGTCGCATTGATGCAATTTTGGATCATGCGTTTTTGCTCAACTTCGTCGGTTTCCCCCTTCAACAGCTCAAGGTTCCCCAATGTAACCGCAAGCAAGTTGTTGAAATCATGCGCCACCCCGCCAGTCATTTGCCCGATGGCATCCATTTTTTGCGTCTGAAACAGTTGGTCTTGCATCTTGCGTGTGGCGGTCACGTCCTGACACACCAATTCAAACCGCACATTTTCGGGGTCACACGCATCCAGAGGAGCGAATGTTTTACGAAGGGAGCGGATATCACCATTGGGCAGAACATGGCGCAATTCGGCGATCAGAGATTCGCCGCGAAACAATCTCTCGCCGACGTCACTCGCGGTGTCACGGTCATCCTCATGAATGATTTTTCCGACAATATCGTCACAGACATCTAGCGCTTTTATTTTCTTAATCGAGAGACCATGCATCGTCGCATATGTCTCATCGCACTCCTCGATCTTATTGGTCTGCAGGTTTGTAATCGCATAGCCCAAGCCCGCAAGTTTCGCAGATTGCGCCAGCCGGTTCTGAGACTTTTCCAGTTCCGCAAATTTCTGGCGCAACTCATCGTTGGTTTCATTGTAGAAACGATACAAAAATCCGGTTGTATAAACACCTATTATGGAGGCGATTAAATATCCAAAAATCCGCATGGCCCATTCTGCTGGGCTGTGCAATGCGGCGGGCAAGGAGACCGGCGGGAAGAGATGCCCCGATATCGTGAGCCACCCAATGACCGACACAGACACGGTGCCAATCGCCACCACAATAAGCCCAAGACGCATGCCACTGAGAACGGTTCCGACAATGGGCAAAACCGCCAGTACCGGAAAGAATGCAGTGATAAGGCCATATTGATACACATCGATCAGGGCGATGACAAAAAGGCATATCGAGACAATCAACGCCTTGGTCCGAGGCAGAAGGATTTCCGGTCCAAAGGCGACTGACCATGTTATCAAATACATGGTCAGCTCTAAAAATATGAGGGTATTCCATCCGTTCTCATACAGAGACACAAAAAGAGACGCGGAAATAGGGAACATCACCAACGCAATTGCCCAAACCAATTGCGTTACAATCTTGTCTTTTTGTTTTTTCAAGAGACCCGGATAATCCGCCGGATCAGGAGAAATATCCATAAAAAATCCTAACGTGGTTCCGCACGTCCAACCTAGTTAGGTTTACGCCAGGAATTGCATCGCGCCAAGATACTCTGGCTGCGACTTTCTTTCTGGCTGAAATTTGCCGTATATCACCGGCTAATTTATTGGCTCTCCTGCCACGCTCGCCAAAGACATCAGCAAAACATGAACGTCCTTTTTCGGTAAACCCTCTGTCGAAAGCCGGTCCAGAACCGCGCGATAAAACGAGGGGGAATGCGCCGCCCCGTGACCAATCACATGAGTGGCTTCAGCCTCTAATAGCCGATCTAACATCACCTCTGCGTCATAGGCATCGAGGGAAAGCAACCGTGAAAACGCCGCTTGGCGCACCCGGTTGTCGGGGTCGCTCAGGCAATCGAAAAGCTCTGCGGGGTCTTGGATTGCAGGAATGGCCAGTGATCTGACCAGTGCGTCGGGGTCAGATTTGAGGGCAACCAACTGTTGATGCAGATCGGGCAGATCAGCGGCCAACCGGGCGGCAATGGTGCGCACAATGTGGGTGCGATCCATCATGCCGGTAGACAAGTATGGGGTGTCCTCGGCAGTCAGCAGCCCGGCGAAGCTGCGCTGTTCGAGGGCGCGAAAAGCCCCAAAGCGCAGGTCATCTTTGGCATTTCCGGTCATGGCACGAATGGCCTTTGCGATGTCGTCCGAGGCGATACCGCCAATCAGGCTCAGCGCAAGGCGAGACAGGTCATGGGCGACATCTGCGGGGCCTTCGATGGCTTGGCGTTTGCGCGCCTTTTTGCCTTTTCCCTCTTGCTTGGGCGGGGCGATACGGTTGATCTGAATGGCCTCAAGGGTTGAGGACGCTGCGGGTTTGGCGGCGGGGGTCTCATCCTGCGCCATTGCGGGGGGAACGGCCTCAACATCACCGTCTTTGGTGATGTGCAGGCGCGGCCTGTCCGCGATATCTGGCGCAGACTGTCCGGTGTCTTGGGCCGCGCGCAACGCGCCTTGGGCAGCAGCGGCCAAGACCTCGATTGCGGCCATATCCTCTGACTTGGCGCGGGCAACCAGATGGGTCAGGATTTGCGTGCGTACCTGTTGGGCCGGGTTCGACAGGACCGAGATCAATCGCTCGGTCGCAGGCGCACCTTGCATCTTGGCAAGCGCATCAACAGCGGCGAGACGGGCCTCAAGCGGGCGGTCATTGTTGTTGATCAACATCAACAACGGGTCAACCTCCCCCCCCGCGCTCAGGCGCAGCCAGTTTCGGGCCACAGCGGTCGCCAGACTGCCGTCATCGGTGAGCAGCCAAGCCTGTAAATTGGGCTCCAACGCCGCGACCAGTTTCTCATCTAGCGGCAGGGTCAGATGATCCAAGGCCGCGGCCTGAACCTCGGGCGCGCGATCAGAAAGACCCGACACGGCCATCTCAGACTGGGCCGCAGCGCCACGGATCAGGGCCGCGACACGGATGTCCGAATGGGGGTCATTCAAAGCCAAATCGGCGAGTTTGGGATCATCAGGAGCCAAAAGCGGCAGGGCCAGTTTGCGCACGTCAAAATTGTCGTCGTTCAAGAGGAAATCAAGATGCGGCTCCAGCGCGGCGCTGTCCATGCGCGCCATTGTTTCGAGCACACGTTTGCGTGCCAAACCCTGTTCAGTTTGAGCAATGGTCAACAGCCAGACCATCCCGTCAGGCCCCATTTGCGAGAGCGCATCGCAAACCGGCAGATCGAGGTTCTGGCCAAATTCATCGTCGCGCGCTTCAAGAATGTCGCGCACGGACGCCGTGGCGTGCAACTGACCCAAGGCGCGGATACAAGCGGTTTGCACCTCAAGCCATTCGTCCCACATGCCAAGGTCGTCTTCCCAGGCGATTTCATCCTGGCAGCGGTCCATCGCCAATTTGTGCAGCACAGGGATGGCATCCTTGTCCCGCAATTGGACCAAGAGCGCGATGGCCGCGAGTTTTATCTCGCGGACGGGATCACCAATCAGGCTTGCGCGGATGATTGGTGCATCATCAGGATCGGCGAAATGGCGGAGCGCCTCCATTGCATCAGAGCGCACATCAGGGTCTTCGTCACGCAAGGCGGCCAAAAGCGCTCTGCGCACACGGTCATCACCGCGCGCAGTGTTAGCCAAAGCGCGGGCGGCATCGGTGCGGATCACCTCATTGCCGGTCGCAAGATGGTGCAACAGCGTCGGAACTGCGTCAAAGCTATCAGTATCAAAAGCCATACGTTTCAGCATCTTGGACCTCGGAAAATTTCAAAACGGAAGGATGATGCCCAAGCGGTGTGCTCGGGCATCAAAGGGGGCATCAAAGGGGGCACTTAGGCGATGTCACGCCGCGCAAAGGACATGGAACGGAACTGTGTTTTATAGGGGCTTTCGCCCATCTTACGCACTTTCCCGACGCCCATTTTGTAGTTGTAGTTGCCCGAAATCCAGTCAACCACACGCCCCGCCAACGCGTTTGCGGGCTGTGACGTGTGCAAGAAATCCATGTAACCCATGTTGTTCTTGACCGCAGGTGTGACGATGGCAACGGCGGTGATCGAGGCTTTGGTCAGCTCAATATGGCCGTTTTTCATCAGGCTGGCGAAGTCAAAGTCATCGCCTTCGACGCCCACGATCGTGTCTTTTTGGACCGGGATCCGGTCGGAGTAGACCTGCACATAATCACCGCTTTCAATGCCGTGTTTCTCGGCAAATTCCGGGTGAATTTCGATCCAGTTTTCCGGCCAGCGCTGGACAATATAGGGGCGGCGGCGGTCATCATAACCCGATTGCCAACGCTCATTGATCCGGCCCGATGTGATCCAGATCTCATCATCCTGCTCACGTGGTTTGAGCCATTCCCAATAGGAGGAGAACAGGTTCCAAGGCGCTTTTTGAATGTTGCACTTGCCGGTTTGCGAATTGAAATGGGTCAGTTTCTTGTTGAACATATTCGCACCAGCAGGCCCGGTTTCCGGCAATTTGCGCGTGGTGTCATGCAGGCGTTTGGTGCCCACAAGCGAGCCGTCATCCAGCATGAGCACAGGCCCCTGAATACCGGCGGTGCCGAACTCGCCAAGCTTTTCATGCAGGGTTTTGCCCTCACGTCGCGCCGCGACCAAGACCATGTTAAAGTCTTTGCGCGAACCACGGGAATGGCGGGCCCCTTCTTCGATAACATCGTTGGAGTTTTGCCAATCAAAACCTTCGTAGCCCATCTTCTTGGAAAGCTGCGCGATGATCCACCAATCGGGTTTCGCCTCACCCGGCGCGTCGTAGAATTTCGGGTACACGCGCAGGCGGCGTTCGCCATTGGCACGGGTGAAGGTATCTTCGCCCCAACCCGCCGCCGGAAAGACGATGTCGGCATAGCGCGCACCGATGGGATCGACCAGATAGATATCCTGATCCCAGACCACGGTGCCACCACTGTCGGCGCGGGCTTTGAGGGTGTCGATGATCTCTTGCTTGTCATAAGACATAACCTGATGCGGGTTGCGCACTGTGAGCTCTTCGAACTTGGCCTGCAGGCTTTGCGAACCGCACATCGCCTGAACCCAGGTGTTGCCGATCACATGCGCCAACCGGGTGTGGCCGGACATGAAATAGCGGTCACAATCCATGGCGCGACGCCGACGACCGGGGAGCTTTTCAGGAGACTTGTTGCGCGGATAGCCCCCACCACGCAGCCCGCCACGTTGGTGCCCACCGGCGCGGCCAATGACCTGACCGGGGCGACCACCGGCCCCAACCGTGATGCCCAGCGCCGAAATCGCTTGGGTGTTGCCAGTGTTGTTGGACCAATAAAACCCCTTTTCGATCATGATCGAGGTTTTGGGCCGGGTGCCATCCGCCTTGGGTTTGGCCATCCATTCAGCGGCGGTATAGATTTTCTGCACGTCGATCTGGGCGATTTCAGCCGCCTTTTCCGGCACAGATTCCTCTTGGGCCATCAACCAGTCTGTCCAATCCTCAAAGCCATCGGTCTGGAATTTGCCCCAGGTTGTGCGCCACTGCCACGGGGTGTTGCGCGTCCCCTGGCCAAAGCCAGACGAGCTTTCCCATTTGTTATTGACCCAGTTTTCGATCCACTCTTTGTCCTGCCAACCGTTTTCAACGATGACACGCGCAATCGCCAGCACGACGGGAAGATCGGTGCCGGGCTGAATGTCGAGAACAAGACCACCGTTGGCCTCGGCATAGGCGGTGCCAGAGCTGCGACGCGGCAACATAAAGATCGCTTTTTGACCGTTTTGAATGGCTGGCATGATCCAGTCAGTAAACAAAATGGTCTTGGTTTCATATGGATCGGTGCCACACATCAGAAGAGTGTCGGCATTGCCCCAATCTTCGTAAGACGGTCCAAAGTTGTCGAACCCCGCATCGCGAAAACCGGGGGTCGAGGAGACATCAGAGGGTGTATCGTGGAAGGTGAAATTAGCGGTGCGCACATTGCCCAGCGCATATTTGGTGATCGCGTAGGTGTTCTCCATATAGCCATAGGAAAACGTCTTGACCGCATAGGCATTGGTGCCGTGTTTTTCGAGCACGTGCTTGCCGACTTCGGCGGCGATGTCCAATGCGAAATCCCAGGTGACCGGCATCAGCACACCAAACATGCGGATCATCGGCGTTTTCAGACGATCGCGGGTTGGGGTCTGTGGGTTGTAGACCTTTTGCGCCAAAGCGCCGCCGCGGATCGAACTGTTTCCTAGCGGATTGACGTGTTCTGCGTCTTTGTCAGGGATGATCACGACGTGATGGGGTTCGCCATTATGCAGCACGATGTTGTGCTGGTTTGGCGCAACCCACGGCCCAAGCGGCGAGACGGGAAAGTCTTCGCCAAAGGCATTTTGATCCGCCTCTGGGCCACCATTGCGACCGCCACGCACCGGCCAGCGGTACACTTTGTAGCCACAAGCGACGATGCAGTAATCACAAGCCGTTGCGATCACATCCGCATCTGGTGGTGGCAATGGCACGGATTCTTCGGGGACATAATATGGTACAGACATGGGTGTTCCTCCTTAGCCCTGAAGATTGTCGTAACGGCCGTAAATCAGGCCAAACATGCCGACGGCGTAGATATCATCGCCCTCAACTTCGAGCAGAACCTGCGGCAATGATTGATAGGCCTGCCCGGCGATAAAGATGCCGTGGCGGGTCAGATCAAAGGTGGTCAGGTGCAACGGGCATGGCCCAAGCGCCTTGTCGGCGGCTTTGTAGGTGCCCTGAAGCGGCCCGCCCTGATGGGTGCAGGTATAGTTAAAGGCAACGACGTCTTGCTCATCGCCAATGCCCCCTCCGGCTTTGGTCCCAAGCTTGACCAGAATGCTTTCGGCATATTGGCCCTCGTCGGGGTATTCAAAGGACATGGGTTCATCCACCTTCAGCTCGGACAATTTCCCGATGAGCTTGCGCGGATAGGTCGACACAACGGCGGGGGTTTCCGCCTCGCTCAGCCCCGGAATACCCACCATCACCACGGTGGTGGTCAGGCCCGAGGACAGCAAAAACTGGCGACGATTCATCAGGCATTTGCGCGTGCCAGCTTTGGCAGCTTCGCCGTTTTCGCCATTGATGGCACCCGAGATGATCTGGGCGGTTTTCGGATCTAGGTCTTTCATATCTTCCTGTCTCCTGTGTTCAGTTCGCAACGGCAGGCAGCGGCTGCATGTCAGGGATGTCCGGTTCGTCGATCAGGATTTCATCACCGCTGAGGCTTTCGAGGAAAGCGACCAGATCGGCCTTTTCCCCGTCGCTCAGGTTCAGGGGTCTGATCTGGGCGGATTTGTTGTCGGCAAAGTCATTCAAGCCGCCACCGTCATTGTAGAAATCCACCACATCCGCGAGGGTCTCGATCATGCCGTTATGCATGTAGGGATAGGTGTATTTCGTGTATCGCAAGGACGGCGTGCGGAATTTGCCCTTGTCGGCTTTTTCCTTGGTGCGGAAATACAGCCCCGGATCATCCTTGATCTCGCGGTACATTTCTTCGGTGGCACCTTTGGCGAATATCTCAAACCGGAAGGTGATCTGCGCGATCTCATCGTCTTCCCAGCCCGAATAGGGCGGCACACCGGTGTTGTAATATTTCTCATCGCTCAAAAGCGGGCCGTTGTGACAGGAGATACAGTTGGCCTTGCCGGCAAAGAGCTCCAATCCGCGCACCTGTTGTTCGGACAGGGCCGCGTCATCCCCATTCATATAGAGATCAAACGGCGTATCGGTTTGGTTGATCGAGCGTTCAAAGGCCGCGATGGCATCATAGGCGTGGCGGATATTGGGCCAGTCATCGCCAAAGACATCGGCAAACCGTTCCCGATATTCCGGCACAAAGGCCAAGCGGCTTTCCATCATGTCATCTTCGCCATTGCCAGCCACGCCGCCCCGCGCAGCCGAACGCGCCTGATGTTCCAATGACCCAGAGGCCCCGGCCCAGAACAACTTTTTGTAATGGCCCGAATTGACGATAGTTTGTGAGTTGCGCCAATGGGTTGTGCCCGGATAGCCAAAGCTGATCGGTGCCTGAATGGCCCAACCGGCATCCGGCAAGTGGCAGGCAGAACACGGCATGTTATAATTGCCCGACAGGATCGGATCAAAGAACAGGATTTTACCCAGCTCGACCTTGGCGTCGGTTTGCGGGTTTGATCCCGGAACCGGCACATCTCCCAAAGCGGCCAACCCCTCAGGGCGCGGCATTTCAGCGCCAAGCGGTGCGGCCATAACGGCCAATCCGAGGACGATTGCGGTGGTTTGTTTTTTCATGATCCGTCTCCTCAGTTTGTTGCGTTGCGCCAGTCGTCAATCAGCTGGTACCCGAAGTCATCTTCGCGCCAGACATAGGCGTCGACGTCATAGGTGTCGCCGGACATAGACTTGAGGAATTCAACCAGATCGCCCTTTTCAGACGCGGCCAAGCCAAGCGGTTTGAGACGGCTGTCTTTGAGATCATCATCGCCACCACCGGCGTTGTAAAATTCCACCACCTCTTCGAGCGTCTCAAACACGCCGTTATGCATGTAGGGCGCGGTGTAGGTCAGTTCGCGCAAAGTCGGCGTCAGGAAAGAGCGTTTCGTATCAGGGGTATGGGTGCGGATATAGGCACCCAAGTCCTCGCGCAGGTTCATGTAGTTTTCGACACCCATGAATTTGCCATAGGTGACAAAAGCCGAATGGCGTTCCGGGTCGGACCAGATATCGGGGTTGTTGGGTACGCCGGTGTTGTGCGGTTTGTCATCGCTATAGCGCGGGCCGGAATGGCAGCTTGAACATTGCCCCTTGCCCTCAAAAATGAGGCGCCCGCGTTCAGCGCTGCTAGTGAGGTCGCCGCTATCAATGGGTGCGCCGCGCGACACGATGGTTTTCATGAAATCCATCAAGGCATTGCGGGCCCCGCCATTTGAGGGCTCAGACATGCCCGCCGCCGCAAACATTTCCACATATTTTGGATCTTGCTTCATGCGTTCTTGCATGATGCGCATGTCCATATTCATCAGATAGGTTTCGGTGATCATTTCACGCGCGACATCGTTCAGGTTGGTGCCCAAACGGCCGTCATGCATCCAAGCGGCCCGATAGCCGACATTGGCGAGGGTCGGGGAATTGCGAAAATGCATTGCGCCGGAATAAGCTTGGCTGAGCGCTTCACCATCGGTAAAGGCCTTGTCCGGCATATGGCAGCTGGCGCAGGCCAGGCTGGTATCGCCAGACAGGCGAGGGTCATAGAACATGCGCTTGCCCAGCTCGGCGCGCGCGGCGTTCACATCCATCGGCTGGATGGGAACACTGTCCTGAGCCATTGCAGCCGTCCCGGCAAACAACGCCCCAATGACGGATAGGGTTCGGATCATCTTGGGCCTCCTCTTGGGCCGCCTCGCCCGGTGACATGCTGGGCGAAACGACCGTTAAAAACACAGGAGCGACGAGATCGCTGGCTAAAGCATGTCGCTCTTGCTCGCGCCCGACTTGGGGACCAATTGGGAGAACCACTTTGGAAACCCAAATCAGGGTGTTCACTACGATTTTAGGGCAAGTGTTTGCGACGAGTGTTGCGCTCAGGGTGACCTAACATGACCAGTTGTGACCGTTTGTGACTTAAGGTGTATTGACCCGTGTCATTTGCCGTCTAGCGTGTCTCTGATTTGGCGGGCCAAATGATCTGGGTCGATGGGTTTGTCCAAAACCTTGGGTGCCGGGCCGCTGACTTTGATCGAAGACGGCGCATACCCCGTGCAGATCACCACCGGTAAATCGGGCCGAACCGAGCGCGCCTTTTCGGTCAAGGCTTCACCGCTCAGGTCCGGCATCACCATGTCCGTCACCAACAGATCAACGCGCCCCGGATCCGCCAATAGCTTCTCAGCCGCAATAATCGGCGATGTATAGGCCTCGACCCGATACCCCAACCGCATCAACATCCGCCGCCATGTCGCGGCGATCTCGGTCTCATCATCGACAATCATGATCCGCTCGTGGCCACGCGGGGTTGGCGTGCCATCCCGCAAAGTGCCGATCTCTTCGGGCAAATCGGTGGCGGGTAGATAGATCAAAAAGCGCGCGCCCTCCCCCGGTGCGCTGTCGACTTCGATCCGGCCGCCCATTTCCTCAACCAACCCCGCGACAACGACAAGCCCAAGACCCGAGCCTTTGCCCAGCGGTTTGGTGGTGAAAAACGGATCAAACAGCCGGGCGCGGGTTTCCGATGACATGCCGGGGCCATTGTCCTGAATGCTCAGACAGACCCAGCCGTCCGAGCGATCAAGCAGCCCCTCGGGCGTTCCATCGACATTTTCGGCACCGATGATCACCTGCCCCTCGGCGGCCCCAATCGCTTCGGCAGCATTGCGGGTCAGGTTCATAACGATCTGGTGCAAATGCGTGTGATCCGCCAGCACCATAACCATGTCTTGCGCATCGCAGGTTTTGAGCCGTACCGTCGGCGGCAGCGACGCGCGCAAAAGGCGCGACACTTCTTGCACGACACCGCAGAGATTGACCGGCTGCGATTGCCCCGGCTCACGCCGTGCAAAGCTCAGCAATCCACGCACAAGGCTTTGTGCCCGTTTGGCGGCGATTTCGATCTGCTCGATTTCACCCGCCAAATCGCTGCCCTCTGTTGCATCCATCGCCGCCAGATGCGCGGCACCAACGATTGTGGTCAGCACGTTGTTAAAATCATGGGCAATCCCCCCCGCTAAAAGCCCAACCGCCTCAAGCTTTTGCGCCCGCGCCACCTGTTCACGCGCCTCGCGGCGTTCGGTGATGTCTTCGCCAATGCCGATAAAATTCTGCACGGTGCCATCCGGCCCAACCAGAGGCAAAATCCGGGTGTCGGCCCAATAGGTCGTGCCGTCCTTTTTGCGATTGCGAAAGATGCCCTGATATTCGCGCCCCTCAGCCAAAGCCCGGCGCAATTCGGCATAGGTGCTGTCACTGGTATCCCCCGATTGCAGGAACTTCGGCGTCTTGCCTTCGACCTCGTCACTGCCCCGCCCGGTCAATTCGCGAAACCGCCGATTGGCATAGAGAATGCGCGCAGAGGTGTCGGTGATCACAATCGTCGACGGGCTTTGCTCAACCACATTGGCGAGCCGTTTTTCACTGGCCTCAGCTTCGCGCCGGGCGGTGAGTTCACCCGACAGCCGGTGTAACGTGTGACCCATGTCGCGAAACATCAAATACAACATCACACCAATCGCAAAAGCAGCCAAAACCAAAGCAATGATCGAGACAAAACCGATGCCGATAAGCGCCTGCCCCTGCCCCACAGCCGCGAATATCCGACGCGTTGAGATGATCCGAGCGTCTGTCCAAACCGCTTCGAGATCAACCAAAGCCAGCTTGGCCGCGCTGTCATCAATCCGCACCATCGCGTCGATCTGTTCAATGCTAAGCCCGTCGGCAACCCCTTGCCTTGCCACGGAAAACTTGTCGGAATAGGCCTCCATAGTCCGGCGCACCGTTCGCAAGGCGCGCTGTTCAACCGGATCGGTGGTTTGCGCCAAATAGACATCGACCACGCTGCGAAAGTGCCGGACCTGCACTTGGGCGCGGGTCAGATAGGTCTCATCCTGGCGCAGCACGTAATTTTTGAAATTGTGGATAATACCGCCATAGCCCAGATACCCGCGGATAGAACTGATCCAGACCCCCTTTTGCCCCACATCGCCGTCATATTCTATCCAACTGGCTTCAATTTCCCCAAACTGGCGGCGTGTTTCTGTCCCCAAAAACAGCCCGAGCAAGACAGTCACCAAAAGCAGGAAGCCCGCTAAAAAACCCACCAGATAAAACCGATGTGACGACTGGGTGTGCGTGGCCATGGTGCGCTACCTTGATGCTGCGGTGAACTTGGGCCATGTTAGCGCTACGGGACACAAGGGATATGAGATGGGTCAAACAATTCTCATAGTCGACGATGATAGGCAGCTGACTTCGTTTCTGGCGCGGTTCCTGAAAAAGCACGGTTATCAGACCCAAACCGCAAGTTCGGGTGCGCAGGCCCGTGCGTTGTTTGAAGAAAAGCATACCAGCTTGATTGTCCTCGATCTGAACCTGCCCGATGCGGATGGGTTTGAGTTGGCCAAGGAAATTCGGGCCAAAGCCAAGACGCCCATCATCATCTTATCGGCGCGCGATGAGGTCTTTGATCGAATCTTCGGGCTTGAAATCGGGGCTGATGATTACGTCACCAAACCCTGTGAGCCGCGCGAATTATTGGCCCGGATCAAAGCCGTTTTACGCCGCTTGGAAACACCACAACCGACTGAAACGGATACCGTTTTTAGCAAAGCCGTGTTTGCAGGGCTTGAGTTTGACCTGACCAAACGCGGCCTGCGTCACATTGCCGAAGATCGCCCCATCACCCTAACCAGCACCGAGTTTTCGCTCCTCAAGATGTTAACTCTGCAAGCTGGTAAAATCATCAGCCGAGACCGGTTGATGTCTGAGCTCTATGGAAACTCAGTTGCGATCACAGATCGGGCGGTGGACGCGCATGTCTCGCGCTTGCGGCGCAAAATTGATGGCGACAACGCGGAACCCTCTCTCATCCAATCCATTCGCGGTGAGGGTTATGTTTTGGCGGCGGATTTGCACAAGATTTGACAGCGGTTTTTTATGTCATTGAAACCGGGTTTAGGCCCCGATTTCAGGCTCTGGTTTAGGCGTCTATTGGGCAAAGCAAGCCGTGCAAGCCGCCACCATCCATCGCAGGCTTGTGTGGTCTTTTGAACAAAGCCCCCCGCCCGCCCCCTTGGGGCGGTAACCTTAATTAAAGACATGTTAACCTATGTTTGGTAGAATCCGTAGTCGTACCTACTAGTGATAGCTTTTTAGAACAGTGGGGAATGAACAGCCATGAGAACGCAAAAAATACCGCCACGGCAGATGCTCTTATACGCAGCATTTTTCGTCCCAATATTTGTGGTGCTCGTTTCTGCCCAACCGGCCCGGACCCAAGAGAGCGATCTGCAGTTTTGCTAAAACGATTGGCCCCCCTATGTTTCGACAAACGCGGGCAACGCGCGGGGCATCACGGTCGACATCTTGCAAGCCGCGGCAGAGCGGATGGGGGTTTCTCTTGGCTTTCATAACCTCCCTTGGAACCGCTGCCTTGAAATGGTGCGCCAAAGCGAGATGGACGGGGTGCTGGACGCAGCCAAAAGGCCAGAATTCCTTCAGGGCCCCGCGAGCTTTAGCCTCTATACAAACACCTTTTGGGTCCATCGCAACAGTGAATCCCAGACGTTCGACGCCGATGCGCTGGTTGGCAAAACCGTGGGATTGGTCAGCGGGTACACCTACCCTGAAGATTTGATCAAAATGCTCGAGGCTGCCAAAGCGTCCATCGACTATGCCGTTGATGATGAAACAAATATTCGCAAACTTGCTTTTGGTCGCGTTGACACAATTGTCGCGGATTACGCCAATACCACATCCATTGCGCATAGCAAAAACCTCAACATTCGACCGCTCTCACCCACCCATTCTAGCGACTATTTATATCCAACGATGAATGCCGCCTTGGTGTCGGAACAAAGGTCTCTCAATGCCGCTCTAGAAGATTTGCTGGCAGAGGGGGTCGTCGATCAAATCTATCGCAACCATTTGGGCGTCGGCTTTGATGAATTGGACGTCGAGTGATCCATTGCCACACCATCAACCACGGTTTCTCTCGGGTGATGCCCGTCTGATGCGCGCACCTAGCCCCCCGCTTCCACCGCGCAACTTTGCGCCGTCCCGCCGTTGGGGATGGATCGGGGTGATGCTGTTGCTGACCTTGGTTGTGCCTCTGCTCTCTGCAACTTGGTACTCTCTCAACCTGCAGAGAAACGCCCTAAACAAGGCCTTTCGGATGGAAATGAACCACATGGCCGATATGTTGGCCAATGGGATGCGCGATCCGGTCTGGAACCTCATCCCCGAAGCCGGGACCGGGATCATTGATAGCGTCATGACGGATCCACGGGTGATCAGCATCGAGATCACATCCCTCGCTCAGGATGAGTTTCTGACCGCCGAGCGACCGCCTCTTTCTGACGCAATGCCGCATAGTTTGCGCCGCGATATTGTGCATGACGGTGATCCCATCGGCAATGTCGTTTTGGTGATTGATGGCGCGGAACGCGATACGATTGGTGGAACATCCCGCGACAGGATCATCCTGATCAGCGGCCTCCGACTCCTACTCAGCTTTGGTATCATGTTGTTTATCCTGCGCGTGGTGCGTCGGCTGGAGCGAAACCAGGTGTTGCAGCAAGCCAACGAAGATTTGTCCGCCGAAGTAGATGAACGTCGACGCGCCGAGAAAGCCATGCGTGAAAGCGAAGAGCGCTTCCGCTCGGTTGTTGATCATTCGCCCTCACTCTTGGCTCTCAAAGATCTTGAGGGTCGGTTCCAGCTGATAAATCGCTGTTACGAAACCTCCCTTGGTGTCAAAGCCAGGAACCTAATCGGTAAACTACCCTCCGACGTGTTTGGCCCAGATCTTGCCGCCCGGTGGTCGGACGGGCAAAAATATGTTGTGAAATACGAACATCCCTTTGAAGAGGAAATCGTTATTCCCTTCGCCGACGGTGCCTATCACCATTTGCACCTCACACGATTTCCGGTCTTTGGGAGCCATGGCAACCTTACGGGGATCGGCGAAGTCGCGATCGACATGACCGCCCAGAGACTGGCCGAAGATGGCTTGCGACAAAGTCAAAAGCTTGAGGCGGTTGGGCAGCTAACAGGCGGTATTGCACATGATTTCAATAACCTGCTCGCGGTTATCATGGGCAATGCTGAAATGCTGGAAGACGGCGATCCTGAGGCCCAGCCCGCCTTGATCGCCGCCATTATCAAGGCAACGGACCGCGGGGCCAGTTTGACCCAAAGGCTCCTGGCCTATTCGCGCAAACAAGCGTTGATGCCACAGATCATTGACCTTGGGGATTTGGTTTTGGACATGTCCGAAATGCTCAGCCGCACGTTGGGCGAAGCGATTGAAGTGTCGATAGGCGTGCCACCTGACCTTTGGACACCGCTGGCCGACGCGGGGCAGGTCGAGAACGTCCTGCTCAATCTCGCCCTCAACTCTCGGGACGCCATGGATGGCGAAGGCAAGTTGACTATTCGCTGTTTCAACAAACACTTGGATCAAGACGCCATCGCGCTTAACCCCGACGCAACACTTGGCGATTATGTGGTTCTTGAGGTCAGCGACGAGGGGACTGGCATGACCCCTGAAGTGCAGGCCCATGCGTTTGAACCCTTTTACACAACCAAGGAAGTGGGCGAAGGCAGCGGGCTTGGCCTGTCGATGATTTATGGTTTTGCCAAGCAGTCCGGGGGCCATGTGAGCGTCGAAACCGAGCTCGGCACGGGCACAACTGTCCGGGTCTTTTTGCCGCGCGCCAAAGGCGACTTGGCCCCCATTGCCGAAATCCCAAAGATGATTTCACCGCGCGGCGCGGCCGAACTGATCTTGGTGATAGAAGACAACCCAGATGTCGGCGCATTTGCCGTTGGGATGTTGAAAAACATCGGGTATCGCGTCCTGTCTGCAGCCAATACGATTGAGGCCGAGGCAATCATGAAACGTGAGCCAAATATTGACCTGGTGCTGTCGGATGTCGTGCTACCGGGCGGCGAAAGCGGGCCTGAATTTGCACATAGGGCCAGCAAAATCTACCCCAATTTCAAAGTCATCTTCATGTCTGGATATCCGGCGGAGTCTATTCAGAACAACAGTTTCTTTGGGCCCGACCAAGTGCTGCTTCACAAGCCGTTTCAGCAATACCAATTGGCCAAAGCCCTTCGTGACGCACTTGATTAGGGGCGCGCGTGATCGGTGTCATGAATGACTTTGGCGCAGACACGCGCTTAGGGGCTGGCCCCTAGAACGGCTCAATCAAATCGGCGGACAACGCATAACCCACTTGAGCCACTTGGGTCGACACCGACGACACACCAAACATGCCGGTAACGTTGACCGCCTCATAGAGGCCCGAGCTTTCGTAAGGTTTTGACGTGGTTACAAAAACCAATTGATTGGCAGGTGGCGGCGGGACATGGACGCAGGCTCCGACGAAGGGGACCAGAATAAAGGCAGTCACACCCGTTCCCGAATAATCAATCGGCAGGATAAAGCCGGGCAGCCGCACGATCTGACCATCCCAGTCATGGCGAACCCCAAGGGATTCTGGCTGTTGGCTCGACATTGGCGGATTGTCGTGATTGATCAGGTTTTGCAACATCGGCGGCATGGCCGGTTGCCCCTCTGGGATGAGGTCCGTCCATTCCAAATCAACAAAACTTTCAGCCCAAGCCAGCCCGGGCGTGCAGGCCAAAGCCGCCAAACCGGCCATCAAACGGCGGCGATCCATGCGCGGATTTACCATTCATAGACCTCCATTTTGTCAGCTGTCAGCGAATACCCCACCTCTGCAACCTCGGTAGACTGGACGCTGTTTTTCATCACGCCTGTGACCCAAACGGGTTCCCAAAGGTCAGTGCTTTTCCACGGGGTTTGTGTCGTTACGAGAACCAGTTGATTAGCGGGCGGGGGCGGCGTGTGAATGCAGGCCCCAACATAGGGCACAAGGACAAAGCTCGTGACGCCGTCGGTCGACAAATCGAGCGGCAAAATATAGCCCGGCATCTTGATATAGGCCCCATCCAGCGTTGGGTTGAGCTTGGTGGCATTGGCATCAAAAACCGGCAGCCAGAAATCGTTTGCCTCATCCATCTCACCTTCGGCAATGATTTCGGAATAGGGCACGCCGGGCGGAATAAGATCGTCCCAGGTGATTTCGGTGGCGGAATTGGCCAAAGCCGCTTTTGGCAGCGCCATACCGGCGGCAACTGCGGCAATCAACTGGCGTCGTGACAGATGCATTGTCTCGTACCTTTACACTTAGATTTTGACCATCATACCATCAGCCAGAGACATGCGGTAGGCCCGCACGGCCGGAACCATGCTCACAATTGCGCCAGCCGCCACCACTCCGAGCAACACCCAGACTTCGCGCAGTGATGGTGGATCAATCGGCAACCAAAGGCCAAAGGCGGCGTCGATGATAGGTTGGCCCACAAACAGCCCGGCATAGAGCAAAGCCAGCCCAAGCACGGCCCCAATTGCGGCCATCACAACCGCTTCAAGCACCAGCAGGCCAAGCACAACACGAGGTCGCGCGCCCATAGCGCGAAAAATCGCCATTTCGCGGCGTCGTTCGTTCAGGCTCGAAAAAATCGTCGCCATCATCCCGATCAAAGCTGTCACAACCACCATCGCCGACACTGCAATCAGCGCGGTTTCGGCGATTCCGACGATTTGCCAGAGCTCTTGCAGCGCCACACCGGGCAAAATCGCCAGAAGTGGTTCTTGCGGATATTCGTTGATGGCCCGTTGCAATCCAAACACCTGTAGGCGGCTTTTGACGCCGACAAGGGCGGCGGTCACCGCCTTGGGCTGGAGCTCCATTTGCCGGATGACATCAGCGGGTGTTGACTGGCCCGGAATCTGCGCGCCGCTTTTCCAATCGACATGGATTGCCTCAATCGCCTCTAGGCTCACGATGACCGTGCGATCAACCGGCGTGCCGGTTTTCTCCAAAATGCCCGAGACGCGAAACGGCTGATCCTTGTGTTCCGAAAAGGAGGCCAACCCATGGGCCACCACTATCGGATCGCCGATATTATACCCCAGCGTCGCCGCCACATCGGCCCCGATCACCGTGTCAAACAGGTCATCCATCAGAGCCCCATCGCGCAGCGCCAGCGATTGACCTGATCGGTATTTGTATCGTTCAAAAAACGCCGTGGTTGTGCCCATGACCCGGAATTGGCGATGGCTATCCCCAAGCGAAATCGGCACGATCCAGTCAACAACCGGCTGGGCGGCAATGTCTTGGTAGCTTTCCCAAGTCAGATTGTTCGTCGCGTTACCGATCCGAAACACCGAGTACAAAAGCAATTGAACCGATCCAGACCGCGCACCAACAATCAGGTCGGTGCCTGAAATCGTGTCGGCAAAGCTCGACTTGGCCCCGGTCCTGACCTTTTCCACCCCAAGGAACAGGGTCACGGACAAGGCGATGGCAAGAATGGTCATTCCAACCGTCAAGGCGCGCGCGCGCAACGACCCAAAGGCAAGACGTAGGATCATGCCGCTGCTCGTTCTGATGTGGCGATGTCAGACATGTGAATAACCCGGTCAAATTGGTCGGAGAGGCGGGCGTCATGGCTCACCATCAGCAGCGCAGTGTCATGGGCGCGCGACTGGGCGAACAAAAGGTCGAGAAATGTGGATTGGCTGGCCGCATCAAGCGAGGATGTCGGCTCATCCGCGATGATCAGCGGCGGCGTTCCGATAAGCGCGCGCGCGGCGGCCACGCGTTGTTGCTGGCCAACACTCAAGCGCCCGGCCCGCGTTGTCATCACCCCGTCGGGCAAGCCCAAATCGCGACACAGCTGCGCTGCTTCCGCCTTGAGATCGGCCACGCGTCGGCGACGCTGTGGAGCGAATTGCAAAGGGAGCAGGATGTTGTCTTGGACGGAAGCAAAAGGCAACAGATTAAACTGTTGAAAAATCAGGCCAATCTGCTCGGCTCGAAACCGATCCCGCTGTCCGGCTGATAGGTCGGCGATCTGGGTTCCAGCCACCGACACCCCACCAGATTGGGCGATAATCGTGCCGCAAATCAACGACAAAAGCGTCGACTTGCCCGATCCGCTTTCGCCCAGCAACAACACGGTTTCCCCCGCTGCCAGCGCAAGTTTCGGAACATGCAACCCAAACGACGCCCGCCCCGGCCAGCGGTAGCGAACGTCGTCCATAAGCAAAATTGCAGCCGTATCAGGCATGAAGCATCCGTTTTAGAACAGGCCGCCAAGATCAAGCACAGGCGCGTCTTTCTCAACTTCAAACGACGTGGCGCCTTTGTCGGAAATGATCTGCACCTCAACCTCAAGCGCATTTGGGAATGTGTCGAAATAGGCAAACGTGATTTGGGTTACCGCAGAAGGATCGGTGCAGTCCAGCAGGTATTGCGCATGGAATTCGGTGTGACCGGCCTCGTCTGCATGATCATCGTGATGGTCTTCGCCGTGCTCGTCATGGTCATCATGACCTTTTTCCGCGTGATCATCATGATCGTCGTGGCCGTGCTCATCGTGGTCGTGATCATCGTGGCCCTTTTCCGCGTGCTCGTCGTGGTCGTGATGGGCTTCTTCACCATGGTCATCGTGCCCCTCTTCACCGTGGTCATCGTGATCGCCTTCGGCCTCAAGCTCGGCACTGGCTTTGGCAACGGTGCACCCGGCTGCATCCGCCAGAACAAACAGATCAAGTGGCTTGACTAGGGCCGCAAGTGCGGTGTCCACGGCGGTTTTGTCCTCAGCGCTTGTTGCCTCATATTCGAAGCCAACAATATCCGCGCCCGGCGCATGCAGTTCCATCGCGATCTGGCCGCCGTCAAAGGCAATGTCCAATTGCCCGACACCATGTTCATGGGCACCAAGCTGGCGCGCGGTTTCGGCGAAAACGGGCGCTGCAATCACGGTCGTCAGAGCAAGAATAGAAAGGGTTTTCATGAGAGTAACCTGTAAACAGAGGAAGGATATTAGGTGGTACAGCCTTGGCAAAGGCCGTGGATTTCAACGATATGGCGGCTGGCGCGAAAGCCAGGCTGGGCCGATAGGACCGACAATTCCGATAGCAAACCCGCGCCGTCATGTTCTTCTACATTGCCGCAGTCTTCGCAGATTCCCAGAACCGGGGCCGACGCCTCGTGGCGACATTGGCACGACACAAAAGCCTTGAGGGATTCGAGTTTGTAGGCCCCGCCCTGATCCGTTAACGCCGCAAGCGCCCGGTACACCGTGGGGGCCGCAAGGCTAGGTTCCTGCCGCTTCATTTGATCAAGAATGGCATAGGCAGTCATGGGTTTTTCATGTTTTTTCATGGGTTTGTCATGGTTGTGGAGCACACCCAAAACGTCAGATTGCCGAACAGATGCTTGTTTGCGCATGTGATCCTCGATAGCCGCTTTGGCCATTTGTTATTTTATAACGTAACAAATCGCAACCCTCTCTTTTCCCCGCCAAGCTCAGCCCCATATCGCCCCCCATCACTTGGTATCGCCCAGCCATAAATCTAAGGGCCGACAATATTGCGCACCAAAAAAGGCGCGCCGTCCTTCGCCGGCGCGCCCCTTTCTGTGTTTTGATCGGCCTAGGGTAAAACCCGCGCGCCCTATTGCCCGCGTGCAATTGGAACCGGGGCCACCAGATATTCGTCGGTCCGATGACCAAACTCGGCCGCATCTTTTGCCGCATAGAAATTCGTCAACGAAATCGCGACCTGAAAACTAAAGTCCGTCGAATAGGCTGAGGAATTGGTCGATGTCGCTGCGGGTACGTTTTGGAACCAGAACATCCACTCTTCCAGATCAGCGATATCAGGAGGATTTGGACCACCATCCGGCACGGATCCGGGGGGCACCAGCGATGTCAGCGGCGGGTATTGCGCCATGATATGGCAGGACAAGCAGGAGGTTGTGTTCAAATCTGCTGGCCCGTTCAAACGCCCGTTCCATCCCAAATGCTGCGGCGGAAGGTTGGGGCTGTCGGTGATGATCGTTTCCAGCAGGTCAGGGTTGACCATGGTTTGGGTCGGCGGAAACGGGTTGGTGGTATTGTCGATGTTTTCAGGGTCATTGCCCCACATCAGCCCGACCGGAATCAGGTTGTACATCATCTTTTCAGCGTCGGTGCGCTGATCAGGGGCCGGGGCACCTTCAACTTCGGCTTGGCCGTTATAGGCAAATGTGCCTAAAACCCAATTGGTTACCGGAGCCGTGCTGTCGCGGACCATGATATCCATCTGCAGCAGATTCACCTCGCGGACAACGCGTTGGACCGGCTTGTCACCAACCGGATTGAAGGTTGGCGTGATGTAGCCTTGCCAGGAAAACGGGTTTTCCAGGAAGGGGATTTTGCCTTCATCCGCGCCTTTGGGCGCATCGGTGAAGAGCAGTTTGGCAAACACCGCGCCATCTTTGAAACCACCACCATACCGCGCATCTGTGGCACGCGGATCGGGGGCCGTTGGGTCTTTCCACATCTCGTACAGAGTATAGGCGGCAATGTCGTTCACCAGCGTGATCGCATAGACAGAGTAATCTCCGTCCTGCCCGGCTTGCCCTGCGGAAATCTGCAGTGGGCTCAGCGGGGCCTCTTTGATCAGACCGTGAAAGCCCTCGGTGCCGCCATTTGGCGGATAGGCAGTTGGCGAACTATGCAGCCAAGGGATGTGATACCAATTGGCCTCGGCATTTTGGAACGGGTCCCAATGCGGGATGTTGCCAAACAAAGCGTAGGCTTTGACCTCTTCCAGGTACTCCGCGGCATAGTCGGGGTTCATAAAATCCCCATTGCCGACAAATGGCGGAACATAGTCGGGCAACGTGTCTGGAAAATCGGTCTTCAGGCGAAAGACGGGCTGATCCGACCAGCAATAGAAATACTCTTGCTGGCTGACCATAAAGCCAAAATCCGGGTAGGGATTGTTGTGAAAATCAAACGCAACTGGATCGGTTTGTTCCTTGACGGGGCGGCTTGCATTCGGCGGCAGCGGCGCGGTGGCGTTATCCGGGCACAATGAATTGATTTTGCTTGGACTTTCGGCCATCCCCGCGCCGGGCAGGGCCAGCATAACGGCCCCGGCCAGCCATGTATATTTGGTGTATCTGTCTCTCATTTATTGGTCTCCCTTTTTGGTTTTTGGGCAAATGTCATTCGGCGGCAAATTGTTCCGGCGTCACTTCCAGCGCGGCGCTGATGGCATCAACGGTGGCAGGCGCATCCAGCACGAAGAACGGATCAAGCCCGCGTTCCACCCGGCTGGCCCGGACCGCGTTGCGCAGCGCCAGGAACACACTGGTGGCAAGAACCAAAGGCGGTTCGCCCACCTCTTTGGACGACAAAACGCCTTCTGTTGGACTTAGGGCAAAGGGCACCTGACTGCGTGGGAACAGATGCGTGTCCATCCGCAGCGGGATCGTTGTGGTCGCCGGCACCTTGTAGCGCCATGTGTTGACACTGTTGAGACGGCCTTCGTTGTCGTCGCCCTTGGGCTGGAAGGCCAGTTTCTCGGTCAAAAGGAACCCAACGCCTTGAACAAATGCGCCCTCGACCTGGCCGATATCAACCGCCGGGTTCAGGCTCATCCCCATGTCATAGGCGATGTCCGAAGAGATGATCTTGGTTTCACCCGTCAGCACATCAACTTCAACCACCGCGCAGGCCGCCGAATAGGTCCATCCACAGAACTGGGTGAAGGAGCCGGGGATAGGCGCGTCGCTGACCGTATAACCGGGGATCGACGGCTGATCGGCGGGGTTTGTCGATTTGTAGGTCACATTGGGCATCTCGTCCAAACCACCCTGGATTTGGGCGTTTTTGGTGGCCGTCAGGTTGATCCGATCACCATAGGCTTGGGTGATCAGCGTCGGCCAGATCATTTTGCCGGTCGCCTTGCTGGTGGCTTGCCAGCCTTTCAGCTTGTGGTTCCAATAATCGACGCCGGTTTTGACACACCAGTCTTCGCCGTTTTGAATCCGCAATTCGTCTGCATAGGCCATCAACCGGGTGCGCATATCCTGACAGAGCTGTTTGACCGCTTCGGCATTATATGACGTGCCGGTCGATCCCCCGGTCGAGGTTGGATTGGGCGTCACGGTTGTGGCCGCGTTTTCGACTCGGACCATATCCATCGGGATGTTCAGCACCATTGCCGCGACTTGCCGCGCCACCGTCAAAAGCCCCTGCCCCATTTCCACGCCGGATTGGTGGATCACCACCGTGCCATCCGACTGGTAGATCGACAACGTGGCCGTGGCCTGTTCCAACATCGGCAGATTATAGCCCGACCCATATTTGACCGGCAGCATCGCAACACCACGCTTGCGCCAGCGATTGGCGGCGTTAAAGCTTTCAACCTCGTCTTGCTTGCACTCCAGCTTGGCCTTGTCCTTGAGCCAATCCCAGACTTCCTGCATGTAGCAATAGGTCAGCGATTGCCCAAATGGCGTGGCCTCTCCGCGCTGATACAGACTGCGTTCGCGCACCTGCTCGCCGGTGATTTTCTCACCCGTAAGGCTCAGCGCATAAGCCGCATCGTCAATCGCGGCCTCGACAATCGCTTTGGATTGAATATCGCCAAAGGCCCGCATGGCCGTCGATGGCGCGGTGTTTGTGCGGCAAACATCAATCTGCGCAAGGTAATTGGGCACCGAATAGGCGTTGTCGGCCCGCGTGATGATGCAGTTCGACACGATAAAGGAACAGTCGTAAAACGCCCCACCATCGCCCCAAAGCTCCATCTTTTGGCCGCGGATACGGCCCCGGTCATCGGGGTTCAGATCCCCATTATCCAATGCGATCTGCACCTTGCCAAAATAGCCGTGGCGTTTGCCTATCATTGCCGTGTCTTGGTCACGGCTCAGCGCAAGACGCACCGGTTTGTTGGTCGCATTGGCGGCCACCACCGCCGGCCCGACCACAAAACGCGTCTGTTCGGTCTTACCGCCAAACCCACCACCGACCGGAGGCACGTTGACTTGCAGATGGTTATATTGCGCGCCAATCGCCATCGCCCCGGTTTGATGCATCTCTTGCGGGCTTTGCGTTGAGGGGCGCAGCGTCATGGTATGGGCGTCGCCCGGCTCGACCAGAACGGCCTGCGGTTCCATATAGAAATGCGCCTGACCGCCCACTTTGTGGGTGGTTCCCACCACGGTACAGGGGATGCCATTCAGGTTAACCTGATCGTCGCGGCTTGGGCGGGTGACCGGATCGGCCCCCCAATCGGCCCAATCCAACAGGCTGCCGGGGCGTTCGATTTTCCAAACATGCGACACGAAACTTGCCCGCGACGGCCAATCGGGAAAGACCGATCCAACGCTCATGGCGTCTTCCAGCGTCAAAACCGGGCTGTCCCACCAATCGGGCTTGTCTGTGCCGTCCGGGGCGTCATAGATTTTGGCCCGGTAGCCGACGCAGTTCTGTTGCACAAATTGCGCAATATCTTCGGCCAGCATCGGGTCATTGGCCGCGATCAACGCCAAACATTGACCGACATAAACCACGGTTCCATCACACAAAAGCGGCTGATCCCCGCCCATCCCTTGCAGGTTGATGCCCGATTTGGGCACATTGTCATGGGTGATCAGATCCTCAAAACCGGCGAATTTCTCAGACAACATCAGGGCCAGAGTGTCGGCTGAAATTTCATCGTCGCTTTCGGGATGTTTGAAATGGAACACACCCAGCGCAACGGTGCTATGGACCAGACTGGAAAACAGGGTGCCATGCGGGCTTGGCAGCTCATGGGTATAGCGCAGCTTGCCTGCGGTTTGCTCCATACCGAGGTACTTGATGAACGGCACACCAACCGGCTGACGCTCCATAGAGGCATCCGATTGCCAGCTTTGACGACCGTCGCTTATCGGCCAATTGCCCCATGCTTCAATGCCAGCGGATTGATCCGTCACAGGCACATCCCCGCCCAGCTGTTCAAGCCCGTTGACATAGGCTTTGTACAGATAGCTCGCGGCCAGTTGCGCCTTGTAGGCGTTTGGAACGCCCTCATCGGGCAAACCGGCCATGCGCTCAGTTTGGCGATCCAACTCCTCAAGCACTTCGCCCAACAAACACTCTGCAACTTCGGCGATGGCCCCAAGGTTAAACGGTCTGCCGCGCATCAACTCTTGTGTCGCGCGGGCCTGCCATGGATAGGGGGCAATGCCGCCAAAGGTCAGGCAAGCGGCCTCAATCGTACCATCCGGCGTCACGTCAATCTGGGTCGTTGTGTTGACCAATGAATGCGAGTTCACCTCGCGCAGCGCCACCTTTTGCGCCAAGGTCACCACGCCCTCGCCCGGTTCCACCGGCACTTGGAAACGGATCAAGATCATCCGGCTCGCTAGGCCTGGGTCTTGGCTCAGGACGTCAAACAACTCGTCAATGCGGATCCACTGCGCCTGTGCTCCGCCTTCAATATCGACAAACTCAACCCATGATTTTGTCCCTGCAAGCGCTGTTGCCGCATCCGATGGGAAGGGCTCGCCCTGCGCAATATGATGCGCGACCAGCATGAAGTTGCCGCCAAGTGTCGCCGCATTGCGCACCAACCTGCCTGCGGTTCGCATCGCCATATGATGCACCGCGCCAAGCGGCGTTGTGCTTGGGTAAACAATGCGCCCGTCCGGCTCGGTAACCGTCTGACCCAGAGCCTGCATTTCCGTTTCAAGCGCCGCAATCAAATCGCTGTAATCCGTTCCGGCGGGGATGTTGAGATAGCCGTCGATTTGCGATGGCGCACCGTGCAAACCGGGCACCGCACGAATGTCGATCAGAACATCCGCCGCGCGGTATTCCTCTTTGTAGATGCCATAAGACGTGTTCGCATGGACCAAGCGCGCCGTCGGATGCGTTTCCATCAGATTGACCAAATCAGGCACCGAGGTTGGGGCAAACCATTTGCGCGCGCCGCTGGTCTGCTCGGCTGGGGCTGGCACATGGTCGGCCGCATCCGGGTAGGGAATTTCAATTTGTGAAGCTGGGATTTGGGTGCGGGCTTCGTGATCAAGGCGGCATTTCATCCGCTCCTTTTCATCCAGTTCGCTCCAATCCGAGGCAAAGGTCTTCATCCCGGTCAGGATCGCCCGGTAACCGGTACAGCGGCACAGATTGCCGTCCAAAGCCTGTTCAATCTCGCGCTTGGTCGCGTCGGGATTGTTGTACAAATACTCGGTCATGTTCATCACAAACCCAACCGAGCAATAGCCACATTGCGTGCCATTATTGGCCGCCAAACGATGCGCGACCGGGTTCATACCACCATGCGCCGGCACCGTCCCAAGCGGGACTTTCGCCCCATCATCAATGGCTTCGGCCGCTTTGTCAGCACTGGCGACCACGTCAATATGCTGCTCCTGCGCTTCAAGCACCGACATCAAAGGCGGCGTAACCGGGCGGGCCTGACGTTGCCCCCGCGGGGACCCGGCGCGCCCCATCACCGGGTTATGTTCAAGCCGTGCAGGAATGGGTTGATTGGGCGTTCCGGTGCCCTCGACCGTGGTCACCACCAAGCCGTTCAATGCACAAACTGGCCGCAAACAAGAGTTGATCGCCCGATGTCTGGGTTGATCTTTTTCGCCATCCCAATCAGATAAGATCACCGTGCAGCCACCGCACCCGCCCTGCCCACAGGGTTTCTTGGGGCCCGTCAAATTGATGTCCGGCGATTTCAGGTAATCAATCAACAACAAATCTGGCGATGGGTCGTCCAAAGTAACTTTGTCACCGTTGAGAAAAAACGTAACTTTATTGTCCATTGTTCAAACCTCTGTGCAGCTATCTGAAAATATTGAGAAAATGGGTTAAGCGGTGCGGTGATACGCCGCCCGGCTCCACATCATCGTATCGGCACCCGGCCAAACCATAACCAACCCATCCGCGCCATCAGGGCAGAGCGCATGCAACCCACCAGCAGGCAAAGACACGCCGGGGATCTGTTGCTCGCGCGTCCATCCCGCCTGGTCCAGAGAGCCAAAACCGTTTGAGCGTTCAGAGCCCGGAGTCAAAATTCCGGTCAGGCCAAAAACAGTGTCATAGGCCTGCGGCGTGTCCGCATAGGCGGCGCGATGCACCAGATGCAATTCGCCGTCCATTGTCGCCAGGGTCAGCTTACCATCCGCAAGATATTCGTTCTTGAGTGCAGACAGTTTCTTGGCAAAATTGCCGACCTCGAAATCAGCAACGGCCCATGCATATTGTGTGGTGTTGTTGTCGGGGGCCGGGTTTCCGGCAAAATCCTTGGCCACAAGCACGTTAAAGGCGGCGAGGTTATAAGATGTCACTCGCATCACTTGCGTGTTGCGCTCTTTGTAGACCAGGAACAGCGATGGCCCAAGCTGTCCCAACGCCATAGGCCCGTCAGACAGTTGCCCCACGGGCGTTGCCGTACCCCATTCACCGTCAAAGACCGAACTGAAAATGAACCCCTGCGGGTCTTGCCAGCACACCATCGCCTTGGCGGCATCCTTGTCACCAATGTCGCGATATCCCAACAGGGTCAGATTGCTGCCTCGGATGTCATCGGGCATGGGCCTTGGATCGCACCAATGCACCCCGTCCCGTGACAGGCTAAACACAAACCCCCCATCGTCGCGCGGCATCACCAGCATCACGCTGTCTTTGAACGCGGTCAGGCGCACATCGCCTTGGGGCAACGCAAACCCGGTCGGCACAGGAGCGCTCCACTGACCGCCCTCAAGCCGCGACGTCACCAGCGCCCCATCGGTGTCTGTCACCAAACAGGGCACATCGCCACACAGCGCTGCTTCGGCCACCTGCCCCAAGGGCAAATCGGCCTGTTGCGGTTTGGACCAATCATAGGTTTGCCCCCACAATCCCCGCACCCAACCTGCGTCCTTGTCATTCCTGTCCAAGCTGTTGAGGTCAAAGTTCTTTTCGATGGTACGCAGCAGGCTATAGTGGTTAAAGGGCCGGTCCCATGTGCTGCCCGGCGTGATCATATCCCCCAACAAAACAGAGTAGATTTGATTGGGGCCATCGTAATTGGTGTCATAGCCCACAGCGTCATAATCCGCCTCATCAAAGGTGATCATGATCAAAGTGCCCTCAGGCACCCGCGAGGCTTTCCACGCCTTTTCCGGGTCGCTCAGCAACAGATCGACATCAAGGTTCAAACCGATATTGGCAACGCCAGAAGCCTGCGCGCCCTGCACGTTTTCCACGCCCGGATCACCCAAAAACACGTATTCCAACCAAGCCGACAATTGCGGAACCAAGCGGGTGCGCGGATTGGTGTCAAAATGGGTGTTATAAAGGTAATGCCCATCGTTCCAAATATCGGGCGTGAACCAGGAATACTGAGGGAGGTTGCCGTTTTCGACGTCATTCCAAAACTGGTTTTCGTCAACGATTTTCGCCCAGCGATCCGGGTTTGACTGAATGGTTCGGAATGATGCAAAGGCGTTGTGTTTGCGAAAATACCGAGCAAGCGCGTCATTGCTATTGGGGTATTGAGCCAAGGGGGCGTCAGCCGCAGGATAAGTCGGTTTGGCCCAGTTTTCGTTCCAAAGCTCTGGGGGCAATGCCTCCATATAGGCCTTCCAGCTGACATTTTTCTCTTCGATCCGGTCGATCAGCGTTTGCTGCGGCAAGGGAGTCGTCGGAGCGTCGTCATTGGTGACATTGCACAGCTCCCCCGCGAGAGAGGCCACGTAATTTGTCTGTGAAGGATGAAAACACCCAAAGGAATTGGTCAGCGACATCCCGGCACGGGCCAATTTGCCCATAAAGGCATCGCTCAGAACATAGTTCCGGTATTGGTTTTCCATCATAACAATGAGGATTCGATCAAACGCTTGGGGCACTATGGCTCTCCCTGGCAAAGGCCTGTCGGCTCGCTTGGTAATCAATCAGTTGGCTCAATTTTGTCGTGTAAAGATGCAGCTAAAATCTTCTTTTAATCAACCCTTGATTATATTTTTTCTAGATTTTCTATCGTAAGGTGTTGAGGTCGTATTGAAAGCTCTGGGGCTGTCATCCGCGTACAGCAGTCAGCCCCGCGCCCTAGTGGGGCGAAGCGCCTGCTTTAACGAGGGGGGGGGGGCGGGCATAAGATGCGGCCAAAACATCTTGCGCACATAGAAAAAGGCGGCAAAAAATTTGCCGCCTTTCTGTCTCCGAGGATGAGCGCTCTTGTCCTGTTCAGCACGCACATGCGCCCTGAACCTGTGACCGAGTGTTCAACCCAATGTGGATATTTGGTTTAAGAACAGATGGGCGAACCCAGCCTGTTTTAGCGGCGGATGCCGAGGCGTTTGATCAGGTCCTGGTAACGGGCCACATCTTTGGCTTTGGTGTAATCCAGCAGCTTACGACGCTGAGCAACCAACTTAAGAAGACCACGACGCGAGTGGTTGTCTTTCTTGTGGGTTTTGAAGTGCTCGGTCAGTGTCGAGATACGCGAGGTGAGGATAGCAACCTGTACTTCGGGCGAACCTGTGTCGCCTTCTTTGGTGCCGAATTCTTTCATCAAGCGTGTTTTTTCTTCGGGCGTAATCGACATCGGGGTCTCCTTTCAGAAGATAAGGGTTATGGCGCAAGCCGGGATGTCGTCCAGCAAGGCCCGTGGAGATATCCGCAAGAGCGGATGCGCGCACATACGCGATTCCCAATCAAAAGGGAAGAGAGTTTGTCAGTGTGTTGATTTCTTTGGCACCGCGTTCATAGGGTTTAAGGGCGGACGCGGCCGCCCCTTAGGCAACGGCCAATTCCTCAGCGACGCTTTCACCAACCAAGACAACGGTTTCCAATGTCGGTGCGTTTTCACTGGCCAGGGTTGCCAAAACGGTGCCATCCACCACAATCTCGGTGGTGTTCGGATCATCAGCCGACGCCCGAATTTCAAGTTCAGGATCTTCACCGCCAGCGCTATCATCATAGACGATGACAAGCTGATCTTCCGCGTTGTCATAATCCATAAACTGAGCAGCATCGCCGGTTATCCAATCCCCCAGCACAAAGGTATCTTCGCCTTCGCCTGCGGTGACAATATCGCCCGACCCGGCGGTGATTGTGTCGTCGCCATCACCGCCATTCAGGAAGTCTTGATCGTCAATATCTTCGCCAGTTTCATCGCGGACAACGCCGTTTACAATATCATTGTCGAAGCCGCCAAACAGCGTGTCTGAGCCCAGTCCGCCATGCAATGTATCCGCACCTTCGCGACCGCCAAGGGCATCATCGCCGATGCCCCCATCCATCAGATCGTCGCCCAGACCGCCAACCAAATGGTCGTCACCGGACCCGCCTTGCATCGCATCGTCGCCATGATGACCGTACAAATCGTCATCATCGGCGCCGCCATCCAACACGTCATCGCCATCTTCGCCATGCACGGTGTCGTTCTCGTCTCCGCCAAGCACCGTGTCGTTGCCATCGTTGCCGTGCAGTTCGTCGTCTTCACCGCCGCCAGAAATCACATCATCGCCGTCCAACCCAATCAGGGCATCGGTGTGATCGCTTCCCGCCATGGAATCATCGTCGTCTGTGCCGCTTTCAACCAGCCCCAATTGCTCAAACAAAGACCCGGTTTGCCCTGCGCCATCCGCACCAGAGTTTTGAGGGGTGTCATCGACAAGCTCATCATCGGGCGTGGCAGTGCTCACCACCACCACGGAACCAAGGGCCATCATCCCAAGAAGACCAGCTAAGAAAAACATCGCATCAAACCTCACACGGAGCCGCTGGAAACATCCCAGATTGCGGCCCTTTATTCAATAATATTCGCGTTCGGTGGTTAACGAATGCCTTCAAGGTTTGTTGGCAATTTCATCAATAACCTGCCCTGCAAGGGAACCGATAATCGGGACAAATTCGATTTGGCTGAGCACAAGAACAACCACAGACACCAGGGCCGTTGCGCCAATAGCAGTGCCCAACCCAAAGGCCAGACCGCGCAAGAACTGAAACCCAATCAAGCGCGGGATCGAATTGTGAACACGCACAAACCGATGCGCATTTAACCGCGCCACCTCATCGGCCAGACGGCCCAATTCAAGCGTGTCAGTGTGTTGTGAAGAAACAGGTTTAGACATAACGGGCCTCCTTGGGCCAAGCCGTCGGCTTTGTCGCGTAAGAAACATAAAGGGGATGGCGCGGATGGCCGTCCTTGGTCAAGCCCAAGTGTCGTACATCACCATTCAAAAGCGGCGCAACCCGCGTGCCCTGCCCCAATAGCGCGCCATGCGTTCCCCACCCAGCAATGGTCATTTGCGCTTTGCCCGACCATTGGCCGAGCAAGGCGGCGTTTTCAGGCCCCTCTGGGTCATCCGCTTTGCGCAAATCGGTGGGCAGCGTGGCGCGAAAGGCAAATAAATTGGCGATTTTCAAGGTGCCAAACCCAAGCTGGATCGCGCGGCGCTGGCAGCGCTCAATCGTCGGGTCATTCTTTTCTTCGGTCGCCGTTGACGGGTTGAGCATCACAAACAGCAACGCCGGCCCCTCCCCCCAAATCCGCTCAAGCCCATAGCGATAGGTGCCGCAGGGCGAATAATAGGCAATGCTGCGTTGCCCGTCTTGGTCTGCATGGCGTTCAATCATGGCCGCAAGCTGCCGAATGCGCCGCCCCAGCGCAAGACCCGTTGACAGCCGCGCCGCACTGAGGCCCTTTGGCAGCGACACTCGCGTATCAGGATCAAGCCGATGAATTTTGAGATGATTTCCGCCGCTGCAAAACGGGTCGATGGCCATGTCCGCCGCACACCGCTGTTGTCCTCACCAGCACTGGATGACATTGCGGGCAAACGCATTTTGGTCAAGGCAGAGTGCCTGCAACATACCGGAAGCTTCAAATATCGCGGCGGATGGTCGGCGGTCTCGGCGCTTGACGAAGCCACCCGAAACCGTGGTGTGATCGCGTTTTCATCGGGCAACCACGCCCAAGGTATTGCCGCTGCGGCCCACGCCTTTGGCATCCCGGCGGTCATTGTCATGCCCTCAGATGCACCGACGTTGAAAATCGAAGGCACCAAACGGCTGGGCGGCGAAGTCGTGTTGTATGACCGAGGCGCACGCGAGTGCCGTGAAACGATTGGCACAAATATCGCAAAAGAACGCGGGCTGACCCTGATCAAACCCTATGACGAACCCCAAGTGATCGCCGGACAAGGCACCTGTGGTTTGGAAATCGCCGAGCAAGCCGCCGCATTAGGGGTGAGCGAAGCTGATGTTTTGGTCTGTTGCGGAGGCGGCGGCTTCACATCCGGCGTGGCGCTGGCGCTTGCGGAAAAAGCCCCGAAAATGCGCGTCCACCCGGCAGAACCCGTGGGATATGACGATGTTGCTCGCTCATTGAAATCGGGCAAAGCGGAACGGAACGCGGTAGAAGCCGGTGGGCTGTGTGACGCGATCCTCACACCGATGCCCGGTGAAATCACCTTTCCGATCATGTCGCGCCTGTGTGGCCCCGGTCTGGTTGCCAGCGAAGACGAGGCCTTACGCGCCATGGGGCTGGCGTTTCAACACCTCAAGGTGGTGGCCGAACCCGGTGGAGCCATTGCCTTGGCCTGTGCCTTGTTTCACGCGGATGATGTCGACAGTGACACGATTATCGCGACAATTTCAGGTGGCAATGTAGACCCGAGCATTTTTGCCCGCGCGCTTGAGACGCTTTAGGGTCAGGCCCCATAAATTTGCGCTCCCAGCAAGGGCCTGAGATGCTTTGCGCCATTGGCTCGTGCCATTGGGCCTACAGTTTCGAAGGCATGGGATGAGCCGCGCGGCTTGCGCAGTCAATGCTGGCTTACGCAGTCAATGCTGGATGTCTGGGCTGGATATCTGGGCGTGGTGGCCGAGCGAAAAACAACAGGCATCCCTCTTAGCCCGTCATCCCAGAGGGATGCCAACCGGCCCTTGCGCGCTATTGGCGTGACGGGCGTCATGAACCGAGCCCCAGCCTGCGGCATATGCCCTTGAATGAGCGGCCTCTTGCTAGAGCCTGAACCCTATGCCCCTATGCCTGATCAAAAGCGAAATCCGTCAAACCGCGCCTCGTTATTTCACCGGGTCTGCGTTCCGTCCCTAGCCGTCGCGACAGACTCACTCCTCAAGCGATCTCGCCTCGTCGACCAACATCACCGGAATGCCATCGCGAATCGGAAAGGCAAGTTTGGCGCTTCGGCTGACCAGTTCTTGTTTCTCAGCGTCATAATCGAGGCCGCCTTGGGTCACCGGGCAAATCAGCGCTTCTAACATACGCCGGTCGATCACTGTGTTCGGGCTCATTGTATCAAATCCTCTTCTCCCCCGCGAAGGGAGTATTCTATCAGCGTCACAAGGGTCTCACGCCGTGTCGTCAGGGACGGAGCCTCAAGCAGCGCTTGGCGGTCTTCCGGGCTCAGATCAAGCAACATAGAGAGTGAATTGATCAGCAATTCGTCATCCGCATCCTTGAGCGTCGGCCAATCCACTGACAATTCCTGAACATCGAAATACCGCTCCAGCAGGTTCATAAACCGAGGGCGGTCAAAGGCATGATCCTCCTCAGCCCCTTCAAGATCGCGCTCAAACCCCGACCACGACACGCGGCAGCGGCGGTAGGGCTGAAACCCCTCCAGCTCTTCTATCACCCGATAGCGCGACACCCCCGACAAGGTGATCATATACCGCCCGTCCTCAGTTTCGGAAAACTGGGTGATCCGCCCGGCGCAGCCAATGCTGTGCAGACGCGGATTTTCGCTTTCGGGGGTTGGGCAGGGTTGGATCATCCCGATCAAACGGGTCTGCGTTTTGAGCACATCATCCAGCATCGCCAAATAGCGCGGCTCAAAAACATGCAGCGGCAACCGCGCCCGAGGCAGCATCAAAGCCCCCGGAAGCGGGAAGACCGGCAAGGTCTCAGGAAGATCAGTCAGCCGTTTCATACCCGGCAATCTAGCGCAGTCGGGCCGTTAGGCAAAGATCATCGAGCTAAGCTTGCGCCGCCCATTGAGCACCACCGGGTCATTTGGCTTGAGCGCATCGAAAATGGTGAACAGCTGGGCCTTGGCCGCGCCGTCATTCCACTCACGGTCGCGCCGGAACAGTTCAAGCAACTGGGCCACCGCATTTTCGGCATCATCATTGGCGTGCAATGCCTGGGCCAGATCAAACCGCGCCTGATGGTTGTCAGGGTCCGCCTCAACCGCCGCCGTCAGCTCAGCCACAGGGCCAGCATCCGCCGCCTGTTTGGCCAGCTCAATCTGCGCATGGGCCGCTTCGAGTTCGGGCGCGCCCGAAATCTCAGCCGGGGCACCGTTCAAGATTGCCTCGGCCTGCGCCAAATCATCCTGCGCCAAATGCGCCTGCACCAACCCGGCAAAGGCGCGCACATTGTTGGGATCTTCTTCCACAACCGCGGCATAGGTCTGGGCCGCATCATCTGCCGCGCCTGCCTCAAGCATTTCATCGGCCGCATCCAGCGCGCCATCAAGACCACCCGACGCATCACCGCCGCCCGCCTCAACCACACGACCCACAAAGGCTTTGACCTCAGATTCAGGCACCGCGCCCTGAAACCCATCAACCGGCTGGCCCTGCCAAAAGGCGTAAACCGTCGGAATCGACTGAATTTGCAACTGACCGGCAATCATTTGCGCTTCGTCGACATTGACCTTGGCCATCTTGACCGCGCCATTCGCCGCCGTCACAGCCGCTTCAAGCTGAGGCCCCAGCGTTTTGCACGGCCCACACCAAGGGGCCCAAAAATCAACAATAACCGGGGTTTCCATCGAGGCGTCGACAACCTCTCTCATGAAATCCGCCTCGGTCACATCCTTGATCAGATCAGTCGCCGCCGGTGCGGCACCACCCAGTTCCAACATAATTTCCTCCGCCAGTTGCGGTTGCGTTGCCTGCTAGATGGCGCAGGATTGGCTTGGTTGCAAGGGTATGCCTCAACTTGGCGGCGCTTCCGGGGCCTTCTTTGTATGCCGACCTTGATGCGCCTCAATGATCGGTCGATAGTCGGGAACATTGGCAAGGCTTGCCGCAAACCAATCGGCAAATACCGCGCCATACGTACCTGCCACCTCAAGAAGCAAGGGCAGGTTCGCCTTGACAAAGGCAGACACCGGTACACCCACCAAGTCAGTCACAACTTGACCGGCCACCGCATTGGCGACAAAACCAAAACCGCTCACCCCGATCACCCAAAGCACATTTCGATTGATGGCTTTCTTGGCTTCTTTGGCTTGCGGGTCAGGATTGTCCGCAACCGATTGTTCCATTGCCCGCAATCGCGGCCCCATGGCGTCAACATCCCCGGCGACCGCATGGCTCATCTCACTGCGCACGTGATCATCTGCGTCACTATCTGGGTTTTCGCGGGCTTTGCGCGCGCGTTCCATCAACAGCGTCACCAAAGGGTGATCCACCGTCAGCGCACCCCCGGCATCCACCATGGCCGACAACTGCGCAACAATATGGGCTTCGAACGCCATACCCTCTTCTTGACCAACGGCTTCTATTGCGCGCAGCTCAACAAGGGCCAGATGCAAACCCGCCATATCCAGCGTCTCAAACGGGGTGTCGACCAGCTCCGCCAAATGACGGGCCAGATCGGCCAGCCGGGGAAATTGATTTCCCGCCGATCTGGCAAGCCGATCAGCCATAGCTGGCATTGCTTGATGCATGGCGCGTTTGAGCGCATCCTCTCGCTCTGCCGCGTCTGGACAGGAGGCCGCAACCTCTAGCTTGTTGCCTTCTTCGACGACCTGAAACAAAGGGTCGGGTTCCGGCTCGTTGATGCGCGCCTGTTCCCCCGGTGGCTCCCAATCCTCCAGATACTCAAACAGGGTTTCGAGCCGCGCTGTGTCATCCTCGATCTCGGCAATCTCCGCCAATCGGGTGTCGACCTGCGCGGCGGGGGTGTCTTGAAAGGTCACACCTTTATCCAAATAACCCAGTTCAACACCGCGCATATGTGCCAGCGGTCGCAAGTCCACCACCTGACTACCGTCCAGCCGCACATCACGAAGGTGCGGTAGGCCTGACAAAGGGGACAAAAATTGAATTTGGGTATTTCGAAGGTACAGGCTTTTTAACTCTGTCACCTCTGACAGCGGCGACAGATCGCTGACCGACGTGTCGTTTAACCTCAGGTCCGACAAAGCGCTCAACCCGGACAGCGGCAACAGATCGCTGACCGGCGTGTCGTTTAACCACAGGCCCGTCAGAGCACTCAACCCGGACAGCGGCAACAGATCGCTGACCGACGTGTCGTTTAACCACAGGGCCGACAAAGCACTCAACCCGGACAGCGGCGACAGATCGCTGACCAACGTGTGGTCTAACCAAAGGAGCGACAAAGCGCTCAACCCGGACAGCGGCGAAAGATCGCTGACCGACGTGTAGTGTAACCTCAGGTCCGACAAAGCGCTCAACCCAGAAA
>NZ_JBOEGM010000004.1:64761-548635 GCF_050633425.1 Pelagimonas sp. | reverse complement strand
TAGTACCAGCCCTGCAATTCCTCTCGAAACCCTACAAATTATGGGAATCGGGCCACATCGCCGTGCGTCGCGCAGTGCTGAAACTGTGCTTAACTGACTGTCTGGAATACTGCCGAAACACCGGACCTAGAACCCCATCTTTAGCCTTTCCATTCAAGGCTTTAAGGGGGCAGTCAGGACAAGGTGTCCTTTTTGGTGCCCAGAAGAGGACTCGAACCTCCACNNCGCGTCTACCAATTCCGCCATCTGGGCACGGGTTGGTGGAGCGCGGTGTAAGCGCGTACCCGTGGGGTGTCAACAATCTTTTTAAAAGAAACATCCGCGCGGCAATCCAACACCTTGCCGGGGACGCCAGAGGCCGGTATTCCTGCGCCCGAGCTCGCATGCATGAGGAGAGATCAATGCCCAAACTCGTCACCATTTTCGGCGGAGCGGGATTCCTGGGGCGCTATATCGCCCGGCGCATGGCGAAAGAAGGTTGGCGCGTTCGTGTCGCCGTTCGCCGCCCCAACGAGGCGCTTCATGTGCGCCCCTATGGTGTTGTTGGCCAAGTGGAACCTGTCTTTTGCAACATTCGCGATGATGACAGCGTGCGCGCTGCCATGGACGGCGCAGACGCAGTTGTGAACTGTGTTGGGACGTTCGATAAATCCGGGAAGAACAATTTTGATGCGGTTCACGTAGACGGCGCAGGCCGGATCGCCCGAATCGCAACTGAACAAAATGTCGGCCAGTTGACCCATATTTCTGCGATCGGTGCGGATGCGGCCTCTGATAGCTTGTACGCCAAATCCAAAGCCCGAGGCGAAGATGCGGTGACAGCGCAGTATCCTGGCGCGGTGATTCTTCGGCCATCCGTGATGTTCGGGCCCGAGGATTCGTTCTTTAATCGCTTTAGCACGTTGGCGCGCTTTAGCGTGGTTTTGCCAATCGTAGGGGCCAACACAAAATTTCAGCCGGTTTATGTCGACGACGTCGCCAAAGCCGCTGTTCAATCGGCACTGGGCCATGCCGAAGCAGGTGTTTATGAACTGGGCGGACCCGATGTTCACAGCTTCCGCGCGCTGATGGACACCATGCTGGCCGTGACGCACCGCCGTCGTTTGGTTGCGAACATTCCATTCTGGGTGGCCGCCATCATTGGCCCGATTTCTGAATTCACCGAAAAACTGTCATTGGGCCTCGTCCCTGCACAGATTACCGGAGATCAAGTGCGTAGCCTAAAATCCGATAATATCGTTACCGAAGGGGCCCAGGGTTTTGCTGACTTGGGCATCAAACCCGTCGATTTGGAAACGATGCTACCGGAATACCTCTGGCGCTTCCGCCCGTCGGGCCAGTTCGACGCGATCAAAGATTCGGCCAAGAACCTGCGGGCGCATTAAGTTTCGCGCATCCCCAAAACACAAAAGCCCCGAGCAATCACTGCTTCGGGGCTTTTTGTTTTGTACCGTTCGGCGCCCGCCGTCAGTGTGGCCGACGCAAACTCGTCAAAAGTTCGCCATTGCAGCACCCAGGCGGAGGTGTCGCGACCAGCGCAGATTGCTTCGCCAGCCAAGATTCGCAGGCTTCGACCAAGGCACAGCCACGGCAATGCGTCACCATTCTCGCATAGGTCTCTGGCGCGAGGTTGCCGGTCTGCATCTCTTCGCTCAAGCTGAGGCCCATCGTTCGGGCAACGCTCCGCGTCATAAAGAAATGCCGGGCAGGATCGCCGAGATGTTGGGTCATGACTGCATCTCCTCAAGTTCGCTCTTAATGTCCGCAAGGCGGCTACGATTAATACAAGGGGTCGGCAGGGCACGCTGAACTTCTGTCGTTTGATCAAGCCAGCGACCACACCCCTCCGACCAATCACAGCCACGACAATGCGTGACGATACCGGCCCAATCCTCTTGGGTCATGATGTTGGCTTCAGCGGCCTTGACCAAATCAATCCCGGTCGCCTTGGCCATCCGTTTTACCAGCCAATAGTGTTCATTTTCGGGGCCCAGCACCAATTTGGCCGGTTTCACGGCGTGTTCATCTACCATGGCTTACATCCGTTTCAATTCTGCGAACAAAGAGGCGTTGCGGCAATACTCAGGTGGCGAGGCAGCTTGAACGGTTTGTTTCGCCAGCCACGCGGTGCAGGCGTCAGGCTTGCTGCAACCGGTGCATCGCAAGACCACATCATCAAGTTCGGATATCCGCAAGTGTCCGTCCAAGACCTCAGCCTCAAGATCAACACCGACGGCTCCGGCCATATCGTCGACTAGCGTGGCATGACGTTTTAATGTCTCGCGGCTCTGCATCTGCGATTCCTTCCTGCTCCTGATGGACAGGTGGGATGCTAGCGCCAGCAGTCGTTTTTGCTTTGATGCAGGTCAACGAGGCCAAAACCCGCGCATTGGCCTATAGGGCAGCCGCAGCATCCTTGACGGTTTGGCGACGTTGCGCATTGGGCGGATGCGTGCCCAAAAATTCATTTCCGGGATCCGGAAGCCGGGTGAAAAACAGGGATCCACGCACCGGATCGTACCCTGCCTTTGCAGCAATAACAGTCCCCAACCGGTCGGCCTCTAGCTCAAAATCCTTGGAAAAGGTACGCGCGCCGATCGCCGCGCCGAGCTGTTCCGCGTTTTTCACGGTTTCCGCATCAGCCCCACCAAGGGCCACAATGCCCGACAGAACCACCGCGCCATAGGTCGCGGTTTCCTGCGCCCGGTCCAAGTGTTTGAGGATATGATGTGCCGCCTCATGGCCCATGATGAAGGCCAGCTCATCCGCATTGCGCACGGATGTTATCAAACCGAGGTTAAACGCAAGAATGGGACGCCCAAACTGGTCAACCGTTTGAAACGCGTTGGGGGCTTGATCGGGGCGATCATCGACGACGATCTGAAAGTCGCAATTGATCCGAACCCGCGCATTTCGGCATTCACGTTCCGCGATTGGCTCGACCGTCTCAACCACCTGAACAAACTGGCGGGCCGCCCGCGCCGCTTGTTGCTGGATGGCCGAGTTCCCCTCAGGGGCCTTGGGCGCAGGGGGTATCACAGGCTGCGGCACCTCTGCACAAGCGGCAAGCAACGTAAAAATCAAAGGCACGAGACGTTTCATAGATCATTCCCAATCGGTCCTGCCAACCATAGGCGGCGATCTTACAGGGGGCCAGCCCTGCTCTGTCACTATTGGGTGTGTTTCATCATTTTCAGGTTCCGCCTGCACAGCGAAACAGCTAGCATTGCGGTATGTTTAGTATTGAACACGAATTCGACGCCACGATTGTCACTTTGGTTGATGAGGGGGGGGCGCCTTTGCAAGAGGACGTTGTCGTTTCCTCCTTCGAAGAATGCGTCACCGTCGAACAATTTGACCCGCGCACAGAAGACACCCAGAAAATCACCCTTTCCATATCGCAAATGCGCGATTTAATTGCGGCGGTGTCCCTGCCCGAAGGGATTTATTCCCGCCCGGACGAAGAATAAATCTCAAACTGTTTGTCGCGCGAAGTCTCACCTCGGACCAAAGACAAATGGGATTTAGGCACGCCCAACGCCTTGGCGAGAAGTTTCTTCACTGCCGTATTCGCCTTGCCATTTTCAGGGACCGTCGTGACATAGACCCGCAAGACATCGCCGTCTCGTTCAATCCTGTTGCGCGATGCTTTGGGCGTGACCCGCACCGCGAGTGTCGCGCCAGAAACGGCAAGATCGGATAAATCGGGTAAACGCATGTGGTTTTGCTAACAGTCGCACCCGATTTGCGCAACTTTGCCGGTTGAAACCTCGCACAGAAGCCATGACATATGCACTGCGACAACAGGAGAGACCATGCCGACGCCCAACCCCCAAGCCCTCGAATTCCTGCTGACCCGCCGGTCGCGCCCTGCCAAAACATTGCAAGGCCCCGCGCCTGACCAAGACAGGCTCAAGACACTTTTGACGGCGGCGGCGCGTACGCCTGACCACGGTAAATTAGAGCCTTGGCGTTTTGTGGTCCTGCAAGGGGACGCGCTCCAACGCCTGACAAATGCGGTTCCAGAATGCGGTGCGCGTATCGGCAAATCGCCCGAAGACATCGCCAAAGCTCAAGCGGCCTTTGCCAATAGTCCGCTTTGCGTCGCCGTGATCGAGATCCAAAAGGACAGCCCCAAAGTACCCGCAATTGAGCAAACCTACTCCGCCGGCGCGGTTTGCCTTGCCTTGCTAAACGCGGCATTGGCCGACGGGTGGGGCGCAAATTGGCTATCCGGCTGGGTGTCGCATGATCGAGACTATCTGGAAACAGAGCTTGGCTTGGCCGCAAATGAACGCATCGCCGGCTTCCTGCACATCGGCACGGAAAAATTCGCCCCACCCGAACGCCCCCGGCCTGACCTTGATGACATCACCACATGGGTAAACGTATGATAATCAGTGCCTTTTTATCCGCCCTCGCGCAGTTGAGCGATCGGCGGTTTCGCAAAGTTCTGTTGCGCGGCGTCGGCCTCGCGATTGCGATCCTGTTTGGTATTTCCACCCTGTTTATTTGGGGTGTCGGTCTGTTTGTCGGCGACGCTGTCAATCTGCCGTGGATCGGCGAAGTTCAGTGGCTCGACAATGTATTAAGCTGGGCCATGGTGCCCCTGATGATCGTGCTGTCGATGTTTCTGATGGTGCCCGTCGCATCGGCGATCACATCCATCTATCTAGACGACGTCGCCCAAGCCGTGGAAGATCGTCACTACCCCCATTCTGGCCCCGCCAGCGAGGTCGCGTTTGCCGACGGTCTGCGCGACACCATGAGCTTTCTCGGCGTTATGATCGTCGCCAACCTCGTGGCGTTGATCCTCTATCTCATCTTTGCGCCGCTTGCGCCGTTTATCTTTTGGGCGCTGAACGGATTCTTGCTTGGGCGGGAATATTTCACGCTCGCAGCGATTCGACGGGTTGGCCGCGAAGAAGCCAACAAATTGCGCAAACGCCATATGATGACAATCTGGGCGGCTGGGGTCTTGATGGCCATGCCGCTATCTATCCCGCTGGTGAACCTTCTGATTCCCGTGTTGGGTGCCGCGACGTTCACTCATATCTTTCATCGGGTCGACAAGACGGGACGCTAATTCGCGCCCCGCACCCCCTTACCCGCCGCGGTTCTCAAACCGGGTCCAGCGGGCAATGTCGTCAACGGTGATCATCCCGGTCAGAATAATGGCCGCGACAATCCCCCAAATCACCGCCGCAATCCCCGTCGTAATCCAGGCCTTGCGCTTGAGGTTATGACTATGAGGGCTTCCAGCATGCGTTCCCGGCACCACATCACCCGCCTCACCTTGGGTTTGAAGCCGGACCGGAATCACGATCAAAAAAGTCAGAAACCAGATGACCGCAAAGAGAACCAAGCCTGAGGTGATCCCCATTAAACTTGCTCCAGCTCGACGAGGCAGCCGTTAAAGTCTTTTGGATGCAAGAACAAAACCGGCTTGCCATGGGCCCCGATTTTCGGCTCGCCTGTTCCCAAAACACGCGCACCGGTTTCAGTAAGGTGATCGCGCGCGGCAAGGATATCATCGACCTCGTAGCAAATATGGTGGATACCGCCCGCTGGGTTTTTATCCAGAAACCCTTGAATGGGGCTGTTATCACCCAAAGGAAAGAGCAGCTCAATCTTGGTGTTTGGCAGCTCAATGAAGATCACGGTGACGCCATGATCGGGTTCATCCTGTGGCGCGCCAACTTTGGCCCCCAGAGCATTGCGATATTGGTCCGCAGCGGCCTCTAGATCCGGCACCGCGATGGCCACGTGGTTCAAACGTCCAATCATGTTTTTCTCCCAGTCCTATCCATGGCTGGCCTTATGGCCCGGACGCAACAAAAGGGGCAAGCATATGTCCAAACCCTGCGGCCTTTAACCGCTTGTTCACCAGCATTGATGAATCCTGTGTAACGACTCGCACCTCAGGAGGGGATCATGGACGACGATGACCTAATGCAAAAACACTTACGGCCGACTGCCACACGGCCGCTTCTTGGACTGACCATATTGGTTGTGGAAGACAGCCGATTTGCCTGTGACGCAATGCGCCTGCTTTGCTTGCGATCCGGGGCCCGAATTCGACGCGCTGACTGCCTGAAATCGGCGCGCCGCCACCTTCAGGTCTATCGCCCAAGTGTGGTGATCATCGACCTCGGATTGCCCGATGGCTCTGGGGCTGAACTGATTTCCGAACTGTCAGTGGCCTGCCCGCGTGTCGAAGTGATCCTGGGGATCAGCGGCGATAGTTTTGCCGAAGAAGTCGCCCTTGCCGCTGGTGCCGATGGCTTCTTACCCAAACCGATCTCGTCGGTAGTAGGCTTCCAGAATGCCATCATTTCCGCCCTACCGATTGAGCGTCAGCCCAATGGCCCCCGTTTGGTAAGTGATGATCCAGTGCTGCCTGATCCACTGGCCTATCGCGATGACATGGCCCATGCTGCTGATGTCCTTGATGATCGCGAAGACGACCGTTCGCTCGCGTATATCACGCAGTTCATAACCGGAGTTGCCCGCAGTGCAGGGGATGGCATTTTGCAACAAGCCGCAGAAGAGTTGGCAGAAGCCCGTCAATCAGGACGCCCCTTGCAATCAAACTTGGCCAAGGTCGCCGCTCTGGTCCAAGACCGCATGACCGATCGGATCGCGATGTAAAAAGCCCTAAAGCAAAAGCTTGGGATCCGCCCCCAAATCGAGTTGGGGGAAGATGTCTCGTTCAACCGCGCCAGCAGAGATCCCAAAGAGCCCCCGAAGGAGCCAGCCGGAATAGGCGCGCAAATCGCGTGTTGGCATCACATCGCGCTGCTGTAGTAGGTCAGCATCGCCAAGCCCAGGCCAATCAGCAAACACGCGACCGCCGCGAATGGCACCGCCTGCCAAGACCATTGCACCGCCCGTGCCATGTCCGGTTCCCATGGTTCCGTTGAAGCGTGCTGTGCGGCCAAACTCAGTCATGGCCACGATGGCGGTTCGTTTCCATACCGGGCCCGTCAACTCGTTCTTCAGGGTCAAAATCACATCGGACAGTGTCCCCAAGGAGCGGTTGAGTAAACGATCTTGTTGCGCATGACTGTCCCAACCATTCAGGGAAAAGGACGCTATTCGGGCGTCCTCGCGCAGCCTGTCTGCTGCAAATTTGGCCAGCCGCTTTTCGTAACTGGTATCACGCCCAGCTTGCGAATTGTCTTCTAGCATCGCCATCATCTCGGACATTCCGCCATTCACCGCCACAGGATCACCGTCATTGTCCGCAAGCTGAAAGGCTTCGGACAGTGCGAATGACATAGCCGGATCATCTTTCAAAACCATTTGCGCCAAGCGAATAGCCTGCGGGCTTAGCGCAAGGTCCACATCAGGCGACCAACGTTTGATCAACTGAGGCCCATCTAAAACAGCCAACGCATCATTGCCGACCGCATAGGCCATATCTGCCCGATAGCCAGGAATATGACCCATCATACGATTAAGCCAACCGTCGCGCACGCCCCCGGATTTCAGCGATGCACCGCCCGCCTCAAGCAAATCCTGACCATCGAAATGGCTTCTCTTGTTCCGGTAAGGCGTTGAAACAGCGTGAACAAAACCGAGATGTTGGTCTTTCCAAAGTGGCAAAAGCGGCCGCAACGCCGGGTGCATGGCGTAAAAGCCATCCAAATCAGCATACCCCTCAGCCCCCATCGCAAGCGGGCCTCGTATCTCGGACAAACTGGGATCGCCATAAGGCGCCACCGCCGCAAGCCCATCCATACCGCCCCGCAAAATGATAACAACGAGCCGGTTATCGCTGGGCGCAGCGGCGAAACTGATCGGCGTCATCAGCGGACTGGCAGCCAAGGAACACCCTATTATCGCAGAGCGTGTCAAAAACGAACGTCGATCCATAGCCTACATCCTTTGAAACGCGGGAGAAATCAGCACCAGCCCGATACCGTCGGCTCGGCTCTCGGCCGCACCGGCCGCAAAGCGCACTGTCTCAGTGACATGGGGGCCCAACGCCGTCTCGACAAACACCCTCGGGTCAGGGAGGCGCGGCACCAAAAGACGGGGGACGATGACCGACCATTGCAATCGAGCAGCAATGCTTTGAGGTGTGATCCAGGCGCTGTCCGCTTCTTCAAGCCCATCCGGGCCAGACGGTTTTTGCCAGATATGCCCCATCAAGCGCATAGGCTCAAAAAGGCGCTGCTTCAGTTCTTTTTCATCCAAGGTTTGAATGGATCTGGGATGCACAGCCAAGGCACGGGCTGCCGAAGACACAAAATCAAAGGGCCGCTTAACGTTTGGCCGCTCAGCCCCCCAAGACGACGGGTGCATCAACATGGCACGATACGCTTCGGTCAAATGCCCGTTGCTGTCACGCCAGGCCCGTTCAATCGCTGCAATCAGATCGGGATCCGGCCTGTCCGACACAAAATGAATCGCAAGCTTGCGGGCCATGTGTCGTGCTGTCGACGGATGTGCGGCAAGATCGTGCAGCACGGCTTCAATGTCGCGAATATGGGGATTGTCGCCACCATAAGACTTACCAAGAACGGTCTCAGGCCCAGGCTCGGCCAAGTTTTTCTGAAAATGACGGCCTTGCTTGGCTTGCATCGTCAGCCCCGTTAGCAGCTTTGCCAGCTCAACCACATCACCCTGCGTATACGGCCCATCCACACCCAAAGTGTGCAATTCCAATATTTCACGCGCCAGATTTTCAATTAACCCAAATTTCCCCGGCTTCCTTTTACCGTTAACCGAGTTTGGTCCCGCAGATCGATTTTGGTCCAGATAATGGACCATCAAAGGGTGGGTCACCGCAGCAACCAAAAGATCACCAAACTGGCCAGTCATATTGGGCCGAATGGCACTTTGAACATAAGGCGAAACGGCGCGACGCAGAATTCCGGCTTTCCCAGCAGCGGTAAAATGATCGGCCCAAAACCCTTCCAATCGCTCAACAAACGGCGTTTTGGAATGGGTTCGGCGGAGCAAGTGCATCGCCATCCAACCAAAATGATCCACACGAGCCGTCTTGTTCAGCACGCGCATTTGCTTGGTTAGCGCTTTGCCTTCTTCGGTTCCACGCAGTTTGCGGAGCTGCTTTGCGACGGATTCACGTTCCACCATGCGCTTGCGAAATTCGGGGAACTCTTCGATTGGAAACCGCACCGACATCCGATCATTGGCCTGCAATCCTGCCAAAATACTCTCGACGTTGTCCGCAGGAGCAATGTTTGGGGACAAACCACAGCCAAAACGGATGTCAGCAAGGGTCGGATCAAAGGACATGCGCGGCCTGTTCGTGATTTCGTTAACCAGAACATAGGAAAGATGCGCAGAAATTGCACCGACCTAAGAAATTGATTGGCAACGAAGCGCCTAAACAGGAAATCACTTCGACGCCTTCTTCAGGATCGCCCAAAGCGGCTCAGGGGCCTCGGCTGGAAGGAAATAGAGATAATCGGACCAACCAGAATTAAACTCTGGCTGCAAAATCCCTTCGGGCGACAAAACCATTGTGCGCGGGATGTAATGGCCATCGGGTGCAAATGATGCCGCCTGAGCAGGCTCTTTGTCTTGATCCACAAGGACCAACACAAAACGCTCAGCTATCTCAACAATCTGTTGATCGAAAAAACATTGCGATATTCCCGGCAGACCGGGCACCAAGTTGCATGGACCAGCAAAAGTATAGGTTTTTCTTGGGCTTGCGCCAATTTCAAACCATCGTCCAATGCGTTCCATGCCAGTTCTCGGTCGTTGAACCCGGCGAGAAACGGCTGTGCTGCCGAAATCGACGGCAGCACAGCAAAGCTTAGAAGGGCAATTAGAAGTCGCCCAAACATGAATCAATCCTGCGGGATCACACGCAAGCCCAGTTCCATAAGCTGGTCTGATTGTGGATCGCTGGGCGCGTTCATCATCAGATCTTCTGCACGCTGGTTCATTGGGAACATCATGACTTCGCGGATGTTTTGCTGATCAGCCAGCAACATCACGATACGGTCGATACCAGCGGCGCAACCACCGTGGGGCGGCGCCCCGTATTGGAAGGCGTTGACCAGCGCACCAAAGCGATTCTCAACTTCTTCTTTGCCATAACCGGCAATCTCAAACGCTTTGTACATGATTTCAGGCTTGTGGTTCCGGATCGCGCCCGAGACCAATTCGTACCCATTACAGGCCAAATCGTACTGATAGCCCAACACGTCAAGCGGGTTGCCTTCAAGCGCTTCGGCACCACCTTGGGGCATCGAGAACGGGTTGTGCTCGAAATCGATCTTGCCGGATTCTTCATCCTGCTCGTAGATCGGGAAGTCGACGATCCATGCAAAGGCAAACCGATCCTTGTCAATCAGGTTCAGCTCGGTGCCGATCACATCACGGGCTTTACCCGCAATCTTTTCAAAGGCTTTTGGCTTGCCGCCCAAGAAGAACGCCGCGTCGCCAATGCCAAGGCCAAGCTGTTGGCGGATGGCTTCGGTACGCTCGGGGCCGATATTTTTGGCCAGCGGGCCGGCGGCCTCCATGCCAACTTCGACTTCACCGGATTTGATTTTGGCTTGGGCTTCTTTGACTTTGATGCCCAGTTCTTGCGCAACAGAGTCGGCGGTTTTTTCGCGCCAGAAAATGTAACCCATGCCCGGAAGGCCTTCGCCCTGGGCGAATTTGTTCATGCGGTCACAGAATTTGCGACCGCCACCTGTGGGCGCTGGAATGGCGCGGACTTCGGTGCCTTCTTGCTCAAGCAGCTTGGCAAAAATCGCAAAGCCGGAACCGCGGAAATGCTCGGAACAATCCTGCATTTTGATCGGGTTGCGCAGGTCTGGCTTGTCGCTACCATACCATTTGGCGGCATCACGATAGGAAATTTGCGGCCACTCGTGTGGCGCATCCACCTTCTTGCCTTCGCCGAATTCTTCGAACACACCGGCCAGAACCGGCGCGATGGTGTCAAAGATATCTTGCTGCTCAACAAAGCTCATCTCAAGGTCGAGCTGATAGAAGTCGGTGGGCGAGCGATCGGCGCGTGGGTCTTCGTCGCGGAAACACGGCGCGATCTGGAAATATTTGTCAAAGCCCGAAACCATGATCAACTGTTTGAACTGCTGAGGGGCCTGCGGCAGCGCATAGAATTTGCCCGGCTGTTGACGCGATGGCACGAGGAAGTCACGCGCACCTTCGGGTGACGAGGCGGTGATAATCGGCGTCTGGAATTCGCGGAAGTTCAGATCCCACATACGTTTGCGCATCGAGGACACAACGTCCGAGCGCAATGTCATCGACTTTTGCATGACCTCACGGCGCAGGTCGAGGTAACGGTACTTCAGGCGGGTTTCCTCTGGGTACTCTTGATCACCAAAGACCATGAGCGGTAGCTCAGCCGCAGACCCAAGCACTTCGAGTTCGCGAACGAAAACTTCGATTTCCCCAGTGGGCAGGTTGGTGTTGATCAGGCTTTCGTCACGCGCCAACACGTTGCCGTCAATGCGGATACACCATTCTGAACGCACTTTTTCCAACTCAGCAAACGCCGGGCTATCAGCATCGGCGATGACCTGAGTGATGCCATAATGGTCGCGCAAATCGATAAAAAGAACGCCGCCGTGATCGCGGACGCGATGCACCCAACCGGAAAGGCGGACGGTGTCACCGACATTGGCTTTGGTCAAGTCGGCGCAGGTATGGCTGCGATAGGCGTGCATCTGTTTTATCCCTTCGGGCGGATGTCATTTTGTCTGAATCTCGCCAAATCTGGCGCTTTGGGCCGATACACCGTTTGTGGGCGCTAAAGTCAAGGGATCGGTGGGTTTGATGGCAGTTTTGCACGCATTGACGGCCACAAGGGACACCGCCCCACCCCAAAGCGGCCCCGAAGTCTTGAGATGAAGTCTTTCGATCAACAAGACGCGGTAGATCACGGCCGCGCCGGGTCGTGCGAATCCCAGACCGCATTCACCGAACCGCGAAGAGAGTTGGTTAGGTTGATTGATGTTGCCGCCGCCAAATCCGACAGGGTCAAGGTTGCCTCGCGCAGCAAGCCCTTGTTCAGGCGACTTTGCCGATAGGTGCCGGGAAGGCAGCCCGACGCCAAAGGCGGTGTCAGCCGGTCGCCGGTTGCCGTGGTGATTGAAATATTGGTGATGGTGCCTTCGCAGACAGCGCCTTGTTGGTTCAGAAAAACAAATTCGTCGAGACCAGTGGGGAGACTGCTGCGCGCGGAATTATATAACTCACGGCGGGTCGATTTGTACCGCAGCCAAGGATCACTTGCATCCAGACGGGTCGGATGAATGCGAAACGTCCATTGCGTGGAGGGGGCAGGCATAACAGCGAGGTCCAAGTCCAAGGCACCGTTTTTATCCAGCGTCAAACGACAGCGCTTATCCCCGCCGCTCAGCGCATCCAGCAATTCAACTGCGCGGTTTTTGTCAAACTCAATGCCCAGCGCTTCGGCGGCATTGGACAGGCGCGCCAAATGCAAAGACAGGCGCGGGATGCCTTGATCGTCCTTGAAGGCAAAGGTTTCAATCAGGCGAAACTCGGGCTCAGTTGGGCAAAGCGGGCTTTCCACAAGGCTTCCTCATATTCGTCGGGCGCGGTGCTATCCCAGACGAGACCACCGCCGACATTTAATGTGGCCATGCCGTTTTCGATCATCAAAGTTCGGATCGCCACGTTGAATTCGCTCCGCCCATCCGGGGCCATCCATCCAATGGAGCCACAATAGATGTCGCGAGGCCCTGTTTCCAGGTCCGACAAGATTTCCATCGCCCGGATTTTGGGCGCACCTGTGACTGAACCGCATGGGAACAAGGCCCTGAGAATATCGGGCAAGGTTGTGCCGGGGCGCAATGACGCGCGGATCAAAGACACCATTTGATGCACCGTGGCATAGCTCTCGACCTTGAACAGCTCAGGCACCTTGACCGAGCCCGGAATCGACACGCGGCTGATATCATTGCGCAGCAAATCGACGATCATCAGGTTTTCGGCCTGATTTTTCTCGTCCTGAGCCACCCAAGCTTTGCGACGCTCATCTTCGGTTGCGTTTGGATGCCGGGCAACGGTTCCCTTCATTGGCCGGGTCTCGATCGTTCCATCCGCCTTGGTGCGAAAGAAGAGCTCAGGCGAGCGCGACAAGATATCCGGCAGGCCCGGAACCTGAACCAAAGCCCCATAATTGACCGGCTGACGCTCTGCCAAAGCGGCATAAAGCGCGGGCAAATCATCAGAAACCGGAAGCGCAATTGGAAACGTCAGGTTGGCTTGATAAATGTCACCGGCCCCAATCGCGTCGTGAACCGTATTAAAGGCTTTGGAATACCGGGCCTCATCCCATTTGGGTGCCGCCGGGCCAATCTGCCCCGCTGGTTGCGGCAAATCTTTGGGCATGGGCGCGTCAAAGACACCAAAACAGAGCAACGGCATCCTGCGATTTGCGGGCAACTTGGCCATCAACTTTGGCTCAAGCACATAGCCCAGTTCATAACTGGCAAAACCTGCAAGCCAAGCCCCGTTGTTATGGGCCTCTTCCAATGCATCCATCGCCAAAGGTACATCATCGGCTGAGTCGGCCCTGATGACATGGTGTGGCTGTGCAAACGCTGCGCGATCCCCACCCGGACCATGATCGAACTGGATTTTCATCAGCTTCCCCGATTACCTTCGGCCTGCGATATAAGGTTTTTTGTGTAAAACAAAAGTCTTGAAAGCGGCAAAGCAACTTCTGTTTCCGATAGCCCTTGCACCTTTTTGCGCACTGCCTATAACCCACGACAATTTGGGCGCTTGGGGGCGCCACATGCCAACAAACACAGAGGTGCACCATGCCGAAGAGAAACGACATCCAGTCGATCATGATCATCGGAGCGGGGCCTATTGTCATTGGACAGGCTTGCGAGTTCGACTATTCCGGCGCACAGGCTTGTAAAGCGCTTCGCGAAGAAGGTTACCGGGTCATTCTGGTCAACTCGAACCCCGCGACGATCATGACCGACCCGAACATGGCCGATGCCACATATATTGAGCCAATCACGCCTGAGGTTGTCGCAAAAATCATCGAAAAAGAGCGCCCCGATGCGTTGCTGCCAACCATGGGTGGCCAGACTGGTTTGAACACATCTCTCGCGCTTGAAGAGATGGGCGTTTTGGACAAATTCAACGTCGAGATGATCGGCGCGACCCGCGATGCCATTGAAATGGCAGAAGATCGCAAGCTGTTCCGTGAAGCGATGGATCGTTTGGGCATCGAAAACCCCAAGGCAACAATCATCACTGCCCCCAAGTCTGATGAAGGTGTGACCGATCTGGACGCAGGTGTTCAGATGGCGTTGGAAGAGCTGGACGAAATTGGCCTGCCCGCCATCATTCGCCCGGCCTTTACCATGGGCGGAACTGGCGGCGGTGTCGCGTATAACCGCGAAGACTACATCCATTTCTGCCGCACCGGTATGGATGCCAGCCCAGTCAATCAGATTCTCGTCGACGAGAGCCTTTTGGGCTGGAAAGAGTTCGAGATGGAGGTTGTGCGCGACAAAGCCGACAACGCCATCATCGTCTGTGCCATCGAAAATATCGACCCAATGGGTGTGCACACCGGCGATTCGATCACTGTTGCCCCTGCCCTGACCCTGACCGACAAAGAATATCAGATCATGCGGACGCATTCGATCAATGTTCTGCGTGAAATCGGCGTTGAAACAGGCGGGTCTAACGTTCAATGGGCGGTGAACCCAGCGGATGGCCGCATGGTCGTTATTGAAATGAACCCGCGCGTATCCCGTTCGTCTGCCTTGGCGTCCAAGGCGACCGGTTTCCCGATTGCTAAAATCGCGGCGAAACTGGCGGTTGGCTACACTCTCGACGAGCTGGACAATGACATTACCAAAGTCACCCCGGCTTCGTTTGAGCCGTCGATTGACTATGTTGTCACCAAGATTCCGAAATTTGCGTTCGAAAAGTTCCCAGGCTCCAAACCCTACCTGACCACAGCGATGAAGTCAGTCGGCGAGGCAATGGCGATTGGCCGCACCATCCATGAAAGCCTGCAAAAGGCGTTGGCTTCGATGGAATCCGGCCTAACCGGCTTTGATGATATCGAAATTGAAGGCGCGCCGGAAAAGGCCGCCGTGATCAAAGCCATAGGTGAGCAAACACCAGACCGGATGCGCACCATTGCCCAAGCCATGCGTCATGGTTTGACCAATGATGAAATCCAAAACGTCACTGCCTTTGACCCATGGTTCCTTGATCGCATCCGCGAAATTGTGGACGCCGAAGAGCAGGTCAAGACAAACGGCCTGCCAAGCGATGAGGCCGGTCTTCGTGAGCTTAAGATGCTCGGCTTTAGCGATGCGCGTTTGGCCAAACTGACGGGCTTTAGCGAAAAGGACGTCCGCACCAAACGGGTCAATGCCGGTGTCACCGCAGTTTTCAAACGCATCGACACCTGCGCCGCCGAATTTGAGGCGCAAACACCTTATATGTATTCCACCTACGAAGAGCCGATGATGGGCGAAGTGGAATGTGAGGCACGGCCATCTGATCGCAAAAAGGTGGTGGTTCTGGGCGGTGGTCCAAACCGAATTGGCCAAGGGATCGAGTTTGATTACTGCTGCTGCCATGCGTGTTATGCGCTGTCGGATGCTGGTTATGAAACCATCATGATCAACTGCAACCCCGAGACCGTGTCGACCGATTATGACACCTCGGACCGCTTGTACTTTGAACCCCTGACCTTTGAAAACGTCATGGAAATCCTGCGGGTTGAGCAGGAAAATGGCACTTTGCACGGCGTTATTGTTCAGTTTGGCGGGCAAACCCCGCTGAAACTGGCCAATGCGCTTGAGGCCGAAGGTATCCCGATCCTTGGCACGACACCCGATGCGATTGACCTTGCCGAAGACCGCGAACGCTTTCAGGCTCTGGTCAACCAATTGGCCCTCAAGCAGCCGAAAAACGGCATTGCCTCGACCGACGCCCAGGCCTTGACCATCGCGGATGAGATCGGCTTCCCGCTGGTGATCCGCCCGTCCTATGTTTTGGGCGGTCGTGCGATGGAAATCGTCCGTGATATGGCCCAGCTTGAACGCTACATCGCTGAGGCGGTTGTCGTGTCTGGCGACAGCCCCGTCCTTCTGGACAGCTACCTATCAGGTGCGGTTGAATTGGATGTGGATGCGATTTGTGACGGCACCGACGTGCATGTTGCGGGTATCATGCAGCATATCGAAGAGGCCGGTGTGCATTCGGGTGACAGCGCCTGTTCCTTGCCGCCCTATTCACTCTCTGACGAGATTTTGGCCGAGGTAAAACGCCAGACCGAGGCCTTGGCCAAAGCGTTGAATGTGGTTGGACTGATGAACATTCAGTTCGCAGTCAAAGACAACGAAATCTACCTGATCGAAGTGAACCCACGCGCCTCGCGGACTGTTCCCTTTGTTGCCAAAGCAACCGACAGCGCCATCGCATCAATCGCGGCACGGGTCATGGCAGGTGAAAAGCTGTCAGCCTTCCCACTGCGCGACGGTTACCCAGAGAACGCCGATTATGACACGGATCTGCCACTGGCAGATCCGATGACGCTCGCTGATCCGAACATGCCGTGGTTCTCGGTCAAAGAGGCCGTGTTGCCCTTTGCGCGTTTCCCCGGTGTTGATACGATCCTTGGGCCGGAAATGCGCTCAACCGGCGAAGTCATGGGATGGGATCGTTCCTTCCCGCGTGCGTTTTTGAAGGCACAGATGGGGGCCGGAACCATGCTTCCTGAGAACGGTTCAGTGTTCTTTTCCATCAAGGATGACGACAAGACGCCTCAGCTGGTGGAGACCGCCCAAACATTGGTCGATCTTGGCTTCAAGATCGTCGCCACATCGGGCACAGCGGCTTTCCTTGGGGATCAGGGCATTGCCTGTGACACCACCAAAAAGGTCTATGAAGGGCGCCCGAACATTGTCGACCTAATGAAAGATGGCGGAATTCAGTTGGTGATGAACACCACCGAAGGCAACGCCTCTGTCTCAGACAGCCGGGAAATCCGCTCGGTCGCCTTGTATGACAAGATCCCGTATTTCACGACCGGCGCAGGTGCCCATGCCGCCGCCCTCGCGATGAAAGCGCGTGAAGAAGGCGAGTTGGTGGTCAAGCCGCTGCAGGCCTGACCCTTCCACAAAATTTCTACGCAAGGGGGCCCAAGTGGCCCCCTTTTGTTATGCAACCACAAGTTTCTCTCGCAGAGGTCCGCCAACCTGGCGGGGCCAAGCACTTGGTCGCGCTGCCGCCCATCGGCTCGTTCGTGGCAAGAAACAGATTAGGTCATGACGCGCACTTTCGCCGGTGCCGTTGTAGAACAACCGCACCCCGGCATTTTTGCACCACAAAGCGTAGATGCCTTAGGCTTCGAGGCCTGCTGACACCGTCGCCGCAGCTTTGCCGCCATTGGCTGATCATCTGGGGAACGCTTTTGAAGATGAACGGAAGCGGTACAATATTGGGTTCAACAACGGCTTCTAAAACCCGTCAGAATAGCGACCACACGCGAGGCTCCTTCAGTGCCCGGCTCAACGGACACTTTCGAAATAATTGTCCCAAAGAGTCTCAGTTCAGTTTTTAGTTGTGCAAAATCGCGGAATGAACACATTCTAAACACGATCTTATAGTTCCGTAACGGCATAGACTGACGAACGCCACTCCAGCGTGAGGGCATATTTTTTTAACCTAGATGTTATTTACATTGTGGAGCAAAGCTTTGCGACTAGACATACTTGATGGCATTCGCGGACATTTGTTGATCATGATGATGCTCGCGCATTTATCTTGGCAACCGGACATGGGTTTTTTAGGAGCGGTTCATCACGCAAGGCTCATCGGTTTATTTGATGCCGAATTTCTGGTTTTCATGTCGGGATTGCTGGTTGGCATGTTGATGGTGCGCAAGTTTAAATCATCGCAAAACCTCAACCGCTTTCTCATTCAACGGCTCGACAAGGTGTACCGCTACTACCTTATCTCTGCTTTGCCGTTTCTCGCTTTGACCATTCTGGCGGCCCCAGATGCATTTGCCATGGCAAAGGATGGTGTCTGGGCGGTCGGCCAGGTTTTGGCGTTGCAAAATGGCGGAGGGTATTCTGACATTCTCCCCATCTACATTTGCTGCTTTGCCCTGTTACTGGCGGCGTCGCTGACGGTGATGCGGTTTGGAACCCTAGCGCTCTTGTCGGCATCTCTATTGATTTACGCCGTGAGCCTACCCAATTTCGCCTACGGTTTTTTCGGTTTTGGCAGCGCCTTCATGGCGTTTGATCTCGCTGCCTGGCAGTTTCTGTTCTTCATCGCCTATGCCTTGGGCACCCAATACGAAAACATCGTCAACAGGCTGTCGTCGCTCAGTTCCCCGGCGTTCTTTGCGTTGCTTGGAACCACGACTGTTCTGCTTGTCTGGCAACGCGGAGGTCTGGCGTACCCTGTGCCCTTTGCTATTCCCGTCGACATCCCTGACAATTGGGCGCGCATGCACCTGCACCCCCTTCACTTGCTCCGCATTCTTATTGTTTGCGCGGTTTTCTCAATCCTGATGATCCGCAAACATGCTCTGACATCCTATGCCACCCGCGCCATTGAATGGTATTTTGGCCTGCGTTTGCTGCGCTTTACTGGGATCTATTCGATCCAGATGTTCGTCTTTCATGTATACCTGATGGCGGTGTTCCAATTTCTGGATCAGGACTTAACCCAGTACGGAAAAACCGTATTGGCGCTGTCCCTGCTGGGGTCATTTTTGGGCATGCCTTTTGTTTTGAGGTTTTGGGACAAAGCAATGCAACGCCCCTGTCCCAAACCCAAACTCGCGGGATCAATGACAAGTGCTGAGCCAGAGACTGGACGGACAGTCGGCAACTAGGACACTTGATCTGTTCACTGGCGACTTCAGAACGATGAGCAAGGCAAAAGTCTAACCTTTGCCTCGCCTCTGAAGTCAATTGCCCGAACTTCCAAGAGGTTCGCCAAGCGGATCAGCAAACACATTGGTGCCCCTACACATCCGACCGAATGAGTGCCTTGCTGCTTGCGGGCTTGCCCTCTCAGCGCATCACAAACGGGTTGGCCATCGGTTTATCAGAGGTGTTGATCCAAGTGGTTTTTGTCCGTGTATAATCGAGGATCGCGTCCATTCCGGCCTCGCGCCCATAGCCCGATTGATCGAAACCACCGAACGGCGCGATCGGCGACACGGCGCGATAGGTATTGACCCAACAGATGCCCGCCTTGAGCCGTGAAGAGACGCGGTGCGCACGGGCGACATTCTCAGTAAAGACACCTGAGCCAAGACCAAAAGCCGTGCTATTGGCAATCGCGATGGCTTCTTCTTCGGTGTCAAAAGGCAAGAGCGACATGACGGGTCCGAACATCTCAATCTTGAGGGTTTCGGTCCCTGCATCCGCGCATTCCACAAGGGTCGGGGCCATGTAGTTTCCAGAACGCTCCAGCGGAGCCCCGCCAAAGCGAATACGAGCCCCCCCAGAGACAGCCGCAGCAAGTGTTGTCTCGATCGTTTTAATTTGGGCCGTTGTACAAAGAGGACCAATCTGTGTTTCGGCCAAGAGAGGGTCGCCGATGATAACCCCTTTCATCTTCGCTTCGATCTTTTCTGCCACTGCATCTAGCACCGAGCGATGCACCAAACCGCGCGACCCTGCCACACAGCTTTGACCTGAGGCACCAAAATTGCCCGCGATAAGCCCATTCGCCGCCCCATCTGGATCGGCGTCGTCAAAGACAAGAATTGGGGATTTCCCGCCCAATTCCAAAGTGGTCACCGCGAAGTTTTCTGCCGAATTACGCACCACATGCCGCGCAGTTTCAGGCCCACCGGTAAAGGCGATGCGGTCCACATCCGGGTGGCGTGTCAGCGGAATAGCACAGTTTTCAGCGTCACCGGTGATGATAGAGACAACCCCCGCCGGGAACCCGGCCTCTTCGACCAAACGGGCAAACTCAAGCATCGGGGCCGGGGCGATCTCAGACGCTTTCAGCACCACAGAACACCCCGCAGCAAGTGCCGGACCAAGCTTGGTTGCGGTCAGGAACATTTGAGCGTTCCAAGGGACAATGGCCACGACAACGCCGATTGGCTCGCGCCGGGTGAAGACATGCATATCGGGCTTATCAATCGGGAGGACAGCCCCCTCGATCTTGTCGGCCAGCCCTGCGTAATAGCGATAATAGTCGCCAACATAAGCCGATTGGCCTGCCGTCTCGGTCAAGAGCTTGCCGCTGTCAATCGTTTCAACCCGCCCAATCTTGGCCGCGTTTTCTTCGATCAGTTCAGCCAAGCGGTACAGCAACTTGCCCCGCTGCGTCTGGGTCATATCGCGCCAGGCTGGATCATTCAGCACACGGCGCGCGGAGCCAATGGCGCGGTCGACATCGGCTTTTGAGGCACAGGCAAACGTGGCCCACTCCTCGCCTGTGGCGGGGTTCTGAGATGCCATGGTTTGGCCCTCAGACCCTTCCGTCCAAGCGCCATCAATAAAGAGCTGGTAATGTGGTTTGGGATCCATTGTGTTCCTCATTGGAAAGCTGGCATGACGTTGTCGATGAACCGCGCAAGCGATGCGCGTTTGCGGTCAAAGCTCATCCCACTGTCGATCCAGAATGAGTATTCATCATATCCTAACGCTTCGTACTTTCTAATCTTTTCAATAACCTCATCGGCGGTTCCGACGGTCAGGTCTCTTGCCAAATTCGCGGGGGCCATCATTGCGTTGGCCTCTATTTCAGAGTCTGAAAGCGGGGCGATAAGCCCTTGCTCCACCGGGCGCTTGTTCTGAAACCAGGCCCCAAAATAACAATAAAACCGCGAAAGTTCGCGCGACGCCACCGCGACATCCTCGTCGTTTGCACCGACATAGGTATGATGAAGGAGCATGATTTTTGGACGCGGGCCGTCATAGCTATCGCAGGCATCGTTAAAACGCCCCATCAGCGTCTCGATCTCTTCCATCCCCTGCCACAGCGGTGTCACTTGAATATTGAAACCATTTTGCACCCCAAATTCATGGCTGTTGGGGTCCCGCGCGGCAATCCAGATGGGGGGCCCCCCCTCTTGCACCGGCTTTGGGGACGCCGTGGTGGATGGAAAGCTAAAATACTCGCCTTCATGGGCGCAATCCCCGTCCCACAGCTTGGGCAAAAGCGGCGCAATTTCCCGCATGCGTTGACCGGCTTCCCAGGCATCCATGCCCGGCATGAGCCGTTCATATTCATAGGAATACGCTCCGCGCGCGATACCCAGTTCAATCCGTCCACCTGTCATCAGATCAGCAGAGGCAGCTTCACCCGCCAGTTTGATAGGATGCCAAAACGGGGCAATCACAGTGCCCGTGCCAAGCTTGACGTTTTTTGTGTGTTGGGAAATCTGCACCAGTGACATGAGCGGATTGGGCGCAATGGTGAATTCCATACCGTGATGTTCACCCGTCCAGATGGCCCGCATCCCGGCTTGATCCGCCATTTTGCACAGTTCGATCATCTCTTTATTGAGTTGCTCATGCGACTGCTCAGGAGAGAGACGTTCCATGTGCAAAAAGAGTGAAAACTCCATTTTCAGGTCCTTTCAGGAAAAAGGTGAACATCGCCACGCTGCGAATCCCCGACATAGAGGCCAAAGCTGCGGGTTTTCGCTTCAAGGGCGAAGCGGTTCATCATGTCAGTGATGGGTTGTGAGACGAATTTTAGCTCGGGAATATCGTGGATTGGATAAGCCTTCATGGCCCCCGAGCCAGCGGCGCTTGCCGTCGCGAGGAAGTAAGAACAATGCGTTTTGCCTGCATCAAACACAGAATAAGCCGGGCCAAGCGTGACTGGCAGGCCCCTCTCTTCCAATCCAGTAGCGAGGCTCTGCCGCAGGTCGCCCCGATCATCGGTGATGATCTGCGGTGGACGAAACCCTGTTTCGGTTCTCTCAAGCAGGACGTTGTCGCCAGCGGTTATGATAGCCCCGCCAAGAGCCGCGCTCCCTGTGTGTTCAAGCGCGGCACGCTCCAATCCAAGGCTGAAGAACTGCCCGCCAGCATACCCAAGGCCGCGCCCGGCGTTTTGGGTCAGATCTTGGACCTCGCCGATCAGGATCGAATGATCCCCGGCGTCAATCGCGCGATGCGTTTTGCAGGAAAACTGTGTAAGCGCGCCGTCAATCAACAGGTTGCCCAAGGCGTCTTTGCGGTGAGGAACACGCGCAAAACGGTCGCCCTTAAAGCTGGCGAAAGTATTGGCCACGTCCTCTTGGCCTTCGGACAGGATGTTGACAGCAAACTGAGAGCAATTGGCAAAAACATCGTAAGTCGAGAGAAAATTGCCCGGGCAAACCAGCAGGAGCGGCGGATCGAGCGAGACCGACGAAAACGAATTCGCCGTAAACCCCACCGGTGTTCCATCCGAAGCTGTGCTGGTCACGACGGTAACGCCCGTCATGTAACTGCCAAAAGCAGTACGTAGCGCGCGTGGATCAAGGTCCATCATGGCCAAACCTCCTGGGCCAACCCCAAAAGCGCGTCGTTCACAGCGGGCGCGTGGGTCATCGGCATCATATGGGCCGCGCCCTCAATAATCAGAGCGCGCCCAAACGGGGCCAGCTCGGCCATGGCCTGCGACATGGCCGGGGTTGAGTTCGGTTCAAGAGCACCTGTTGCGAAAAGCGCAGGGCACGCCAAAGTTGCCAAAGCCTCCCTCTTGGGACCATCGCCATTGGCAAACGCCGTGTACGCCTGTTTGTAGGCCGCAGGATCAACCGCCCGAAGCCAGCTATCGCAGGCGCGTCTTTCGGGGGACTCGGACGTATCGAACCAGCGCGCAAGTGTCGGTGTTGGGCTGGGCACGGTGATCCCGTCAAGCGCATTTGCACGCGCTTGCACCGCAGCAGCAGCCTCGGGGCTGCGTTTGAAAATCGCATTGAGCGCGACCACCCCCACGACATTTTCCGCGGCGCGATGGGCAAGCTCAAACGCGATCATCGCCCCCATTGAATGCCCCACCACCAGAGCAGGCTCGGATAGCGATTTCAAAACAGGTATATAGGCCTGAACGAAGTCATCCAATGTCGCCTGCCCGGACAGGCCAGCGCTTTGGCCGTGACCGGGCATGTCGGGCGCGATCACATGATAGCCGCCTGACAGCATCTCGATCTGCGCGCCCCATGCCTCGGCTTGCAATCCAACGCCGTGCAATAGAAGCACCGGGCGTCCCGCACCGACCTCGATCGCCGAGAGGCCCGCAAGCTCAGACCGAGGCAGGGTTGTCGAGGTCATGGCCCAAATCTTTCAAATCCTGATAACGATCCCCAATCCGGTGATGCGGCCGCCCTGACGTCGCAGCCCCCAGCACGACAACAACTTCGTCATCACGCGGTGCGTCGGGAATTGAAAACTGAATGGTCAAATAATGCGACCGCCGTCCCGCATCATTCTTGTCCATCAGCGGGACCATGATTGGCGCGTTGGCCGGGCCACGTGTGTTCGTAAAGGCAAGATAGGATTTGGCCTCGACAGCCTCGCGGTAGAAATTGCCGAACCGCAGCGTGTGTATCAGCCCAGACGCGTGCTCGATCTCGCCATCCAGACCGACCACAGCGGCTTTGCCATAAGCCTCAATCGCGGCACCACTCCCGGCGAGTGCGATCATTCGCTCGGTCATCATTTCACCAAGGACGGGACCATAGGCGCGGATCTCGGGCGAGAGATCTTCGACAAAGCGACCGGCCCAAGGATTGCGCACAACAGCCGCAACCGCAAACATGCGCCATGGTGTACCAGCGGCGCGAAACCCTTCGATAAAGACCTCTTCATCATAGGTTACGATCTTCCTGATTTCAGGATTCATTCCATTCTCCTATTCGCTGTAAGAGACGTTAAAAAGCGGGGAAATTTTTGACAAACGAATGAATTATGCGCTTAGCTATTAGAAAGACTAATAGCTGGATTGACCCATGGCAAAATCACTTCCTCCGCTCGGCTGGCTGCGATCCTTTGAGGCCGCAGCACGACACCTGAGTTTCACCGCCGCTGCTGAGGAAATGAGCCTTACGCAATCGGCTGTCAGCCAACAGGTCAAATCGCTTGAGACGCGGCTTGGGGCGGCTCTTTTTATGCGTCATGCGAGGGGCTTGGCGCTAACCGACGCCGGTCGTCGACTGTTGCCGGAAGTCGAGGCACCGCTTCAGGCCCTGACCTCGGCACTGGACGTCGTGGACACCGGGCCGGCAAAGAACCTGCTGACAATCGCAACATCCGTGAGCGTCGCCCATTGGATTATCGCCCCACGATTGCCCGAGTTCACAGCGCGGTTCCCAACCCTCCGCGTGAGAATTCTCAGTGCGATCTGGCCTGATGATTTCCACTCGGCCCGTGCCGATGTGGAAATTCGTTTCGGATCCGCCAAACAGGCCGGGAGCGACGCCGAGCCACTGATGCCAAACCGGCTTATTCCATTGAAATCACCCGCTCTTAAGGGCGAGCTGCATGACTTGCCATTGATTGAAGCTGTGGGAACTTCAAGCGGGTGGCAATCTTGGGCCAAGACGGTTGGAGGCACGCCCAGCCCGTCCTTGTACACGGACACCTATGGCATGGCCTTGCACCTTGCTGCGCATGGCAGTGGCGTCGCCCTCGTCAGTGAATTGCTTGCCGATCACGCCTTGCAAACCGGGCTTGTGGCGCGCGCGCATCCCGCTTCGATACCGGGCCATGAGGGCTATTACATGTCGATAAACAAGGACAAACCAGCAGCCGTGGATTTTCGCGATTGGTTGGTCAGCAAAATGCCTGTGTCAGCGGGCCAAGCACCGCTTGACCCCACCTAACATTCCTTAGGACACGGGGTGCGCACCTTGTTTGCACGCAAGGTGAGGTGCCTCTTGCAACGCCTTGGGGCAAAATCCGCCCCGCGGCACTGGCAAACTCAATCTAACCAGAGACTTTTGCCCCCGGCGCAATGGTCGGCGCAGCTGCGTTAAGGGTGTCGCGTGCGAAACCTGCCGCAGCCTTGTATTTGGCCATAAATTCATTGCGCTCGTCTTGCGGGATGATCTGCTCGATATCATCAAAGTCACCGCCACAACGGTCATTGACCATATTGAGCAAGCCAAAGGGGCCCGCCCCACGGTTGCGCAGGATCAGAGCCGACACAGGCTCGCAGAGTTCATCGTCAAAGGCGGCAAGTGCCTCTGATCCGACACCCTGCTCCAAAAATTTCGCGCCCAAGGTTCTTGCATCAATAATGGCTTGGCTCGCACCATTAGACCCGGTCGGATACATGGCGTGCGCCGCGTCACCCATCAAAACAACCGGCCCATCGACCCAAGTGGGGACGGGATCGCGGTCAATCATAGGGTTCTCATAGGCCATATCCGCCCCACGGATCAGCTCGGGCACATCAAGCCAATCAAAGGTCCAGTCTTCGAAATGGTGAATGAAATCTTCAAGCCCGACCTGCCGAAACCAACCTATGTTTTCATGCGCAGAGGGGTCATCATAGGTCACCTCGGCGATCCAATTGATCAACGCCAGCCCGGTGTCAGGATCAGGATGTGAAATCGGATAAACAACCATGCGATGCGCATGTGTCCCAAGCCCGATAAAGGATGACCCAGTGCGCGCCGGTTTTGCCCAAGACGTACCACGCCACATCACCGCACCGCCCCAATGAATGGGAGGCTGGTCGGGATGCATTTGCGCGCGAATGGCCGAATGGATACCGTCTGCCCCGATCAGCACCGCACCAGTTTCGCGCAGTTCCTGACCGTCCTTTTCAAGGACAAGCGTCACGCCACCGTCTTTGTTGATCTCGTACCCCTTGGCCCGATGGCCTTGGCGAATGGCGTCGGGGCCGGCCTGTTCCACGAACTTGCGTAGGAGCGCCATGTGGAATTCACCCCTATGAACCCCGTATTGAGGCCAGTTGTATCCCGCCAATTCACCACGGCTTTCAGAGTATATCTCTTGGCCGTTCTGACCGACCAACGCCCATTCCTTGGACGGAACCCCAAACTGATCAAGCTCTGCGGCGCTAAACCCCAGATCAAACAGCTCTCGCACAGCGTTGGGCTGTAAATTGATACCAACACCCAGCGGTTTCAGTTCGCGAACGGATTCGAAAACAACGCATTCGACGCCAATCTGATGGAGTGTCAGCGCAAGCGTCAGGCCACCAATACCACCACCCGCGACAAGAACTTTTTGACCGGTCATGTAAAACTCCTAATGGGACTACCCAAATACCAGCTTTGACAGCCATGTCGATAGAAACGGATACGTACATCCTGGGCCTGATCGTGGCCTCATAGCCCGCCCCACGGCCAGCCTGTACTTTCCATTTGGATTTCGACGCATGACCTTGTTGCAACCTTTGAGGAGTGAGGTTCGCGTCCTTTGGAAGAATGGCGGAGGAGATGACAGGGCCGAACGATCATTCTGCCATTGCAGCAACAACCAATGTTTGGTTTAGTCGAATATGTAAGTTTCTAGGAATAGTATCGCTGCATATGAAGCAACAACGTGCGTTTGAATGGCTCGACTACGGTCGTTTCCTGGCAGCCCTGTCCGTGGTTTTTTTCCACTATACCGCGTTGGATATCAGCAACGGAACATTGAGCAATCTTCAGCCAATTCCATTTGTGACCGCTTCGGCGGCATACGGTTTCCTTGGCGTCGATTTTTTCTTCCTGATCAGCGGATTTGTCATCAGCATTTCCGCAGAGGGAAAATCAGCCAGCGATTTCGCCATCGCCCGTTTTGTCAGACTTTGGCCGACATTCCTTCTGTGTATGACGCTCACCACCATCGCAATATTTCTGCTAAGCACCGACGGCGGAAAACCTGATGTCTTTCGGTATATCGCAAACCTGACAATGGTGCCCGCTCATATCGGCTTTCGGCCTATGGACGGTGCTTACTGGACCCTCGCCTTCGAGATCATCTTTTATATTCTGGTCTTTCTGATCATTCTCTTAGGGCAAATCAAACATTTCGAAACCCTCACAAAGATATGGCTAGCCGGAATAATAGTCGCCTATTTCACGGGTCATAGCTTGCTGATTTTCAGCTATTATTTCGCACTCTTCGCAGCGGGCGGCTTGTTCTCGATTGTCATGAGACACGGGTTTTCCACCGCACGTATCATCTTCCTCATCGCCGCTTATGTTTTTTCAACCTATGTCGCTATTGAAAAAGGGACTGCCAGAGGCATTGCCGATACGTTCACGATATCGCCTTGGGTCATTGTTGCGATCTACACCGTTTTCTATCTAACCTTCCTGATTTTCTCGACGTCCCGGCTTGGAGACATCAAGCTGCCATACTCCAGAAAAATCGGCCTGATGACCTATCCGCTGTACCTGTTGCATTCAGAAATAGGCGGCCTTGTCTTGGCGGGCGTGGCAACAGAGCAAAACAAATACGTCGTGATACCGGTGACCATCGGCGCGATGATCCTGCTCAGTCTGGCGATCGTAAATTATTGGGAGAGACCGCTCAAGACGTTCTGGACCAACAGCGCCAAGGCTGTAATCGGCGCTCTTCCCGTACCAAAACGCAGCCTTTAATCGGTCGCAAGTGCCACCTAGGCTGGGCCAAAACGCCGATTTCCTGCCGGAGAAATGCAGTTGTTGCGCAAAAGTGAGAACCACCGGTTTCGCTAGGTGAATCACCTTATCAAAATCAACAGGCTACAAGTCATTGGGAATGAGGAAAGAGAAGATCTACGCACGAAAACAATAGCTTACGAAACAATTCTTGAATCTTTATTCTAGATTTCTGTATGCCCACAGACAGCCCCCTAGCTGTTGTCACATTGACTGAAGGGGCGGCAGTCAAGGCTGGTAGGTGACGATCTTAGGCGATGCTGCTCACTCGTTTCCACGCGAGGAGAGCTTCCATCCCGTGGTAGAGAAAGGTCAAGGCGGCACATCCGCGAGCTGGAACAGAGAGACAATTGCGGACTGCGGAATGGATGGGCGCGAAGCATTGCAGGCCGCCCTGAGAGCGATAATCTGCATCACACGTTCCCGCTTTGGGACCGGCAAATGGCTGTTTTCGTCGCGATTTTTGAGCCACTTGTGCGACCAGTGATCCAGCCAAGGCATAAGATCGCGCTTGGCCGTACCGTATGAGCAAAGCTTGTCCGTGTTTATCCGCTCGGGAAGAGACCCACACGTTTCAAGACCTTGCGATGAAACCTTTTTAGCGGCCGGTTTGTCCCGCCGGGATTGGGGCATCTCGTCCAGAACGACGCCGTGTTGATCAACAGCGCGCCAGAGCCAGAGCGTCTTGCCGGAAATCTTCACAACGATATCAGCGGTGCACGGATGCACCGAATGCCCTTTAACAACAACAGGGCAACCGGCTCGATGGAGCGTTGCACCATACACAACTCGGGACGCGGCAGCGGTGCGTGATCTGGAAGCGCCGGATCTTAACGACGATCTAAATACTCTCCAGCGGGAATATGGAATGCAAACAACCGCAACTGGCCGATTGTCCGCCCCCCGGCTCTGCCAAAAGCCGCGCCTCGGCAGGCCTGTTTCGGCGGATCCGATCCGGGTGATGTGACTGGTGCGCGCCTCGATCTGATCGGCGATTTGGTCTAGGAACGCGGCGCGGGTTTCGCGGGGCATGTATCCAAATGTCCAAACGCATCCTCGGCCACTTCGCAGGCCTGATCGACCAATGCAGCCGTGCCATCGGCAAATTCATACGCCGGACCTTGCGCCGGGGCCGATTGAAACGTGGTTTCACCTGCAATCCACTTGCCGGCAATCAACTGCCGCCCACTTAGAGAATACCCTATGTTAACTCTCCTCAGGGGTTTCACGCGACGCAACACCGCGTCCTTGAGACGCCTTTCGCCAAACTAGCTTTCCAAGAACACTGGCCCAGACCAGCAGCACAATCACCCCAAGGACCGATGCTATCGGGCGATCAAAGAACCCCGAAAAGGCCCCCCCGGACTTGATCATTGAGGTCAGGAAAGTGCGTTCAAGCATGCCCCCGAGAACAAGCCCCAGAATGATCGGCGCGATCGGAAAGCCGTTGTCCTCCAGAACCCACCCCAATAGGCCGATCACCAACATAAGGGCGATTCCATAGCCCGAGTTCGTCAAGGCGAACGATCCCACGATGCAAAACGTCAGGATCAAAGGCAGGAGAACGCGCCGCGGAACGATCAACAGGTATCGGGCCAGTTTCACCGTCATCCATCCCAGGGGCACCATGCAGACCACCGCCAGCAGGAAGATCATGAATACGGCATAAATAATGTGCGGGGTTTGCAGGAACACGGTCGGCCCGGGGTTGATCCCCTTCATGTAAAGCACACCGATCACGATGGCCGTCACGCTGTCGCCGGGAATTCCAAACACCAAAGCCGGAATCCACGATCCGCCGACAGCCGCGTTGTTGGCGGCCGACGCATCGACCAGCCCTTCTACCTCGCCCTCGCCGTAGCGGTCGGAATTCTTTGAGAACCGTTTTGATACGGCATAGGCCATCCACGCCGCGATATCGGCCCCTGCGCCCGGCAATGATCCGACCAATGTTCCCAAGGTCGAGCTGCGCAAAATATTCCAAGGATGCTTTTTGATCAGCGCCCCCAACCCAGCAAACAAAGGCCCCTTGGTTGGCGGAACCTGAGGCAAAGGGGCCGTGCTGTTCATACGAATGGCACCGCGCAAGATTTCACCCATTGCGAACAATCCAATCATGGCGGGCACGAATTCAACGCCGGCCAGCAGGTTGATGTTGCCGAAGGTAAAGCGCGGCGTGCCCGAGGCCGGGTCAAGACCTACCGTCGACAGCGCCAAGCCAAGCAACAGCGCCAAAGCGGCCTTCAGCGGATCGCTTGAACTTATGAAGATCGCGCAGGACAGGCCCAGAAGCACAAGCCAGAAATATTCAAATGAGGTGAATTGCAGCGCAAATTCCGCCAGCACGGGGGCCGCAATGATCAAGACAAGCACGCCAAACAACCCGCCAATGGCCGACACCAACAGGCTGGTCCCAAGGCTCAGGTTCAATTTTCCGGCGAGCGCCAGCTTGTGGCTGTCCTCGACATAGGCCGCCGAGGCGGGCGTTCCCGGCATCCGCAACAAGGCGCCGGGAATATCTCCGGCAAAGATCGCCATACCGCTGGCCGTCACAATGGCGGAAATCGCCGGGATGGGATCCATGAAGAAGGTCACCGGAACCAACAGGGCCGTCGCCATTGTTGCGGTCAGGCCCGGCATGGCCCCCACAAACATGCCGAACGCCCCGGCGCATAGCACCACAATCAGCGTTTCGAATGAGAAAGCTAGGGCCGCGGCTTGGGCCAACACGTCGAGAGAGACCATCTAAAGCACCCCCTCAAACACGCCGCGCGGAAGCGGCACTTCGAGAACCATGGCGAACATAATCCAACACAGTGCAGTGCCTGCCAACGCGATCAAAAGGCTGGAGACCAACGACATCCCGAACCACATGAACAGCGTCATAAGACTAACCAAACAGACTGGCAAAAAACCCACGATGGGCCCCAAAAGGATATGAGACAGCGCCGTTCCAACCACAAAAAGCGCCGCAACCGCTCCGGGCTTGGTTCTGAGTTCCGCGCCAATAAGAACCCAGTTTCCGCGGCCCTTTGGAAGATCGCGCAGGATCAGCAGCGTACCGCAAATCACAAAGGCACCGCCAAGAATATTGGGCAGCAGCGACGCGCCATAGGGTTGCCCCGGAAAGGTCGGAAACCCGGCGGCCTGAATCATAAAAAACCCGCCCAGCAAGATGAAAAGCGCGCCAAATATTGTATCACGGAGTGTCATTATTATCCCTCAACGTCTGGGCGGGATGCACCAAGCTGCGCCCCGCCACAGTTTTCTGCACTCAAGGGATTACCCTTTTGCCAGCCCCGCGGCCGCAAGCGCGTCAGCCATCACGGAATCCGTTTGCGCCATCATTTGCGCATGCGCATCAGGGGCCAGATACTTGATGCCGAAACCACGGCCGTTCATGAACTCGACAAATTCGGGATCGGTCGAAATTTCGGACAACGCCGCGGAAACAGCAGCAGCAGCAGCCGCATCCATGTCTTTGGGTCCGCAAACACCCCGCCATGTTGCAAGCGAGAATTCTTCGCCTGCTTCCTTGAGCGTCGGCACATCAGGATGAGAGCCAACACGCTCGTCCGCCATCAACCCCAGGTTTACGGCACGGCCAGCGTCAACCATGGCTTTGGTTTCTGCCAAGGACACGGTGACCAGATCGATGCCACCGGCAACCAAATCCTGCAGCGCAGGCGCGGCCCCCTCGGATGGCACCCAAGTGACGTGGTTAGGTGCCAAACCCATCGAAAGCAGCCAACCGATCAACGCCAGATGCCAGATGCCGCCCTGCCCGGTTCCCGACGCTTTGAATGTGCCCGGCTCCGAAGCCTTGATCGCTTCGGCAAGGCTCGCGATGTCTTGGTAATCACTCTTGGACGACACGGTCACACCCGGACTGTCGGCGTTCATCAGACCCAGCGGCGTATAGTCTTCTGCCGTGAGGTCAGTCAGCCCGACATGGTGCATCATCGTGATCTCAACCGTGACCAGACCGATGGTATAGCCGTCCGGCTTTGCGTTCGCGATGGCCGAATGCCCTACAACGCCGGATCCTCCGGTGCGGTTCACAACGTTGAAGCTGCCGCCCAGTTTCTTTTCAAGCAACGCCGCGATCATGCGACCTGTTGCATCCGTACCGCCCCCGGCACCCCATGGCACAACCACAGTTACAGGGCGGCTCGGATAGCCCGCCGCGAACACCGCGCCCGGCAATACAGCGGCGGCCCCAAGTGCGGCTGAGCCAGCCAAGACTGAGCGACGATTTACCTTGATGGATTTGGACATTGTGTTTCCTCCCATTGTGTCCACAGAATTGGCGTCAGAGCTTGCGCGACTTGGCGAACTCCTGTTCCACGTTCATTAGTTTTGATGCAGCGTCGGCGACCCGGGCTCTCTGCTCGTCGGTCAAACCATGAGCGGGCAGTTGGATCGGCCCTGTATCCGCCAGACCCGACAGGGCGACGGCTTCGTGCAACACCCGAATTTCGCTGATCTCGTTGCGCAGGTTTTCCAGATCGGCAAAGGGCTCTAACAGCCGTTTGGCCTCGCCCTCGCGCTTAAGCCGCAACGCGGTCAGCAGCGCCGTGGACAGGGCCGGGGCAATGCAGACACAGCCCGCCGTGTAGCCTGGTAATGCATAGTCAAGCATGTGGCGCACGGCCGGTGGCTCGCCAAAACCGGAAATCACCCGGTCAACACCCACAGCCGCAATAATCTGATCAAGATAGCTGTCTCGCCCCTGCCCTGTACGCGGCACGGCGTATTTGACGCCAAACACCGCGCCCTCACGAAAGAGAGCCTCCAGAATGTCTGCGGCCAGATAGTTGTCGGTCTTGATATAAACCAGAACCTGAACGCCCGCTTCGGCGTGGAACTGCCGGATCGCATCGGCGACCCCTTGTTGGGTCATCGGCGCCACAACCGGCAACAACAGGGCCACCGGAAAGGACCGGGATGAAAGGACCTTGGCTTGATCTTTCATTTTGCCCGCATCCGGCCCGATCGATGGCAAAAGCCAGGTTCCATCCGCGCTAAGTGCGGCCAGGCGATCCAGCCAATCGGCATAGTTTGCCATCGGCCAATGTTGGGCCATTGCGTTGCCGCCATACAGAATGGTCGACACACCGCCCGCTTCTAGATGCTGGATGATGGCCTTATTCGCAGCGTCGTCGAACGTCCCATCCTGCGCCAACGCGAGCGGCGGCACGGCCATAACAGATTCAGACAAAACACCTTCGGACAAATTAGTACGCATTTTCGATCCCAAACTTGAATTCATCAGATTCGTAATGCAACTTGTAAAATACGTCAATAGGTGTATTTTTCCCAAAGTTTCTACACTTCGATGGATGGTTAACCATATGAAAACGCTAAAAATTGCGATTGCCGGAGCGGGCGCGATCTCGGAATTTCACCTGAAAGGCTGGCGGGAACAGGACGGCATCGAGCTCTGTGCGATCTGCGATCCTGACCCAAAGCGCGCACAGGCGCGGGCCGATGAATTTGGGATTCGTAACGTGTTCGCCGACACCGAAACCATGTTGCTCAAAACACGCCCAGACGCGGTGGATATCATAACGCCGGTCAACACCCACGCCCCGTTGGTGCGCCTTTGCGCTGATTTGGGGATCGACGTCATGTGCCAAAAGCCAATGACCCCCACAGTTCCCGAGGCCGAGGCCCTGATCGAATACGTCGGCGACCGCGTGCGCTTTATGGTTCACGAAAACTATCGGTTCCGCCCGCATTATGCCGAAGTCGGCAACCGCATCCAAAACGGCGAGCTTGGCAAGGTCCGACATGCCCGTTTAACCGTGCGGTCGTCTTCCGTCTTTGACTACGGGGACAAAACACCGTTTCTGTTGGGTCGGCAGCCCTATTTTGGCGTGTTTACCCATCTTTTGGTATTTGAGGTTCTGATCCACCATCTAGACGCCTTGCGCTCGATCTTTGGCGAAATGACAGTTGTGGCGGCCGCGCTGGATCGCATAAATCCCGTTCTCAACGGCGAAGACGCCGCCGTCATCACCTTGCGCAGCGAAGATGGTGTTTTGATTGTTATTGACGCAAATATCTCGGCGCTTGGCTATCCACCTCTGCCAACGGATCGGCTGGAAGTACTGGGCGAGGCCGATACTTTGGTTCTGGACCGCGAAACGATCAGCTTGCTTTCAAGAAACGAGCCGGTCACGATCCATGATCTGCAGGCCAACTATCAAGCGTGCTTTTCCGGTGCCGTGCGCGAGTTCGCAAACGGCTTGCGGACCGGGGCTCCTTTTGCCACCGACAGGCTGGACAACCTGAAAACACTGCGCCTAATGTCATCTGTTTACGAAAAAGCGGGCAATCCTCTTTAGTCCCGATAGGAGCAATTTTGATGCAAGACCGACAATCCCAAAGTCGCAGTCTTTCCGAGCAAGTCTATGATCGCCTTTTGCAAGAGATCATAGACGGCACCTACCCAATTGCGACGCGGCTGCCATCAGAAGACGCGCTTGCAAAAGCTTGTGGCGTGTCCCGGCCGGTCTTGCGTCAGGCTTTGGCCCAGTTGCGCAAAGACGGAATCGTTGCAACCCGACAGGGGTCGGGCAACTTTGTTCAACGCCGCCCCGAAAGCTCCGTCAGCTCCATTGTCCCCCTCAGCTCAATCTCCGACATCCAGCGGTGCTATGAATTCCGTATGGATTTCGAACCCATTCTGGCCCGCTTGGCGGCGATGCGACGCACGGATGAACAACTTGATAAATTGGCCGCCGCAATCGCGCATTTCAACAAAACCTACCAAATGCAAGAAACCGGCACCGAAGCCGATATGGAAGTGCATCTTGCCATCGCACGCAGCACAGGAAACCCGTTCCATCTGGCGGCGCTGGAATCGATTGCCAGCCAAATCGTCTTTGGGATGAACCTGTCACGCAGTTTGACCCTACGCGCCTCTCCCTTGCGCAACGACCTTGTCGAAGCCGAGCACGAAGAGATTTTCAACGCGATCAAAGCACGAGAACCCGACCGGGCCCACGATGCCATGCTCAAACACCTGCAAGGCGCCCGCGAACGGATGTTCGTCGGCGGAAACTAACCCGTATGCATGCCCGAGAACGGGAACGCATGTGCAAAAGGGAAACCCACCTATTTCGCTGGTTGAACGACCTTATCAAAATCAACATCAGGGGCCATTTATGAGGTTTCATTCAGGATTTGAATGCGTCGAGGACAGCTAAGCGATCTACGTCGCTCTTCTTACGGAAGATATGTTGAACTTCGTCAAAATGAATTCCAATGACGCCGTTAATTTGGCCGATCTGATGACGATGCCCCAGATTTCACCTTGGATTAAACGTGCCTTCTCGCTGATCGTATATCCGACAGCGTCAGATGTGGATTTACAGCCCGATCCGGTTTTCGCCGGCGTCCCAGAGGTAAAGATACAGGGTTATGGCAAAGAAGAAGAACGGCACACGTTATCCAGCAGACCTGCTCAGCAGAGCGGTGCGGAAGGTTTTGGATCACCAGGGCGACGATGCAGACAGATCGGCAGCGATATTGTCGATTTATCAGAAGGTTGGAGGCAGCGGGCGGAGAATGGGGTCGAGCCAAGCGAGACGCGTATCCGCGCGAAGATATGAAGGACGTTTGGACGAGAAACCGGTCAGTCTATGGCGCACGCAGGCTTTGGCACGCGACCAAGCGCGAGAAGATCGCCATCGTCCGCGGCACTGGGATACATCACGCAATCGAAGCTGAGGAGAAATACAAACTCAACAGTCTCCGGCAAAATCTCTGGCAAAATCTCTGGCAAAATCTCTGGCAAAATCTCTGGCAAAACAGCGAGGTTCAATCAAAGCGCGACCAAAAACCTTTTGCATCGCCTCTATGTTTGGCAACGCGTTCTGCCCGCAAGCGTTAAGTCTTCGATAGCAATGTTGCTTTGGTACCTGGTCGCTTGCTTGACTTGCTCGCCCTCCAGTCAGACCATGGAATGTGCAAACTGCTTGGCATGAACCGCAACAGATTTTTCGGCCAGAAATGTCCGCGCAGTGTCGCCGTAGCTTTGCCGGATGACACTGGGGTTGGGTTTTCTTGTGATCACTTCCGGAAATATCGCCCTCAATTCGGAAAAAGCGACTGGATCGATCATGCGCTGCGCCATTGCGCCTGGAAAATAGCTTTCCGACGGCGCGCCTTCTGCAAAGATGATTTGATGAGCGTCGAACATCAGATGAATATAGGTAACGGATTGCTTCCCGCAGGCGACGCGAACACGTGATTTCGGGACCGAGACAAGATGCTTGGCGCGTACAAGGTGGTCACGCCCCAGCAACATGCCGTGTTGCGGAGAGACCAGCAAGTCGCGTTTCGCGCCCAACAATTGTTTGCGGATCAAGATCGGGCGCAGATTTGGGTTGGCCGAGAGCGCAGGCTGATCCAAATGTTTTTTTCCAATCCAGCGGATCGGTTGTGGGCCGTTGTCCATAGTGGTGACAAGATCGCCGACACAAAGATCATCAATCAGCACCTCTCCGGTCGGGGTCAGGATCGCTGTTCCTGGCGTAAAGCAAACAGCATAGTTGCCATCGGCTCGGCTGGCAGCGAAATTCGCAGTGTCGAGCAGAACACTGTCAATTGTCAAAGAGCGGATTGGGCCCGCTTCGAGTGCGGCTTGATCGGTATTTGCGCTTATTTCAGGAGCCAGGTAAATTTTGCCAGCCGTGTCTTGAACCAAAACTGCCGTGATCGCATCCGTTGTGCCGTCAGTATAGGTGATCGTCGCGTTATAAACCGTAATCCCGTCAAAGGTTTGCGCCGCCCCGCCGTCAATTGAAAACTGATCGTTTGAGACAAAGTTATCATCATCATACCCATCAAACACCCCGCCGCTGTACCCAGCGCCAGCTGGGGCCAAGGTTTGTATATGATTGACGAGAGGGTCGCCTATGCTGCCATAGGTATTGCCGACCAGCGCACTGGCGTTTTCGGCGGTCGCGTTGCCTTCGACTGGGTCGATTTCAGGCCCCGTACCGAGGTAGAATACTTTGAAAGTCGTCGCCATGGATACCGCACTTGATTTATTGTCCGTTACATCGATAACCGTCAAAAATTTCAGTTATCTTATGAAACAAAACGATATTGCTACGTTTTGACCAAAATGCGTTCTTTGATGTTGGGTATATCTCGCGCAATCAGTTGGCCCCAATGGAGCGAATTCAGCTTTGATGCCATTATTGCAACGTCAAATGGAGGGCGGGGGCATTCATATACATCGCAACGAAAGTCTGATGCCTTAAAAATCGGTTGGTTATATCGAAAGAGTGGCGGTTTGAGGAGTAATCCCACGAAGCGACCCTACTGGCGACAAGAACTCTGCGCGACACATAAACGCTAGCAGAGAATAGGCGCTTCGCAGGCTTCATGACTTATCTGATCGGCAGCTTTGGGCCGATTGCCGTAGATCCACCCAACAGTTTGGGGACGGATGTTTCGTCACATGAAGTCAAACATTGTTTTGCAACGGCGGTCCCAAGATGGGTAAGAGCCAACCCAAAGCGGGATGCTTCCAGAAGCTGAAGATTTCTCAGGAGATGTGCCTCAAGACCCGTGCAAGTTTTCGCCTCAGGACACCAGCGATGGCAGTGTAGCCTAACCATTTCATTCGGATGAAGAGTTTGTGCTACTTCTGACGGAAGATTCATATCGCTACTCCTCGCCCTAAAATAGTCGATTTGGTTCGCTCAAGATTGGGGAGAATTGCTTAGCAGTTCCCCTTCGCATTTCTCGGGTTCTGGAAACAAGACATCTTGTCCACAAATGGGCCACAACACGAAGGGCTGCTAAGCGGGCTGCAACCGCAGCATTGAGCTCTCATGGTTAACGGTAGCTCTGGGCCGTTGTCGGAGTGCTGCGGTCCAGCGATCTAAGATTTTGCCAACTCCACTTCTACCGCATTGCTGACCTTGATGATTGGCGCGGTAGGTAGGCTGGTGCTTTTTTCGCGCCATAAGTGTCTGCTTTTCTGAGATGGGCTCGATGTCTGAGCAGGCGTAACGAACAGCAGCTCTCCGCCCATCTTCAGATAGCTGCAATGACCCCAACTGAATATCGGTCGACACATCACAAGCGGTACCTAGCTTTTCCACAGACAAGCTTCCCGTAAATATGAAACCGTCTCATCACTCAGTTCACCGGCATATCCTACGGACACATTCCGGATGTCATTGCCTTGGACCTCCGCGCGAAACCGTCGACGGGAATGGTCACTGAACCAAGCGTTTAACCTGTGCTGAATGGGAAAATCACTCATGTCCGAATGGAACGCGACAGACAGCGTATCAATTTCGCCGGAAACTGCGGGCTGTGGTGTGTGACGATTAGTATTCGGCCATTGCGTCCAGAAGGATGCGAGCAGCCAAAACCCTCAGCCATCCAAGCGCGATGATCATTATGAACGCGAAGAATTTATCGGGCTTCAACCGGCGCTCCCGGCGCAAAATTGGGGTATCTACAGCGGGCCTGCTGGGATCTATTCGTGCTCCGATCATGTCATAGTATGCCAGCAGCAAGTCGGCGTTACGCATCGCAATGGATGGTTCGCCGGACAGGTTGAAATCCGACCCAAAAGTTCAGCAAAAAACTCTCTTATCCCCATGCAGGAGAGTCTGCGTTTGCACGAAGTGCGCGCCAGCATTCCGCGTCACTGTCTCCAGTACTGGATCGTCACTCAGATGGCCCGAGTAATAATCGTGGGTCCCAGGCAACGCATAAATCCATTCAGGTAGGATGAACTCTTCCAAGTACTGAAACACCTGCCTCCATTGATCAGCCGAACCGTTTGTTAAGTCACCGGCGAGAACCAGGGCTTCGGCGTTTCAGACGATATCTTGCAACGCCCAAATTTCGATTGGGGTCAGATATCAGCGGTGAAACCTGTCGTAGTGCAAGTCGGTCAGAACGACGATGTCTCCACTATGAAATGGAATGGTTTTGTAGGTCATGATGCGATTTCAATTCAGCACCGGCTGGCAAGTCAGCGTCTGAGCGCGGTCGAGCATTCGGCTGACGGTCCGCCAACTCAAACCAGCGTTCGCAATCGCATCGCAGTCGAAGACATCCATCAGTGCGGCCATTGCCGGATCTGGCAAATCCCGACGCGGCCGTTGGCTATTATCACCCATTTCACATGGGTCATATCGCATTTGATCTGAAAGGACGCGCATCCCAAAGTCGCCGCTGTCATGCATTCCAACAACGGCAGGAGCGCCTCCGTGAGCCTGTGACGGCTCCCTCTGCTTGAATGGACATCGCCTGCTGACGAATGGCCCGCCATGTTGCTCTCGTGGAACCGCCTGCATCAACTTGCCCGGCGTCGTGTTGGACCAGCCGCGTTGAGACCAGACGAGAGTAAATTCCGCGGGTTCACCGGTCGCGTTAATCATTGCCGCGGGCACCGAGAGGTGGGGTGCGACGCGACGTGCCCAGTGGCTCTTGCCATCCCCGGTGAGCCGACCAAGACGAGAGGGTTGAAGCGCAGCGCAGCGGCTATCTCGTCAGCCTCATGCTCTTTGGCGATACGGGAAACCGACAACCCACCCCTGAGGGCAGTTAGCCTAACGCAGTTCTCTTCAGAAGGATGTTGCATGCCAGAAGCAGCTTGCTATCTCTCGAAGACCCAAATGGCACGTCCCTTAATGCGTTGCTTGTCGGCGTCATCGACCAAGTCGTAAGGATACACGCGATCATCATCCGTCATACGACCCGCCTCAATCTCGGCGCGCTGAGTTTTCTCACGGGTTGTCTTCTGGAAATTCGTCAGCCGCTTCTGGACATCCCGCAGTTTGGGTAGGTCGTCGAGGAAGGTCAGGTTATGAAACGGGATGGTGGTCTGTGATCGGGTCATGTCGGGGTCCTTTCATAGCGCAAGGATGGCCTCGGGCTGTCGCCCGTACGATCAATGAACGTCGGGGATATGTGTTATGAAAGGTTCCGGAACCTGCTCGGCCTTTGGAAATGTGATTAGGTAAGAACTGTCAAATCGTCGATGAAAGTGCGCTTTCATGTACATGCTGAAATTGACGCATCACGTCTTTAGTATGCTGTATTTAAATAGAATAATCAGGAAGGACTTCATCAATGCTTTGGCGCACGTTACTGCTTTGTTTTACGCAAGCATTTGCTTTTTTTGACGGCATTTCCAGAAAATGGCGACCCCGGCAGGATTCGAACCTGCAACCTGCCCCTTAGGAGGGGGCTGCTCTATCCAGTTGAGCCACGGGGCCACGCACCCGTTCAATACCGCGTCGACCCGGCCTTGTCATTAGCTTGTCACGTTACCACCGCGTCATATTGGCCATCTTGTGCCCTGCGCCACGTTTGCGGTAACGTTTTCCTAAACCAAAAGGAATTCGCCCGTGACCAATGATGCTTCCCGCCCGTTGACCCTTCGTGATGTCTCCGAAGCTTCGGGGGTTTCTGAAATGACGGTCAGTCGGGTGTTGCGCAACCGTGGTGACGTGAGCCAAGCCACGCGCGAAAAGGTTCTTGAGGCCGCCAAAACCCTTGGCTACGTCCCCAACAAGATCGCCGGAGCCTTGGCCAGCCAGCGGGTCAATCTCGTCGCTGTGATCATTCCATCTTTGCGCAATATGGTCTTTCCTGAGGTTATGTCGGGGATCTCAAGTGTTCTTGAAGAAACCGAGCTACAACCCGTTGTCGGTGTCACCGATTACATGCCCGAAAAAGAAGAGCGGGTGCTGTATGAAATGCTGTCATGGCGTCCGTCGGGCGTTATCATCGCGGGTCTTGAGCATACCGACGCCGCCCGCGCCATGTTGCAGGCCAGTGGCATTCCAGTTGTTGAAATTATGGACACCGATGGCAAGGCTATTGACAGCGCGGTCGGCATTTCCCATCGCCGAGCCGGGCGCGAAATGGCCAAGGCCATTATCAAACAGGGCTACGAACGCATCGGCTTTATGGGCACCAAGATGCCGCTCGACCACCGGGCGCGCAAACGGTTTGAAGGCTTCACCGAAGCGCTTGCCAAGGAAGGTGTCGAAGTTGTCGATCAGGAATTCTATTCTGGCGGCTCCGCTTTGGCCAAAGGCCGCGAAATGACCGATGCTATGCTGTCTCGCGACCCTGACATTGATTTCCTCTATTACTCCAACGACATGATCGCCGCGGGTGGGTTGTTGCATCTGCTCGATCAAGGCATCGACATTCCCGGCCAAGTTGGTCTCGCCGGGTTCAATGGAGTCGAATTGCTGCAAGGGTTGCCGCGCCAATTGGCGACAATGGATGCCTGTCGCACCGAAATCGGCACGCGCGCGGCGCAAATTATCGCAACCCGTGTCGAAAACCCTGACGCTGAATTGGACAAACTTGTCGAGCTGACCCCGAAAATTGCCTATGGCGACACGCTCAAACGCCGGTGATCACGCTTTCCAATTCCGATGCGCGGCGCCTGTTCTTGCACAAACACGCCTTGGCCGAACCCCCGACGGGTTCTGGAAAAGGCGCGGATTTGCTCGACTTGATCACGCGCTTGGGCTTTGTGCAGGTCGATAGCGTTCGCACGATTGAGCGGGCGCATCACATGATTTTATTCTCGCGCCGACCGGCTTATCGGCCTCAAAATCTGGACACTCTGCTAGAACAAGATCGCAGCGCCTTTGAACATTGGACCCATGACGCCTCGGTCATACCAACGGAATTCTATCCGCATTGGCACATTCGGTTCAAACGCAACGATGCGCTCTTGCGCAAACGTTGGAGCGTTTGGCGGCGCGGCGGGTTTGAAGACAAGCTACAAGCGGTATTGGACCAAATCACGTTGCAAGGCGGATGCGGGTCTGGAGATGTCGGCGACGAAGAAAAGCGCGGGTCCGGCGGTTGGTGGGATTGGCATCCCTCCAAAACGGCCCTGGAATTTCTTTGGCAAACTGGCCAGCTTGCGGTGTCGCGCCGTGAGCAGTTTCGCAAAGTTTTTGACCTGACCAACAGGGTTATTCCTGAACAGCTTGCGCAGACAACGCCCCCTGAAACAGAGAGCATAAATTGGTTGTGCAACGCTGCTCTGGATCGCCTCGGCTTTGCCACCAGCGGTCAGATCGCAGCGTTCTGGGCGACAATCTCGGCGGCCGAAGCGCGCGCATGGTGTGAGACAGAGCTAACATCGGGCCGCATCATTCAGATCGGCATCGAGCAGCATGACGGGACAGTGCGCAAATTCTTTGCTCGCCCAGATGTCGAGACGCAAGCCACGGAGGCTCCTCAACCGCCAAATCGCCTCCGAATTCTGAGCCCGTTTGACCCCGCCTTGCGGGATCGAAAACGCGCTGAGCATCTGTTTGGCTTTCACTATCGGATCGAAATATTCACGCCCGCCGCCAAACGGCAATATGGGTACTACGTTTTTCCGATCCTCGAAGGGGACAGGCTTGTCGGTCGAATCGATGCCGCAACAGACAAGACCGACGATTCTTTGCGTGTCACTGCGGTTTGGCCGGAACGGGGCGTCGCATGGGGGCGCGGGCGCCAGACAAAGTTGGAAGCCGAGCTGGCTCGGATGGCCCGTTTTTGTGGTCAAAGTGGTGTAAGTTTTGCAGACGGCTGGATGCGTTCCGCAAAGTAAGTGGGGCAAATTTCCTCAGACCAACAGATTCGCAACAATGGAAGCTGGCCGTGACAGCGCCGCAACCTTCGCTCAAAAAATAGGCGATCTCACGAAAATCTGCCCTTTTACCATCCTGTTTCGTGACTCAAAATCCAAAACCCCCAACTTTGGCGCTATCAGGCGTCAGTTTTTTTGCGAAATCTTCAAATTTGGCGCTATAATGGGACTGTGAGTGTGACCGCAACCTTAGCGATGTGATTTAGCTTCGGAACGGCTTTTAATCTTGTGTAACGATGCATTTCATCAAAGTGGGGGTGGCTCTTGGGCCGCCCCCTTTTTCTTGTGTTACGCGCCCTGAGGCCCAACTTGAGCCATGCATAATGGTGTTGGCGGATATGTTAGCGCCCTACTACCTCATCGCTGCGACGCAGCATAAGTTGGTTTCAGAAACACGTTATCAATTCACGAGGCGCACTCCATGGCACATGTATCGACATCCGTTCCCGTCAAGGCCAGCCCGTTTTCGGGGTTCTTTGAAGGCTTTTTCTCTTGGCTCGTCCACATCGCAGAAGCAAATGCGCGTGTGGCCCAAATCGAAAACCTCCAGCGTATGACCGACGAACAACTCGCCGCCAAAGGCCTGAAACGCAGCGATATCGCACGTCACGTCTTTCGCGATATTCTGTATATCTAATCACGTGGTCAGCGCGTTCTGCGCGCGACAACATCAAAAAACGCGTCCTTTTGGACGCGTTTTTTTGTTGTCTACCGCCCCCCTGGAAACGGCATCTCACCCGCATCACGGAAACGCAAAAGGCCGCCCCACATGGAACGGCCTTTCGATAAAATTGAAGACGACGCTTAGTTCTGAGCGTAGTATTCGATCACCAGGTTCGGTTCCATAACAACTGGGTAAGGCACATCGGCCAGACCAGGGGAACGCACAAACGTGGCGGACATTTTGGAGTGATCCGCTTCGATATAGTCAGGAACATCACGCTCAGGCAGCTGAGTCGCTTCGATCAAAGCCGCCATCTGGCGCGACTTTTCACGAACTTCAACAACGTCACCTTCTTTAACGCGGTAAGAAGGAATGTTGACGCGCTTGCCGTTCACCAGAACGTGGCCGTGGTTTACGAACTGACGCGCAGCAAACACAGTTGCAACGAACTTGGCGCGGTAAACAACCGCGTCCAGGCGGCGCTCCAGCAATGCGATCAGGTTTTCGCCGGTGTCGCCTTTGACACGCTCAGCTTCACCGTAGATGCGGCGGAATTGCTTTTCAGTCAGATCGCCGTAGTAGCCTTTCAGCTTCTGCTTGGCGCGCAGCTGCAGGCCGAAGTCGGACATTTTGCCTTTGCGGCGCTGACCGTGCTGACCGGGGCCATATTCGCGGCGGTTTACTGGTGACTTTGGACGGCCCCAGATGTTTTCGCCCATGCGGCGGTCGATTTTGTACTTGGCAGATGTGCGTTTGGTCACAGCTGATATCCTTCAGTTAGGTTTTGAAGGGCGTTGTCCTCTTTCCGGATTTTGCCGAAATGACAGGGATCCCCTTGCGGGGGCCACCAACACCAATGAAGGCGCGCTTATACGCCAGCATGCGGCCGTGTCAACCACCTTTGACACGGCCACGTTCGCTACAATTCGATGCAAACCCGAGCATTAAGAGTCACTTAAGCCCTTCACGTCACAAATGTGGCAGGTTCGAAACGGAGGCGGATTTGACACGCGACCACACGAACATCCCTGGCGGTACGCGCAATGCGCTGGAACACGCCCTTAGTACACGGGATGCAGGCATACTGGATATGGTCAAACGGGCGATCAAGCACCGTCAGGTTATGCTTGCCTTCCAACCAGTTGTACAATCACAAGCAATGAACCAGGTCGCCTTTCACGAAGGGCTGATCCGCGTTCTCGATGAAACTGGCCGAATTATCCCCGCCGGGGACTTCATCAACACAGTTGAGGAAACCGAATACGGTCGATTGCTTGATTGCATTGCTTTGGAAAAAGGAATCGCTGAACTAAGTCGCGTCCCGGATTTGCGTCTGTCGATAAATATGTCGGCGCGCTCCATTGGCTATAAAAAATGGATGCGCACACTGAACAAAGGGCTGTCTCAGGATCCGACTGTCGCGGAACGACTGATTCTCGAAATCACCGAACATTCCGCCATGCTGATACCGGAATTGGTGATCAACTTCATGACAGAACTGCGCGGCAAGGGGATTTCCTTTGCCATTGATGACTTCGGATCGGGGTATACGGCTCTTCGTCATTTCAAGGAGTTCGATTTCGATATCCTCAAGATTGACGGCGAGTTTGCGGTTGGAATTGCCGAGGACGCAGACAATCAGGTTCTTGTTGGGGCAATGGTCTCAATTGCTGAGCAATTTGATATGTTTACTGTGGCCGAATACGTTGAAAATCTGGCGGATGCCCAATGTCTCGTAGACCTTGGTGTCACCTGCCTACAAGGTTACTATTTCGCAGCGCCCACCGTCACCCCGCCGTGGCGTGACGAAGAAAACAAACGCACCGCGTGACCTTGCGGAAGGCCTGAGACACACTGTCTCTTTTGCTGCACCGCAGCTTCATCTATTCCTTTCCTCTGATAGGCGAGCAATACAAGGTTTTGCACAACGCGAAACCGCGCTAAGTATTGCCTCGTACGCTTGGCCGGAGGAATTCATATGACCAATGTCGTTATCGCATCTGCAGCACGGACAGCCGTGGGCAGTTTCAGCGGTTCTTTTGCAAACACCCCTGCACATGATCTTGGCTCTGCCGTGCTAGAAGCACTGGTAGAACGCGCCGGCATCGAAAAAGGTGAGGTCTCAGAGACTATCCTTGGTCAAGTATTGACCGCTGCTCAGGGCCAAAACCCCGCACGTCAGGCCCATATCAATGCTGGCCTGCCGCAAGAAAGCGCAGCCTGGGGTATCAACCAAGTGTGTGGCTCGGGTCTGCGGGCTGTCGCATTGGGCGCCCAACACATCATGTTAGGTGATGCGTCGATCGTTTGCGCGGGCGGTCAGGAAAACATGTCATTGTCCACACATGCTGCGCATCTGCGTGCCGGCACAAAAATGGGCGACATGAAATACATCGACACGATGATTCGTGACGGCCTCTGGGATGCTTTCAACGGTTACCACATGGGCCAAACCGCCGAAAACGTCGCTGCTAAGTGGGACATCACCCGCGATATGCAGGATGAATTCGCCGTTTCATCGCAAAATAAAGCTGAAGCCGCTCAAAATGCAGGTAAATTTGACGACGAAGTGATCCCCTTCACCGTCAAAAACCGCAAGGGCGACATCATTGTCGACAAAGACGAATACATTCGTCACGGCGCAACAATGGCGGCCATGCAAAAACTGCGCCCCGCCTTTATCAAAGACGGCACAGTGACGGCGGCCAACGCGTCTGGCTTGAACGATGGGGCCGCAGGTGCCTTGTTGATGAGCGCGGATGAAGCTGAAAAGCGCGGAATTGAGCCTTTGGCCCGCATCGCGTCCTATGCCACTGCCGGTCTCGACCCATCAATTATGGGTGTTGGCCCGATCTACGCTTCCCGCAAAGCCTTGGACAAAGCAGGTTGGTCGGTTGGCGATCTTGATCTCGTCGAAGCCAACGAAGCCTTCGCCGCTCAGGCCTGTGCCGTGAACAAAGACATGGGCTGGGATCCGGCCATTGTGAACGTCAACGGCGGCGCAATCGCCATTGGTCACCCCATCGGGGCCTCGGGCTGCCGCGTTCTCAACACTCTGCTCTTCGAAATGAAGCGCCGCGACGCCAAGAAAGGTCTCGCCACGTTGTGCATCGGCGGCGGCATGGGTGTCGCACTCTGCGTTGAGCGCCCATAAATTTCGGATTTCCGAAATAAGGGGCGCCTTCGGGTGCCCCTTTTTTATGTAAGCGCCGCGGTGCGGCAATAAGTTTGCGCAATATTCTTGCGCACATCGATCAAATTCAATAACAACCTTACCCAGAGGGTAGTCACATTTTGGAGAAGACAATGGCAAGAGTTGCACTCGTCACCGGCGGTAGCCGCGGTATTGGTGAAGCGATTTCAAAAAAGCTGAAAGCAGAAGGTTACGACGTTGCCGCAACATATGCGGGCAACGACGAAAAGGCCGCTGCCTTTACCGAAGCCACAGGCATCAAAACTTATAAATGGAACGTCGCCGACTACGAGGCCTCCAAAGCTGGTCTGGCACAGGTCGAAGCCGATCTTGGTCCAATCGACGTTGTAGTCGCCAATGCGGGGATCACCCGTGACGCGCCATTCCACAAGATGACACCGGAACAGTGGAGCGAAGTCATCGACACCAACCTGACCGGTGTTTTCAACACTGTTCACCCGATCTGGCCCGGCATGCGCGAGCGCAAGTTCGGCCGTGTCATTGTGATCAGCTCGATCAATGGTCAAAAAGGCCAGTTTGCTCAGGTGAACTATGCTGCAACCAAAGCCGGTGATCTTGGTATCGTTAAATCCTTGGCCCAAGAAGGCGCTCGCGCTGGCATCACCGCCAACGCCATCTGCCCCGGCTATATCGCCACCGAAATGGTGATGGCGGTTCCTGAGAAGGTTCGCGAATCGATCATCGGCCAGATCCCAGCCGGTCGCTTGGGTGAGCCAGAAGAAATTGCACGCTGCGTAGCCTTCCTGGCTTCGGACGATGCGGGCTTCATCAACGGCTCGACCATTTCTGCCAACGGCGCACAGTTCTTCGTCTAACGGCCGGTGCCACCTGGGCATCAGGTCTTAGCCTTTTGAATAAGAAAAAACGCCCCCGGAGCCATAAGGTTCGGGGGCGTTTTATGTTCGGACCGTAAGTTTATCGGCTTAACCGGCGGGCGCGGCCTGCGGTTTTGGGCTCAGGGAAACATTGGGACGGAACGAAAACAATCCAGTCCAGAACGCGGCAAAGGCCGCGCTGCGTTCGGCATGGGCCACTTTGATGGCACGTTCCATTTCACGGCTGTGAGCAATCTCAATCATAGTGTCCTCCTGGGGTTTGGGTTAGCATCTCTTGACTGTCCTCAACGTATGCCTCACGAATAAAAACAACAAACGAGACTATTTCAGCCGTCAGTTAAGAAAAACTAATCCATGAATGATCGCCTTCCCCCGTTGACAGCCCTCCGGGCATTTGAAGCCGCTGCCCGCCACATGTCTTTCGCCAAGGCCGCTGATGAGCTGCATGTCACACCGGCAGCTCTCTCGTTTCAGATAAAAAACCTCGAAGAGCATCTGGGCCAGCCGGTGTTTCATCGCCTCAACCGGGCTGTCGAGCTCACCGAGGCCGGGCATGCTCTGGCTCCTGGCACAAGCGAGGCCTTCATACGGCTTGAAACCGCTTGGAGAGCGACGCGTAGATTGCAAGACACCAAAGCGCTGTCCGTCACTGCGGGCCCGGCCTTTACCGCCAAGATTCTTGCGCCACGCTTGTATGATTTTGCTCGGGCCCATCCCGAGATTGAATTGCGCTTTGCCGCCAGCCTGCGCACCATGGACTTTAACCGTGATGAAATTGACGTGGCTGTGCGCTATGGCGACGGGCCGGATACCGGGCTTTACAGCCGGACCCTGCAAAATGACGCGGTTATGCCGATGATGCGCCCCGATCTTGCTGAGCGCTACACCTCGCCCAAATGCTTGATAAATGCGCCGCTGATTTACGGTGATCCGCTTCCCTTGTTGCATGCCAATGCCAACTGGAAGCATTGGTTTCGCGCCAATGGGATCGAACACGACCCAACTTTGGCGGCCCAGTTTTCGCAACCCGATCATGCGCTGGATGCGACCTTGGCAGGCGACGGAGTTGTTTTGGGGCGGTCCGCCTTGGCATCGCGGTATTTGGGTAGCGGGCAACTTGTAGCACCCTTCAAAGTTGCATTGAAAGTGCCTACTCGGTTCCGATTTCTTTGCGTTTCCGGCAATGAAAAAAGGCCGCAAATTGCGGCCTTTAAAGAATGGTTGTTTTCCGAGATTGGAAAATTACCAGATGGAACACTTGGGAAAACCCAAATCCCTATCGAAGACCTGCTGTGACCAGCAGGTCATGAGGTGAAAAGTCCTTACGCGACTGGCGCGCTGAGCCGTTCGATCTCTTCTTTGATCTTCAGCTTTTGCCTTTTCATGTCCACGATTTGCAGGTCATCCACCCCCGGAGCGCGTTGCGCATGTTCGACGGCATCGGAAAGCGACTGATGTTTCTTCTTCAGTTCCTGCAGGTGTGAACTCAAGCTCATAGTTTCCTCCTTTTGATGGGTAACATAAGCAGTCCAGCACAATCAGAACCCGTTGTCACGCTGCAGATGCACAGTCTTGCTTCAGATTTGTGACAATTGCGGCGTTATTGAGCAAATTCAGGCCGAAAAGTGCAGCGCGGCACCCTGACTCAATATAGCGTCAAACCTGTCTGTGTATCGGTTGCCGGGTTCAACATGCACAAGCCCTTCATGCATGATTTGCGGCGCGTGGAATTGAAACGCCGCCCGCCCATCTTTTCGCCCCCGCAACAAAACAAGCCTTGGCGGCCTGCCTTCACGCGGCAGCAAGGGCAACAATTCGAGCGCGCCGATGTGACGCCGCATAGCGTCAATCAATTCAGGCAGCCTGTCTGACCTTTGTATGAAAGTCGCATACCCACGCGGCCTAAGGCGTTTTGTCGCAGTCTCGACCCACTTTTCCAAGGCCGTCTCGCCGGCAAGCGCGATCTCCCGCCCCCCGTCCGTCGCCTTAATACGCCCGTCAGATTCAAAATACGGGGGGTTTGCAATCACGTGATGAAAGCTTTGCGCCTTCATTTCCGCCGGTGGATCACTCACATCGCCTTGCCAAATCTTGCCGGTCAACCCGTTGGAAACCAGATTTCTCTGCCCCAGCGCAGCATACCCCGGTTGAATTTCCAACCCATACAGCTGCAGGCCGGGAACCCGCGCGCCCAAGCAACACAGGGCTGGCGCGGCCCCACAGCCCAGATCAAGCACCGTTTGGCCCGCTTGAGCGTCAATGGATGCCGCCAACAAAACCGGATCAACCCCCGCCCGATACCCATCGCGCGGTTGCTGTAACATCACCTTGCCGCCCAAAAAGGCGTCGGTGGTCAACCCGTCTGTTTCAAAGGTTTCAACCTTCAAAAGTCACTCCATTTTCGCGTAACACGCGCCGCGCCTGATCAAGCTCATCGCGGCGGACCATCAGGCGGCGCGGCAGTATGCCTATGCTCCCTTCGAGTATGCTCATGTTTACGTCCAATTCAAAGCTGTCTATACCCATCTCGTCCAGAAGGGTTTTCGCCAGCGGGATCAGCGTGATGTCGGTGGTTCGTAAAAGCTCTTCCATGACTAGGATGTAAGGACAAGGCGCGGCAAATGTCGACCCTTGCACGGGAGTGTGATGAGCGTGGAGCAAACACCACTAAAACCGCATGAGCGTCTGGCAGCGATGCTCGACGACGATATGGCCGACGTGAACACGTTGATCCGCACGCGAATGGCATCGGAACACGCGCCGCGCATCCCCGAGGTCACAGCCCATTTGGTTGAGGCAGGCGGCAAACGTCTGCGCCCCCTGTTGACCTTAGCCGCGGCGCGCATGTGCGGCTACACAGGCCCCTACCATGTGCATCTGGCCGCCACTGTTGAATTTATTCACACCGCAACGCTGCTGCATGATGACGTCGTCGACGAAAGCGATAAACGACGCGGCCGCCCGACCGCCAACCTTTTGTGGGACAACAAATCAAGCGTTCTGGTCGGCGATTACCTGTTTGCCCGATCGTTCCAGCTGATGACAGAGACCGGCAATCTGGATGTGTTGCGCATTCTATCCAATGCGGCAGCAACCATTGCCGAGGGCGAAGTCTTGCAACTGACCGCCGCCCAGGACCTCTCGACCACCGAAGCGACGTATCTACAGGTTGTCCGCGGCAAAACCGCTGCGCTGTTCTCGGCAGCGACCGAAGTCGGCGGAGTTATCGCTGGCCGCCCCGAGGATGAAATCAAAGCCCTGTTTGATTACGGCGACGCATTGGGCATTGCGTTTCAGATCGTCGATGACCTGCTCGATTATTGGGGCTCTGACGCCACCGGCAAAAACGTCGGGGATGATTTTCGCGAGCGCAAACTGACGTTGCCTCTGATCAAGGCGATCGGCAAAGGCAATGACGAAGAGCGCGCCTTTTGGAAACGGGTCATCGAAAAAGGTGATCAGCGCGATGGCGATCTCGAACATGCGATTGAGTTGCTCAACAAGCACGGTGCCTTGGAAGAGACCCGCCAAGAGGCGTTGGCTTGGGCTGAAAAGGCCAAAAAGGCCATGGCCGTTCTGCCGCAAAGCGAATTGCGCGACTTGTTGATCGAACTGAACGACTTTGTCGTGTCTCGGGTGAGCTGATCTGGTCGGCTCGCCGAGGCAAACGCGCCACCCAAAGTCACGTCAGCGTCGCATATTCCACCCACCACTCTGGGCGGCGTTGTTTCAGATCGCGATAGACCGCCTCGTGGTGCCCGCGCGCTTCAAATAACCCAAAACACGTGGCACCTGATCCTGACATGCGTACAATTCGTGCGCCTAGAAACGACAACTCACGCAAAACATCCGCAATGATGGGTTGGGCGGCTATTGCTGGCGCTTCAAGGTCATTGCGCTGATCTGCTAGCCACGTCCAAAAGTCAGAAGAACGATGGGTTTTCGGCATCATATCCATTTCCGAATTATTCTTTCTTTCTAAACCCTTAAATACTCTAGGCGTCGGGACCGAAACGCCCGGATTAACCAAAATCGCCTCAAGAGGTGGAATTTTTATCGGGCTCAAAACCTCGCCGATACCTTGCATTCGCGTGGCGCTGGCAATCTGGCAGACAGGGATATCCGCGCCGAGCAAAAGCGCATCACCGTCGAATGGCCGGTCAAACAACTGCTCCATCGCCTTTAACACCGCCGCTGCGTCAGAAGATCCGCCACCGATCCCGGCCGCATGGGGCAGGTTTTTTTCAAGCGTGATAGCAACAGTTTCACCGAACAGTTCCGCCGCCTGCCAGCACAGGTTTCGCCGATCCGTCGGCACCCCTTTTGCAAAAGGGCCCGTAACGTCGATACGCATCTCGTCTGCCTTGGCAACAGTCAAACGATCGCCGATATCTGCAAAACTAACCAGTGAATCCAGCAGGTGATATCCATCATCCCGCTGGCCAGTCACGTGTAAAGTCAGGTTGATTTTTGCAGGCGCAAAAACCTCAATCGCCATTCGCCACCTTTAACGGCTCCGCACCCTCTTCGGATAGAACTTGATCAAGCCCAACCTCAAGTTTGCGGCGAATACGATCAACATCGGCTTCTTCGGCCGCCTCTTCCCAATCAGCAAAGCTTAGCGCGCGTTTCCACATAAACTCAGCCTCCCGCACCCGGCCAACGGCCCAATACACATCGCCCAGATGGTCATTTACAATAGGGTCGATTGGCATCAGTTCAGCGGCCCGTTCCATATGCGGCACCGCTTCCTCGTATCGGCCCAGACGGTACAACACCCAGCCGAGCGAATCGACAATGTAGCCAGCATTGGGCTGCTTGGCGACGGCGCGTTGAATCATTTCAAGCGCCTCATCCAGCTTCATCTGCTTTTCCACCAGAGAATAGCCGAGATAGTTCAAAACCTGCGGCTGTTCTGGATTCAGCTCAAGCGCTTTGCGGAAATCGACTTCCGCCGCATCCCAATTGTCTTGACGCTCATTTGCAATTCCGCGCGTATAGAACAAGAACCACTGGCGATCCGTGACCTCTTCGTAGAGATCAATCGCCTTGGTGTAAGCCGCGCTGGCTTCTACAAATTTTTCATCCGCTCGATACATGTCGCCCAATGTCGAATGCACAACCGGCAAGTCACTGTGGCTTTGACTTAGGCTTTGCAGAACCGCAATGGCCTCATCGTTCTTATCTTGCGCCCGCAAGGCTGCGGCGCGCCCCAGTTCCGCCGCGTGATGCGAACTGTCCTCTTCGGGAACGCGGGCATAGGTTGTGACAGCCAGCTCATACCGCTCCATCGCATCCAAAACTTCGGCCGTTAGCAGAATCGCATCGACGTGATCAGGGCGCAGATATTCAGCGATTTGAGTGTAAATCAGCGTCAACTCATCATTATTTTCGTTCGAGAGCGCACCGCCGAGCGAATAAAACACCTCAGCAATACCATCGCGGGGCGATTTGATATGCGTAAAGGTAAGCTGTTCCCCCGCTTCCAATGCCGAGCGCATTGCGTCCAACTCCGGGTCAAGATCACGTCCGAAAGCCCGTCCGAGCAAAGCGATGGCATCGTCGTTGCGATCAAGTTGGCTTAGAATTTCACAATGCGCCATCACCCCGCGCCGGGTCAGCCCCAAGCCACCGGCACCATCCGCCGCAAAAATCGATTCAGCGTTTTCGAAATCGCCCACCGACGCCAGCGCAAGCGCCTTGTGGTAGACTGCAAACCCACCCAAACCCTGGATCTTTTTGACGTCATCAAATCCGACAATGGCCGCGCTCATGTCGCCTTGACCAAGCTGCGCCCAGGCTTGAACCAAGCCATCCGCAAGCGGACCAAGGGCGCGTTTTTCGGTGATTGCCTGCAAGACAGCAGCATAGTTTTCGGATTTCGCATCACGAGCCACGGTCGCCATTTGCGCGATCTGGCTGGTGAGACCCAAATCAGCCATGTGTTGGGCTAAACCCGAGGCCGTTTCAACCTGCCCCAATGCGAGATTGGCCAAGACACCGCGCTCCAACAGTTCGGGGCGGTCAGGGTCGAACATTATGGCACGGCCGTAATAATGCGCCGCCGTCTTGAAATCGCCCATGAAACTGGCTTGCCGGGCGGCAAGGTAGTCACCGGAAATCCCGTTGGCTCCGGCGCTAACCGGCAGCCAAACTCCAGCTGCCATCACTGCTGCACGAATTGTGTTTGCCCAAAATGCCACTATGCGCCCCTTTGTTATAAGCACTGTCGACTCAAGCCTAAGGCCACCGCAAGGCCAAAGCAATCACACAGCAGTGACAAGGCTGTCATTCCAGACCATAGGGGGGCGATTTGCCTGTCAAAGATCGTGAAAAGCCCGTACTTGCCGCATGATCGACAGTTGCCGTGCGTCTAGTTTCTTACGAAACGCAAGTGCTCCGCCGCTTAGGCTGACGCGAATAATCCGGCCAGTGATGACCTCGCCCAAGACCTTAAACTTTACAGTTTGGCCGGGTCTGGCCCCAACTTGACCGTCAAATCGCAAGCCTGACGCGCTTACATTTGTGACACGCGCAAGAAAGGCCTCTTCGCGCGTGTGAAGCTCAAACGCCCAAGAACTGGGCCAGCGAGAATCCCGTACCTTCATCTTTCAACCATGCATTCCCTGTCGGAAGTGTCGCAGTCAAAGATGAAGGTGGGTTTAACGCTTACATATTTGGATAGTTCGGCCCGTCGCCCCCCTGCGGCACCGTCCAGGTGATGTTCTGGCTCGGGTCTTTGATATCGCAGGTTTTGCAATGCACGCAGTTTTGGAAATTGATCACAAAGCGCGGATCTTTCCCGTCTTCCTTCACAATTTCATACACACCCGCCGGACAATAGCGCTGTGCAGGTTCGTCATACTGGCGCAAGTTCACCATCACCGGCGTATTCTCGTCGGTTAGCTTTAGATGCGCAGGCTGGCTCTCTTCGTGGTTGGTAAAGGAGAACGACACGTTGGTCAGCCGGTCAAAGCTCAGCTTGCCATCGGGTTTGGGGTAATCAATCGGCTCATACGCCGCTGCTGCGCCGGTGCTTTCAGCGTCATTTTTGCCATGCCCAATCGTCCCAAAGAGCGAGAACCCAAAGGTGTTGGTCCACATATCGAAACCGCCCAGAGCCAACGATGCCGTCAGGCCCCATTTCGACCACAACGGTTTGACGTTACGTACCTTTTTAAGGTCAGCCCCGATAGCGCCCTCACGCACTTCGGTCTCATAATCGCTGAGCTCGTCACCCTGACGTTCTGCGCCAATCGCGGCAAATGCCGCTTCGGCCGCCGCTTTGCCGGACAGCATAGCGTTGTGGTTGCCCTTGATGCGCGGCACGTTGACCATGCCTACCGAACAGCCCAACAGCGCAACACCCGGAGCAACCATTTTCGGCATCGACTGATAGCCACCTTCAGAGATCGCCCGCGCACCATAGGCCACCCGTTTGCCCCCTTCGAGAAGCTTTTCAACCATCGGATGGTGCTTAAAGCGCTGGAATTCCATATAGGGGTACAGATGCGGGTTTTTGTAGTTCAAGTGAACCACAAACCCAACATAGACCTGATTGTTTTCAATATGATAGATAAAGGAACCGCCACCGGCATTGCCGCCCAAAGGCCAGCCCATCGTGTGGGTCACGGTGCCTTCTTTGTGCTTGGCTGGGTCAATTTCCCAGATCTCTTTCATACCCAGACCGAATTTCTGCGGCTCTTTACCGGCCTGCAGGTCATATTTCTCGATCACTTCTTTGGACAGGGAACCGCGCACGCCTTCGCCCAGGAACACGTACTTGCCCAACAGCTCCATGCCCGGCTCGTAATTTGGGCCCTTGCTGCCATCGGCTTCGATGCCAAATTCCCCGGCAACAACACCGCGTACTTCGCCATTGTCACCGTAGATCAGCTCGGAACAGGCCATGCCGGGAAAGATTTCGACGCCCAGCGCTTCGGCTTGTTCGGCCATCCAACGGCACACATTGGCCATCGAAACGATGTAGTTGCCGTGGTTGTTCATCAACGGTGGCATAGGTGCATTCGGCACACGGATCTGGCCCGCTTCACCCAGCATGTAAAAATTGTCTTCGGTCACCGGCGTATTGAGCGGCGCGCCCTTTTCTTTCCAATCCGGGATCAGCGCATCAAGGCCCGACGGGTCAAGAACGGCACCAGACAGAATATGCGCGCCCACTTCTGAGCCCTTCTCAAGCAACACGACCTCAAGGTCGGCATTTAATTGCTTTAGACGGATCGCCGCAGACAGGCCTGCTGGCCCGCCGCCTACGATCACAACATCATATTCCATCGACTCGCGTTGCACGTCGCTCATGCCGGTGTCCTCCCGGGAATTGGCTATTTTTCTTCCGGTGCAGAGGTAGCGCGGCAGCGCAGCATTGGTCAATCAGAACACGGCGTCGGTTTGAACGAATGCAACAGAATGTTAAAGAAAAACGACGTTTTCACGTAATTTCCTTGCCCGGTGCCTTGGAGCAGGGACGAAGGCGCCGGGGAACGCTCTGGGCATCGCAACCAAAGATTCGCGCGCTGCGGCGAACCGTCAGCGCTAACAAACTCCTTCATTTGCTTGGGATTAGTAGACCGCCACCGCTTGCACCGAACCGCGATCCGCCGAAACTTTGAACAGGCGCGATGCGTTTGTCCCAAAATACAGCGTGCCGTCTTTGCCCTCGGCGGTCGCCGTCACCCATTCTGCGGGTCCACCGGGCAAACGCTGCGCCGTCAACAAACCTTCGGCCGATCCGCCATCCACAGGAACAAAGCGCAGATCGACGCCATTGGTCAGAACAAAGGTCTTGCCGGCATTATCAACCATCGCGGCATTGAAATAATCCTCTCCCAGATCAATCAATTTGGCCGAACCATCCGCCCCGACCAGCGCACTATCAATATTCGAACGCAGGACCATCATCTTGTCGCCCATCATCCGAACCTGATGCGGATAAGAAACGCGGTAATGGCTCTCGGATGTGGTGAATTCGCCAAGATCAAAATCGACAGTGATCACCGTCGAGACATAGCCATCGGTCTTTTGCTTAAACTCAGCCTTTTGCAGTTTGTTCAGGTCTGCGGGCTGTTCTTGGCTGGTCTCCACATCGCTTTTGGAGCTTTGCGTCAGGATCAGCGCCGATTTCGCGTCCGGCCCAAGCGCCAGCATGTCTGATTTGATCTTGCCCAGCGCCACGCGCGTCATCTGGTTGCCAGTGTCGGCCGCCACCAAACGAATGGAATCGTCTTTCCAATGTTCATCCAGCACCGCAAGAACACCGTTTACACCATCATAAACGACCTCATCGGCCCCCTCGATCCGCCAGACTTGCGCCATATCGGCACTATTATACGCGATCAGCTGTTCTTCTTCGTCCCGCAGATAGACCAACGCGCCATCGTCACTGTGAATGATCTGTCGCACCATTTCAGGAATATAGCGGCGGCTCGATACCTCAAGCGTGTCAGCCCCAACCGTATAAACCACACGGTTCGCAGCGCTTATCAAAACGGTTTGCCCATCAGGCGACACGCTCATGCTTTCGATACCCTGCGCATGGGTCATTCCGGCAAACAACAACAGTCCCGCAAGGGCAGGTTTGAAACAGATCATGGCAATTCTCACTTTTGGCAATAATGCCGACAGCGTAAGACAGCCACCAAGCAAGTCAAATGTCAGGAATGACAGGCTCTGTACCGCCCTGATCTATTGCGCGCATTGCCCGTTTTTGTAATTGCCCACCTCTCGGATCACCGCTTGGCTCGCGGCTTCCTGACGTTGGCCGCTAAGTTCTGAGGCCAGAACCCGCACCAGCAAATCCTTGAGCGTCGTCACCTGATAACAGGCGATTTTGGGCTCTGCGTGGCTATATCCAACCCCTGAATCATCGGTCAGGAACATGTAACGCCCCCCAGACAAAACTGACGCCTGTCGCATCAGGTATTCGCTCTCGGCACCCACCCCACTGGCCCCAAGCCCAAAGATCTGTACCTGTTGGCCAGCGGCAACTTGCGCGGCGCGGATATAGGACAGGGCGTCTTGTTTATGTGGCGGTGCATCCGCGATGTGAAAGATGATCCGCTCGCCCTTGCCACGCCGCCAATCGAGATTCACCGCTGCTTGCATAGCGCGATCTGCCGCCTCAGGGTAATCGCCACCGCCATCGGCGATCAGCCGTTTGAGCCAGCTCTGCATCTGCCGCTTCTGGTCGGTAAACCCATAATTTTGCACGTCATAGGCATCGCCCTCATCGCGATAGGCGACCAACCCATAGCGAATATTCACACCCGGCGCAGCACGGCGCGCTTGCCGAACGATGCCTGAAAATTCCTTGGTCAACCAAGCCAGCTCATCGCCCATGCTGCCCGTTGTATCAAAGACAAACACCAGGTCGAGAAAATCCGGGTTCCAACCATCCGTCGCCGGAACCGTCACCTGGCTCCATCCGCCCGCGCCAATCACCTCGCGCAGAACCTCTTCACCATTGTCAAAGGCGCGCAACTCAACCTTGTTTTGCCGCCCCGCCCCGAGCGAGGCCGGAAAGACCGAAATCCGCCCATCAACACCAGAATAGCCTTTGTGAAACGGGTCCGGTGTCCCCACGGTGCGCAGGCTATAAGATACCCCCGGCGCAGGCTTGCCATTTGGACCAACCATCTGGATTTGGATCGGCGTGAGCAAATTGGCGCGGGGCAGGTCAAGCTCCTTGGCCGCCCGCGCTTGGTAACGCTTGAACGCAGGCAGGTTCAGCGCATCATCAATGTCACCAGCAGTCACAACACCTCGGCGGGCGCGGGGCGACGTTCCGATGGCTGGTGCTTCAGGAGCCATCATCGGTTCAGCTGCGACCTCTGCCAAAGCCGGCTCTACCATCGCCGCGTCGGCAGATTTTCGTGCAGAGCTTGTTCCTGCGTCAAAATCGGACAGGCTGTCAGGGGCGGAACAACCGGCCAGAACCCCTGCGCAGGCAATCAAGGCCAGCAAACGCCCCTTTGTTTTATGCCGTCTTGCAATCATCAAAGCGCCTGTCATCACCACACCTCCTGAAAATGTGCTAAATGCACATTAACTCAAAGCCATTGCTTCTGGCAACCAAAATGTGCAATCTGCACATTATGCCAGCCATGTTCGACTCAATCCTCGCCGCTTTGGCCCGCCTGATGGTAGCACGCGGTGTCGCCTTTTCTGAACTGTCAGAAAGACTAAAGGGCCACTACGTCCAAGCGGCGCAAGAACAGGCAGCCCGCGAGAAAATCGGTGGAAAAATCACCGACAGCCGTCTGTCTGTCATGACCGGCTTGCAACGCCGCGATATTGCGCGCCTGCGGGCTTTTGAACGCAAGGCACCCCGCGCCAATCCGCTCAGTCGGCTTGTGGCCAAATGGCAAAGCGACCCGGATCTCACCCAAAACGGCTTGCCCATCGCCCTGCCCCGCAATGGCCCGGCCCCATCCTTTGAAGCACTGGCGCGCGACATCCGGCAAGATATCCACCCCCGCACCATGCTTGACACATTGCAAGCGGCGGGAACCGTTGCGGTGGGCCAGGACATTACGCTGATCGAAGCCGCCTATGTTCCGTTGCGCGGCAGCGACGAACAAATGTCATACCTGTCCGAAAACACCGGGGATCACCTGATGGCCGCCTGCGAAAACGTGCTGGGCGCTGACCCGGCCCATTTTGAACGGGCAGTGCATTACACCGGCCTCACCCAAACACAGATCGACGCGCTTGATACAGCCTACCAGACGGGTCAAACCGCGCTCTTGACCGACCTCAACACCCAGGCCAGCGCGATGAAAGCCCAAAACGACAACACCGGCACTCATCGCTTTCGCGCCGGGGCCTATTTCTTCTCAACCAAGGTTGCCCGCCAATGACCCGACTCTTTTTTGCGTTCCTCTTGGCGCTTGGCCTGGCGGCCTGTTCCGCGCCATTAGATCAGCTCAAAGCGCCCTCGCCTGCCCCCCAAGCTGAACCCGTTGTGATGGAATCTATTGATCCGTGTCAGTCAGGCGAAGATGGAATTGGCGGCACCGGCTGCCCGGAACTCTAGCCAACAAACGCCGACGGGCAGTAAAACGCCGCCTTTTGCTGGACTTTATCATTGTCCTGTTGCAATGCACCGGGGCATACGCACATTGTGGCCGATACGGGGATGGGCCCATGGGACCGCCCGCCCAACACGAATAAGAAGAACGGATAGTACGAGATGGACAAGTTCCCGATGACCCGCGCCGGTTTCACCGATTTGGAAACCGAACTCAAACAGCTCAAATCCGTTGAGCGCCCGACCATCATTCAGGCCATCGCCGAAGCACGTGAGCTGGGCGATCTGAAAGAAAATGCCGAATACCATTCTGCGCGGGAAAAGCAGGGCTTTATCGAAGGCCGCATCAAAGAACTTGAAGGCGTGATCTCGCTTGCCGAAGTGATTGATCCCACCACCTTGTCCGGCTCGATCAAATTTGGGGCAACCGTGACCTTGGTTGACGAAGACACCGACGAAGAAAAGACGTGGCAGATCGTGGGCGAACACGAGGCCAATATTGAAAAGAGCTTGCTCAACGTCAAATCTCCTATCGCGCGCGGCCTGATCGGCAAAGAAGAAGGCGACAGCGTCGAAGTGCGCACCCCCGGTGGGGTCAAGTCCTACGAAATCCTCGACGTCGTTTTTAAGTAGCCAAAGCAGCATGGCCGACCGTAAAGAAGCCCGCCCGACCCCTGCTGGTCTGTATGACCGCACCGCCGTATCGGGGATCACCTCGATCGAAATGGCGGCGCTGGCGGCCACTATCGTGTGGCTGCTCTTGTCGGGCAGCTATTTCCTGACCGGCGAACCAAGCGAATCCCAAGGCATGAGCTTTTTGCTCAAGGCAATGGTCATTATGATGCCGGTTGCCTTGATTTGGGTCGCCGCGATGACGGTCCGCTCAACCCGTGTGATGCGCGAAGAAAGCGCCCGTTTGGCCGCCGCGATTGATGCGATCCGTCAGGCCTATGTCAACCAAGCCCAGACCGGCCGCAACGAAACGCCCCACCCTGCGGTGCTGAAACGCCTCGACGAAATCGCCAGCACTCAGAAGAACCAGGAAACCACTCTGGCGATGCTTGTCGGCATGCGTCAGGCCGATCCTGTTCAGCAAATCGCGCCCGAGCCAAACCCGCCTGTCGAAGAAGATCAGCCCGCCCTGTCGCTTGGCACCCCTGCCGAAGCGCACCGTCCTCCGCTTTCGAACGAAGACTTCATCCGCGCCCTGCACTTCCCCGAAACCGCCGATGATACCGAAGGTTTTGCCGCCCTGCGTCGTGCTCTCAAAGATCGTCAGGCCGCGCAGCTGATCCAAGCCGCGCAGGATGTTTTGACCCTGATGAGCCAAGACGGCATCTACATGGATGACCTGCGCCCCGATCTCGCCCGCCCTGAAGTGTGGCGCGCCTTTGCCCATGGCAAACGGGGCCGCGAAGTTGCCGCCTTGGGGGGCGTCCGTGATCGTTCATCGCTGGCCCTCACTGCCGGGCGCATGAAACAAGATCCGATTTTCCGCGATGCCGCGCATCATTTCCTGCGCCGATACGATCAAAATATCGTTCAATTCGAACAACATGCCAGTGACGCCGAACTTCAGGAACTGGCAGGCACCCGCACCTCGCGCGCCTTTATGCTTTTGGGACGTGTTGCTGGCACGTTTGACTGACCTGCGCGCTCAAGCGCTATTGTCGATCGACCGCATTCGCATTCCTATATCAATCAGATGGCTCATATCGGTGCCACAACAGCCGCCTAAAACGGTGATCTGATCATTGGCGAGCTTAAACGCCGACAACTGCCGCGCCAATTCAGTCGGATCGCCGGAATCAAGCGTTTCAGCGGTCTCAAGCTCGGCGTGGCTACAGCGCGACGCATTGGCGACAATCCCTTGAAGCCGCTCCGGGCAAACCCCAGCGCGCAGCACATCTCCAAAATGGTCGGGATGGGCGCAATTCACCATAAAATAGCTGGCATAGCTGTTGGTTTGCTTGTCCACCTCGGCAATGGCATCCGCCAAAGACATGCCGCAAAGCAACTTTCCATCAAGCTCAACAGTAAACGAAATCACCACCGGCAGATCCAACGACATGGCGGCGTTAACGATACCGACGGCCTCGTTCGGATAGCCGATTGTATAGGCCGTCACCAAATCCAGATTTGTCTGGGACAAAGCCGAAATCTGCTCAAGGTGATAAAACTCAGCGGCTTTCGCGCTCATTTGATCGCTGGGGGCATAGGCATCACCGCGCGGCCCGATATTCGCACTGAGCAAACAGGGCGTGTCGAACCGATCTTGGTGATCTTCGTCCTGATAGGCGCTGCGAATATCCTCAATCAGGCCAATCGCCTGAATGCTCAGCTCGCGCAATCTTTGCGGTGAATAGCCAAGCGCGCCGCCACGATCCCGATGTGCCGTCCACGTTGGGGCCTCGAGGATCGAGCCAAGCCCAAGCGAACTGGTGATCAACAACTGGCGGCTATAAATCTGGCGCAATTGGCTGCGCCCTTCGTCGGTTTCCAACAGCGGGAAGATCGCAAACCCCGGAAGATCAAGCCCTTTGGAATACAGCAGATAGGTTTCCATGCCGGTATACGTCAGAAAACTACGCCGCTGCGACGGTAAAACATGGGTCACCGACTACTCTCCACTCACAAGTTTACAGGCTAAAGCTACCATATGGATAGAACCGAACCAAGTCGCCCTCGGCTATATCACGCGCCTCATCGCCAAGCTCGACCAACCCTTCGCCCCAGCTCAGGCCAGACACGCGCCCCGATCCCTCAGACTTGAACACTTCGGCCCGGCCATCCCGCATACGCGCGCGCAGATACTCACGCCGCCCCGGTTTCTTGCGCTTGGCAAACGCCGCTGGCAGATCAAAATACGCAGGCTTGCGCCAACCGCTCCCGGCCAAAACAGACAACGACGGGCGTGCAAATATCAAGGTACAGACAAAGGCGGCAACCGGGTTCCCCGGCAGGCCAAACACCGGCACCCCGCCCCATATCCCAAGCGCCAAAGGCCGACCCGGCTTCAATGCAATCCGCCATTCCGCCAAGGCTCCGCTTTCTCGCAACAACGCCGAAACATGATCCTCATCGCCCGCGGATGCCCCGCCGGAGGTCAAGATAACGTCCACCTTGGCCGCTGCGTCGTCCAACTGACCCCGCAAAGCCTCCCGGCTATCAGCCACCCGACCAAGATCAACGGCCTCATAGCCAAATCGCGCAATCGCCGCCAAAAGCATCGGGCGATTGGCATCAAAGATTTGCCCCGGTTGGGCCTCTTGTCCCGGTTCAACCAATTCATCCCCGGTCGACAAAACCCCAACGCGCAGCGGGCGATATACCGGCAACGCGCCAAACCCAATTGCCGCGGCCAAGGCCAAATCCGCTGGGGTCAACACCCGGCCAATGGGCAACGCGATGTCACCCTCGGCCATGTCCTCACCTGCCTTGCGGGTGTTCGCCCCCTGTTTGACCGGGCCGTTGAACGCAATTTGCGTATCGCTGATCGCGCAATCTTCCTCGAGCACAACGGTGTCCACGCCGTCGGGAAGTGCCGCGCCGGTCAACACGCGGATGGCATGACCAGCAGGCACTATGCCTTGAAACGGCACTCCCGCCGCAGCCCGGCCTTCGACCAAGGGAAAGACCGCCTCACCCGGGACCCCACCGGCAAAGCCATAGCCATCCACGGCGGTATTTGGCAGCGGCGGGTTGGATCGTTTCGCCACCAAATCCACGGCCAAAACTCGGCCAGCAGCCTGCATCAGTGGCACAACCTCTTGCCCAACAACGGGTTTCAACCGATCCCGCAGTGCCTCCAACGCTTCATCAACCGGCGTCCAATTCACACCGGGAGGCAGCGCAAAACAGTCGTTTTTCAACGGCGGAGGTTTTAAAGCGGATGTCGGTTGCGGCGTATCCTCGATCAACCCAACAGAGCGCAAAACAAAATCCGCAATCGCCGCTGTGTCATCTAAATCAAAAACCGGTCGGTCCACGTCCAACGTGACATCCGACGCCACCGCCTTGATCGTCGCATCCTTGGGCGCAATCAAATCATGTCCCGCTACCTCTCGAAACGCCTCAATCTTGGGATGCCCCTCGCGTTTATACCCTTCGATCAACACCAGATCGACGGGTTTGAGCCGCGCCAAAAGCGCATCCAAGGGCGGTTCTGCATCGCCACGCAATTCGGTCATCTGCGCCACACGCACGCCCGAGGCCAGCATCACCTCCTGCGCGCCCGCCGCGCGGTGCCGGTAACTGTCGCGCCCCTCGTGATCGACGTCAAAGGCGTGATGGGCATGCTTGACCGTGCTTACCGAAAACCCGCGTGCTGTGATCTCGGACACCAGCCGCTCCATCAACCCGGTCTTGCCCGCATTCTTCCATCCGGTGACGCCAAACACTCTCATGTCAAAAACCCTTCGGCCACCGCCAAATCTTCGGGCGTATTGACGTTGAAAAACGGATCAAATCTGTGCACCGGAAACAGCGCCTCGCGGCCATCATGTTTGTCGGTCCAAAGCACCACTTTGCGCAGCCCATCGTTTAACGCTGCGCGCAGATCATCGCGCAGTGCAACCGGCCAAATGCCAAAGGTCGGGTGCCGGTTTACCTTGCGCCCACCGCCGGATTTTAGCACTTTACCTTCGCCGCGCGGAGTGGTGGCCATAACCAACGGGTGCTCTTGCCCATCCGCGGCCAGCAACAATTGCGGCACCAGATCACCGGGGAAAAACGGCGTGTCGGCGGCGACCGTCACAACCGTATCGGCCCCGCGCGACGCGGCCCAATCCATCCCGGCCAGAACCCCGGCAAGAGGGCCGGGAAATTCGGCGATGCTATCGGGCACAACCGGCAATCGGAAGCGATCAAACCGCACCGCATCGCCATTGGCATTCAACGCCAACCCCGCCACCTGTGGTTCAATCCGCTCAATCACCCGATCCAAAAGCGTCTGCCCACCAAGTGGCAGCAACCCCTTGTCACCACCACCCATCCGGGTCGCCTGACCACCAGCAAGGATCATTCCAACGGGTTGTTTCATTCAATTTCCTTCGGCCAAGGGGATGCGACAATCAATGAGACAAGGCAGCCAATGAAAAATGGCAGTGCCAACCAATTACCACTGATGCCAATTGCGGCAATGATGACAATGAGAAAAGTCAAAACCGGAAGGGTTCTAAGAAAGGACCAGAGTCGAAACTGTCGCAATGCGCCTGTTGCCGCAGGGCTGTGAGGCACCGCCGGTGGATGGCCCCAAATCAAGAGTCGCAGCAAAAGCACCCGAAATGCCCATCCGTTTCCGACACCACTCAAACGCCCGCTATGGTAGATGTTCATCGGGTTAGCATCGATCCAACCCAAAACCCGCAGCTTTTCCAACGGGGTGTTTTGCATTTCGATGAAGTAACGTGACAAACCGGACCATGATCTCCAAAAGCAGGTAAGGCCCCACACCATCACCCCAACAAAGAGTGAAAACCCAACAAGAACCCATTTTACGGCTTCGGGGTTCATTCCGACGCCTTCCGCCGTGACTTCTTGGCCTCTTCAGGAACGCTATCAGGGTCGATATCGCGGACAAGGCGTTCCTCTCCGCTCAAACACACAAAGCGTTTGCCGCGCATCCGGCCGATGCAGGTCATGCCGACTTGACGGGCGATTTCAACGCCCCATGCGGTAAAGCCAGACCGGGACGCCAGCACCGGAATGCCCATCAGCGCCGCTTTGATCACCATCTCCGAGGTCAGCCGCCCGGTGGTATAAAGCATCTTGTCACCGCCTAAGACGCCTTCGGACAGCATCCAACCGGCGATCTTATCAACCGCGTTATGGCGCCCGACATCTTCCATATAGACCAAGGGCCTATCACCCTGACAGAGCACCGTGCCATGGATCGCCCCGGCCTCAAGGTACAAAGACGGCGTGGTGTTGATCCGCTGCGCCAGTGCATACAGCCACGAGGTCCGGAGCTCGGATGCAGGCAGTTCAACCTGATCCAACCCTTCCATCATATCGCCAAACACCGTGCCAACCGCGCAGCCACTTGTGCGGGTCTTTTTCTGAAGTTTTTCTTCGTAGGTCGTTTCGGACGCCGTGCGCACCACAACAACCTCAAGCTCTTCGTCATAATCAACGCCGGTGATGTCCTCGCTATCGCCAAGCATCCCCTGATTGCGCAAAAACCCCAGCGCCAGATATTCGGGGTAGTCGCCAATCGTCATCGCCGTCACGATCTCTTGCCGGTTCAGGTAGATCGTCAAGGGGCGTTCTTCGACCACCGACACATCGACCGGCGCGCCGGTGTGATCTGTCCCCGACACAGCCCGCGTCAAACGCGCGGCGCTGGGATCTGGCGCGATGAGATAATCGTTTTTGGGCAATTGCATATGTCTCGGGCCTTGGCTACGGCTATGGGTCTAGGGCTGGGGGTAAGTCATGGCGCAGAGCGATGTGATGTCAAGCTATTGGAGAGGCTTTCGTGACGGATTGCCCTTCTTCCTAATGATCGCGCCATTCGCGACGCTGTTCGGGGTATTGGCAACGGAATCGGGCCTGTCAGTGTTTGAAACCGTCGCATTTTCGATCGCGGTGATCGCAGGAACCGCCCAGTTTGCCGCGCTGCAATTGATGAACGAAAACGCACCCTTGGTGGTGGTCATCGCCTCGGCGCTCATCGTCAATCTGCGCATGGCGATGTATTCGGCGGCTTTGGTGCCCTATTTGGGGCCTTTGCCGCTTTGGAAACGGGTCATCGCCGCCTATTTCATCGTCGACGTAACCTATGCGGCCTCCGCTCTGGATTACGAAAAGCACCCCAAAGAAACCGTCGATCAGAAATTCGCATATTTCCTTGGTGTCATGACCCCAGTCTGCCCGCTCTGGTATCTGTGCGCCGGGTTGGGGGCTTGGCTGGGCGCATCAATCCCGTCTGAGAACGGCCTCGACTTCGCGCTGCCCATTGCCTTTATCGCCATGATCGCGCCGACCCTCAAAACACAGGCGCACAAAGGTGCGGCGCTGGTGTCCTGCCTGCTTGCTTTGGCGCTGGTTTGGGTGCCGTTTAACCTTGGCCTGATTTTTGCAGCGCTCGGCGGCATGATCACCGGGGCTGAGCTGGAACGCCGACAAGACAAGCAAGAGGGGCTGGCATGATCGACAAAACCGAGTTGTGGATTGTCATCATCGCGCTGGCCATTGGTTCCTTTGGGCTACGCTTCTTGTTTTTGGGGTTGGTTGGTGATCGTGTCATGCCCGATTGGATCACCCGTCACCTGCGCTATACCGCTGTGGCCGTGTTGACGGCTTTGGTCACACCTCTGGTGGTTTGGCCCGCTGCCACCGGCGGACACACCGACCCGATCCGCCTGATCGCGGCCGTGTCAGCTGTTCTTGTGGGGTACTTTAGCAAAAGCGTTTACGGGGCCCTCGCAACCGGGGCCGCCGTGATGATCGCTGCAGCTTACTGGCCTTCCTGAGCCAGCTCTTCTTCAAACTCACGAATGGCGATCGCTTTGTCATCGGCATCATTTTCACGCAAAATGCGTTCGCTGACACCCGGAATAGTCGCCAATTGGTCCGCTAGGTTGTTTGGAAACCACGTACCTTTGATGCTCTCAAAGCCCGGCAATTGCGACAAAATCCGCGCTGTCGATGCGGCGCATTGTGCAGATGGAACCGGACCTGCCGCTTGCGCGAGCCGAATGGCCTTTTGCGCAACCTCAGCAGAGACCTCAATGCGCTGAATGCGCACGTGATAGGTGTTGCGCGCGTGGGCACGTTCGTAGAAATCCTTGATGCGCGGCGTAATTCCATACAGCACGTCATTGATCTCGGGCATATGCGCCATGCGCACAGATCCAGCCGGATCAAAAACGACCCGCTGATTTCCGTTGATCATCAGGCTGGTATGCGCCCCTGACCCAGAACTGTTGGAAATCATCGTATAAAGCGTTAGCGCGGGCGGGCCATTATGCACATAGGCCGCCTTGGACGCTTGTTCAGGAGAGGCGTCAGGAAACCCCTTATCAGTCGCACAGCCTGCGAGCGACAGCGCGGCCAATACAATCAATGCCAAGGAACGCAGTCCCATTAGCTTCTCCCTCATACTATTGAACAAAATGCGCCTTAGGCACCAAACAAGATCAAAATGACAACAATCACAAAGATCGCCATCAAGCTGCGAATGGTGAAATTGATGAAACCATCAAAGGTTTTTTCCTGCACAGAGATATCCATGCTGCCATGCTTATGTTCGGCCATGTGTGTCGTCCTATTCTTGTCGTGTATTCTAAGCGTTTCCAGCCGGAGTTAGCGCATTTTTGCCGATCTGTCACCGGTGCAAAACTGCGCAGTTGTCGCGGCTCACTTGTTGCCCAACTCGCTTGCCAATTGAAATCCGATCCGCCGCGGTGGGCTGTTGTCTTCTTTGGCGGATTTGGGCAGCGCCCGCAAAATAACGCTAAGCTGGCTTACATGTTGGATCAGCTGCGTCCGTGCGCCGGTCGGATCAGTTCCATAAAAAGTCACGATGTCGGGGTCGAAAAAGCCCAGGCCTTCGATCCGCAAAACACCGGCATCGCCGCCCGCAAAGCCCATGGCAACTTCATGTTCATTGTCGAGCTGCTTTTCGAAGTTCTGAATATAGAGAATCAGCCGTTCATAGGCCCATTCCGCCGGGCTTTTCTGTTTGACCGGTTTTTGCGTCACCGCATCGGGAAGATCATCCGTCTGCATGGCCCCGCCTTCGGTATGAACCTCTATCCGGCGTGGTATGGCATCGGCCTCATGGGCTTCGGCTGCGGTGGCAATTGGGTCGGTCATAAAATCCCCTCACTGGCGGCAAAGACACCGCTCGGAAACTGTCTCACATCCCTGAGTGGCAAAGAATCACAATAGATGCCAGACCCGATCAACTTTTTGTAAGTATCAGATGCAGGTTAAGTGGCCTCAAAGACCCAAGCCCCATCCTCTCTAAGGCTGCGTGTCGCCCGGCCGTCGTGCCAAAGATGCAGGCAATGTGCCATGGCTTCGACCAAGGCCAACCCATATTCACCGCCGCTGATATTGCGCCTAAACAGCGGAATAAAACACTCACCCGCCGATTTCGGCGTGTCCAGATGTGTCACCAGCCGGTCCAGCGCACCATGATGGTTGTCAATAAGCTGCCGCATCCGCTGCGGCACGCCGGTAAAGGGCAATTTATGCCCGCCCAGCGCCAGATGCTCGGGCCGCGCCAGTTTCGACAATCGTTCACAAGACTCGAGCCATTCGCCCACCGGATCGGCCTCGGGTTGTGTGGCATAGACCCCGAGATTAGAGCTGATCGACGGTAGGATTTGATCCCCCGCCAAGACCAGGTCGCAATCACGCGACCACAGCGTTGCGTGCTCAGGTGCGTGACCATTGCCAATGTGCACGTCCCAGTCGCGCCCGCCCACCCGGATCACGTCATCCTGCTTGATCCGGGTAAAACCCAGCGGCATCTCATAGACGCAATCGGCAAAGTTGAACGGTCGCCCCGCCTGTCGTTCAGCCAGCTCCCCGGCCTCCATACCGCAGCATTTCCAATAGGTTACGGTCTCTTCGGTCGGTAACTCCTGGACATCCAGTTGCAACATCCGCGCCATCAACCACCCGGTGCGTGTCATCACCAACTCGGCCCCATGTTCCTTTTGGAACCATCCGGCTAGCCCGATGTGATCCGGGTGATGATGCGTGCCAATGACCCGGCGCACCGGCTTGCCCTTAAGCGGCCCAGCCAGCGTATCTTGCCAAATCTGGCGTGATTTGCGGGTGCTGAACCCCGTGTCGACAATGGTCCAGCCGTCGCCATCATCCAGCGCATAGAGATTAACGTGATCAAGCTTCATCGGCAGCGGCTGGCGCAGCCACAACACCCCGTCAGCAACTTCAATGGCCTCACCCGGTGCGGGCGGCGTTTCAAACGGGTAGCGGATCACATCTGTCATACTGCTCCCTTACACCGCCAGATCGCTGGGCGAAATAGCCATCAGATCGGTTGCCCCTTCGCGGGCATGCGCCAGCAATCCGCCGTGCTCTGGCAACATCCGAGTGATATAGAACCGTGCCAATTTCGCTTCGGCCCCGTCCGGTTTGGCCATCGCGGCACATAGGTGGAAATACCCGCCCAAAACCCGCGCAAACCCGCTCAGGAAAGGCACCGCAACCGCGAACCTATCCGTCATGTCGCGCGCAACCAGGGCCTCAGTGGTTTCGCGCAGGTTCTCGGACGCCTGCCAAACCGGTTCGGCCAGTTCTGGCATCGCCGCCCGCGCGCCTTCGGCAAAGGCTTCGATTTCATCAAGCAAACGATATGCCGCCTCTCCGCCATCCATCAATTTGCGGCCAACCAAATCCATCGCCTGAATGCCGTTGGTACCTTCGTAGATCGACGTCACCCGCACGTCGCGCACATATTGCGCCGCGCCGGTTTCCTCAATAAATCCCATGCCGCCATGCACTTGCAGCCCCATATTGGCCACTGCACTCCCGGTATCAGTGCCAAAGGCCTTGGCGATCGGGGTCAAAAACGCCGCTCGCGCCTGCCATTCCGCGTCACCGGTTGCGTTGCCCATGTCAATCGCCACCGCCAATGACAGCGCAATCGCACGCGCTGCGAATGTATCGGCCTTCATCGTCGCCAGCATCCGGCGCACATCCGCATGACCGATAATCGTGCCCTCAGCGCTGCGGCCTTGTTTGCGTTCATTGGCATAGGCCAACGCCTGCTGATAGGCGCGCTCGGCGATACCGACGCCCTGCACCCCAACACCCAGACGCGCGTTGTTCATCATCGTGAACATTGCCCGCATCCCGTCATGCTCGTGGCCAATCAGCCAGCCTTTTGCACCTTCAAAAGACATCACACAGGTCGGGCTGCCATGCAGGCCCAGCTTATGCTCAAGGCTCACCACCTTGAGGCTATTGGCGACACCCGGTTTGCCATCCGCATCGGGAATATGGCGCGGCACCAAAAACAGGCTGATCCCCTTGGTTCCCGGCACCCCATCGGGCAAGCGCGCCAGCACCAGATGGCACACATTCTCGGTGAAATCATTGTCACCCCAGCTGATGAAAATCTTTTGCCCGGTGACGTTATAGGTGCCGTCGCCGTTTGGCTCGGCCTTCGACGACAAGGCCCCAACATCAGATCCGGCCTGCGGTTCGGTCAGGTTCATTGTCCCGGCCCATTCGCCTGTCACCAGCTTGGGCAGATACAGCGCCTTGATTTCATCACTGGCATGATGCTCCAGCGCTTCGATCTGGCCCTGTGTCATCAGCGGGTTCAGATGCAGCGCCATGCAGGACGACACCATCATGTCATTCACCGCGCTGGTCACCGTCATTGGAAGGCCCATGCCGCCATATTCCGGGTCAGCCGACACCGCGACCCAGCCACCATCCGCAATCGCACCATACCCTTCGGCAAAACCTTTGGACGAACGCAATTTGCCGTTCTCCAACACCGCCGGGTCCAGATCACCGTTGGCATTCAACGGGGCCAGCACCTCTTCGCACATCTTGGCCGCTTCGGTCAGAATCGCCTCAACCGTCTCCGTGGTGGCATCTGCAAAACGGTCGGTTCCAGCCACCGCATCAAAACCAACAACGTGGTTGAGCAGCAGACGAAAATCATCCAGCGGGGCACGGTATGTCATGGGGCCTCCCGTATGGCTTGGCATTGGCCAAGCGCTCTTGTAGCTAAAGGTGTCGACAATCAAAATGAATTGGCCTGCCGCCGCCTTCAACCGAAACGCGGCGTCACGGACATGAGGGCCACGATGGCAAATATCCCCACCGAGCGGCTTGGCCAAAGCGCCCAAGACCTGAGCCGCGCCGCCGAAATCCTCGCTCAGGGTGGCCTTGTCGCCTTTCCGACTGAGACGGTTTATGGTCTGGGTGCGGATGCGTGCAATGACCGTGCCGTCGCCCGCATTTACGAGGCCAAGGGCCGCCCAAGTTTCAACCCTTTGATTGTGCATTTGCCCTCGGTCGAGGCGGTCAAACGCCTTGTTATATGGTCCGATGCCGCCGATCTGGTCGCCCGCGCGTTTTGGACCGGCCCTTTAACCTTGGTTCTGCCGATCCGCCCCGATGCTGGCGTGTCCAAACTGGTCACAGCCGGTCTTGAGACCTTGGCCGTGCGCATTCCAGCCGCGCCTTTGGCGCAAGATCTTTTGGCGGAATTTGGTGGCCCGGTGGCGGCACCCTCGGCAAATACGTCAGGTCACATCAGCCCGACCCGTGCCGTCCATGTCCAAAATGACCTAACGGGCCGAATCGACGCGGTGCTGGATGGCGGCGCGTGCTCGGTCGGTCTCGAATCAACGATCCTTGGCCTTGTCGGCGCGCCCATCTTGCTGCGGCCGGGCGGCGTGACCCGCGCCGAACTGGCCCAAGTGCTTGGCAAACCCGTTGCCACCCGCGACGAAGCCGCCGCCATCTCGGCCCCCGGTCAGATCAAATCGCATTACGCGCCGCGCGCTCAGGTGCGTCTCAATGCAACCGAATGGCGTGACGGCGAGTCCCGTCTTGGTTTTGGCACTGTTGAATGCGATCTCAACCTGTCACCCAGCGCCGATTTGACCGAAGCGGCGGCCAATCTGTTTGAATATCTGCACCAGTTGGATGCACGCGGCACCCCGACAATCGCCGTGTCGCCCATTCCCGACACCGGCATGGGCACCGCGATAAATGACCGGCTTAACCGGGCTGCAGCTGATCGCTAAAGCGAAGCGCTGCGACCAGATCAACCATGCCATCCGGCGTTGCCTCATAGTCGATCACCCGGATTGACGCATGATCCTCAGGATCGAACTGGCAAAGCTGAAACATGTCGTCATAGACTTCGATCTCAACCTTGGCCTCTGTCCAATTCAGGCACACAGTGGGCCAATCTCCGCGCCCGGCCCAATCCGGCCCGCCTCCCTTGCCGGCCCCCTTGATCATCCCAAGCAAGCGCGTCGCGTTTTCGATGGCCGTATCAGACGGTGCATTGTCCGGGTTCCAAGCGATACGGATGCTCGACCAAATGTCAGGAAGTGTCATAGATTTCATAAGCCCTTGACGTTGAGACGTTTGTTTTGGCGTGGCACGGCACCCTTGTGAACACTCATGCACGGCCACCCTCGGCCGATAGGGCCAAGGCCCCAACGCCCAATGTCTCAAGCGCAGCACTCCATTTCTCACCATCTGGCCGATCAAACACGATGCTCGGCTCGGATTCGCAAACCAGCCAACCATTTGCGGCGATTTCGCCCTCAAGCTGCCCCGGCCCCCAACCCGCATAGCCCAGCGCCATTATCCACTTGTTCGGCCCCTCGCCAGCACCCAAATCCTCAAGGATGTCTTGCGTGGCGGTCATATGGATATCGTCACGCACCTCGACGGTGGTCACCAGCGATTTGTAATCAGGCGTATGAAGCACAAATCCGCGCCCCATCTCGACCGGTCCACCAAAGTGCACCTGATGGTCCGCAAGATCGGCCTTCATATCAATCGACAACTGCGACAGCAGAGTCGGCATGTCCAACTCATCGCTGGATTTGTTGATGATCAACCCCATCGCGCCGTCGTCAGAATGATCACACATAAACACAACGCTAAGATCGAAACGGGGGTCTCCCATGCCTGGCATCGCGATAAGCATATGCCCGGTCAGGTTCGTCGGGGATGTCACGTCTTTCAACGTCATCGCGGGCCTTTCCAAGTAGATATCCCTCAGCATGGCCCGACAACGGCCACGGCGCAAGGGGAACAGGTGCCGCATGCACCCCTTACAACCATCAGGCGCATCACGCATCCTATCGCTGGAATGTGACTTTCATTTCGCCGCAAAAACCCCCATGTCAAAGGAATGAAAACCTCTGCCTTGTCCATTGCCCGCCCCAATTTTCACTCCTGTGGTCGCACACTTGCCGGCCTGATCGCCCCCATGATGGCCCCCATGATGGCGGCAATGATCACGCCGTCGCTCACAGCTGCGGAAAGCTATGAAAATGTCATCCGGGCTGAGCTGCGCCCCGGCTGGCGTATGGCCGATGGTTCCCATATGGCCGCGCTTCATCTTGAGCTCGCCCCCGGTTGGAAAACCTACTGGCGTGCGCCGGGTGACGCGGGCATTCCGCCACAATTCCGCTGGAAACGCGCCAAAGGCACCCAAAGTGTCCGTGTGCATTGGCCCGCCCCCGAGGTGTTTCACCAATCTGGCATGCGCTCGGTCGGCTATTCCGGCTCAGTCACATTGCCTCTGCGCGTTCAGCTGAACAAGTCTGGCGACACTCGTCTGAAAGGCGTCATCGACATTGGCATCTGCAAAGAGGTCTGCTTGCCGCACCGTGTCCGCGTCGAAGCTGTCTTGCCTGCCGCCCAAACCAAACCAGACCCAACCATCGCCGCCGCCCTCGCGGATGAGCCCTATGGTGCCGAAGATGCGGGCGTTTCGAACGTGTCTTGTTCGGTCTCCCCCGCGACCAGCGGGCTGACAGTCCGGGCACAAATCGCCATGCCCAAGGGAACAGGCCGCGAAGAAACCGTGATCGAAACCGCCAACCCCGAAATCTGGGTCGGTGAACCAAAAACATGGTGGGAAGGCAGCCGCCTTATGGCCGAGGCGCAAATGGCCCATATGAACGGCGACGCTTTTGCGCTGGATCGCTCACGTTTGAGAATCACGGTTTTGGGTGGCTCCATGCCGGTCGATATTCGCGGCTGTGACGGCTAGGGCGCGACCTTAGCTGCGCATCATCCGTTTGACGCCGATGCCAACACCACCCAACACGTAAAACACCAGGCTCAGCACCCCAACCCCGAGCACAAACAAGCCAAAGGCCGCAATGTTCGGGGCCATCTGAGCCAGCGGCCCTTGCGCCAGCTGCGCAGGCAATCCGCCATACACCGCCGTGTGCCCCAATGTTGCGGCCAACCAGGCCAGCACCCCGGCCATCCCCAACAGCATCCAAAGCCGAATCGCCATGCCGCGAAACCGCAGCCCGCGTTTCAGCGCCGCCACATAGCGGGCCACATCATGCTGGATCGCCACCAAGGCCGGCACCACCAACAAAACCAAAATCATCCCAAAGCCCAAGCCATAAACCAAGGTGATCACCGTCGGTTTCAAAAACTGCGCCTGCGCCGAACGTTCCGTCAAAAGCGGCGCAAGGCCCAAAACCGTTGTGGCGGTGGTCAAAAACACCGGTCTCAAGCGGTCTGCCACGCCGTCAATGATTGACGGAACAAGGCCGCGATCGGCGGCGTATTCATCAATCTGGGTCACCAAAACAATGGAATCGTTGATAATAATCCCGGTCATTCCCAACAACCCAACCACGGTAAACATGCTGAGCGGGACATCCCAATAGGCGTGCCCATAGATGGTGCCAACCAGTCCAAACGGAATAATCGCCATCACCACCAAAGGCCGCGTCCAGCTGGCAAAGACCCAGGACAAAACCAGATAAATCCCCAAAAGAACCAAGATCAGGCCGTTTCTGGCATCATTGAGAAAATCGTTTTCCTGCTCGCTCAGACCCGAAATATTGTATTCAACCTGTCGCTCTGTCGCGATGGCGGGCAGGATTTCGTCTTGTAAAATCGTTATGATCTCGGTCGCGCGGGCCGGATCGTCTTCTGACAAATCCCCGGTGACAGAAATCACCCGAATGCCATTTTCACGCCGGACCGTCGAAAACCCGGTGCGCCGTTCAACACTGACAATATCGGCCAGCGGCACATAGGCACCTTCGGGCGTCCGCATCCGAGATCTCTCCAGAAAATCCGCCGTGAGCTCACCGGTCGGAAGTTCCACCCGGATCGCAGCACTGCGCGGCCCGTCTGGATATGTCGCCGCTTCGATCCCGCCCAGCCGGTCGCGCAACACCCGCCCCAGCCCATCAATTTCAAAACCAAGCGCCTTGCCTTGTGCGGTCAGCTCAAGGATCAGCTCTTCTTTGTCATAGGCCAGATTGTCTTCGACCGCCGAAATCTCGGAAAACTGTGCGACGGCGGTTTGTAAATCCTCTGACGCCGCCTTGAGCACCTCTGAAGACGCACCATAAAACTCAACATCCAGCGCGTCGCCACCGGGCCCGGATCGCCAACCGCGAAATGTCAGCGTTTCAACAAGCGGATGGCGCGGCACGCGGTCTTGCAGCTCTCCGACAAAGGAAAAGCTTGAATAGGGGCGCAGGTCTGCATCAATCAATTCTATCGAAATGCCGCCCAGCTGATCCAAATCCTTGGTGTCCGCCCCACGCAATCCGCGCCCCGAATTACCACCAACTTCTGCCACGACATAAAGCAGCGGGTTGCGGCCGTGTTTCTCTTCGTATTCCGCAGCAAGCTCTTCTGTCGCCACTTGGAACATCCGCATTTGTTCCAGCGAATCCGCCCGTGTCGCCCCCGGAGCCATGGCAAAGTTCCCGGTGACCGAAGCGCGTTCAGGCGCGTTGAAAAAGCGCCATTGCACATCTCCGCTAATGAGCAAAACCACTTGGCTCGCCAAGGCAACAACCGCCCCGGCAATCACCACATAACGGGCCGCCACAATCACACGCATAAACGGGCGGAACAACCGGTCGCGCACAAAACAAAATCCACGATCCACAATCCGTGACGGCCAATCATACCAATGCTCTTGCGCCGAATGTTTGAGAGCTTGGGCCATGTGATGCGGCAAAATCAAAAAGCATTCGACCAGCGAAGCCAGCAAGACCACAATCACGGTAAAGGGAATATCGGCGATCATATCGCCAAACCGACCACCAATCGCCGTCAGCCCGAAAAACGCAATCACCGTGGTCAGGGTTGCGGAAAACACCGGCAACGCCATGCGCCGCGCCGCAGTTTCCGCCGCTTCGTAGGGGCTCAGGCCACGTTTCGACAGATGGTCGGAATGCTCGCCCACCACAATCGCGTCATCCACGACAATCCCAAGCGTGATAATCAGCGCAAAGAGAGAGATCATGTTGATCGTCAGCCCCGACAGATACATCAACGCCAAGGCCGCCAGCATCGCGGTGGGAATGCCCGCCGCGACCCAAAGAGCGGTGCGCGCATTGAGGAACAAGAACAACAGCGCAACAACCATGGCCAACCCGGTCAACCCATTATCGAGCAAGATATCAAGCCGCCCCGAAATCGCCTCAGCCCGCGTGCGGATCAGATCAATGCGGACGCCATCGGGCAGAGAGGCTTCGAACTCATCCGCCACGTCCTGAACCGCATGCTGAATTCCGATAGCGTCACCTTGGGCGGTGCGGTCGACACGGATCGAAATCGCCGGATTGTTCCCGACAAAATAACTACGCTGGCGGTCGATTCCTTCGACCTCAATCCGGGCCACATCGGCCACAGTCAATTTGGACCCATCCGCGTAGGAGCGTAACGCAATCCCGCCAATATCGCGCGCTGTGCGTTTTTCGACGCCGGTGCGCACCCGTGCCCCTGCGCTGCCCACATCGCCCGCCGGATCGGTATCCACCTCGGCGGCGATGGCCGTTGCGATGTCACGCATCGTTATGTCAAAGGCGATCAAGTTGGCCGATGGCACCTCGATCACGGTTTCGGGCGCAGCAAGGCCCCGGATCGTTGTCCGGGTCACCCCTTCGGCAAACAACCGAACCACCAATTCATCCGAGAACCGCGCCAATTGGTCTACGCCGACTGGCCCGGTGATCACCAGATCGGTGACCCTGTCGCGCCAGGCCGCCCGCCGAACCTTGGGGTCATCGGCGTCTTCGGGCAATGTTGTCACCGCATCGACCGCTGATTGCACATCATCCGCTGCACGGGCCATGTCCCAGCCAGGCTCAAACTCCAGCGCAATAACGGCACTGCCTTCGCTTGACGACGCGCCCGATTGTTCAACCCCTTCGACCGCCAAAAGCGCAGGCTCAAGCACCTGCACAATCGCAGCGTCCACATCCTCGGCACCCGCACCGTCCCACGTGACGCGCACCGTCACATCATCCAGAACCACATCAGGAAAGAACTGCGCCCGCATATTCGGCGCGGCCATCAGACCGGCGGCGATCAGCACCACAAGCACCAAATTGGCCAGTGTGGGGTGACGGGTAAAGTAGCTTAAAATGCCGCCCGCGGCCTTGGTGACCCGTCGCGCCATGGCTTAGCCCCCCATCCGCGATTCAATGCGTTCCACCATCTGCATCGGCACCGACGGTTTTTCGAGCTGGCCCAAGATCCGCGACTTGGCTTCGGCTGGCATCCGTTGATTGGCCTCAACAAAAGCGCGGATTTTGGCGCGCCGTTCATCCGTGAGTTCAACCATTTCGGGGCCCGCATCTGCCGCATCGGCATCACGACGAATGGGTTTGACACGAATCCCCGCCCCCAAAAGCGGCGTGCGCTCCGCCACAACTTCGCGCCCCGTTAAATCACGCGAACGGATCAACACATCATCGCCTTGTCGCCTCAGCAAGGTCACCGGAACCACTTCCAACCGGCTATCATCGTTAATCGCCAGCACCTCAGATGCCGCATTCAGCGCCGATGACGGCAATCGCGCCACGCGCCGCAGCTCGGGCTCTTGCAACTTCACCGTCACAAAATCACCGGGTTTAAACCCGCGCGGCGCTTCCAGATCGGCAAACAAAAGCCGCCCGGTCTGCCCTTCGCCCACCGCCGCACCTTCGCGGCTCAGCTGACCGCTGGTCGAAATATTGGTGCCAAACACATCCAACGTCACCGTCACCGGTGCCTCGCGCAAGCGGCCGTTCTCGTCCAAAAGCCGCGCATATTGCTGGGTCGACACCCGAAATGCGACCTCGAGCAGCTCCGGGTCAACCAGTTGTGCCAGACGCTCATTCGCCGACACCAACCGTCCGGCCACCACCGTCACATCCGACAATGTCCCGGCAAACTTGGCCCGAATTTCGGTATCAACCAATAGGCGCTCGGCCTCTTCCTTGGCAATATCGGCCCGGCGCAATCGGGTCACCGCCTGATCAATCCGCGATTCCGCTGTGGCCACCGCGCGGCGATGCGTCAACACCGCCTGGGTCGCAGATGACAACGCCAGCTCCGCCGTTTCAACCGCCGCCGCAGTACCGACCCGACGGTCCTTGAGATCATTTTGCCGCTTAAGCGCCTGTTCCCGCAGGCCAACCTGCTCTTGCGCCGCCTTCAACTCATCCTTGGCAATGTCGAGCGCCCGCGTCGCATCCCGCTGTTCGGCCTGCGCGTCCAGCACATCGCTTTCGGCCCGGTCAAGCGTCGATTGCGCGTGGGCCGGATCAACCTGCGCCAACAATTGCCCCGCCTCGACACGCCCACCCTCAACAAAAACCGGATCCAGTGACAACAAGGCCCCGCCTGCTGCCGCGCGCAATTCCAATGTGCGGCGGCTGTGAATCTCACCAAAGGCCGACAGTTCCGGCACCACGGGTCCGAATTCCACAGGCACCATATTCACCGCAAAAACCCGTTCGCGCGCCGGGCGCGAGCGAGGTTCCTCGTCCAAATAGGCTTGAACGGCGTCACGCACCATGATCCCTGCATAGGCAAGAAGTCCCAGTGCCATCGACACTAAGAACAGGCCAGTCAGGCTTTTGCGCAAAAAACGCATGGCTACCCTCGCTTTAGGCGGTTTCTATAAATGTAGCGGTCAGACGTAAAAATCCAAGTCACGCAGGGTTAAACGCGGCCCCGCATTATTTCCGTCGCTGATGTTCGTCCAAACGCGGAAAAATTTCGACGAAATTGCAAGGGCGGTGCCGATAATCGAGCTGAGCCTTTAAAATCTCGTCCCAAGCATCCTTGCATGCGCCCGGACTGCCCGGCAAAGCAAAAAGATACGTGCCACCGGCAACACCCCCCGTTGCCCGGCTTTGAACCGCCGAAGTGCCTATTTTTTGCATCGAAACGATGGTGAAGACCGTGCCAAACGCCTCAATCTCCTTTTCATAGACATCACGATGCGCCTCAACCGTCACGTCGCGCCCGGTCAACCCTGTGCCGCCGGTTGAGATGATCACATCTATCTCTGAATCGGCGATCCATTCGCGCAATTGGGCCGAAATCACATCGCGCTCATCTTGCACGATTCTACGATCAGCAAGGCTATGCCCCGCCTCTTCCAGTCGCGCCACCAGCGTATCGCCCGAACGATCCTCGGCCAATTTCCGGGTATCGCTCACGGTCAAGACTGCGATGCGGACCGGGATAAATTCTTTGCTTTCGTCAATGCGCGACATGGGGGTTCCTTAGCGGATGTTTGGGCGACTGTTCTGATCAAAGTCTTGACCCAGATCGCCATGGCTTCAATGCGACGTGTTAACCAAATGTAACGATCCAAGTGGCGATTTGGTCTGGGGGCAATATCCCCCAAACAAGCAGCGTTTTGTACATATTGCCTAGAGCGCCAGCCGAACCGCCAGCCCCCCGAACAAGGTTGCAGTGATCCATCGGGTCACGCGTTCGGTGGTGCTGCCTTGGGTCAAACGGTGCCGCATCTGCCCGGCAAATTGCCCAACCAACCCATTCACAACAAGCCCGCCAATCGCCAGCAATGTGCCAAAGATCAAGAACTGCGGCAGCACGGGGCGGCTTGGGTCAACAAATTGCGGGACAAAGGCGAGAATGAACAAAATAACCTTTGGATTCGTTAGGTTAACCATAAAGCCCTGCCAAGCCGCGCGGCTCGGGGTTAACGGTTTGGCGTCGGATGACCCAATCGGCGTGCGGAGGGTTTTCCAAGCAATATAAAGAAGATAGCCGACACCGGCCCACCGGATTACCTCAAAAGCGCTCGGATTTGCATTGACCAATGCGCCAAGGCCTATCCCCGCCAAAAACGTGTGCGCAAAGGCCCCCGCCGACACGCCCGCAGAGGCGGCCCAGCCCGGCCGCGCGCCGCCCCGAAGCCCTTGCGCCAAGCAAAACATCATATCCGCTCCGGGCGTGATGTTAAGCGCGAGGCCAGCCGGAATAAATGCAATCAAAACAATAGGATCAATGATCATCCCAGCCCCTCCAGCTTGGCCTTTATCTCTAACAGGTCAGACCAGCTTTCACGCTTGGCCGCCTGATTGCGCAACAAATAAGCCGGATGAAACATCGGCATTGCAGGCCGGCCTTCGGCTTGCGCCCATTGCCCCCGCAAACGGCTGATCCCGCGTTTACCCATTAGGGCCTGACAGGAAATATTTCCAACGATCACAATAAGTTCCGGATTTGCCAAGGCGATGTGGCGCTGTAAAAACGGCAACATCATCGCAATCTCTTCGGGTTTTGGATCGCGGTTTTGCGGCGGGCGCCATGGCAACACATTGGTGATATAGGCATTCGTGTCCCGCGACAGATCAATCGCGGCCAGCATCTTGTCCAAGAGCTGCCCGGCTCGGCCAACAAAAGGTTTGCCTTGCAAATCCTCGTCCCGCCCCGGTGCCTCTCCTATCAGCATGACTTTGGCCCCCGCCACCCCGTCAGCAAACACCAGATTGCGCGCGCCTTTCTTGAGCGGGCAATGCGGATAGTCGGCCATCGCCTGTTGCAAGGCTGGCAGGTCAGCGGCATTTTTCGCAGCCTTTACAGCGTCTTCGATGGGGTCGATCTTGGGCTCGGCCACACGGACAGGGGCCTGCCCCGGTTTGGGCATCGCCGCCGCAGCCTCTGCCTTGGCACGCGCCTCTTCCTCGGCTGCAAAACGATCTACGGGCGCGGAGAGGATTGCCTCATCCACACCCATTTCCGCCTGCCACTCCAACATGGCGCGCGCCGTATGCCAATCAATCGCCGAATCCATCGCGCCACTCTAACCCCCCTAGGCCGCAGAGGGAACGGCAAGAAATGCTGCGACGTGCAAAGGAGGATCGGGGCAAGGACAGGTGGGCCGAGTGTCACAGTGCTTATTCGCTCTTGTCCAAACCCTTGCCCAAGCCCGCTGCCCTTTCTATGAAGGCTCAAACCGTCAGGAGCCACCATATGCGTTTCGATCAACGCCACCTTCTCGGCATTGAGCCTCTTCGCCCCGACGAGATCACCACGATCCTCGATCTGGCCGACCAATACGTCACCTTTAACAGAAGCCGTGACAAACACGCCCATTCCCTTGCGGGCCTGACGCAGATCAACATGTTCTTCGAAAACTCGACCCGCACCCAAGCGAGCTTTGAAATCGCGGGTAAACGGCTTGGTGCGGATGTTATGAACATGGCGATGCAGGCCAGTTCGATCAAAAAGGGCGAAACCCTGATCGACACCGCCATGACCCTAAACGCCATGCACCCCGATCTTTTGGTCGTGCGGCACCCACATTCCGGCGCGGTCGATCTTTTGTCGCAAAAGGTGAATTGCGCCGTGCTCAATGCGGGTGACGGCAAACATGAACACCCGACTCAAGCGCTTTTGGATGCCCTCACCATCCGCCGCGCCAAGGGCCGCCTGCACCGGCTCAACATCGCCATTTGCGGCGATATTGCCCATAGTCGCGTGGCCCGGTCCAACATCTTGCTGTTGCATAAAATGGAAAACCGCATCCGTCTGGTCGGCCCGTCGACCCTGATGCCCTCGGGGATCGAACATTTTGGTGTCGAGGTCTACGACGACATGCGCAAGGGCCTCGATGGTGTTGACGTTGTCATGATGCTCCGTCTGCAGCGTGAGCGCATGGATGGTGGCTTCATCCCGTCGGAGCGTGAGTATTATCACCGCTATGGTCTTGATGCGGAAAAACTTTCCGTCGCCAAGGAGGATGCCATTGTCATGCATCCCGGCCCGATGAATCGCGGTGTCGAGATTGACGGCACGCTGGCTGACGACATCAACCGCTCTGTGATTCAGGATCAGGTCGAAATGGGTGTCGCCGTCCGTATGGCCGCGATGGACCTCTTGGCGCGCAATCTGCGGGCCAATCCCAAGGAGGTCATGGCCTGATGCAAATCGAGGTAAATGGATCAGACAACACGACCTTGCGTGTGTTCAAACTGGACCTCCCTGCCGAAGCGATTGAGCGGTTTACCGTTCAGGCTGGCACTGGGGAATGGCCGCTAAAATATGCACTGGGAGCGACAACCCTGCGCAATGGATTTGTCGATGTTGTTGATCTGCGCGATCTGGAAAAAATGCGCCTGTCGCAGTATTTGGCCGATGCCTATGGTCTGGCCGGTTCGGACTTCAAAGCAGAGCGCAATCAGCTCGACGCGCTTACGGGGCACTTGGTTATTCTGCCTGCCCAAGCCTTTGACAACACGTCTCAAACCCTGACCATTGCCCCGCAATTGCGCCTGATCGGCACCTATAATGAAACCGCGCCCAAACCGCGTGGGCCCAAGCTGCGCAGCGACGGGGTCAAGGGATTGTTGGGACAAGGGTCCGCCGATTTGCCAGACCGCAGCACGTCTCCGTTTTTGAAACTTGCGCTAGTTGGTCTGGGTATTTTGGCCCTTCTCATTCTGGCGGCGATCTTGCGATGACAGTTTTTTCAGCCGACCGCGCCACCTATATCAAAACGCACAAGATAATGGGCGTCGTAGCCATGGCACTTGGCTTTGGCGTGCTGTGGATTGCCGGGAACCCCCATGCCTGGACAGGTTTGGTGGGTGGTGCCGCCGCAGTTGCATTGCGCGGCTGGTACCTCAGCGACGAAGAGCTTGGCCATAGATGGGTCATGGAAAACGGCGTTTTAAGCGGCCCAGCGGAACGCCGGATTTTCCTATCCGATGTGGTCAAAGTCAAATCCATCGGATCTGCCGTACAGCTGATCACCACCGCCGGTGACAAACATCTGATCAAATTCCAAGAAGACCCGCAGGCCACGATCAACGCCATCAACGCCGCCCGCTCCGCCTCGGGAGAGACGACATGACCAAGACCCTGATAACCAACGCCAAATTAATCGACCCCGAAGGGGACAGTGTCGCGCTCGGCGCGCTTCTGATCGAAAATGGTGTGATTTCTGAACGGTTTGACACGCCAGACCCAAGCGTTTCCGATGCAGATATTGTGGATGCCAAGGGCAAATGCCTTGCGCCCGGTATTGTTGATATCGGGGTCAAGGTCGGCGAACCCGGCGAGCGCCACAAAGAGAGTTATGGCACCGCGGGCGAGGCCGCCGCAGCCGGGGGTGTCACCACGATTGTGACCCGCCCTGACACGATGCCCTGTATCGACACGCCCGAAGCGCTTGAATTTATCCGCCGCCGCGCCAACGAAGCCGCGCCTGTGCATGTGTTGCCAATGGCCGCGCTGACCAAAGGTCGCGAAGGCCGCGAGATGACCGAATTCGGGTTCTTGATGGATGCCGGGGCGGTTGCATTCACCGATTGCGACAACGTGGTGCGCGATACCAAAGTGTTGGCCCGTGCCTTCACCTATGCCCGGAGCCTTGATGCGCTTGTCATGGGCCACCCGCAAGAGCCGACATTGTCCAAAGGGGCTGCTGTCAGCTCAGGTAAATTCGCAACGTTGCGGGGCTTGCCTGCCGTGTCGCCGATGGCAGAGCGGATGGGATTGGATCGCGATATTGCTTTGGTTGAGATGACCGGCACGCGATACCATGCCGATGTAATCACCGCCGCACGCGCTTTGCCGTCGCTGGAACGCGCCAAGCGCAACGGCTTTGATGTCACGGCGGGGACGTCGATGCATCACCTGACATTGAATGAATTGGACGTCGCCGACTACCGCACCTTCTTTAAGGTCAAGCCGCCGCTACGATCCGAGGAAGATCGTCAGGCGATTGTGGCCGCGGTCCGCGACGGGCTGATCGATATTATTGGCTCCTTTCACACACCACAGGATGAGGAAAGCAAGCGGCTTCCCTATGAAGAAGCCGCGAGCGGTGCTGTCGGGCTTGAGACCATGCTACCCGTTCTGTTGCGCCTCTATCATTCCGGTGAATTGGAGCTGCCAACCCTGTTCCGCGCCCTGTCATTGAACCCGGCCAAGCGGCTTGGGCTTGCGGCCGGTCGGTTGGCCAAAGGGGCCCCTGCGGATCTCGTGCTGTTTGATGCTGACAAACCTTTTGTTCTTGATCGGTTCAAACTCAGGTCAAAATCCAAAAACACCCCCTTTGATAGCGCGCGTCTTCAGGGCAAAGTGCTGGGCACATGGGTCAGCGGCCAGCGGGTCTATGAGGCCTAAACAAAGGATACCGTGATGTTTAACACAGACCCGACCACCATCGTGATTTGGGCGCTTTTGGGGTATCTGCTTGGCTCTGTCCCGTTTGGCATTGTCATCACCCGGCTGTTTGGCCTGGGCGATCTACGCAAAATCGGATCGGGGAATATTGGCGCAACCAATGTTTTGCGCACCGGCAACAAACCGGCGGCATTGGCCACGTTGATCCTGGATTCTTCCAAAGGGGCCATTGCGGTTTTGATCGCCAAGGCCGTAACCGGTGACACCTCTGCCATGCAGATCGCAGGTTTTTTCGCCTTTGTCGGTCATTGTTACCCGATTTGGCTCAAATTCAAGGGCGGCAAAGGGGTTGCAACCTATCTTGGTGTTGTGCTGGCCGTTAGTTTTCCGGTTGGGTTGCTGTGCTGCGCCACATGGGCTGCGGCTTTTGCAATCACCCGTATTTCATCCGTAGGCGCCCTGACTGCGGCCATGTCGACCACCATCTGGATGTTTGTCATGGGCCGTGGTGATCTGCTGTTGATGGGGTTTTTGCTCACGCTTTTGATCTATTGGCGGCACCGCGAAAACATCGCACGGATCAAAGCCGGAACCGAGCCCAAGGTCGGGAAAAAGAAATAAGGGCGACCGGGCGTTCGCCCCCACTGCTCCGGGCGCAGCACCGGGCCTACCCCTTATGATTTCACAACTGCATCCAAATGCGCCGCGATGACTTGTGTCACCGGGGCGGGATGCGTGATGGGCAGCATATGCCCAGCTCCCTCCACAACAATTTCAGTGGCCTGCGGTATCCGCGCCATCAACTTTTGATGGGTGACTTAAACAACCTTTTGCGTGTCACCGCCGCGCAAAAAAGCCACCGGCATGGTGAGTTTCTCAAGCTGCCCCTCGCCCAATAGATGACATGAATCTTCCGACAAACAGGCCTCCGACGCCGCAATCATCGGCATGAGATTCACAATTGAAACGCGCATTTGGTTCGGTAGGGTTTCCCACGGTGTGCCGCCCCCCCATGCTTGGTGAAAGGCCCGTGCCATAGCAGGCCAATCCGAGGAGCCGCGCGCCTCCAGATAGGGCTGCAATTGCTCTCGGTAGCGATCAAACACATCGGTGCCGCGCGCTGCGGCAACAATCACAGGCTCGATCAGGGTCAAGGACAACACCAATTCAGGCTGCTCCATCCCCAAACGCATCGCCACAGTCGCGCCAAAGCTGTGGCCGACAATATGGCTTGGCCGATCCAAGAGCGGGCGGGCACCGGCCGTGACAGCGTCATGGACTTCGCCACGACCATCCCAGGCTGGGGTCTTGCCATGACCCGGCATATCGGGGGCAACACAACTCATCCGATCGGCCAGAGGCGCAACAACGGTCTTCCAAACCCCGCCGTGCGCCAGCGAACAATGTAGCAACAAGGCGCGGTCCGGGCCTGACCCGAACCGCCGAACGTTTACGCTGTTCAAAGATCACCCGCCAAATGCGCGTCCAGATCCTCCAACCGATCATGCCCCCAAAACCGCTGGCCGCTATCGACCAGATAGAAAGGCGACCCAAACACGCCCTTCTCCACCGCGTCTTCAAGGTTGCGACCATAGGTTTCGGCCCCGGCCAAAAGGCCACTGTCAGCCAAAGATGGATCAAATCCAGCCGCCTCAAGACAAGCCTTGATCACATCATCCTGAGAGATGTCCTTGTCTTCAACGTGACAGGCGCGCAGCACGCTATGCACAAGTGCCCCAACGTCACCTCCGCCCGCGGCCTGCGCCGCGATGATCGCGTAGGATGAAGGTGCGGCATTTGTGGGCCAAAACATCGGTTTAAGGTTAATTGGCAGGCCGGTCTTTTTCCGCGCGCGTTCCAGCTCCTGAATGCGATACTCTAGGCGGCTGGCATGGCGTTCTTTGGGCGCAGTGCCACCAGTTCGGGCGAACAAAGCCATAATATCAAGGGGTTTATAGGTAACCGTTGCCCCGTGCTTGGCTGCGACCTCTTCCATCCGCATGCCTGACAGATAGGCAAACGGTGACAGAGTCGTGAAATAATAGTCGATATGAGCCAATGCTCTTCTCCTGATGGTGTTACTGGTACGAATGCTAGGCACATGTTAAGGCGACCGCAACGTCACGAATCCGTCATCTTCCGGAGCCCCACACATGCCCACTGTCGTTGAACCCAAAATCATCTCAGGCAATGCCAACCGCCCCCTTGGGGAAGCGGTCGCCCGCCGTATGTCGCTCTATCGCGGCAGAGGCGTCAATCTGGTCGATGCCCGCATCGAACGTTTTAACGACGGCGAAGTTTTCGTCGAAGTGTTTGAAAACGTCCGTGGCGAAGACATGTATATCATGCAAAGCACGTCGAACCCTGCCAATGACAACCTCATGGAGTTGTTGGTCATGGCCGATGCGCTGCGTCGGTCATCTGCGGCGCGGATCACTGCCGTGATGCCCTATTTCGGCTATGCCCGTCAGGATCGCCGCACCAAGGCCCGCACGCCGATTACGGCCAAGCTGGTCGCCAATATGATCGCCGAAGCCGGGATCGAGCGGGTCTTGACCATGGACCTGCACGCCGCCCAGATTCAGGGCTTTTTCGACATTCCAGTTGATAACCTCTATGCCTCACCGATTTTTGCGCTGGATATCCTCAACCAGTTTGATGGTGACCTGGATGACGTGATGGTTGTCTCGCCCGATGTTGGTGGCGTGGCCCGTGCCCGTGAATTGGCCAAACGGATCAATGCCCCGTTGTCCATCGTCGACAAACGCCGCGAGAAACCCGGCGAGATTGCCGAAATGACCGTGATCGGCAATGTCGAAGGCAAGAAATGTATCATCGTTGATGACATGTGCGACACCGCCGGAACCCTGTGCAAAGCGGCTGAAGTGATCCTTGAGCACGGCGCCACCGAGGTTCACGCCTATATCTCGCACGGTGTGATGTCTGGCCCAGCGGTCGAACGGGTGACGAACTCGGTTTTGAAAACCTTGGTCCTGACCGATTCGATTCAGCCCACCGAAGCCGTGCGCGCAGCCGCAAACATCCGCGTCCTGCCAACTGCACCCTTGTTCGCGCAATCTATCCTGAACATCTGGAACGGTACGTCGGTATCTTCGCTGTTTGAAACCGACGTGCTCGGGCCGATTTACGAAGGCATCCTCTAAATATCTCGCAAAACGGTGGGCGCTCTAGTAGTGCCCACCAAATGTTTTCTGCCACAGATTTCGCGTTCCCACGTTGGTGTAGTCATTTAACAGAGACGTAAAACTCGTAGCGATAACGGTCGTGGCTTGAAAATCATGATCCCAAAAGCTCACGTTGGCTGATGGTACGCTGGTCGCAATATCTTTGTTCGAAAAGCAAAACTTGTTGCCCAAAGAATCCCTGCCAAAAACAACAAGATCATTGGGCATACCGATGTGTCGCCAATCTTCGGTTTCAACGATAATCTCTTCTGGCGTTAGAAGTGCCCAGAGATCATAGAGCGGCAAAACATTATCCACGATGGCCGAAAGCAAAACCAATCTAATTCTTGGCAAACCAATTTCCAGGACTTGATCGCGATAGTCATCGGGGAGCTTAACGTTAAGCTCGGTTTCCACCCAATCCAGGGATTTAGCTTCAACAACTGTATTGGGATAATCCGGGGCGCTTCCCCACCGATCTGATAACCTCTTTAGTGCTGAGGTCACTAGTATAGGTCCCAATCATCGTCCGACGCGACTTCTCCTATCGCGGTCCAGCTCATGCGGACGCGGGCGATGCGCGTATCTGACCAGGTCCGAAACACCAGATCACAGCCCTTTTCGGTGATCTTGTCCGCCGTAATATCCGCACGAACATTGGCCCCCTGATCCATGTCCCACAAAGACAGGCTCACTTGAACGGTTGGAATGCTGCGAAAGGGCTCTGAGAATTTGACCTTTTTGCGCCGTTCACGAGACCCATGGCCTGTCCACATGTCTCCTCCGGTGGCAAAGTCGGAAAACACTTCTTCGTTGCCCTGATCCACCCCGATGAGCGAGCCCACATATTTACGCATGATCGTTCTCTTATCTTTCTAACGGGCCTTCGCGTTTCCCGCCATACGGGTATATCGCCCTTCTGACCTAAAAGGGAATGCCAAACAGAGGTTTCAAAAGCGTTGCCATTAGCCTTGTGGCGCTTTTGGCATATACATCTGGGCCTTTGCGCTATATAGGCCAGCCCTTACCCCCTCCTCCGCCGAAAGATTCTCTGATGATTGCCCCATTGCAAGACGCCTTAACCGAACGCGGTTATGACACCCTCACAGATGTGCAAACCGCCTGTTCAAACCCTGAACTTGCGGGCAAAGACCTGTTGGTGTCCGCACAAACCGGATCGGGCAAGACAGTGGGCTTTGGTTTGGCAATTGCGCCGACGCTTTTGGGTGACGCCGTACATATGGGCCGGGCCGAAGCACCGGTGGCTTTGGTCATCGCTCCTACACGTGAATTGGCCCTGCAGGTCAAACGCGAATTGACTTGGCTATATGCCAAAACCGGAGCCTGGATCGCGTCCTGTGTTGGGGGCATGGATATGCGCGATGAACGCCGGGCACTGTCGCGCGGGGCGCATATTGTGGTCGGCACACCGGGGCGTCTGCGCGACCATATTGAACGCGGATCGTTGCAGATGGATGGCCTCAAGGCCGTGGTTTTGGATGAAGCCGATGAAATGCTTGATCTTGGTTTTCGCGAAGATCTGGAATTCATGCTTGGCGAGGCCCCCGAGGATCGCCGTACCTTGATGTTCTCGGCGACTGTTTCGCCGATGATTGCCAAGCTGGCGCAGAACTTCCAAAACAATGCCGAACGGATTTCCACCGTTTCGGGCAAACAACAGCACGCCGATATCACCTATCAGGCGGTGCGCGTTGCCCAGCAAGATACCGAACATGCGATCATCAACCTGTTGCGCTACCATGAGGCGGAAAAGGCAATTGTGTTTGCCAATACTCGCGCTGCGGTCAATCGTCTGACCGCGCGCTTTTCCAACCGTGGCTTCGCTGTAGTGAGCCTCTCTGGTGAGCTGTCTCAAAATGAGCGGACCCATGCGCTTCAAGCGATGCGCGACGGTCGTGCGCGCGTCTGTGTGGCCACTGACGTTGCTGCGCGCGGTATTGACCTGCCCAAGTTAGAGTTGGTTATTCACGCAGATTTGCCCACAAATACCGAAGCGCTTTTGCACCGATCTGGCCGAACAGGTCGCGCGGGCCAAAAAGGGATCTCGGCACTGATCGTGCCGCCAAAGATCGCCAAAAAGGCTGAGCGCTTGCTCAAGTGGGCCAAACTGAACGCGGAGTGGGTCGAAGCGCCAAGCGCAGAAGAGATCATGCGCAAGGATGAAGAACGCCTTTTGACCGATCCGGTTTGGACCGAAGAGACCACAGATGAACAAAAGGAGTTTGCTGCCAAGCTTTTGGAGCAGCATTCGCCCGAAATAATCGCAGCGGCCTATTTGAAGCTGTATCAGGCCCGGAAATCCGCCCCGGAAGAGCTTGCTGACCCCAGTGCGCGGCCCGAGCGTAAGGAGCGCAAGGAACGCGCACCCTTTGGCCCTAGCACGTGGTTTGCAGTGTCTGTTGGTCGTAATGATCGCGCCGAAGCGCGTTGGTTGCTGCCGTTGGTTTGCCGTGCCGGTGATATCACCAAGGATTCGATCGGTGCCATTCGCGTTCAGCAAAAGGAAACCTATGTCGAATTGGCTCAGCCAGCCGTGGCTGGGTTCTTGGACAAGGTTGGCGATGGTGGTGAACTTGAAGAAGGCATGACCATTCGCAAGCTCGACAAAGCCCCTGATCTAGAGCGCGGCGGCCCGCGTGGCCCCAAGCCCAAGCCCGGCGGAGGCAAACCGTTTCGTGGACGTGATGACGGGCCAAGGGGTGAGTACAAGGGCAAGCCAAAGCGTGACTTTGATGACCGTCCAGCCAAACCCAAATCCGACTATAAACCGCGTCGTGAAGACGAAAAGCCACGCGAGAAACCGCATGTAAAGTCTAGCGGCAAGGCTGTTTGGGGTGGAGAGGCGCAGGCCGGCGAAGCGGAGTTTCGAAAATCACGCGCACCGCGCGACGATACCCGCGCTGAGCCCCGCAGCGACAACAAAGGTGCGCGCAAAGAAGGCGGGCGTCCTTTTGACAAACATGATAAGAAGCCCGGAGGCCGCCCCGGTGGCAAGCCGTTTGCGAAAGGGCCCGGTGGGAAACCGTCTGGAAAGCCAGCTGGTAAGCCCAAAGGCAAGCCCGGTGCTGCGTCGGCGAGCAAGAGACTCGGCCCACCGCGCAAAGGCGGCGATGCGCGCCCAACGCGGCGCAAGTGATCTTTCGGGGCTTGTGGCGCACAAAACACTGCAAGCCCTGAGACATGGCTAAGAGGTCGGTAGGAGCACTCACTGTGCAAAACGAATTTTCGGCGAAAATTCGATCCGCGCGCCAAAACCTATGTGCAAAAGCAAATGCGTCTCGATGCTGTTTTGACGAGTGAATATCAGCGTCGTGCGTTTGAAAAATAGAAAAAGCCCCGGTTGCCGATTTGGCATCCGGGGCTTTGTTTTGGAATCGCCAGCTTTAGAGAGCGGCTTGTTTTTCCGTCAGGCCAACAGCGCCAGCAATGGCAACCATGTCATTCAGCAGCTTGGCTGCGTCATCCACGGAAGCACCGGCTTCTTTGGTCTGGGTGTAAACGGCCTGGGCCTCTTCCACCAATGCGTCATAAGTTGCCTGATCAACGTCGCCCTTGGGCAGCGCCTTCTCAGCCAGCACCGACAAGCTTTCACCGATTTCGGCAAAGCCACCAGTGACCACAAACTCCTGAACGCCTTTGTCGGTGTCCACAGTCAGGACGCCGGGGCGTAGGGTGGTGATCAGCGGAGCGTGGTTCGGCATCGCGGTCAGGTCGCCATCGGCACCTGGGATCTGCACCGATGTGACCTGCGCAGTGAGCAGGCTACGTTCGGGGCTGACCAGATCGAATTGCATCGTGTCTGCCATGTTTTATGTCTCCGTCTCCGGGGTGGCGGTGCGGGCACCGCCGGCCCCGTCGGTTAAGGAAAGATGTAGGGTGGGGTTAAACCCCACCGCCACTTAGGCAGCTTCCGCAGCCAGCTTCTCGGCCTTGGCCAGCACTTCGTCAATGCCGCCAACCATATAGAAGGCACCTTCTGGCAGATGGTCATATTCACCGGCCACAACAGCTTTGAACGAGCTGATGGTGTCTTCCAAAGGAACCTGAACACCGTCAGAGCCAGTGAATACTTTCGCAACGTCGAAGGGCTGCGAGAGGAAACGCTGAATCTTACGGGCACGGGCAACGGTCAGTTTGTCTTCTTCTGACAGTTCGTCCATGCCGAGGATCGCGATGATGTCCTGAAGCGACTTGTAGCGCTGCAAGATACCCTGAACGTCACGAGCAACATCATAGTGCTCCTGACCAACGATCTGTGGGTCCATCAGACGCGAAGATGAATCGAGCGGGTCAACCGCTGGGTAGATACCCAGTTCGGAGATCGCACGGTTCAGAACGGTCTGCGCGTCAAGGTGCGCAAAGGTTGTTGCAGGTGCAGGGTCGGTAAGGTCATCCGCCGGAACGTAAACCGCTTGGATCGAGGTGATCGAGCCGTTCTTTGTCGACGTAATACGTTCCTGCATCGCACCCATGTCAGTGGCCAGAGTTGGCTGGTAGCCAACCGCCGAAGGAATACGGCCGAGCAGAGCCGAAACTTCGGAGCCCGCTTGGGTAAAGCGGAAGATGTTGTCCACGAAGAACAGAACGTCTGTACCAGTTGCGTCACGGAACTGTTCCGCCAGGGTCAGACCTGTCAGAGCAATACGCATACGCGCACCGGGAGGCTCGTTCATCTGGCCATAAACCAGAGCAATTTTCGAGTCTGTGAGGTTATCAGGGGTGATAACCGAAGATTCGATCATTTCGTAGTACAGGTCGTTCCCTTCACGGGTCCGCTCACCAACACCCGCGAACACGGACAGACCCGAGTGCACTTTGGCGATGTTGTTGATCAGTTCCATGATCAGAACGGTTTTGCCCACGCCGGCACCGCCGAACAGACCAATTTTACCACCCTTGGCATAAGGAGCCAGCAGGTCGATAACTTTGATACCTGTCACGAGGACTTCGGCTTCTGTCGCCTGGTCTTCGAATTCAGGAGCAGGCTGGTGGATGGCGCGGAATTCGGTTGCGCCAACGTCGCCTTTTTCGTCAACCGGCTCGCCGATAACGTTCAGGATCCGGCCCAGTGTGGCTTCGCCAACTGGAACGGTGATTGGGCCGCCGGTGTCTTCGACTGCCTGACCACGAACGAGCCCTTCAGACGCGTCCATAGCAATGCAGCGAACAGTACCTTCGCCGAGGTGCTGGGAAACTTCCAGAACCAGTTTCTTGCCGTTGTTTTCGGTTGTCAGCGCGTTCAGAATTTCAGGCAGGTGGTCGCCAAATTGGACGTCAACCACGGCGCCAATCACCTGAGTGATTTTGCCTTGTGCGTTAGCCATTTCTATTCTCCGATTCTTAGAGCGCCTCGGCGCCCGAGATAATTTCGATCAGTTCGTTCGTGATGACGGCCTGACGCGAACGGTTGTACTGGATCGTGAGGTTGTCGATCATGTCACCAGCGTTGCGCGTTGCGTTGTCCATAGCCGACATCCGGGCGCCCTGTTCCGAGGCACCATTCTCGAGCAAGCCCGAGAAGATTTGTGTCGCCACACCACGTGGCAGCAGGTCAGCAAGAATGGCTTCTTCGTCGGGCTCATAGTCATAGAGCGTCGATTCAGCGGCCTCTTCCCCGTCGCTTTCGTAAGCGGCCGGGATGATCTGCAGCGCAGTTGGGTCTTGGCTGATGACGGAGTTGAACTTCGAGAAGAAGATCGTCGCCACATCAAATTCATCAGCATCAAAACGCGCCAACACATCGCGAGCGATGTCCTGAGCGTTGGAATAGCCAAGACGCTTGACCTCGGACAGGTCGACGTGACCGACGAAATTCGCCTCATAGTCACGCTTCAACTGTTCGCGGCCTTTTTTGCCAACAGTGAGAATTTTCACTGTTTTACCTTCGGCCAGCAGCTGTGCAATGCGGGTACGGGCAAGTTTAACGATGGAGCTGTTAAAGCCCCCGCACAAACCGCGTTCGGAGGTCATGACCACCAGCAGTTGCACATCGTTTTTGCCTGTGCCGGCCAAAAGGCGCGGCGCGCTGTCGCTGGTACCAACACCAGCAGCCAGCGATCCCATCACGGCGTTAAAGCGGGCGGCATAAGGGCGCGCCTGCTCGGCTGCTTCCTGGGCCCGCCGCAATTTTGCGGCGGCCACCATTTGCATGGCCTTTGTGATCTTGCGGGTCGATTTGACCGACTCGATCCTGGTTTTTAGGTCCTTGAGACTGGGCATCGCCTGATCTCCTTACGAGAAATCTGCGGCGAATTCGTCCAGCGCAGCTTTGACCTTGTCAGCGAGCTCACCTTTGACCTTGCGGTCGTTGTCGGTGATGTCGGCCAGCAAATCAGCGTGCTTGCCGCGCAGATGCGCCAACATGCCAGCTTCGTAGCGGCCAACGTCGCTTACGTCCACTTTGTCCAGATACCCATTGGTACCGGCGAAAATGGCGCAGACGATTTCAGCGTTGGTCAGTGGCGAGTACTGAGCCTGCTTCATCAGCTCGGTCAGACGTGCACCACGTGCCAGCAGCTGCTGGGTTGCGGCGTCAAGGTCGGAACCAAACTGCGCAAACGCAGCCATTTCGCGATACTGAGCAAGACCCAGTTTAACCGGACCAGCAACCGAAGACATCGCTTTGGTCTGAGCCGAGGAGCCAACGCGCGAAACCGACAGACCGGTGTTCACAGCAGGGCGGATACCTTGGTAGAACAGTTCGGTTTCCAGGAAGATCTGACCGTCGGTGATCGAAATCACGTTGGTTGGAATAAACGCGGAAACGTCACCACCTTGGGTTTCAATGATCGGCAGAGCGGTCAAAGAACCGGAACCGTTGTCTTCGTTCAGCTTGGCCGAACGTTCCAGCAGGCGCGAGTGGAGATAGAAAACGTCACCAGGGTAAGCTTCACGGCCGGGTGGACGACGCAGAAGCAGCGACATCTGGCGATAAGACACAGCCTGTTTGGACAGGTCATCATAGATGATCAGCGCGTGGCGGCCATTGTCACGGAAGTGCTCGGCCATCGCGGTCGCGGCGTAGGGTGCCAGGAACTGCATAGGCGCAGGGTCAGAAGCGGTCGCGGCAACAACGATCGAATAGTCAATCGCGCCTGTTTCTTCGAGCTTTTTAACCAGCTGAGCAACAGTCGAACGCTTTTGGCCAACGGCAACATAGATGCAGTAAAGCTTCTTGTTTTCGTCGTCGCCAGCGGCTTCGTTGTAGGATTTCTGGTTCAGGATCGCGTCCAGAGCAACGGCAGTTTTACCGGTCTGACGGTCACCAATGATCAGCTCACGCTGGCCACGGCCAATTGGGATCATCGCGTCAACGGCTTTGAGGCCAGTCGCCATCGGTTCGTGAACCGATTTACGCGGGATGATGCCCGGTGCTTTTTGGTCAGCAATCAAACGCTTTTCAGTTTTGATCGGACCTTTGCCGTCGATCGGGTTACCCAGACCGTCAACAACGCGACCCAGAAGTTCGTCACCGGCAGGAACGTCCACGATGGAGTTCGTACGCTTAACGGTGTCGCCTTCTTTAATGTCACGGTCAGACCCGAAGATAACGATACCGACGTTGTCGGTTTCGAGGTTCAGGGCCATGCCCATGATACCACCGGGGAATTCGACCATTTCACCGGCCTGGATGTTGTCCAGACCGTGGACACGGGCAATACCGTCCCCCACGGAAAGCACACGACCAACCTCAGCAACTTCGGCATCTTGGCCAAAGTTCTTGATCTGGTCCTTTAGGATCGCAGAAATTTCTGCTGCTTGGATACCCATTTATCCGACCTCTTTCATTGCATTCTGGAGGGAGTTGAGCTTGGAGCGGATCGACGTGTCGATCATCTTCGAGCCCACCTTAACGACAAGACCGCCAATGAGGCTTTCATCGACGGTCGCATTGATTTTAACGTCTTTACCGACGCTGGCTGTAAGCGTGGCGGCGAGTTTGGTTGCCTGAGCATCGGACAGCGCAGTTGCTGATGCGACGTCTGCAGTCACTTCGCCTTTTTCTTCGGCCAGCATGTCACGCAGGTTTGCGATCAAATGCGGCAGAACAAACAAGCGGCGCTTTTCAGCCATCAGGCTCAGCGCGTTGGCGACGGCCGGGATAAGGCCCATCTTGTTGGCAATCGCCGCCACGGCCTGACCTTGTTCTTCACGGCTGTAAACCGGCGACGAAATCAATTCGCGCAGGTCAGCGCTGTCGTCCAGCGTTGCCGACAGATCATCAAGGTTGGCTTCGAGCTTGGGGAGATCTTTCGACTCCTGAACAATCTCGAAGATGGCGGTGGCATAGCGCACGGCGATGCCGGAGGAAATCGATGCAGATTCTGACACGTCCACCCTTTCGATATTCAGCCCCCGTGACGCGGCGGGGATCCGACGCATCCGAGGGCATTTCGACCCCTTGATTTGTACCAAGAGACATAAATCGACGCGGATGTAACAGAGCTAATCAAACCTAGCAACATACTAAGGCATATTTAACTTTAGGGCTAAACCCATGGAAATCAGGGACTTGGACAAAAGTGCGACTTTGTGCGCGTTTACAAGATGCATCTATTTTTGACTTTTTCGAGAGAATCCCCCCTTTGGGCCCGATTTTTCCCTGTTCGGTCCCAAGATTACGAGGCCCACAACCGACACCCAGGCCGGGCATTTTCGCCAAAATTCTGTGACTGATTCCCAATCGCGCTACGATCCGCGCGACCGTTAACCAAGCCCTTGGCAAACAACAGCTTCCCCTCAAGTCGACACAGTCCTCGGGGGTATTTGCCGTCTGGGTTCGCCGGCAATCAGTTTGGCCGCTCGTTTGGGGCTGTTTTTAAAGCGCGAAGGCTTGGATAATGACACCCAAACGGATCGAAATAACTCCGTTGGAGTCGTTGGTGGTGGCCGGGAAACAGACGCGACTGGCGCATCATGTTTGGCGTGGCTTCGCGACGATCCGACCAGAGGTCGGACCTTTCAAGCGGGTATGCGCCGCCTGATTATCGAAACAGGCGAATTCACGTCAGATCGACCAACGACGTTTGGTTCACCCCATTACGTCCCCCTATGAGAGAGCGAAGACTCGCCTCCGGTTACAAAAGGCAACTACAGCATTTTCTGGTGTCCGTAACGTTACAAGTCCTCGTGACAGCGCAAAACCACCCTTCAGGCATGGAAGCTGTCGCGGGTGCCGGTGATTTTCGATTGGCGATCGGAACGTTCTGTTTGGTTTCTGGCCCCTATGTATTTGACGAAACGCCTGAAACGCAGACGAAACGCCAGAAACGCACATGGCTGACTTGAATGTGACTATGGCAAAGATCGCCCCTGCTGATTCAGGCAGGCTCGGCGACCTTTCCGGGTTTCGGCGCAAGCACATCCAATGGGCTGAGAACACGTGCTGCTTCACCAACGCCCCGGTGGCGCGGTGGATGGCGTTTGGATGCCAAAACCATCATCACCCCACCGGCCATAACGGCAGGAATGGCGCGGCCTGTCTTTTCCCAAAACGGCCCGGTTTTCATCCAGAAGCGCCGGGTTGATGGCGGTTGGTAAAGAACCGACACATGCGCCTCGGGGACAAAATCGTGCTTTTTGAGCTGCGCTTCAAGCTGACCAGACGTGTAGGGACGCCCAAACCCAAACGGTGTTTGATCTGCACGCGCCCAAAGCCCGGTCCGATTTGGGACAATAAACAACGCCTGCCCGCCCGGGCCAAGAACGCGATAGGCTTCTTCCAGAACCTCGGTCGGATTTTGCGATGTTTCCAGCCCGTGCATCAAAATCAACTTATCAACATGACCGGTTTCCAAGGGCCACAGCGTTTCTTCGCATAAAACGCTGACATTTTGCATACCAGCGGGCCAGGGCATCACACCTTGCGGCCCCGGCATCAACCCAACAACCCGCCGTGCGTCTGGCAAGTACGGCCGCAGCATCGGGACAGCAAAGCCATATCCCGCAACGGATTGCCCCTTGGCTTCGGGCCAAAAGCTGAGCACTTGATTACGAATAATCTTTTGCGCCGCACGCCCCAGCGCGTTGCGATAATAGAAATCCCGCAATACTTGTACGTCTAGATGCATTGCAGCCCCATTGCAGCCCTTTGGCAGATGCGTCACTCTGGGGTTAGTTTGTCATTGCCCGCGAGGAAAGACCATGCCCTTTGAAGTTGTCACGATCCCCTGCCTTGAAGACAACTATGCCTATTTGGTCAACGGTCCCGATGGTGTGGCCATCATTGACGCCCCCGAAGCCGCCCCAATTATTGCAGCGCTTGAGGCGCGCGACTGGAAACCCGGTGTGATCATGCTGACCCATCACCATTGGGATCACGTACAAGCCGTGGATGAGTTAAAGGCCAAATATGGCTGCATGGTCATGGGCCCCAAGGAAGAAGAAGACAAACTGCCCAAACTTGACTTTGCCTTGACCGATGGGTTTTCGGGAGGCTCCGAGGAAGGCAAGTGCGAGGTAATTTCTGTTCCTGGTCACACCCTTGGACATGTTGCGTTCTATTATCCCAAAGGCGGTGCGGTGTTCACCGCGGACAGTTTGATGGCCTTGGGCTGTGGGCGATTGTTCGAGGGCAGCGCGGATATGATGTGGGACAGCCTGTCAAAGCTGGCCTCTCTCCCGCCAGACACCATGGTTTATTCCGGTCATGAATACACCGAATCCAATGCAAAATTCGCGCTCTCTATTGACCCTGAGAATGCGCAGCTTATCTCCCGAGTCCAAGACATCACTGAGGCCCGAGCCGAAAACAAACCGACGGCGCAAGTGCCTTTGTCGCTGGAATTGGCCACGAACCCGTTTTTGCGACCCGCTGATCCAAGCATCCGCAAAGGGCTAAACATGGACGACAACACCGATGCGGAGGTCTTTGCCGAAATCCGCGCCCGTAAGGACAATTTTTAGCGGAAATCACGTCCTGTTACGGAAATGCGCGGAAAGTGAAGCGCATTTTGGCAGAAAAAACTTGAAGCTTGGCGTTAATCGACCAAACTTTAACTTTAAGAAGACATGCTGGCGGTCAACGACAGCGCATAAGCAAGAGGAGCACGCTCGTGCCTTCATTCTCGAATACCCTTGAGCAGGCAATCCACGCGGCTTTGGCTCTGGCCAACTCACGTAGTCACGAATTTGCCACGCTGGAACACCTGTTGCTGGCGTTAATCGACGAACCCGACGCCGCACGCGTGATGAAGGCGTGTTCAGTTGATACAGAAGAACTCCGGACAACTTTGGTTGAATTCGTTGATGAGGATTTGTCGAATCTCGTCACTGATATCGAAGGGTCCGAGGCGGTTCCAACAGCCGCCTTCCAACGCGTGATTCAACGCGCCGCGATCCATGTGCAATCTTCCGGCCGGACCGAAGTGACCGGGGCCAATGTTTTGGTCGCGATCTTTGCCGAGCGGGAATCAAACGCCGCCTATTTCCTGCAAGAACAGGAAATGACCCGCTATGATGCCGTGAATTTCATTGCCCATGGCGTTGCCAAAAACCCCGCATATGGCGAAAGCCGCCCGATTTCCGGCTCTGAAGAAGAGGAAGAAGCCCCTCACGTTGAGCCGCAACAAACCAGCGCCGAAAAAGAAAGCGCCTTGGCAAAATACTGCGTTGATTTGAACGTCAAGGCTGGCGAAGGCGATATCGACCCGCTGATTGGCCGCGATTCCGAAGTCGAACGTTGTATTCAGGTTCTCTGTCGCCGTCGTAAAAACAACCCGTTGCTGGTTGGTGATCCGGGCGTTGGCAAAACTGCCATCGCAGAAGGATTGGCACGCAAAATCGTGTCTGGCGAAACACCCGAGGTCTTGTCAAACACCACGATTTATTCGCTCGATATGGGGGCGTTGCTTGCTGGAACACGCTACCGCGGTGATTTCGAAGAGCGCCTCAAGGCCGTCGTGACCGAACTTGAAGATCACCCTGACGCGGTACTGTTTATCGACGAAATTCATACCGTTATTGGTGCAGGTGCGACCTCAGGCGGGGCAATGGATGCCTCCAACCTACTGAAACCGGCCCTTCAGGGCGGTAAACTCCGCACCATGGGCTCAACCACCTACAAAGAATTCCGTCAGCACTTTGAAAAGGACCGCGCCCTAAGCCGTCGGTTCCAGAAAATTGACGTGAATGAGCCGTCGGTCGATGATGCCGTGAAAATCCTCAAGGGTCTGAAACCCTATTTCGAAGAGCATCACAGCGTTAAATACACGGCGGATGCGATCAAATCAGCCGTTGAGCTGGCCGCGCGCTATATCAATGACCGCAAACTGCCCGACAAGGCGATTGATGTCATCGACGAAGCCGGTGCCGCACAGCACTTGGTTGCCGAAAGCAAACGTCGCAAGACCATCGGCACTAAGGAAATTGAAGCCGTTGTGGCAAAAATTGCCCGCATTCCTCCGAAAAACGTCTCCAAAGACGATGCCGAGATGCTCAAAGACTTGGAGAAAACGCTTAAGCGTGTGGTCTTTGGTCAGAACGACGCCATTGATGCGCTTGCTTCGGCAATCAAACTTGCGCGCGCCGGGTTGCGTGAACCTGAAAAACCGATTGGGAACTATCTCTTCGCAGGCCCGACCGGTGTTGGGAAAACCGAGGTCGCCAAGCAATTGGCCGACAACCTTGGCGTCGAGCTGCTGCGGTTTGACATGTCTGAGTACATGGAAAAACACGCTGTATCACGCTTGATTGGTGCCCCTCCCGGCTATGTCGGATTTGATCAGGGTGGTCAGTTGACGGATGGTGTTGATCAGCACCCTCATTGCGTTTTGCTTTTGGACGAAATGGAAAAAGCGCATCCGGATGTCTACAATATACTTCTGCAGGTAATGGACCACGGATCCTTGACGGATCATAACGGTCGAACCGTGGATTTCCGTAATGTGATCTTGATCATGACATCCAATGCTGGCGCAACGGAACAGGCAAAATCCGCCATCGGATTTGGGCGTGATCGTCGCGAAGGTGAAGATACCGCTGCTATTGAACGCACCTTTACCCCCGAATTCCGCAACCGTTTGGACGCCGTTATTAGCTTCCAACCACTGCCCAAAGATGTGATCTTGCAAGTTGTTGAAAAGTTCGTGCTTCAACTCGAAGCACAACTGATGGATCGCGGTGTCAGTATTGAGCTCACCCGTCCGGCCGCAGAATGGCTTGCAAACAAAGGATATGACGACAAAATGGGTGCGCGCCCGTTGGGACGCGTCATTCAAGAGCACATCAAAAAGCCACTCGCAGAAGAGTTGTTGTTCGGTAAATTAATGAAGGGCGGATTGGTCAAAGTTTCGGTTAAGGACGGCGAGTTGGTTTTGAACCTGGAAGGTCCATCCAAGCCTAAGATCAGCAGCAAAAAGAAGCCGCCACTGCTGACGGCCGACTGATGCGGTTCGGCCTCGGACTTGCCGCGGCATTGGCTTTGGTAACTGATTTGGCCCAAGCGGAGGACATCCGCTTGGGCTTTCCTTTAGACTGCGACATCGGAAAAACCTGCTTTATTGAGGATTACGTCGACCACGACCCCAATCCAAACAGACAAACAGACTACCGTTGCGGTTTGAATTCTCGCGATGCACACAAGGGAACTGATTTCGCGCTCCTCACTTTTGACGCTGTAACCAAAGGCGTCGACGTCTTTTCAGCGGCCCCAGGCATCGTGTTTCGGACTCGTGACAACATGCCAGATGACCGGTTGATGCGCGATGTCACTCCGGAAACCGCGTGCGGAAACGCTGTTATCGTCAAACACGACAACGGCTGGGTCACTCAATATTGCCATCTCAAGCAAGGATCCGTCGCGGTTAAACCCGGCGACCTGGTACAGACTGGAACAGCATTGGGGCTGGTCGGGCTTTCAGGTCAAACCAACCACCCGCATCTACATTTTTCGGTATACCACGACTCAAATTTGATCGACCCGTTTCAACCCGGTCCATTGAACAGCTGCACCGATGAGACCGAAGGGCTCTGGGTCAATCCCATTGTGTATCACCGGACTGGTATTCTAACAGCTGGAATAACGGATCATGTTCCCGATCTCGACTCTGTCCGAACCGGCGCCGCCCGCTTAACCAGCAATGCTCCAAACCAACCAATTGTATTGTATATGCATGCCGCTCATGCGGAACACGGTGATGTACTTCGATTGACCGCCACCGGTCCAAGTGGCGAAATCTTTGATCATTCGATGGTGTTGAAGTCGCCCAAGGCCAGCCAAATGCAGGCGTATGGCCGAAAAGCCCCTGAGCAAGGTTGGGAAATGGGCCACTACGTTGGAGAAGCGACCTTGTCGCGAAAAGGTGAAATAATCGCGCATCGGTTTGCACATATTACAGTCAAATAGCGGTCAGCGTTCTGTCAGCTTCAACTCAATCCGGCGGTTTTGCGCCCTTGCTTCGGCCGAGTTTTCAGAATTGACGGGTTGGAATTCGCCAAATCCGTTGGCGGCCAATCGCTGCGGTGGAATACCATAGGAATCGATCAAAACCCGCACGACAGACAGCGCGCGCGCTTGGCTTAGCTCCCAGTTGTCGGCAAAAGCGGCACCAGGGCGAACCTTAACATTGTCCGTATGGCCATCGACGCGGATCACCCAATCTATCCCATCAGGGATGTCGCTGACGATTGCGCGCAAGATGTTGGCGACTTTGGAAATTTCACGTTTCCCAAGCGCGGATAGTTCCGTCTCTCCCGGTGGGAAAAGCACTTCCGACGAGAACACAAACCTGTCACCTTCGATACGAACACCTTCGCGGGCACCGACAACATCGCGCAGCCTGCCAAAGAATTCAGACCGGTAGCGTTCAAGGTCCTTCTTTTCCTCTTCGAGACGTTTACGCTCCGCTTCTTCCAACTTGCGACGCTTGCGCTCTTCTGCCGCCAAACGGGCAACCGCCGCGTTCAAATCCGATCCAAGGCTTTGCAGTTGCACTTGCGCCTCAATGTCCCGGACTTTGGCATCGTCCAAGAGCGCTTGCAGCTCACCCAATTGTTGACGCAAGGCCGCAACTTGCTGGTTCAACAATTCTGACTGTTTCTCGGCAACGCTCGCGCGTTCCTTATTCACCGCCAGTTCTTGATGCGCTTCCGACAAAAGCGCCTGTTTCTGCTCGGCCTCAGTCAACTGAGTGTCCAGTTCAGTCTCGGCGGCCTTCTGAGCCGCCAGTGCCGAAATCAACTTGGCCCGCACGTCTTCGGCAGATCCCTGAGCTTCAAGCCGTGCTGCCAATGCTGCCGCCAGACGTTCTTCAAGTGACCGGCTGTCGTCGGCCTGCTCCAGAACTTTCGCTTCGGCCACGGCAAGAGATTGACGCAATTGGACAATAAGCCCATCGCGGTCATCATCACGCGTCTTTGCAGCCGCCAGTTCTGCGGCCAGCCGATCCGCCCGATTACGGGCCGCGATCAATTCGGCTTGATCCGCCGCCTGACTGCTCAAAGACGTCAATTGCGCCGTCAGTTCTGCGTTTTCCGAGATCAGAGCATCAATTCGCAATTGCCGGTCGCCGGATCGTTTTTCCGACGCATCAAGTTGGGTTTGTAACTGCGCGGTTTGCCCCTGCAAATCGGCCAAACGTTGGTCCCCCAACTCCCCTGCGGATTGCGCTGCGTCCAACCGGGCGGTCAAATCAGCCGAGGACGCGTTCAGGTTCTCAAGCTCAGTCTGCGCTGCTGCAAGCTGCCTTTGCGCATCATCAGCAGCAGCTTCCAGAGCCACCCTTTCAGTTTGCGCTGTCTCTAGTGCCGATGACGCGTCTTGCGTCTGCTGCTTTGCTACCGAAAGCGCCGAGACCAGTTCGATATTTCGGTCACGCATTGCTCCCAGCTCGGCTTGTAAACTGTCCGCCTCGGTCAAACGAGCCAGCGCAGCAGCCAGTTTCGCCGACAAATCCGAAAGCTGTGTCCCGCTTTCGTTGACGGCCAGTTGCGCTTGGGCCAACGCGCTTTCGGCCTCCTCGCGTGCTGATTTTTCTTCGCTCAGCGCAACTTCGGCCTCGGAGCGCGCGGCTTTTTCCACAGCCAAATCCGCTTGGGCACTTGCCAAGGCAGTTTGCTCTTCTCTGAGCGCCGACGTGGCCTCTTGCAAGGCGCGCTGTTCACCGCTGAGGCCAGCTTCGGCCGCGGTCCGGGCCGCTTGCTCATCGCCAAGCGCGGTTTCGGCCAGTTCGCGCCCGGCGCGTTCAGTTTCCAATGCGCTGCGCAGGGTCGCAAGACGCTCGCTCGCATCCACCCCCTGTGCCCGTGAGGTGGCAAGCTCAGCCTTGAGCCGGGCCATCTCGGCTTCGGCATTATCCAACTGGGTTTGCAAAAGCTGTGTCTCGCTTTGCCCCGTGACAAGCGCCGCCGCAAGTTGGGCATTCAAATTAGCTTCAGCCTTGCGCGCCGCCGCCAACAAAGTCAGCGTCTCTTCGGCTTTCTTACGCTCGTCTTCCAGCGCCAAGGTCATGGCCGTTAGCTCGGCATCAGCATTTTCTAAACGGTTTCGCAGCAACTCGGCGGCCTTGGCTTCGGCCAACCTTTGCGCCTCTTCGTCACTCAGGGCAGCTTGGGTTTCGCCTAGCTCGCTCGACAATGCACCGATTTGAAGCTCTTGATCGGCGTTTTTCGACTGCAAGTCCGCCAAGACAGCTTCCAGCGCCTCACGTTTTGCAGCCGCCAGCTTTGCTGCTTCGGCTTGGCTATCAATTTCGGTGCGTGCTTGGTTTAAGTCTTTGCTGAGATCATCCCGCTCAATCAAAAGCGCTGCGACCTGATCCTCGAAACTGGCAATCCGGTCAGAGGCAGCGGCTATTTCAGCGGCCTGCCTGTCGCGGGTCGCAGACAGCGAGGCAATAATCCCGGCCTGTTCAGTCAGTCGGGTTTGGTTGTCGTTTAACGTCGCCTGCAATTCGCCAACTTCATTGGTGAGCGCCGTGTTGCGACGCTCTTGCAAGCCAAGTGCCTGCGCCAAGGCGGCGACCTCTGATGACAGAGAATCCAGCTCGGTTTCTTGCCCGGTGATCGTTTCACGCAGCACAAATTGCACCGCCATAAAGATCGACAAAACAAAAGTGAGCACCAGCAAAAGCCCGGTCATCGCGTCGACAAATCCCGGCCAGATCGAGGCCTGAAGCCTGGCACCGGTGCGGCGGGACAGCGCCATGGCTTAATCCTCGCCCAGACGGCTGCGCGGGGTCTGGCTTAGCTTGCGCCCCAACGCGGCAAGATCTGTGCGCAACTCGGCCATGCTTTCTTGGCGCCCGGCCGCGATTTCTTCCAAGATGCGAAGCATTTGAACGTCAATAGACCGCAAACGCATCCGGCTTTCAGCATCAAGGCCTTCGCTACTCTCTTTTTCGCGGATCGCCTCGGCCAGCAATTCCTGACCTTCGGCGATACGCGCCATCGAGTTCGCCGTCGGGGCCGTGGCTTCAATACGTTCTGTCAGGCGTTCCAGCGAATCCGCCAGTTGTGCCAAACGGTTATCGACATCGGCGCGCCCTTGTTCAGATCGTGCAAACAACAGCTGCAAGCGTTCCATCTGTTCCGCCATCTGATCAAGAACTATGCCAGCAGCGCCAAGATCAGGCCCCTCACCTTCGCCAGAAGAAAATCCCAGCTTGGTGATTGAGCTGAGCCATTCTTCCAATTCGCGATAGAACCGGTTTTGTCCGTGTCCGGCAAAAAGCTCTAACAGACCGACGATCAACGAACAGGCCAGCCCAAGCAAAGACGATGCAAAGGCAACGCCCATACCACCAAGTTGGCTCTCCAACCCTGTCATCAAGCGATTGAAGACCGCTACGCCTTCTTCGCCTTCTTGCGGAGCAAGGCCGCGAATGGTGTCAACGAGCGCCGGGACAGTAGTCGCAAGGCCATAGAATGTTCCCAAAAGGCCCAAGAAAATCAGCAGCGACACGATGTATCGGGTGATTTCGCGGGCTTCATCAATCCGCGTTGCGACAGAATCCAGAATGGAGCGAGTAGACGTTGTGTTGATCTGCATGCGCCGATCATGACGGCCAAGCAGCGTCGCCAGAGGGGCTAACAATTGCGGAGCCTTGGCACGCGTCCCCTGATCACCGGGACGGGCAAAGTTCAGAATCCACCGAACTGACGTCATCAATTGCGCAACCTGCCAGAAACAGGCCAGCACACCGATCACAAAGACGAAAAAGATAAAACCGTTTAGGTAGGGGTTCGATTCAAAGACCGGCAACACCCGAGGCAGCGCCAAAAAGGCACCGGCAATGGAAAGCCCCAGAACCATCAGCATCAAAAAGACCTGACGGACGGGTTGAGAAAAATGCGGCTCGGCCTCGAGGTCGGGCTGGTCCATCGGACACCTGACACGTTGTTATACTTAGGGTGAACCTAAGGCTTTAGACGCCGTTCGCCAAGCTCTTATGCACGCAGAGCTTTGACCCGGTCTGTAAGCCAGTGCAAATCTGCATCTGGGACACCCAATTCGTCCAAATGTGCGGCAGTATTGTACAAATAGTCACAGTTAGGACCGCGCCCACCATGGGCCTGCGCAATAATTTGCGCCTGTTCTTCCAGCGTAAGCTCGCCCGTGTATTGGACGTGGTGTGGATCAATGACGTAGGACACGGCCTCAACCTTTTCGCCACTCGCCAGCTCAACTTGCAAAACGCGCTCAAGATACGCGGCCGAAACCAATTCCCGTTCGCGCAAATATTCCAATGCGGCGTCTTCGGTTCCCGGCTCGGCACGCAAGGCCAATCCGTCGCACGCCGTCCCGTCATGTTCATCAAGTGCCAAGACGAGGCCAGGTTTTTCCTCGCTCCCGCGGTGGTGGATTGAGTACATGCAAAAACTGCGCGCATAGCCAGAAAGACGGGCCGGCTGGCTCTCTGCCACCTTAAAGCCCGGGTTCCACAAAAGCGACGCATAGCCGAAAACCCAAAGTGTCATGGTCTGGTCCTTATCCCTTGGGCGCTGTAAACACCATCCGACACGTCAGGAAAAGGGGGGCACCGATGAAACGGCTGATCTTGGTGGTGGTTTTAGCGGCTTTTGCATGGGCTGGTTGGTGGTTCTATCAGGCGCATTCCCTGCGCACAGAGGTTGAAGCGTGGTTTGAAGACCGGCGTTCCGAAGGCTGGATTGCCTCTTATGCGGATTTTTCAATTGGCGGGTTTCCGAACCGTTTAGACATGTCGTTTGAAGACCTGTCTTTGGCAAATCCCGACACCAACATCCTATGGGAAGCGCCCTTTTTTCAAGTCCTTATGCTCAGCTACAAACGGGATCATCACATCCTGATTTTTCCTGAATTGCAGACCGTGACCCTGCCCTCTGGATACCACGAAATCACCAGCGAAGGGCTTCGCGCCAGTGTCGTCTATGCTGAGGGGGAACGTATCGAACGGATCAATGCCGAGGCCACGGTTTTGAATTGGGACGGCACCGCGATGGCAGACACCAATGCTGCCCTATTAAGACTAGATGATGCCCAGTATCAATTTGCCTTTGTTGCGAATTCCATTGCCCGCGCCGAGGGGCGATTGACGCCTTTGGCCGAAGGGCGCGTCAACGACACGCAGATCAACACAACCATCACATTTGACAAAGACTGGGCCATGTCTTCGCTTCTCCAAGGCCGGCCTCAGCCCCGCAATATTGATGTGTCTCTGATGTCCTATCAGCTTGCCGAGCTGAACCTAAACCTTGCCGGAGACCTGCAAGTCGATGCCCAAGGCCGCGCAAACGGCGAGCTGACCTTGCGCGCTGTGAACTGGCAGGATGCATTGGAGAAGGCACGCGTTGGGCAACAATTACCAGATGGCGTGACCCAAAAACTGATTCAAGGGCTGTCCGTGGTTGCCGGATTAAAGGGGCGATCCGATACGCTTGATTTACCTTTACGTCTGGATAATGGGCAGATGTCGCTTGGTTTGATACCTCTTGGCCCCGCGCCTTTGTTGCAAGTCCCTTAAGGGCTTGCACAATACACGCAATGGGTGAAAACTCTGCGCGTGGAGAGACATATGACCGACAGTATTTTCAAGCGGATCGAAGAAAAGCGGGGCGAATTGATCGCGCTGACCCAAGATTTGATTCGCATACCAACCCTGAACCCACCGGGCGAAAATTACCGCGAAATTTGTGAGTTTCTTGCCAAACGCCTTGAACCGCGTGGCTACACCTGCACCTTGATCCGTGCCAAAGGTGCCCCCGGCGATAGCGATCGGTATCCACGTTGGAACATCGTTGCACGGCGCGACGGGTCTCGGGCTGGCGATTGCGTTCATTTCAACTCTCACACTGACGTGGTCGAAGTCGGCCAAGGCTGGACACGCGATCCGTTTGGCGGTGCCTTGGAAGGTGATCTGATTTACGGACGCGGCGCGTGCGATATGAAAGGGGGGCTTGCTGCGTCGATTATCGCAGCGGAAGCCTTTGTCGAAGAGCACCCGGATTATTGCGGCGCGATAGAAATCAGCGGCACTGCTGACGAAGAGTCTGGCGGCTATGGCGGCGTCGCCTACCTTGCGGAACAAGGCTATTTTGACCCCAAACGCGTTCAGCATGTGATTATTCCTGAGCCCTTGGGCCATGATCGGATTTGTCTGGGCCATCGCGGCGGATGGTGGGCCGAAATCGAAACCAAGGGGGAAATCGCCCACGGATGTATGCCGTTTTTAGGCGATTGTGCCGTGCGCCACATGGGGGCCGTTCTAGACGCGTTTGAGGAAAAGCTGTATCCGGCCATGGCCAAGCGGTTTACCGAAATGCCGGTGATCCCGGATGGAGCGCGCCAATCGACGATGAACATCAACTCCATTCACGGAGGACAGCCTGAACAACCCGCCGACTATACCGGCCTGCCTGCACATTGCGTGCCAGACAGTTGTAAAATCGTCATTGATCGGCGTTTTCTGATCGAAGAGGGGATTGATGCAACACAGGCCGAAGTCGTTGATCTTTTGGACGATATCAAAGCCAACCGCCCCGGATTTGACTATGAGTTGCGCGAAATCAACCGGGTGATCCCGTCGATGACGGCCAAGGATGCCCCCATTGTCACCACGGTTCATGACGCGATCCGGGATGTCTTGGGCCAAGACCCGGCATATGTCGCGTCGCCGGGCAGCTATGACCAAAAGCACATTGACCGGATCGGAACCCTGAAAAACTGCATCGCTTATGGGCCGGGCGAATTGGAAATGGCGCATAAACCGGATGAATATATCGCGGTCACAGAAATGCTCGACAGTGCCCGCGTCATGGCACGTAGCCTGCAAACGCTTTTGCTGTCTGATTGATCGCAGCGGTTTGCGGGATGGCGGGCGGGGCGTCTTTCAGCTTGCTGAAACAGCGTGCCCGCCATTCTCGTTAAACGGCAATATTGTCGATCAACCGAACACCTGCCAACCACGCCGCAGCCAAAAGCCGTGCGGGTCTCTCGGGTGCATCCAAAGTCGCCAAATCATCGCACGCCCGTAAATCTAGATACTCGACCTCCGTAAAACCTGCGGCCAAAATCCGTTTGCGCGCCTCAATCCGCAACTCAGACGCAGTGCCCCCAGCCCGCAATCCGGCTGCCATATCTTCCATGGCCTCGTTCAGAACCGGGGCTTTGATCCGCGCGCGATCCGACAAGAGCAGATTGCGCGACGACATCGCCAACCCGTCTTCTTCACGAATGGTCGGGCACCCTACGACTTCCGTCATCAGATCCAGATCGATTGCTAGCCGCTTAACCACTTGCAACTGTTGGAAATCCTTTTCACCAAAAAACGCCTGATCTGCGCGTGTTTGCGTGAACAACTTGGTAACCACAGTCGCAACACCATCAAAGTGCCCCGGCCGGTGGGCCCCGCAAAGCACATTCGTCAGTCCCGACACCGACACAGTCGTGGCAAAACCGTCGGGGTAAATCTCCTCTGGATTGGGGCAGTAAATGGCGTCAACCCGATGGTGGGACAGCTTCTTGGCGTCGTCTTCTTCCGTGCGTGGATAGTTCTCCAAGTCTTCAGGATTGTTGAACTGCTTCGGATTCACAAAAATCGTCACGATGACCCGGTTGCACGCCTCTTCTGCGGCACGCACCAGGCTCAAATGCCCTTGATGCAGCGCGCCCATTGTTGGCACAACACCCACTGTTTCCCCGGAGGCTTTCCACGCGGCGACCTGTGCGCGCAGCTCATTTTTGGTTCGAATAATTGGCGGGATCATTTTGACTTCCCACCTGTTTCCGGGCCTGTTTTCGGGTTCTTCTTGGGCGCTTCGTCGGCAAACAGATGTTCTTGCGCCGGGAATGTCCGAGCCCGAACCTCAGCCGCGTATTGTGCAAAGGCGGCTTCTGCCTGTTCACCCAAATTCGCATAGCGCTTGACGAATTTTGCCTTGAAGGCCGTAAAGAGGCCAATCATATCATCGACAACCAAGATTTGTCCGTCACACCCCGCCGACGCGCCAATCCCTATGGTTGGAATGTCGATTTCCGCCGTGACGCTATCGGCCAATGACGCCGGTACTTTTTCCAAGACGACCGCAAATGCCCCGGCTTGTTCCACCGCCTTGCTGTCCGCCATCAGAGCGTCACCGGCCTCACCGCGCCCTTGTACTTTGTAGCCACCCAGCGTGTTGATCGACTGCGGTGTTAACCCAACATGCGCCATCACCGGAACCCCGCGCGCTACCAGGAACGCGATGGTTTCGGCCATGGTGACACCGCCCTCAAGCTTGACCGCTGCGGCCCCGGTTTCGGACATGATCCGAGCCGCATTCCGAAACGCCTGTTGCGGGCTTTCTTCATAAGAGCCAAACGGCATGTCGACGACCATCATCGCCGAGCTGAGTCCGCGTGCCACAGCCTGGCCGTGCAGGATCATCATCTCCATCGTCACGCCAAGTGTCGATGGCAATCCGTGCAAAACCATCCCAACACTATCGCCGACCAAAACGAAATCGCAATGGGCATCCATCAACTCAGCCATTTGGGTGGTGTATGCTGTCAAACTGACCAGCGGCTCGCCGCTCTTGCGGGCCCGGATGTCGTCAGGCATCGGGGCCCGTTTCTTTGCTGTCGCGCTCATATCCGCGTCCTCCACGCAAGAATATTTCGCGGCGGTGTATCATTTGCTGCATTGCAGAACCAGCAAAGAATTGCGTTGCCCCGCAACGTCAGCACTGACGGGCACAAAACAAGCCGGGCCATTGTGCCGAAACCCGAGGCGGCAGCTGTGGGCACACCCGGACAATTTGGGCGGTTTGACAAAGAGAGGGCGCAAATGCCTATGCATCAACATCCCATCACTTGGACGGGTACAATGATCCCCGCCCAATACCGTTTTCCAACTAAACCGTTTTAGAGAATAAAGTCGCTGGCTGTCAGCACATAAACCCCGTCCAAAGTGAGCCTGAAATCACCGGCACCGTCCCCATCAACATCTCCGTAGATATGGGTTTGAGTGGCTGTCGTAACATAGCGCAACGTCGCGCCAGCCCCGGAATGGGCAAGGGTGCCAACAAATTGAAAGCTCTGGTCGCCGCCCACTGTGGTCAGCGCATCAATATCTGATAGATCAATGACATCAGTGCCTTGATCGAAATCTGTTATCAGATCATTGACGCCGCCTGATGTCCCAATTTCAGCAATTGAATTGAAGTCGAACTCATCGGCACCCAGCCCCCCGGTCAGAACATCCGCGTCCAAGCCACCTGTTAATGTGTCGGCTCCGGTGCCCCCCAACAGCGTGTCGCGGCCGCCATTTCCAAACAAGACGTCAGCATCGTCACCGCCAAGAAGGCTGTCGCTTCCGTCCCCGCCTGCCAGGGTGTCGTCACCGGAATTTCCATACAGGACGTCGTTGTTGTTCCCGCCAGACAGGCTATCGGCACCGTCGCCGCCGCGCAGCGTATCTTGGCCTTCATTGCCAAACAGGCTGTCGTTATTGTCGCCACCCAGCAAGCTGTCACGGCCCGTGCCGCCATAAAGCAGGTCATTCCCAGCATCGCCATTTAGCGTGTCGTTTTGTGCGCCGCCCCGCAGCTCATCCGCACCACTGCCCCCGGAAATAGTGTCATAACCGTCACCGCCAATCGCAGTGTCGTTGTTGTCGCCGGCTGACAACAGATCATCTCCGTCACCACCTTCTAAAGTGTCGTTGCCTTGGTTGCCGTACAAAACATCATCATCGTCGCCGCCCTGCATTTCATCGTGACCGCTTCCGCCGAACAACGTGTCTAGCCCTGCATCACCCTCGAGAGTGTCGCTCCCTTCGTTGCCACGCAGACTGTCGTTACCGGCACCGCCGTCAATGCTGTCGTAACCAATGCCACCGACCGCAGTGTCATTCCCTTCACCACCGAGCAAGGTGTCGTTGTTGTCGCCGCCATCCAAATAATCGCTCTGATTGCCGCCATCCAACAGGTCGGAACCATTTTCACCATACAAGGAGTCACTGTTGTCACCGCCGGACAGATTGTCGTTTTGGTTGCCGCCCAAAAGCGTGTCGTTTCCGCCATTGCCAACAAGCGTGTCTTCATCGTCACCGCCCGAAAGACTGTCATTACCTGCCCCACCCGCAAGGGTATCAAGGCCGGTATTGCCAATCAGGGTATCGTGGCCATTGCCACCGCGCATGTCATCATTGCCTTGGGCACCCGACAAGAGATCTTCGCTGTCTCCGCCAAACAGCGTATCGTGCCCATCACCGCCACGAAGATCATCCATGCCGCGCCCACCCAAGAGGCTGTCTGCGCCACCGCCGCCAAGCAAGGTGTCTCGTCCGTCACCACCACTGAGCGTATCGTTGCTGTCGCCGCCAACCAAGAAATCGCCCTGGTTTCCACCAAAGATCAAATCCCGGCCATCCTCACCATAAATGGTGTCGGCCCCGTCGCCGCCATACAAAGAGTCACCTCCGGTTCCCCCCCGGATCGTGTCCTCGCCTTGACCACCGGACAAAGAATCCGCGCCGCCCATCCCACGCAGCACATTGTCACCGACATTTCCGCGCAAAACATCGTTCAAATTCGTGCCCGTCGCAAAAACATTGTTTTCACCCTCAAGGGTCACGGCCTCAAACACGCCAAGGAACTGGCTCCACGACAAATCAATACTTTGATGGGTGAAGATGTGATCGTAACCAGACCCGCCCGCGCTTAGCTCGTCCACGATATCGATGCGATCAATGTAATACACATCATCGCCCAGACCGCCTTGCAGGGTGTCAAGATCACCGCCACCAATCAAGGTGTCGTTGCCAGATCCGCCGATCAGCAGATCGCCACCAAGCCCCCCGTCGAGAAGATCGTTGCCAGATCCACCGATCAACGCATCCATACCATCACCACCAAACAGCTGATCATTACCACCATTCCCATGCAAGGTATCGTCACCAATGCCGCCGACCAGAGTGTCATCTCCGATGTCCAACGCCATATTGGGCACGGTCAAACTAACCGCAACTTGGGTCGCGGCGCTGTCCGAAGCCACCAAAATAACTTCGATCACATCGCCCGCGGATGTCGACAACCCTTCGACCGACACATTGTATTGTAATCCCAACGGCGTCACGGTGAATTCATTGTCGTTTAGTGTTCTGCGTAAAGTCCCGTTCACGTGAATTTCCAACCGATCCACTTCACTATTGGCGACCGGAGAGCCGGTTAAATTGGCTGTCAAAGAGCTCGGCTCAATCACGCGAACTGCGCTGTTGTTGGCCAGCCCATCATCCACAAGATCAAGATCAGCCAGACTTGCGTCGTTGCCCAGGCCAACGGCGGAAACATTTGCGTTCAGCCCGTTTGGGTCGATTAGCGTCGCAACTTCATCTAGGAAATTGCCGCCTGAAATGTTCTCACCGTCTGACATAAAGAACACCCGGTTCTGACCGGGCCCTGCCGTGGACAAAGCTGCGATGGTTTCCTGCAAGGCCGCTTCAAAATTGGTGCTGCTCCCAAAATCCAAAGCTTCAAGCGCAGACACCACGCCACCAATAACGGACCCGGAATAGACAGTCTGTGCCGAGCCATCAAAAGCAACGATTGTTACATTTGAGCTGGTGAACCCGGCGGATACAATTGAGGCTGTCAAAGCTTCATAGGCGGCAATCGTCCCGTCAAGAAGTGTATTGGCGGCCCCATCTTGATTGAGATCACCTATGGTCTCGGCCCCCAAAAAAGCGTCGTTCATGGATGGCGAAACATCAATGACGTAGACGATATTGAAGGTTCCCGTATCCAAGGGCTGCCTGTTGATCAGACCTGAAATATCAAGCGTTGATCCGTCCGAGGCATCTGGCAGAGTAACTGTTAGTGCCAAGTCCTGGCCTGTTTCGGTAATCGTTGTGACATTGGATTCGGTTTGCACCAAATCGTCATCCCCCAGGATCAAATCATCGCCCGCGCCACCGTTGACAATGTCGTCGCCTTGGCCCGCATCAACGGTGTCATCTCCGCCCTGAGCGATAATAAGATCATCACCGCCCAACCCATTGATTTCGTCGCCTTCTGGGTTTCCGATCAAAAGATTATCGGATTGCGTGCCATCAATTGCCGGTGCATCGCCGTTTAGACGGAACACCGAGAATCCATCGTCATCTAGCCCGCTGGCTACCAAGAACCCCACACCATCCACGTCAACGAACTCAACAGCGAGGGTTCCGTTGAGGGCAAGGGATGGATCGGCGGAGTCAAACAGCGTTTCGACTTCGGTCAACGCGCCCGTGGCATCTATTTCAAATAGTGAAACCCCATCGTCATAGGCTCCGGTGGCCGCAAGATAAGAGCCGCCTTCAAACTCAAAAACCTCAATATCTGTAGCGCCATTTAAGGCAAGCTCCGTGGTATCTGAGTAATTAAAGACGTTCGTCAGCGTGCCGTTGGCCGCCACTTGAAACACCGAGATGCCGTCGTCGTTGAGACCTGCGACATACAAAAAGGTGTTCGCACCAATCGTCGCGGCTTCAATACCAAGCGCCCCGTTCAGCAACAGTGTCGAGACATCGTTGACGGTCGCGACATACATCAGCAAACCAGACGAGGTGAGCTCAAAAACGGTGATCGCATCATCATCGCGGCCAGTGACATAGACGAACGTGTTTGCCCCCATCGTCACAACGGCTGTGTCCGAAGCGGCGTTCATCCCAAACTCGGGCTGGAGGGTGTCATCAATATTGGCTGTGTTGGTCAAAGTACCGTCAACACCGATCTGAAAGACACTCAGCCCGTCATCATAGTAACCGTGGACGATCAAGAATTGGTTCGCCCCCGATTGGACGATGCTCAATTCACCAAAAGGCAAATCAAGTTCCAAAGTTGCATCGTCAATAATGGTTTGAGACAGAGATAAGGTTCCGTCCTGCTGAACTTCAAATACAGAAAGCGAGTCGTCAGATTCGGAAACGGCATAAAGGTAATTCGTGCCCGATATCTCAATCGAAGCAAAGCCGCTAACCCCGTTTAGCGCATTTGTACTATCGTTTGCGACCGTCGTTACCAAATCTGTGGTGCCGTCGGAAAACATTTCATAAACACTGATCGAATCCGCGTAAACACCCGCAATATATAGGAAAGTTCGCTCTCCTATGTGGATCGTTTCAAGCCCGCGCGCACCATTCAAAGAGGTGCCGGTTGTAGATTCAGTATGCTGTAGGGAAAGTGTCGACTGGGGCACGGGTTACCTCGATTAGATAAATGTGGTTGGGCGAAACTACAAAGATAGTTTCTTGCCCGCTTGGTGTTGTCAAGCTGGCAGACAGCCCCGGTTTTTCAAATCCGCCCGCCCAATCGACGAGCTTCGCTTTCAAAGTTTTACCAACTACTTTTGCACAATCTTCGACTGTGAAATACGCCGCCTAGCAACTGCTCTGTTAACGATTTTCAAGGTCTTGGGACGCCTTCAATGTCAACATCCTCAGATGAGCGATGACCGACGCCCCCTCCGGGAGACCTCGCTTGGGACAGGATACTTATTTTCCCGAGACGGCTTTCCGACACCCTGACTTGAACGCGAAGACCAGTATCAGCGCGTGCGGTTGATTGAGGCATGTAAGGACTTGAAGAAAAACGATATTGCGCGATTTCATGGTCATAGCAGCGACCGAACCGCCGACAGGGTGAACATCAAAAAGCCGTCATGAGATTCGCTCTGTGACCCGGTTTATCCCGTCTGTCTCAACCCTCATCGGGTATCTGTTCCAGAGGGTGAAATATTGTCGCGTTTAGGTAGATTTTGGGGTTGCGGACCCACCAGAAATCACTAAACCTTAACGCGAGATGTTTCGTCGGTAACTCTTTTTGGTGTTTTTTATGACAGTAGTCCGGCCTGACTTAAAAGACGGTTACACAATTTCCGATTGGGTGAATATTCATGATTTTGACACATATATAGTTGAATTCATCGCAAGTAATATTCGGCTAAAGACAAAAAAGTCGCGGAACACCTGCACCACTCCATTTCCAAATATGTCCGCTCAGGAAGCTTGGTCACTTACATCCCAAGCCCTTGCGCCGGCATTGCCCGCACATTTGGATGACGTATTGGCAACATGCGATTTCACCGAAAAGAAATTCGATGCGCCCTTGACGGACCCGCCTGTAACCATGGATCGTGACTCAGGAAAAATGCCATTAGTTTCTATGTGTTATCAAGGAACGCCCGCCGACATGCTTTGTGTAGCGCATGAGTTTGGGCATGCATTACAGTACCACCTTGCCAGAGGCCGTTTTGTTCCACCAGTTGCGAGGGAACTTGCAGCCTTTGTTTCCGAAAGAATCTTTCTGGATTTCATTCGGAAAAACAAACCTCAGATATTCACCCCTTTGCACGCGGCTTGGCAGAAGGATAATTATATCTATCTCGGCACCGATGCGGAGCAATTGCGTGATGCTTTGAAATTACCATCTACACCATACACCTACAGGATGAACTATCCTATTGCGCGGCACATCGTGGACGAGGCGTTTGAGCCCCTCTTGCAAGATAGATTATCGGAAATTTTTCAAGGCACCTTTTCCGTTTCAGAGTGTCTTTCTAAACAAATGACTCAAATTGAGGCAGTGAATGTGAATAATTACCTTCCTATTATGACCGAAGCTGAAGACGATTGTGATGCCATAAACGCATATCGCTGCTTGGGAATGATGACTTTGCTCGATATCGAATATTCGCAGGGCGAATCCGAAAAGAGTATCGGGGAATATTATTCAACACGCCTTGGTCATATGCAGACTCAAACCGCTTTTGTGGCTATTGACGAAGAACGTCGGCCGTTTGGATACGCCATTTGGGACGTCGATCAACGCGATGCAAATAAAGTCCGCTTAAAACGACAATCTGCCCCCTTCGGTGATCATTTAGAGCTACAGAAAAAACTGCAAGCGCGGCTTCCTGAAAACGCCACGGTATTGTCCCACCATTTCGGGAGTGCTCGGGAGGAGCAGATCGCATGGTAAACCTGGACCAATATGCAAGCGCTGGCTTCGCCCTAGAATTGTTGGCGCAATCGTCGTATCACAAGCAACACGAATTGGGAGGCTACTTTTGGTCTGAAATTCTTCCTGCTTTGTGGGCGAATCAAGCGCGGTTCTATTTGACCAAGGATAGCCTTCCCAGCGCTATGGTCACTTGGGCCTGGCTGACCGAAGAGGTCGAGCAAGAGGTTCACACAACGGGCCGGGCTTTGGCCCATGATGAGTGGAATTGCGGGGACAGGTTGTTTTTCAACGACTGGATCACGCCCTACAACAACACCCGTGCCATCTTGCACGATATGACGCACAACATTTTCCCGGATCAGGTTGCCACCAGCCTAAGGCGCAATCAGGACGGCACTGTGCGCCGCATCAACCGCTGGACAGGCGTTAACCTTCGACAAACCGGTGCGGAGGCCGTGGCATGAACGTCACCTATCCACAGCAGGATTTCGAAACGGATCTGGCTGCCATCGCTGGCTTTGCCGACCTCTTGAGGACAGGGTTTCAAAACCCCGAGGGCATTCGTGGCACGGTCAAACTGCATATCCCTGAAATGCCCGAGCACGGCTTCATCGCACGTTATGCCGATGAGTTGCACATCGAGAGGCATGATCTGGATCGTGAGACGGATACCTTGGTCAGCATGCCGATTGAGACAATCAAACGCATTTTCCGGGAGTTTGAGTATCTGGATTTCCGTGACCCCAGTATCATTGGGACGATGGAGTTTTCCGGCAACCTGCACTACGCCAACCACCTCGCGAAATCATGCCTCCGCCCCAGCAACTTCACGCTTGAGCGTTTCAAATCCGTTGGGGATCTGCATCGCGACAAAGGTTATCGCGATCTTGATGAGGTCGAATACCTTCATCAACCGACACAGCGGCAAATCCTTGAGGTGATGTCCCAGGGGCGTCCGGTTGTCATCACCGGTCTCGAACCATCGCCGCCTTGCAGGGATTGGACACTCGATAAACTTGTCGAAAAATACGGCGATGCGGTTGTGAGGGTGCGCTCAGCCACTCAGAAACAAACCATGCGAGAGTTTGTCCAAGAGCTCAAAGGTTTCATGGCGAACCCGCATGACGATATGGTTGAAGGCTTCGTAAAACCATACACCGAAGGCGCAAAATTGCCCGAGGAGATGTGGCCTGACTTTGGGCCTCTGTTTTTCGACCGCGAAGATTTTATCCCGCCACAGCTTTGGCTTGGCGCGGTGCCAACGCATATCCCGACATCCAGCTTGCACCGTGACCCGCATTGCGGGTTTTTATTGCAGGTTATCGGGCGCAAGCGCCTCGATCTGTATTCTGCAGATCAAGAAGACCTAGTCTATCCGCACAAGGCCTATAACAATTATCAACCATGTTGGTTCCGTCCTGATGACCCTGACTTTTCGGTCTATCCAAAGGCCGAAAGTGCCAAATGCATTTCGGTCACACTGAACCCAGGCGAGATGATTGTGCAGCCCGCTGGCTGGTTCCATCAGGTCTATGCCCTCGATAGTCCGAATATGTCGGTAAGTTATTTTTGGCGCTACTGAGAACACGTTGCGTCACCTAGAGATTACGGCTGCATGTCCCAACAGATTTGCACTCGTAAGTAGGGCGGCAGGTTCTTGACCAACCCACCGCCCAAATGAGCCGCTGGGATCAATCCCGGCAACATCAAGCAAGGCCATTCTTATCATGACTTGGCCAAAATCCAAAGTGAGACACGAAAATGTCAAGCGTATACAAAAACGCCTCATCAGATGACCTGTTCGGAACCGCATCCTTCGGTGGCGGCGGCGGCGGCGGTGGTGGTGGCGGTGGCAACAGTGCCAATCGCCAACGTGCCAACGAAGCACGCGCGCGTCAACGGGCAGCCGCCGAAGCGCGCCAAGCAGAGCAAGGGCCAACTTGGGGAGATGATTTCTCAAACTGCATCCGTACCGATGACACGTGGCATGGTTCAGAAACCCCAGCGACCGACAGTGTAATCGGCTGCGCTGCGAAAACCACAATTTCACGTTGGTAACGGGATAACGTCATAGGTGGGCCTTCGAGCTCACCTATGAGCCCTGGAGTTCCGTCAAAATGCAAACCTGGAAAGTTTACGCTCTGTGCCTGCTCTTTGCGGTGGGGGTCGAAGTGTTTTTAACTTTCAACACTATTCCACTACGCGATGGCGCTCTCTCTTTATTAGAAATAGTTTTTGAAGATCAATCCATCTTTGCGACTGAAGCTTTCGGAAATTCTGTTTTCCGATCACTATTAGGAGTCGGCACGTCGTGTGTTATTTTAATACCCGCGTTGCTATTGAACAAATCTCAACCATCACGCGTGTCCCGCTATTTCAGAATCAAGATCCTTCCAGTTTTGATACTTTGCGCTGTATTTTTTTACCTCAACAATGCAAGTGATAACGGCGACAAGTACATTTATGCGCTTCTCAGCTATGCTTCAATTATTCTAATGCTATCGCGTGAACACCTGTTTTTCTTTACGCAAGAGTGGTTTGCGAAACAGGGCAAGGGGGTTCTCCCAGGGGCAACTGTTGCTCTGGTGGTTTTCATCATTCTGCACCCTCTTGTTTTCTCTCAAGGTCGCATACTGGGGACACTTTTGATGGTAAATCTTTGGATTTACACAGTCTCCGAGAAAAACCTATGGATGGGCATTGCCGTACACGCTGTGTGGAATTTTGTCCTCCCACAGAGCGCTGAGTTTCACTATTTGGTTTTCTTCCTGTCCTGCTTCTTGGCCTTCGGCCGCACGTCTTACCCCAAGAGCCTACTTCGAGATTTCCATCGCCTCCCCAGACCTATGGCGGTTCTGTTGCGCACGCTCTGGCAAATCTTTAGCTATCCCAATCGCGTTCTGACCAGGGCTTTTCAAAGAAAAGCGGCTGTGCGGTAGTCACATGTTACCGCTCTCCAAGAGCCTCCTGGATTACGGCAACAATAGGCGCAAAGAAGTAGCTGATGAGCCGCCGCTTGTCTGTCGTGATATCAACGGAAGCCGTCATCCCAGGACGAAGAGCGAATTGCTCAGAGCCAGAGGTGAGCTTGTTCTCTTGTGGCGTGATACGCACTTCAAAGGTCCAAACCCCCTCCTCAGCTTTGGTTGAATCCGCTGCCACGATAGACACTTCACCGGTTGCAAATCCAAAACGCTCCGATGGATAGGCATCAAGATTGATGTTGGCTTGTTGTCCGATCTCGACAAACCCAATGTCGTTATTTGAAAAAGCGGCCTCTATCTCGACACTCTGATCATTGGGAACGACACGCAACAGTTGCTCTCCGCCTTTTGCCACGGCACCGATCGTGAAGACTTCCAGTTGATCAACAACCCCATCCATGGGCGCCGTCAGTTGCGCCGCAGTCATCCGGCGTTCCGCGGTGCGCAGTTGTTCTTCCAGAGTTGCCAGACGTGCTTCGATCTCTGATCGACGTTGCAAGAGCTGATTGCGCTGCGAGGTAATTGTACTGCGCTGTTCGGCATGAAGTGCGGTTTCCTGGCTGCGTTTCTGCTCTAACTCGCGCAGGTATACGTCTCGCTCCTTCTCCAGGGTGGTAAACGCTTCCTGAACGTCCAGAAACGCTGACCTGCTGGATGTACCGCGGTTAAGCAGCCCTTGGGCGACTTCCAACCGTTCCGTTTGGATCGCAATAACCGCCTCAATCCGCGCAATATTTGCCTGTGTCACCGATACCGATTGATCATTCGCTGCAATCCTTGCTGCAATCTGTGACATGGCGGCCTGAAGATCGTCAATTTCGGCCAACAGCAACCGGGATTGTTCGGCGTAGAAATCATGCGTCGTATCAGCACTTTCCGCAAAATCGCGCAGCGTATCGGCCGAAAACGAGCCCGTTTGAATGTCGCCCTCGTCAATGCCCAAAGCCAAGGCCGTGATGCGTGCACGCTCAATCCGCAACTGCGTCATTTCCGCAGTGATGGTGTTCAATTCCGCTTCTGCATCGGTCGTGTCCAGTTTGATGAGCACCTCGCCCTTGCGGACCTCTGCACCATTGCGCACCTGGATCGCGGTGATTTTGCCGTCGAATTCAGGCTGCACAACTTGCACCCGGCTAACGGGAACAACCTTGCCCTGCCCGCGCGCAACTACCTCGACTTTGAAGATGCAGGCCATGATCACAATGGCCGCGAAGACCGAAATCGTGAACCAGATCGTCGCATGAAGCGTTGGGGAGGTGATCTTTATCGGCTCCGAAGATGCGGTCATGACAGTTTCTCAAAATCAATGATTTGATCTGGCTGGCCGAACACATCGGGCCGGTGCGTGATGATAATCAGCGTCGTGGTGGCCTTTAGTCGCTTAAGCTCTTCAGCCATCTTTCGCTGGGCCACATCATCAAGAGCGCTTGTTGGTTCATCCAGAATGATGACCTTTGGTTTTTTGAGAAGCGACCGCGCAATCGCAATCCGTTGCCGTTGTCCGCCCGACAAAGCAGAGCCTCTCTCTCCGACATGGGTCTCAAGACCCATCGGCATTCGAGCGACCACTGTATCAGCCGCCGATATTCTGAGCGCCTCTTCTATATCGGCTTCGGTGGCATTTTCTTCACCAATGAGCAGATTTTCCCGAAGCGTGCCTGAAAACAGATATGGCTCTTGGGGAATGTACGCTATTTTCGAGCGCACATCATGCGGGTCATACTTGGCAATATTCTCGCCGCCCAACAGAACTTTGCCCTCCGATGGCACATCAATCCCGGATGCCAAGCGCCCAAAGGTCGATTTACCGATGCCGGACGGGCCTATGATTAGGGTCATGGAATGCGGGGCAGCTTCAAAATTGAACGCCTTGAGAATTGGGCTTCCTTCCACATACGTGAAGTCCACGTTTTGAAACGACAGGCGAGACTCGATTTCTGGTGGTAACTTTGGGCGTTCGTTAAACGGCTCTTTGTCCGAGTTCACAATATCCCCGAGCCTTTGACGGGAGACCTTGATATTCTGCCAGCCTTCCCAAAGCTTGGAGAAATTGGCGATTGGGTCGGTTACCTTTTCGGCAAGCAAGTGGAAGGCAATCAACTGTCCAAGGGTGATTTCCCCGGCGAAGACCAGGTTGGCACCAACATAGATGATCGAGATCGTCACACCGCGTTCAATTACAAAGGTTAGTTTGTCACTGAAGATGTTCAAAACACCAACGCGGTAGCTGGCGAAAAGGCTTTTGCCCAGGGTTTGGTCGAGCCGTTCCAGCATTTTGGTTTCTGCGCTCAGGGCCTTTACCGCTGCGATGCCTGAAATGTTCTCAACCATTTGTGTTTGGTGCTCAGCACCCGCATCAAACTGGGCGCGCAACCGAGTGCGCAAGACCGGGCCGAACGCAAAATAGACCAATGCCTGCAATGGCAGAGCGATGAGCACAATCATCGTCAGAGGAGCGGACAAGGACAGCAAAACCCCGATATAAATCACCACAAACAGCAGATCGAGAAACACACCCGTTGTGGTTCCAACCAGAAAGTGACGGATCGTATCGGTTTCGCTGACCCGCGCGATGGTTTCACCAATGGACCACTTGCGGAAATGGCTAAAGGGTAGCTTGAACAGGTGGTCGAATATTCGCGATCCAAACTCGCGCGTGACCTTATTGGCGGTCAGAATGCCCAGAAGGCTCGACAACACCTCAAATCCCATTTGGAACAGGCTTACGGCCACAAAAATAGCGACAACCACGATAAGCGAGGCCTCTCGCTGAAACGGGAGGATACGATCAATAATGACTTGAAAGATGAATGGCTCAACCAGCCCGATCAGGCGCAGGCAGATCGCAAGAAAGACCAACTCAATATAGAGCGGCGTGTATTTCCATAGCGACCGTGTGAACCAAGAGAGCGGGATTTCGCCCCCATTGTTGTTTACGGACACTGCGCCACCTGTTCAATTGCCGTGACAACACATGCCCCCGGAAGCGCCGAGGCATCTGGACTTGCTGCAACAACAATGAGGTCATCCCCCGAAGGGTAAACCGAGGCGAGGCGTTCCTGGACCGTTTGTGCTGTTATACTGTCCAAATAGTCACCCAAATCGGGCGCACCGCTGGGGTCGCGCGCATCTAACGCGAACTCTAGTATCGTTCTAGCAGCGACATCCACATACAATACGTTTTTCCGAAACCCGCCCGCAATTCCACGACGAAATTCATCGAACCCGGTGAAATCGGGGGCTGTGCGATAGGATTCATACGTGGTTCGGATCACATCCGTGGCCTGTGCCAGTTTTGCTGTCTCAACCTCTCCCGCAACAAACATGACCCTGTTCGCGCGATCATAGTTTGAGTAGCCAGCCTGAAACCCATAGCTTGCCCGCAGGTCCGTGCGAACCGCATCAAAGAGCGGGCCGCTTCCCGACCGTTCAAAGAAGCCCAGCGCCAGCAAATCGACCAAGTCACCCCCTTGAGATGTCGATGGCAATTGCCCCAGAAGACCAAGCGTTGTTTTCTCTGCCTCGGGCAGATGCAGTAGGATCGTTTTGGGGGCAAAATTTGCATCCACATCAGGAACGCTCTTTGGTTGATCTGCCTGCAAAGAGGAAACCAATTGGTCAATGACTTTGCCGGCGTCCTCCCGGCTGATGGCCCCAGTGACGGCAATAGCCGCCGCATCTTGGACAACCGTTTCAGCGTGCCAGCGGCGAAGATCATCAACACTTACAGCGTTGATATCATCAAGGTTCGGAAGGCTAAGATAATTGTTGAGGGGCCCTTGGCCCAGAACCGTTTGTCTGGCCAGCGCCCACATTTGATGCGCTGTTTGCGTCTGTGACTGGGTCTGATTGGCAAAGATCCCCCGTTTGACCCGATCAACCCACGCCTGATCGAACTGGGGCGATGCAAGCATCTCACTAGCAATCGAAACAACATCGTCGATATGCTCTTTTGGAAAGCTCAATTCGCCAATGGCGTGATTGGCACGCACATAGAAATGGCCGCGCGAATTCTTGTCGTTGAAAAGTTCCATGACATCTTGGGGCGCCAGTTGTTTTGTGCCACCGCTCAGAATGGCTTCTGCGGCAACATAGGGCACTGCTGGATTGAGCTCCGGCCGATATGCCCAGCCCGTTGGCCAAGCGACTGTTATCGTGATGTCCGTCACGCCGTCTTCATAGATGGGCATAAAATGAAACGGACGACCCTCGGGCGTCTCGGCTAAAACAACCTCTCGACTGGTTTCCTTGTTACACCCGACCAAACACAGCACCAAAGCGGCCAGAAACAGAACTCTTTTCACGACTAAATCACCTTTCAACGGTCACAAGGCGGGTCACGTCACGCCCTTCACCCAATAGGGTTTTCAAGAAACTGTTTACATCTTTTAGGCGAACACCCTCAACCGCATTTATCTGATCTTCCAGTGAAAAAATCGGCTTTGCGAACATGAGCTGGTCAAGAAGCAAGCCACGGTTGTCATTGGGGCGATCGCGCTCCAAGACATTATTGAGCTGATCTTGGAGCCTGGACTTCACACGATCAAAGGTCCCCTGATGAAGGCCGTTTTTTAGCGTGTTTTGAAGGGTCGCGTGAAAGGCCGTTTCAAGCGTTTTCAGCGAAACACCATTGTCGGGATGCGCGCTGAAATAGACTTCCACATAGTCGGTTCCGATCACTTGTATGTCGAACGAGAAGCTGCGCGCCACAAATTGATCGAACCGGAGCGGACCGGCAAGCCCCCCTGGCAATGCCGACTCCAGCGCGTTTTCAGCAAGCCGGACAACCGTTGCGCAATGTGCAGGGCTATCACATGGGCCAAGCCGCACCAATTTGCGATACAGGAACGTATCATCATTCAATCGAGACACCGTCACAGCGGCCCGATCTTGCATGACGTCCTTCGAAACCATCTTGGGCAACACGGGGTTCACTTTAGGCGCCGAAGCCCCCTCAAAAGACAAAGACGAAAGGACGGCGTCCAATCGTGCTTGGCTTATGTTGCCGTAGACCAACAGGGTCGCTTCCGCCAGAATATGGGTTTCCTTGTGCAGCGTAGCAGCAGCGTCCAGCGCGTAGCTGGCAATAACCGGCGGTTGCCCAATGACGGAGCGCGCCAAGGTTCCGTCGCCATAAAGTGCGCGATCCATGTCGCGAAAAACGTTGTACAAAGGGCGTTCTGTCACCCGAAAATCGTGTTCCCGTAAGACGATTTTCCGTTCTTCTAAAGCAAAATCCGCGTCCACCTTCAGCGGGTTCGCAACTGAAATCAGGGTTTGCATTGCATGGTGTAAGTCCTCTTTTGAGGTCTTTCGCCAATACCCTGTGCTGAAGTGGTTGGTCCAAGCGTTGGAATGGAGCGCTCTTTCATCTTGATCCCCGCCAAAGGCGCTTAACCAAGCAAGATGTTCAACGTAATGGGCCAAGCCTTCGTCGAATGTATGTGACGCCTCGCCTGATGGAAAAACCAAATATAAGAAAACGCCTTCTGCATCGGGGCTCGGAACCAAGACAACTTTCTCGAACGGCGCAGATTTGTGCTGGTATATTTTGGTTGTTGTGATGAGGGAAATTTTCTTATCCATTAGCAGGCACAGTGTGAAAACCGCGCCAAGCAGCAGAAAAATATAGAAAAACTTTTTCATTCAATGACCCAACGGCACAACTAAAGCCGCAATACTACGCCTCGCCAACAACCACAATGCGCAGTTGCAAAAACCTTTTTCAAGTCATGTAAGGGTTGGGGCAGGATTGGTCATTTATCCGAAAGCCGCCACTCGTTTTTGGTGTCGCATCCAAACAGAGGCGGGGCCCGGCATACTCAAGGGCGCAGGAGAAAAACACGTTTGCGCCCAACTGCCAAAAGGATCAGCCCATCTCAGCGTCCAAGACCCAAGCATGTGGCCGAAGCATAAAAAACTGGCCCATGAACTGGCCCATGAAAAGATGTCTGACGACGGGCAATCCCGCATGATCACAGACTATTTTCAAGCAAAGGAAATAGCTTTCGTTCAGTCTAACTTCAGAGAAGGCCGTTACCAGAAAAACGAGCAGCCATTTTCAATCGGCTGCTCGTGGTCAGGAGCAATGGAGCTTAGAGGCTCGGCAGATCGGGCAGTTCCTGGCCCAACCATTTGAGAGACAGCTCATTCAGAACGCCGCCCAGTTTTTTGTGCAAGACGAACACGTTCACCCACTGCAGCATGTTTGCTTCACCGGATTTCACTCCAATGAACGCCGGAGACTGACGCACGACGAATTTTGTCTCAAGCGACTGGTCCGGGTTATTGGCCGCGAGCTTGGCGGCGACTGTGTTGCCGGTGACCAGCACATCGACCTGCCCGGCCAAATAGGCCGACAGCGTCGCAGCATTGTCGCCAAAACGAATGAGTTCCGCACCTTCGGGCAGCGCTTTGGACAGCTCCAGATCTTCGATTGTGCCGCCTGTAACGCCAGCTTTCAGACCGGCCAAATCCTTGGGCGAGGAAACGTCGACATCCGGCGCTGCAAATGCGCCCGAAAAGAACGGCGCATAGGCCGAGGAGAACCAGACAGATTTGGCGCGCTCGGGGTTGGCACCCATCGACGAAACCACCAGATCAACGGTGCCGGAGGTCAGGAACGGAATACGTTGCTTTGAGGTGATCGGCTTGAGCTCAAGTTCGACACCAAGATCTTCGGCAATCAGTTTTGCGATGTCGACATCATAGCCTTCATGCTCAAAGCTGGCACCGACGGAACCGAAGGGCGGAAAGTTTTCCGGCACGCCGATCACGATGGTTCCTTTGTCCAGAATCTCGGTGAGCTGATCTGCTGTTGCCGCGACCGGAGCCAGCGCCATGGCACCGAGAATGCCCGCAAAGAGGGCAGATTTGAATGTACCAAACATGTTTAGTCCTTTCTGTTGGATAATAAGGGTTCGTTCAGCGGGATTTTCCCAGAGCTTGTTTCCGTTCCAAAGATTTGGCCCACTGAGAAAGAGGAAAGCAGAGTGCGAAATAGATCAGCGCAACAATGGGGAAGACGATAAACGGCTCTGCCCCCGGGACCTGGCTGTTGGCGATCTTTTTGCCCCAGCGCATAAGGTCAGTGAAATCAATGATATAGGCCATAGACGTGCCTTTGATCACTTGGACCATGAACCCCACCGTGGGCGCGATGGCGATGCGCAGGGCCTGTGGTGCGATGATGTCGGTCAGGGTTTGCCGAAAGGTCATGCCAAGGGCCTTGCTTCCCTCCCATTGGCCAGTCGGAACGCTTTCCAAAGCTCCACGCCAGACCTCTGCCATATAGGCGCTGGTAAAGAGCGTCAGCGAGATACCCGCCGCCATCCAAGGAGAAACTTCGATCAGGAAGAAAGACGGCACGCCCAGACCAATCAGGAACAAGAGCATCAGCAAAGGGATCGACTGGAACAGCCAGATATATGAGGTCGCGACAATCCGCGCACCTTTGTTGGGCAAAATCTTTAACACCGTCATGACAAGGCCAATCAGGCCGCCGCCAATAAAGGCCACCAGGGACAGGTAGATCGTGTATTGCGTCGCATCGAGCAGGATGAAGATCATCTTGCCGTAGAAATCGCCGAAGATGGATTGCAAGAAATCGGTCATCTGCTTTTCCCCCACCATGGAAAGGCGGTTCTGAACAGGATCGCGAAGCCTCCCTTGAAGATATAAACCAACAGCATGTAGAGGATGGTCAGCACGATAAAGACCTCAAAGTCGCGGAAGGTCCGCCCGGCGACAAAGCGGCCTGCCCATGTCAGATCCTTGACCCCGATTTCCGAAACAAGACCGGTGGTCAGAAACAAAAAGACAAACTGGCTGACCATGGACGGGTACACTTTGGCGATGGCCTGCGGCAGAACCACGTCAAAGATCGTCTGCCATCGAGACATCCCCAGAGCCATCGCGCCCTCGACCTGGCCTTGCGGCACTGACTGAATGCCGGCCCGGATCACCTCTCCGTAGTAAGCGGCAAAGTTCAGCGTGATCGCCAATACCACCGAGGCCTCCAGCGACCAGGTATAGCCAAGCAGCAAGGGCAGTCCGAAGACCACGAAAAACAGCTGTACGATGAATGGCGTGTTGCGCACGAATTCCACGTAAGACATGCTTGCGAAGCGCAGGCCAAAGGGCATCCCGCGCCCCTGCGCCAAGGCCAACAGCACCCCAAAAACGATTCCAAAGACCGACCCGACCAAAGTGAGCCAAAAACTGTTCCCAACGCCCATCAAAAGCGTCTGGACATACTCCGGCGAGCGCCAGAGTTCATAAAACCTAAAATCAAACATCCCCGGCCCTCAGAGTATCTGGTTGAGGAACGTCTTGGTGCGTTCACTCTGTGGGTTATCGAAAAATGCGTCGGGTGTGTTTTCCTCAACGATCTGCCCGGCATCCATAAAAATCACCCGATCCGCGACCTCGCGGGCAAAGCCCATCTCATGCGTTACGCACAGCATTGTCATGCCAGTCTTTGCCAGCTCCACCATGGTGTCGAGCACCTCGCCCACCATTTCAGGGTCAAGCGCCGACGTCGGCTCATCAAAGAGCATCAGGCTCGGCTCCATGCACAACGCACGGGCAATCGCAACGCGCTGCTGTTGACCCCCTGAGAGTTGACCGGGATATTTATCCGCCTGCTCGGGGATGCGCACGCGGTCGAGGAACTTCATTCCAATCTCGCGCGCCTCTTCCTTGCTGCGCTTGAGCACGCGACGCTGGGGCAGAACGCAGTTATCAAGCACGGTCAGATGCGGAAACAGGTTGAAATTCTGGAACACCATGCCCGCGTCGCGCCGCAGCTTTTCGGGATCTTTCATAGTGTCCGACAATTCGACCCCATCGACATTGATTGAGCCCTTCTGATGTGTTTCCAGATGGTTGATGCAGCGGATCAATGTGGATTTGCCCGACCCGGATGGACCGCAAATCACGATCCTCTCACCGCGTTTCACCGTCAGATTGACGTCCTTTAGAACGTGAAATTCATCATACCATTTGTTTACGCCGCTCAGCGTGATCGCAACATCATCGCGTGCTGGTTGGGCTGCAGGTGTCGTCGTGTTCATGCGAAACGCCTTTCTTGGTGAACACTTTGGCGTGTAACGAGAGGTCCGATTTTCTGGAAATTAATTTCCAATAAAAACTCAAAAAGAAAAAATATCCGTCAAAATTTGCGCGATTTTGGAAACGGGAGTGTAAACATTGGGCGGTTTAGAAATTTTTAGCCTGCTCTGCTTGACAGTCGCGCCGCTGGATGCTGCGGCTTAGGGATGACCAGTTTGAGACAACAGATGATTTCGGCCTATGACGGCCTCACCCGGCGAGAGCGCCAAATTGCAGATCTGCTACTAGATAAGCCGGTTCTGACTTTGCTAAACTCGGCTTCTGACCTTGCCCGCATGGCCAATGTTTCCAATTCCACGGTGACACGCTTTGTCAAAAGCCTGGGGTTTGAAACATATGACGCTATGCGCCGCGAGTCTCGGGATCAGTTCGGCCAAGGCTCGCCCCTGAACCTGATCGGACAAAGGGAGCCCCAGCCGCCCTCCGATGTGATTGCACGCTTTGCCCGTCAAGAAACCGAGATCATCGAAAACACCTTCAGCAATCTCGACAGGACGACCATCGAAAGCGCCGCGGATGGCCTGGTCACAGCACCGCAGATCGGGTTCCTTGGGATGCGCAACAGCCACTTTTTTGCGTCTTACGCGCATTGGCAATTTGTGCAATTCCGCCCCGGCACGCGCTTGATCTCTGGCTCGGGGGAAACCAGCGCCGAGCATCTCGCCGGGTTTAGTCAAGGCGATGTGGTGGTGATCGTCGGTATACGACGGATCGTCAGCAAGCTGCGCGCCTGTATCGACATACTTGCCGACTCGGGCGTCGATATTCTCCTGATCGTCGATTCCAGTTCACTCAGTTTGGCGCATCGCGCGCGATGGACAATCGTTTGCCCGATTGAAAACGAGCATGTTTTTGATAGCTATTCGGGCGTATTGGGCGTCTTGCGCCTTCTTGCCTTTACAGCTTTGCAAAAGACAGGAAATGAAGGCCTCGCCTATATGGCGGCAATTGAGGACCATCATGGCAGACTGAACGAACTATGACCATTGCCTTTTGGGTAACGACGAAACGGACCTCCCCCGAAATCACAACATGCAAAAGGTTTGGGCGCAAAACGGTTATCCGACAACATCAGTCCGTAGAAATTACGGTTTGCAATTGCGGAGACCGGGAGCACAGGACGAAACAGCCGTCTACGTCTAAGATGCGAACGGCTGTGGCGTGTTTTACAGGTGCTCGTGTAGGTAGGTGACAATCTGACTTGAGAGCGCGTCATGAATGTCCGAACGCGCACGTCCACCAGCGTCATCACAGAGCGGATCAAGCTCACCCTCATTGATTAGGATCTGCGCACCTTTTGGTTTGCACCGCGCCAGAAAGCTAAAGTGGGTTGCGTCGTTGATAATTAAATAGGTCGCGTTGGGGATCGCGTCAGCGGCATTGCGGGCGTGAACTCCCACTGGAATTTCATCCTCATCGCCCAAGTTGATGATCAGCATCGGGATATCGATTTGTTCCAAACTTTCCACGGTCAGGGTTTCCACGATACCTGGGTCGATAATCAAGGCTGTCTTGATCCGCGGATCGCGCAGGTCTTGTGCTGCTGGGGTCAAATCAAACGCATGCAGATCAATGCCAAAGTGCGCCAAGAAGGCACAATCGGACATGCCATGATCGCTGTCATCGCAGAAGCTTTGTAACAGGGCGGGATCAACACGCGCGCCGGATGTTGCCATTGCTGTGTACCCTCCTGCAGAGAACCCCAAAATAGAGATCCGATCCGCATCAATGTAGGGGTACACACCCGCATTCGCGGTGATTTCATCCAGTACAGCGGACACATCAGCCGGACGTTCCCAAACGCGCACGGCGGCTTTGGCAGACGCATTTCCGGTTGTGGTGCCTGGATGATTGGGCAAAACAACAACATACCCTGCTTGTGCCAGTTCTGACGCGATCCAGCCGAATTGCCCCGCATTGCCACCCGACCCATGAGAGATGACGATCATTGGAAATCGCCCATCCTGTCGCGGTGCATCGCGACCTGCTGGCGTGCCATAGAAAACGCCATTGCCGCCAACTGTAACGCTTTTGCCGCCGGGTACCGCTGGATACCAAATATTGAAGTCAACATCAGAGCCACGAATGGGCGCATAGGCTGATCCATAGGTGATACCTACAGCTCCATCGTAAGGTGGACGCGTCAAATCATAGCCGATCCACCCAGACAGGCCAAGAACAGTAGCAAAGGCTGTGGATTTCGCGATCATTTTTAGGAGTGACATTGGGCTTTTCCTCATGCGCCAAAAGAGTGATGCCCTTGGATTGACGTGAACGCGTCGATCAATCGTCCTAAAACGCGTTTGAGGTCGTCCTGAAATATGTTTCAGGATAAACGCAGTCAAAATTTTTGAAAAAGTCCCCTGCTGATGCTGTTTGTCCCGCTCCCTTTATTTGCCACCTTGTTTCTCCTGTTTTTGGTCTGCCGCATCTTGGTGAGCCGCGACATGACACTGAGGGCGCATCAATTTTTTGCAAGCCTCATTGCACTTTACGCAGTGCAATCGCTTTTGGTATCGCTGCGGTGGGGCTACGAAATAGACGGCTTTTCGACGTACTTGATCCTCTTGGCCCCCGTTTTGCCTGCCGTGGCCTATATGTCTTATGCCGCGCTCGCTCGGCGCCAAACATTTCAACACCTTTGGCCAGTTGGCGTTATTGCTCTGAACTGGTTGGCCTTTGCTGCGCTGCCCGTGATCCCTGATCCGCTCATTCTGATGACCTATTTGGGTTTTGGCTTTTTGCTTCTTCGGCTTTGGTGGAAGGGCACAGATGCACTCTCTTTATCGCCTATCAATGACGAACGTGAGATCCGGTTTGCCATGGTTCTGACGGGAGCAGCTTTGGTGTTGTCAGGGTTGACTGACATCTACTTGATTATCGATTTTATACAAAACGACGGGAGAAACGCCGGCTTGATCCTGACATTCGTGCAAACCGCGTTTGTTGTTGTGATTGGTGTCTCTGCCTCTTTCGGCCGTGCGGCGGACATGACCGAGCCAGAAAGCGAAACTGTCTCGCTTGCCCCAGAGGTAACTGAAAAAGACAGCGAAATTGTGGACCGCCTTGAACGATTGTTTGTCCAAGACGAGCTGCACCGAGACGAAGACCTTAGTTTGCGACGCCTTGCCCGAAAACTTGGCCTGCCAGACCGACAGGTTTCAAACGCAATAAACAGGGTGCGAGGAATGAGCGTTTCTCAATTCGTAAATGATTTTCGAATTCGGGAAGCCTGTACCCAGTTGAGCACATCAAAAAAGACAATCATGGAAGTCTCTTTGGCTGCAGGGTTCGCCACAAAATCCAATTTCAACCGTGAATTTTTGCGTGTGATCGGCCAAACGCCATCACAATGGCGCAAAGAAAATAGGTCGAACTGAGAATAAAGTGTTGAGCTGACAGCAGGACAGAAGCCAAACTTGGTGATCGCAGTAAAATGTGCTTTGGACACAAACCCATCATCTGACAACATCGGTCAGGAAAAACTGCAAATTCCATATGCGAAGGCTACTGAGCGGCTTCCTGCCGTTCGCCGATTTGGGAATACGCTCGGTTGTCAGTCCAAAGCGTGCCCGACATCAAGGAGTCGCTCTTGCACGAGCCTAGAAACGATTTTTGTCTTGCAGACTAACCCCTTCCACCGAGAAAATGGTCTTCGGCGTTTGCGCGAATGGAAGCTACTCAAGCAAACAGGATTACGGTTTCATTCACCGACCAATCCATCAATTCGACTCACCTATGCAAAATGTCCAAAGCATTCATTTTCTTGACGTCATAGCACAAAATAAGATGATTTTACCTTGATGTGCGCGATGGAGCTAACCAAGGTTCCGATGTCAGCCCTGAACAGGCTCATAGTTGCGCAGAATTATCCTAGTAAGAACTCTTTAGAAGCGATCGGGAGACGGGCTTTACCTGATGCAACTCGTCTCTTCTAGCGTTGTGCAGGACGATCCAAATTCAGCCAATTTGAACTCTGCTTCAATGGTCACTGATAGACTGATCGCAAGAATTTCTCGGTTGAGGTGCCATGGCAGTATACCCGTCACAGATCATGTTTACCGCCAAGGGCTTGTCGCAGAATGATCAAAGTTTGTCTTCTAGGCTTGAGCATGGTCGTGACCCAACCATGGTCGCACATTCGGCGGCTGCAATTCCTTTCAATCAGTTTTCGTCACAGAAACTTGCAGGGGCGTTGAAATCTGCCAATGCGCAGATTGAAGGCCTCGATAAAGACGTGCAGCTAGCCCAAAAGATCAACCAGAAACACGAAGCATCGCTCTCCGAATTCCAAGTTAGCATACAAAACAGAGCTAGGAGGCTGAAGACGTATACATCAAACGAGAGGACAAGAGGCGCTCCCAACATTCTGAGTGGCGAAAAAAGTCAAACAGCGGACTTGTTTTCCAAAGCTGGAGAAGTCCTGTTCGCAAATGACCAAAACTACAAACACTACCACGAAAAGAGACAAGATGAATTTCTGCGGCTCGGTGACCTGTTTCACGAACAGTTACAGCAGCGAGCGCCAGTCACCCTTTGGAAAGCGCAGAGCAGGTGCGCCACCGCATGACCGCGCGGTTCAAGCAGGGTATTTCTGCTTTTGGGCTCCGATAGGTTTCAAATACGTCAAAGGGGAGCGGGGTGGCAAAGTGCTGGAACGCGACGAACCAATCGCAGGCCTTTTGCAAGAGGCGCTGGAGGGTTACGCTTCAGGTCGTTTTGTCAGCCAAGCCAAGTTGCGCGTTTCCTGCGCCCCCATGTGATTTTTGCCCGCGATGCCAAGGGTGACATCCACCCGCAACGCATCAAAAACATGCTCACCAACAAAATCTACGCAGGCCATTACAAATACAAGCCGTGGGGTGTTGGCCTGACCAAGGGCAATCATCCCACGATTACCTTATGGGAAACCTTTCAACGCATTCAACCCCGCCAGAACGGCGACACCTCTGCGCCGCAGAAGAAGGTGGCCAACGAAGACTTCCCATTGCGGGGCTACGTGGCCCGCGGCGGCTGCGGCCATCCCATGACCGCCTATTAGGCGAAAGGCCGCAACAAGCGCTATCCTTACAACGAACGCTTTCAAAAAGGTCGCGACGCACGCAGAAAGTCGATCCGCCGCGCCGATATGGAAGACGCAGTCGAAGGCGTGCTACAATCCCTGCGCCCGCCACGCAGTCAGTTTTCCGTTGCGTCTGCTATGTTTATTGACATCTGGGAAGCCCGCATCGGTGACTTCGAAATCCGTCGGAAGGAACAGAAGGCGTCATTGCGCAAAATCGAATCCGACACCAGCAAAGCTTCCGACATCCTGATCGAGACAGACAGCATCGCCACGGCGCGCGCCCTCGAAGCCAAAATCGAAAAGCTGGAAGCCCAAGCCGCGCTGATCTCCGAAAATCTCGCCAACACCAAGCCAAAGCAAAAGGACTTCGGCACAAGTTTTCGAACCGCTCAGGGTTTTCTCTCAAACCCTTGGAAACTCTGGGAAACAGGGCGCGATGACGACCGTCAAACCGTCCTGAAACTAGTTTTCGAAGCTCCAATCCCATACCATCGTGAAAAAGGATTTCGAACCGCCAAAACCACCTTACGCTTCAAGGCCTTGGGCAGTTTTTTAGATGACAAAGAAGGTTAAATGGCGGAGAGGAAGGGATTCGAACCCTCGAGACGGTCTCCCGCCTACACACTTTCCAGGCGTGCGCCTTCGACCACTCGGCCACCTCTCCGTCGACCCGTTTAGCGGAAAGGTGGGGGGGGCTGCAAGTCGATTTCTTGCAGCCCCCTGTGTGTTTTTTGATCTTAACTCGAAACCTGTTCGCGCAGGATCGAAGCCGTTAGGGAAATCATCAAATAGATGCCGCCAAAGATCAGGAACGCGAGTGCCGTGTTTTCAAACTTGCGCGGATACGACGGGTCTTCGGACGCAACCGGTTTAACGGATGTCGTCAGGTAACGCGCCTGGCTCGACGCATCACGACGGGCCTGTTCCAGAGTCTGCAATGAGGTTTGAAGCATCAAATCCCGAGTCGCAAGATCAGCCTGAGCAAGCTTAATTTGTGCAGCCTTTTCGGCCAGAGAGTTTTCGCCGGTGGTGGCAGACACCATCTTGGAGTTTAACTCAACCAACAAAGCTTCTAGACGCCTGATATCGCCACGCGCGCCGTCAACTTTGGCGCGGTTGGGACGCGTATTGTCAAGCAGCGCCTGAAGCTGCAGCTTTTTCTCCTGCAATTGCAGCTCATAAGTATTGATCTGCGAACGCAATGCTGCGATTTGGGCATCAGGGTCAACGGCGTTTGTATCCTGTTGTAAACGAACAAGCTTTTCCTGTGCATCACGGCGGGATTGTTCGGCATCAATCAACCCTTGCTCGGCATCACGCACGGCGTTTGAACGCTTGCGCAGGGACAAGTTATCGACACGTTCTTCAGCATATCCAATCAATGCTTCGCTGAATTCGGTCGCCACCTGCGGGTCAGCCGCCATGATTTCCATCTTGATGACACCCTCGGTCGGGTCAAAACCAATCTCAACGTGGCGCTTGTACAATTTGTACGCTTCTTCATTCGAAGGGTTTTCTTCGAGACGCTGGATCGGGTCTATATCAGTCGCAGAAAAATGCGATTTGAAGCCAACATCGGCATCAAGGCGCAGCATCGCGTCTTTGGATTGAAGATAGCTTTGGACCGCAATCGCATCCTGTGCCGTGGCGAAAGGTGATCCGGCGAGGAACCCCGGCGTTGCGCCACCACCATCGTTCTTGAGAATCAAAAACTCAGATTTTGTCGAGAACATTGGCGTTGCGACAGCATAAAAATAGTAGCCCGCCAGCAAGGTCGGGAGGAGGACAAAGGCAGCCAGACGGGACAAAAGCAACATCTGCTTTTTGCGCCGCCGTGCCGCCAGTTCCTTCTGGATCTTCATGATTTCATTGGCGCGCCGCTCGGCCGGGTTCGCCATTTCGGTCGACGGCAATTGCTTTTTCTCGAGCTGAACGGTTTGTGGCAATTGCACTTTGCCATCACCATTTTGCGGAGCAACATCGCCCTCTTGGGGTTTCACAAGTTCGAGCATATTCGTGCGCTGAAACGGATCAATTCCCTTAACCCGCAGCAAACGCACCGCATCGAAATCAGACGTCGGGGCCAAGCCATGTTTTTGCGCAACCCGTCGGGCCATTCGCAACTGGCGCCCTGTCAGCCCCTCTTGTCGAATGGCATCGATGTCAGTTTCGGATGACACCTGCGCCGCTGACGAAACCTGGCCCGCCATAGGGGCTGCGCCTGGTGATTGTGGCGCACTCGGCCTCGGAGCCGGACCGGGTTGAGAATGTGGAGTAACTTGCTCCGCAATCGCCTGTGCGGCACCGCCGCGCGCAGCGGGCGGGCGTGGTTGAGAATCTGGTTTTGCAACCGTCTGCGGCTGTGTCCGCTCAATAGGCGCGTCGGGCGCTTCGGAACGACGAATGCGGAACTTTTTAGCCTTGGGTTTCGTAGTCATACAACTGTTTCGCTTCTTCCAAGGTTTCAAACATATGCAATTTACCGTCCATCAAAACGGCAGCTTTGCGTGCGAATTTTTCCAAAATTTTCGGCTGGTGTGACACGATGATAATCGTTGTCGTACGCAACCGATCGGCGAGGATTTCACCGGCCTTTTGGTTGAACTCTACATCCGTAGAATTCGGCATGCCTTCGTCGATCAGATAAATATCAAAGTCGAGCGCAAGCATCAAAGAGAAGGTAAAGCGCGATCGCATACCAGATGAGTAAGTGCCGATTGGTTGGTCAAAATACTCTTCCAACCCGCACAGCCAACGGCAAAAAGATTCGACGTAATCGGGATCGAGACCATACATGCGGGCGATAAAACGAGCATTTTCGCGGGCCGAGATTTTAGAAACCACACCCCCCATGAACCCCAGCGGAAACGAGACACGGCAACTGCGGCGCACTTCGCCTTCGTCGGGCTTTTCCAAGCCCGCCATCATTTTGATCAACGTGGTTTTGCCGGTGCCGTTCGGGGCGAGAATCCCCAGAGATTCTCCGATATTCACACGGAAAGACGCGCGATCAAGGATCACCTTGCGCTGCGTTCCAGTCCAAAAGGACTTGCTAACCATGTCAAATTCTAACATCTGGGTTGCCCCGACTCTGCTCATTGCGGCCCTTTTAGCGGGCTTTCCTAACCTCTAGGTGCAGACTAGGGCCACATTATGACCAGAATTGGAAACAAAAACAACGCAAGCCCCAAATCGGGGCCTGCCTGAGCAACAATTTTCCGTCGCGTTTTAGATTTCTTGCTTCTGAACGCGGGTCACTTTACCCGCGATTATAGCAACAATCGCAGCTGCAAAGCTAAACAAAGCACCCATTTTCGCCGCGTCCTGAACCGGACCCGCGTCAAATGCCACCGACGCCACAAAGAGCGAAACGGTAAAGCCAATCGCAGCCACAAAACCAATGACCACAAGGTCAATGATCCGCATGCCTTGCGGAATGCCAAGGCGCAGTGGAACCGCGGCGACCCATCCAAACAGCAAGATACCCACAGGTTTTCCAATCAACAGACCGGCCAGAACCAACCAGGTCGCATCCCCCATGGACGAGAATTCAACGCCAGCATTTAACAGGCCAAAGAAGAAAAGGATGATCTCAACCGGGTATTTGAGCGCATGTTCGACCATGTTCAGAAGGTCGGATAGGTGCTCTTCGGCGGCGGCAAAAATGCCAAAAGCGCGATCCGCATGTGGCAATGTCGGAACGATGGGCAAGAGACCCAAGGCCGGGTGCAGGCCAGACATCATAAAACCGTACCAGCTTGCACAGGCCGCCAAAAGATAGGGCCAAAACGACAGATATTTACGAACCCAAGTGGAAATTGGGCGGTCTTGGTTACCACGATCCATACGGCGCGGAAGCCAATTGGCCAATACAAACACTGCAAGCGCCGCAAAGAGTGACAGGCCCAGCCATTCAGGTGCCAGTTCGCCAGAGGGGTAAAAGATGGCGAGGATAATCAAACCCGCCGCATCGTCGGCAATCGCCAACAGCAAAAGGAACCGCACAGCCGGATGACCGGCACCAAAAACCAAACGCCCGACCAGATAGCTAAACGCGATGTCCGTGGCCGTTGGGATCGCCCAACCATTGGCAACTGCGTTGTAGGTGTCTGATCCCATGAAAACCGCCAATCCGAGATACACTGCGATCGGCCCGAACATTCCGCCAGCCGTGGCAAACAATGGCGTCGCCGCCTTTTTTCCACGCAGGCTCCCGTTTTCGAGGATCACAGCTTCCCAGACTTCTTTTGCCGCAATGGCAAAGAACAAGGCCATCAGCACGTCATTGACAAGATAGTGCAAGGTCAGGGTGCGATGTCCGTCATGCAAGTGCCCAATAGGCGCATGATCCCAGATCACAAACTCAACAAAGTGGTGATACGTGTCTGCCCAATAATGTGGCTGGCCCGCGACAGGTGCCAGAGCATCTAAGTTCGCCCAAACCAGAGCGATGAGCGCACCAAAGATCAAAAGCAGCGAGTAGTTGGTCAGGAAGTTCCAGACGCGATACATAAGGTCTCCTCAAAGGCCGAATACCGTAGATTTCGGGCGGATTTAACGGACTGTTGACCTAAGGGCAACGAGAAGCCGGTCTTCTTCACAGTACAAAATGCCGCGCCTCAGCGAAGGTGAGGCGCGGCAAAAGCAGGTGTGGCGACATTCTGTTAGGCGATTGCACCCCATGTCAGGCCCGCAAGCACCGAGCCGACCAAAGCGAACCCAAGATACGCTGCGAAAACCTTGGGTTTGACCAAAGCCCAGACCGCAATGGCTGCCGGAATGCAGCTCACGCCACCGGCCAACATGAAGCTCATCGCAGCGCCGTCGGCCATGCCCATGTCGAGCAGCTCCTTGACCAAAGGCACAGCGGCGTAGCCATTCAAGTATGCAGGCATTCCAACAAACGCCCCAAGTAAAACAGGCTGGATACCTTCACCGCCCAAGACCTGAGCCACGAGAGAGGCCGGAACGTGGCGGATCATGATCGCTTCGATGAGATAGGCCAAAAACAGCCATTTGAACAAGAAAAGAGCGTTTTCGATCGCGGTTTTGCGGAATATTTCGATGCGATCGTTATCACCCCAGAATTTCCAAACCGGCTTGCCTGAGAATGGCTTTTTGACCCCGCAGCAGCCTCCAACTTGGGGCTTTTCGCGCAGCGGATCGGTGAAGACAGCGGTCTTTTTAAGCGCCATTGTGCCAACCCCGCCCAAAAGCCCCATGCCAATCGCCGCAACCACTTTGGCAGACGCGAACTCCAAGCCAAGCCCGCCAGCGGTGATAGAATACATTGCCGGATCCATCAAAGGCGATGCGATCCAAAACGCCATAACTGCGCTAAGTGGCGCGCCAACGGCCAAGAGCGCCGCGATAAAGGGGATCACTTCGCAGGAACAAAACGGTGAAATCCCGCCCAGCAAGGCGGCAAGGCCGATCATCCGTAACTCGCGGCCCTCAAAGGCTTTGGCCAATAGGTTTTCAGCCCCTGTTGCCTTGAGATACGCCACCGCAAGCACCGCAAAGACGATGAACGGCGCGGTGTTCAGCAAGGCACTGGCGGTGAACTCAACAGTTGGCCAAAACTGAGGCGCTTCAAAAATCGCAACAGCAAGCAGAATGAGCGCCGATGCAAGCCAAGCCTTGGAAATCTTGGGCCAACGCGGCCGTTGAGATTGTGCAATATCAGCCATGACGGTGATCCTTGTTCGGTGTGTCACAATCCGCGCAACACTGGCGTAGCAAATACTCCGAAAGAGCTTCGACTTCGGCATAATCGGCCCCGGCACAAATTGTACTGCGCCCTTGCTTTTGCTGCTTGACCAATCCAGCGGCGGAAAGAATTTTCAAGTGGTGGGTCAGTGTTGACCCGGTGATCCCGGTTCGCTCTCCCAACGCGCCAATAGAAAGACCATCAGGTCCGGCGCGCACCATACAATGCAGCACTTGCAAACGTTGCTCCGATCCGAGCGCCGCAAACTTTGACGCTGCGGTTTCGAGGGTGAGGGCGGGTGAGTCGATCATTTTCATATTTCTAGTATTCTCGAAACGATAAGGCAGCGCAAGTTTTATTTCGACAAATATCGAAATGAAGGAGGGGTGATGTTTGCCTCCAATCGCGCTACATCGCCTGTATGGACGCACTGCTTGGCAAAATACGTGCCTGCACATTGTGCAGCGAACGGTTTGGGAAAACCGAAACCGGTCATAGCCCAAGGCCGGTTTTGCGTGTGTCCCCAACAGCGAAAATTCTGGTGGCCGGGCAAGCCCCCGGAATGAAAGTACACCTCTCGGGCAAGCCCTTTACCGACCCATCCGGTGATCGGCTCCGCGCATGGATGGGTGTTGATGAGGACACCTTTTATGACTCATCCAAAATTGGCATTCTACCGATGGGGTTTTGTTTTCCGGGTTACCGCAATGGTTCTGATTTACCACCCCCGGCCATTTGCGCGAAAACATGGCGTTTGGATGTTCTTGCGGCAATGCCAGACATCAAATTGACCCTACTCATTGGCGGCCATGCACAAAAGTGGCATTTGCCGGATGCACAGGGGGTAAATGCCACTGTTGAACGCTGGCGCGACTTTCTGCCCGCAACGATCCCCTTGCCCCATCCGTCCTGGCGCAATACCGCTTGGCTCAAACGCAATCTATGGTTCGAAGCTGAGGTGTTACCCGTACTTCGATCCCGCATCCAAGAGGTTCTGGATGACTGAAACTCCCATCGACACGGCTTTTGCCGCCATGACTGCTGCTCCTCAGGATGATGCTGCGCGTTTGCGATTTTACGACGCTTTGGCGAGTTCGGAGTTGTTCCTGATGCTGACGAAAGAACCCGAAGGGGACAGCATTTCACCGGAAGTGTTCGAACTACAGGATGCATCTTTTGTTCTCGTATTTGATCGCGAAGATCGCATTTCCGAATTCGCCGGGCGCGCCGTACCCTATGCCGCGCTCCCCGGACGCGCATTGGCGCAAATGTTAAACGGTCAAAACATTGGGTTGGCCTTGAACCCAGAAGTGGCCCCTTCCGAATTTCTCATGCCGCCTGACGCCTTGGCGTGGCTATCGGGTACGTTGGATCACGGGCCAGAAGAACGAGAGGCGCGACCGGAACGCCTTTCGGCACCGCGCGGATTGCCAGACAGTTTGATCACTGCCTTGGATGCAAAACTGGCCAGCGCCGCAGGATTGGCCCGCAGCGCTTATTTGGCCGAAGTCGCCTATGATGATGGATCCCAAGGGCATCTCCTTGGCATCACCGGGGCGATCCCCGAAGCCCAGCGCGCTTTGGCCGGGGCGGTCAACGAAGCACTGGTGTTCTCGGGCTTAGAAGCCGGGGTTCTAGACGTCACTTTTGTCGATGACAGCGATATCCTTGCCGCAGAACTGGCGCGCGTTGCCTTGCGGTTTGATCTGCCAGAACCGGCCCAGCCCAAAAAGGTTGAGCAAATCGCACCCGGCTCTGACCCAGACAGCCCACCGATCCTTAAGTAAGACCCAGGTCTCGTTTGAGCGTCGGAAGAGTATCACCGGGTTCTGGCTCGGCCTCCCAAACCGCCCGGGCAATGGCGCGCGCCAAGCACACGCTTGCGGCATGCCCAATTCCGGCCAATTGCAAAGCAGGATCTTCAAGCTCAACCGCCCCTGTGGATGAGGCAAATACAAGATCGCCGTCCATCGGCGTATGCGCAGGGACAATTGCCCGCCCCATACCGTCATGCGCTGCAACCGCCATTCTGTGACATTGCGCTTTGTCCAAAGCGGCGTCGGTCGCAACAATTGCGATGGTCGTGTTCCCCAAGCTCGCCATCGCGGGAACTTTGCGACTGGGCGGCAAAAGGATGCTGGGCATTGGATCAACCCCAAGCCCGCCAAATTCATCCTCGATCTCAAACGGGGCAGCCCAAAAGTGACCTCCCGACGGAGTGGTGACACTGCCCATCGGATTAACCGCCACCAACGCCCCGACAGTCACGCCCCCCGGTAAAACCAAACTGGCCGAGCCAAGCCCGCCCTTGTGCATCGCCGTTTGCGCCCCTGCCCCTGCGCCATATGTGCCTATCTCAAAATCTGGGCGTGCATTTGCCAATGCGGCACGACCCAGCCCCGGATACGGATTTTCCCGCCAGTCTTTGTCGCCACCATTGAGCAAATCAAAGATGATCGCAGCGGGAACGATCGGAATCCGCGCCGACAAAACCGGAAAACCCCGCCCCTCTTCATGCAAAGCGTCCATGACCCCCTGTGCCGAGGCCAAGCCAAAGGCGCTTCCGCCCGACAAAACCAAGGCATCAGCACCAGGTGCCGATTTGTCGGGTGCCAGCAAGTCGGTTTCGCGCGTACCGGGGGCCCCGCCATGGACGGCAACCGATGTGGTGAATGGCGCATCTGAGACCAATACCGTTGTCCCGGAATTCAGTGTCGGGTCCTGAGCGTTCCCCACCCGTAAGCCAGGAATATCAGTGATCAAGTTACGTGCGCCGGGGGTCATGTTTGGCCTCAAATATTACATTGGTTTGAAAGAGTTAGATGCACCGGCCGCCGTCGACTTCCATGCACACACCTGTGACCATGCCCGCTTCGTCCGAACACAGATACAGCGCAGCATTGGCGAGATCTTCGGGGGTCGAGAAACGCCCCAATGGGATCGTCGATAGGAATTTGGCGCGTATTTCCGGGGTGTCTTCGCCCATAAAACTTTTGAGCAGGGGTGTTTCACCCGCCACGGGGTTAAGCGCATTGACGCGAATGCCATCGGGTGCCAGTTCGACCGCCATCGTTCGGGTCGCCGTGATCATCCAACCCTTAGACGCGTTATACCAATTCAGGCGAGGCCGGGGTGACACGCCTGCCGTTGAAGCGACGTTTAAAACCGCTCCGCCACCTTGGGTTTTGAATTGCGGGACCAATGCCTGCGCGGTCAAGAAAACCGATTTGCAATTGACCGCGAAAACACGATCAAACTCCTCTTCGGACACGTCTTCAAGCGGGGTAGGCAAATGGGTGATCCCGGCATTGTTCACCAAGATGTCAACACCACCCATCGCGTCATTTGCCAAAGCAACCATAGCCTCAACGCTGGTTTTGTCAGACACGTCAACGGTACAGGCGACCCCACCATGGTCAGCAACAAAGCTTTGCGCCGCAGCCCCGTTGATATCAGCGATAACAACCTGCGCACCTTCCACCAAAAAGCGCTGTGCAATCCCGGCACCAAACCCGGATGCCGCGCCTGTTACAATCGCGCGTTTGCCTTGCAATCTCATCTGTCTCTCCTACCCATGAAAGGCCGCAACGGTCTTGAGTGTTGAAAACCCATAAAGCGCCTCAAACCCTTTTTCGCGACCATGCCCCGATTTCCCGACGCCACCAAACGGAAGCTCAACACCGCCGCCAGCGCCATAATTATTGATGAAAACCTGACCCGATTTCAGTTTCTTGGCCAAGCGCATTTGGCGTGCCCCGTCCCTTGTCCAAATGCCTGCCACCAAACCATATTCCGTTCCGTTGGCGATCGAAATCGCCTGCTCTTCGGTCTCAAACGGAATGATAACCTGAACCGGTCCGAAAATTTCTTGCTGAGCGATTGGGTGATCCGCGGCGGCGGGACCATAAAGCCGTGCAGGCACATAATGCCCCGCCGGCAGATCGTCGGAAACGCTTGCTTCCGCCAAAATCGGTACATCCGTCGCGCGGTCAAGAAACGCCATGACCCGGTCACGCTGCTTTGCATTGATCAATGGGCCGATATCTGGATCACTCTCTGCTGGTCCAATGCGTTTCGCGCGATAGGCATCAGCCATTTTGGTGGCGACTTCGTCAAACCGGGAGTGATGCACCAAAATACGCGAAGAAGCAGAACAGGTCTGCCCGGCATTTTGCAAACCCGCATTCACAAGGAACGGAAGCGCTGTCTCTAAATCAGCGTCTTCAAACACGATCTGCGGAGATTTACCGCCCAATTCAAGCGTCACCGGAACAACATTGCCACCCGCGGCCTGCTGCACCGCGGCCCCCGTGGCCACTGACCCCGTAAAGCTTAAATGTTGCACCCCCGGATGTGCCGAAAGCGCAGCACCTGCCTCGGACCCAAGCCCCGGAACCACATTAAGCGCCCCATCTGGAAGACCAGCGTCCCGAGCCAAATGCGCAAACATCAGCGCCGTCAAACACGCGTCTTCGGCGGGTTTCAACACACAGGCATTGCCCATCGCCAAAGCCGCCCCAACCGAGCGCCCGATGATCTGCATTGGGTAATTCCACGGCACGATATGCCCGGTGACACCATGCGGCTCGCGCAGCGTGTAAACAGTGTAACCATTCAAATACGGAATGGTTTGCCCATGTAATTTGTCAACCGCTCCGCCGTAAAACTCGCAATACCGGGCCAAGGCCAGCGCGTCGGCCCGTGCTTGGGTTACTGGCTTACCAACATCCAGCGACTCCAGCCTCGTGAGCAAATCAACATTTTCGAGAACCAATTGCCCAATCCGCGTCAAGACCCGGCCCCGTTCCGCTGCGGTGTACTCACCCCACTCGCCGTCCAAAGCTGCCTGTGCTGCGGCAACTGCATCATCAACATCCTGCGCGGTCCCACGGGCAATTTTTGTCAGATCAAGCCCGTCCGACGGGTTGGTCAAAGGCAGCGTATCGTCCGCCGGTCGCCAGCGGCCCGCAATCAAGAGATTGCTTGGATCAAAGGGCAGGTTGGGCAGCATTTGGGTCTCCTAGAGTAGGCAGGCGCGGGGCCGCTGCAATCAGGGTCTGGGTATAGGGATGCGCGGGTGCGCTAAAAACGGCTTCGGTTGGACCGTGTTCAACAATTTCACCACGCTGCATAACCAATACCCGATCCGTGATCGAGCGAACCACGCTTAAGTCATGAGAAATAAACAGATAAGCCAACCCATATTGGCTACAGATATCCGCCATGAGATCAAGGATTTGCGCCCGAACACGCACATCCAATGCCGACACCGCTTCATCAAAGACAATCAGTTTCGGACGGATAATCAAAGCGCGTGCAATAGCAAGGCGCTGGCGTTGCCCGCCGGAAAACGCATGCGGATACTTGTCAGCATCTGCCGCAGAAAGCCCCACATCTGTGAGCGCCTTGGCAATTGCCGCTTCCCGTTCAGCGCCTTGGGGGGGATTGGGCAGCAAATGAAACGGTTCGGTTATCAGCCGTCGCACCCGATGCCTTGGGTTAAAGCTTCCGTATGGATCCTGAAAAACCACCTGCACTTGGCGCTGCACCTCGAGGTTTGGGTGGCCATGAGTAAACACGGGGTTGCCATCTAGTTGAACAGACCCCGCGCTAACGGAATTCAGCCCCAGTAAGGCGCGGGTCAGAGTAGATTTTCCACAACCCGACTCTCCGACAAGCCCGACGCGTTCACCCTGTGCGATGTCAAAACTGACATCCCGCACAGCCCGAAAAAACGGGCGTTTGGCAAAGGGATGCGGCCGTGGCATCGGATAGTCACAAGACACATTTTGCACCTGTAACAGCGGCGGAGCCTCGACTGGCGCGGGCATGTTGGCTTGGTGACGAGAGGCTTCAAACAGATCGCGGGTGTAGGGGTGCGACATCTGCGCAAACAACTGCCGTGTCGGAGCCTGTTCGACAATCTCACCTGATTTCATCACAGCAATCTTATCCGCCATGTCGGATACCACGGCCAAATCGTGGGTGATCATCAGAACCGCCATGCCTTCGGTCTGGCTCAGGTCACGCAGCAAATCAAGAATTTGCGCCTGTGTGGTAACGTCAAGCGCCGTGGTGGGTTCGTCCGCGATCAACAAACGGGGGCGCAACGCGATGGCCATGGCAATGACAACACGCTGACGTTGACCACCTGAAAGTTCATGCGGATAGCGGGTTAGCGGAAAACGATCCTCCGGCAACCCAACACGGGTCAAAACCTGGGCCGCTCGTTTCTGGGCATCCGCAGGAGAGGTTTTGGTATGAACAAGAATGGTTTCTGCGACCTGAGACCCGATGGTTTTGACTGGGTTCAGGGCCGTCATTGGTTCCTGAAAAATCATCCCAATTTTGCGGCCACGTATGTCGCAGAGTTCTGGATCGGACAGAGCGATCAGATCTTGGGATTCAAAAGCGATCGTTCCGCTGACCCGAGCCGCCCCCGGTAACAAACCAATCGTCGCAAGCGCGGTCATCGATTTCCCTGACCCGGATTCGCCGGTTAGCGCAACGATCTCACCCGGTGCAACCGTTACCGACACCCGATCCAATATGGTTTTCCCGTGAATCGACACGGTCACATCACGAATATCAAGCAGCGTTTCGTCCAAGTTGCTCTGAGACATCATGCGCGCCTCGCTTTGAGGCGGGGATCAAGCGCATCCCGCAACCCATCGCCAAGGAGGTTCAAACCTAAGACCATAAAAACAATCGCCATTCCCGGAACAATCGCCACATGAGGAGCCAGCATTACCATCGTCTGCGCATCTGCCAGCATACGCCCCCAAGACGGCAACGGCGGCTGCGCACCCAGCCCGACATAGGATAGCCCCGCCTCGGCAAGAATGCCGAGCGAGAACTGAATTGTACCCTGTACGATCAAAAGGTTGGTGATGTTTGGCAGGATGTGTTCGATGCTAATCCGCGAAGAGGATTTGCCCGCTGTCCGCGCCGCCAAAATGAATTCGCGCTTCCACAGGCTAAGCGCCGCCCCGCGCGACAGGCGTGCAAAAACCGGGATATTAAAAATGCCAATCGCGATGATGGCGTTGATGGCCCCGGCTCCAAAAACTGCGGTGATCAATATCGCGATGACCAGCGATGGAAAGGCAAAGATCAGATCGTTTAGGCGCGAAATCAGCTCATCCAACAAACCGCCCTGCGCCGCGGCCGCAGCCAATCCCAAGGGAACACCGACACCCATACCGATCCCAACAGCCACCAGAGCAACGGCAATTGATGTGCGCGCCCCCACCATAATCATCGACAAGAGATCACGCCCAAAATGATCCGTCCCCAGCCAATTCAACCCGTCCGGTGGGCGCAAACGCGCGGAGATGTTCATCGTTTCAGTGTCGGCAGGTGTCCAGAAATAGGACAGACAGGCCGCAACAATAAAAACGCTGGTAAGGCAAAGGCCAAATAGCAGACTTCGGTTCATGCGGGTTGCCTCAATCTTGGATCCGCGAGCGCATAGGTCAAATCAACGATGAAATTGACCATGATGACCGAGAAAACCAACAGCATGACCACGCTTTCAACCACAATCAAATCGCGCTGCGAGATGCTTTGGAACACAAGTCGACCAAGACCGGGTAGATAGAACACTTGTTCAATAATGATGGCCCCCGCCAAGAGAAACGAAAATTGCAGACCAATGATAGTCAGCACCGGGATCAGTGCGTTGCGCAATCCGTGCCGCCAAAGCGCTTGCCTTTGCGACAGGCCCTTGGCGCGAGCGGTGCGCATAAAATCCTCTCCCAGAATGTCGATCAGGGACGATCGCATGACACGGGTCAAAATCGCCGCTTGTGGCAGGGCAAGAGCAATGGCCGGAAGCGTCAGCGCGATCAGCGCCTTGGCAGGATCATCCCAGCCCGGAAACCCGCCCGACGGAAACCAGCGCAATTTGATCGCGAACAGTGCGACCAACAGCATGGCAAACCAAAAGTTGGGAATGGCGACGCCCAATTGCGTGGCCGCCATAACGCTGGCGTCTGAGACTTTGCCCCTGCGCGAGGCAGCCAGCACACCGGCGGGAATGGCGATTAACGTGGACAACACCAATGCCATCGACGCCAAGGGCAGCGAAATCCAGAGCCGGTCCGCGACCATCTCAGACACTGGGCTGCGATAGGTGTAAGAGGTTCCAAAATCCCCGTGCAGCATGCCTGAAATCCAGTTCAAATAGCGCTGGTATTTGGGCACATCTAGCCCAAGCTCGGCACGCAATGCGGCGATGGTGTCGGGCTGCGCGTTGATCCCAAGCATATAGCTTGCCGGATCGCCCGGCGCGACTTCAACCACCAAAAAGATCACCAAAGATGCCACGGCCAAGCTCAGGCACAATGCGATCAAACGGCGGGTCAAATAAGCAAACATATGTACAGGTTAGGCGGGCAAATGCCTTTGGTCCAGCGCTGTTTACCCCCTCGGAAAAACTCAGGCACGACCCACGCTTCCCTCGGCTGATTTGTCGAATTTTTGGTCGTTAAATATGATCTTTTCACCAGATCAGATCAGCCCAACCTGAGACAATGTCCCAAACTGCGCAAAACCTGCACATCTCCCGCGACTGAACTGCACGGGCATGGCCTTACTCGTATCCCCATAAAAAGAGGGACACACCATGACCAACCGACTGAAATTGCGAGGCATTCCGCGTGTTTTGAAACAAGACGCCTGGTGGCTCTGCTCCAACCACGATTTGCCCCCAAGCCCACAAGAACAAAGCAGCCGGGAAAACCCGCCACTGGCGCTTGGAATACTGCTGCTGTTTTTGACAGCTGATCTATTGTTTTGGGATGTCGAACCCGGGGTTTCGCTGGCCCTGTTTTCCATCGCGACCTTATTGATCGCAACCAACGACATAACCCCGAGAAAACGCATCGCAGGGCCGCTTTTGTTGGTCATGGCGGGCAGTTTGCCCATTATTGAATTTGTACAAATCTTATCCAGCGTGTTTTTGGTTGCCAGTTTCTGTGTCGCCCTTGTTTGGGCCCGCGCAGATGTAAAGAGCCTCGAGGACATTGCCCAAGGGCTCTGGGCACTTCCTGGTCACTATTTGGATCGCCTTATACGCCCGGTGGCATCGCTATGTTTTTCGTTGCCAAAACAATCTGGCCCCAAGGGTTTTTTTGCGAGGGTTATGCGCCAATGGGGCTTTCCAATCGGAGGCGCGTTGGTTTTCGGCGCCCTAATTCTGATGGCCAATCCCGTGTTGCTTCAAGCTTTCTCATTTCGTCTCCCCGACGATCTGATTGCGCGGCTTGCGTTCGGGCTTGGCCTTACCTTTCTTTGCACGCCCTTTCTGTTTCCCGTGGACGCAAGAAAATCATTCCCTGCTATAGAGATGCAGTCCGACACCCTGACATTCGGAAACATCGGACTTAACCCCGATTCCTGCCTGCGTGCGTTATGGGTGTTCAATGCGCTCATTGGGCTTCAAACCTTAGTGGATATGTCGATCTTCATCGGTGGAGCTGAACTTCCGACGGGCATGACCTATGCAAGCTACGCGCATCGCGGATCATACCCTTTGGTTGCGACGGCGCTATTGGCCGGTGGTTTCGCGCTGGCCGCTCGTCCTCTATTGAATGAACACCGTGCGTTAAAACCCCTGATGTACCTCTGGCTGGCTCAGAATGTGATTATGTGCCTGTCGGCGGCTCTGCGATTGGATCTCTACGTTGGTGCCTATGGGCTGACTTATTTGCGCCTGTATGCCGTAATTTGGATTGGCTTGGTCGCCACGGGATTGGTTTTAATCGCTTTGCAAACCCGTTTCGAAAAATCCAATTTTTGGCTAACGGGCGTCTGGCTCTCTGCTCTGACCGTGGTTTTGTACCTGTGTTGTTTTGTCAATTTTGCCGAACACATCGTGCGCCAGAACCTAACCATGACCGATCCCGATTTTGACTATATCTGCACCCTTAATCCGACAGCTCGCGGTGCGCTTGGACATCCCGCGGCTAATGGATTGAAACCGAGCTGCCCAATCAACCAGTTGAACACACTCGATAACTGGCAGGAATGGGGCTTTCGCAATTGGCGCTCAGGTCTTTATGATAACAGCAGGCTGGTGATGGCGGAGACAGACAAATGAGCATCTTGGTAGTGGATGACGATACCCGATTGCGCGACCTGGTGCGTATCGCGCTTGAACGCGCCGGTTATGACGTGCTGACCGCTTGTGATGGGCAGCTCGCGCTGACCCATGCCGCACGTGAAAAGCCTGAGTTGATCGTTTTGGACATCGGATTGCCGGAAATGGACGGGTTTGAGGTCTGCCGAAAAATTCGGGCCGTGTCCGAGGTGCCAATACTGTTTTTGACGGCCCGAGATGATGAGATTGATCGGATTTTGGGGCTGGAACTTGGGGCAGATGACTATGTCACCAAACCGTTTAGCCCACGCGAATTGGTCGCCCGCGTTCGCGCCATTTTGAAACGAACCAATGGCCCCAAGACAGTGAACGCCACGATGCAGCACGGCAAGTTGACCTTGGACCGGGAAGCCAGGCAATGCTCGGTCAGCGGGTTGGATGTTGCCTTAACGGGGACGGAATTCTCGCTGCTTGATCAGTTTATTCAAACCCCGGCCCGGCTTGTTTCTCGTCATCATTTGATCGGCGCGATTTGGGGCGCGCGCAGTGATGTGTCTGACCGAACGCTTGATAGTCATCTGCGCAATTTACGTCGCAAACTGAGCGATGCAGGCTGCCCCAATGCGATTGAAACGGTACACGGTCAAGGCATCCGTCTTGGAGCCTGCACATGACCGGGAAATGGCGCCCAAGCCTTGGGGGCGTCATCGGCGGCGCGCTTGCGGGTACGCTGATTTTGTCGCTGATAGGCTTGGTTGCGTTGCGCTACTTGGGCCCTGAAATCGGATTTCGGCAGGCGGCGCTGTCTTTGGCCATTTTAATCGCCATCATCACAGCGATTCCCGGCTGGCTTTTGGTGCGCCTGTTGGTGCGACCAATTTACGAGCTCGAAGCCTTTGCCGCAGCCCAAGAATCTGGTCAGGATGCGCCGCCACCTCAGCATTTTGGAACCAAAGAAATCGACGCGACCGGGCGGGGTGTGATCGCAATGGCCAGAGCCTTGCGAGACCGGGAAGCAACCATTCGCGCCTATACCGATCACGTGACCCATGAATTAAAAACCCCGGTCTCCGCGATCCGCGCCGCAACCGAATTACTGGGTGACAGTCCGGATTTGATCGGCGATGACCGGGCCCTTCTGAAACAGATAGATGGCGCTCGTCTCCAGCTAGAGGCCCAGCTGGCCGCCTTGCGACAGGCCGCCCAAGCCCGCGAAACACGCTACCTTGGGCAATGCACTTTGAATGAGATCGCTGAGGACATCATCGTCGGTCACCCGGCTCTCGATGTTGAGATTCTTAGCGGCGACATCGTTTTTCCAATGGCCAAGGACGGGCTGAAAATCGTTCTGACGCAATTGCTTAGAAACGCACAAGACCATCAGGCCAGTTCGCTCAAAATCACGGCAACCGGCAATGTGATTGCCCTACAAGACAACGGCAGCGGCATATCAGACGGAAATGCACCGCGAATATTTGAGCCGTTTTTTACGACCAAACGGGAAAGCGGTGGCACAGGCATGGGCCTATCTGTGGTTCGCAACATCTTGCAAGCCCATGATGCCAACATCCACCTCGAACCAAGTCCCACAGGGGCCCGGTTCGAGATTACTTTCAATAAGAATTAACCCGATTTGGCGGCCATTTCCAACGCGTCGTCCAAAACCGCGCGATCACCAACGTGATTGGCGAGGATCAGAACAAGGCGCGCGTTCAACGCCGCGCTATCATCTTCCGAAAGCCCGTCATGCAGGTTGATCAGTTTGGCATAAAACCCGTCAGGATCTGCGATATTTGGCGTGGTGGTCACATTGCTCATCATCAGGCTCCTAATGCGCAGGCTGTGCGGATGGCGGCACGAACCGCTGTTTCGTCAAAGCTGTCCCAACGTGCCGCGACATGTTGGTCGGGCCGGATCAAATACACCGCTGATGTAGCTCCGCCGAGATAGCGCGCCGCCAAGGCACCTGTTGGGTCATCCTTGGTGGATATAGCCAACCGTTTCGCGGTCACTTGGCCTTCGGTCACGCTCTCGGGAGCCTCTGCGTCGATGGTGACGATCTGAAACGCCCCCCCCAGCTGCGAGAGCAAGAACCCGTCCGCAACTGGCGCATCTGGACAGGCACTGCCCACGCGACTGCGCACCGGCCCATCGGTTAATGCGTCTGGTCCGTTCAACGACAACCCATCATAGGTGCAAGGCACGGACAAGCGGCCGGAATTCACCAAGGGACGGGCAAATTCATAGTCTCCGGCCAGTGACAAAACCGCGTTGCGGAACATGTGGCTAACCTTGGATTTCGGCGTGATAAAATCAGTCGCCCGCGTTGAATTCAGGATGTTTTCATCCGCGCCGTGCACGCGCTCTTCGGAATATGTATCAAGCAAGGCTTCCGGCGCATCACCCCGGATCACCATTCCGAGCTTCCAACCCAGGTTATCAACATCCTGCATGCCGGAATTGGCCCCGCGTGCCCCGAATGGCGACACCTGATGCGCAGCGTCACCTGCAAACATAACGCGACCATGGCGGAACTGATCCATGCGTTTGCATTGGAACGTGTAGATCGACGACCAAACCATGTCATACTCAACATCGCCTAAAAACGCATCGAGACGGCGGCGGATGTTTTCCTCTTTCATCTCTTCTTTGCGATCCACATCCCAGCCAATTTGGAAATCGATCCGCCAGGTATCATCGGGCTGTTTGTGCAGCAATGTGGATGCACCCGACCCATGCGATGGTTCAAACCAGAACCAACGTTCGGTTGGAAATTCCAAATCGCCCTTCATCTTGATGTCGGCAATCAGGAAACTGTCTTGGAAAACGCGGCCTTCAAAATCAAGCCCCATCATGCCCCGCAGCGGGCTTGATGCCCCATCGGCGCCAATCAGCCAATCGGCTTGGATTTTATAGCTTCCATCCGGGGTGGTGATGTCCAGCTCGATATAGTCATCAAATTCGGTGATACCATCGACGCGGTTTTTGCCGCGCAACTCAATTGGCGCACCAGCGGCTTGCGCTTCGCGGACCCGATCAACGATGAACTTTTCGAAATAGGGTTGTTGGAGGTTGATGAAGGCGGGGTATTTGTGGCCCTCTTCCGGCAGCAGGTTAAATTCATAAACCTGCCCCTCTTTGTGGAACACCTTGCCAACGTTCCACACGACACCCTTGTCCAGCATCGGCTCGCCACACCCGTAACGGTCGGCAACCTCAAGACAGCGCTTCGCAAAACAGATTGCGCGCGACCCCATGCCGATGCCTTCGTGGTCATCCAAGACAATGACCGGAATGCCCTGCAAGCCCAGATCAAGCGCAGTCGCAACGCCAATTGGCCCACCGCCCATGATCACAACCGGATGACGCACCGGGCTTGCGGCGTCCTGATCGGCGCTGCGTTCATATGGGTAAAGCTTGAAGGCTAATGAATAGCGATCTTGGAACATGGTGTCCTCCCTTGTTCGATGTCAGCGTCGGTGGTTTCCCTAGTTGCTCAGAAAAATCACCAATCCTAAGAATGTCCCGAACCCAAGCCCCATCAATATGGCGCTAAGGAACCCGACTTTGCTCGTTTTGAGCCAAGTAAACAGCTCTTTAATTGCAGCATTTCCTACCAACCCACGATCATGGATTGACCTTGTGTCAGAGGCATCCAATCCAGCGGCGAGAGCAGTTTGCACCGCTTTGATCAGAAAAAGAAAAAAGCCAAAGGTACCCACGCCGAACGTCGCAAAACCGATGGTTTCGATTAAGGTCGCACCCTGCATTGTGTCCCCCATGTCTTCCCCCGTCCCGGCTTTCTCTTTGGCACCTAGCGTGTTGCGAAAACGACCCCCACGATCACAACTAAACCGACAATCCCCGCGACCCAGCTGGCCTTGTCCGCTCGTTTTTTGAGCCGCTGCAACTCCGGGTCCAAACCGATCACCAGATGACGTTGGGCTTTTGGCAGGTTTCGCCAACCTGTCTGGGCCGCGTCCAGCTTCTTTTGATAGGCAAGCCGTGCGCTAAGCGCCTCTATTCCGCTGGCCCAAAGGAACCCTTGGACCAGCTTGTTTTGTATCTCAAGCCAGGACATCAGCCCTGCAAAGCATCCCACATGTCTTTGTCGCGCTGCGCGGTCCAGACGCGGGGGGTGTCGATGCCGCGCGCTTCGTCATAGGCGCGGGCGACGTTGAAAGGCAGGCAGTGTTCGTAGATCGCGTAGTCTTTGAACTTGGGGTCGCATTCGGCGCGGCACGCATCCCATGCTTCCTTGAGCGACCCGCCACGCGCCACCACCTTGGCGATAGGTTTGTAAGTTGAGCGCACAAAATCCGCCGTCGCCGCGATGGCTTTCTCGACCATTTCTTCGCCAACAAGCGCGTCGCCACGACCCGGCGCGATGCTTTTGGGTTCGAAATCGGCGATGTTCATCAGGGTGTCTTCCCAATCGGCAAAGTGCCCGTCGCCGCAATAGCAGGCCGAGTGATATTCGACGATGTCACCGGTGAACATGACCTCTTGATCAGGAACCCAAACCACGGCGTCACCGGCGGTATGAGCACGGCCAAGATGCATGATGTCAACGCGGCGATTGCCAAGATAAACTGTCATGCTGTCGCTGAAAGTCGTGGTTGGCCATGTCAGACCGGGGATTTCTTCGTGCCCTTGGAACAGGCGTGGAAAGCGGTCAAATTCACTATCCCAATCTTCTTGACCACGCTCGGCCACCATCGAGCGCGCGGTGTCGGACATGATGATTTCTTTGGCACCATAAGCACTTGCCCCAAGCACGCGCACCGCGTGGTAATGGGTCAAAACCAGGTGGCTGATCGGCTTGTCGGTGACCTCACGCACACATTCCATAACCTTGCGCGCAAGGCGCGGCGTGGCTTGGGCTTCGATGATCATGACGCTGTCGTCACCAATGATCACGCCTGTGTTTGGATCGCCTTCAGCAGTGAAAGCGTAGAGGCCATCACCGATTTTGGTAAAGGAGGTTTTCTTTTCTTCCATATCGCCTGCGGATGCGAATGCTTTGGCCATGGGATGTCCTTTTGACTGTCGGGGCCAGAGGCACGTGCGCGGCCTCCGGCGGGAGTTTATTTGGCGAGATGAAAATCAGGCGTGTGGTTTTTCGTTAGCGGGAAGGATTTTACCTTCGCAGTTGCCAAAGCCGATGCGAAAACCATCGCCTTGTGCATGGCCCTTGAGCGTTAGCGTGTCGCCGTCTTCAAGGAAATTGCGTGTCTCGCCGGTGTCGAGGGTCAGGGGTTCCTTGCCCCCCCAGCTGAGTTCAAGCAAAGAGCCACGGTTTTCTTTTTCGGGGCCAGAGATGGTCCCGGACCCGAGCAGATCGCCGGTGTTCATGGAACATCCCGAGGTGCTGTGATGGCAGAGCTGTTGCGCGGCAGAATAGTACATTTCATTGTAGTTGGTGCGCGCGATGGTGGTGGCGTCTTTGCCTTCAGGGGCAAGGGTGACTTCCAGCTCAATATCATAAAGCATCGGGCCCGGCTCTTGCAGATAAGGCAGCAATTCGCGCTCGCGCTCTGGCGTCGACGTGCGGAAGGATTCCAGAGCGGCCTTGGTCACGATCCATGGGCTGACCGTCGTTGCTGTGGCTTTGGCCTGAAATGGGCCAAGCGGCTGATATTCCCACGCCTGGATATCGCGTGCCGACCAATCGTTGAGCAGCACGTAGCCAAAGATCATGTCATCCGCCTGTTGGACATTGACCATACCTTCGGAGGAGGTGCCAACAATCGCGCCCATCTCAAGCTCAAGGTCAAAGCGCGCACAAGGCGCAAAACGCGGCATGTCGTCATTTGGTCCCTTGAGCTGCCCCCAGGGGCGACGAACATCGGTGCCGGAAACAACAACAGAAGACGCGCGACCGTTGTAACCGATCGGGATCGACAACCAATTCGGCGGAAGCGCATTTTCGGCACCCCGAAACATGGTTCCCACGTTTGTAGCGTGATGTTTTCCGGCGTAGAAATCGGTGTATTCGCTAACGGCAAACGGCATCACCAACTGGGTGCCGATCTGAGGGACAAGAAACGGCACCAGTTCGGGCGCGTCCCCATTCTCATCAGACAAAAGAGCCGTCAGGTTGGCGCGAAATGCCGTCCAGACAGCGGGGCCCATGCCCATAAACTCGGTCCAATCGCCGAAAAAGAACACTTCGTCTTCCTCGTCCGACGCCATCAATACCCCGGCCTCTTCCAAGGCGGTGACATCAAGGATCATGTCGCCAATCGCAACACCGCAATGGACTTCGTCATCTTCGGTTTTAAATGCGCCATAGGGCAGATTGTTGAGCGGGAAATCGGTGTCGGGCGTGTTGGCGCTTTCGACCCAGGATTTGAGAAGAGGCATGATCGACCTTTCGAATAACGTGGAACGTCCCGGCTTCTTCTTTCCAGAAATATCCCGGGGGTTTGGGGGCAGCGCCCCCATATCTGATTACTTCTTACCGGGCGTGCCGTCGAATTTCTTTTCGATGGTCGACCAACAATCAATGTATTCATCTTGAAGCGGGGCCTCATTGGCAGCAAACGCCGTCAAATGCTGTGGAAACCGGGTTTCGAACATGAAGGACATGGTGTTGTCGAGCTTCTCTGGTTTCAGCTCAGAATAAGACGCTTTGTCAAAGGCATCGCGATCTGGCCCATGCGGCAACATCATGTTGTGCAAGGAAACACCGCCAGGAATGAACCCCTGTGGTTTCGCATCGTACTGACCATAAATGTTGCCCATCAGCTCGGACATGATGTTTTTGTGATACCAAGGCGGACGGAAAGTATCTTCCATCACCATCCACCGCTCCCGGAACAGAACAAAGTCGATATTAGCCGTGCCCTCAACGCCCGATGGCGCGGTCAAAACAGTGAATATCGACGGATCAGGGTGGTCAAACAGGATCGACCCGACCGGGCAATAGGTTTTGAGGTCGTATTTAACCGGACAGTAATTGCCATGCCATGCGACCACATCCAAAGGAGATTGATCAATCTCGCAGCTGTGGAATTGCCCAGCCCATTTGATGGTCATGGTTGAGCGCACTTCACGGTCTTCAAAGGCGGCAACCGGCGTCTTAAAATCGCGGCGGTTGGCCATACAGTTGGCACCAATCGGCCCACGGCCGGGCAGGTCGAATTTCTGACCATAGTTTTCACAGACAAAGCCGCGGCACGGCCCTTCAAGGACTTCGACCCGATACACCAAACCACGCGGGATAATTGCAATTTCTTGAGGTTCGACGTCGATCACACCCAATTCGGTGCAAAACCGTAACTTGCCTTCTTGTGGAACAACCAACAACTCAGAGTCAGCCGAAAAGAAATAGCTATCGACCATGCTTTCGTTAACAAGATAGATATGCGTGGCCATGCCAACCTGAGTGTTTACATCACCGGCTGTGGTCATGGTCCGCATGCCCGTCAGCCACGTCAGACCTTCGCCATGCGGCACTGGATCCCAGCGATACTGGCCCAGAGAAATCACATCAGGATCAACGCAGGGTGCCGACTTCCAATAGGGCATATCGATCTTGGTATAACGCGACGAGTGTTTGACCGATGGGCGAATACGATAACACCATGTCCGCTCGTTCTGATGGCTTGGCGCGGTGAACGCCGTACCGGAAAGCTGCTCGCCATAAAGACCATAATTGCAACGCTGGGGGGAGTTCATCCCTTGCGGCAAGGCACCGGGCAGTGCTTCGGTTTCAAAGTCATTGCCGAACCCCGGCATATAACCGTCGGTTGTGCCAGTTGTGTCGGTTGCGCGGATCAAACCGTTTGGAAGTTCGTGGCGGGTCATGTTCATCCTCCCCCATGAGCAGGTCATTTGACGTCATAATTCGTTGCGAATGCAACGATGTCAACAAATTTGTTGCAACTGAAACGATTTTCAGCTCAAACTCAGAAAAATACACGCGTTTGAAGGCCCATTATATGTCTCGCCCCCTGCCCGATTTCGATCTGGATCGCTATCTGCCTTACCGTTTTGCCGTTATTGCGACGCGACTCAGTACCGAACTGTCCGCACAATACCGGGAAAAATACGGTATTTCGATTGCAGAGTGGCGGGTGCTGGTGAACCTCGCCTATTCCGATAGCACGTCGGTGCGCGATATCGAAAAACGCGTCAGCATGGAAAAGTCCAAAGTTAGCCGGGCCGTTAGCCGCCTTGAGGAAACAGGGCACCTGACCAAGGCGATTGATGACAACGACCGGCGGCTTTTGCACCTAGAACTCACCCCGAAGGGGACGGATATGGTCCGCGACCTCATCCCGCTGGCACAAGCCTATCAGGATGAGTTGGAAGCCAAGCTGCAGGAAAAAGTGCCCGAACTTCAGGCCGCACTGGATGAGCTCATGAAGGACGCCGAAGTATGATCACGCTTTATGATTATTGGCGCTCCTCGGCCAGTTACCGGGTTCGGATTGCCTTGGGGCTAACGGGCGAAGCATGGCAAAGCCACTCGGTCAACCTTCTGGAGGCAGAGCACAAATCCGACACCCATCTGGCCCGCAATCCTCAGGGGCTCGTGCCCGCGCTGGACATCGATGGCATACAGATGACCCAATCTTTGGCGATTATAGAGTATTTGGATGAAACGCGGGGCTTGGGCCTTTTGCCGTCGGACCCGGTTGGCCGCGCCCGTGTTCGGGCAATTGCGCATGCTATTTCCATGGAAATTCATCCGGTCTGTAACCTCGGCGTCGCCAAATTCGCCTGCAGTCAATCCAATGGCAATCTAACCATGCAAGACTGGATGCAGCAGTTCATCGCCCCCGGCCTTACTGCCCTAGAACACATGGTTGGGGATGGCGAATTCTGTCACGGAGACCGTCTTTCGCTCGCTGATCTGTGCTTGATGCCGCAGTTGTACAACGCAAACCGCTGGGGCGTTGATCTTGATCCAATGCCCAAACTGCGGCGGATCGGGGCGCATCTTGCCAGCATCCCGGCCTTTGAGGCCGCGCATCCCGATAATACACCCCATTAGGCTACTGGATCGCTGCCCCATTCAAGCCAGCGCCGCTCAACCGGATGAAGCAGTTGGGACATGTGAAAGTCATAGGCCGCCAGCTCGGCGTCAGTCAGCTTGCCATCCCATTTATTGGACGTGGCGCTGTCGAAAAAATTCTTGTCGTTTTTCCAAAACCCCTGTCCTGCCGATGGTGCAAAACGGTCTGAGTTGGCGCGCATTTTGTCAAAGCGGGCGGCCTCGATCAGCGTATTCATCACGCCAGCGTCATGATCGACGTCAATCAGCTTGGTGATCTGTCCAAACGCATGCGGCAGATCTCGGAGCATATCCTTGTAGTGCAATCGCAAAACGTTGGCCCGTGGTTCGAGTTGAACCGTGCTTTTGAAATGGCTCACGATGCTTCTCAGGCAAACGTGCCCTGCATCCGCCTCCAAAAACCGCTCAAACCTTTCTTGCAAGGGTCCTTGCGCCAAAGGGTCTTTCAAATCGACCTGAATATTGTCGTAGTGGCGCATGTAGGAAAAATAGACGTCAAGCGGGTGGCGATAGACCGTGATATAAGACACCTCATTACAAGACGGCAGACAATCCAGAGGCGCATGACTTTTGAGATGGCGGCGGTGGTCTTGGGCGTCGATCCGCGCAGTTACATCCTTGATGTCGCGAAACTCCATATCGATCCAAGGCGCTTTCATTGAAATATCGGCCGTGACGTTGGGATCGCCCGAGAGCAACAAGGCCAATATGCCTTGGAGCCATGTCGTTCCTGATTTCGGCGGCGTCGTAACGATGATGTCGCCGGACCGTAGCTTGACATGTGCCCATCGCGATGAATTTGAAATGAAGTCCGCATGCGTTCGAACGGGTGGTTCAACCTGAGGCGACATGACTTATTCCTTTTATGAATGCCGGTAACGTGCCCCAGTTTCGCGTGTATTCATAGGCTAGGCTGCGCCCGGATCTTCTGTCAGGCGCTCTGGCGCATTCAATGCTTTGAGCAATGAATTCATTCCGTCTTGCAACGACTGACGAGAGGTCTCATCCATGGCTCCAAGGATTTCCAGGGCGCGCGCGTCAACCTGAGGTTTAATCTCTTGGAACAAATCGCGCCCTTTTTGGGTGCTTTTATAAACCTTGACCCTCCGATCCAGGGGTGAGATTTCGCGCGTAATCAAACCCTTATCAACCAATTTCTGTGCGGCCCGAGAAAGCTGAACCTTGTCCAGTGTCGTTCTCTGTACAAGCTCATTTGACGCTATCTCGTCCGCTTGCGACAGCAAGAACAACAAGCGCCACTCTTCTCGGCTCAGGCCATAAGACTTGCCATACACGTCCATCAGATTGCGCGAAAACCGCTCTGCGGCAACCGCAAACCGATAGGGAAAGAAAGCTTCTATTTGGCTTAAAGCATCTGTCATCTCTGGGTCCATGACATCGTTTCATTTGCAACAACTTGATCCAAGTCAAATACAGAATGGCACCAATCGTCAATCATTGCAATTGCAACGAATTTCGGGAGGGAAAGATGTCAGTGCAATTGAAAGTCGACCAAATCCACCATGTGGCCTATCGCTGTAAGGATGCCAAAGAGACCGTCGAGTTCTACACAAAAATGCTCAACATGGACTTCGTCTTGGCGATTGCAGAGGATCATGTCCCCTCAACGCACGAACCTGACCCCTATATGCATTTGTTTCTGGATGCTGGAAACGGTAACGTACTGGCCTTCTTTGAACTGCCAACCAAACCCGAAATGGGCCGTGATCCCAACACGCCGATCTGGGTGCAACATATCGCATTTAAGGTGAAGGACCGCGACACACTGGTCGCCTTCAAGGATCACCTGGAAGCGAACGGCGTTGAGGTTTTGGGCGTGACTGACCATTCGATTTTCCATTCGATCTATTTCTTTGATCCAAACGGGCACCGGGTTGAACTGGCCTGCCCGGACCCCAAAGAAGAAGAGATGCTGGCCAAGCTTGACGCCGTTAAATGGGACATGCTCGACGAATGGTCACGGACCAAGAGAGCGCCTCAACATGCAGCGTGGCTGCATGCCAAGGAGCTTGAAAAAGAATAAGGAGACGGGGCGTTAGCCCCAATCCATCACCACCTTACCTGCCTCACCAGACATCATTGCCGCAAATCCAACGTCGAAATCGTCTATCGACATACGGTGCGTGATGAGGTCGGTGAGGTCGAGACCAGATTGCACCAAGGCAATCATTTTGTACCATGTTTCGTACATTTCCCGACCATAAATTCCCTTTACTGTCAGCATCTTAAAGATGATCTCATTCCAATCCACAGCAAATTCTGTTGGGGCGATCCCCAGCAATGCAATCTTGCCGCCATTGTTCATTCGGTTGATCATTTGGCGCATCGCCGGGGCCGCGCCCGACATTTCCAGCCCAACATCGAACCCTTCGGTCATGCCGATCTGTGGCATCAAGTCTTGGAGCGTTTCAGAGCTAACATCGACAACATGTTGAACCCCCAACCGTCGCGCCAGATCAAGCCGATAGGGCGCGATATCGGTGATCACCACTTTGCGCGCACCAACCTTTTGCGCCACCAAAGCCCCCATAATCCCGATTGGCCCAGCCCCGGTTACAAGGACATCTTCGCCGACCAAATCAAACGACAGTGCCGTGTGCACTGCATTCCCGAACGGGTCAAAAATGGCCGCGATTTCATCGGAAATATCGTCAGGAATAGGAACGACGTTGCTTTCTGGAATACAAAGATATTCGGCAAAGGAACCGGGGCGATTGACCCCAACACCAAGCGTGTTGCGGCACAGCTGCCCACGACCTGCGCGGCAGTTCCGACAGGTTCCGCAAACCACATGCCCTTCGCCGGAAACTCGTTGGCCGATCTGATATTTCAACGCCGCCGCACCGCAATCAACGATCTCGCCGCAAAACTCATGGCCGACCACCATCGGCACGGGCACGGTTTTGGCGGACCATTCATCCCACTTCCAGATGTGAACATCTGTGCCACAGATTGCCGACTTTTTGACTTTGATCAGGACCTCGTCCGGCCCAGGTTCAGGTACGGGCACTCGCTCCATCCACAGGCCCGGTTCGGATTTGGCTTTGACCAAAGCTTTCATTTCATTGCTCATTGCGCACCCTCCCCGATGATTTTCATATCCCGGCCAACGTCGATAAAGGCGTCAATAGCGCGGTCCAACTCGGACAGGCTCAGCGCAGCTGACATTTGGGTGCGAATGCGATCCTGCCCTTTTGGCACCACAGGAAAACTAAACGGGGCAACATAGACCCCCTTGGCATCAAGCCGCTTGGCCATGTCTTGCGCCAGCTTTGGGTCGCGCAACATCACCGGAATAATCGGATGCTCTCCTGGCAAGAGATCAAACCCCGCCTCGGACATCCGAGCACGAAAATGGACCGCGTGTTCCATCAAACGATCCCGCCGTTCGGTCGACGCTTCCAACATGTCGAGTACCTTGATCGACGTTTGCGCAATCACCGGTGCCAAGGTGTTGGAGAACAAGTAGGGGCGCGACCGCTGCCGAAGCCAATCGACAACTTCGCGTTTGGCACAGGTGTACCCGCCAGACGCACCGCCAAGTGCCTTGCCCAACGTGCCTGTCACAATGTCGACCCGGCCCATTACATCACAATGCTCAATCGATCCGCGCCCGGTGGCACCAACAAACCCAACCGCATGACTGTCATCGACCATCACCATCGCGCCGTATTTGTCAGCCAGATCGCAGATATCTTTGAGCTTGGCGATAAACCCGTCCATGGAAAATACACCGTCCGTCGCGATCAGTTTAAAACGCGTGCCCTCGGCCGCCTGTAATTGCGCTTCGAGATCGGCCATATCAGAATTGGCGTAGCGAAACCGTTTCGCTTTGCACAAACGCACGCCATCAATGATTGAAGCGTGGTTCAGCGCATCGGAAATGATGGCATCATCCGGGCCTAACAGGGTTTCAAACAGGCCGGTATTGGCGTCAAAACAGCTCGAATACAGGATCGTGTCTTCGAAACCGAGGAAGCGAGATATCCGCGCTTCGAGCTCTTTGTGCTCCTCTTGGGTGCCACAGATAAATCGGACCGACGACATACCGTAGCCATATCGGCTCAGCGCCTCACGGCCTGCTTCGATCAACGCGGGATGATCCGACAGACCTAGATAGTTGTTGGCACACAGGTTGATCACCTCCTTGCCAGTTTCCAATTCAACAGTGCCCGCCTGTTTCGACGTTATCACGCGTTCGGATTTGTACAGCCCGGATTGCATCAACATGTCTAACTCACGGGTCATATGGTCAATGAATTCGTTGGTCATCGTCGTCTCTCCGTGTGTATTGATACAGCCCACGCCGTTCTGATCGCAGGTCACTTGCGTGATGTCCTTAGCCCAAAAATTAAGCAAGAATGAAATCATCCTTGCACGGGTCACTTTAATGACATTCTGTGATTATCCCCATCAGCAATTTCCCTCTTGGAGCCGCGCGCCAGCACGGGTATCACTCTCTTCCGGCCTGACATCAGGCTGCCCAGAGTTGGAGAATGAGTTTTGGATCAGACCGCAACACGCATCGCCCGCACCATCGCCACCGAAATCGGGGCCGGAGCCAATCAGGTTAATGCCGCGGTCGAGTTGCTCGATGGGGGGGCGACCGTTCCGTTTGTGGCGCGGTATCGTAAAGAAGTCACTGGCGGCTTGGATGATACGCAACTGCGGAGCCTGTCTGACCGGTTGACCTATCTGCGGGATCTGGAATCGCGCCGTGCAACTATCCTTCAATCTATCAAGGATCAGGGCAAACTAACGGACGCACTGACCAAATCTATTACCGCTGCCGATACCAAATCGACGCTCGAAGACATTTACCTTCCCTACAAACCCAAACGCCGCACCAAAGCGATGATCGCCCGTGAAAACGGGCTAGAGCCATTGTTGCAGGCGATTATCGCGGATCGATCAGCAGAGCCAGAAACCCTTGCGCAGGCCTATGTGACCGAAACCGTTACCGATGTGAAATCTGCACTAAACGGCGCGCGCGACATTCTTGCCGAACAACTCTCTGAAAATGCTGACCTTCTTGGTCGCCTGCGAGAGTTCATGAAACAAGATGCCGTCATTGCGTCGCGGGTCGTGGAAGGAAAAGAACAGGCCGGGGCCAAGTTCAGCGACTATTTTGATCACTCTGAACAATGGCACAAGATCGCGTCGCACCGCGCTTTGGCGATTCTGCGGGCCTCGAAGGAAGAGATTGTCACCATAGACATCGCCCCACCTGCCGACACCGGCGTAGCGCGGGCCGAAGCCATTATCGGGGCGGCAATTGGTATACGTGGCGATGGTCCCGGTGACGCCTGGCTGCGCAAGTCCGTGAGCTGGACGTGGCGGATCAAGCTGAGCCTATCAATGTATATGGATTTGCTTACGGATTTACGCCAACGCGCCCACGAAGAAGCCATCAATGTTTTCGCCCGCAATCTAAAAGACCTTTTGCTCGCCGCGCCCGCGGGTCCACGCGCAACACTTGGTCTCGATCCCGGCATTCGAACCGGTGTCAAAGTCGCGGTTGTAGATGCCACAGGCAAGGTTCTGGACACTGCAACAATCTATCCGTTCCAGCCAAAAATGGATGTGCGGGGATCAGAAGCAAAGCTGATCGAGCTCATTCAACGCCATCAAATCGACCTTGTTGCGATTGGGAACGGAACGGCCAGCCGCGAAACCGAAAAACTGGTTGGTGAGACGCTCAAATTGCTACCGCCTGCTGTCAAAAAGCCTACCAAAGTGGTCGTTTCAGAAGCAGGGGCATCGGTTTATTCGGCGTCCGAACTCGCCGCACGCGAATTTCCCGATCTGGATGTGTCGCTACGCGGTGCCGTTTCTATTGCGCGGCGCCTTCAGGATCCTCTGGCCGAACTGGTCAAGATCGAACCGCAATCCATTGGGGTTGGACAATATCAGCACGATGTTGATCAACGTCGGCTTGCCAAATCGCTGGAAGCAGTCGTTGAAGATGCGGTGAACGCGGTCGGTGTTGACCTCAACACGGCGTCGGCTCCTCTTTTGGCACATATCGCCGGTTTGGGGCCGTCGCTTGCCCAGGCCATTGTGGATCACCGCGACGGACATGGCGCATTCGCGTCACGCAAGGCCCTGCTCAAGGTTTCAGGGCTTGGGCCAAAGGCTTTTGAACAATGCGCCGGATTTTTGCGGATTCGCGACGGGGTTGAGCCTCTGGATAGCTCATCCGTGCACCCGGAAGCCTATGATTTGGCGCGAAAGATCGTTAAATCATGCGGTCGCGATCTGCGATCAATTGCGGGTGACAACACGGCGCTCAAGTCAATGAGGGCCGAGCAATTTGTCGATGACCGGTTTGGTCTTCCGACCGTTCAAGATATTTTTCAGGAATTGGAAAAGCCCGGCCGCGACCCGCGTCCAAGCTTCAAAACGGCAAGCTTTACTGACGGAATCGAGGATATCAAAGACCTGAGGTCCGGCATGTCTTTGGAAGGGACGGTGACAAATGTCGCGGCCTTTGGGGCCTTTGTTGATATTGGTGTCCATCAGGATGGGCTTGTCCACGTCAGCCAGCTTGCTGACCGTTTCGTCAAAGATCCGCATGAGATTGTCAAAGCTGGCGACGTCGTCAAAGTACGTGTCACCGAAGTCGACGTTCCGCGCAAGCGTATCGGCCTGTCGATGCGAAAAGACAGTGGCTCGGGCTCAAGGTCCGAAAAAACTGTCCAATCCAAGCGAGCAGCTCAGCCAAAACACCATCGCCAACCGTCGCACCAGCAAAAACAGCCGCGGGGGTCGAAGCCGCAGCCGGAAAACAGTGCTTTGGGTGCAGCCTTGAAGGACGCGCTTAATCGTAAGACCACGTAAGCGAGGTGAGTAATCAGGAGGGTCGAAGCAAGCGTGATTCAATAAGATCACGTGCTGACGCACGGTGTTGGGCGGGAAGGAATCGGGGGTATTCGTCGAAAGGTTGAATCCCAAGATTCACCCTCAACACAGACGGTTACGGATTGACCATTCCCAGCAGCGGCGCACAATATTTAATCGCCTCCTAAGATGTCGATTTTGGCACCCACAGCGCAACTTTCGGAATGCGGGCAAAAAACCCAATATTTCGACATCTCAAAATTTATCAATAATTTTCAAATATTTAGACGAAAAACCGCGCAGGCCTAAAAGATTGAACAAGAAACACCTTCAGATTGCAGGCCCCAAATCTGAAAAAAATTAACAACCAAAACGACTTGGCGCGCCTCATAGTTAACAGATTATTAATTGACTTGAGAGGTTCCGCCCCGGTATCCATTGCCTGTGATCAGGGACTTTTTTCAACTGACAATTCGATTTTTAGAGTTTTTCTGGGAGCGCCCAAAGAATGTTTGACATTTCTACTATTGAGAGCCCGATGGATACGCAAACATACGTTTCCAGAAATCGGTCCTCAGTCTCCAATTTCCTATTCGGGTTTACCAAACGCATATTCGACGTTTCGGTTAGCCTGGTTTTATTGCCGGGCCTTGTTGGTGCGATTATCGTACTGCTGGTGCTCAACCCGTTCTTGAACCGTGGGTCTATCTTTTTTGTTCAGTCCCGTATGGGCCGTGACTGCAAAAGCTTCAAAGCGATCAAATTTCGGTCGATGACAGCAGCCGAGCACATAACACGTTCAGCGGATGATCCGCTGGAAGTGGATCGGATCACGCCTCTCGGGCACTTTTTGCGCAAAAGTCGTTTGGATGAGCTACCGCAAATCCTTAACGTTCTTATGGGTCACATGAGCTTAATCGGGCCGCGTCCCGACTACCTCGACCACGCAGTAGAATACATGAGTTCAATTCCTGGTTACCGTGAGCGCCATGTCGTTCGCCCAGGGATTAGCGGTCTTGCTCAGACCGAGCTTGGTTACATCGAAGGAACAGACGCCACACGTCGCAAGGTTAAGGCCGATCTGTATTACATCACGCATCGCAGCTTTGCTTTGGAAGCATGGATTTTCTGGCGGACACTGTCGGTCGTCGCACTGCGCGCCGGAGCATAACGAAACAGACACCAGCGATTTGACTTATTGGATCGCTGGGGCGTCACATCTGATACCGTCCACTCTCCAATCCAATGACAACTTTGCCCGTATCTGTTGCACATTTACCCCTAAAAAAATCAATTCACCTTAGCAAACACACTGATTCTCGTGGCTCGCCTCTTGAACCTGTAGTTATTTGGTAATTTACGGCCCTTTTGGGGCCTTGTATCGTTCATTCGGTTACATTCAACGCCACATTGGGGAGAGTTCACCTTGGTCATTTCGGCGATAGGTAAGAGAACCTGCAAAGAAGTAGGCATGAAACTCTTGAACAAAAACAAAATCTTGCGGGCGTTTGCATTTTCGACGTTCTTCGCAACATCCGCATGCGGTGTCCTATACCAAAGCCCAAATGTGACTGAACGCGAGGACGGATCACCTGTCACGGTGGTTCCACTTTCGACCGAAACAGTTGCGCGCGCCAACTCAGCGCCATACACGCCGCGCGCGTTGCCATCTGTGTTTTACGCGACGGCCGGCAATGGCAGCCCAGGCAACGGTGTCGGGGCAATTCCGGCCTCTCCCTATTTGCCGTCGGCCAACCCTCAACAGCAACAGTTTCGCCCGCTTCCAGATGTTGCACCAGAAGCCTATCGCATTGGCGTAGGTGACATTTTGCTTCTGGCAACACGCGGGACAGGCACAACAGTCGAACAACTGTCCGGACTACTGGCCGCTCAAAATCAGCGCGAAGGATATACAGTCCGTGATGACGGCTCCATTGCGATTCCTGAAGTTGGGCCAGTTCAGCTCTCGGGTTTGACCATTCAACAAGCTGAGGATCGTCTATTTCAGGTTTTGGTTGAAAACCAAATTGACCCATCGTTCAGCCTTGAGGTTGCTGAGTTTCACTCCAAGCGTGTGGCTGTCGGTGGTGCCGTAAAGACCGCGAAACTGGTCCCTATTACGCTGAACACGTTGACTTTGTCCGAGGCCATCACCGCCGCGGGCGACATTTCCGTTCGCGACAAAGAATTCGCGCTTATCCGTATTTACCGGGACGGGAACCTCTATCAGATTCCTGTAAGCTTGTACTTGGATCGGCAAGACTTGCAGAAAAAGGTCTTGCTGAACGGCGACGCGGTGTTTGTGGACACAAGCTACGACCTTGACCGCGCCGTTGAGTTTTTCAAAGCGAAAATTGACGTCATTTCCCTGAGAACCTCTGCGCGCAGCACAGCTTTGCAGGCTCTTGATACAGAGATTTCTCTGCAAAGAGCCTCCCTGGATGAGCGTCGCCATTTGTTCGACCTCCGTCAAAAACTGGGTGCTGAAAAGCGGGACTATGTTTACTTAACGGGCGAAGTTGACTCTCAAAGCCGTTTTGCCTTGCCCTACCAGCAACATGCAACTTTGGCTGACGTGCTGTATGGTGAGGGCGGGTTCGACAACACGACCGGCGATCCGACCCAGATTTATGTCTTAAGGGCGGATGACAAATCCGATGCGTCTGGTTCAATTACGGCCTACCACTTGAACGCGCGCAATGCCGCCGACCTGATCATCGCGACGCGGCTTCAAATGCGTCCAAATGATGTGGTCTTTATCGAAGAGCAGCAGATCACCAAATGGAGCCGCGCTCTTCAACAACTGTTCCCATCCTTGCTGAGAACGGTTGAGGGTTCGTTGCTACCTTAAAACCGAAATGGCCCGCTACGCGGTTATGAAAGTCACCTTGGCTTTTTCAACCAGTGCAGCGGTCAGTTTCCCCGTCGCGTAGGCACCGGTATCAACTGAAATTCTGCCATCAACCGATACGGCAGAGTCGACAATCGTGTGTCCATGCACAACCCATGTTCCATCGCGCCTTGGTTTCTTATCGAATTCCGGGTGCCCCCAGAGCAACGTTGACCGATCTTGCCCGTCAATCGGCAATTCAGGGTCCGCAGCCGCGTGAACGACCGCGACATTTCCAGTTATCCATTGTGAAGGCAGGTTTCTGAGCCAGTCTTCAAGGTCAGCCCCCAGCGCACCCTTAAAGGCGTCGCGCACTTGCATCCATTCAGCGTCAGCAACGGATGACCCTCTGGGTGCCGCTATTTTGAAACTCGCCAGTGTTTGCAAGCCTCCATAGCGCAGCCATCGCGACCCGTGCCGAACCGGATCGTCCAAAAAGTTAAGCATCATATGCTCATGATTACCCATCAGACATTCCATCAAGCCGCCGGACTGGGAATGCATCTCATACAAACGCTGTAACACCGCCGCGCTATCTTCTCCGCGATCAACGTAATCACCGACACAAATCAGCATTGCATCTGGATGTGCCACATCGGTGAGCTTAACCAGCAGATTTTGCAGCAACTGGTCACTTCCGTGAATGTCACCAACAGCGAAAAATGGAACATCCGGGGCCAATTCAGCCTCGAAAGAAGGCAGCGCCTTCTTGCGTTTTTTAAAGAACATCATACCACCTATCTAGGCGCGCTAGTACTTTCCGCCAAGGAGAAAATCGGCCGGGTTTGAGCAAACTCGCCTCTCCTGTCGAAAACCGTCGGAATGAGCTACACAAGTCTCACGCCAGCGGTTTTCATACCCTCTTTGGCACCCGTCAAAGAGCCGTCCAGATCAATCGCTCGACATAGGTCTTGCCGAACAGAAACGTCAAACCCAAGTTTTGCGGCGTCGACCGCAGAAAAGTTTACGCAAAAATCTGTCGCCAATCCCACAAACGTTAAATCAACTATGCCGCGCGTGCGAAGATACCCTTCCAAACCGGTCGGCGTTTTGTGGTCGTTTTCGAAAAAGGCCGAATAGCTGTCGATCTCGGGCCGAAAGCCCTTACGAACAATGATGTCAGCCTTATCTATATTCAGGTCCGCATGAAAATCCGCCCCCGACGTGCCTTGAACACAATGATCGGGCCACAACACCTGTGGGCCATAGGGCATGTCGATCACATCAAAAGGTGCCTGTGACCTATGCGAGGACGCAAATGAACTGTGCCCGACCGGGTGCCAGTCTTGGGTCAAAATGACGGCGTCAAACGCATCCATCAGCGCATTGATCGGTGCAACAATTTCATCACCCTCGGTTACCGCCAACGATCCGCCTGGGCAGAAATCGTTTTGTAGGTCGATCACAATCAAAGCCTGCATCGCACATGCTCCCTTTTCCAATTCAGGAACAGTTTAGGAGCCAGGAAAAGGAATTGCCATGTGCTCTTTGCTTGTCTATTTGAACGTGCTTTCGGAAGGGGTTGACCATGGCCAGATTGGGATTGGATTTCGGGACATCAAACACGGCTGCCGGAGTTTTGGCGGGCGGCAAACCGTTTGCGATTCCGCTGGAGCCTGATGCCACGACCCTACCCACGGCCGTGTTCATCGACTTTGCAGAACGGCGTTACATTTACGGATCTTCGGCAGCAAGGGCCATGATGGATGGTGCCGAAGGGCGGTTTTTGCGCGCTCTTAAAAGCATTCTTGGCACGCCGCTCGCACGGGAACAGCGCAGCTTTCTAAATGAACGAATCTCACTCATTGAGATTATCGCCCGGTTCTTGTCGGAAATTCGTACCCGGTCAGAGAGCTTTACAGGGATGCCGTTTGAAACCGCGTTATCCGGGCGCCCGGTGCATTTCCACTCGGCCTCGGCGGAACGTGATGCCCAGGCTGAACAGGACTTGCGCGACGCCTATTTGCTTGCGGGTTTCAAAGATGTCAGCTTTTTGCCCGAGCCAGAGGCCGCTGCTCTCGCTGTTGCCGGCCAAGGGCGTATGCTCATCGTCGATATCGGAGGTGGCACGTCTGATTTCACCCTTTGCGACCGTGTCGGAGATAAGACGCATGTGTTAGCGAGCCGCGGTGTGCGCATCGGCGGAACCGATTTTGACCGCATTCTTAGTCTTGAAAATGCTATGCCTCTTTTGGGTCATGGTGCCCAAATCGGTGCAGAGCTCAGCAGCAAAACCCATACCGCGCCACGCGCGCTCTTCTACGATTTGGCCAGTTGGGAAAAAATCGCCTTTGTCTACGACCCGGCGTTGTTAAGGGAAGTGCGGCGCTGGGAACGGGTCGCCAAGGAACCACATTTGTTTGAACGGCTTGGCGAAGTTCTAGAGGCGCATCTGGGTCATGACATTGCCTATGCCGTTGAAGCCGGAAAAATCGCAGCCAACGGATCGACCTCAGGCGAAATCTTGTTGGACATCGTCGAACGTGGCCTCAGTGTTGAGCTTCAACGCGACGCGATGCAATCGGCCCTAGCTGGGTTCGCCGACGACATCGGGGCGCATGCAATGGGTACGCTGGATGATGCTGGCTGCGCGGCGGATTCCGTTGACATGGTGGTGTTTGTTGGCGGCTCCAGCCTCATGGCAATGGTTCGCGAAAAACTCGCGCAATGCCTTCCCAACGCCCGGCAGGAAGATGCCGAAGTCTTCACTGCTGTGGTGAATGGCTTGGCAATCGCCGCAGCGTAGCGCTTGCCCGACGCCCAACAAATGCTTATCCGGTAGCCATGTTTACTGTATGCGCTCTCTATCACTTCACCCGCTTCGACGACCCCGCCAATTTGCGGGACCCTCTGTTGCAGCTTTGCCGCGAGCAAAGCATTACCGGAACGTTGCTTTTGGCAAACGAAGGAATCAACGGAACAATTGCCGGTCCCAAATCCGGAATCGATGCGGTATTGGCACATATTCAAAACCTTCCCGGCTGCGACAATCTTGAGTGGAAACTATCCTCTGCTCAGGACCGTCCGTTTGCGCGGATGAAGGTGCGTCTCAAGCGCGAAATTGTGACAATGGGCCAACCCAATGTCGACCCAACATCTGACGTGGGCAACTATGTTGATCCTGCAGATTGGAATGAGCTAATTCAAAGCCCGGACGTCGCGGTTATTGACACTCGCAACGATTATGAAGTCTCAATCGGAACGTTTGACGGTGCCATTGATCCCCAAACCGCCACCTTTCGGGAGTTTCCGCAGTGGTGGGAGGAGAACAAAGACCGCTTTCACAACAAGCGTATCGCAATGTTTTGCACAGGCGGAATTCGGTGTGAAAAATCAACCAATTGGCTAAAGCAGCAGGGTGTCGAAGATGTCTATCACCTAAAGGGCGGCATTCTGAAGTACCTCGAAGAAACCGCGCCGGAAGATAGTACGTGGAATGGCGAATGCTTTGTTTTTGATGGCCGGGTGTCCGTCGGGCATGGCCTGCAAGAAGGCCCTCATGCGCTTTGCCACGCCTGCAGAAAACCGATTTTGCCATCAGACAAATCCAATCCGGCTTATGAACACGGTGTATCTTGCCACCTATGCATCGACGAGACGTCAGAAGATGACAAAGCGCGTTTTCGCGAGCGGCAAAAACAGATTTCCTTAGCCAAGGCCCGAGGCGATCGGCACATGCACGCAGATGTTTTAGACGACCCATCTAAGAATTAGTCGTTGGCGGTAACTCTGGGTTTTTCTGACGTCCTCTGATAGGTCTGCTTCAACACAATGAGAAGTCCTATGTCCGATCAAATCACGTCCGCCGTTCTACAAAATGACATTACCAAAATAACAGTTTTGTCCATGGGCTGTTCCATTCAAGATTGGCAAGTCAACGGACGCCATGTGGTCTTGGGGTACTCTGATCCTGAGATGTACCGATCAAATCCCTGCGTTCTGGGTAGCATTGTTGGTCGTATTGCCAATCGAACCGCGGGCGCTGCGTTTGAATTCGACAATGCACTTTGGACCCTGCCTGCGAACGAGGGGCCAAACCATATTCATGGCGGTCCTGGTGGATTGGCTTGGCGCAACTGGGACTTGGTTCAACACGACGATACATCAGCAACGCTCACACTTCATTCAGCACATCTTGATCAAGGCTATCCCGGTGCTGTCGATTTTTCGGTACATCTTACGCTTAGGGGCGGTGCTTTGACATGGGATATGACGGGTACTCCGGATCGCGAAACCCCCTTAAACTTAGCCCAGCATGTCTATTTCAATCTCGCGGGTGCCGGTGATGTGCTCAATCATTCGGTTCAAATTGATGCCGAAAAGGTAACACCAACTGACGTTGATCTGATCCCAACCGGCCAGTTTTTGGAGACCAAGAACAGCCGATTTGACTTTCAAAAGCCAATCAGAATTGCCAAACAAGATCCTGAAAATCGCGGCTACGATCTGAACTTTGTATTGAACAAAAGCTCTGATCCTCAGGCAATTGTCACATCCCCTGATGGTACGAAGTTGCGTTTATGGACCGATCAGCCTGGCTTGCAATTTTATTCCTCTCAACACCTGACTCCGCTGGGCGCAAAAAATGCTGGAGCATCGCATCACCCCAACTGTGGATTTTGCGTTGAGGCCCAGAAGTTCCCAAATGCCATCAACCAACCAGCCTTTGGATCAATTTTGTGCACTCCGGATTCCCCGTATCGGCAGACGACAACAATCGAAATTCAAGAAAGTTCTAGAAATAACCCCTGACCAAGCTGCTCGCAATCAATGCCCATCCGTCCGCTATCACGAAAAATGCCAACTTAAACGGAAGAGATACAATTGCAGGTGGGACCATCATCATACCCATCGACATCAAAACAGCCGCAACCACCAAGTCGATAATGAGGAATGGTAAGAAGATCAGGAACCCGACTTGGAAAGCACGCGCCACTTCTGAAAGCATAAAACTCGGAATAAGAACAGAAAGTGGTGCCTCTGGTTGGAGAGTCGTCTGAGCTGCATCTGGCCTTAGATCCGCCATGGCACGGTATGTTTCTGGGTCGGCCCGGTTTGCCATAAAGACGCGAAACGGCTTAAGTATTTCAATTGCTGCCGCTTCCACATCAACTTCTTCGTTTAAGAGAGGTTGAACACCAGAGTCCCAAGCCTCCGTGAAAACCGGTTCCATCACAAAGTAGGTCAGAAACAAAGCAAGGCTGACAATGAGCATATTGGGCGGTGATTGCTGTAGACCGACAGCCTGACGAAGTATTGCCAGCACAGTAACCATAAATGGAAAACAGGTGATCATGATCGCAATACCGGGCGCAATGCTCAGTAAGGTTATCAAAATGATCAACTGTATGCTGGTGCCGGTTACCGATCCGCCATCGCCCAAATTAAGCTCGAGCGATTGCGCGGCAACGTCTGTGCCGACGAAAGCCCCGATGAGTGCTATCAATATAGGCAAAAGGGCGAAACGCATATTCTTGCCTCAGGAAGGATTATTCAGTTCGGAAACTTCGGTTAGACGAACTGCCAGTTGCCCCTGCCCGTCCCCCTCCATCACTTCGAGAACCCCTATGCCAATCAACTTCTCACCAACATATAATTCAACAGGATCATCAAGTTGCTTGTCTAAGCTCAAAACTGAACCGGCAGCGAGCTGCAAAAGATCACGCACCAAGGGCCTTGCCTTGCCGACGGAAACGGTGATTTCTATTGGAACGGATGTGAATGCCGTTGCTGCCTCGCCCCGTGGTGTAGATTGTGAATTATCCATTGGCCAATTTCCTTCGATTGTCATGGGCAAACCCGTCAACGGCCTCGGAGACCGACGCAATCAGATCACCTAGATCAATTTGTTTTTCTGTTTGCCCCAAGCGTATGTCGGCTTGCTCATTGGCGAGCGTATCATCTTCAACTAATTGTATAGGAAAGCTAAATTCCCCTTCCAAAAGTGGCGCTACCATTTCGGTATTAGAGGGCGATACAGCCACCACGACTTCCAATGACCCAATTTCTTGCGCCATGCTTTGCAATTGTTCGACAATATGGTGACCTAATGTTGCCCGCGCAATTTCTGGCAAAAGCGCTGCCACCATCTCATCAAGCAAGGGTGTCATCGCATTCATGACCTGACTGTAGGCCTCATGATAGGTAAACGACAGATCTTGAAGGTGTTGGCCAAATGCACTTGAAATCCGGCTGCGATCATCTGACTGGGCTTTTACGGCATCATCCCAACCCGCGCGGTAGCCGTTTTCAAAAGCTTCCAGCTTTTGCCCCTCAAGATCAGATTCGCTAAACGACGGAGCCTCAGTTTCGATAGTCGGTTGCACAACTTGAGAAAAGTCATCTAGAAATTGGTGCAATGCACTCATCGCGCCTCCTCCTTGTCTTCCTCGAGCCAGCTTCGCAAGATCTCAACGGTTTCAGTTTTTCGTTCTTCGATTAGGTTGCGCAGACGATCTACAGGATCTTCACCACCGCTATCCGCTCCAGGCATGTCGAAATCGACCATTCCCATGCCACCGAAGCCACCACCATCGCCAGCCATTGGCAAATCTTCGAATCCTCCGGCTGGTTCAATTTCACCATCTAAAGCCGGTGATGAATCATCTAGAGGCGACGGCAACGCATTGGAAACCCCTGCTGTCAGAGCCGTTGAAGACTCGCTCGAAGATGCCAGAACCGGACGAACAACAAATAGCCCCAAGATAAGCGCGACAACCGCTAAAACACCCATTTGAAGCAAACGCATTGTATCAATATTGCCAACAAACATACTCGGCTCAATCGGACCTGTGCCCAATCCTTCGGGGCGCTCGAAGGGCAGAGACCGAATTGTAATTTGGTCGCCTCGTGCCTCTTCGAAGCCGACTGCAGATGACACCAAATCGTTCAATGCCTGAATCTCTGGCTCCGGCAATGGCACAAATGTCTGTGATCCATCCTCTGCGGGTTCGTAGGTCCCGTTTACCAAAACTGCCACGGTCAATCTGCGAATCGCACCGGGGACCCTTGTAATTTCACGTGTTGTTTCAGACACTTCGTAGTTAACACGCTCACGTGTTTCGGCTTTGGACGAAGATGTCGCATCCGCGCCGCCACCGTTGCCTTCCGGTAAATTGGACGCCACGCTTACGTCGCCTCCACCGCTGCTGTCGGCTTTGTCATTGCGCTCTTCCGAGTCCGTCGAAACCACGACCCGCCCTTCGGGGTCAAAACTTCTCTCCCGGATCAACTCGCTTTCAGTGACTGTATCAACGCTCACTTCAACCACTGCGTTTCCGACGCCAACCCGCGCTTCCATCAGCCTTTGTACACGGTCACGCAATTGCAGTGCTTTATCGTCGGCGGTAGGGCCGGCGGGGCTATCTGCGTCCGCTCCAATCAACCCACCTTTTCCGTCGATAACAGCAACACTTTCAGGAACCAGCCCTGGAACGGCCGAGGAAACCAGATATTTTAGGGCTCGTGCCTGTTGCGGCGTTATCGCACCAGCGCTGGGTGTGACAGAAATCGACGCCGTTGGAGTGACATCACGTTGAAAGGGATTCGCGCTACTATTGGCGATATGAACCCGTGCATTCGCAACTGCCGGGTTGGCAACAATAGTTCGGGCGAGTTCCCCCTCCTTGGCGCGCCAATAAGCGGCATCAAACATTTGGGATGTGGTACCGAAACCCGATAGCCCATCCAACAATTCATATCCCTGGCCACTATTGGCTGGTAAGCCTTCGCTCGCCAAAGTGAGTCGCAGGGCATCACGTTCAGAATCAGGAACAAAAATTGCTCCACCTCTCACGTCAAATTGGACCCCTCGCCCCTCGAGAGCTTTGACAACGTCGCCAGCGGCTCCGTTTTCCAAACCCGCGTATAATAGTGACATATTCGGTGCCGAAGCTAATCGCGTCAGCCCCAAAACGGCGAGAATCATCGCCAAAGTAGCCCCTAAGACCACGATCCTCTGCCGGGCACCCAACGTACTCCAGACTGAAACAACTTGCTGCAAGACGAACCTCCGCTCCAAACATTCTGTTCGGTTGAATTGAGTTTCGCGCATTCAGCTTAACAATCAGTTAGCCCATTTCTGTCAAAACTGTTTCACGGCAAGAAAAGAGGTTTAATATGTCTGATGCCACCGTAGACGAAGAAAACGTCGAAGATGCGAAACCGTCCAAACTCCCACTAATCATTGGGATTGTATTGGCTTTGGCTGGTGGCAGCGGTGGTTTTTATGCGGCTCAATCTGGGCTGCTGGGCGGCTCCGGTGGTGAAGTGGCCCATGATTCGGCAGATGAAGTACACGATTCAGAAGAAGTCGTCGAAACAGCTCCATTGCCGGATGTGTCATTTATTGAAGTGCCTCCACTGGTGATTTCATTGGGGTCTCGGGCGCAGGCCAACCACTTGCGTTTTCGCGCCAGTTTGGAGGTGCCCAAACAGCATGCCGTCGAAGTTGAAGGGATATTACCTCGCGTTCAAGACGTGTTGAACAGCTACCTTCGCGCATTGGAACCTCGGGATCTTGAGGCAGCCGGCGCTCTCATAAAACTGCGCGGTCAAATGCTTCGCAGAGTCAGACTTGTCGCGGGTGAGGGACGTGTACGCGACTTGTTAGTGCTTGAATTTGTACTGAATTAAAAAGGGGACGGGAATGGAAATGATCGCTGATATATTGCTTGTAGCGGGCGCATTGGGCGCTGGCTTCTATTGCTTCATTCTGGCACGCCGTTTGACACGGTTTACCGACTTAGAAAATGGCGTTGGAGGCGCAGTCGCGGTCTTGTCGGCGCAAGTCGATGATCTGAGCAAGACGCTAACGCAAGCACAGCAGAGCGCTGGCGACTCATCAAAGTCACTGGGCGAGTTGACCGAACGAGCCGAAGATGTGGCGCGCCGACTAGAACTTTTGGTGGCATCAATGCATGACTTGCCACAGGCAAGCACGGCACCACCATCTACCGCTCCTGATAATGCCGACCCGGTTTTCGTCCGTCATCCGCGAAATTGAGGTGAACTATGCCATTGTTGAAAAAAACAGCATCAAAACGCGCAAAAAAACGGCCTCGTCGCAAGGCGAAGGGGGCCTTGTCTGCTATTGGAGCGCTGCTATTGGCGTCCGCAGCCTTGCGAATTGGGGTGGGAGCCGGAGAAGCCTTGGCTAGGGAAGGCGGCGAAGAGATTGAAGCCCCAGCAATGACCGAAGTTGCAGAGGTGGGGCAACCTGTTCACTCTGCTCAAACAGACATCGCAGATGAAGATGTAATGCCTCTTCTCAAGGCTTTGAATGACAGGGAGGAGAGAATTGCGAAGCGCGAAGAAGGCATCGCTGTTCGCATGCAGGCTCTTTCGGTCGCCGAACAAGAAATTGAGCGCAAGCTCGTGGCCCTCAAAACCGCAGAAGAACGTCTGCGTGATACAATGTCATTGGCCCAAACGGCCGCCGAGGATGACATCACGAGGCTCACAGACGTTTACGCGAATATGAAACCCAAGCAAGCTGCCGCTCTATTTGAAGAAATGGATCCAGAATTTTCAGCTGGTTTTTTGGCTCGAATGCGGCCTGACACCGCCGCTGGAATCATGGCGGGGCTTAGCCCTTCGACCGCCTATACGATAAGCGTCGTTCTGGCCGGTCGAAATGCCAGCGTCCCCAAGGAATAGTCAGTTGTCGGTCGGAATGGCTAAAGTTTGCTTACACACAAGGTTGTGACACTCGTCACCCCGATCATAGGATTGATTTTCGCCCGAATTTGCGCAACATAATCCGCGTTTACCAAATTAGGAATTGTGCCGCCATGATCACTCGTCGAACCTTTGTCGCTGCAGCTGCGTCGTCCATCGCCATGCCGGCGCTGGCATTCGAAGTTGATCCGGTTTTTCGCCCTCAATCTGTTGGCATCAAGAAAGACTTGGAACCAGGGCAAATCCTGATTCTTCCGCGCGCGCATTTTCTTTACTACGTAACTGATTTCGGGCAAGCGAGGCGCTACGGCGTGGGCGTTGGCAAGGCTGGTTTAGAATTTACTGGTACCGCCAAGATCGGAGCCAAGAAAGAGTGGCCGACCTGGAGACCAACCAACGAAATGATTGAACGCGACCCACATCTTTACGGCAAATTTTCTGGAACTGACTATGTGCAGCCAGGTGGCCCAGGCAACCCACTTGGGGCTCGTGCCCTTTACCTGTTCCAAAACGGCCGCGATACTTTTTTCCGGATTCACGGAACGACGGCTCCTAAATCAATTGGCCGTTCGGTCTCAAATGGCTGTATCCGCATGCTAAATGAACATGTTGAGGACCTCTATGACCGCGTGCCAATTGGGGCCAAGGTGACTGTTCTCTGAACATCGTTTTCAGACGTTGAATTGCATAGGCTAGGTCATTCTCTGACCTGGCTTTTTTGTTGGGGCACGAATTTTTTCGCCTGGGGTAGAGATCTTTCCGGCCCCCGCCACATTCTCGCCCAAGTCATCCTTCTTAATCTTTTGGAAAGACCTGCGGCGATACCCTCACCTCAGGAAGGAGATGAGGATATGGCGTTCGTGGCAATTTTGATCGGAAGTGTACTTGGGTTTTTCGCTGGCTTGATCGGCTTCCTGTTTTTTGGACTGCCCCTCGTAACAGCCATAGCGCTTTATTTGATCTGTGGTGTCGGAATGGGCGCACTCACAGCCAGCTACACGGTGATCCGCTGCATTCTCATGACCAGAACACATTTTTCACCGGCGTAAACATCCAAATTCAGTGTTTGGACAATAGCTCTTCGACTTTTGGTCCAACAACCTGAACTATTCGTTCTACACCCTCGGGGTTGGGGTGAATCCCGTCCTTTTGCATAAACTGAGCGACCGATGACGGCGTTCGGTCTTCCCCCAGTCCAGCAAAGAAGGTGTTCAAATACGTGGCACCATACTTTGTCGCCAAGTCAGGATACAGCGCATCGAACTCTTCTTTGTACTCAATTCCGAAATTCCCCGGGGCTTCCATCCCGATCAACAAGACCGCAAGCTCCCGTGCCTGCGCCACTTTTAAAATGCCTTCGATATTCCGACGCGTTTCTTCTGGAGCAAGGCCGCGGAGCAGATCATTCCCACCGAGGGTCACGATCATCGCACTAATTTCTGGCGTCAATGACCACTCAACCCGCGCAAAACCACCCGCAGATGTGTCGCCTGAGACGCCGGCATTGACGATCCGCACGTCTTGACCTCGATCAACCAACCAACCTTGAAGTTGAGGCACAAATCCATCTTGCTCAAATAGCCCATAGCCCTGTGTCAAACTGTCTCCAAGAGCCAAGATTTCGACTGTTTCGGCCTTTACCGGGACCACTGAGAGAAAAACTCCCACTATCGCTATCTTGCAGCGCGCCAACCACGTACCATATCTCACTGAATGCTTCATTGTCGGACCTTTCCAAATGCCTGATCCAGTTCTTTCTCTCCAAGATGTCACTTTAAGCCTGCGTGGCAATGCCGGAGATGTCGAAATTCTGCATGGAATCAGTTTAAATGTCGGAAAAGGAGAGAGTTTGGGGCTCATTGGCCCTTCGGGATCCGGCAAATCATCTTTGTTGATGGTTATGGGCGGGCTGGAAAAAGCATCCTCCGGTCAGATTTTGGCGCTTGGACAAGACTTAACAAACATGGATGAAGACCTCTTGGCGCGGTTTCGTCGCGATCACATGGGCGTGGTCTTTCAATCTTTTCACCTGATTCCGACCATGACAGCCTTGGAAAATGTCGCGACACCTTTGGAATTAGCTGGCAAAAAAGACGCTTTCGCCCGCGCAGAGCAGGAACTTGAGGCCGTGGGTCTTAGCCACCGAAGCGATCACTATCCCGCGCAAATGTCAGGTGGTGAACAGCAAAGGGTGGCCCTTGCCCGAGCGTTGGCACCGCGCCCGGATATATTGCTGGCGGATGAACCAACCGGAAACTTGGATGGTCAAAACGGTCAGGCTATCATGGACCTAATTTTCGGCCTATCGGAACAGCACGGCGCGACCTTGGTGCTTGTGACCCATGCGCCAGAACTCGCGGCTCGGTGCGATCGAACCATACGACTGAACGACGGATTGATTGATCAAAGCCAGAAGGCTGCAGAATGAGCTGGCGCATTTCCACCCGCTTTGCCAGACGCGAATTGCGCGGCGGGTTGCAGGGGTTCAGGATTTTTATTGCGTGCCTTGCACTTGGCGTGGCTGCAATTGCGGGTGTTGGCTCCGTTAGATCGGCCATCCAATTGGGCCTTACCGAACAAGGCGCTGTGTTGTTAGGTGGCGATGCCAAGGCCGAGTTTACCTACCGTTTCGCCAACGAAGACGAACTGACTTGGCTCAATGGCATATCCGATTCCATGTCCGAAGTGACTGATTTTCGGTCAATGGCCACCGTTGAGAGCAATGGCACAACCGAACGCGCGCTCACTCAGGTTAAATCAGTTGATGACGCCTATCCGTTGGTCGGGAACGTCATCACCGATCCCCCCTTGCCCATTTCACAGGCCTTGCAAGGGCAAGGGGCCCTTATGGCACCCGCTTTGGCAAATCGATTGGGCCTGTCACCCGGCGATCGTTTCCGGCTCGGCACACAAGAATTCACGCTGAGCGCCATTTTGACACGTGAACCGGACGACGCAGGCGATGGTTTTGGCCTTGGGCCACGCACCATCGTCAAAACATCGGCTCTGGAAGGATCAGGCCTGTTGGCTCCCGGGTCTTTGTTTGACACCGAATATCGGCTCACACTTCCCGCCGGAACAGACCTTGACGCCCTAGCAGATCGTGCAAAGTCGGAATTTGAACGCAGCGGTTTGAAGTGGCGCGATGCCCGGAATGGCGCTCCGGGTGTCGCCCGGTTCGTTGATCGTTTGGGAAGCTTTCTCGTGCTGATCGGCTTGTCCGGCCTTGCGGTTGGCGGTGTCGGTGTATCCGCAGCCGTGCGCGCCTATCTGGCACGCAAAACGGCTGTGATTGCGACGTTGCGCACACTTGGGGCAACAAGGGCGGTTATCTTTCAGACCTATTTCATCCAAATCGGCGTTCTTAGTCTTGTTGGTATCGCCATCGGCTTAATTCTAGGCGGGTTGGTTCCAATCCTGCTTGGGCCATTGATCGGAGCCGCCCTGCCCATACCCGCCGTGTTCACCTTGCACCCCGGCCCACTGGCCGAGGCCGCCCTATACGGCGTTTTAACCGCTTTGGTTTTCACCCTATGGCCGCTGGCCCGCGCCGAAGAAGTCCGTGCAGCGACCTTGATGCGCGACGCGCTTGAAGGGGCCAAACGACTGCCTGCCGCCAGATATATCCTGGCGACTTTGCTGCTTCTTGGCATGCTTGTCGGCACCGCAATGCTGTTCTCGGGAAATGCGTTTTTGACGATCTGGACCGCGGGCGGCATCCTTGCAGCACTCTTGATTTTGACATTTGCGGCTCAGCTCATTCGGGCAACGGCACGCCGGTCATCGCGAAGAGTGCGCGGCAGGCCTATCTGGCGTTGGGCGCTTGCGGCCATTGGGGGCCCCGGTGAAAGCGCCGGTGCCGTCGTTATTTCTCTGGGGCTTGGACTTTCCGTACTCGCCGCTGTCGGGCAGATTGATGGCAATCTGCGTGGTGCGATTGCCCGTGATCTGCCTGACGTAGCGCCGTCTTATTTCTTTGTGGATATTCAGCGGGATCAAATGCCCGGTTACCTGGAACGGTTGGAGAGCGATCCTGCCGTCTCACGCATCGACAGTGCCCCGATGTTGCGCGGCATTATTTCGAAAATCAACGGTCAGGATGCCGTCGACGTTGCGGGTGAGCATTGGGTGGTTCGCGGGGATCGCGGAATCACCTATGCTGCCGAACCTGATGAAAGGTTCACCATCACCCAAGGCGAATGGTGGCCGAAAGACTACTCTGGTCCACCGCAGATCAGCTTTGCCGCTGAAGAGGGTGAAGAGCTTGGCCTGAAACTGGGCGATACTCTCACGCTCAACATTCTGGGCCGCGACATCACCGCGACCATCACCAGCTTCCGTGAGGTTGATTTTTCGACCGCCGGGATTGGGTTTGTCATGACCCTCAACCCCTCTGCCTTACAGGGTGCCCCGCATTCGTTTATCTCGACGGTCTATGCCGAGGAGCAAGCCGAGGCGCAAATTCTGCGCGATCTCGCCAACACCTTCCCCAACATCACCGCCATTCGTGTCCGCGATGCGATTGATCGGGTGTCTGAAATGCTTGCAGGTATTTCCGATGCCGTGCGCTGGGGCGCAGGTGCCAGCTTGCTCACGGGCTTCCTTGTCTTGATCGGTGCCGCCGCCGCCGGCGAAAGCGCGCGCACCTACGAAGCCGCAGTCCTTAAAACTCTGGGCGCATCACGCGGACGTATTTTGGCGAGCTTCACATTGCGTTCTGCTCTTCTTGGTGCATCAGCAGGGCTGGTTTCGTTGGGGGCGGGCATTTTGGGCGGTTGGGCCGTGCTGACCTTTGTGATGGAAACTGAATTTGTTGTTATTTGGGGGTCCGCATTCGGTGTCATCGCAGGCGGTATTTTCGCAACTTTGCTTGCAGGACTGGGGTTTGCATGGCGCCCCTTGGCCCGACGGCCTGCACAAGTGCTTCGTTCGCGCGAATAGTCACCTTGAATACAACCGCGCAGGCTGGCAATCAGTTTGCAACTGCAGCAATTACTGGACGGATACATGACCGATTCCTTGCCAATGCCGATTACCGCCCCCCTGACCAAAGCCCAGCGCACGCAGCTTTTGAACCTAGTGCGCCGTGCCGCCAAGGCCGAAATCATGCCGCGCTTTCGCCAATTGGGTGCACATCAGATCAACCAAAAAACCGGCCCTCAGGATCTTGTGACCGATGCCGACAAGGCCGCCGAAGCCATGATCACGCGCGGCATTTTGGGCATGTTCCCCCACGCCTTGGTGGTCGGAGAAGAGCATGCTTCGGACAACCCCGATATTATCGACAAGATCGCCGACGCCGAATTGTGTTTCACCATTGATCCCGTCGATGGCACTTGGAACTACGCCAATGGCCTGACCTGTTTTGGGGTTTACGTCGCGATTTTGCGCTTCGGGCATCCGGTGTTTGGCCTGATGTACGACCCGGTGATGAACGATGTTATCATAGCCGACGAAGAAAGCCCGGCGATGTTGATCCAACCGCGCGGTGTCAAACGCAAGCTCAAGACGTCAAGCGGTGGGCCGGTTGATACCCTCGACGGCTACATCCCGCTGTCCTTGATTGCCAAAGACAAACAGGCGCAAATGGCCGCGACCTTTCCAAAGTTTCAGCGTATCAATTCGCTGCGCTGCGCCCTGCATGAATTTCGGATGCTGACCCAAGGAAATGTCGACTTTATCCTGTCTGGGAAACTGACCCCATGGGACCAACCCGCCGGTGTCGTGGCCGCTCGGCGCGCGGGCGCACATGTGGCGATGCTGGATGGCAGCGAGTATCGCGGAGATACCCGCGACGGCTATTTGCTATCCGCCTGTAACGCCGAAACATGGAACCGGGTGCGCGACGTCTTTGATTTCCTGATCGACACCCCTCAGGACGACACCCAAGACCAAACAGACGCGACTCAAGAGCCCGCAACAGAGTCCGAAGACGCATAAGAAAAAGCCGCCGCCCTAATGATAAGAGCGGCGGCTTTGTTTTATTCTGTCTCGTCAATGTCGGTCATTGGTGGACAGGTACAAACCAAGTTTCGATCCCCATAGGCGTTGTCGACTCGGTTGACTGGTGGCCAATACTTGTCGACCCGGAACGCACCGGGCGGGAAGCAACCCTGTTCGCGGCTATAGGGCCGATCCCAATCGCGAACGAGATCTTCCATCGTATGCGGCGCAAATTTCAGCGGATTGGCTTCCGCATCCATTTTGCCGTCTTCAATCGCGCGAATTTCCTCACGGATTGCCAACATGGCGTCACAAAAGCGATCCAGCTCGGCTTGTGTCTCGGACTCGGTCGGTTCAACCATCAACGTCCCGGCAACAGGCCAGCTCATTGTCGGCGCGTGAAAGCCGCAATCCATCAACCGTTTGGCAATATCCTCAACCGTCACTCCCGCACTTTCGGCAAAGGGACGCACATCAAGAATGCACTCATGCGCTACACGCCCTTCCGTGCCGCGATACAGCACGTCATAAGCCCCCTCGAGCCGCTTCGCGATGTAGTTGGCGTTCAGAATCGCCACCCGCGTCGCTTGGGTTAACCCTTCACCGCCCATCATCAACACATAGGCCCAAGAGATCGGCAATAGCGAAGGCGACCCGAATGCCGCCGCGCTCACCGCCCCAGATTGCTCTTCCTTCGGGTCTTTGGGCAGATGAGGGATCAGATGCGATTTGACACCAATCGGACCCATGCCGGGGCCACCACCACCATGCGGAATGCAAAACGTTTTGTGCAAGTTCAGGTGGCTCACATCGCCCCCCAAATCGCCCGGACGCGACAGACCAACCATCGCGTTCATATTGGCCCCGTCGATATAGACCTGACCTCCATGTTCATGGGTGATCGCGCAAACCTCTTTGACGGTTTCTTCGAATACGCCATGCGTGGATGGGTAGGTGATCATACAGGCGGCAAGGTTATCTGAATGCTTCTCCGCCTTGGTCCGGAAATCGGCAATGTCGATCGACCCATTTTCGTCGCATGCAACCGCAACAACCTTCCAGTTCACCATATGGGCAGATGCCGGGTTGGTGCCATGGGCATTCACCGGGATCAGACACACATTGCGATGGGCTTGGCCTCGGGCGGTTTGCCAATCGCGAATGGTCAAAAGGCCGGCATATTCACCCTGTGCACCCGAATTGGGCTGCATCGAGAATTCGTCGTAGCCCGTGATCTGGCACAGCTTGTCACTCAGATCGCTGATCAGCTCTGCATAACCCTGCGCCTGATCTTTGGGCACATAGGGGTGGATCATCGAAAACTCTCGCCAGCTCACCGGGATCATTTCAGCAGCAGAGTTGAGCTTCATCGTACAAGACCCAAGCGGAATCATCGCCCGATCCAACGCCAAATCGCGGTCCGCCAAGCGACGCATATAGCGCATCATCTCGGTCTCGGCCCGGTTCATGTGGAACACGTCATGCTGAAGGTATTCAGATGTCCGCACCATTCCCTCGGGCAGCATGTACTCAGCAGTGAAATCATTGTCCTGTTGAACAAGGCCAAAGGCCCGCCAAACCGCCTCAACCGTTTCAGGCCGGGACCGCTCATCAAGCGTGATGCCCACTTTGGTCTTACCAACGCGACGCAGGTTCAGCCCTTCACGCACGGCGGCTTGCAAAACACCGCGCTGCAAAAGCCCAACATCCACGGTAATTGTGTCAAAGAAGCCTTTGGGTTCGACTGCAAACCCCGCGGCCTCCAGCCCTTTGGCCAAGCGCACGGTTTTACGATGGATACGCTGTGCAATCGCACGGAGCCCCTTAGGGCCATGAAACACTGCGTAAAATCCGGCCATAACCGCCAGCAAAGCTTGCGCTGTACACACATTCGACGTCGCTTTTTCGCGGCGGATGTGTTGCTCGCGGGTTTGCAGGGACAACCGATAGGCGCGGTTGCCATGGCTATCCACCGACACACCAACGATGCGCCCCGGCATCGCCCGTTTGAACGCGTCACGACAGGCCATATAGGCCGCGTGCGGCCCGCCATAGCCAACCGGCACGCCAAAGCGCTGGGTCGATCCAACGGCAATATCTGCCCCCATCGCGCCCGGCTCCTTGAGCAAACACAACGCGAGCGGGTCAGCGGTGACAATCCCAACCGCTTTGTTGGCATGCAGGGCGTCCATTTCAGCGGTGAAATCACGGACATGGCCGTGGGTGCCTGGATATTGGAAGATCGCGGCAAAAACGGCGCTTGCATCCATGTCTTCGGGCGCGCCGACAATCACCTCAATCCCAAGCGGCTCTGCCCTTGTCTGCATCACCGCGATGTTTTGCGGATGGCAGTTTTCGTCGATGAAAAAGGCCTTGGATTTGGATTTGGCAACCCGTTGCGACATGGTCATAGCTTCGGCACAGGCCGTGGCTTCGTCGAGCAAAGACGCGTTGGCAACTTCAAGACCGGTCAGATCGCTGACCATGGTCTGATAATTCAGCAGGGCTTCTAGCCGTCCCTGCGATATCTCGGGTTGATACGGTGTATACGCCGTATACCACGCGGGGTTTTCCCAGATATTGCGCTGAATCGCCGGGGGCGTCACCGTCCCATGATAGCCTTGACCAATCAGAGATGTCAGAACTTTGTTCTTGGATGCGGTCACCCGCATACGCCGGATCAACTCGCGTTCAGACAACGGCCGTCCGAAATCCAAAGGTTCCTTTTGGCGAATGCCTTCGGGCACCGTCTGCGCGATCAACTCGTCCAGCCCAGACACGCCAAGCTCGTTACACATCGACTTCATTTCAGCCGGCGACGGGCCGATATGACGCCGATTGGCAAAGTCATATGGCAAATAATCAATCGGATCGTAGCTCATAGCTTCCTCCTCCAGTGGGCCGCAAACCCCTGGTTTCTTCTTGGCCTAAATATCACGGGGGAACACCGTCTGGCGTTGGGGGCAGCGCCCCCTGCCCCCTTCACGTCACATCAACCGATGAAATTCTTATACGCAGCTTCGTCCATCAGCTCGTCCATCGCGCTCATGTCTTCCAACTTCATCTTAAAGAACCAGGCTTCGCCTTCTGGGTCTTCGTTCACCTTGCTTGGCTCATCGACAATCGGCGAATTCACTTCGACGATTTCGCCATCCAGCGGGGCCAGAATGTCGGATGCCGCTTTGACGGATTCGATCACAACAACCTCTTCGTCGGCGCTAACTTCGGTGCCTGCCTCGGGCAGTTCCACAAAAACGACGTCGCCCAATTGTTCGGCGGCATGGGTGGTGATCCCCACAACCACAACGTCACCTTCGACACGCAACCACTCATGTTCTTCGGTAAATTTCATCACGCTCTCCCTGATATCAGCGTTTGAAGCCTGGTTTTACAAACGGCAGCGCAGCAACCTGAACCGGTTGACGCTTACCGCGCAATTCTCCGTACAAAACCGTTCCCGGTTCCGCAGTTTCTGTTGGGATATAGCCCATTGCCACCGGGCCACCCACGGTTGGGCCAAAGCCGCCTGACGTGACTTTCCCAATCGGCGCACCACCCTCAGAGGCGGCAAACAGCTCAACCCCTTCGCGCATAGGTGCGCGACCTTCGGGGCGCAAACCAACGCGGGCCATCCCAGCGCCGTCACTTAGCTCGGGCAAAATGACGTCAGCACCGGGAAAGCCGCCTGCGCGCTCCCCATCTGTGCGACGCACCTTTTGAATAGCCCATTGCAGACGCGCCGCCATCGGCGTGGTTTTGCTATCAATGTCATGACCATACAGGCACAGCCCGGCTTCCAAACGCAGGCTATCACGCGCGCCAAGGCCGATTGCCTCAACCCTGTCATCTGACAAAAGAGCCTCGGCCAGAGCCAGGGCCGCTTCATTTGGTACAGAAATCTCGTAACCATCTTCCCCGGTATAGCCCGACCGCGAAATCCAGCAGTCCACGCCCGACAACTCGACCGTAGCGACATCCATAAACTTCATCTCGGCCACAGCCGGATTCAGCCTTGCCAAAACTTCCTCGGACTGAGGGCCTTGCAGGGCAAGCAATGCGCGGTCTTCGATCTCTTCGACGGCGATACCGCGTGGCTCAAGTGCGCCGCGTAAATGTGCAATGTCGGCATCTTTGCAGGCCGCATTGACCACAACAAACAAATGATCGCCGCGATTGGCGACCATCAAGTCATCTTCTATCCCACCGGCATCATTTGTAAAAAAGCCGTAACGCTGACGGTTTTCGGCCAAGCCGGCGACGCTGACAGGCACAAGCGTTTCAAGAGCCAAAGCCACATCAGGGCCGCGCAAAATCACCTGCCCCATATGGCTCACATCAAAAAGGCCCGACGCCGCGCGGGTGTGCAGATGTTCCTTGAGAACACCGGCCTTGTATTGAACAGGCATCGAATAGCCCGCAAACGGCACCATCTTGGCCCCAAGGCCAACATGCAAATCATTCAGCACGGTTGTTTTTAAATCGTCGTTCATAACGTCGCCAAGCGCCCCCATTGGTTTTCCCAAACCAACGCGCGTGGCCGGGCATCACCGACACGGATCATCCGTGCCGCTCATGCCCCCTCTGTCCTGACGCCTGAGATCGCTATCCCTTCGGCGGGTGCCAACGCACCTCTCTCCAGAGTGTGTACCCCATGGCGGTCCTGAAGCCTGAGAGTTTCCGGGGCGGTTGCTCCTTCGGCACTGACCTCGCAAAAGGCCAGTTCTCCCGTCATGGTGGGTATCTCTTAGAGGATTGCTTCTGCCTTCGCAACAGAGTCGTCAGAATGCGTCACATTACACTTAATTTGCGGCGCGATGATCTCAAGCAGGCTGCTATTGTCGCACACCAAAGCATCTAATGTGATCGGATCCAGCGTTTCGTAAAAGGCGTTTGACGCATCATGCAAAGCGCTGCGCAACCGACAAGCATCGGTCAACGGACAGGTGTTATCGACATCAGCAAAGCATTCCGCGATTGGAACCGGGGCCTCCAAGGCGCGGAAGATGTCACCGATCACGATCTCGGTCGCCGGACGCCCAAGCTCAAGCCCGCCATTGCGGCCACGTTGCGTATGCAAATACCCCATCTGCGCGAGCTGATTGATCACCTGCGCCAAATGGTTTTCGGACGCGTTACATCGCGCTGCGATCTCAGACTTTGTCACGAGTCGCCCCATGTTAGCTGCGCAATACATCAGTACCCGCATGGCAATATTTGTTCTTTTGGTTACGCGCACGACGAACACTCCGGGCTGCTTCGGTTACCCGTCTTATGACAGCCCCATGAAAAGATGTGTTTGACTTACGTCAATCAGCGGAAATATTTGCGATATGACACATGCACATTTCTTTGGTTACGGCAGCTTGGTCGACCAACGCACCCATGACTACACCCCTGCGCAGCCTGCCAAGGCAACAGGATGGCGGCGCATATGGTGCGCGACACCTGAACGGGACTTGTGCTTTTTGACAGCGATTCGCGATGAACAGGCGTCGATTTTGGGGCTGGTGGCCCCGGTTCCCGGCCTCGATTGGACTGTTTTGGACGAACGTGAACGCGCCTATGAGCGACACGACGCCAACGACGACATTGACCATCCGGGCGAATCGACATCGGTTGCAATATATTCCGTCGCTGGCCATCGCCGCGCCGCGCCAACCGCCAAAAACCCGATTCTCTTGTCTTACCTAGATGTGGTGATCCATGGGTATCTCACCGAATTTGGCCCTGACGGGGCCAGGCATTTCTTTGAGACAACGCAAGGATGGGAAGCCCCCATCCTGAATGACCGGGCCAAACCAATCTATTCGCGCGCCCAAAAACTCTCAGGCGAAACGCGTGAGACTGTCGATGCGGCGCTGCGCCAATTGGGCAGCACCATTATCTTTGAACGCCCCTGACCTAGCCCCGTATGACTGTGCCAGAACTTCCGTGCCAAAATTGCTGGTCCAAAATTACTGGTCCAAAATCACTGGGCCAACGACCTGGCCGGCACGCTTTGCAGCAATTGCATCACATCCGACATATCCGGCCCACGTTCCTGACCTGTCATCGCTTTGCGCAGAGGCATAAACAGGCCCTTGCCTTTGCGACCTGTCGCCTCTTTGACGGCCTTGGTCCAGTTGCCCCATGTCTCCGCATCAAAAGGACCTTCGGGCAAAAGCGCCATCGCCTGTGCGACAAACTCTTTGTCTTCGTCCGCGACCATTGGCTCTGCACCGTCGCGGAACAGGGTCCACCAACCGGCCAGATCACCGCGCACGGTGATATTCTCGCGGCAAACTTTCCAAAACAGCTCTGCTTTGTCGTCGGGCACACCCGCAGCGGCCACATCCTCGGCTACATCGGTCAAAGACAACCCATGCAGCTTGCGCGCGGTCAACGGGAACAAGTCTTGGACATCAAATTTAGTTGGAGACGAGCCAAACTGAGTGGTCTCAAACCCCTCCGCAATCTCTTCGAGCGACATGCGTAGCTCAACCGGCTGGCTCGACCCAAGACGCGCCATTAGGCTCAGCAATGCTTCTGGCTCAATCCCTTGCTCACGCAAATCACGCAACGCCAAAGTGCCCAACCGCTTGGACAGCGATTCGCCCTGTGGACCGGTCAGCAATGAGTGGTGCGCAAATTCAGGCGGGGTGCCGCCCAGCGCGCGGATCATCTGAATCTGCGTCGCGGTATTTGTGACGTGGTCATTGCCGCGCACCACATTGGTCACACCCATATCCATATCGTCGCAAACCGACGCGATCGTGTACAAAACCTGACCATCCGCGCGGATCAAAACCGGGTCCGACACAGACGCCGCATCAATTGAGACATCGCCCAAGATACCGTCGGTCCATTCGATCCGCTCCTGATCGAGCTTGAACCGCCAAACACCATCGCCGCGCTCGGCACGCAAAGCATCTTTCTCGGCATCCGACAGGTTCAAAGCCGACCGGTCATAAACCGGCGGCTTATGCATGTTCAAAAGCTTCTTTCGCTTGAGATCAAGTTCGGTTGGCGTCTCAAACGCTTCATAGAACCGGCCCATCTCGCGCAGCTTATCCGCCGCGTCTGCGTACCGGTCTAGCCGTGTCGACTGACGCTCAATCCGATCCCAAGTCAGGCCAAGCCATTCCAAATCCTGCTTGATCGCATCGACATATTCTTCCTTCGACCGCTCTGGGTCGGTGTCATCAATACGTAGGATGAATTCGCCGCCGGTTTTGCGGGCGATCAAATAGTTGAACAGCGCAGTGCGCAGGTTGCCAACGTGGATGTAACCCGTGGGCGATGGAGCAAATCTGGTAACGGTCATAAGCGGCCTCCTGTCAGGGGCGTGGTTTCAGGGGCATAGTTTCAGGCGCGTGTGTTTTCATACGCACGCCGGTTTGTCCAGCCGCGCGCGGGATTGTCCGCCATTCTGGCCTTTCCTGCGCGCGCCCCTCTTGGCATGTTGGCGTTAACAAAGAGGTTACCATGACACCGATTCTTACTGTGACTCTGAACCCAGCCTTGGATTTGGCAACATCGGTTGGCCAAGTGGTGCCAAATCTCAAGCTGCGCTGCGGTCCTGAAACCGCCGAACCGGGGGGCGGCGGTGTCAATGTGGCCCGCGCAGTCATGCAACTTGGGGGCGCGGCTCAGGCACTGGTTGCGCTGGGGGGCAACACCGGCAGAACATTGCAGGATTTACTGATCTCCCAAGGTCTCGAGACCGTTCGGATCGAAGCCCCTGCCGAAACCCGGCACAGTTTTGCGGTCACCGATCAGAGCAGCGGTGAACAATTTCGGTTTGTCCTGTCTGGCCCAAGCTGGACGGATGAACAACTTGATATCATGTTGAATCAGCTTGACAATATCGCCGCCCCAGATGCCTTTGTCGTCCTGTCGGGTAGCATGCCCCCCGGTGCCAAACCGGGCTTCATCCCCCAAACCTGCGCACGTCTCGGTGCGCGGCGACAATTGGTTGTCGATACCTCTGGTGCCCATCTGGAAGCTCAGGCCAACGGGCCGCAACCCGCCCCGGCCGTGTTGCGCATGGACAGTCATGAGGCTGAGACCTTGTCCGGCCGCACGTTGGCGACACAAGAGGAAAGCGCCAGATATGCCCAAGAGCTACGCCAGCGCGGTGCCGGGAAATTGGTGATTATTGCACGGGGCAAGGATGGGTCCGTCATGGCAGATGCCGACGGGCTGTGGCATGTCAACGCCTCGAACGAAACGGTTGTAAGCGCCATCGGGGCCGGTGACAGTTTTGTCGGTGGTTTTGTCATGGGTCTCGCCCAGGGGCAGCCCGCGCCAGAAGCGCTTCGCTATGGTGCCGCTGCAGCCTCTGCCGCCGTGATCAGCCCGGGCACCCAGCTGTGCCGCCGCGACGATTGGGATCGTCTTTTGCCTCAAACCGTCCTGACCAAGCTCTGATATCTGGTTTTGTGGTCGGATTCATGCGATCCTAAGACATGCGTTTATTTCTTGCCCTACCGTTACCTGATCACGCCGTCTCAGACATTGAAACCATCCAATCCCGCCTGCCTGATGGCCGCGCCGTTCCACCAGAAAACCTACATCTGACCTTGGTGTTTCTGGGTGATCAGGACGAGGCGATTTTGGGTCCCTTGCACGACGCCCTGCTGACCTTACGCGCCGCCCCCATCACCTTGACCCTGTCAGGCGTTGCTGATTTTGGCGGTCGGTTTGGCCAAGCCATTGGCCTCGCCGCAGAGGGTGGCCCCGCTCTTCTTGACCTGCAATCCAGGATCAGATCACGTTTGCACGGTGCAGGCATTCATCTCGAACGCCGTCGGTTTCGTCCGCATGTGACCCTGTCGCGCCTATCGGGTAAAACCGATCCGGCCCCGGTCTTAAACGCCTTGATCGGCGCAAAAGCCGGACCGATGACGCTCACGTCCTTTGGGCTGTATCAATCCACCTTGCATGATCAGGGGGCCTATTACGACACCCTGTCCAGCTATCCGTTGAGCTAAGACAGGCCTAAGACGTGTCGCGCCACCGGTTCACAATTGGATAACGCCGATCAAGCCAAAAGGCACGCGGCGTCAGGCGAGGACCGGGCGCGGACTGAAACCGTTTATATTCGCTGATATAGAGCAGGTGTTCGACCTTTTTGGCATCCGCCCGGTCGAACCCCGCGGCAACGCAATCAGCGATTGAGCCCTCTTTATCCACCAAAATCTGCAAAATCGCGTCCAGAACCGGGTAATCGGGCAATGAATCGCTGTCTTTTTGATCATCGCGAAGCTCAGCCGAGGGGGGTTTGGTGATTATCCGATCTGGAATAACCTCGCCGGATGGGCCTTGCATCCAGGCGCGGTGATTGCTGTTGCGCCAGCGGCATTGCTCAAACACGCGGGTTTTATACATATCTTTGATCGGGTTATAGCCACCGGCCATGTCGCCATAGATCGTAGCATAACCCACTGCGACCTCAGACTTATTTCCGGTGGTCAACAGCATTTCGCCAAACTTGTTCGACAGCGCCATCAACAACAAACCGCGCAAACGCGATTGGATGTTTTCTTCTGTCAGGTCTGCCTGGGTTCCGGCAAACAGCGGCGCAAGCGTGTTTGTGATCGCCTCGCGCCCTTCGGCAATCGGGACATAATCATAGCGACAGCCAAGATTTTCAGCCAGTTCCTTGGCGTCTTCCAGCGATTCAGGCGAGGTGTATTCCGACGGAAGCATCACACAACGGACATTCTCGGCACCAATTGCGTCAACGGCAATGGTCGCGACGATGGCGGAATCGATGCCACCAGACAGACCCAATAAGACCTTTTTGAACCCAGTTTTGTACAAATAGTCCCGCAAGGATTCGACCATCACCCGGTAATCTTGTTCCCAGGCATCGGGGTGCTTGGTGAATGGCCCATCCAAGGCGCGCCAACCATCTGGCCCGCGCTCAAGATCGACTTGAGCGACAATCTCGTCGAATACCGGCAGTTGCAGCACGATTTTCCCACCGGGGTTCAGGACAAACGTTCCCCCGTCAAACACCTGATCATCCTGACCGCCGGTCATGTTCAGATAAATCAACGGCAGTTCTGTTTCGACGACCCGGCCCACCATATGATTGAGCCGCGTCTCAAACTTGTTGCGGTAATAAGGGGACCCGTTGGGCACCAACAGGAACTCGGCACCGGTTTCCTCTAGGGTTTCAGCCACATCAGAGTGCCACGCATCTTCGCATATCGGGGATCCGACACGCACCCCATTCACGTTATAAGGCCCGGCCATCGGTCCGCTGTCGAAAATCCGCACTTCGTCAAACACGGTTTCGTTGGGCAAATGATGCTTGAGAACACTGCGCACGATCTGGCCACCGGTACAGATGTGATACGCGTTATATAGCTCGGTCCCTTCGACCCAAGGCCCACCAATGGCAAGCGTCGGCCCATCGGCACAGTCAACGGCCAACTGCTTGACCACCTCAATGGCCTCAGCGTGAAAAGCCGGTTTCATCACCAAATCCTGGGCGTTGTATCCGGTGATGAACATCTCAGGCAGCGCCACCATATCGGCACCAGCTTCTTTGCCCTGCTGCCAAGCATCCCGTGCTTTGGCGGCATTGCCATGCAAATCCCCAACGGTTGGGTTCAACTGTGCCAGCGTCAGACGAAAACGATCACTCATCGGGCCTGCCCTTATTTCTTCGCGGTTCGCACCTGAAATAGCAGATGCTCGCCTGAGGAAAAGCGTAATGGGCAAAAGAGATTGCCCCTAAGCCCCGCCTTGGTTACGTTTTGGTCAATTGGGGAATACCCGAAACGGGGACGGGACGAGCATGAAGACCGCAGGGATCACCACCTTTTTTGTCGCGGCACTGGCTTTGGCACTGCCAATCAGCGCGCAAGATAGCGAAGTTGTTACCAAGCAATATGATGACGGCGGCGAATATGTCGGCACGTTTCAGGACGGGCTGCAGCACGGAACCGGCACATACCGATTACCCAATGGTTATGAATTCACCGGCGACTGGTTCGAAGGTGAAATCAAAGGCAATGGCGTCGCCCGGTTCCCGAATGGCTCGGTCTATGATGGCCAATTCGCCAAGGGCAAACCCGAAGGCGTGGGCAAGATCACCTTTGCCGATGGCGGCACTTACGAAGGCACATGGCGCGACGGCAAAATCACCGGGAGCGGTGTTGCGATCTATGCAAATGGCGTGCGCTATGAGGGATCGTTCCGCAATGCGCTGCACCACGGCAAAGGCATTATGACCTCGCCCAACGGCTATCTTTATGATGGCGATTGGGTGAATGGGGTCAAAGAAGGTGGTGCCAAGATCACCTATCCCGACAGCTCGGTCTACGATGGTCGCGTTGCTGACGGTGAACGCGAAGGTCAGGGCAAGCTGACCATGCCAGACGGTTTGATTTACGAAGGCACCTGGCGCGATGGCCAAATTGACGGGTCGGGCAAGCTCGTTCAACCCAATGGCGATATCTATGAGGGCCAGTTGGTTGACGGCCGCCGCGAAGGTGCCGGCAAGGTCACCTATGCCAATGAAGACACCTACGAGGGTGAGTTCAACAACGACCAGCGCCATGGTCAAGGCACGTTTATTGGCAAAGACGGTTACAAATACGAAGGCAACTGGGTCAGCGGCCAGATCGAAGGTCAGGGCAAAGTGACCTACCCTGATGGCTCGGTCTATGAGGGCGCATTTAGCGGCGACCTGGCCAATGGGAAAGGTAAAATCACCTATCCGGACGGGTCGACATTTGATGGCGATTGGAAAGAGGGTGTGATCGAGGGGCGCGGTGTCGCCACCTATACCAACGGTCTTGTGTATACTGGTGAATGGTCCAACGCCCGGAACCACGGATTTGGCATTATGACCTATCCTGATGGATACCGGTATGAAGGCGACTGGAAAGATGGTCAGCGTCACGGCGAAGGTAAGGCGACGTATCCCGACGGCACCTTGTACGAAGGCCAGTTTCGTGATGGGCAGCGCCATGGCGAAGGCGTGATTACCATGGCCGGTGGTTTTGTTTATGATGGCAATTGGGATCGCGGTGAAATCAACGGTGAAGGTGTTGCGACCTATGCCAATGGTGACGTCTATACCGGCATGTTCAAAAACGGCAAACGCCAGGGCGTGGGTACCATGCGCTATGCGACCGGCGAAGAGGCCAATGGCGATTGGGTGAACGGTGCGCTGACTGGCAAACCGGAAGAACAAGCCGACGCCACCCCAGAAGAGGCCGAAACCCCAGCCGCGTCTGAATAACCCGTCGTACCCAATGTTTGCAAAACAGGGTGCCTTGGCCAGCACGGCTTGGGCGCACCCGCATTATTTCAACAACAAACGACCCTCGTGACAAAGTCCCATTTGCGCCGAACACATCGCATCGCTAGGCTACCCGGCAATCCATGACCGGAGCCTTAATGTCCTCTGTCCGTCTACGCCTGTTGATCCTGGCGCTCTTGCCGTTGATCGTGCTTATGCCGTTGCTTTTGCTGCTGGGCATGACTCGATGGAGCGCGGATTACGACAAGGTTTTGATTGCCAATGTTGAAAGCGATCTACGAATTGCGGAACAATATCTGGCACGACTGATGACCGAAACCGGCACTGATCTGCTGAGCGTGGCGGAATCGACTGAGTTTTCAACCCTGCTTGACCGTAAAATCACCGCCCAAAACGCCTATTTCAACGCCAAGCGCGATGCTTTGGAGTTGGATTTTCTGTACTTTATCCCCCGCGCCGAAACAGAAGACGCCGCTAGCAAATGGCCCGTCATCCGCGCCGCGTTGAACGGGATGGCCAACACCCAGATCGACATATTCACGGGGTCTGACCTCGATGCGTTTTCCAGCGGATTGGCCACTCAGGCCCGCATTGATCTGATCGACACCGAAGCCGCCAGCCCGACCGATCGCACGATTGAAGACCGCGGCATGGTGGTACACAGCGCCTCACCCGTGATGATCCCCGGCCATACCGGCGTTTTGGTGGGCGGCATTTTGTTGAACCGTAACCTACAGTTCATCGACACGATTAATGCTCTGGTTTACCTCAACGCCATCACCGGCGGTGAGCGACAGGGAACTGCGACGCTGTTTTTGGATGACGTGCGCGTCTCGACCAATGTGCGACTGTTCGAAGATGTTCGCGCGCTGGGCACGCGTGTTTCCGGCGCGGTTCGCAACAAGGTTCTGGATGAGGGACAGACGTGGCTGGCGCGCGCATTTGTGGTGAATGATTGGTATATTTCCGGGTATTTGCCGCTCAAGGATAGCTTTGGCCGCCGTGTCGGCATGCTTTACGTCGGATTTCTCGAGGCTCCGTTTTCGGCGGCAAAACGGTCAGCCTACATTTGGATGATGGTCGCGTTTGGCGCTGTTTTGGCCTTGTCCGGCCCGGTTTTCCTTGGCCTTGCCAAGGGTATTTTTGCGCCGCTCGAACGCATGAGCCACACCATGAAACGTGTGGAGAAAGGTGATCTCTCGGCGCGAAATGGCAATATCGGGACCACCGATGAAATCGGGCAAGTGGCCGCGCATTTGGACAGTCTGCTCAATCAGGTGCAGGATCGCGATCAAAAGCTACGCGCCTGGGCAGATGAGCTTAATCAACGCGTTGATCAACGCACATCCGAGCTCAGCGATGCAAATGCCAAGCTCGAACAAACCTTCAAGCAATTGGTGATGTCGGAAAAGCTCGCCTCTATTGGGGAAATCACGGCTGGTGTGGCGCATGAAATCAACAACCCGGTCGCGGTGATTCAAGGCAATGTCGACGTCATGCGTGAAACACTCGGCCCTCATGCGGCCGAGGTGAAAACTGAGCTGGATTTGGTTGATCAACAAGTGTCACGCATTGACGCAATTGTTGGAAAGCTTCTGCAATTCGCCCGCCCCGGTGAATTTTCGGGTTTCGAAGAAACCACGTTATTACAACCTGTTGTTTCCGATTGCCTGGTCTTGGTTGATCACCTGATAAGCAGGCGCGACATCACCATCGCGCTGGATTTCGGCGAGGCCCCTGCCGTCAAAATCGACCCCGGCGAGATGCAGCAAGTGGTGATCAACTTGATTGTTAACGCAGTGCAGGCAATGGGAGACAAAGGAAATTTGTCCATCAGTTTGCGAACGCAAAGGCGCGATGAAACCCACGGTGCTGAACTGATCATACGAGACACCGGCCCCGGTATTCCCCAAGACAAGCTTAACACTGTTTTTGACCCGTTTTTTACCACCAAACAGGCCGAAGGAACCGGGCTTGGCCTATCAATCAGCCAAACCCTGATCCAACGGGCCGGGGGGATTATTTCCGCTCAAAATACAGAACAAGGGGCCGAATTTTCGATCTGGCTTCCCGCTGCTGAGTATTGATAGGCAGGATTATTCGCCCCAAGCCGCGCATTTGCGATCAACCGTTTTGCGAGACACGCCCAACCGGCGGGACGCTTCGGCGCGATTGCCGTCACATTGATCCAACACGTGCAGAATATGGCGCTGCATGACGTAGTCCAACGTTTCAACGGCCTGCGATCCGGTAACCTGACCATTCCCGGCAAATTCATCTGGAAATTCACCCAAAATCACTGACCGTTCGATCAGATTGCGCAATTCACGCACATTTCCAGGCCAATCGTAGCGACGCAGCTTGAGCAAGGTTTCGTCGTCCAAATCCAAGGCAGGCATGCCCAAAGCCGTCGAAAAATGCGTCATGAACATGCTTGCCAGCTCAACGATGTCTTCGGACCGGTCTTTGAGCAACGGCATATCAATATTAACGATGTTGATACGGTGATAAAGGTCGGTGCGAAACCGCCCGTCTTCGACGGCCCGTTCCAGATCTACATTGGTGGCAAAACACAGGCGTAGGTTTAGCGGAATGTCGCGTTCACCGCCCACTGGTCGTACTCGTTGGTCTTCAAGCACCCGCAAGAGCGCCGCTTGCAACGCGTCGGTCATTTGCGCAACTTCGTCGAGGAAGAGTGTCCCACCATCAGCCAGCAAAAACAGCCCAGCTTTGCGTTGGTCTGCCCCTTCGACAACACCGAAGAGCTCTTGGGAAATTCGATCCGGCGCAAGCGCGGCACAGTTGACGGCAACAAAGGGTTTTTCTGCCCGATCAGACAGTTGGTGCATGGTTCGCGCAGCAACCTCTTTGCCCGTGCCGCTGGCACCGGTGAACAGGACCGGTGTCGGCAAAGGTGCCAATTTGTGCAACATTGCCCGCACTTCCGCCAAGGCATCAGACGTTCCAAGCAATTGCCCGCGCGCATTGTCCGAAGACAGCTCATGGCGCAGCAGTGTATTATCGCGCCGCAGGTATTTGCGATCCAACGTCCGCGACACCGCATTCAATATTTGATTGGCCCGAAACGGTTTCAGAACAAAGTCCGAAACCCCGGCGCGCAGGGCGGTTATCGCGGTTTCCAAATCGGCATAGGCGGTGATCAGGATCGTGTCGGCGAACAGCCCCAAACGGCTTTGCTCGCTCACCCATTCCAGACCGGTCTTGCCAGGCATGATATTGTCAAGAATGACCAAATCAAAATGCGCGCGATCAAGCATCGCCGTTGCCTCATCAGGCGAACCGGCTTGCTCCACCCGCTTGCAGCGCGGTTCCAAGATTTTGGTCAAGAAATTACGCATGCCCGGTTCGTCGTCCAAAACAAGGATCGACGCACCTCTTAGGCTCGTCCCATATTCGTCTGCCACGCCGCGCCTCAGTTTAACCTTACACTGGCACCTGAATAGCGGTCTTCGGAGGAAAAGCCTATCTGTGCCAGTGCGAAATTGGCGGCGATAGCGATGATTACGGTTGCGGCGAACCCGGCCCACATGGCTTTCATTGGGTTAGTCTCCTTGAACGGTGGTGTCTTTGAGAAAGGTGATCAGATCAGCGCGATCTTGTGGCTTCGCGATCACCTGCATGGGCATTTTACTACCCGGAATATAGTGGTCAGGCCCCTGATCAAACAGGGCATCAATGGTGGTTTCATCCCAGATGATGTCGGACCCATCCAGAATGTCAGAATAGCTATAGCCCGGCACAGTCCCAGCGCGACGCCCGAAAATGCCATGCATCGTCGGCCCGGCTTTGCGCGACGGGCCCTCTTCTAACGCATGGCAGATGGAACATTTGCGCATGAACTGACGCTCTCCGTTGGGCATCGTATCGGCGGCCTTCAGAAAGCTGCGGTCTTGGCCCATGGCCGGGTCAAATTTGTCCAGGCTGTCCACCGGCCAGCCATAGGCAACATCATCCAGCCCCCCAGCCCAAATGGTTTTGCCGTCATTGGAAAACGCCAAAGCCCAGACCGGCCCTTTGCGTGTGGCGCGGAAATCACGGGTGATTTTCCATGCGGTGGTGTCGATCATCATGATGTAGCCATGCCCATCACCAACCGCGAGTTGATCGGTGTCGGCGTGATAGGCCATCGACAGGATCGGGCGGCGATCAAGTGTGAAATCCGCGATCTGCTCTCCGGTTACGGGATGAACGATGCGAGTCCCGCCGTCAACAGCGCCATAGGCGAGCCAGTCATCGGAAACGATCAACTCGTTTATACCAAAACCCTGTTTGACGATGGGGCGGCTTTCGAATGAGTCGTTCTTTCGCTCCCAAATTCGCACGGTACCATCTGATGATGCTGAGAAAAGCACATCGTCGCGCAGAAAGCCTATCGAGGTTACACCGGACGAATGACCGGTGAGAACCCTTGCTTCGTAAGGCACCCCATGGTTTGATCGGTTAAGCAAGTACTCACCTACTGACACAAGGTGTATCGTACCGTCCCAACTGGCGCTGGCGAAGTACGTCGTCTCAGGAGAGTAGGCAACGTCACTTACTTTTCCCATGTGCTTTGTGATTACACCCAAATCTTCAGTCGAAATCTCTGGATGCAAGCTCAGCACGCGGAAGTCGTCCCCTCCAGACAGAACCCCTGGTTGTGAACTGGCATCAATTGCAACCACCGCAGCCTCATGCCCCTCAAGCCATGTCGGCACCCCATCACGCCAAACCCCTACCGAGTTATCAAAACTCGCCGTTACAACGGTTCCATCTGGGGCGACAGCGATGTCCATGATCGGGCCGCCATGCCCTTTGAGCGTGGTAAACTCTTGCGCCACGGCCGGCATTACCCAAAGGGCGACCAAGCTTATGAGCGGCGCAAGAAATCGCATTATTCGGCCGGAGTGGCGTCTTTTGGCTTTGCGTCACGTGGTTCTTTGCCTTCGGCCGCCAGAACCTCATCAAGCCAAATGGAATGGTGTTGATGCGCCCAGGCCTCGTCAACCTCACCGGTGGTCATCGCGTCTGACGCCCCAGCCATCCCGACCGAGCCGATATAGATATGCGCCAACACGATCGCCATCAGCACAAAGGCCATGATCGCGTGCCAAAGCTGGGTGAACTGCATTTCCTCTTGCGGGGACAACTCAGTCGGCAAGGGGGCCATACCAACCCAACCCGGCGCACCGATGTCATTCAACAAAACAAAGGTTTTCGCCATAAGAGGCAATTCATATGGGAACAGAAGCGACACGCCAGACACTGCAATCGACCCGCCAAACAGGATGACCGACCAAAAGATGATCTTTTGACCGCCATTGAACTTTTTGGCAGGCGGGTGATTTTTACCGATGATTCCGCCAAACTGGGCAAACCATTTGATGTCGGTTCGGTCGGGAATATTGTGCCAAACCCACATGACGAACACCATAAACAGCCCGAGTATAAACGCCCAAGCGACGTTATTGTGGACCAGTTTCGACACGGTCAACAAGGTCGAGTTAAACTCATGCCCAAGATACGGCGCGATGAATTTTCGACCCAGCAACACAAACAGACCCGTAAAACCGAGAAGGATAAAGGACCCGCCAAGCATCCAATGCGCAAGGCGTTCGATGAATTTGAAACGGGTGACGGTGCGGCCGGTCATCGGCTCATCAATGCCGATTTTACCGCGGAGCAGATAGAAAAGGATCAGAGCGCCAAGCGTTCCAAGGAGCAGCCAGCCACCATAGGTGATCAACGGCCCTTGGCGGAAATTCAGCCACCACATCCCGCCATCCTGCATCAACATCGCTGACCCGCTACCGCGGGCTGAAGTCGACAAATCAGCCGAGCCATATCGCATCGCGCGCCACAGTTCAGGGTCCGAAGCCCCCCCCAACGGGGCAAGCTGAGCGGCACCAGGCGCGGCCTCTGGATCGCCGATATTGTCACGGCGAAACGCGTCATCCACAGGCTCTCCGCGTTGGCGGGCCATGATATCTTCAAGCGTTTGCGCCCCGCCCGTTGCGGATCGGTCGGGTGCTGGTGACCCGGTCACATCTTCGGCCTGCGCGACACCAGTCAGCAGCAGTGAAAAGACAAGTGCGAGTGCCATGCGTAGCATGTGTCACCCTCCTTGGAGAATTTGAATTCGAATAAGGTGCGGGCCAGCCCGAAGGGATACAGGGCCGACCCGCGTGATTGGTTGATGGGCGAGGATCCCCCGCCCACCCAAAGCGTCAGCCGCCTTTTTGCTCGTAGGCAGTGCCCCAACCCCAAGCGCCCGCGCCAAAGCCGCGTGCAACCACACGTTCACGGTAGATCGCCGACACAACGTCGCCATCCCCCGCCAACAGGGCCTTGGTAGAACACATCTCTGCGCAGATCGGCAGTTTGCCTTCGGCAATACGGTTACGACCGTATTTGGCGAATTCCGCAGTCGAGTGGTTTTCCTCAGGACCGCCAGCACAGAAGGTACATTTGTCCATCTTGCCGCGGCTGCCAAAGTTGCCAGCCTGTGGATATTGCGGCGCGCCAAATGGGCAGGCGTAGAAGCAATAACCACAACCGATGCACAGGTCCTTGGAGTGCAGAACCACACCTTCTTCGTTTTGGTAGAAGCAATCCACTGGACAAACGGCCATACAGGGCGCGTCCGAACAATGCATACAGGCCACCGAGATAGAACGCTCACCGGCTTTACCGTCATTGAGGGTTACCACGCGGCGGCGGTTGATCCCCCAAGGAACTTCGTGCTCGTTCTTACATGCGGTAACGCAGGCGTTGCACTCAATGCAGCGTTCGGCGTCACATAGGAACTTAGATCGTGCCATATCTGGGTCTCCTTAAGCTGCTGAGATTTTGCAGAGAGTACATTTTGTCTCCTGCATCTGAGTGACCGAGTCGTACCCGTAAGTCTGCGCGGTGTTACAGCTTTCACCCAATACATAGGGATCAGCGCCATCGGGATATTTATCCCTTAAATCCGCACCTTGGTAATGACCGCCAAAGTGGAACGGCATAAAGGCAACGCCTTCGCCGACCCGTTCGGTGATCATCGCCATGACTTTGACCTTGCCGCCTTCTGGGCCTTCGACCCAAACCTGAGAGCCCTCGCGGATGCCAAGGTTGTTGGCGTCACGTGGGTTGATCTCGACGAACATGTCTTGCTGAAGCTCAGCCAGCCATGGGTTCGAACGGGTTTCTTCACCGCCGCCTTCGTATTCAACCAAGCGACCAGAGGTCAAAATGATTGGGAAGTCTTTGGAGAAGTCGTTCTTTTGGATCGACGCATACATTGTCGGCAAGCGATAGAACTTGCGGTCTTCGTATGTCGGGTAATCCGCAACCAGATCGCGACGCGGTGTGTACAAAGGTTCGCGGTGCACAGGAACCGGATCCGGGAATGTCCACACTACAGCACGGGCCTTAGCGTTCCCGAACGGCGCACATTCGTGCTTGATCGCGACGCGTTGGATACCACCCGAAAGGTCGGTTTTCCAGTTGGTCTTGGCACCGGCAACACCCTCGATCGAGGCGCGCTCTTCGTCGGTAAGATCACCGTCCCAACCCAGATCCATCAGCATCTGCATGGTGAATTCAGGATAGCCGTCCTGGATTTCGGAATTCACACTATAGACACCATCGGCCAACAGGTTGTCGCCATCCCGCTCAACGCCAAAGCGCGCCCGGAAGGTGAGACCACCTTCAGAAACCGGCTTGGACATATCATAGAGGTTCGGCGTACCAGGGTGACCCATTTCTGCGGTGCCCCAGCACGGCCATGGCAGACCATAGTAATCGCCATCCGCCGGACCACCAATCGCTTGAAGCGTGGTTCTGTCGAACGTGTGCTGGTTGGCCATGTGCAGTTTGAGACGTTCGGGCGACTGGCCGGTATAGCCAATGGTCCACATGCCGCGGTTGATTTCACGCAGCGTGTCTTCGACATTTGGCGTGATGCCATCTTCTTCAATCGCAATGTTGCGGAAGATCCGATCATGGAAGCCGAATTTCTTTGAGAACAGGCCAATGATTTCATGGTCTGTTTTTGATTCAAAGAGCGGGTCCATGATCTTTTCGCGCCACTGGAACGACCGGTTGGACGCGGTGACCGAGCCATATGTCTCGAACTGCGTCGCAGCCGGCAGCAGATAACAGCCATCGGTGCGGTCATGCAAAACAGCGGAAACAGTTGGGAATGGGTCAATGACGACCAACATATCCAGCTTTTCCATTGCCGTTTTCATTTCCGGCCCGCGTGTCTGAGAGTTCGGCGCGTGACCCCAAAGAACCATGGCACGGACTTTGTCCGGGTTGTCCATGTTTTCCGGGTCTTCAAGAACACCGTCAATCCAGCGTGACACCGGAATACCGGTGAGGTTCTGAAGCGACTTATCCTTGCCGTCGGCACCCGTGGTTGTGGCAAACTGATTGCCCAGCCATTCGGCGTCTTCTTCCCAAACGCGCGCCCAATGGGCCCAAGCGCCTTTGGACAGGCCATAATAGCCCGGCAAAGTGTGGCTCAGAACACCAAGGTCGGTTGCACCCTGAACGTTGTCATGGCCGCGGAAGATGTTGGTACCACCACCCGATGCGCCCATGTTGCCCAGCGCCAGCTGAAGCACGCAATATGCACGGGTGTTGTTGTTGCCGTTGGTGTGCTGTGTACCACCCATACACCAGATCACGGTGCCGGGACGGTTGTTTGCCATGGTACGGGCAACGCGTTTCAGCTGAGAACCGGGCGTGCCTGTGACACGTTCGACTTCTTCAGGTGTCCACTTGGCCACTTCTTCTTTGATCTGATCCATGCCCCAAACACGGGTGCGGATGAACTCTTTGTCCTCCCAACCGTTTTCGAACATGTGCCACAAAATGCCCCAGATCAACGCCACATCCGTACCGGGACGGAAGCGAACGTATTCGTCCGCATGAGCCGCTGTGCGGGTGAAACGTGGGTCACAAACGATCAACGGAGCGTTGTTTTGCTCTTTCGCCTTCAAAACGTGGAGCAGCGAAACGGGGTGCGCTTCGGCTGGGTTACCACCAATGATAAAGATCGCTTTGGAATTGTGGATGTCATTGTACGAGTTCGTCATCGCACCATAGCCCCAGGTGTTCGCAACACCGGCAACTGTGGTTGAGTGACAAATACGCGCCTGATGGTCCACGTTGTTGGTGCCCCAATAGGCAGCAAACTTGCGGAACAAATAGGCTTGTTCGTTGGAGTGCTTGGCCGAACCCAGCCAATAAACGCTATCCGGGCCACTTTCTTCCCGGATGTTCATCATGCCGTCGCCGATCTCATTAATCGCCTGTTCCCAGCTGATGCGCTTCCACTCTCCACCCTCTTTTTTCATAGGGTATTTCAGGCGGCGTTCACCGTGGGCGTGTTCACGCACCGAGGCCCCTTTGGCACAATGAGCGCCAAGGTTGAACGGGCTGTCCCAGCCGGGCTCTTGCCCAACCCAAACGCCGTTGGACACCTCTGCCACAACAGTACAGCCAACTGAACAATGCGTGCAGATGGATTTCTTGATTTCCACCGAACCGGTCGCTGCAGTCGCGGCCGAAGCCTGCTGTACTGTACCGCCGGTGGCTGCAATCGCGGCCAAGCCGCCAATCGCCAGACCGGACCCGCGCAAAAAGGCACGGCGGTCTACCGAAGCGTTTGCCGCTTCAGACAGGATACTGGTCCGCTGGGGGCGTCGCGCAACCCCGTTGGTCTTTTTCCTAAGCATGTTTCTCTCTCCCTTGCTTGCATGGGGTTTCGCCCCTGCTTGCTTGGTATTGCGAATGATCTCTCGGACAGTCGGGCGTCACGCAACCAGTTGCCGAAAGGCGGGGTGATCACGTCCGGGTGGGCCGGGCGCAGTCGGTGTTAAGACAGGTTCAGAAACGAGCGCTGTCGAAATAGGCGCGGGTATGCGCCGTGTCCTGCATCTTGTTCGATGCCAAATCAGGTTCGGCCGCTTCGGCTTCGCCTGTTCCGGCTGCAACAGCCAGCGCCGCAACCGGCGCCGTTGTTCCGGCCATCTTCAAGAAATCGCGGCGCGAAGCTTTGGTTTCTTTTGTCATCTTGGGAACTCCCCCCTTGATGTGTTCTGACGGTGACCCGCCACTCGAATTGCCCGCACGTCGGGCTGATTACTCACTACTCAAACGAAAGCCTTCGGCTTCAATCTCCATGAACGCCCGGCCAACTGTGCCGACCGATGCATAGAAAATCGAATTCTTGGCCCCTTCGAGATCCGCAAAGAAATGCGATGCCCACGGGCCGATATGCCGATTGAAAAAGGTTTTTTGATCCTCGAGCGTCGCCGGTGTGCCAAAACGGCCCACAACCAGCGCACCCATCATTTCCATGAGACTGGCGATGTTGTCTTCGGGTTCAAACACGTTTTGCGCCCGTTCCAAACCGCGTGCGACCATATCCTTGCGCAGCTGAGCCAGCGGTTTTTCGTTCAAAAACCCAGTCAGATAATACGACGCATAAGGCAGCAACTCGCCCCGCCCCAATCCGATAAACAGCTTGTTATACTCGCTCTCTACCGCTTTGGGTTTGGTGATCTTGGCGACTTTGGCCAGCGTGCTGATGGCACGTCCCAAGTCGCTGTCATCTCCGCTTAGGCTGGCGGTTTGGGCCAGCAGCATTTCGTCCGGCGGACCCGAAAGGATCAAACCGACAAAGTTATAAAGGTCGGCGCGCAGCCGATCTTCTGTAGCAATCTGGGTGGTGTCCACGGCTGCGGTCATCCTGTCCTCTGGTCGTCAAATGTGAATGTCATGCGGCGTGATCCCGGTGTCGGAGCCTCTACCGCATCCTCGGCACCGTCTTCCCATTCGGGTTCATACGGTGCTTCATCTTCGGCGGCTTGCGCGGCAAATGCCAGCACTGCTTCTTTGTCTTGCGGTTCGGGCGGACGGACAGAGTTGATCCGAGGGTCTTCGGCTTCCACCTCAGCAACGGCATCGACCTCCTCTGAGGCGGCCTCTTCCTCTTCCGCTTGGCGTGCCAGCTCCTCCACATGGGCGGTCATGCCCTTGCCGATCTGATAGGCGCTTTGCATGTTCTCAATACACATAGCTGCGTCGGTGAAGTCTTCGCCATAGTCCACCAGCCCGTCAACATTGGCGAGCAATGGGTTCACCGTCCAAAGCCGACGCAGCGCGCGTGTTTTCAGACGGGCCGGTATCGCCTTGCCCATAAAGGCTTTGAAATCATCACCCTCAGCAAGGCTGTCAGGATCGGGCAGGCCCAGCTCCTGCAAAAGCTCCTCGTCGGTTTTCTCGGCTTGAACCGCCTCAACGTCGGCCTGAACCGCAGCCTCTTCGGCTTTGACTTCTGCCTCGGCTTCCGCTTCAACAGCGGCCTTTCGGCGGGACCACAAATCCATCATTGCAGCCTCGCTTTCTTGCGGCCCGTCGGCGACCGGTAGACATCCGCGACCTGCGTAATCCGCGCATCACCGATGCCATCCTCGACCAAATCGGTGCGTTTTTTGTCCCGGCGACGTTTGATAAACACCTCGTCCTCGTGGAATTCTTCAACGAAATCGCGCACCCAAGACTCAAGCCCGGCAGGCATCGGCACCTTTTCGACCAGTTCTTCACCACTGTCGGTGTAATCCTGCGCCTCATAGGGCGAGGCCGTCGCCAGCAGCATATCAAGCGGGCAGTCCCCCTCGCCGTCACGCATGACAACATAGATGCTTGGAACCTGGGCCGTCAGCCCGTGCAGATAGGCTTCGGTCTCCGCACCATGAAGTTCCAGCGTCAGAGTTGCAGCGTGATATTCGATGGATTCACCTTCGCGGCGCATCTCACGGAAATCAGCAGGGCCAGCGCCCGGCAACACCGCAACAGCTTTCCACACCCAAGGAACCCAGCGCGTCACGCCCGGCGTCTTTCGAAGAACGATCCCCAGAGGCATCGTCCAATACATTTTAGGATTGTGGATCAACCCAGAAGTCCTCCCGTTGACCTAACCTTGCGTTACACCAGCCGTTGTTCAAAGTGCTGATTGGTTGAAAACGGTATTCTTTGGTATTCAGGGTCAATTTGGGTAGGGGTGCATGGCCCCGAACTGCAAGTTGGACGAATTGTCTAATCCGACAAAAATCATCTGAAACTCAACACGGCCATTTTTTGGCGAATCACCCAATCGAATCGCCCAGGAAACAGGCATCTTACAAAGCCACCGCACACAGAAAATCGGTTGTCGAGGGCATCGAATCATGCCTACGATCTGGCTCGGACGGGGGATATTTTGGGCCGGTTGTTGCCCAAAAAACGGTGGAGAAAACATGTCTAAGTCACTGATTACGTGTGATTGTATGGGAAGCATGCAGTTGGACATTGAAGGGTTGCGCCAATCAACCGGTTTGGACGTCTCCAAACCATGTTCAACGCTGTGCACCACCCAAATTGACCGCGCGGCGGCAGCGTTAGAAGCTGGCGACGCAATTATTTGTTGCACCCAGGAGGCCCGGGTTTTTGAGGCCTTGGCCGAAGAAACGGGCCTGCCTGATGCCCCACTCCTCGACCTGCGTGATCGGGCCGGATGGAGCGAAGATACCGCATCCAAACTACCCAAAATGTCCGCCCTCATCGCCGAGGCCCTGCTTCCTGCGGCCCCCGCCAAGACCCGAGACGTGGTCTCTGAGGGGCTGTGTCTGATTACGGGTCAGGCGTCGGTCACTCTCCCTGTGGCTGAAAAGCTCAAGGAATATCTGAGCGTTACAGTTCTATTGACCAGCAGCGATGAGCTACCCGATACGGCCGATTTTGATGTGGTTGTCGGGCATTTGCGCATGGCAAATGGCGCTTTTGGACAATTTGACCTGACAATAGACGCGCTGCAAATACCTCAGCCGGGTGGTCGCGGGCCAGGTCTCTCTGAACCGCGCGACGGTGGGCGGACGCAATGCGATATCTTACTGGATTTGACGGGGGACACTCCGCTGTTCCCTGCACCGGAAAAGCGCGACGGATATCTGCGCGCCGACCCGAGCCATGCGCCCTCAGTTTCGGCGGCGATCCTGGCCGCCTCTCACATGGTCGGGACCTTCGAAAAACCCATGTATGTCAAAGCCGAGCCTCTGCTTTGTGCCCATTCACGCGCTGAACAAACCGGCTGTACAAATTGCCTTGACCTGTGTCCGACCGGCGCAATTTCCCCAGCCGGAGACCATGTCAGCATTGACCCGATGGTTTGCGCCGGTTGCGGGGCCTGTTCGGCGGCTTGCCCATCCGGGGCCATCTCCTATGACGCCCCGCCTGTCGATCTGACCATGCAGCGGGTTCAGACCTTGGCCAAAGCATATCTCGAAGCTGGCGGAACCGCGCCGCGCCTTTTGGTCAGCGATGCCCATGGGGCCGAAATGGTGCAACTGTCAGCACGTCACGGACGCGGCCTTCCTGCTGATGTGATCCCGATGGAAGTCCCTGCGCTGAACCTCTTTGGCCATGCCGAAGCGGTGGCCGCCCTAGCGGCAGGTTTTGCCTCGGTCACGCTCTTGCCGGGGCCAGCAACCGACACGGCTGCACTGGAAACGCAGATCAGCCTGGCTTTGGCGATCGGCGGCGCGGGCAGTGTTTCTTTGCTCGACACAACCGACCCTGATGCCATGTCCGAGAGCCTATATGCCGAAGTTGCCCCACGTTCTGTGGCCTCTCCGGTTCGTCCAATGGGCACCCGGCGTCAAATCACCAGACAAGCAGCACGCGCGCTGAACCCATCGTCAGAAACGCTGCCATTGCCGGAAAACGCCCCCTATGGTGCGGTGGTGGTCGACACAGACAGTTGCACACTGTGTCTGTCTTGTGTGTCGCTGTGTCCGTCGGGGGCCTTGGGTGACAATCCTGATCTGCCACAGCTGCGGTTCCAAGAAGACGCCTGTTTGCAATGCGGGCTGTGTTCCCATGTCTGCCCAGAAAACGCGATCAGCTACCTACCGCAACTGGACCTGACCGAAGCAGCATTGACGCAGCAGGTTCTGAACGAGGAGGAGCCCTTTGCCTGCATCGAATGCGGGTCGCTGTTTGGGGTGAAATCCACCATCGAGAAGATCACCGACAAGCTCGAATCTCACAGCATGTTCCAGCGCCCTGAGGCGCTCAAGATGATCCAGATGTGCGACGATTGCCGTGTCAGTGCTCAGTTCCATTCAACGGATAATCCCTTTGCTGGCAAGGATCGGCCCAAGCCACGCATGACCGAAGATTACCTGTCAAAACGGCGTGACCACTAAGGCCCTATTGATGCACCAAAGGACTTCCCAAATCAGCGGCCTGAAGCCCCGACACATAGGCCAAAATCGCCGAAATTTCGTCAATCGTCATCAAGACGGGGACGATTGGCGACGGTCGATCGTCTGGAAAAGGGTCCGTCAAATCAGCAACTTGGGTAAAAGCGGGATGGGGGTTGAGATCGTAGAAGGTCGCAAACCGCTCCTGCCAATCAGACAGGCTGCGCAGCACAAAAAAGCTTGGTGTCGATCCAATTGTGGTCAGCCGCGTGGCATCATCAACCGCATGGCATCGCGCACATTTTGTTTTCGACAGGCTGAGCCCCAAAACCACGTCACCGCTCAGCGACAGGTCTTCAACCTCGTCGATCTCTTCGGGCGGCAAAGTAAAGAGGGCAGCACCATCGGGGGCAAATCCGGTGATCGTGCGCAGGCCCACATCGGAATGCAGCCATTTCGCCAAGCGATCCGTGCCATTATGCCCTTCGCGGCGGCGCTGGATATGCCAAAGCTGTCCCGCACCCTGAACCAAAACGCGGCCCTTGCGGCCAAATTCCATATCCGCCTTATCGGCACCGGCAACGAGCTCAACCTTGATCTGGGTTTTCAGCGAAAAGCGCGGCAAGATGTGCTTGAACAAGCCGGTTTCCACCAAGCCGTCAGGCGCATACAACCGAACCAAACGATCTTCTGCTGCCGCACCCAGCGGCAGCGCAAGCAACATCAATATGAACAAAACCCTATGCATGCCTATAAGGTAGGCAGGTGTGGGATGATCCGTCAACGGGTCCGATAGGAGTAGACAATGAGCGACGATTTCAACATGTCCATGCGCAAGTTTCTCAAGCAGGTTGGGGTGACCTCCCAACAGGCAATCCAAGACGCGTTGCGCGACGCTGATAGCACTGGAAAAACCTATGCCGTCAAAGCCGTTGTCACCATCGAAGAGCTGGACATGACCCATGAGGTCACCGGGTCGCTTTCTGGCGAAACCAAAGGGCAGGATTGATCCGTGGCAAACAGAGAAGCCGTTCTTGAGGTTCTGAAATCCATCACTGATCCCGTCGCGGGAAGTGATATTGTCACCAGTGGCGCGATGCGGGCGCTGAATGTTGGCGATGGCATTGTGCGCTTTGTCATCGAAATCGCGCCGGAACATGCCAAACTGTATGAACCGGTGCAGGCCGACGCCGAAAAACGCATCAAAGCGTTGGAAGGTGTCGACAGCGTTTCGATTGTTTTGACCGGCCATTCCAACGCCGCGCCGCCGGATCTGAAACCGTCCAAACCGGCCGAACCATCCGGCCCCCAGCGTGTGCCAGGTGTGGCGCGAATAATCGCAGTTGCCTCGGGCAAGGGCGGCGTTGGCAAATCCACCGTTTCGGCCAACCTGGCCTGTGCCTTGGCGGCGCAGGGTCGCAAAGTTGGCCTGCTGGATGCCGACGTGTATGGCCCCAGTCAGCCCCGGATGCTTGGGGTAAGCGGGCGCCCCTCTTCGCCGGATGGCAAGACTATCTTGCCAATGCGCAATCACGGCGTGACGATGATGTCGATTGGCTTGATGACCAACGACGATCAGGCGGTTGTCTGGCGGGGGCCGATGTTGATGGGGGCTTTGCAGCAAATGCTGACACAGGTGCAATGGGGCGCTTTGGATGTGCTGATTGTTGACCTGCCCCCCGGCACCGGTGATGTGCAAATGACCCTTGCCCAAAAGGCCCATATCGACGGCGCGATTGTGGTGTCGACACCGCAGGACGTCGCCTTGATTGATGCCCGCAAAGGTATTGATATGTTTAAACAATTAAACGTTCCCATCATCGGAATGATTGAAAACATGTCGACGCATGTCTGTTCAAAATGCGGTCACGAAGAGCATGTCTTTGGCCATGGCGGAGTGGCGGCAGAGGCGGCGAAACTGGGGGTTCCCTTGTTGGCAGAGGTGCCTTTGCACCTCGACATTCGCCTTGCAGCAGACGGCGGCGCGCCCATCACCGTAAGCGCCCCGGACAGCGCTCAGGCCCGATCGTTTAACGACATCGCCAACGCCCTGGTCGCTTGGGACAAAGCATGACGGAAGCAGAGCTGCAATTCCCACCGCTTTTGTCGGGCGAAGCCTGCGACAGCGATGCGTTTGAAACTGCATGCCAGCGCGCAATCATGGGCTGTGACGCTGGGTTGATCTGTTACCATTTGGGCAACAGCACGCTTGAAGCAGCCCTTGTTTTTGCCCCCGAAGTGCCATTGCGCAAAGCCATGGCCATGTTGCCACTGTGCGGGATTGGGTTCCAAAACGCGCTTGGTGCTTTGGCTCCGCCCGAAGTCGCGGTGCATTTGGAATGGGCCGGCGGTATCCAGGTCAACGGGGCCTCATGCGGCGCGTTTCGGACCATGGCCTCGGATGACGCCCCCGACGCCATTCCCGAATGGCTGGTCGTGGGCTTTACCCTGCCACTTTGGCCGCAAAGTGATACGCCCGGCGATCATCCCGATCAAACGGCGCTCTACTCCGAAGGTTGCGCCGACGTTCAGGCCCCGGCCCTTCTTGAGGCTTGGTCGCGTCACACGCTCAACTGGATTTCCCGCTGGGAAGAAGAGGGCACACGTCCGCTTCATGCCGAATGGCGCGGGTTGGCCCATGGCGTCGGAGAAGACGCCGCGCAAGATGGTCACACAGGTACTTTTCTGGGTGTCGACGAAGATTTCGGCATGCTCTTGCGCGATGACGCCGATACCCATTTGATCCCCCTTACACGTTTGTTGGAGAACGCCTCATGAAACTCGCCCGTGCGATCCATTTTGACGAATCCGACCAACGGGTCTTTCATTCCCCGGCACGAACCGGCGAATGGTGTATCCCAGGTGGGTTTGAATTTTCCAACTGGTCCGAGGCAGACCTAACCGGCAAAGCCCGTCAGGCGTTTGCCAATGGCTGGTTCGGGTTGGAAACGGCTGGGCGTGTGACCTTTGTCGCCGTGACGGAGATCACCGAGGCCGAGCTCGCGCAGTTGACCGACATTCTCGCTCAGCATTTTGTCACCTATTACGGTGCCCCCTCTATCGAGGCCGCGCGCCCGGTGGCGTCCGAAGAACTGGCCCATATGCGTGAGTTGAGCGAAGATCATCCGCCCAACACATTGCTAACCGTTTCGCGGGAACTGACCGAAGCCGGCGTGAACGAAGCTTTTCGCGTGATCGAACAACAAGATGCCGGGCTTGAGCAATTTGCCATACATGGGTCGATCGACGAACATTAGATCGCCGACCGCCCAATCATGGCGAAGCTGACTATTTGGCGTTAAAAACAAACAGCGTTTCGCCGTTGATTTTATAGGTGTTGATCAGGTTTTCGGCCTTGTCTGACACCAGCCAACCTTCGACCTTGGCGGCCAAATCAGCCTTAACATGGCCGTGCTTTTCCGGGTTCACCGGAAGATAGGCGTATTGATTGAACAAGACCGGGTCACCGGAATACAGCAGCTCAAGATCACCTTTGTTGCCAAAATTCAGCCAACTGGCCCGGTCCGACATGATATAAGCCCCCATTCCGGCAGCCGTATTCAGAGACGCGCCCATTCCGGCCCCAACAGCCCTATACCAAGCACCAAATTCATCGGCATTCAGCTCAGCAGACCCCCAAAGGCTTAGCTCCTTTTTGTGGGTGCCGCTGTCATCGCCACGACTTACAAACAGGGCGCTGACCTCAGCGATATTTTGCAGGGCATTGACCGCCGTTGGCACACCTTTGATCACCGCAGGATCATCCTTTGGGCCAATGAAAACAAAATCGTTGTACATGATCTCTCGGCGATGGGTTCCATATCCCTCAGCCAGAAACGCATCCTCGGCTTTGCGACTGTGAACCAAAATGGCATCCACATCACCGGCCCGCCCAAGCTTGAGCGCTTGACCAGTCCCGACCACCAAAAGCTGAAGCTCGAGACCCAAATCTTTTTGGATTTCCGGCAACAGAACATCGGCAAGACCCGAATTGTTAAAAGACGTGGTGACGGCCATTTTGATAACGTCGTCAGCACAAGCTGTGGTCCCGATAAATACGGCGGCCAAGGTCGCAAACACTCGTTTCATTCCACAATATCCCCTCTTAGGAACGCCATCGCCTGAGATGTTTCAGGCGCAGTAAAAAACCTCTGCGAGGCGCTATGTTCATGGACACGCCCCTTGAACATAAACACTACGCTATCTGCCAAACGTCTGGCTTGTCCCATGTCATGTGTAGACATAATAAGCCGAGTCCCAGATCCACGTACCTCTTGCAACACATCTTCGATTTCCCGCATTGCGCGCCCGTCAAGCGACGCACAAGGTTCGTCCAGAAACACCAATTTGGGCTTCACAATCAGCGCTCGGGCCAAGGCGAGCTTTTGCTGCTCTCCACCAGACAAAACCGGGGCGGAGCGGGGCAGCATGTCTTGCAAGCCGACCCGCTCGGCCCAGGCCTGCGCCTGATCGCGGGCCTCAGCCTTGGGCATCCCGCGCATTCGCAGCGGATAGATCAGGTTTTCCTCAACTGATCGGCGAAGCATCACGGGGCGCTGAAAAACAAACACTTGTTCGTGGCGCGCTTCTTCCGTGGGACAGGCCCATGTGATTGAGCCGGAATTGAGCCGCGCAGCGCCATGCAACAGTCGCAATAAGGTGGTCTTGCCCGCGCCGTTTGGCCCGACAACAACGCATGTCCCCGTGCCGTCCAGCTCAAGATCAACCGGCCCAACTAAGGTTTTCCCGCGCCGCGAGGTCGACGCATCTTTGACCGAAAGTGGGAATAAATCGCTCACCAGCGGCCCTCCCGTTCTGTGCGTCCAAGCCAGTGGATCGTAAGGTTCACAAAGACCGCCAGACCTATCAAGATAAATCCAAGCCCAAGCGCCAAAGCAAAATCCCCCTTGCCGGTTTCAAGCGCAATGGCGGTGGTCAAGACCCGTGTCGAATGGTCAATATTGCCGCCAACAATCATAATCGCCCCGACCTCACCAATGGCGCGGCCAAACCCGGCCAGCGACGCCGTCAAAAGCGCGCGGCGCGCATCCCATAGCAAGGTGGTTATTTTCTGGGTCTGCGTCACGTTCATCGAAATTAACAGGTCGTGGTATTCGGCCCAAAGATCACGCAATGACTGATGCGCGATGCTCGCAATCAGTGGGACAATGATAATGACCTGCGCGATGACCATGGCCGTCGGAGTAAAGAGCAGACCCAAGACTCCAAACGGCCCTGAGCGCGACAACATCACATAGACAACAAGGCCAACCACAACCGGAGGCAGGCCCATCAACGCGTTCAGAATGGCAATCACCGCCCGACGTGCACGGAACCTGCGCACCGCCAACAAGGCCGCCAAAGGCAGGGATAGGGCTGATGCCACCAGCAGCGCGCCGAGCGTGACTTGCAGCGACCGCAGCGCGATCTCAACCAGTTCAGCATCCAACGTCACCACAAGCCAAAACGCGCGAGACAACCCGTCCCACAGGTCGATCATTGCAGACACTCCCCCTCTTATGGCGGCAGTATTACAAACTTGCGCAACGGGTTACAGCGTTTGCGCCTTGATAAATCGGCAAGCTCTCAAGTTTTCCGGCGCCGTTTTTCCTTGGCCAGACAAAATGTCCATCTCTTTCCATCGGCCCTAGCGCGGTTGGGAAGAACTGACCTAATCAATGTTTTCCCACTGAGTCGGCACTGCTAGGCGCGGGCTTTATGTCGGCTCTTGAGCACAGCCCGAATCCACATCCCCGCAGCCAAAGCCAGAACCAATGCCACCAGAAGGCCAATGACATCCCCCATGATCTCGGCAACCGTTGCGACTTGATCCATGAACACATAGCCAAGGCCGACATAGACCGTCACCCAAACCGTTTCACCGAGCACGTCCCAGACCGCGAACCGCCACCATTGTAACCCCGTCGCCCCAGCGATGAAATTGACCCAGGGACCAAGCGGGGCAAGGGCCCATGTCGACAAAAAGACACCAAGCCCTCCACGCCGATCAACAAGAGCTTGGGCTTGTTTCACAACCGCCGCACGCGACGGGGCCCGAGACAATCGGCTCACCAAAGGAGCTCCGCCCGTGCGGCCGATAAAATACCCGGCCTGATCCCCCAAAACCGCGCCGAGATAGGCCGAAAATCCAACCGACCAAAAGCTGAGATCCCCAGATGCCACAAACGCCCCGCCAGTGAGCATCATCAATGATGTCGGGATCGGAAGCGCCAGGCAGGATAGAAAAGCCGACGCAAAAATCACGTAGACACCGTATTGCGCCACGAGCCCGAAAATTGTCTCAGTCATGCGATTGCTCGGAAGGCTTGGCGGCAAACGGATCGGGATCACCGCGCTCGATTTTCACCTTGGCAATCGCCGCTTCCACCTCTGCTATGACTTGCTCCAAATCAACGCCCCGAAACTTAGCCAGCTCTGCAAGGCTCATCGGCCCATCGGGGGGCGGCATTGGTGCTTGAATAGCCCGCATAATTTCATGAGGCGGCACTTGCCAAGATCGGGCGATATACCGGGGGGTCATCCAACCCGCGACAGGTAAAAACCGTTCCGCAAGCGGGGGGCGTTTGATCCAAAAAACCGTCGTTCTGACGCCAAAGACCAAACTGGCGGTCAGTGCCAGGATCAAAATCACGGTTGCAAAAGGCGCGGCGGCCCAAATCTTCTTTAGAAAGGCAATTGGCTTGGTCAACATCGCAATGTCCTGCAATCCGCTCGGATACGTCCCATTGGACCGGTTTTTCACCAAAGAACAAGTGGGAAACCACTAACTGTTATCCGAAACATTCCGTCTTGGCGGTTCTCTCGCCTCCGGCCTTAAAGATCCCTTTTTTACAATGGATATCAGCGCATTCCGCCCTAGAACAAGTATTTGAAATGCACCTTTTTCAGGTGTCGTTTGTTGTCCAATTCTTAAGTCGGTTTTGCGACACTCAGGATGAACAATTTATAAAGAGTAACCACGATGCCAACCGCAAGTGAGCTGCCCATCGACAGTTCCGCGACCGCCATGGATATGGCGAACACCATGTTTGGTGAAGGTGTCTCGATTGTTTCAGCAACTTATACCGGGGCCGCTTCGGCCTCTGGTGTTTATTCCAATGGCGATAGCGTCGCTCCGGGGATTACGCCTTCTGATACTGGTGTCATACTATCAACGGGGGCCGCCGCCAACATCACCAATAGTTCTGGTGATGTAAATATCTTCAATAATACAACGACCATTCATGGAACCGCTGGCGATGCAGATCTTGATGGAATTGCTGGCGGTGCAACGTTTGACGCCGCCATTTTTGAGGCTGATTTTGTACCCGAGGGCAGCACGCTTTCGATGCAAATCGTCTTCTCCTCAGAGGAGTATCTTGATTTCGTCGACAGCGGGTACAATGACGCCGTTGGCATTTGGGTCAACGGGGTTCAGGCCGAATTGACGGTTGGAACAGGCGAAGTTTCCATCGATGAAATCAACGCGGCTGATAACTCCAACCTTTATATCGACAATGCCGCCATCGATGACACGTACAATACCGAAATGGACGGGTTTACCGTCACTCTAACCCTCAAGGCGCCGGTGACACCCGGTGTAACCAACTCTATCAAAATCGGAATCGCAGATTCTGGGGATGCGGAGTTTGACAGTAACCTTTTGATCGCAGCGGATTCATTGCAAACCGAACTTGTCGCCATGGATGACGAAATTCATGTCCGCATTGGCGAAGAGGTCAACCACGACATCCTGACAAACGATGTTTCCACTACAGGCGCAGAACTTCGGATCACCCATATCAACGGCCAACCGGTCTTTGTCGGCGACACGATCACCCTGCCCACTGGCGAAGACATCGAAGTCACATCCGAAGGGGTGGTTTTGGTCGGGTCCGCCTCGACCGTTGGTGATAACTTCTTCACCTATACGGTCGCAGACGACAACGGCAATACAGATGTCGCGTTTGTCGACCTGATCACAACCGCGCCCTGTTTTACGCACGGGACGCGGATCAAGACACCTTGGGGCGGTGTTCCGATTGAACTGTTGAAAGCCGGCGATCTTGTTGAAACCCATGACAGCGGTCCACAGCCGCTTCTTTGGGTTGGACGTTCTATTCGTCAGGCTGTGGGGATCAATGCGCCGGTCCGTATTGCGGCCGGTGCGTTTGGCAACCGGCGCGCGACATTGGTTTCACCCAATCATCGAATACTCATTAAAAGCCAGAACACTCAGTTGATGTTTTTTGAGAAAGAGGTGTTGGCACGGGCCACCGATTTGGTTGACGGCGTCAAGGTCACCAAACATGCCACTGGCGGTGAGGTGGCGTATTACCACCTGCTCTTTGCCCGACACGAGATCATCACCGGGGACGGCTTGCACAGCGAAAGCTATCAGGCCGGTCCTGAAACCGCCCGAAACTTTGATCCATCGACCGAAATGTCGTTGTTTGAGGTGATGCCAGATTTACAACACCTGCGCGCATCCGTGATGGCATCCGCGCGGCCTGTGCTCAAATCCTATGAAGCGAAAATGGTGATCTCAGGCAGCGGGCTAAACGGCGATCAACATTCCTGAGCTGTCACGTTATCCAAACACAACTTAACCAAACACAACGGGGTTTCCTGTGGATTTCGGGCGGCAGGGCATGTGCCTAACCGCCCGAAATATAGGTTACTTTTGCGCCGCAGTCTCTGTGTCGTCGACGGTCACCGCGTCTTCGATCACCTCTGCCTCGACGGTCTCCACGGCGGCATCGCCGCTGTCAGGATTGGCAACGATAATGTCACCGGGCTCTTCCTCTGACTTGTCCTCAAGCGCGCCCACAATCAGCGGCAACATATCGGCACCAGCAGGCAGAACCACCTCAGACTGAGGCGGGCTTGTCCATGTCAGCGTGTCAAAGGCCGAGCAGCCCGTGCACAGCGGGGCCCATTCGGCGTGGATTGTGTTACAGTTTTCGCAAACCCATTGCGGACCACGTGGCGCCGTCACCGCCTTGGCCAACCAGCCACGCACCACCGCATCAGGCGCGCCTTCGCCTCGCTCAACCGCCGCCATAATCGCCAAAACGCGGGCATCTGGATCGTCCTCAATCAGATCACCCATGGCGCGGCGTGCACCAGGAAAATCTTCAGCGGCGAGATGCAGCTCGGCATTCAGCAATTTTGCTTCGCGATCCTCAGGGAGAATTTTCAGCAAAGGACCAAACCGTTTCAGCCGGGCGTCAGGTGTCTCAGAAGGTTCGATTTCGGCAAAGGCCGCAGCGAGATCGGGGTGCGGGTGCACAGCCCAAGCTTTCTTGATCACCTTAAGCGCATTTCCTTTGCGGCCCTGCTCAATGAAACCACGCGCAGCCATCGCCGCAGCGGGCACCAAATCAGGCGACGCTTTGTTCGCAGCAATGGCCGCTTCGGCAGCAGCGGCGCTTTCATCGCTGTCCTTGATTTCAATCGCATTGGACAAGGACAAAACAGCATCGCGCCGTTTGAACACGTCACGCGGCAAGGCGCCATTCTTCAGCTTGGTCGACAGGGTTTTGCGCGCGCCGGACCAATCCTTGGATTCAGCCTGCAGCCGCAGCAATGTATCGCCAACTTCACCATGCTTGGGTTTGATCACAAATGCACGCTCAGCAAGTTTCAGCGCCGTTTCCGTGTCACCGGCCTCAAGCTTTTGCTTCATCAGGCCACGCACACCGACAAAACGGGTTTGTTCGTTGCTCAGCAGGCGTTTGAAAACTTCCTCTGCCTTTTGGCTATCACCAACCATCTCGGCACCCTGCGCGGTCAAAAGATCCGTCAGCTCGGGTTTATTGAGGTATTTGTTTGCCTTTTTCGCCTTGGCAATGGCCAACTGACCTTCGCCTGATGCCAGCGCCATCATCCCTTCGGACAAAGCCTGATATCCTTTGCGCTCGCGGTTGCGATCAAAATACCGGCTGAAGGCAGTTTCGTCGCCGTTGATGAACCGCAACAGCGCGACCAGAAAACCCGCGAGTTTAAAGAGAACATAAAGAACAACCACAAGAACGACCGCCGCCAAAACGGACAGAACCGGACCAAGGGTATATTCCTTTCCGGCGACTTGAAGCATGATGCCGCCTTCGCTCTCCATCAGGTAGCCGGTACCAAAGGTCAGCGCCGCCACAAGGCCGGCGAACACGATAATTTTGATAAGTGACCAAAGCATTTTCGTGACCCTTACTGTTTGTTCAATTCTTGAGCGAGCGTGGCCGCCGCCGCCAATGCGTCTTTGCGCATCCCGGCCTGTGCCAACCAATCACCCAGTTCCGCCTGAGCTGCTTCGGGCAGCGCGGCGATCTCGGAAGTTGCTGTTTCTAAATCACCCGCCTTAACGGCGGCTTCGGCGCGTGACAAAACCGCATCGGGGTCATCGCCCTCTCTGGGTGTGACCGAACGCGCGCCAAGCTGGGTTTGCAAAAAGCCGGCAAGTCCGCCGCCGCCGTCTTCGCCGGTGGCCGTTTTGCGAGCAGCGTCAAGCGCTTTGCGCGCCAAACCCGGAAAGTCAGACGTCAATGCCGCCAATGTTGGGACACCATCAGCCGCCGCTGTGCTCAGAGCATCGGGAATGGCGACACCGTTGCCGCTCAAAATGCCAAGTGGTGCCGCAAACGGCTTACCGGTCTGAGCCAGGGTAACAACTTCAGCCAAAGCCGCGCGGCTCGCAGCCAGTTTTGCTTTTTCTTCGGCGTTTGACTCGGCCTCAACCGCATCAGCAGCCATCGACTGAATTTCAACTTTTTGCGCTTCAAGAGCGGCTTGTTGATCAGTGATTGATTTGCGCAGCGCATCCAATTCGCGCTCATAGGCTGCGATTGATTCAGGTGACACCGCGTCAGAAAGCGGCGCTTTTTCAATCGCTGTCAGGCGGCTGTCAAACCCAGCCAACTCATCACCAATCGCCTTGAGCGTCGCCTCGGTTCCAGCGATTTTATCTTCGATCCCGGCCACCGAATTGGTGATCGGTGTCAGATCAATGATCTCGACGGCCTTCTTGGTGGTTTCAACCTGCGTGGCCAATGTCGTAAGCTGTTCGCCCTGCGCGGTGAGCGCGCCGCGCGCTTCTTCTTCGAACGGGTTTGGCGCTGGTTTTCCCATAAACGGCAGCTGCCCATCGGTGAATTGTGCCGCGCCAAAACCAATCGCCGCCGCGACAACACCGCCCAAAGCGGTCGACATAAATCCGCTTTTCTTTTCGATGGTGGTTTCACGAATGACCTGAGGTTCACTAGCTGCGTCAGGCTCTGACGTGGGCCCCTCGTCTGGCAGCGCGTCATCCACAGCCTCGATGAGTTCATCGACAGTGTCTTCCGCCTCGATCTCTGATTCTGGCTCAGGCTCGGTCAGCGGCTCATCCACCTGCGTGCCATCAGCATCCACAGGCTCATCCTCTGCGACGACATCCTCAACCGGATCTTCAGATGCGACCTCTTCTACAACCTCAACGGCCTCTTCGACCGTGTCAGTCGCATCCGAAACCGTGTCATCAACAACGGCCTCCGCTTCGGTTTCTACCGCTTCAACGATCTCTTCGGCTTTTGACTGCACGTTGTCAGTTTTGCCTTTTTTGGACTTTGCCACGTTCCGCCACCCTTTCAACACACCCGGTCATTGCCCGGACCCATAATCTCTTGCACGTACCGATTCCAGCAGATCGGTGACCAGATTCGCCATATGAATCGACTCAGGTCGTGCTGCAATTTTCAACTCTGTTATATGAAGCCCCAAAAGCGGCTTGACCACCGCTTCGCTCATAGCCGCGACAAGAAGCGGCGCTTTAATGCGATTTTTTGCCAGCAGTGCTGCTGTTCTGGGCGAAAAAACCGGCGCGATCACGGGGATTTCTCCGATCAAAGCATCACAAGCTTGCGATGACAGCGGCAATTTCGGCTGATCGTACAAAATCGCTTCAATTGTCACGATCCCGGCGTCGGTTAGGCGTTTGGCCACATCGCCGGTGCTGTGCGTCCCGCGGACATGCAAAAACGGGCCGGGGTTCTGTTGCTCAGTCAGCAAATTCACCAGATCATCGGCATTCCCGTCTGCGCTCTGCACCGCCAGCCCAGCATCTTGCGCGGCCAAGGCGGTCGCGCCACCCACTGCAAACGCCTGCAAACACGGGCCATTTTGGCGGGCATACGCCGTTACGCCATTCACAGATGTGAAAATGACACCTTTAAACCGGGTCATGTCGGGCAAGTCGCCCATAAACTCTATGCCCATTGCCGGGGACATGATTGCGGTAAACGCAGAGCGGTCCGGCAGCTGAGCAAGAAATGCCTCAGACCGCGCCGTTGGGCGCGTCATCAGCAATATGGGCTTAGCGTCTCGCATTCTCGCTCCGGGATTGTCGCGCGCCTTTGTGGGTGGTACTCCCTGCCCTCACACAAGGCAACGGCCCACACAGACAACACAGTGGAAAGACCCGATGAAATCTCCCCTCATTCTAGGGCTGGAAAGCAGCTGTGACGATACCGCAGCAGCGCTTTTGCGTGGGCGCGCGGTGTTGTCGTCAGTTGTTTTGGGACAGGCGCAGTTGCATGCGCAATTCGGCGGAGTCGTTCCAGAAATCGCCGCGCGGGCCCATGCCGAACGCTTGGATGGTGCCATCAAACAGGCTCTGGACGAGGCAGATGTGACGCTCGGCGAGGTCGATGCAATTGCGGTCACCGCCGGACCGGGGCTGATTGGCGGCGTGTTGTCGGGCGTTATGATGGCCAAAGGGCTGTCTGCAGGGCTTGGCAAACCTTTGATTGGCGTCAACCATTTAGCCGGGCATGCCTTGACCCCGCGCCTAACGGATGGCCTGCAATACCCCTACTTGATGCTCTTGGTCTCTGGGGGGCATTGCCAGTTTTTGATCGTGCGCAGCGTTCAGGAATTTACCCGCCTTGGCGGGACGATTGACGATGCGCCCGGTGAAGCCTTTGACAAGACCGCCCGATTGCTGGGCCTGCCCCAGCCCGGTGGCCCGTCTGTTGAAACCGCCGCCAAGTCGGGTGACGAAAAGCGCTTTCGCTTTCCCCGCCCCTTGTTGGATCGGCCCGGCTGTGACCTGTCTTTTTCGGGGCTCAAGACAGCACTCCTCCGTCAGCGCGATCAGTTGATCGCAGAAAAAGGCGGTTTGTCCGTCCAAGATCAAAACGACCTTTGCGCCGGTTTTCAGGCGGCGATCCGCGATGTCCTGGCCAAGAAAACACGGCGCGCAATCATGGAATACCTCAAGGAAAACCCGGCTGAGCCCGCCCTTGCCGTTGCTGGCGGCGTCGCCGCAAATATGCCGCTTCGGGCCGCATTAGAGACTGTTTGCGCTCAAACGGGCCTTGCATTTACTGCGCCGCCCTTGGCGCTTTGTACCGATAATGCCGCGATGATTGCCTATGCTGGGTCCGAATTGTTTGACGCAGGTCACATCAACGACATGACATTGTCCGCCCGCCCGCGCTGGCCGCTTGACCAGAACGCCGCGCCTCTGCTTGGATCAGGCAAAAAGGGGGCCAAAGCATGAGCGTTTCTGTGCTCGGTGCCGGGGCATTCGGCACGGCGTTGGCTATTTCCTTGGCTCAAAACGGCCCGGTGGCTCTTTGGGCGCGGGATGTTTCCACCTTGGAAAAAACCCGCCAAAGCCCGCGACTTCCCGACCACGTGTTGCCAGACAATATCACCATCACGGCCGATCTGGACCAAGCCTTGGCGCAGGACATCTTGCTGTTCTCGACCCCGATGCAAAGCCTGTCGGGCCTGTTGAATCGAGTCCCGGCGTCTTTGGAGGGCAAAGCGCTGGTCGCCTGTTGCAAAGGTGTCGATTTGCGCACAGGTCTGGGCCCCGTTGGCATTCTTTCATCGGCCAAACCCGAGGCCACTTCGGCCATTCTAACCGGCCCCAGCTTTGCGGCCGACATTGCGCGCGGTCTGCCCACTGCTCTCACGCTTGCCTGTTGTGATGACGCCGTGGGCAAGGATGTTCAACACCAACTGTCCACCCCGACCCTTCGTCTCTATCGCAGCACCGATACCGTTGGTGCCGAACTTGGCGGCGCGTTGAAAAACGTCATGGCCATTGCCTGTGGCGCAGCGATTGGCGCGGGTCTTGGCGATAGTGCCCGTGCGGCGCTGATGACCCGTGGCTTTGCCGAGATGACCCGATTTGCAGCCGCGCGCGGGGCGAAACCCGAAACAATGGCTGGCCTGTCGGGCTTGGGTGATTTGGCACTGACCTGCACGTCAGATTTGTCGCGCAACTATAAACTCGGCCTCGCTCTGGGCCGAAAACAGGCCTTTGATCCAAATGTCACCGTCGAAGGTGCGGCCACAGCCCAAGCGATGGACCGCATCGCAATGGATACCGGCATGTCCTTACCGATCTGCCGCGCAGTGGCCGCCTTGACCCTTGGGCGCGTCACCGTAGATCAGATCATGACCCAATTGCTCAACCGCCCACTTAAGGAAGAATAACCATGCTCATCGCCTTTATCGCCAAAGACAAACCCGGCGCGCTTTCTATTCGTCTCGAACACCGCCCGGCGCATGTGGAATACCTCAAGGCCACCAATGTTGCCCAAGCCGGTCCGCTTTTGGATGATGACGGCGAAATGTGTGGATCGCTGGTTATTTTGGACCTGCACGATATGGCCGCCGCACAAGATTGGGTGGCCCATGATCCCTATACCAAAGCTGGGCTGTTTGCCTCATCCGAACTGATTGCGTGGAACAAGGTGATCTGATGCGCTACTGGCTGTTCAAATCCGAGCCGTCCACATGGTCGTGGGACATGCAAGTCGCCAAAGGCGATGTGGGCGAAGAATGGGACGGCGTGCGCAATTATCAGGCCCGCAATTTCATGCGGGACATGGCCATAGGCGACCGCGGATTTTTCTATCATTCGCAAAAAGAAAAAGCCGTGGTTGGTGTGGTCGAAATCTGCGCCGAGGCCCATCCTGACAGCACCACCGACGATGATCGTTGGGAGTGTGTCGACATTCGCGCCGTGGCGCCGGTCAAAACGCCTGTGACACTTGAACAGGTCAAAGCCCACCCCGAATTGTCCGAAATGGCCTTGGTCAAAAGCTCAAGATTGTCTGTGCAGCCAGTCACCGACGCAGAATGGCAAGTGATCTGCGCCATGGCCGGGATTTCCCCCTAGGCGCATCCACAGTTGTGCGGCAAACTGACCTTGTGGAACGTCTTGTGACGAACAGGAGGGCAGAATGCTCGAAGTCATCAATGTCTTAGTGGCAGCCGTCGCCTCTTTTGCGGTTGGCGCTGCGTATTATATGAAATTGTCCAAGCCATGGATGGACGCATCAGGTGTAGAGCGCGGAGACGACGGACAACCCGCCAATGCCGCAAACCCAATGCTCTATGTCTCAACATTTTTGCTTCAGTTGATTGTCGCGGGCATGATGCGCCATGTTTTTGAACTGGCCAACATCGACACACTGGGCAAAGGCCTTGTTGCCGGGCTCGGTATTGGTCTGTTTTTCATCAGCCCATGGATCGGTATCAACAACGCCTATGTCGGCCGTCCCATCAAACTCACTCTGATTGATGGCGGCTATGCGACAATTGCCTGCGCGGTCATGGGCTTGGTTTTGACGCTGTTTTAAAAAAGTACGGAGGATTCCAGCATACCGGAACCCTCCGCTCACCCACGTGCTCCCTACGCACCACACGTGTAGCTGAATCTTGGTCCCAGCCTTCTAGCCGGTTCTTTATCACCATAGCCGCGCCACAGCTTTCTGGCAAACTCCGAATATCTGCAATTTCAAGCAATTATGCATGGAAACTGTTAACCGCGTTCAATCCAAAAACGTCCAACTCTCAGCGCCATCAAATAACCGCAGCGGAATTTTGGAGGCTAAATCGCGATCCGCGAGCCGGATGTTCACCGCCATGCGCCCCTCTTTCGGGTCATTCAAATTGGACCAATGGGTTGTGCATCCGCAAGTCTGACACCTATGAAATGCGATGTTTTTATCCCCATGCGCATAGGCCTGCGTCTGCCCCTGAATGGTGACATTCGACGTCTGTGCATAAATCCAGTGCGCCCCAAGCCGGTGACAAATCGAACAATTGCAGGACACCGCAAATTCAGGCGTGTCATCGAATTCAAGTTGAACAGCGCCGCAATGGCAGGCCGTTTTGATCATCGCAGCGCTCCAAACGAAAAAGGCCCCCGAGCATCGGAGGCCTTAGGCAGTCGTAAAAACGTCAGATTAGCCGTAAACCGACTCTTTTCCGAACTGCTTGACCAACAGATAGTAGAACACCGCGCGGTATTTGTTCCGCTCGGATTTTCCGTATGTTTCAATCGCTTGATTGATTGCTTCCATCAGCTCAGGACCATCAGCAAGGCCCAGCTTCTTGATCAGGAAATTGTTTTTTACAGTTTCCAGCTCCGATTCCTGAGACCCGGCAACCGTTGACGCATCGTCGTTATAGATCGCTGGCCCGCAACCGATGGTCACTTTGGTCAGCAGGTCCATATCTGGCTCCATGCCGCATTTGTTTTTCAGATCATCGGCGTATTTTGCGATCAGCTCGTCACGCTTGCCCATTGGTAACTCCCTCGTCTTCCGGCGTTCTGCCCTAAATATTCTAAATTGATGGCTGCAAAGCCCCACCGAATCAAGGGTAATCATCCCAAGCGCCGTTGTAATGGGAAAAGCGCGCAGGTTTCCCACCGGTCAATCTACGCCATCACCGGGTCGCAACAAAACAAGCAGCCCTTGGCCAACCCTGATACCCTGACCCAAACAAGGGGCACTGGCATGGACAAAAAAACAGTCTCTTTCACCCAGATGAAAGACGGCACAAAGGAAGAATACCTGCTCTTGCAGGAGCTTGAAAAACCCTACCTGAACCTGACCGCAGATCGCATTCTCGACGAATTGCGCCGACAGGGGTCTGCCTCGCTTGAAGGGTACAAGATCAACCGTTTGCAACACGGGCTCCAGGCCGCAACCCGCGCCCAGAATGATGGCGCGGATATCGATTGGATCATTGGCGCGTTGTTGCATGACATCGGTGATGGCCTTGCGCCGCAAAACCATGACCGTTTCAGCGCCGAAGTGATCCGGCCATTTGTGCGCTGGGATGTGGCTTGGGTGGTCGAACATCACGGCATTTTTCAGATGCTGTATTATGCGCACCACTATAACTGGGATGAAAACGCCCGCGATCAGTTCAAAGATCATCCATGTTTTGCCAATTGCGCCGCCTTTTGCGAGCGCTGGGATCAATCCTCCTTTGACCCTGATTACGACATGCTGCCACTAGAGCATTTTGAACCTATGCTACGCGAGGTCTTTGCGCGCAAAGCCTATGATCCGGCCGTCTTACGCGACGGGTTTGTGTCCACTCTCACCGCGTAACGCCCCCAGTGCATGACCAACCCGGCGCGAATTTCCCCTGTAAGCCGCCCAATGCGACCGCTACAAAGCCGCTAACCAATTAGGAGAACACGGTTATGGGTCTTTTTGACTTTTTCAGAGGTGGCAAGAAAGTCGCCGCAGTTGCCCCCACAGCGGACGATCTCAAAAAAGAAGTCGCCGATCTTGGTCTGGATGCCGACAATGTTGAGATCAAAGTCGACGGCGAAACAGTGACCGTCTCCGGCGATGTCGATCAGGAAACCAAGGAAAAAGTCATCCTTGCAGTGGGCAATGTCGACGGCGTGACCAAGGTCGAAGACAACCTTGGCGGCGAAGAACCAAAATTCCACACTGTGGAAAAGGGCGACAGCCTTTGGAAAGTCGCGGAAAAAGCGCTTGGCAATGGTGCCCGCTACACCGAGATTTTTGAGGCAAACAAGCCCATGCTGAGCGACCCTGACAAAATCTACCCCGGTCAGGTGCTGCGCATTCCTGCGTAAATCCCCAAAAAATGTCTCGTGATCAGCCCTGTCATTTTGGCAGGGCTTTTTGCTGTCTTGCACGATGCGCGCCCCCTGCGACCAAAACGCGGCTTGTTCGGCCTGCCGTCCTGCGCAGTATTGCCCCAGACGCACACAAGACACAGATTTGAGGGAGGCACAAAATGACGTCTTATTTAAAGAACACACCGAACCAGGACGGTTTTTTTGGCGACTACGGCGGGGCACAATTGCCACCCCCGCTAGAGCCGCATTTCAAGGAAATTCGTGAAGCCTATGACAAGATCTCCAAATCGTCGGAGTTCATTCGCGACCTGCGCTATATCCGCAAGCATTTTCAGGGCCGCCCAACACCTGTTTCGCATCTGAAAAACCTGTCCAACTTGGCCGGCGGTGCCCAGATTTATGCCAAGCGCGAAGACCTCAACCACACCGGCGCGCACAAGCTAAACCACTGTATGGCCGAGGCGTTGCTTGCCAAACATATGGGTAAAACCAAGCTGATGGCCGAAACCGGGGCCGGTCAACACGGCGTCGCCTTGGCCACTGCGGCCGCCTATTTCGGTATGGAATGTGAGATCCACATGGGTGAGATCGACATCGAAAAAGAAGCGCCCAACGTCACCCGCATGAAACTTCTTGGCGCGACGGTTGTGCCTGTTGGTTTTGGCGGTCGCTCTCTCAAAGAAGCGGTCGACAGCGCCTTTCAGGCCTATGTTCCGCAGGCCGACCAGGCACTGTTTGCGATCGGGTCCGTCGTTGGCCCGCACCCCTTCCCAATGATGGTGCGCAATTTTCAGCATATCGTCGGCATAGAAGCGCGTGAGCAATTCATGGAAATGACGGGTGAGCTTCCTGACATTGTCGCCGCCTGTGTTGGCGGAGGGTCTAATGCGATGGGCTTGTTTGCGGGCTTTATTGATGATGACGTCCAGCTTTATGGCGTTGAACCGCTTGGCACATCGTCCAAGCTCGGCGAACATGCCGCTACCATAACCTACGGAGAAGACGGCGATATTCACGGTTTCCGCACCATGGTTCTCAAGGACGAATCCGGCGAACCAGCGCCTGTTCATACCGTCGCTTCCGGCCTTGATTACCCCGGCGTCGGGCCCGAACACGCGCATCTTTATCGCACCGGCAAAGCCAATTACACCGCTGCAAATGACAAAGAGGCGCTCAAAGCCTTCTACGATCTGAGCCGTCACGAAGGCATTATTCCCGCACTCGAAAGCGCCCATGCCGTCGCTTTTGCCCAACGCGAAGCGCCCAAAAATCCGGGCAAATCGATCTTGATCAACCTGTCCGGTCGCGGTGACAAAGACATTGATTATGTCACTGAAACCTTTGGGTTCGGCGAAGACCTCTAAAGCACAGTTCCCCGCGCCTACCTACAAACGGGCGCGGGGGACCTTGATGCACATCCGTATTAGATAAAGACAAATTGCAAAAAGTTTTTACCGCGAAATTGATAATCCATCGATGCGCTTCAACGACCATTAAGAATGTTTCGTTAACAACGACAGAAGCCCAATAGGTAACTGTCTCTATGCGACGCACTGTCTCTGTCTTTCTGGTATCCTTCGCCGCGCTTTCCTTGTGCCTTTGGCTGGGAAGTCGGGCAAGTTTGTCCATTGCAAAGGGTGAGATGACGGCTCGGGCCCAGCAATCCGCAGAAATGTGGTTTCGGTTTTTATCTATCGAAGAAGATAAGCTTCAGTCCTGGATCAATGGCACCCCCCTTTCCGCCGCGGACCAAACCAGGTTTGCAAGTTATCGGAACTCGTCCGACGTTTTTCGGTTCAAAATTTACAACACGCATGGTCATCTGGTTCTGGAATCAGGGGATGGCGAAGTCGCGCCGCATTTGCATCATGATCACGACGGCACCAATGCGCACCTCAATCATGTTCTGGCGACCGGTGAACCCTCGACCGAAATATGTGATGGACAACATGATATTAACGCCCCCGATCACTACGCAGAGGCCTACATTCCTATTGTATTGGACGGTCAGCTCATCGGTGTTTTCGAAGCCTACCTTGATGTCAGCGAGGCCGCGACAGACGTGCGGTCGCTGTTCGCCGCACTGATACTCACCGTTGGTTTGTTGATCATTGCCGCAATGGTTATTCCATTTGGCTTCGTCCTAACGCTTTGGTTCCGCATGAGAAACATGGTCGTACATTTGAACAAGGAACGCCGCCGCGCCGAAACCGCAGAACAGGCCAAATCGGCTTTCTTAACTCAGATGAGCCATGAACTTCGGACCCCGATGAACGGCATTATTGGGATGTTTGACCTGTTGGAGCGTTCAGATTTGAGCCCTGAACAAAGCTCGATTGTGGGAACAATCTCCCAAAGCTCCAATGCTCTTGTGCGCATCATTAATGACGTTCTTGATTTCTCCAAAATCGACTCGGGCAAAATGGAACTGATCACTGCGCCGTTCAATTTGCGTGAACTCTGCGAAGATGTTGCCGCCATTTGTGCGCCGGAACTCTCCGCCAAATCAATTGAGATAACGATTGATAGTGACATGCCAGATACCCTTTGTTTTGAAGGGGATGCCGCGCGTATTCGGCAATGTCTGCTCAACGTCGTGGGGAACGCTGCCAAATTCACGATGGTCGGGCATGTCAACATGACCCTGGGCCGAACTGACAACGGTGACGTTTCCATCTGCGTGTCCGATACCGGCGTCGGTTTGGCCGAAGATCAACTGGATCGGGTTTTCGAAGCCTTTGCGCAAATTGACAATGGGGTCACCCGGCAATTCGACGGTGTCGGCCTTGGGCTAACGATTACAATCGAACTGATCAAACTTATGAACGGAAGCCTGTCCGTGGTGTCTGACCTTGGGAAGGGGTCTGAATTCGAAATCTGCCTGCCACTCAAGGCACTTGAATGTTCGCGTGACAGTAAAGAATTCTGGGCCGAATCTCACAGCGCCTTGACCGGCAAACAGGTTTTGGTTGTCGCTGACAGGCCAAGCTTGAACCGATCCTTGTGCAAGACTTTGCAGCGGTTGGGGGCTGTGCCCGTCTCCTGCTCAGGCGGTAAGGATGCTGTTCAAAGGCTGAAAACATTACGTGACCAAGGGATAAAACCGGATGCCTGTCTCCTGGACAGTGAATTGCAAGATGCACAGTGCGAGGCATTGATAAAAACCCTGGGCCCGGAATCGGATTTCCCGTGCATTTACATGCAACATGCCGCCCAGTGCCTGTCTGCCAGCGACATTAAAGATCGGGGCTTCGCTGGATCTGTTCGAAAACCTGTGAACCTAAGGGAATTTACGACAATTCTCAGGAGGGTGATCCATCCGAAAACCGCAATTTCGATTGAGCAGAAACCCAATGTCAATCACAACGATCCCGACTTGTCAGACATTCAAATTTTGTTGGCAGAAGACAATTTGACCAATCAACTGATCGTCCAAAAACTTCTCAAAACCACCGGTGTAAAGATCAACCTGGCCAACAACGGTCTAGAAGCCGTTGAGATGTTTGAAAGCTTGCACCCCGATCTCGTTTTGATGGACATTGCCATGCCAGAAATGAACGGGCACGAGGCGACGCAAATCATTCGAAGAATTGAAGAAAACCAGAGCGCGGGCAATACGCCGATCTTAGCGTTGACAGCAAATGCAATGCCGGAAGATCGCAAAGCCTGCCACGCCTCGGGTATGAACGGTTTTCTGGCAAAACCAGTGAAAAGGGCCAAACTGATCGACACAATTGTCTCTCACCTTGGCCCTGAAGAGACGGGCAAGACGCCCGCCCCAAATGCTTAGTAGCGGTAATGTTCAGGCTTGAACGGGCCTTCTGGCTTGACGCCGATGTAAGCCGCTTGCTCGTCTGAGAGCGTTGTCAGCTTGACGCCGATACGGCCCAAATGCAGGCGTGCGACCTTCTCGTCCAAATGCTTTGGCAGGATGAAAACACCGGGCTGGTATTCATCGCCATTTGTCCAAAGCTCCATCTGCGCCAACACCTGATTGGTAAAGCTGGCGGACATCACAAAGGATGGATGGCCTGTCGCATTCCCAAGGTTGAGCAAACGCCCCTCGGACAGCAGGATGATCTTGTTGCCAGACGGCATTTCGATCATGTCGACCTGATCTTTGATGTTGGTCCACTTGTGGTTCTTGAGCGAGGCAACCTGAATTTCGTTGTCGAAATGACCAATGTTGCCGACGATCGCCATGTTCTTCATCTCGCGCATATGCTCGATGCGGATGACGTCTTTGTTGCCGGTTGTTGTGATGAAGACATCGGCGCTGTCGACCACATCTTCGAGCAGAACAACCTCAAACCCATCCATCGCGGCCTGCAAGGCGCAAATCGGATCGGCCTCGGTCACTTTGACACGCGCGCCGGCACCCGACAGAGACGCAGCAGAGCCTTTGCCAACATCGCCATAGCCGCAAACAACGGCCACTTTGCCGGCCATCATCGTGTCAGTGGCGCGGCGAATACCGTCGACCAGCGATTCTTTACAGCCGTATTTGTTGTCGAATTTCGACTTGGTCACGCTGTCGTTTACGTTGATTGCCGGGAAGGGCAGCTGACCGTTTTTCGCAAGGTCATAGAGGCGGTGCACACCTGTGGTGGTTTCTTCCGACACACCGAGGATCGCTTCGCGCGTTTTGGTGAACCAGCCTGGGGTCGCCGCCATCCGCTTTTTGATCTGCTTAAAGATCACTTCCTCTTCTTCGGATGTCGGGACTTCGATCAAGTCGACCTCACCGGCTTCGACCCGTGCGCCAAGCAACACATACAGCGTCGCGTCGCCGCCATCGTCCAGGATCAGGTTGGCACCCTCAGGGAACATGAACGATTTATCCAAATAATCCCAATGCTCTTCAAGGCTTTGCCCCTTGATTGCAAAGACCGGAACGCCTGCCTCGGCAATCGCAGCCGCGGCATGGTCCTGTGTCGAAAAGATATTGCACGACGCCCAGCGCACATCGGCACCCAAGGCGACAAGCGTTTCAATCAACACTGCGGTTTGGATGGTCATGTGCAATGAGCCAACAATCCGCGATCCGCTCAGCGGCTTGGCTTCGCCAAATTCATCGCGCAGAGCCATCAGGCCCGGCATTTCGGTTTCGGCAATGTCGAGCTCTTTGCGGCCGAACTCAGCCAGCGAAATGTCTTTGACAATGTAATCTGCGGCCATGCGCCTATCTCCGGTTGATTGGTCGGTTGGCGACGGACCTATCATTCCCAAGACCCGCAAGCAACGCGGATAAACTTGCAAAGCGAGCTATTCACACTTCTGTCATAAAGGCTAATTCTCGGCTTACAAAATCAGAAACCTGGCGTGGAATGCCCTCTTCGGTTTGACCAGGTTTGACCTCAAAACGCCTGGTTCCGTGCGGGGCCATTGCGGTCGTCCCAAAAATCAAGGGCCGACTTTATCAGACGCTTGAACATGACATGCGCCTTTTCTATTGCTTTGGTAAAGAAGAGGGCACGCCGGGAGAAGACCGTGTCCCCCTCGGTTCAGTTATGGGACCAGATCGGCCATAAACCCAAATGCGTGTCGTCTCGTGTTGGTTGGCGGCATGTGATCCCAAAGGTTTAGGCTAGGCGGCAATGTCGCAGCACGACAAGATGAGGGTGGCGAAATGGCAACAAAGCAAACGCGGGCATGGCAACGCATGTTATCTGGTCGTCGACTGGATCTCTTGGATCCGACCCCGGTTGACATCGAGATCGAAGATATTGCCCATGGCCTTGCGTTTGTCGCGCGCTGGAACGGGCAAACAAAAGGTGATTTTGCCTATTCCGTCGCCGAACATTCGCTGTTGGTCGAAGAGCTTTTTGGCCGTATTCACCCCAAAGCCACGCCCGCAGAACGGCTCACCGCGCTGCTTCACGATGCGCCCGAATATGTGATTGGCGACATGATCTCACCCGTCAAAGCCGCCGTTGGCCCCGATTACGAAGAGCTCGACAAACGCCTGACCGCCGCCATTCACATTCGGTTTGGCCTGCGTTCGGCGACCCCGGTTCGGTTGAAAAAACTGATCAAAAACGCCGATCGGATCAGCGCATGGATGGAGGCGGTTGAAATCGCCGGGTTCACCCGCGAAGAAGCGGACAAACTGTTTGGTGCCCCCAACCTCGACATCATCGCCGATCTGCATATTCGTCTCCGCCCCCCGGTCGAAGCCCGCCAGGATTTCACCGCGCGCCATGACGCTCTGCTTAGGCAAATGCCATGATAACCGTTCGAAGGGCCGGGGTCTTAGACACCCGCCAGATGGCTGAATTATTGAATGAAATCATTGCCCAAGGCGGGACGACCGCTTTGACGGAACACGTCACAGCCAAAGACATTCAGGATTGGATGGCCACCCATTCCGAGGTCTCGGCGTGGCATGTCGCCGAGGATGACAAAGGCGACATTTTGGGGTTTCAGCTTATCACACCCCAAGATGACTTACCCGCCCAAGCCGTTGATATCGCCACCTTTGCCAAGGTTGGCAAAGTCAAAATGGGCATCGGATCCAAGCTCTTCGAAAAAACCAAAGCGGCCGCGCATCAGCTTGGCTATGCGTGGATCAATGCCAATATCCGGGCCGACAACCATGGTGGCCTCGCCTATTATCAAAGCCGTGGATTTGAAGATTACGGCACCAAAAAGGGTGTGGCCTTGGCGGATGGGCAATCGGTCGACAAGATTCTCAAACGCTATGTTTTGCAATCAGCGTTAAAAGGTTAATTTTCCTCCCATTGGAAACAAATTCTCCACAATCTCGCCCCAATTGACGGACATAAACACGGCAACAAGGGAATTTCCCCTGCCTCTCACCATTGGAGACCGCCTGTGTTTCGCCTGAAATCAGCCTTTGCCGCCCTACTTGTTTTGACAATTGCCGGTTGCGCCCAGACCAAAACGCCATTTGCGTCGTCTATGAACCGCGATGTTCTACCTGCGGTTCAATCTGATCAGGAACGCCTGTTAACCAATCAAGCGCATGCCTTGGATCGCATGTCCAAGGATTTGGTGCGCAAAACCACGTTCAAGGGCGCCGCAATTGGTGCCGTTGCGGGCTGCGGTTTGGCGGTCGTTGGCGGCTCCAAAGCGAAATGCGCTCAGGCCGCTTTGGTTGGTGGTGTTTTGGGTGGCGTTGCGGGCAACGCCGCTGGCAAGGCCCAGGTGAATCGACGTGTTGAGCTCGTCGAACTGAACCGTATTTTGCCAAGCCTGCGCAAAACCAACGACCAGATGGAAGTTGTCGCGGGTGGCGTGTCCAACCTAATGGCAAAACAAGATGCCGAGATCGCTCAGCTTAAGGCAGACCTGACACATGGTGCCACGACTCAGGCCGCATATGATGCGCGCCTATCGGAAATCCGCACCGTTCGGAGCGAATTGGCCCAAGCCCTGACGCTGAGTGCCGGACAGGCACGACAAGCAAAAGAAGCGTTGGTTGCCGCCCAGTCGCAAGGCCAAACCGGTATTGATTGGTACATCGCCGAGACCAACAAGCTGGAAGAAGAAGCCGTATCGGCTCGGGCTCAGATCTCTTTGCTCTAATCGACTTGCCTCTCGGCTTGTACGTATTAGTTTCACGCCATGACAATCGTTTTTCAAACCGCGAACGCTGGCCATGCCCTTGGTATGAGCCAGCTTTTACATGCTATTTTGCAGCGATGGGATAGTCCAAGACCCTATTCCGTTGACCACATTTTGGCCCATTATATCGAACACCGTGACAGTCTGATGTGCACAGTCGCACTCGATCAGGAGAGAGTCGTCGGGTTTCAATCCCTTCGTTTGGCTGTGGAAAACAACGAATATGGGGTCACACCGGGATGGGGCATCATTGGGTCATATGTCGCCGAAGGCATGGGCGGCCGTGGGATCGGGCGAGGCCTGTTTCAACAAACACTGACCGCTGCCAAGGCCGCGAAAATCCCGGCGATAGACGCAACCATCGCCGATAGGAATGACGAAGGCCAAGCCTATTACGGAGCAATGGGGTTCCAAGTCTACCAAACCCGGCCCGGTGCGATCTGTCGTAAATTTACGCTTTAACGCGGGCTGCGTTTTGCCAAAATGCGCTGCAATGTCCGACGATGCATGTTCAACCGACGCGCTGTTTCCGACACGTTGCGATCACACAGTTCATAGACCCGTTGAATATGCTCCCAACGCACGCGATCCGCGCTCATCGGGTTTTCTGGCGGTGGCGGCAAGTCATCGCCCTTGGCCAGCAAAGCATTCATGATGTCAGTGGCATCGGCAGGTTTGGAAAGATAATCTGTCGCACCGATTTTGACCGCAGCAACCGCCGTGGCAATCGCGCCATATCCTGTCAAAACCACGACACGGCTGTCGGGGCGTTTTTCGCGCAGCACTTCGACAACATCCAGACCATTGCCATCCTCAAGTCGTAAATCGACGACTGCATAGGCCGGGGGGCGGGCTGTGGCGACGGCGGAACCGGCTGCAACGGATCCAGCCGTCTCAACCTCAAATCCGCGCTTTTCCATTGCTTTGGCCAATCGCCGCAAAAAGGGTTCGTCATCATCCACAAGTAGCAGAGATCTATCGTCGCCGAGTTCCTCGATGCTGCGTTCTGCCAAATGCTTATCCTCCCCGGACGTAATCCCGCCAATAACACCAAGTATTATATGCGCAATCTGGCATGGTCAAACCCGGTTTGTCACTTTGCTGCCGCTTGGGCAAAACAGGCGACCTGATCTGCCATCTGTTCCGGGGTGGTTTCGCGGCGGAAGAATTCGACAAATCCGACCTCCGGCAACACCAGATATGTAAAGGTCGAATGGTCCACCAGATAATATTCATCCTCGGCGGGCTGCGCTTTGTAATAGGTGCGGTACGCCTTGGACGCCGCTTTGACTTGCTCGGGTGTTCCCGTCAGGCCAATCATCTTTTCGTGGTTGTTGAAAGCAAAATCACCCACCGCTTCCGGTGTATCACGTTCCGGGTCGATTGAGATAAAGATCGGTGTTGCGCTGATCCCCCGCTCAGCGAGAAGATCAACGGCTTCTGAATTGCGCGCCGTGTCGAACGGGCAAACGTCAGGGCAAAACGTATAGCCGAAATAGACCAACGACGGTTCTGTGATCACGTCTGTATCGGTGACTGTGTCGCCCTTGGCGTTAACCAAAGTGAACGGCCCGCCGATTGTGGCCCCGCCGCCAGCAACGGCACCGGTTCGGCACTGCTCAAACGGATCATCAGAAGAGTCGCCCAATGTCATGTAGGCTGTCACCCCGATCAATGCGACAACGGCAACAGAGGCGGATATGGCGGCCAGACGCGACATGGCTCTCTCCCTTTCAATCAAGCTTGGGCACAGGTAACACTTGGATCACCCCATGCAAGAGGGGAAAGGACGCACATGACACAAAGTGAACTCGGCCTGATCAGCGAAGACCAACGCAGCAATTGGATTCGGCTGCGGACGATGATCTTGCTGCGATGGGTTGCGATTGTCGGACAGATCACCGCGATCACCGTGGCGCAGAGGATGTACAATCTGCAGCTTGAATTGGGGCTGTGCTATCTGGCGATTGGCGTTTCGATTGTTGGCAATCTGATCGCGATCTTTGTTTTCCCAGAAAACAAACGCCTGAGCGAGACTGAAAACTTCCTCATGGTCATGTTTGACCTGCTGCAACTTTGTTTCTTGCTCTATTTGACGGGCGGGTTAAACAACCCGTTTTCATTGCTGGTTTTGGGCCCTGTCACTGTGTCTGCATCGGTTTTGACGCTCCGCTCAACACTCATTTTGGGATCGACAGCGCTGATTTTTGTGACGCTCATGGCCAATTTCCACCTGCCCTTGCGGACAGAAGATGGGTTTATTCTGCGGATTCCTGATATCTTTGTCTTTGGCCAATGGATCGCGATCTGCATTGCGCTGTTGTTTATCTCTTTGTATTCGCGGAGAATTACGCTTGAAATGCACTCCATGTCTGATGCCTTGGCCGCGACGCAAATGGCGCTTTCTCGTGCTCAAAAGCTCAATGATCTCGGCGGGGTTGTCGCCGCGGCTGCGCATGAGTTGGGCACCCCCCTGGCCACAATTAAATTGACCTCCTCCGAGTTGGTGGATGAGCTTGAGGACAAACCAGAGCTGAGGGAAGATGCGGAATTAATCCGCGAACAGGCCGACCGCTGCCGGGATATCCTTCGATCCATGGGGCGCGCGGGCAAAGATGATCTGCATATGCGCCAAGCTCCGCTAATCGAAGTCATTCGCGAAGCGGCTGAGCCACATCAAGACCGCGGCAAAGAAATATTAATCGAAGATGGCCCCGGTCCAGGGGGTGAAAACGCCCAACCCCAGATACTTAGACGCCCGGAAATCATCCATGGGTTGCGCAATCTGATCCAGAACGCGGTTGATTTTGCCCGCACCTCTGTCTGGGTCGAAGCGCTTTGGACCGAGGATGTCATCTCCATTCGAATATTCGATGATGGGCGCGGTTTTCCCCCGCATTTGATCGGACGAATTGGCGATCCGTTTGTGCGTCGCAGACGGGGTGACTCTGAGAAAAAGGCGCGCCCGGAGTATGAGGGTATGGGTTTGGGGCTATTTATCGCCAAAACGCTCTTAGAAAGAACCGGGGCCGAGCTCAGCTTTGCCAATGCCTCTGATCCCTATCAATCTGACCGCAACACAGGCGATCGAAAGGGCGCAATTGTCGAGGTTGTATGGCCGCGCGCCCTCATTGTTCCGCCCCCAACGCTTCAAGGCGTCGGTGTTGGAGAAAACCAACCGTTCAAAGCTTGACTCAACCACAGATTGCGTGCTACATTCTGGCTCGCGCTTAACCCACTGTTAACCAGTGTTGATTAACTAGGTTGAGTTAATAGTTTTTGAAAGGCAGGAGAACGTGAACGAAGTTGTGGCAATAGGTGTCGGGATCGGCGCAGGATTGGCCGTGTTGGCAGGATTTGCCATTCTGTCATGGTACAAGTTCAAGCCCAAAACGACACCCACGTTCGGACTTATCACTCCTCAAATCGCGATCCTTTTCAAAGAAAATGTTGTCATCGACAGCACCGAGAGCGCATCTGATATCCTTGAGCAGACCCAGCTAAAAGGCACATCTTGGACAGAGATCAAGGAAGCTTTGTCTGATCAATTCCCCGATCTCCCCGACGTTATTCCAGCTGGCGTGTCGAACTTCATCGCCGAGAATGACACCGAAACAACATTAACCTTAACCAAAAACAAAGACGTCGCTCGGCTTGAGGTCCATAGCAAACCGTTGTCCTCTGAAAAGGCGTTCGAATACCGACGAAAAGACGCCAGAAATCAAAAGCTTGAAGCCGCCATTGAAACATCGCCCAATCCAATTTGGGAGATGGATCAAAAGGGCGAAGTGGTTTGGCATAACCCTGCTTACGCGCAAATTTGCACCGACACCGGCAACACTGTTGGCCGCGATTGCCCATTTGAACTTGCCCCCCCGACGACTAACAGCCCGCGCTCTTCGCGGGTGAGCCTGCCTTGTGGCGACGGCAGCCGCCGGTGGTACGAAGTCAGTTCGCGACCTTACAATTTTGGCTGGATGCATTTTGCCTGCAGTATCGACAATCTTGTCGAAGCGGAAATGGCCCAGCGCAATTTCGTCCAGACACTGACAAAGACCTTTGCGCATTTGCCCATTGGCCTTGCGGTTTTTGATCGTGAGCGACGCTTGGTTTTGTTCAATCCCGCGCTTGTTGACCTCACCCATTTGCCGGTGGATTTCCTAAGCTCCAAGCCAAATCTTCTTAGTTTCTTTGACCACATGCGCGAAAATCGCATGATGCCCGAGCCCAAGAATTACTCAACTTGGAAAGAGAAATTAACCAACGTCGTCTCCGCCGCGCGCGAAGATCGTTATTGCGAAACCTGGACCCTGCCATCGGGCCTGACCTATAAAATCACCGGACGACCGCATCCTGACGGGGCCGTCGCGTTTTTGATCGAAGACATCAGTGCCGAAATTTCGCTGACCCGACGATTCCGGTCTGAACTCGAGCTTACTCAATCCGTAATTGATTGTTTTGAAGACTCTGTCGCCGTTTTCTCGCGGCTTGGTGTGTTAACCTTTAGCAACTCCGCCTATCGGACACAGTGGAAATGCGACCCCGACAGCGCCTTTGCTGAGGTCACCATTGTGGATGCCACCAAGGATTGGCAGGCCGCCTGTACCCCCAGCCCGATTTGGTCTGAATTGCGGGATTTTGTGCTGACGTTGAGGGATCGCAGCGCCTGGACCGTTGATCTGACCTTAACCAATGGCGAAGCAATTCAGTGCCACGTTGAACCCGTCGCCGCCGGGGCAACCATGGTTAAATTCTCAAGCCACCAGCAGGCCATCCCCGCTCAAAATATTTCCCAGCTCGCCAACAGCTGATCTCCCTTGCAGCGAGGTGTGGGCACGGTATCTTCGCGCCATGACCACGCATCACATCCGCAGCACGCTTTCTTCTCCTGACGCCACGGCCAAAACCGCCCAGTCCATGGCTGAGCACCTCAAGCCGGGCGATGTTCTTTTGCTCGAAGGCGGGATCGGCGCGGGCAAAACCCATTTCGCTCGCAGTCTGATCCAATCGCTTCAGGATGTGCCCGAAGATGTCCCCTCTCCGACCTTCACTCTCGTCCAGGTTTACGACACGCCAAAAGGCGAAGTCTGGCACACCGATTTGTACCGTATTGGCTCGGCTGACGACTGTGTGGAACTTGGGTTAACCGACGCATTTGAAAGCGCGATTTGCTTGGTCGAATGGCCTGACAAGCTTGCCGACCTTACACCGCCAAACGCCTTACACCTCCATCTGATCGACAGCCACCAAGACGATCGGCGCGACCTCATCTACACATGGTCGGATCCGCGTTGGACCGATGTGGTCAATGGACTGACGTCATGACCGCCTTTTTGGACCAGGCCGGTTGGGGGCAAGCCACTCAAACTCCATTGGCCGGCGATGCCTCATCACGGCGCTATAAAAGGCTCACTCAAAACGGTGACTCTGCGATTTTGATGGAAGATCCAGACGGCGATGTCGCGCTGTTTGCAAGGCTGTCAAATCACCTGCTTGATCTGGGCCTTAGCGCTCCTAAAATCTATGCCCAAGCGCCGGGGTTATTGCTGATTGAAGACCTTGGCGATGGCCTCATCGCCCGGTTATCCACCGCACCGCAGCAGGAAAAACCGCTCTATCTTGCGGCCGTTGATGCGCTGGTAGAACTGCACCAACATCCCGCCCCGGCAGATATTCCGACCGCCTCACCGGACGTTCTGGCGCAGATGATCGATGTCGCGTTTGATTGCTATGCGAATGGCGCTGGCTGCAAAGAATCCGATGCGAAAGACGCAACTATTCAAACCTTTACGCCGATTCTGGAGAGCTATGCGCCCGCCCAGAACATCATGATTTTACGCGATTATCACGCCGAAAACATCCTTTGGCTCCCCAATCGCGACGGCCCCGCCCGCGCGGGCCTTCTTGATTTTCAGGATGCCCTTGTCGGCCATCCGGCCTATGATCTCGTGTCGTTAATCCAAGATGCCCGCCGTGACGTCAGCCCAGCCACATCCGAGGCCTGTATCGCCCATTACCTGCAGCACGCGTCCGTCGAGGAAACCGCCTTTCGCACCTCGCTTTTCGTGCTGGGCGCCCAGCGTAACTTGCGCATCCTCGGCGTCTTTGCCCGTCTGGCGGCAACCCGTGGAAAACCGCAATATATCGACATGATCCCGCGCGTTTGGCACCATTTGCAAACCGATCTGCAGCACCCTGTTCTGGCCCCGATCAAATCGATCCTAGACAGCGCCCTTCCCGCGCCCAGCGCCGACATTCTTCAAAGGTTAAAAACCCCATGCCCAACTCAGTAATGCTGTTTGCCGCAGGGTTTGGCACCCGCATGGGTCCGTTAACCAAATCCCGCCCCAAGCCTCTCATCCCGGTTGCGGGAAAACCCCTGCTCGAACACGCCTTGATCCAAGCCGAAAACGTGCCGACCCGCGTCGTCAACGCCCATTATCACGCCGATCAAATCGAAACCTACGCCCAAGGCAAATCTCTTGATGTCTCTCTCGAACATCCCGACGTTCTCGATACTGGCGGCGGCCTCAAAAATGCGCTTCCCCGGCTTGGCACCAGGCCTGTTTTCACTCTCAACACCGATGCAGTTTGGGCTGGTCCCAACGGGTTGGAGCTGCTCAAATCCGCTTGGAACCCCGATGAAATGGACGCGCTTTTGCTCTGTGTTCCGCTTCAAAATGCCATCGGTCGCAAGGGCGGTGGGGATTTTACGCTCGACCCCCAAGGTCGGCTGCACCGCAAAGGTGATCTTGTGTACACCGGTGCCCAAATCATCAAAACCGGTGGTCTCGCTCATATCCAGGAAACCGTCTTTTCTCTCAATGTTCTCTGGAACCAAATGGCAGCAGACAAGCGCTTGTTCGGGTTAACTTATCCTGGAAAATGGTGCGATGTTGGCCACCCAGACGGCATCACTTTGGCCGAGGAGATGTTGGCGCGTGTTTAATGGTTCTGGCCCCCGTTTGTTCGCCCTCCCACCGGGTGTTGATTTTGCGCAATCGCTGGTCTTGGGGCTGCAACAGCGCGCGACCTCTCAGCTCGATCTCGCGCAGACTGAATTATATGTCAGTACAGAACGCATGGCCCGTCGGTTGCGCAGTATTTTTGACACCGGATCGGCAAGCCTCCTTCCGCAAATCCGGCTGGTCACCGATCTTGCTGACCCGCTGACCAAGGCACAGCTCCCCCGCCCAGAGCCAGGCCTGCGTCGCCGTCTCGAACTCACGGGGCTGGTTTCAAAACTGCTGGATTCCCAGCCCGATCTCGCCCCCCGAAGCGCACTTTTTGATCTCGCCGACAGCCTTTCGAGCTTGATGGAAGAGATGCAGGGCGAGGGCGTGCCGCCTGATGCCATCGCCAATCTTGATGTCAGCGATCAATCCGGCCATTGGCAACGTGCGTTAAGCTTTCTTAACATCGTCCAACACTATTTCGACGCCGAAGGCACCCCTGACAAACCCGCCTTCAATCGCCTCGCGATGCAAATGCGGATCGCACAGTGGCAAGACGCCCCGCCACAACACCCTATAATTGTCGCAGGCTCGACCGGGTCGCGCGGCACCACGGCGGAATTCATGCGCGCCGTGTCGCGCTTGCCTCAGGGCGCGGTGATCCTCCCCGGCTTCGATTTCGACATGCCTGCCGCGGTGTGGGACCGTCTCGATGAACCCCTGTCAGGCGAAGATCATCCGCAGTTCCGGTTTGCAAAGCTGATGCATCAGCTTGATCTTACCCCCGACGATGTCGCGCTTTGGGAGCAAACGCCGCCGCCCGATTCCGCACGCAACCATTTGATTTCACTCGCGTTACGCCCTGCTCCAGTGACCCACCAATGGATGAGCGAAGGCCCCAATCTACCTGATCTATGTGGCGCAACAGACGCCATCACCTTGGTCGAAGCCCCTGCCCTGCGCGACGAAGCCATCGCTATTGCCCTGCGCCTGCGACAAGCCGCAGAAGACGGGACCACCGCCGCGCTGATCACGCCGGATCGCATGCTCAGCCGTCAAGTGACCTCGACTTTGGACCGCTGGGGTATTCTCCCCGATGACAGTGCCGGCGTCCCTGCGCAACTCACCCCGCCGGGCCGGTTTTTACGCCATGTGGCGGCGTTGTTTTCCAGCCCGCTCAGCGCCGAAGCCTTGCTGACTCTCCTGAAACATCCTCTGACCCATACAGGGGATGGTCGCGGCCAGCATTTGCAAAACACCCGCAATCTCGAACTGCATATCCGCAAAAAGGGGTGGCCCTTTCCGCGCGCTGAATTGATCCTCGCATGGGGGGCGTCCGTGGATCAAACCCCGTGGGCGACATGGGTGGCCAATCAGTTTTGCGACCGTCAGACATCGGGCAAACGCGCCCTCTCCAATTGGGTGGATGATCATATTGCGCTTGCTGAAGGCCTCGCTGCTGGGTCGCAGGCCGACGGAACCGGGACGCTCTGGCAGGAAAATGCCGGGCGCAAACTGACCGAAGTTGTCCAGGAACTGCGCGCCGAGGCCCCCTATGGCACCGATATGGATGCGCGCGATTACAACGATCTCTTCGGCGCGATTGTTGCCAAGGCCGAGGTACGCGACCGCGACAAGCCACATCCCCACATCTTGATCTGGGGCACGCTTGAGGCCCGCGTGATGGGGGCCGATCTGCTCATCCTTGCCGGATTGAACGAAGGTAGCTGGCCGGAATTGCCTGGGTCTGACCCGTGGCTTAACCGCAAAATGAGGGCCGATGCGGGTCTATTGCTGCCCGAACGGCGCATTGGGTTGTCGGCGCATGACTTCCAACAGGCCGCCGCCGCCAAAGAGGTCTGGCTGACCCGGTCGGTCAAATCGGATGAGGCCGAAACCGTGCCTTCGCGCTGGATCAACCGTTTGACCAACTTGATGACCGGCCTACCGGACCGCAATGGGCCCGACGCGCTCAAGGCGATGCGCGCACGCGGCGTTCATTGGCTGGCATTGGCGCAAGTCGCCGAAACGCCTCTGCCAAGCCCGCCTGCCACCCGCCCGTCGCCCGCCCCGCCCATCGAAGCCCGCCCGCGCCAGCTTTCTGTTACGGAAATCAAGCGCTTGGTCCGGGATCCCTATGCGATCTACGCCCGCCACAGCTTGCGATTACGCGCCCTCGATCCGCTTATGCGTGCACCCGACGCCTTGATGCGCGGCATCCTTTTACATGAAGTTTTGGAGCAATTCGTCAAAACCGGCACCAGTGACCCGTCGCTCATGACGCCCGAGGCCCTAAACGCCAAAGCCCAAGAGCTGATCGGCAACCCCGACGAGGTGCCATTTCCAACCATTCGCCAGTTATGGCTGTCGCGCATGGCGCAAATCGCCGATTGGTTTGTGGAAACCGAACACGACCGCCAATCCACCGCCCGCCCTGCCAGATACGAAGTACGTGGCAAGGCCGAGATCGCCGATCTTGGGTTCACGCTCAAAGGCACTGCCGACCGGATCGACATCGACGACCGGGGCGGCGCGCATATTTACGATTATAAAACCGGAGCGGCCCCAACGCCCAAAGAACAAGAGCATTTCGACAAACAACTGTTGCTTGAGGCGATGATGTTGGTCAAAGGCGGCTTTGACGGTCTCGACCCCCGTTTTGTCGAACGCGCGACCTTCATTTCGCTCAAACCCGGCGCCCCAAAGGAAGTCTCGGCCCCATCCGAAGATCTCAACACCGACAAGGTTTGGGAAGAATTCTCACAGCTGATCCGCACCTATCTGGATGCTGAAAAAGGCTTTACCGCCCGGCGCGCCCTGATGAAAGACACCGACATTGCCGATTACGATCACCTGTCGCGATTTGGCGAATGGGACGTCACAGATGAGCCAACGAACGAGGTGCTGACATGATCCGCGATCTTGCCACACAGCGTCAGGTCGACGCCGCCCATCCCGGCAATTCCACTTGGCTCGCCGCCAATGCGGGCTCTGGTAAAACCCGCGTTTTGACCGATCGGGTGGCGCGGCTCTTGCTGGATGGGGTCTTGCCTGAGCATATTTTGTGCCTGACCTATACCAAAGCCGCTGCGACCGAAATGCAGAACCGTTTGTTCAAACGGCTTGGTGGGTGGGCCATGCTCAATGACGAAAAATTGCGTCACGAATTGAACAACTTAGGTGTCGAAACGACCCTTTCAGACGACTTTCTACGCGATGCCCGCACGCTCTTTGCCCGCGCGATTGAAACCCCCGGCGGGTTGCGGATTCAAACCATTCATTCCTTTTGCGCCTCACTTTTGCGTCGCTTCCCGCTCGAAGCCCGCGTCAGCCCGCAGTTCAAGGAAATGGAAGACCGGTCCGCCGAATTGCTCCGTGCCGAAATCTTGGATCGCATGTCAGATGGCCCTCAGGCGCATTTGGTTCAGGGGATTGTGCCGTTTATTTCGGGTGATGATACCGAAACGCTGACCGCTGAACTCTGCCGTCACCGCGAAGCATTTTCAGGTGCGTGCAGCCCGGAAAACATTCGCACCGCCTATGATCTCCCGCCTGACCTGACAGTCGATGCTCTGCTCTCAAGCGTCTTTCTCGGAAACGAGATGGAGCTGCTGGCGACCGTCATCTCGGCCCTCATGCCCACCGGCGGCAACAACGAAAAAGCCGCGATCAAGCTGGCGGCCATAACCGAAACGGGCCTTGGTGCCCTAAAGGTTTTGGAAACAACCCTGCTCACCGGTGCCTCCGCCAAGGCCCCCTTCACCGCAAAAATAGGCAGTTTTCCGACCAAAGCCGTCCGCGAAGGCGTGCTGCTCCCACGTATGGATCAGCTCGAAGATTTGATGCGCCGTGTCGAGGATGCCCGCGACAAACGTCTTGCTCTTGCCGCCGCCCAGCGCGACATCGCTTTGCATAATTTCGCTCAAAGCTTCCTCCCCGCTTACGAGGCTGAAAAGACCCGGCGCGGCTGGCTTGATTTCGACGATCTCATCACCCGCGCTCGTGATTTGCTCTCGGATCCTGCGGTGGCGGCCTGGGTTCTTTATCGTCTCGATGGCGGCATTGATCATATCCTCGTCGACGAGGCCCAAGACACCAGCCCGGTGCAATGGCAGGTCATCGAACGCCTCGCCCAGGAATTCACCAGCGGCGAAGGTGCCCGCACCGATGTGCGCCGCACCATTTTTGTGGTTGGGGACAAAAAGCAGTCGATCTATTCCTTCCAAGGGGCTGATCCCTCTGAATTTGACCGCATGCGCGACGATTTTAAACAGCGCCTTCTTGCCACCGATGCCCCGCTGCAATCTATGATCCTGGAACATAGTTTTCGCTCGGCCGAACCGATTTTACGGCTGGCTGACAATACCTTTGATGGAGCGATTCCGTCTGGCTTTACCCCTGATCAAAAACACGTTGCGTTCAAAGATCGGATGCCGGGCCGTGTTGATCTCTGGCCGCTGGTCGAAGAGATCAAAGAAGACCCCGATGGCGCGTGGTTTGAGCCGCTCGACCGTATCGGAAGCACCCATCACTCGGTGATTTTGGCCAAACGCATCGCCCATTTTATTCGCACCACCATCGAAGCCGAAACCCCTTTGCCAATCGAAAAGGGCTTTAGTGGCGATTACGAAGCGCGCCCTGTTCATGCCGGTGATTTTCTGATCCTCGTGCGTGGGCGCTCCCGTTTGTTCAAGGAAATCATCCGCGCCTGTAAACAAGAAGGCCTGCCCATTGCCGGGTCTGATCGGCTCAAGGTCATGTCCGAACTGGCGGTGCGCGATATTTTGGCCTTGCTCAACTACCTTGCCACGCCCGAAGACGACCTTGCCCTTGCCACGGCTCTACGCTCGCCTTTGTTTGGGTTTTCCGAGCAACAGCTCTTTGATCTTGCCCATCGGCGCGGGCAAAAATATCTCTGGGAAAGCCTGCGCGATCGGCGCGATGAATTCCCCGACACCATGGCCATTCTCGATGACATGCGCGGCCAAACCGACTTTTTGCGCCCCTATGATTTGATAGATCGAATCCTGACCCGCCATATTGGCCGCCGCCGTCTGATCGGCCGCCTTGGTCCCGAGGCCGAAGACGGTGTCAACGCTCTGTTAGGTCAGGCCCTAAGCTATGAGCAATCCGCCGTTCCGTCCTTAACCGGGTTCTTGCAATGGGCGCAGAGCGACAATCTTGAGATCAAGCGCGCGCCAGACAGCGCCGGTGAAACCCTGCGTGTGATGACGGTCCATGGGTCCAAAGGGCTTGAGGCCCCGATTGTTATCCTCCCCGACTGCGCCGCGCCCCGCCGTGATCTGCGCGATGCGGTTTTGACCGATGAACACGGGGCGTTGTGGAAGCAAAGCGCCGCTGACCGCCCCGCCCGACACCGCGATGCCATCGAAGCGCGTCAGGAAAAGGAGCGCCAGGAGCGTGACCGGTTGCTCTATGTCGGTCTGACCCGAGCCGAAAAATGGCTGGTCGTCGCGGCCTCCGGTGATTTGGGCAAAGGCGAAGACGTTTGGTACAAACAGGTGCAACGCGGGATGGAGGCCTCTGGCGCGGTTGATGTCGACTATCAGTTTGGCGACTATGGTGGCGGCACAGGCCGGCAAATCGGCACAACAGATTGGTCCGATCTGACCCTGACCCGCAGCGAAAAACCGGTCATCTCCAAGCCAGATTTACCAGCGGTTTTTGACAGGCCAGCGCCCGCCGTCACAACGGATGAGGAAACCCGCTCACCCTCTGATCTTGGCGGTGCCAAGGCCCTTCCCGGTGCCCGCGGAGACACCGAAGAGATCGCCAAAACCCGCGGCACCATTTTGCATTTCCTACTCGAACATCTGGCACCATTGCCTGCCGAGCTGCGTGACGCGCAGGGAAAACTGCTGTTGGAGCAGCAGGGCAATCTCTACCAAACAAGCGGTGTTTCGGACATATTGCCCTCAATCTTGTCCGAGGCGCTCTCGGTCCTCAGCTCCCCGAATCTATCGCACTTCTTTGCATCCGGGACCTTGGCCGAGGTTCCGATCTCTGCTGAAATTCCTGGCATTGGGCGAATCCACGGGATCATCGACAGGCTGCTTGTGCGTGATAAAAAAGTCATCGCTGTCGATTTTAAATCCAACCGAATAGTGCCCGAAACCCCAGGCCAAACACCCGAAGGGTTGCTGCGCCAAATGGGCGCCTATGCCGCTGCTTTGACCGAGATTTTCCCAGATCATGAGGTGGAAACCGGGTTGCTTTGGACCGCCTCAAACCACTACATGCCGCTACCCCACGATCTCGTGACACAAGCACTTGGTCGCACTTCCACACCTTGACGTCGGCCCCGACCCTACCTAGGTTCCGCTACCTGACAGGCGCCGCTTCGGGCGTCTAAATCCAAGGAGAGACCCATGGCCACCGTCGCTGTCACCGACGCTACCTTCGATGCAGAAGTTAAAAATTCAGATGTCCCCGTTGTGGTGGATTTCTGGGCCGAATGGTGTGGCCCATGCAAACAAATCGGCCCCGCTCTGGAAGAATTGTCCGCTGAATACGGCGACAAGGTCAAAATCGTCAAAGTTGACGTAGACAACAACCCAAACACCGCCGCCGCCATGGGCGTGCGCGGTATTCCGGCGCTGTTCATCTTCAAAGACGGCGCGCCAATTTCCAACCGCGCAGGTGCCGCCCCTAAGGCTGCTTTGCAAAGCTGGATCAACGAAAGCATCTAAGCTTTTGTCACGTCTATTTTGGGCCTCGCCATCTGGCGGGGCCCTTTTTGTTGGGCATTGGCTTGCGTTTAACTGCCTTTAACGGCCGGGAAAAACCTTATCTGAGAGTGACTTAATACCCTGCCAACGCATTTCCTGCGCAACGCTTCGCTGGTCTTGTTGCGCGGGCAAGCCCCACCATTCCGCCAATACCCGATGCCGCATCAACAATTGCACGGACGGATCTTCGGGACCAACCAAGCCATATCCTTGGAAAAACGCATTGCGTACCAAAATCGGGATGACCTCACCGGGGCGTATCTCATGGTGCGGCGCGCGCAGTATCGCGTAGTCAGACAGCAACCGCCCGATGTCATGCCCAACGGGCACCTCTCGGGACGCTGAAAAGTCGATTCCGTGAACGCTCTCGCCGACCAACACGTTGCGCATGTGCAGATCGCCATGGGTTTGCGCACCCGCCGTTTTGCGCCCTTCAAAGAGAGTTTGCCGCCCTGACAATGCCTCGGCACAGGTTAAAAAACGCCTTGGGTCAATGACTTGACGCTTTTGATCTTTCACCTCTTGGATCACTTCGCGCAAATAGTTGAGCGTATATTTTGGCTGAAAAACCCGTGGAGCGCCCAAAGTAGCTTGGTGAAACTCGCCCAACCATTGACCGGCTTTGCGCATAATCTCGGCCTGTTCTTCAATCGTGGCATCTTCGAGCAGCGTCGCCAAAGGCGCACCAGAGACAAACGCCATCACACAGGCCTGCGCTTCAAGGTCGACGGCAAACAGCTCCGGCACCCCGCTCGCAAAGACCTCCTGGGCCGCCATGTGCCCCTGCATAGCTTGGGCAAAGCCATCGGGGTCGACCGGCTTGACCTGCTGCTTTAGCACCAGCGCACGGCCGTCGGCCCCCACAAGCTTAAGCGCCACCATCGTCACACGCTCATCCTTGCGGTGCGCCAATGGCGATATCTGCCACGCGCCACCCACAATGCCCATTTGCTCGGCCAGTTTCGGCCAATATTTCATCGCCTGTTTGCTCAGCTGATCCATTCCATTTCCCCGAACGTTCCGCTATCTCAGATAGGCCGCCTTGCTGCGGATATGTCCAGCCCCCATATGGTCGTGACACGAAAGGAAAACACAATGGCAGACAACGAATTTCCCGGCTGGCACGGCACAACGATCATCGGTGTGCGCAAAGGCGGTCAGGTTGTGATTGCAGGCGACGGACAAGTCAGCCTGGGCCAAACCGTGATCAAGGGAACAGCCCGCAAGGTGCGCCGCCTGTCCCCGGGTGGTTACGACGTTGTCTGCGGCTTTGCCGGGTCGACCGCTGATGCCTTTACCTTGCTTGAACGGCTTGAGGCCAAACTTGAGGCCACGCCGGGTCAGTTGCAGCGCGCCTCTGTTGAGCTCGCCAAAGATTGGCGCACCGACAAGTATCTGCAAAAGCTCGAAGCTATGCTGATCGTCACCGACGGAACCGATTTGCTGGTGATTACGGGTGCCGGTGATGTGCTTGAGCCAGAACACAGCGTTGCCGCCATCGGATCGGGCGGCAATTTTGCCCTCGCCGCCGCGCGAGCGATGATGGACAGCGATAAATCTGCCGAAGAGGTGGCCCGCGCTGCCATGGCAATTGCCGCTGATATTTGCGTCTATACAAACGGAAAACTGACCGTCGAGAGCATCAAAGCATGAGCGACATGAGCTACACTCAGCTCGGCCAGTCCGGCCTTGTTGTGTCGCGCCTTGCGCTTGGGACGATGACGTTTACACATGGGTCCGATTGGATCCCAGGCGTTGCCAAAACGGGGTTGGCGGACGCTGAGCGGATGGTCGACATGGCCTTGGATGCCGGTGTGAACTTCTTTGACACCGCTGACGGTTATTCCGGCGGTGACGCCGAAGATATTCTGGGCAAAGCGCTGAAAAATAAACGTAATGACGCGATCATTTGCACCAAACTCGGGTTTCGTCAAAGTGATCGCGTCACGGATGCGGGCCTGTCCAGAGGGCATATCCTCAACTCGGTTGAGGGCTGTTTGAAACGGCTGGATACCGAGTGGATTGACCTTCTTGTCTTGCACAAAACGGATTTCACCACGCCGCTCGAGGAAACACTCAGCACTCTGCAACGTGTTATCGAGAGCGGCAAAGTTCGCTATATCGGTGTTTCCAACTGGCCCGCGTGGAAAGTTGCACAGGCGGTGCAAATGCAGCGTTCAAACGGGTTTGAGCAGTTCATCGCGGGTCAATACCTGTACAACGCCGTCGCCCGTGACATTGAAGGTGATGTGCTGAAACTATCGGCGGAAATGGGTCTTGGGCTGATGGCGTGGTCGCCGCTTGCGGGCGGATTGTTGACCGGAAAATATGACCTGAGCAAACTGGACAGCACCCAAGGCCGATTGGCCGAAGGGGACTTCCTGCAAATTTCCAAAGACCAAGGGGGCGCAGCCGTGGCCGCCTTGACCGCAGCGGCCAACACCCATGATGTCACCCCTGCCCAAATCGCCTTGGCCTGGATTTTGCACAAACGCCGCGATCACACGGTGATCGTAGGAGCGAGCAAACTTAGTCAATTAGAGACATCCTTGGCCGCGACCGGTGTGACGTTGAGCGATGACGAAATCGCCGCAATTGACACCGCCGCAGCCCCTGCCCGTCGTTACCCGGAATGGTTCGACGACATGATGACCGACGAGATTTATACGAAAGCCCTGTCATGACAGATTTGACCCCACGCGAAATCGTATCGGAACTGGATCGCTTTATCATCGGACAAGCGGACGCAAAACGCGCCGTTGCCGTGGCCCTGCGCAACCGCTGGCGCCGTAAACAGCTCTCTGACGACTTGCGCGACGAAGTTTACCCCAAAAACATCCTGATGATCGGGCCCACCGGGGTTGGCAAAACCGAAATCAGCCGCCGTTTGGCAAAATTGGCCAAGGCACCTTTTATCAAGGTTGAAGCCACAAAATTCACCGAAGTTGGCTATGTCGGCCGCGACGTGGAACAGATCATTCGCGATCTGGTTGACGCAGCGATTATCCAGGTCCGTGAATTCATGCGAGAAGATGTCAAAACCCGCGCACACGAAGCCGCCGAAGAGCGCGTGATTGAAGCCATCGCCGGAACCGACGCCCGCGACGCGACCCGCGAAATGTTTCGCCGCAAGCTCAAAGCCGGGGAGCTGGATGATACCGAAATCGAGTTGGATGTGGCTGAGACCGCCTCTCCTTTCCCGATGATGGATATTCCCGGCCAGCCGGGCGGCGGAATGGGAATGATGAACCTCGGCGATTTGTTCGGGAAAGCCATGGGCGGGCGGACAACCCGCAAACGGATGACCGTTGCCGACAGCTACGAATTGCTGATCAATGAAGAAGCTGACAAGCTTTTGGATGATGAACAGGTCAAATTGGCCGCGCTGCAAGAGGTTGAGCAAAACGGGATCGTTTTCCTTGATGAGATCGACAAGGTTGCCGCCCGTCAAGAAGCGCGCGGCGGCGATGTTTCCCGTGAAGGTGTTCAGCGCGATTTATTGCCGTTGATCGAAGGCACCACCGTGAGCACGAAACATGGGGCGGTGAAAACCGACCACATTTTGTTTATTGCGTCAGGCGCGTTTCACATCGCTAAACCGTCGGATTTATTACCAGAATTACAAGGTCGCCTGCCGATCCGGGTCACGCTACGGGCCCTGACAGAAGAAGACTTCGTCCGCATTTTGACCGAAACGGATAACGCTCTGACCTTGCAATACACCGCGCTGATGGCCACCGAAGAGGTGACTGTGACCTTTACAGAAGAGGGGATCAAGGCGCTCGCGAAAATTGCCGCTGATGTAAACCAATCGATTGAAAACATCGGCGCCCGGCGGCTTTATACGGTGTTGGAGCGGGTGTTTGAGGAACTGAGTTTTGACGCCCCGGACAAGGCTGGCGCAGAGGTCACTGTCGATGCAAGCTTTGTTGAGAAGCATTTGGGTGAGTTGACGCAGTCCACAGACTTGAGCCGCTACGTTCTCTAGGGTTTCGGGGGGCATTCTAGAGCGCCCCCCAAACTTTCAATCATGCGCACCTGACGGACTCGGCTGCAAAGATGTCATCTTGGGGCTGGGCGACAAGCGAACCTGTGCTATGGGTGATATAACGTTTAACCAAGGGATAATTCCATGAAACGCTCCCATATCAATGAAATCCTCCGTGAAGGCGACGCTTTTATTCGCTCGTTCAGCTATGTGATGCCGCCCTTTGCTTATCTGTCTCCCGCAGAATTACGCGCCGCTGACCATGATCAGATCAAGGCCCGCAGAATGGGGTGGGACATCACTGATTACGGTGCCGGAAAATTTGACGAAATGGGCCTGTTTCTCTTCACCACGCGCAACGGGTTGAACGAGGATCTGGGGCAAAAATCCGCGATGCTATATGCGGAAAAGATCATGATTTCACGCGAAAAGCAGCTTAGTCCGATGCATCGGCATGACGTCAAGGTTGAAGACATCATCAATCGCGGTGGTGGCAAGCTGGTGTTGGAATTGTTCACCGCCGGCAGCGACGGCGCAATTGATCGCCAAGCCGAAGTGAACGTCATGGTTGATGGCATGATGCGCAAGCTAGATGCGGGCGGTTTGCTCAAACTTGATCCCGGCGAATCCGTCACGCTGTTTCCCAACACCTGGCACGCGTTTTGGGGCGAAGGCGGTGATGTCTTGATCGGTGAAGTGTCGACCGTCAATGACGACCTGACCGACAACATCTTTGAACAACCTATCGGTCGGTTTTCAAATATCGACGAAGACGAAACCCCGCAGCATTTGTTGGTGTCCGATTACGATACGCATCTGTAAATCGTCGCCAAAAACGAAAAAGCCCCGCCAAAACAGCGGGGCTTTCTTTGTTTCTAGGGCACGTGATTTACGCGAACCACCAGCGTTCGATCAGACGCGAGCTGTCCATCTGGAACACGTTACCAACGGTGCCTGAATTGGTCAGCTTGTTTGAATGCGCATCAACATAGTTGGCGTACATTGGGATAACCGTGCCGCCCTCTTTGGACATGATCATCTGCATCTCATGGTACTGATCTTTACGCTTGGCGCTGTCTAGCTCGGCACGGGCTGTTAGCAGCAGCTCTTGGAAGCGGGCATTTTCCCAACCGGTATCGTTCCAAGGCACACCAGATTCGTAGGCTGTCGAGAACATCCAATCTTCGGTCGCACGACCAGACCAGTAGCACGCACACCACGCTTTTTTCAGCCAAACGTTGGACCAGTAACCATCCTCAGGTTCTTGTACAACGTTGATATCAATGCCCGCGCCTTTGGCCGACGCTTGATACAACAGGGCCGCATCAACCGCGCCACCAAAGGCCGCGTTCGAAGCAGACAGATCAACCTGCAAACCGTCAAGACCGGCTTCTTTGATCAGGTGCTTGGCCATATCCGGGTCGTATTCATTCTGCGGCAAGTCGCTGGCAAAATACTGGTTGGCTGGGCCGATTGGAATGTCGTTCGCAACGGCACCGTGGCCTTGCAGAACCTTGTTGACCATTTCCTGACGGTTGATCGAATGCTTGAGCGCTTGACGCACTTTGACGTTGTCGAACGGTGACAGGCCAGTCAGCATTGGGAAGGTATAATGCTGGTTGCCAGTGACCTCTGAGATCGAGACCATTGGGTTGGCTTTGAGCAGCGATTCGGTTTTGAAATCAACCCGGTTCACCGCATCAACCTGACCAGTCATCAGCGCATTCATACGGGCCGAGGCATCATTGATCGCAATCAGTTCAACACTGTCGAACCAGCCTGCTTTGCCATCTTTGTAGTGGCTGTCGACACGGCTCAGCAGGGTGCGCACACCTGGGTCGAACGCTTCGACCTTGTACATGCCTGTACCGATGCCCTTGGCCACCGCTTCTTCGATCTGGCCGGCAGGATAGATACAGATGTGATAGTCAGAGAGCAGGAACGGGAAGTCGGCGTTGCCGGCTTTCAGCGTCATCTGCACTTCGTGCTCACCCAGCTTTTTCATCTCGGTGATCGCAGAAACGATCGGCTTGGCCGCCGATTTCGCACCTTCTGCAACGTGCATGTTCAGCGATTCAATGACGTCGTCAGCACCGAATGCTTTGCCGTTGTGGAAGGTCACACCGGTCTTGAGTTTGAACGTCCAAGTTTTGGCGTCGGGCGTTGCTTCCCAGCTGTCCGCCAATTCGCCGACCAGCTCACCGTTGGCGGCGACTTCTGTCAGGGTATCAAACACGGCACCGTGGGCCGCCATGATCATGTAACTGTCGGAATGGGTCCTGGAATCCCAGCTGTCGGAAGTGTTCGCACCGGCAAGACCAAGGCGCAGCGTGCCACCCTTTTGCTGAGCTCGAACCGGCATGCCTGTCGCAGCCAATACACCTGCCGCGGCACCCGAGGCCAGAAGGCCACGTCTGCTGATATTTGTCATGTTAAAACTCCCTTGTTTGTCGTTTGGCGGATTGTCCCCCGCCGATTCCTGCACCCGTTTATGGGTGATTCTTATATCATCTTACCAACTGCGGCGTCGCCGATGTTATCAACTCCGCGTTCCTGCAGCAGATTTGTGAGCCAATCCGGGTCCATTTCAGGCACCGAGCTTAGCAAAAGATCCGTATAGGCGTGATGCGGAGGCGTGAACATTTCCATCTTGGGCCCCTGCTCCACTACATGTCCATCTTTCATCACAACCACTTCATCTGCAATGGATTTTACCGTTGCAAGATCATGCGTAATGAACATGTAGCTGAGGTTCAATTTGTCCTGTAGGTCGGCCAAAAGGCGCAAAATCCCTTCGGCAACCAATTGATCCAGCGCTGAGGTAACTTCATCGCAAATAATGAACTCAGGTTCCGCCGCCAGCGAACGGGCAATGCCGACGCGCTGTTTTTGGCCACCGGACATTTCCGAGGGCAAACGGTCGATGAATTGCGAGGCTGGCAGTTCAATCTGATCCATCAATTCTTCGACCCGCTTGCGCCGGGCTTTTCCCGTCAGACCAGTATAAAACTCAACCGGGCGACCGATGATATCGCCAACCGTTTGGCGCGGGTTAAGAGCCGTGTCCGCCATCTGGTAAATCATCTGGACTTTTTGCAACTGCCCCCTGTTGCGCTTGCGATAATCCAGCGGCAAGGTCGTGCCGCCCAATTCAATCGACCCGATCCGAGGCGGCAAAAGCCCGGTGATACAGCGCGCCGCCGTCGATTTACCTGAGCCAGATTCCCCAACAACAGCCACTGTGCGGCCTTCGTGAATGTCAAAGCTGACATCATGCAAAACGTCGACTTTGCCATAGGCCGCTGTCACGTTTTTCACTGAAATGACCGGGGTGGATCCTGTAATAACCGCAGGTTTGGTCGGCCGTTGGAATTCACGCACCGCCCAGAGGCTCTTGGTGTAGTCCTGCGTCGGGTTTGACAGCATCTCACGGGTTTCGGCCTCTTCGACCTCATCGCCTTTGAGCAACACTTTGATCGTGTCGGCCATCTGCGCCACAACCGCAAGGTCATGGGTGATGTAGATCGCCGCGGTGTTGAACTCTTCGACGATCTGCCGGATGGAGGCCAGAACCTCAATCTGGGTGGTCACATCAAGCGCCGTGGTCGGCTCGTCAAAAATGATCAGATCAGGACGACAGGCCATCGCCATCGCGGTCATCGCGCGCTGAAGTTGGCCACCGGACACCTGATGCGGATAGCGAAAGCCGATTTCATCCGGGTTGGGCAACCGCAATTTGCGATAAAGCTCCATCCCATCCGCTTCGCTCTCTGATTTGGACATAACGCCGTGCTGGATCGGTGCTTCGCTGTGCTGATCAATCAGACGATGCGCTGGGTTAAAGCTCGCTGCAGCGGATTGCGCCACATAGGCGATACGTTTGCCCAACAATTGGCGTTTGTCTTCGGCGCTGGCAGACAGCAAATCAATGCCGTCAAACATAACCGAGCCCTTGGAGATGCGCACACCGTCACGGCAAAAACCCATGGAGGCAAGGCCAAGGGTGGATTTCCCCGCACCGGATTCACCAATCAAGCCAAGCACTTCCCCCTTGCGCAAGGTCAGATCAATGCCGTTGATAATAGGGTGCCAATCCTCGTCGGATCGGCCCTCCATCCAGATTCCCTTCATCTCAACCAGAGTGTCTGCGTCTTTGAATGCGTCATTGCTCATGAGATTATTCCTTTAGCCCTGAGCTGCGATGCAGCATCCAATCCACCACAAAGTTGACCGCGACAGTCAGCAGTGCAATCGCCCCCGCAGCCAAGAGCGGCGCGGCGGAAACCTGCGGCGCAAAGGCGGCGTAGTTGATGAAGGACGACATATCCTTGACCATGGTCCCCCAATCCGCCAGCGGCGGTTGAATACCCACACCCAAGAAGCTCAGCGAGGAAATCGTCAGGAAAACAAAGCAAAAGCGCAGGCCAAATTCGGCCAGCAAAGGTGCCGTCGCATTTGGCAGAATTTCCCGGAATACGATGTAGGAGAGCTTTTCACCGCGTAATTTGGCCGCTTCGATATAGTCCATCACCACGATGTTCATCCCGACCGCACGGGCCAATCGGAACACGCGGGTGCTATCGATCAGGGCCATGATCAAAACCATCGCAATCGTCAGGCCTGTTCCCGTGACCCAAGCAGAGGCAACGGTGATCAATAGCAAGGCAAAGATCAACGCCGGGATCGCCATCAGAACATCAACCAGCCGACTCAGGAACTGATCAACCCAGCCGCGCAGTGTTGCCGCAAGGAAACCGAGGCTCCCCCCAACGAAAAATGCGATCAGCGTGGTGACAAAGGCAATGCCAACCGTGTTTTGCGCGCCATAGATCAGACGGGATAGGATATCACGCCCGATCTGGTCGGTGCCCAATGGAAAATCGGGGTTGCCACCCAGCGCCGGATTACCACCCGGCACCACATTGGCCAGTTCAAAGATTTCCTCTTGGCCATGAGGCGCCAAGAACCCCGCGAAAACGGCCATGAACGCATAAACCAAAATGACCAGAACCCCAAAGGATGCAGTCAACGGCATTTGGCGAAACAGTTTCCGCGTCCCGTCGGTTCCGACCGCTCGGCCAAGCACGCGAAACAACCACGCTAACACCGCAAAGAGGATGAAACCGTGGATTGCAATAACAAAGTAGAAGTATTTGTTCGCTTCGGCCTCAGGCAGCAGGAACTGTGCTTTGACATAAGTCCAAACCGCCCAAACCAGAACCGCCGCGCCCAGCGCATACCCAAAGGACACTGCATAAGGCATGTCACGAAATCTCGGGGCGTTATTGGTGAGTTTCTGCCCGGCAAAGCGAAACGCCCAGCCGACGGCAGCGATTACGATCAGCGCAATCAATATTGTCATCAAACCGCTCATTTCGGATGCCTCAGACGTGGGTTGGACACGATCGACAAGATGTCAGCTGTCAGGTTCAGCAGGATATAGGCCGCTGCAAAGATCAGACAGCAGGCCTGAACAACCGGAATATCGCGGTTTTTCACACTATCAACGAAGAGCTGGCCAATGCCCGGATAGACAAACACCACTTCGACAACCACAACACCGGTGATCAGATAAGCAAGGTTGAGCGCCACAACATTGATGATTGGCGCAAGCGCATTGGGCAGCGCATGTCTCACAATCACCCGCATTGGGTTGATGCCCTTGAGGCGCGCCATCTCGATATAGGGAGAGGCCAGTAAGTTGATGATCGCCGCACGGGTCATCCGCATCATATGCGCGGTCACAACAAGCGTCAGTGTCAGAGCCGGAAGTATGGTTTTTTCAAGCCGCTCGCTCATCGCCATACCGTCATAGATGTTGGACAAGGATGGTAGCCACGGGTTCAACACAGCGAGTAACAGGATCAGCACATAGGCCAAAAAGAATTCCGGTGAAGAAATCGAGGTGAGTGTTGCAATGTTTGTCGCACGGTCAAAAACCGAATTGCGATAAAGCGCCGCCAAAACACCCAAAGTCACGGCAAACGGCACCGCAATGGCGGCTGTGACCCCGGCAAGGAACATCGTGTTTGCAAACCTTGGCGCGATTTGCTGGGCTACTGAAGTTCGAACGCCACTGTCTTCCCCGACAAAACTGGCGAAATTTGCTTGTGCAAATGAGTAACCAAGGTCGCCCTGAAGTACGCCCCCTAACCACTGCAAGTATCGTTTCACCGGGTGTTGATCGAGACCAAGATCCGTTCGGATCGCCTCAACCGCCTCAGGCGTCGCGCTTTGGCCAAGTATGGCCTCTGCAAAATCCCCCGGTAGCAAGTTCACCGCTGCGAAGATAACTATCGAAACGATGAAGAGCGTCAACAAACCTAATGCTAGGCGCTGCGCTATAATTTTTAGAACTGAGTTCAAGATCCCTGTCGGCTTTTATTGCTATAAATTCAGGTTAGCGACTAGGTGTCTCATGTAAAGGGCTCAAAAGCGAACCTAAATGTCGCAAAACCGTCAGACAGCTAGTTGAACTGCGCGGCAATGCGGTCCATCGCGGATACAAGTTCGCTGCTTATTCCGGGCTCCGATAGCGCATGTCCGGCGTTTCGAATCATACGCAAATCCGCTTCGGGCCAAGCTTCGGCCAGCTCCCATGCGCGCTGTGGTGGGCAGATCATGTCATAGCGACCCTGAACAATCACACCCGGTATATGCTTGATCTTATGAGCATTTTTGAGAATCCACCCGTCTTCCGCCAAGAACCCTTTGTTGACAAAGTAATGGTTCTCGAGGCGTGCAAAGGCCCGCGCATAATCACCGGGTGGCTCTCCTCCTTGACCGTTCGAATAGACCGACGCCAGCGCGTTTTCCCAAACCGACCATGCCTTTGCGTATATAATTTCCTGGCGAAAATCTCCGCTAAAAAGCCGCTTGTGATAAGCTGCGATCATATCGCCGCGCTCTTGGGTGGGGATCATATCGCGAAAACGGGCCCAAGGTTCGGGCCAGAACTGACCGGCACCGCCGCCGTAGAACCAATCCAGCTCTGCTTGTGTCGACAAAAACACACCACGCAGCACCAGTTGGCTGACACGCTCGGGGTGGCTGATGGCATAGATCAAGGCCAAGGTCGCGCCCCAGCTGCCACCAAACACAATGAGCTCATCAATTTCAAACGTCTCGCGGATCTGTTCTATATCTGCCACCAGATGCCAAGTGGTGTTGTTTTCGACACTGGCATGGGGCCGCGATTTACCACAGCCGCGCTGATCAAACAGAATCACACGATAGACATTGGGGTCAAAATAGCGTCGCATCGCTGGGCTACAGCCACCGCCGGGCCCGCCGTGCAGCACAATAACCGGCACCCCAACAGGGTTGCCGCTCTGCTCGACATAGATAGTGTGCCCATCTCCGACCTCTATCATGCGTTGATCAAAGGGATCTATGGGTGGGTAAAGATATTGCACTGCGCGCTTTTGGCCCGTGAACTTGTCCATAACCTAACTATATTGTGCAGCGCAGGGAAAAGACCATGGGGAAAGTTATGGTGACCACCGTTGATGCATCCGAAGTAGCCAAATTTGAGGCGATGGCCGCAGAGTGGTGGGACCCGCATGGCAAGTTCAAGCCGTTGCACATGATGAATCCGGTGCGTTTGGATTATATCACCACGCAAATCGCCGGTGAGTTCGACCGTGATTTGACAGCAACTCAGCCTTTCAAAGGGTTACGCATTCTCGACATTGGCTGTGGGGGCGGGCTTTTGTGCGAACCTATGGCGCGGCTCGGGGCTGACATCGTTGGCGTTGATGCCGCTGGGGGAAATATTCCCGTTGCCATGGCACATGCCCAGCAATCTGATCTCGACATTGATTACCGCCACACAACCGCCGAAGATATGGCCGCAGCCGGTGAACAGTTTGATGTGGTGATCAACATGGAAGTTGTCGAACATGTTGCTGATCCGCAGGCGTATCTGACCGCCTGCCAGATGCTCTTGAAGCCGGGTGGATTGCACCTGTGTTCGACCATCAACCGCAACCCCAAGAGCTTTGCGGTCGCCATTGTTGGTGCCGAAGTCATTATGCGGTGGCTGCCCAAGGGGACACATGAATGGTCCAAATTCATCACCCCGGATGAGCTTTATGATCTCTTGTCCAACGCCGGTTTGACGCCGGTCGATCGCAAAGGTTATGTGTTTAATCCGATCACCTGGAATTGGCGCATTTCTGATCGCGATTTGTCGGTGAATTACGTCACCGCTGCCACCAAACCTGGAGCTTAACCAATGTCCGTCATCCCCCAAGGTCACAACCTGTTTGCCGTCGACATCACCTATAACGTGCCCCTGACTGAGGTGGAGCCGCATCTCGACGCTCATATGGAGTTTATCGCCAAAGGCTATGCCGACGGTCGTTTTCTGGCGTCAGGTGCCAAGGTTCCGCGTACGGGCGGTATGATCATTGCCGTTGGCGCGGGTCGCGAAGAGATTGAAGCGCTAATGGCGCAGGATCCGTTTACCATCGCAGGGGTCGTGGCGCTGCAAATCACCGAATTCAAACCGGCCAATCTCGCTGATGCGTTGACGTGAAACATCGGGTCAAGGTGTCGCCCTGACCCGAAGATGCTTATTTGTAGAAACAGATTTTGTTGTTGTCCAAATCTCGGACATAGGCGGAAAAACGTGGGCCGCGTTCGCCTGGCTTTCCATCACAAGAGCCACCAAGGTCAATCGTCAACTGATGCAGGCGTTTGATTTCGGCCTCTGAGCCAACATCAAACCCGAACATAGTGCCATTGCCGTTGGTGGCGGGCTGTTCATCAAAGGGAGTTGCGACGGCGAAGGCGAAATGCTCGTTCATCCAAAACACCATGCGATCCGTCGCCCCGACCTGTTCGGGCCCATCCTGTTCAAACAGGGCATTGTAGAATTTTGCCGCGGCTTGAAGATCATTTGTACCGGCAACAAAGTAAGAGAGTTTCATGAATATGGGCTTTCTGATTTCAATGTGTGTCTGCGACGCTCTTAACGGGGTGCCCTGTCAGTAAGTGTCAGCAGTGTACAAAGAAACAAAAGACCTATCCGGCTTTCTCGTCTTCATCCAGCCTCAGCCGCAATTCACGTAATACCGGGAGCGCGGCCCGGACCTTGTCTTCACCAAGGTCGTTCATCATCGTATCGAGCATTGGAACGATCGCCGACAATGCCGCATCCCGAGCCGAGCGGCCTGCCGGACTAATGGACACCAGTTTGCGCCGCGCATCGTCCCAATCCGGGCGGATATGCACGTGTCCGGCGATCTCTAGTTTGCCCAATGTGTTTGTCATTGCGCCGCGCGTGAGATGAAAAGCACGGGCCAATTGCGCCGGGGTTTTTTCACCACCCCGCGCCAGCAGATTCAGCACCGAAAAATGCGACAACTCCATCTTGTTGGGCAGCACTTTTCCCAAGCGCGCACGCAGCAACTGATCAGCAGTCAAAAGCTCACTGATCAGGGAAATTGCCAATGCGCCTTCGGAGCTGCTCATTTTGGGGCCTCAAATGTGCGGTCATGAGTCAAGGACGGCACTTTGCGCCGCGCCTCGTCAACCTGCGCCAGATCAATATCGACACAATAGACCCCAGGTTCGGTGCCCGCGTCCAACAAAACCTCACCCCAGGGCGAAATGACCAAAGAATGGCCATAGGTGGAACGGGATTTGCCAATCGATGCCTTGTGCTGACCGGTTTGCGCCGGGGCCAGAACATAACATCCGGTTTCAATCGCCCGAGCCTGTAACAGCGGCTGCCAATGCGCTGGGCCGGTTCCAGGTGAAAACGCCGCTGGTGCAGTGATGATCTGTGCCCCGGCTTTGGCCAACTCTCGGTGGAGATATCCAAAACGCACATCATAACAGATGGTTAGGCCAATATCGCCGATGTCGGTTCGGGCAATAACCGCCTGATCACCGGGCGCAAACCCTGCTGATTCACGATAGGTTTCCTCGGCGCTGACCTGCACATCAAACATGTGGATTTTGTCGTAACGCGCCTCGATCTCCCCTTGAGGGTTGATCAAGACGGACCGATTGGCAAACCGGGTTTCCGGCGGTTCCGAGCGCAAAGCCAGAGACCCAGCCAGGACCCAAAGCCCCAAATCCTGAGCTTCTTGGCGCATGCCTTGCAGAACAATGTCATCTGTCTCGGGTGTCACAACCGCCTCTTGCCGTTTGCGCGAAAAGCTCAGAACATTGGTGACCTCGGGGGTCAACGCAAACGCGGCCCCCTGATCTTTGGCGGCGCGCAGCATGGCACGCACATTGGCGAGATTCGCTTCGGGATCATCCGAAGAGCTCATCTGCAAGATTGCGACTTTCATCAGCCCTCCAATAGCGGGTCAAGTTTGCCCGCTTGCTCCAGCTCATAAAGCTCATCACAGCCGCCAACATGGGTGGTGCCGATAAAAATTTGTGGCACGGTGTGACGGCCACCGGCGCGGTCCATCATCTCAGACCGGCGATGAGGCTCAACCAAAACATCAACTTCGGAAAAGCTCACGCCCTTCTTGTTCAAAAGACGTTTAGCAGCGTGGCAAAAACCGCAAAGCGGTGACGTGTAGATTTCGACGGGTTGCATGGGTAATCCTTAGAACTGTGTGCATGTTCTAAGGGCAGTTAGGTGTCTTTGGCAACGCGTGCTAGAACGCTCACGAAAACCTGAGAGGCGCCAGCCGCCAAACAAGCCTCGGCTGCGGCCGAAAGTGTGGCCCCGGTTGTCAGCACATCATCGACAATCAACACAGGGCGATTTTGGATCAATTTTTCCCGGTCTGGCGACACAGATAGACGCCCGGCCAAGGTTTCATACCGCTCATCCCGGCCTTTGCCATCCAAACTCGGCGTCGCCTTGAGCCGTTGCAGAGCATCGGGACACCAATCAAGCCCAAGTTCCGCCCCGAGCGCTTCTGCAAGCAAGGCCGACTGGTTGTAGCGCCGCGCCAGATGGCGATGAAGATGCAGTGGAATCGGGACAATGATCATGTTTTCTTGAACCAATTCACGTGTTACCCGCGCCATCCACTTGGCCGCGGGTTTGGCAATGTCCTGTCGATCACCATGTTTCAGCGCCAAAATCAAACGCCGCCCCTTGTCTTTGTATTCAATCGCGGCACGCCCCCGGATCCAAGGCCGCTCAACCTTGAGACATTCGTCACAATTCTCCGCCCGGTCAGACTGCCCCGGCAGGGGTAGGCCGCACTGGTCACAGCTTAGCCCCGAAATAAACGGTGTATCGCGCCAACATGTGCCGCAAAGACCAAAGTCCGTTTCAACCAAGCCACCACATGACAGGCACCGCGGCGGGTACACCAATTGCACTAAGGTTTGCATCCCAGCCGCCCACATTCTATTTGCCTCTCATGTCACAAACACCTCGCCTGACCGACCGCCAAGCCTTGATCCGCAATCGCCACCGCGCTTTGAATACGCCCGGGCGGGATCCGGCGCTGTTTTTGCATGAAACCGCGCTGGACGAGGTGCAGGATCGTCTGCTGATGGTTAACAGAACGTTTACGGATGTGGCGATCGTGACGCCTTTTGCCCAAGTTTGGCGATCTGTGTTCCCGCAAGCACGTATCGTCGCGGATGATGACATGCTCGACCTGGGCGAAGCTGCGCATGATTTGGTGATCCACGCACTTGGTTTGCATTGGGCTGATGATCCGGTTGGTCAGCTGATCCAAAGCCGCCGTGCGCTGCGCCCTGATGGGCTGTTTCTAGGGCTGACCTTTGGCGGGCAAACCCTGCATGAATTGCGTGCCGCGCTTGGTCAAGCCGAAGCAGAGGTTTCTGGTGGAATGGCACCACGGGTCGCTCCTATGGGCGAAATTCGCGATCTCGGGGCCTTGCTTCAGCGTGCCGGGCTTAACCTGCCGGTCGCAGATGGGGTTCCTTTGAAGGCCAGTTACCAAAGCCCGCTGCACTTGATGCATGAGCTGCGCGCAATGGGCGAAGTTAACGCGCTGGACGCCCGACTGCGCCATCCCACGCAACGAGCCGTTTTGTTGCGTGCCATGCAGATCTATGTCGAAGAGTTCGGAACAGATGATGGGCGCATTCCGGCAACCTTTGAAATGATCACGCTCACTGGTTGGTCGCCTGATGAAAGCCAACCTAAGCCATTACGGCCCGGTTCTGCGGCGCAACGCCTCGCAGATGCGCTTGGAACCGTTGAAAAACCTCTCAAAGATTGACGCAGCCGCAACAAACGATACTTAACACTAAGACGTTTAGGCCGAGGACCAAAAATGCCCGATATGACCAAACCCGCCAACCACCCTGTGATCAAACCAAAGAAGGTTGGTATTCTACTGGCAAATCTTGGCACACCTGACGCCACCGATTATTGGTCGATGCGCAGGTATCTGAACGAATTCCTTTCTGATCAACGTGTTATCGACTTTCCCAAATGGAAATGGCAACCGCTGCTGCAGCTTATTATCTTGTCGAAGCGGCCTTTCACCTCTGGCGAAGCCTATCGCTCGATCTGGAACACTGAAAAAGACGAAAGCCCGCTGATGACCATCACGCGGGACCAAACAGAAGCCATTTCAGCCCAGCTTGCCGATCAATATGGTGATCAGGTTATGGTTGATTTTTGCATGCGCTATGGCAATCCATCAACCAAGTCCAAGGTTGATGCGATGGTCAAAGCCGGTTGCACGCGGATTTTGTTTGTCCCTCTTTATCCTCAATACGCCGGCGCAACGTCAGCAACGGCCAACGACGCGTTTTTCCGGGCTTTGATGGAACAAAAGTGGCAGCCAGCGGCCCGCACCATCGACCCGTATTTTGACCATCCGGCCTATATTGATGCCTTGGCGACATCGGTTGAAAACGGCTATGCGAAACTTGACCACGAGCCAGATTTGTTGGTCGTTTCCTATCATGGAATGCCACAGCGGTATTTACGCGAAGGTGATCCCTATCATTGCCAGTGCCAGAAGACATCGCGCCTGTTGCGTGAACGGTTGGGATGGGAGCAAGACAGAATCGTCACAACCTTCCAATCCGTCTTTGGCAACGAGGAATGGCTACGTCCCTACACCGTTGAACATGTGGCGGAATTGGCAAAGCAGGGCAAAAAGCGCATCGCGGTTATCGCACCAGCGTTTTCTGCGGATTGCATCGAAACCCTGGAAGAGATCAACGAAGAAATTCGCGAAAGCTTTGAGCATGCGGGCGGTGACGTGTTTAGCTACATCCCGTGTCTCAATGACAATCCCGAACACATCGACGCGCTGTGTCAGTTTATTTCTGAAAATCTGCATGGCTGGGTCGAAAAACCCTAAGCGCCATAGAAAAAGGCGGCACCGTCGCGCCGCCTTTGTAATTCTTTTGTCGATAAGCGCTTCGGCTTATTGAGCGGCTGCTGCCAAGATAGCAACAATCAGCAGTGGGATAACGATGCCAGCTGCGGAAGAGGACTGAGCTGCTTCTTCAACAACAACTACAGGCTCCATTACAACTTCGTCCTTGGCGTAGGAACCGGCCATTGCGGTCGAAGCGGCGGCAGCAAATGCGGCGGCGAGTACGATTTTTTTCATGTTCTTCTCCAGATATTCGCCTGCAGGGTCAGATATCGCCCAACAAGCTCCCAAGACTTTCCTCGTGAGTCTGTCTAAACAGCAATTGTTCAAAAATGCAATTGCAGCAAAGACACAACGCCCTACGGTCGCCTTGGTGTCGTCAAATTAGCAACACTTGCGTGCCAACTTTTGCCATTCCGAAAAGTTGTGCAATGTGTTCATTGTAAAGGCCAATACAGCCGTTCGATGACCGGCGGCCAATCTTGCGCGTGTCGTGGGTTCCGTGGATTCGGTAGTATTGCCAGCTGAGGTAAAGCGCATGCGTCCCGAGCGGATTATCAGGACCGGGGCCAACGAATTCAGGCCATTCTGGATTGCGCTTGCGCATGGAGGGTGTCGGGCGCCAAGACGGCCCTTCGACCTTGCGAATAATGGTCGTACGGCCACGGCGCGTCAGGTCTTCGGTCAGTGGAACTGACGAGGGGTAAAGGTGGTAAACACCTGATTCTTCCCAATAATGTAGCGCCCGCGATGACAGATCGACGAGGATTGCCCCGTTTTTCAGATTGCTGAAATAGGGCTGCCAATCCAACGTTCTAAAACTTGAAATATTGCGCCGAACGACGGTCGAAATATCGCGCTCGATCTCAACGGTATCGTGGCCATCGACATTCTGAGCCAAAACCGGCGTTCCGATTGCAGCGGCAGTGCCCGCCAAAAACGCACGTCGGCTGAAATCTTTTTCTGCCAGCTTTTTCATTGTCCAAGCTCCTCTCAGACTTACTCAATTTTACACATACATTATGGCGCGAAAGCCTCAGTCGCAATTCAAACACTTGTTAACAGGCAAGCTCACGCCGATGTGGGTTTGATTGGCAACGATGCATTCGTTAAGGATTGCACGAACATAACGTTTTAAGAGCAACCATATGAACCGTCGCGCCTTTCTTGCCATGTCTTCGGCCCTTGCCCTCGCGGCCTGTGCCGGAACCCCTCAACAAGTCCCTTTGGCGGCTGACGGGAAGCCAAAGACCAAGATTTACCGGATCAGCCCGGGTGCCGCGAACCGAATTCAATTTCGTGTCTTGGATTCGGTCAATGCCTTGCGCCAAGCAGCAGGTGCGACACAGCTCAACATGAACGCCAAGCTGAACGCTGCTGCGGCGACGCATGCCCGCGATATGTCGGTTCAAAACCGCCCATGGCATTTTGGATCAGACGGATCATCACCCATCGATCGGGTGTTGCGCGTCGGGTATCAGGGTCGTCTGGTCGGAGAAACAATCTCTGAAACCTATGAGACCGAGCTGCAAACCCTGTCCGCATGGATGGAAGAGCCGACAACACGAAACGTGATTCTTGACCCGGCCGCACGCGACTTGGGCTTCGCTTGGCATCAGGAGAAAAGTGGCAAAATCTGGTGGACAATGGTTTTGGGGTCGCCCGAACTGGCTCCAACACCGGGTGTTGCCGGAGCGCCCCCCCCGCACGCAAATTTGGCCGGCTAAGTGACGTGCCGATCAAGGATTGATCCTGATCGGCGTGCCATTTCGGACCATCGCATAAATATCGCGCATTTCGGCATTGGTGACGGCAATACAACCCGCTGTCCAATCCTGTCCCCGACGTCTTTTACGGTTATTTGGTCGACCGTGAATAAAGATATCGCCACCCGGTGAGCGGCCAAGTGCTTTTGCCTCGGCGATGTCCTGTGCATTTGGATATGAGATCCCGATGCTTAGGTAGAACTGGCTGTTGGGATTGCGGCGATCAATGAAATAGTCGCCTTCGGGTGTTCGCCCGTCGCCACGAACCTTCTTATCGCCGGTCGGAGCAAACCCCAACCCAAACCGATATTCCTTGAGCACCTTGTTACGGTGCATCAAGAGCATCTGACGCTGGCCCTTGTTGACGACAACTTGCGTCACTGTCGGACCATTATACGTTTTGAATTTTGAGCTACACCCGGCGATACCAAACGCCAGAACAAGCACAATCATTACCTTTAAGAACCGCATCACACTGCCTCTTTTTTCTTGGCAGCTTACATCAAAATCACCGCCCCGAACAGCACAGGATTACATTAGCGTTTCGGTTGGTTTTGGTCGCGTTTGTCCAATTGCCGTTCAATGGCCGTGAGCCTGTCGAGCACTTGATCCCGGTATGCATCCGTTTTGATTATGTCTTCTTCGGCATGGGCGTCTTGCATCGAATTCACGATCAAACCAACAAGAAGGTTTACCACGGCAAATGTTGTAACAATGATAAACGGTACAAAGAACACCCAAGCATAGGGGTAAATCTCCATGACCGGGCGCACGATTCCCATCGACCAACTCTCTAACGTCATGATCTGGAACAACGAATAGGCAGAACTGCCCAGGCTACCGAACCATTCCGGAAAGGCATCCCCAAAGAGCCGGGTCGCAATAACCGCTCCGATATAGAAAATGATCGCCATCAGCAAAAACACACTGCCCATGCCCGGCAAGGCGGTGATGAAGCCTTCGACGACGCGGCGCAGGCGTGGTGCGGCAGAGATTACACGCATCACACGCAAAATCCGCAAGGCCCGCAAGACGGACACACCTTGACCAGCCGGAACCATGGCGATGCCGATGATGACAAAGTCGAAGAGGTTCCAGCCATTCAGGAAAAACCGCCAGCCGCGGGCGAAAAGCTTGATCACTATCTCAACGACAAAGATCGTCAGGCACAATTTGTCGATCAGGATAATCAACCACCCCCAACGTGCCATCAGAAAATCAGACGTCTCCATGCCCAAGACAACTGCGTTGAGCAAAATGACCGCGATAATGCTGAACTGAACCCTTGGGTGATCCAGAAAATCACCTAAACGCGCGCGCAACCCCATGATTTACCCTTTGTATTCCAGCTCTGCCGCCAATTCGACATGGGTGGACCAACGGAATTGATCCACGACTTGCACCCAATTCAGGGCATACCCGTTTGCGACCAGCCGCGCAGCGTCGCGTGCAAAGGTCACCGGGTTACAGGACACAAAGGCGATGCGTGGGATTTTACAACGTGCCATTTGTTCCACCTGCGCCTCTGCTCCGGCACGTGGCGGATCAATGACGACCCCGTCAAACTTGTCCAATTCATCTGGCAACAGCGGGTTGCGAAACAAGTCACGCGCTTCGTGCGTCACATGCTTTAGTCCTTGCGCGTTGCGCCAGCCATGATCAAGCGCCTTGGTCATCGCCTTGTCACCTTCTACCGCATGCACGCGGGCGTCCTGGGCCAGTGGCAAAGCAAAAGTTCCGCATCCCGCAAACAGATCAGCCACATATTTGACCGGACCCAAAGCATCACGAACAGCCGCCAACAACGCGGCCTCGCCTTCGGGAGTTGCCTGCAAGAAGGCACCCGGAGGGGGGGTCACGTCCGCCGCTCCAAAACGTTGGATCGGAGGCAGCCGCGTGAGGGCTTCGTCATCCCATGTCACCCGCGCCAAACCATATTTACGCGCCATCGCGCCAAGCTCTTCGCGCAACGCGGTATCAACGGGCTTGCCGCCCGTCACCGACACATCAAGGCCCGTAAGGCTCTGAGTTACCAAAACAGATAGCTCACCTTTGCGGCTAGCCCCCAACACCGCCAGATCTTGAACCAACGGCAGCGCCGCGCCAATCACCGGCGCAACCAATTGGCAATCGGGGACCTCAACAACAACGTCAGAACCCTTTTTGTGGAATCCTGCCAAAGCGCCCTTTTTTGTCCGTTTGGCCGAAAACGATGCACGGCGGCGCGTTTGTGGCGAGGACGTGATGCACGCGCGAATATCCGCTTCCAAGCCCTGCGCTTCAAGTGCGCGGCGCACGACATCGGTTTTCCAAGTGCTGGCAAAATCGTCATGCGCATGTTGCAGCTGACAACCACCACAGGCTTTTGCATGTCGGCACGGCGCTTTGACGCGTTGATCCGACGGGGTCACGATCTTGGGCGCGGCCATCACGCCACCTTCAACCACACCTTCAACTTCTTCGCCGGGCAACACACCCGGAACAAAGATCTGGCCAATCACAGGATCAGAGGCGATCCCGTCGCCCTTGTGCCCTAGTCTTTCGATAATCAAACGCTGCATGCGCCGCCTCTTGCCCGGAAAAACCCTGCGCGTCGAGGGTTTTCAGGAATGTGGTCACGTCTGAGCGGTTTTGTAAGTGGAAAACTGCCGTAACTTGGCCCGCTTGGGATATCAGCCTTAGATTTTGCGCGCGGGATGTGTGCCGGGTGTCCCAAATCCATTTCCAAAACTCCCAGCTGAACCGTTCTGGACACTCCCTAGGCAAGTCCTCACGGGACCGCCCATAGTCGCGCAACGTCCGGGCAAACACCCGCCAACTGCGCAGCCACAGCGGAAAATCCAGCACGATTAACGTGTCAGCCCGATGTAAGCGATGGGCATAACTCGCTGACAGGCCGCCTTCGAGCACCCACGCGTCAGAGATTTCAACCTCATGAACCATGGCCAGTTTGTCGGTCTTGTCGCGCTCGACCCAGCCGGGCATCCAATGGATCATATCCATATGCACAACAGGCAGCCCCGTCAGCCGGCCAATCTCCCGCCCAAGATAGGATTTTCCGGCCCCCGGTTGGCCGACAATCATAACCCGTTTCATTCTGCGGCTTGTTGAGGATCCAAGAACCCGCCCGATTGACGCGCCCAGAAACGGGCATAAAGCCCGTTTTGCGCCAAGAGCGTATCATGCGGCCCCTGCTCAACAATCTCACCTTGATCGAGAACCACAATGCGGTCCATTTGGGCAATCGTCGACAGGCGGTGTGCAATCGCCAAAACGGTTTTGCCCTGCATGACGCCGGTCAGAGCGTCTTGAATTTCCGCCTCAACCTCAGAGTCGAGCGCGCTGGTTGCTTCGTCCAAAACCAAGATAGGAGCGTCTTTCAGGATCGCCCGCGCAAGCGCGATACGCTGGCGTTGACCGCCCGACAATTTAACACCGCGTTCACCCAAGCGAGCCTCATACCCGTCACGACCCTCGTGATCCCTCAGCTCGAGAATGAAGTCATGGGCCGACGCCCGACGCGCGGCCTCATACACCTGTTCATCCGTCGCATCCGGGCGACCATAGCGAATGTTCTCCATCGCCGATCTGTTGAACATCGCGGTTTCCTGGGTAACCATCCCAATCGCATCACGCAGACTGTCTTGGGTGATGTTTGTTACGTCCTGTCCATCAATAGAAATCGACCCTGTTTCACGGTCAAACAGCCGAAGCAGCAAGGAAACCAGCGTCGATTTACCCGCACCAGACGCCCCAACAACGGCAAGTTTTTCACCCGGCTTCACCGTCAAATCAATGCCGCGCACGCCCCCGGTTTCGCCGCCATAGGCAAATCCGACGGTGTCAAATGCGATTTCACCTTGTGAGACTTCAAGCGGCTTGGCATCTGCTGCATCCTCAACCCGAATAGCAGGCGCGAGCGTTTTCATACCGTTTTCGACTTCGCCGACATTGGCATATAGCCCCATCAACGTGAAACTGACCCAGCCGGTCATTTGTGACACCCGCACTGCCACCGCCGCCGTTGCGACAACATCCCCCGTTGTGGCAACCCCATTGCGCCAAAGTAAAAGCGAGGCACCTGCCAAGACCACAGGCAAGGTCCCCGCCAAGAGCATCAAGAAAAACCGGAAACTTGCCGACAAAGCCCCAAACGCAAGGGACTTTTCACGCAACCCAACCATCGCACCTTGGGCCGCGAGCTCTTCGTGATGATCAGAGGCGAACAGTTTGACGGTCTTGATATTGGTGATGGTATCCACAACTTGGCCGCTGACATTGGCCCGCGCCCCGGCCCGCGCAGCCGACAGCTTGCGAATCCGAGGCAAGTACCAACGGATCAAGGCGAAATACCCAATCAACCAAACGGCAAAAACCAACAACACCCGCGCATCGATGGTCGCCAGCAACAACAGCGACCCAACCAGTGAGGCAAAGGCAAACACAATTGCGCTGATGGATTCCGACACGACCATCGTCAAAGACGTGGCGGCTTGCATCTGCTTTTGCGCAATGCGACCGGCGAAATCGTTGTCAAAGAAGCTCACCGATTGGCCCAATGTCCAGCGGTTCAGCTTGGACAAAACCAAGGGCGGAAGGTTTGGCATAACGATATAGTTGTTCGCCACCGAAGACGCGCCAAACACAATTGGCCGCAAGATGACGAAAAAGACGACGACCGCTAGAACAAAGGCCAGATTTTCTGCGCTAAAGAAAACCTCTGGTCCCAAGGTCACCGCCTGGTCAACAACGGCCCCCATAAAATAGGCCGTCATGGCCTCCATCCCGCCCGCGGCCCCCGACAACAAGGCCGCAAGGGCGATCATCGGCCAAGAGCCCTTTAGCGCCCAACCAATGAAAGCCATCAACGTCGTTGGCGGCGGCGAGTCTTCACGTTCAAACGGCTTGATTAAATCTGCAATCTTCATTCCGCTGCCTTTGTATTCTTGCCTGTATCAGAACCGCCGTCATCCGGGTCCATAAATCCACCCGACTGCCGCGCCCAGAAACTTGCATATAGACCGTTCTGCGCCAAAAGCGCGTCATGACTTCCCTGTTCGACAATCCGCCCCTGATCCATGACCAAAATTCGGTCCATCTGGGCAATTGTGCTCAGGCGATGGGCGATCGCGATCACCGTTTTGCCCTGCATCATGCCGTACAATGTCTGCTGGATGGCGGCCTCGACTTCGCTATCTAGGGCGCTGGTGGCCTCATCCAACATCAAAATTGGCGCATTCTTGAGGATCACACGCGCCAAAGTCACCCTTTGGCGTTGGCCCCCCGACAGTTTGACACCACGCTCACCAACCTGCGCGTCATAGCCTTTGCGCCCTTCTTGATCTTCAAGCTCAAGAATAAAGTCATGTGCTTGCGCCTGCTTGGTGGCCTCAAGCATCTGAGCTTCAGTGGCATCGGGACGGCCATAAAGGATATTGTCGCGCACAGACCTGTGCAAAAGTGAGCTGTCCTGTTGAACCATCCCAATCTGCGAGCGCAGGCTGTCTTGGGTCATGTCAGCAATGTTCTGACCGTCGATAAGAATTTGGCCTTTCTCGGCATCGTAAAACCGCAGCAACAGCTTAACCAATGTCGATTTTCCGGCCCCTGATCGCCCGACAAGCCCAACTTTTTCGCCGGGATGAATGGTAAGCGAGACATCTTCCAACCCGCCGGACTCACGCCCGTAATGGTGTGTTAGAGCCTGAATTTCGATCTGACCATCCGTCAAAACCATGTCCTTGGCATTTTTGACGTCAACCAAGTCAATCGGCTGAGCGATGGTTTCCATGCCTTCGGACACAACACCCAATTCACGGAAAAACGTGGTCAACGCCCACATGATCCAACCGGTCATGGCGTTCAGTCGCAGCGCAAGAGCAGTGGTTGCAGCCACAACACCTGCGCTTGCCTCGCCCTGCATCCACAGCGCCAAGGACCAGCCGACAACGCCGATGATCAAAAACCCATTCAGGGTAACGAGGGCAATGTCCATAAAGGTATAGAGCCGCATTTCCACCATGAACGTCCGGCGCGAGGTTTCGATCGCCTCTTTGGCGTAATCCAGTTCATTGTCATGGTGAGAGAACATCTTGACCGAATGAATGTTGGTATAGCTATCAACGACCCGCCCGGTCACTTTGCTGCGCGCATCCGATGACGCCTTGGATGCCGTACCAACCCGAACGATGGTCCAGCGCAGCAGAATGCCATACAGCACCAACCAAGCAACCATCGGGATCATCAAACGGGGGTCTGCATCCCCGAGCAGGATCAGCGCACCAACGACATAGGCGATGGAAAACGTGATGGCGTCAAAGACCTGAAACACCGCCTCACCGGCTGCCGGAGGTGTTTGCATGATTCGATTAGAAATACGTCCGGCAAAGTCATTCTCAAACCATCCAACGGACTGACGCAGCACATGCTTGTGAGCGCGCCAACGGATAAGCGTGCCGAAATTCGGCAGGACCGCGTTGTTGAGCAACAATACATCCAAAGCCTGAACAGCCGGACGAATCGTCAGAATAAACGCCGCGAGTAATAGCAAGTGAATGCCATGGGTTTCCCAGACCTGGGCGGGATCGCCGGACAGGATATCGACAACCCAACCCATTGCCCAAATCAGCCCGATTTCGACTGCGGCAACAACCACAGACAACACAGCGGCTAGCGCAAAAACACGGTAAAATGGACGGCTATAGCCCAGCAAAAAAGGCAAAACACGCTTGGGCGGCGTATCGTCTTGCGGGTATTCGCAATAGGGATCAACGAGATTTTCAAAGAAACGGAACATAGGGGAGCCCTCAGAACGGAGAGATAATCATGATGGAAGTGTGGGTCTGGCAAAGCCGGACCGCAAACGCAGACAGGCTCAGCAGAAGCTGGTAATAATCCTGTCTCGATCCATCATAAATCCTCCTAAGGCTCGCCCTCAGATAGCGCATTATCGCGCCTGTGTCACCCCTCGTTGCGCAGGTCTAGCAAATCATCTTTGCTCAAGGTGAAATTTGACGTGACCCAGGCCTCTTCCAATTGCTTGATCATCTGCCCAAGAGACGCCCCGGAAAAATCAGGCATCAAATCCTGAGCCGTGATCGGAAAACGGGCATGTGCCGCCGCAGTCAACGCCGCCAAGTCAGGCGCAACACCAAGCTGTTCAAGACTTGCCGCTCTTAAGGCCGACACATCCAAAGCCTTGTCGCACCCGTGCCGATAGGCGATCTCATTAAGCCGCTGCGATCCAGAAATCAGAGACTGATACAGCGCAAGTTGCCTTTGTTGCGCCTTGGAAAGCCGCAACGAAGGACCATCAAAGAACCCCAAAACCGCCAACCGCCGAAGGCCATTCGGGGGCAAGCCCAGCGCCTGTTCATTCAAGACAAGAGGGCCCAAGGCGCGAGAAACAGCGCCGGTGAGAACGGTGGCCAACACCCCCGTCTGCTCCATAACAGACACTGCCATGACAGGGTTTTTGGCGCTCAGCAGTTTGAGTATCTCGCTTCCCACCCTTTCGCGGGACAGTTGATTTAACCCATCCAGGTTTCCGGCAATCGCAGCAAGCGCATCTTGGTCCATCCCTTCGGACGGATCGCCATACCATGCTGAAAACCTAAAAAACCGTAATATCCGCAGGTAGTCTTCTTGGATTCGGCGATCTGCATCTTGGATAAACCGAAGCCGCCGCGCCAAAAGATCGGGCAGACCTCCCAAAGGATCCAGAACTTCGCCATGTCTGTCCGCATATAAGGCGTTCATGGTGAAATCACGGCGGATTGCGTCTTCGGCAATATCATCGGAAAACCGCACCACGGCGCGGCGTCCATCCGTCTCGACATCCGCGCGAAACGTGGTGATTTCATACCCCACACCATCGGCAACCACCGTCACAGTGCCATGTTCAATCCCAGTTGGGACCACTTTTAAACCCGCCTTCTCAGCAAGCGACACGACTTTTGGGGGCCGCGCGTCGGTCGAAATATCGACATCCGCAACCTCTTCACCCAGCAAGCCGTTGCGAACACAGCCGCCCACGGCATATGCTTGAAAACCAGCCGTTTCGAGAAGCGACATAACCGTTTGCGCCCCGGTCGCTGTCAGCCAATCGCCGAAAACCCGCGTCATTGTGCGATCCTATCCGCCAAACCTCGCAACATACGTGCCGTTGCGCCCCACACATAATATGGACCAAAAGGCGCGGTGTAATAATGGCGGCGGCGGCCTTGCCAACGGCGTGATTGCACCGAAAACCGAGCGGGATCAGTGACATGTTCAAATGGCACTGTGAACACCTCGTCAACTTCACCCGGCTCTGGGATCGGATCAAAACCGGCCTTAACCAGCCCAATAACGGGGGTCACGCGAAAACCAGTCACGGTTTCATGACAGGGCAATGCGCCCAGCACTTCAACATTCCCCGGTCGCAGTCCGATTTCCTCGTCCGCTTCACGCAACGCCGCAGATGTCACGTCGGCATCTGCCCCGTCAACTTTTCCACCGGGAAACGCAATCTGACCCGGATGATGCTTAAGATGTGATGCGCGCTTGGTGAGGATGAGCTCTAGGCCTTGTGGGCCGGTTTGAAACGCAGCCAAAACCCCGGCAGGACGCAATTTGCGCCCTTCAGGTAAAACCACGTCGGGGTTTAAGTCAAAGTCAGAAGACGGCGTCGACCCTTGGGCCAACGCCATCTTCAACTGAGATATCTGATCAGGAATCGTCATTTTTTGCTTCAAACCCAACGGTTGCCGGGTCGAGAACATAATGGGCCGAGCAAAACTGGCAATCCGCTGTGACTTTACCGTCTTCCCGGGTCATCGTCTTGATATCCTTAGCAGAATAAATAGACAGGCTTTGGCGAACACGATCTTCGGAACAGGTACAGCCGAATTTTACCGGCTGGGCATCAAAGACACGCGGTTGTTCCTCGTGGAACAGTCTCAACAAAAGCTGTGTCGGCGTGACCACCGGCCCGATCATTTCCAGCTCATCCACAGTATCGAGATGAAAATTCACCCGGTTCCAGTTTTCCGCAACCTCTTCACTGGTTGCCTCAGGAACAGCCTGCACGTTTTCCGCGCCCTCCATCAATGGCGAGGCTTTGGGCATATGCTGCAACATGATCCCGCCCGCGCGCCAGTGTTCTGGCACACCCGGTTCTGTCGACTTGCCAAAAGACAGGGAAAACCGCGTTGGCAACTGTTCGGACTGGGCAAAATACGCCGCCGCGCAGTCAGACAGGCTGTCACCATTCAGGCCAGTGATCCCTTGATAGGGTTTCTTGCCATCACCTTGATCAACCAAAACGGCAAAATACCCTTCGCCGCCCAGTTGTTTGAACGGGTCATCGTCAGTGATCCGATCCTTGTCAAAGCTGGCATAAGCGCGAATGCGGGCTGGTTCACCTTCCTTTTCCGGACCATAGTAATCAGTGGCAATCATACGCACAGCGCCCTTGGTCTGTACCTGAAGTGACAGCTTCCAACGAAGTTTGATCGTTTGGCCTATCAACGCGGTCAGTAGTGCCATTTCAGCGACGAGCGCTTCCACTGGTTCGGGATATTCATGCTGTTTCAAGACGCCCGACAACACACCGTCAAGGCGCGCCACGCGGCCACGCATGTCGGTGCGGTCAAGTTGAAAGGGCAGGACGGTGTCGTCCCAAGCGATTTTGGTGCCGATGCTCATGGGGTTTCCTTAGCTGCCGAAGACTGGCATATCGCAGCCATATAGGGTCGATCAAGCCAAACGCAAAGGGGCAAGTCATGATGATGCGCTTTGGAACACCTCCTGAGGCGGGTAGACAGTACAAAATGCGCCCCGGAGCCTATGCGATTTTACCACGATCCGGGCAGCTTTTGCTGACCGAACAAGCCCCTGGGCCTGAAATTCAATTACCTGGCGGCGGTATAGATCCAGGTGAGCACCCGATTGCAGCCCTACACCGCGAAGTCTTTGAAGAAACGGGGTGGCGTATTGGTCGCATAACCCGTTTGGGGGCATACCGCCGTTTCACATATATGCCAGAGTATGATCTGTGGGCGGAAAAGCTGTGTCACATTTATTGCGCAGCCCCGGTTTTTCAGTTGGCCAGCCCGCCAGAACCCGATCACAGAGCCCTTTGGCTCCCCATTGAACAGGCCGTCGAAAAGTTGGAAAACACTGGCGATGCGGCTTTTGTGCAAAAGTACTGCAGTTAAGTTTTATCCTCAGATCGTTGCTTCAGAATGTCAAATTCCAACAAGGCTGCGGACACATCATCACCCAACTTAGACGAATCTTCCATTTCGGCGGTCAGCCTCCAAAACATGTCTTCAATGAGATCTGGACCTTGGCCGCATTTCGCGGCTTCTTTGAAAATACGCGCCAAGCCTTCTTCGCCAAGCATTTCGCCGTTTTTCATGACTGCTTCGGTGAATCCATCCGAATACAGCAACAGCATATCGCCTGTGTATAATTGAAACTCATGCTGATCATATTCGACATGATCAACGAGACCGATTGGCAAGCCACCATCACCGAAAAATTCGACATCACCGTTGGCACGCAATACCATCGGAGGAGAATGTCCAGCTTGAACCATTCGGACCCGGCCAGTCTGAAGATCGGTGGCGATATACGCCATGGTCAAATATTCTTCGACACCCGGATCAGCGACAAGACGTTGATTGAGAAGGCACGCTGTTTCAGCAGGTTCACGCATCGCGTAAAACCGATCAAATCGCTTTTCCAAGGCAACGTTTTGGTCAGGAAAATTACTACTCAAATATCCAGCGACCCGTGCAGTCACCATGGCCGAGGTAATCCCATGCCCGGAAACATCAATGTTGTACAAACCCAAACGATCGTAGCCGGGTCGAAACATGCCCACAAGATCACCGCCAACATGGCCGCAGGGCCGCAAAAGCAAACTCACCCGCGAGGTGGCGATTTCGCATACGCGCTCAGGTACCAATGATTGCTGAATTGTACGGGCTTGGCGCAGGTCTTTATCGATCGCCTCATGAATTTCACGCAATTCGTCCAACGTTTCGGAGACCTGACGGTTTTTATCGGAAAGCTGGCGTTCCATCGACAAAACCCGAGCACCGGCATTGATCCGCGCGCGCAGTTCATGTGCGTTAACCGGTTTCGTTAGAAAATCATCAGCGCCAGCATCCAAACCTTCGGCAACATCGCCCTTCTCACTTTTCGAGGTTAACAGGATAAAGTAACCATAGCTCTCGCTTTGTAACTCTCGGAATCTACGGCATAATTCCAGACCGTCCATTTCCGGCATCATCCAATCTGACAATACCAAATCTGGCTTTTCCTTGGCGCAAATCTCTAATGCTTCGGCACCGGAGTCTGCGGACAACACTTCAAACCCCATGCGGCCAAGCATTGCCGTCATGATCCGCAATTGCAGTCGGCTGTCATCAACGATCAGCACAACGCGAACGGCACCCGTTTGCGTGGCTTGAGAGTTGACTGGGTCAGGTTGCACAGCGATTCCTTTGCGCAGGGTTTGGCATCAACATCGTCCTATCGGCAGACCCTTAACGGCAACTGAAACTTAAAATGCAACTCAATGCATTTGTATCAGAAACGTCTTGTTCACTTTCTGACCGGTATTTTCCCGTTAGGAGGTGTCCATATGATCGATTGGTCACGCATTAATGAGCTGGTTGAAGAAATAGGAGCCGAGGATTTTGGCGAAGTGGTCGAGTTGTTTCTTGATGAGGTTGAGGGCGCCATTTGCATCTTTGAACAAAGCGCATCCGACCCGGTTGTCGCTGAAGAACAAATGCACTTCTTGAAAGGTGCGGCATTGAACCTTGGGTTCGAAAGCTTGGCGCAGCTATGTTTGAAAGGCGAAAAAGCCGCGTCGACTGGCCGCCCCGAAGTTGTCAGCCCTGCCGAGGTACGCGAAACGTTTGAAACGTCTCGCGTTCAATTTCAAGAAGACCTGCCAAACCGCCTTGCTGCCTAGGGTCGGCGACGTCAGTCTTGGCACGCAACACCCTGTTTTAGTGCCTCAAATGACGAACTGAGCCAAGATTTCATCCTCCGTGATGTCTTGGTAGGTGAAGCCATTTGCATCTAGCTTTTCAAACAACCGGGTAAATTGCTCGGGCTCGCTTGTTTCAATTCCGATCAATACCGATCCAAAATTCCTCGCCGATTTCTTCAAATATTCGAAACGGGCAATATCGTCATCTGGCCCGAGTAAGTTGAGAAAGTCTTTGAGGGCACCTGGACGCTGGGGCAAACGTAGAATGAAGTACTTTTTGATTCCTGAGTACCGCTGCGCTCGTTCTTTGACTTCAGGCAGCCGTTCAAAATCAAAATTGCCGCCTGAGGCCACGCAAACAATTGTGCGTCCGCGGATCGCCTGACCGAGATCTTTTAAGGCATCAATCGACAAGGCACCGGCTGGCTCAAGGACGATGCCTTCGACATTGAGCATTTCAATCATCGTCGTACAAAGCCGGTCCTCTGGAATGGTCAAACTATTAGCCAAACCGACTCCTTTTAGGGTCGTAAATGTCTTTTCACCGATTTTGGCAACCGCCGCGCCGTCAGCGAATGTATCGACACGCGGCAGAGAAACCGGCTTCCCGGCCTGCAACGCCGCCCGCAAACACGCCCCGCCCACCGGCTCTACAAAGGTGTAATGCGTATCATTGCCAAAATAGGACAATACGCCGGAGCTTAACCCACCGCCGCCAACCGGGATAACCATATGATCCGGAATGGAGCCGAGTTGTTGTTCGATTTCGACCGCAACACTGGCCTGACCTTCAATGACATCAAGATCATCAAAGGGTGATAAGAAATGGCCCCCTTCGGTGTCGCAAAAGGCCTGCGCTGCCGCAAGACAATCATCGAAATAGTCGCCAACCAAGCGAATTTCGACACTATTTCCGCCAAACATCCCGGTTTTTTGAATTTTCTGCTGGGGGGTTGTTACTGGCATGAAGATCACGCCTCGCACCCCAAAATGGCGACACATATAAGCGACACCCTGCGCATGATTGCCCGCGCTCGCACAAACAAAGAGACCCTTGTCCTGCTGCTTGCGCATCGCATTCAGAGCCCCACGCAATTTGTAACTGCGCACCGGGCTCAGATCTTCGCGCTTGAGCCAGACATCTGCCTCAAAACGCTGAGACAGATGATCGTTTCGCAACAACGGCGTTTCGGGAAACACATCACGCATTGCGACGGTAGCTTGGCGGGCTTTGTCTTGGAAATCACTCATTCTTGATGAGTGACCCAGACGCAGCCCGCTTGCAAGTCAGTCCAACGGACGACCTTCGATATAATGCCCGTAAAACGTGGTCAAAACGGACACATTCACCAAAGCAAGCGCCAGACTGATTGGAATCGAAACAAGGCCACCCAAAATCGGGCTAACCGCAGAGAGTGCAACAATCACCAACTGCAACAAAATGTTGGCCCCAAACGACACCAGCAACAGCACAAAAATATCACCATTCGCGCCTTTGGTTGCTTCGAAAGCTTGGCCAATTTTGATCGGCTTGCCCACTGCGCCAGCAGGCAGAATGGCTATCACGCGGTACATCAAGATCGCCAGAAACAGGTAGGCCACTACAAATGCAATAATGCCCAAGGCAGGCAGTGCTTGCATCAAAAAGCTAGCGACTAAACCAACAGGGATCATCATACACATGGCCAACAGCACCAAAAGGATGATCCGACCCAAATAGCCCAAAACATGGCCGAACCGCAGCGGCGGCACCCAACCAACAGGAAACTCTTCAAGTAAAACAAAGCGATGCCAGTTTACTACAATCCAAAGCATACAGAGCATGGCCATCAGCCAGACCACGACAATTCCGGTAAAAAACTGTGGTTGGGCAAAAACATTTTCCATGTCCTGTGGGTTTACGCCGCTAAGCAATTCCCACGCCGTGGAGCGCAAAACAATAAAACCGGTTGCGATGACAAGCAGAACCGGCAGCAAGCCGATTTTGATCGCCTCTTGCCAGTTTCTAAGAACCATACCAAATGCATGTTTAAAAATTAACCAACCCTTCATAGCACCCTCACTCCATTAATTAACTAACCTTTGGCTACCATGCCGCGCCATTGTGTCAAGCTGGCAGCCTTGCCCCTTGGGGCAAAACCGGATAACCCGCGCTAAATCCCATGTAAGGACAGTTCCATGACCGCGCCCAAGAAAGTTGTGCTGGCCTATTCCGGCGGCCTTGACACCTCGATCATCCTCAAATGGCTGCAGACCGAATATGGCTGCGAAGTTGTGACCTTTACCGCTGACCTCGGTCAGGGCGAAGAGCTTGAACCCGCCCGCGCCAAGGCCGAAATGCTCGGCATCAAGCCCGAGAACATCTATATCGAAGATGTGCGCGAAGAGTTTGTACGAGATTTTGTTTTCCCGATGTTCCGCGCCAATGCGGTTTACGAAGGCCTTTACCTTCTCGGGACATCCATCGCTCGCCCGCTGATTTCCAAGCGTCTGGTTGAGATCGCCGAAGAAACTGGTGCTGACGCAGTTGCCCACGGTGCAACCGGCAAGGGCAATGATCAGGTTCGGTTTGAACTGGCCGCCTATGCGTTGAACCCCGACATCAAATGCATCGCGCCATGGCGTGAATGGGACTTGAACTCGCGGACCTCGCTTTTGGATTTCGCTGAGAAAAACCAGATCCCAATCGCGAAAGACAAACGTGGCGAAGCGCCGTTTAGCGTGGACGCCAACCTGTTGCACACGTCTTCCGAAGGCAAAGTGCTGGAAGATCCTGCGGATCAGGCCCCTGAATATGTGTACCAGCGCACAGTGTCGCCTGAGGACGCACCCGACACACCCGAAATCATTGAGATCGGTTTTGAAAAAGGTGACGCAGTTAGCATCAATGGCGTTGCGATGTCGCCTGCAACAATCCTGACACAGCTGAACGACTATGGCCGCAAACATGGTATCGGTCGTCTCGATTTCGTTGAAAACCGTTTTGTTGGCATGAAATCGCGCGGCATCTACGAAACGCCGGGCGGTACAATCCTTCTGGAAGCGCATCGTGGTATCGAACAGATCACTCTGGATAGCGGCGCCGGTCACCTCAAGGACAGCTTGATGCCACGCTATGCTGAGCTGATCTACAACGGATTCTGGTATTCACCCGAGCGTGAAATGCTGCAGGCCGCCATTGATAAATCACAAGAACACGTGACTGGCACGGTGACCCTGAAGCTTTACAAAGGCTCAGCCTTCACCATTGCCCGCGCGTCTGAGCATTCGCTCTATTCCGAAGAGCATGTGACATTCGAAGACGATGCAGGTGCCTATGACCAAAAAGACGCCGCCGGCTTTATCCAGCTGAACGCGCTGCGTCTGAAGCTGTTGGCCGCACGGGATCGTCGCGTCAAAGGCTAATCCCTGACAAACGTGAAACAAAAGACGCCTCGGGTTTCGCATCCGGGGCGTTTTGCTTTTGGCCGCAGCGTCATACCCGACGTTAAGCTTGCCGAGGTGAAACTGTCCCCTTAGCGACATAGAAAAATGGGGAATAACATGCTGACCGATTTATTACCGCGCCTGCAACAAGGTCTGGAAACCAAGAGCTTTGAAGGATCGCTCAAGTTTGATTGTGGCGATGACGGGGTTATTGTTTTGGCGGACGGAACCGCGTCTGATCAGGAACGTGATACTGATTGTACGTTGAAACTATCCTCCGAGAACTTGATCAAGCTGCTGTCTGGCACGTTAAATCCGATGACTGCTGTTATGATGGGCAAGATCAAGGTTTCTGGGAATCCGGCAGTGGCGATGAAGCTGGCTGATCTTCTGAAGTCGTAACCGCCGCCTCTTGGTTGGGCCCCCTGCGGTCATCATCCAGCACGTGTTCGGCCAGCTTTTTGATACCAGGGTGATCACTTGGCGTTTTCAACGCCGCGGTAGGCGGTGCCACCGGCACATATCCCGACCCGCGAAACACAGGTGCAGCGGCCCGCGCCACGCCTGCGGCGTTCGGCACGTTGATGACACCCCGCGCAGCCAATCGCGTCATGAGACCGGAGGCTTCAGTCGCACCAATTTTGAGCGAGCTTTGCAGCATTTCGGCCGAGACATTGTTTTGAGCGCGGGCCATGGCCACCGCCCAAACGTATTTAGGGGATGACACAGGGATGACGGCCGGAGCGGCGGCGGCCAATCGTGGCAACGGTGTCAAAGCAGCGGCAGCGCCGCCAAGGGTGAGGCTGAGAAATTCACGACGTTTCATGCAGTCGATATGGGAATGGCGCCCCGTCTCAACATGGGGAAAAGCCCGTGGATTTTCCCGTATCAGAGCTTAACTGCTGATAAACGCTCATAAAAAGGCATCGCCTGTGCGCATAACTCCACTGCCTTGCCATTGAGGTCAGGCAACAGCCCTTCGGCCTTGGCGAAAGCGCTACTTTGATGAACCGCGCCATACCAATGTGTGGCCCAAACGCCGTCAAACGATCTTGGCCCGGCTTGCCACGACAACATAGCCGGGTCGAAACCCAATCCGATTTCATCGCAAAGCTTCATCAACATTCCCTTGGGATCACGTCGAATATCTGCACTGTCGATCACAGGGCCGGGGAAACGATCAAAAATCTCAACCTGTTGAGAAAACCCAATATCGTGCAAGGTCGGATTTTCGCGTTTGGCCGCATAAGACGCAATCACCCGCGCTGGATGGCGGATCAGGTGGATGTTGACGCATCCCTCGGCCCAATCCAACGGCATACCGTCCATGTGAATACCCATGTGCTTCATGTACCAATGGGTTTTACCGTCGGGGATTGGACCGGCACATTTTTCGCCAACAGAGGCCGGGTCAGCATCATGCGATGCAATAATATGATCACGCATCGGATGATCACGTCCGCTGCGTTTCAAATAAGCCGCATAAAACGGCTCATCCCAGGCTGCGAAATCGAGCCGATTGCCAAAAGCATACATCATCGCCGTCGACAGGTTGCGCGGCCCGCTCCACATCGCAATTTTCATGACAGAACGAGGTCTTTGTACAGTTGTCTCAGGCGCAAAGTGATGGGGCCTGCGGTGCCCGACCCAATTTGGCGGCCATCAATCTCGCTGACAGGGGTTTGCGCGCCAAAAGTGCCGGTCAAAAACGCTTCGTCGGCGCCGTATGTGTCGACCAAACTAAAGTTGCGCTCATAAACCGGGATGTCATTGGCGCGGCACAGATCAATGACCTTTTGCCGTGTGATCCCATTCATGCAGTAATCGCCGGTCGATGTCCAAACCGCACCTTTGCGGACGATAAAGAAATTGCAGGCGTTGGTCGTGTTCACAAACCCATGTATGTCGAGCATCAGGGCTTCGTCCGCGCCGGCCTTTTCGGCGGCGATACAGGCCAAAATGCAGTTCAATTTGGAATGTGAATTGAGTTTTGGGTCTTGGGTCATTGGTAAACCGCGAATGTGCGGAACGGTTGCCAAACGCAATGGGCGTGGGATCGACGGGCGCGAATGCTCCATGATGATCACCACGGTTGGCCCCTGCTGACTAAGCGATGGATGTTGAAACGGCCGGGTTTTGACGCCACGCGTCACCATCAAACGGGCATGTGCATCGGTTGTCATACCGTTCGCAGTGCGGGTTTGCTCGAGCGCCGCGACCACGCCAGTACGATCAAGCTCAATGTCGATATCAATCGCCTTGGCGGCTTCGAACAGACGATCCATGTGTTCGTCAAGAAAAGCCCAGCGCCCATCATAGAGCCGCAACCCCTCCCAGACACCATCGCCCAGCATAAAGCCGGAATCAAATACGTTTACGGTTGCCTCGGCCCGCGGTTTCAGTTCGCCATTCACCCAGATTTGGATGGTGTCGTTGCGCGCATCTTCCTGCGCCTGATGTGTTGATACGTCTGTCATTGCGCCACCCTATCCGTTGCCTTGCCCTATGCAAGCCTCACAAAGGCTCACCACTTGGTGAGATCACATGACAGTCCATTGTTTGGTAACGCACATTTGGGCAGGGTGTCGACAAAAGGAGATACCGATGCGTTTTTTGACCTCTGCCCGCCCTCTTGCCCTGATGACATTGATGAGCTTGGGGTTTGCAGTCCAAGCTGACCGCGCGCTTGCTGATGAAATCGTTGTGGCGGGGGGCTGTTTCTGGTGCGTTGAATCTGACTTTGAGTCAGTGAAAGGCGTCAGAAGTGCTGTGTCTGGCTATACTGGGGGTCATCTCGCGAACCCGACCTACAAAAAGGTTACACGCGGCGGCACAGGTCACTACGAAGCGGTTCGGATCAAATTCAACGCCTCGCAGGTATCCCAGCGCAAATTGTATGACTTGTTCTTTCGTTCAATTGATCCGACGGATGTTGGCGGCCAATTCTGCGATCGCGGAGAAAGCTATAGATCTGCGATTTTCGTCTCTAATCCCGCCCAAAAAGCCGATGCTGAGGCTGCCAAGGCTGACGCGTCCAAGGCGCTTGGCCGCACGATTGTGACGCCAATCCTTCCGGCTGGTAAGTTTTACGAGGCCGAAGGATATCATCAGGATTATTATAAGGGGTCCAAACGCGTTCTGACCCGGTTTGGCCCTATCAAACAAAAGGATGCCTACAAAAAGTACCGCGATGCTTGTGGGCGTGACCAACGTGTCAAAGAGCTTTGGGGATCAGCGGCACCTTTTGCGCATTAGTAGGCTCTAATCCAGCCTAAAACGCCTCTTGAACTTCTTGGAGCGTCGGAATGACGTCCGCCGTTCCAAGCCTTGTCACCATCAAAGCACCTGCCCGACCTGCCAGGTCAATCGCCGCATCCATTTGCATTCCTTGATCAATCGCCGCGACAAGAAAGCCGGTAAATGTGTCACCTGCACCGGTTGTATCAACGGGTTTGACAGGAACGGCAGCGAATTCTTTGACCCCGCCACTGGAATGCCAGCGACATCCGCGCGCGCCCAGAGTAACGACGATATCCCCAACTGGAATGTCTGAAATCGAATTGCCAGTCGCAGCCTGAAGCTGCTCGGCTTCGACCTCATTGAGAACCAATAAATCCAAAGCGCCAAGCAACGGTACAACCGCGGCAGCCTCAAACGGGGCAGCGGCATGGGCAATGCGCAGGCCACGTTCACGTGCTAGATCAACACCCAATGACAAAGCATTGGTTTCATTCTGGAAAAGAAAAGTGTCGTCGGAAGTAGCTGTTTGGAGAGCGTCTCGAATATGGGATTCAGACAGGGTGTGGTTGGCCCCCGGATGCAGGATAATGGAGTTTTCACCGGAATCATCAACCGCGATAATGGCGTGGCCGGTGGCGTCGCGTGACGTCGCGATGTGATCTGCAACAACGCCGTAGTCCACCAATCGCTGCAAAGCCCAGCGCCCATCATCGCCCACGGCCCCGATATGCGTACAAACGCCACCCGCACGGGTCACGGCGACTGACATATTTGCCCCTTTGCCGCCCAAGCCCTTTGAAAACCCGGTTGAGGCCAAGGTTTCACCCGGTCCCGGCAGATGCGGAACCCGGTAAACGAGATCAACGTTGATCGACCCAAGGTTAAATATCGTCATGCCAAAGCCCCTAGAAACGAGGGCACATGGTGGAAGAAACCGCCACCATGCGCAATGGCCTTGACCGATTGTCAGCCGACTTTACACGACGCCAACACTGCCATGTTCAAGATGTCATTGGCGGTCATGCTGGTCGAGCAAATCTGGATCGACTTATCCACACCTGCCAAGATTGGCCCGATCACGGTTGCCCCTGCCATCTCTTGCATGAGTTTGACAGAAATCGAGGCGGAATGCCGGGCGGGAACAACCAAGATATTTGCAGGCCCCGTCAGACGTTGAAACGGGTAAGCTTCTTGCGCTGTGGTATTTAGTGCCACATCGACGGTCATCTCACCTTCGTATTCAAAGTCGACCCCACGAGAATCAAGCACTCTTGGTGCCAGATGCATTTTCTCGGCGCGTTCTGAAACCGGGTATCCAAAGGTCGAAAAACTTACAAAAGCCACACGCGGTTCCAGCCCCAAGTGACGCGCAACGCCGGCGGCGCGCTCGGCAATGTTGGCCAGGTCGTTTTCATCCGGCCATTCATGGACTAGCGTATCGGCGATCATCACGATCCGACCTTTGTTCAACAGCGCCGTCACACCAGCCGCACCGTGCTGGGCATCAGCATCGAAAACGTGGTTGATTAACTCCATCACATGGGCCGATTTGCGGGTTGCGCCGGTGATCAAACCATCGCCGTGTCCATGTTCAAGCATGAGCGATGCAAACACATGCCGGTCGCGGGCGGCCATACGGTGCACATCCTGCCGGTCAAAACCTTTTCGCTGTAGGCGTTCATACAAAAAGTCTTTGTAGGCAGGCAGATGCGCGGTGTTTCTCGCGTTCACGACTTCCAGCTCACGCACGGCATCACCAAGGCCAGCCGCCTCAAGCTTTTCTTTGACATCAGTTTCACGGCCAACAACCAAGGCTTTGCCAAAGCCGGAACGCTGATACATCACAGCGGCCCGCAAGACACGCGGGTCATCGCCTTCGGCAAAGATCATCCGCGCCTGGGCCGTCTTGGCACGGGTGTTGATCGAGCGAAGGATCGACGCAGTCGGATCCATCCGCGATTTCAGCCCTTCTTCATAGGCTTCGATATCGATGATTGGGCGTCTCGCGACACCGGTTTCCATCCCAGCCTTGGCAACGGCGGGTGGAATGCGGTGAATTAGTCTCGGATCGAATGGGGTCGGGATAATATAATCACGGCCGAAAGTCAGATTTGTGCCATAGGCTAAAGCGACCTCATCGGGGACGTCCTCGCGGGCCAAATCCGCCAATGCTTGGGCGCAGGCGATCTTCATCTCGTCATTGATGGCACGCGCGTGAATGTCGAGAGCGCCACGGAATAGGTAAGGAAAGCCCAGTACGTTATTGACTTGGTTAGGATAATCGCTCCGACCAGTGGCAACGATCGCATCCATGCGGACCTCGTGCGCCTCTTCTGGCGTGATTTCCGGATCCGGGTTGGCCATCGCGAAAATCACCGGGTTGTCACCCATCGCCTTGACCATATCCTGCGTCACCGCCCCTTTGGCCGATACGCCAAGGAAAACGTCGGCACCAACCATCGCATCTTCGAGCGTGCGGTGCTCGGTTTTAACCGCATGGGCCGATTTCCATTGGTTCATACCATCGCTACGGCCCTGAAAAATCACACCTTTGGTGTCACACACGATGCAGTTTTCATGCCGCGCGCCCATGGATTTCAACAGCTCAATACAGGCAATACCTGCGGCCCCTGCCCCATTGAGCACGATTTTAACATCCTCGATCTTTTTGCCCGAGATTTTGAGCGCGTTGATCAGGCCAGCAGCACAAATAACAGCCGTGCCGTGCTGGTCGTCATGAAAGACGGGAATGTCCATTTCCTCTTTCAGACGCTGCTCGATGATAAAGCATTCGGGCGCTTTGATATCTTCGAGGTTGATACCGCCAAATGTCGGTCCCATCAGGCGGACCGCTTTGCAGAATTCATCCGGGTCTTCGGTGTCGAGTTCAATATCAATCGAATTGACGTCGGCAAAACGTTTGAAGAGCACAGATTTGCCCTCCATCACCGGCTTAGAGCCAAGCGCCCCAAGGTTGCCGAGGCCCAAAACGGCCGTCCCATTCGAGATAACAGCCACAAGGTTGCCCTTGTTTGTGTAATCATAGGCCGTTTCTGGGTTGGCGGCGATTTCTTCGCACGGTACGGCAACACCAGGACTATAGGCCAGCGACAGATCACGCTGTGTTGTCATGGGAACGGTGGCTTGCACCTCCCATTTGCCGGGGGCTGGATCGATATGAAACGCAAGCGCTTCTTCACGGGTAAACTTAGGTTTGGACATGTCTTCCTACCGGTATCAATTTGCGGGTTTTACCCGGGACTCAGCCAGCTTAATGTCACGCCAGAACGACGAGGGAAAGTGCAGTGAGCGCTAACAAAGGAAATAAAAGTACCGTAACGCCCATGATGGCGCAATATTTGGAAATCAAGGCCGGATATCCTGACGCTTTGTTGTTCTATCGCATGGGTGATTTTTACGAACTGTTCTTTGACGACGCAGTTGCCGCCGCAGAAGCGCTAGATATCGCGCTGACCAAACGGGGGAAACACAACGGCGAAGAGATACCAATGTGTGGCGTCCCGCACCATGCGGCAGAAGGGTATTTCCTGACGCTGATCCGCAAAGGTTTTCGCGTCGCTGTTGGCGAACAGATGGAAAAGCCCGAAGAGGCCAAAAAGCGCGGGGCCAAATCGGTCGTTCGGCGTGAAGTTGTGCGCCTTGTCACGCCCGGCACGTTGACAGAAGACAACCTTCTAGACGCCCGCCGCCACAACTTTTTGGCCGCTTTGGGCAGAGTTAGAGACGAATGGGCGCTGTCTTGGTCTGATATTTCGACAGGAGCGTTTCACGTGATGCCTGTTGGACAATCGCGCATTGGTGCCGAGCTGGCCCGCCTTGCCCCGTCAGAACTGCTCACCTCGGAAACTGTTGACGAAGACTTGCGCGACGTTCTGAATGATCTTGGTGTCGAAGTCACAGTATTGGGCAACGCATCGTTTGATAGTTCCGCTGCGCAGACCCGATTGTGCGATGTGTTCAATGTAAAGACATTGGCGGGATTCGGCACGTTTACGCGTGCAGAGCTAAGCGCCATGGGTGCCTTGGCCGACTACCTCGACATCACTCAAAAAGGCAAAATGCCAATGCTGCGTCCGCCGCGGCAGGAAATGGTGACCCGTCTGATGTCGATCGACGCCGCCACGCGCCGCAATCTGGAACTGACACGCAGTATGAACGGCGGGCGCGCCGGGTCGCTTTTGTCTGTGGTGGATATGACGGTTACCGCTGCGGGCGCGCGTTTGCTGGAACGGCGCCTGTCATCGCCGAGCCGTGAGCTTGAGGTGATCCAGAATCGGCTTGATTCCGTGCGGTGGGGAATCGAATCCACGTCGGCGGAAGTGGTCCGAAGCGCATTGCGGCAAGTCCCGGATTTGGACCGCGCCTTGTCACGTCTGGCTTTGGATCGCGGCGGGCCGCGTGACCTTGCCAATATCCGAAACGGGATTACGCAGGCCGAGGCAATTGCACAGGATCTTGGCGACCTTGATCTTCCCCCGCTTTTGGCGTCATCGCTCAAATCCTTGCGTGGACAAGAGGCAATTCTAACCCAGCTGGATGAGGCGCTGATCGCTGAGCCGCCATTGTTGGCACGCGATGGTGGGTTTATCGCCGCCGGGTTTGATGAGCAGCTCGATAAAGAGCGCGAGTTGCGTGATAAAGGGCGTGGTGTGATCGCAGGGCTTCAGGCAAAATACGCCGAAGAAAGCGCCATCACCTCTCTCAAAATCAAACATAACAATGTGCTTGGCTATTTTGTCGAAACGACGGCACTTCATGCGGAAAAGATGCTGAACCCGCCATTGTCGGACATGTTCATTCACCGCCAAACCACCGCAAATCAAGTACGCTTCACCACCCTTGAGCTCTCTGAATTGGAAACCCGTATTCTGAACGCCGGTGCCGAAGCTCTTGCGATTGAAAAAAGGCTCTATGAAGGGCTAAGAGCCGCTGTTTTGGATCACGCTGCCGAACTTTCAGAACTGTCCCTGGCATTGGCCGAGTATGATTGTTCGCTGGGATTGGCCGAATTGGCACGGCAACGTGATTGGTGCATGCCCAAGGTCGATAACAGCCGGGCGTTCCAAATCGAAGGCGGGCGCCACCCAGTTGTCGAGGCGGCTTTGAAATCATCTGGCGACGTCTTTATCGCCAACGATTGTGGATTGTCGGCGCAGGGAGACAGTGCCTCCGTGACGCTTCTGACGGGTCCTAACATGGCTGGTAAATCAACGTACCTTCGGCAAAACGCCTTGATTGCGCTGCTCGCGCAAATGGGTAGCTATGTCCCGGCGCGCACGGCCCATATCGGCGTGGTCAGCCAAGTGTTTTCACGGGTTGGGGCGAGCGATGATCTGGCTCGCGGTCGATCGACCTTCATGGTTGAAATGGTCGAAACAGCGGTGATTTTGAACCAAGCCGATGAGCGCGCCCTGGTTATTCTGGACGAAATCGGGCGCGGAACCGCAACCTATGACGGGTTGTCCATCGCATGGGCCACTCTTGAACATCTGCATGAGGTAAACCGCGTAAGGGGTTTGTTTGCCACGCATTATCACGAGATGACTGCCCTTGCGGGAAAACTCTCGGGCGTAAAAAACGCAACCGTCGCCGTCAAAGAATGGGAGGGCGAAGTTGTCTTCTTGCATGAAGTCCGCGAAGGTGCCGCAGATCGGTCTTATGGTGTGCAAGTGGCGCAATTGGCCGGCTTGCCTAAACCAGTCATCACAAGGGCCCGCGCGGTTTTGGACGCATTGGAGGCCGGAGAGCGAGATCGTACATCGCCCAAGGCTCTGATCGACGATCTGCCATTATTCGCCCTTGCGGCGGCACCAGAGCCTGTTCCCGCACAATCCGGCCCTTCGGAAATTGAAGACCGAGTCGCAAATTTGCTCCCGGATGAGATGACCCCACGCGAAGCGCTACAGGCGATTTACGATCTCAAAGCGCTACATAAAGAAAAGGCGGGGTAAATCCCCGCCCTTCCCCATTTGTTATGTGCGTGTATTAGCCAGCCATTGAGCTTACGCCGACCTGCGCCGGACGCAGCAAACGGTCATGCAACACGAAACCTTCGGCAGAAACCTGAATGATGTCACCAGCCGACGTGCCCGGCAAAGGCGCTTCGAACATGGCTTCATGCATCTGAGGATCAAAACGATCACCAACTTCGGGGGTGACGCGTTTAACGCCATGACGTTCAAAGACGCTTAGGAGTTCCTTGAGCGTCAATTCCACACCTTCAACCAATGCCGCCGATGCTTCGCCCTCGGCTTCTTTGGCTGCTGTCAAAGCGCGATTCAGGTTATCGTAAACCGGAATCAGATCACGGGCGATACGGGTGCCGCCAAACATGTTCGCTTCGCGGCGATCTTTGTCAGCCCGTTTGCGCGCATTATCCGCATCGGCCAGCGCGCGCATATAGCGATCTTTGTATTCATCCCGCTCAGCAACCACTTGCTCAACGGCCATGGCAACCTCGTCGATCTCTTCTGTCTCGAACGCGGTTTCTTGTGCTTCGGCCTCGTCAATATTGTCGAGGAAATCTTCGTTATTCTGATCAGCCATTCTCTACCTCTAACTCCGGTCGGTTATCAGCTTCCCAACCAGTTGCGCCGTGTAATCCACAATCGGAACAATGCGGCCATAGTTTAGGCGCGTTGGGCCGATCACGCCCACAGCGCCGATGATCTTTCGATCAGCGTTCATATAGGGAGACACCACCAAAGAGGAACCCGAAAGTGAGAAAAGTTTGTTCTCAGAGCCAATAAAAATGCGCACCCCCTCGCCCGCTTCGGTAAGTTCCAGAAATTCAGCAATATCTTGTTTACGTTCGAGGTCATCAAAGAGGGTTCGGATCAGGTCTAGCTCCTCATCCGCAGTATCTTCGCCCAAAAGATTCGACCGGCCACGCACAATCAACCTACCGGATTTGTCGTCCGGGCTTTCCCAAACTGCGATTCCTGATTCGACCAGCTGGGCCGCTAGCGTATCGAGTTCTTGGCGACGGGCTTTGATCTCAGAGGCCATGATTGTTCCAAGTTCGCTAAGCGTGCGCCCTTCGATCCATGAATTCACAAAATTCGCAGCTTCGCGCATCGAACTTGGGGTTTGGCCGGGCGGTGGCGTGAACAGCCGGTTTTCAACCTGACCATCCGCAAAAACGATCACAACCAAGGCCCGATCCTGCGCCAGGCTTACAAATTCGATATGTTTGAGCGGCGCCTCCTGTTTTGGGGTCAGCACCAGAGATGCTCCGTGGGTTACGCCAGACAGTGCCGCGCCGACCTGATCCAAGAGCCCCCCAACATCAGAGGCATTATTTCCAACTGTTGCATCTAGCTTTTGCCGATCCTGACTGTCTAAATCACGCACTTCCAACAAGCCGTCGACAAACATGCGAAGGCCCTGTTGCGTTGGAATACGTCCCGCAGACACATGGGGGCTGTCGAGCAGGCCCAGAAACTCAAGATCCTGCATCACATTGCGGATCGTCGCAGCGGACACTTTCTCGGACAAGGCCCGCGTCAGTGTTCGAGAACCAATCGGCCCACCCGTTTCCAGATAGGATTCGACGACAAGGCGAAATACCTCGCGCGAGCGATCATTCAATTCGGTCAAAACTTCTTTTGCTTCGCTCATTCAGGCCTCTTCCTTTGTCTGCATGGCGCCTGTGCCCTGATCAGGGTTGCGCGCAGGGTGGCTGCGCGTCTATCCCTGCCACAATCAAGCTTAGAGGATCACCATGAGACCGTCTGGAAGAGAATTAAACGAAATGCGCGCCGTTTCAATCGAAACGGACGTGACAAAACACGCCGAAGGGTCTTGCATGATCCGTATGGGCGACACGCATGTGCTTTGCACCGCGTCGCTCGAAGCGCGTGTACCGCCATTTATTAAGGGCTCAGGCCTTGGCTGGGTCACGGCGGAATACGGCATGTTGCCACGCTCCACTTCATCTCGCATGCGCCGCGAAGCGCAAGCGGGAAAGCAAGGTGGCCGCACGGTTGAAATCCAGCGCCTGATTGGCCGCTCGCTGCGCGCCGGTGTTGATCGTGTCGCCATGGGCGAACGTCAGATCACCGTCGACTGCGACGTTATCCAAGCAGATGGCGGCACGCGCTGCGCTTCGATCACAGGCGGTTGGGTCGCGTTGCGGTTGGCTGTGAACAAGCTGATGAAAGCCGGTGATATTGTGACCGATCCACTGATCTCGCCTGTTGCTGCGATCAGCTGTGGTATCTATGCGGGTCAACCGGTGCTGGACCTCGATTATCCTGAAGACAGCGAAGCAGGCGTCGACGGCAACTTTATTCTGCGTGGTGATGGCCAGTTGATTGAAATCCAAATGTCGGCCGAAGGCTCCACCTTTTCACGCGATCAAATGGGTCAGTTGATGGATCTCGCCGACAAAGGCGTTGCTGAGTTGATCGAACTGCAACAGGCAGCCGTGGCATGACACGCAAGTTTGAGGGCGACCGTCTGTTGGTCGCCACCCACAATCAGGGCAAACTCACAGAAATCACTGAGCTTCTGAAACCCTTTGGGGTTTCAGTTGTCGGTGCCGCCGAAATGAACCTGCCCGAGCCGATCGAAGACGGTACAACCTTTGTACAAAACGCCCGGATCAAGGCACATGCCGCCGCCAAGGCAACCGGACTTCCAGCCCTGTCCGATGACTCAGGCATTGAAATCGACGCTCTCGGAAAACAACCCGGCGTCTATACAGCCGACTGGGCCGAAACGGAAAACGGTCGTGATTTTATCATGGCAATGACCAAGAGCTACGACATGCTCGTTGCTGCTGATGCTCCGCAGCCATGGACCGCCCGGTTCTGTAGTACGCTCGTTCTGGCTTGGCCCGACGGAACCGATGAGGTTTTCGCCGGAACCATGGAGGGTCAAGTTGTTTGGCCAATGCGCGGCACGAACGGACACGGGTACGATCCGATCTTCCAACCCGAAGGCTATGATGTGACTTTCGCTGAAATGGCCTCCGAGAAAAAGAACGAAATCAGCCATCGCGCTGATGCGTTCCGCAAATTTGTGGCGGGATGCTTTGACTGAAGACTGGCAAGCTGGGGGGTTTGGGCTCTATGTGCATTGGCCATTTTGCGAGGCCAAATGCCCCTATTGCGACTTTAACAGCCACGTTGTTCAACACATTGATCAGACCCGCTGGGCCAAGGCTTTGGCATCTGAGGTTGACCGTGTTGGCGCGCTGACAAAGGGCCGCCTGCTCCGGTCGATCTTTTTTGGCGGCGGCACCCCGTCGCTTATGCTCCCTGAAACCGTGGCCACAATTTTGGAAGCCGCCCAGACCCATTGGACCTGGGCCAACGACATTGAAATCACCCTAGAAGCCAATCCGAATTCTGTAGAAGCCGACCGGTTTCGAGGGTTTGCCGACGCCGGAGTGAACCGCGTATCGCTAGGAATCCAATCCCTAAGAGATGACGACTTGCGTCGCCTAGGCCGCCTTCACAGCGCCGCCGAAGCCCGTCGGGCCTTTGACATTGCGCGCAACACGTTCTCACGGGTTAGTTTCGATCTGATTTACGCCCGGCAAAACCAAAGCTTGTCTGACTGGAAAATAGAGCTGTCCGAGGCCCTGGACATGGCTGGTGATCACATGTCTCTCTATCAGTTGACGGTTGAACACGGCACGGCATTTTGGGATCGGCAAAACGCCGGGAAATTGCGGGGGTTGCCCAGCGAAGACCTCGGCGCCGATATGTACGACCTGACCCAGGAACTCTGTTCTGCTGCAGGCATGCCCGCCTATGAAGTATCGAACCACGCCGCGCCCGGCTCTGAGTCTCGCCACAATCTGATTTATTGGAACTATGGAGACTACGCCGGAGTTGGACCTGGAGCGCATGGAAGATTGACGCTGGGCGGTCGTAAGTTCGCGAACTCAGCCTGGCTTCAACCTGGTGCTTGGTTAAAAGCTGTTGATAACGGATCTGGTGATGAAATATCAGGCGCGTTAACCGGCAAGGATACGGCCTCTGAATACCTTATGATGGGTTTTCGTGTAACTGATGGCATAGATATCGATAGACTACACAATATGTATGAATTCAGAGGGTTATCTTCCACTATTGAAAGACTAGATGAACTTGGTCTTGTGTGGCAATCCAACGGTCGGATCGGAGTTAGCCAACAAGGCCGGCTGGTCCTGAATTCTGTTATTGCAGAATTGCTCCCGGACTAGCCAGCCGTTCTATCCGGTTAGGCTTTACTCAGAACCGCACATAGCGCGTCGAGCTCTTCCAATGTGTCGTAAGCAATTGTCACCTTGCCGGATTCTCCCCCGGCCTTGTGATCAATCGAAACTTTCATTTTCAACACCGCTGACAAATCACCTTCAAGCGCTTTGGTATCCGCGTCTTTGGTGCTCCCGGTTTGTACTTGGCTGCCCCCCTTGGGCTTTGGAACCGTTACCGCACCCTTGGCCAGCTTTTCCGTTTCACGGACAGACAATCCTTTTGCCACAACAGTCTTCGCAAGCTCTTCCGGATTTGGTGCCGTGATCAAAGCCCGAGCATGCCCCGCACTTAGGGCATTGTTGGACACCATATCCTGTATCGAGTCAGGTAAATTCAAAAGACGCATTAGGTTGGCGATGTGGCTACGGCTTTTTCCCAAGGCTTCGGCAAGTTTCTCCTGCGTGTGGCCAAACTTGAACATGAGCTGTTTATAGCCAGCGGCCTCTTCGATCGCATTCAGATCTGCGCGCTGAATGTTTTCTATGATCGCAACTTCCAGGACTTCAACATCGTCAAAGTCCCGCACCAGAACGGGAATTTCGTGAAGTTGCGCCAACTGCGATGCTCTCCAGCGGCGTTCCCCTGCTACAATCTCATACTGTTGTGTGTCTCGTGGATTCGGACGGACGATCAGTGGCTGCAAGACCCCCTTGGTTCGGATCGAATTCGCCAGTTCTTCCAATTGAGCATCAGTAAAAACGCGCCGTGGCTGATCCGGGTTCGGAACAAGCTTTTCGATTGGAACAAACATCTCAGATCGAGTGTTATCTTTGGCACCACCATCATCAGGTGTCACGTCTGCCATCAATGCCGACAATCCACGACCAAGCCCGCGCCGCTGTTCTTTTTTCTGCACCATATTTTTTCCCATTCGCCCTTCAGGCAGCTGCTTGGTCGTTTTTGGCCAAGAGTTCATTAGCCAGTGATCGGTATGCCAACGCGCCTTTTGATCCGGTATCATAGTTCAAAACCGACAAAGCGTAAGATGGAGCTTCACTCACCCGAACGTTTCTTGGAATGACCGACTGAAATACCAAATCGCCAAGATTTTCTCGCGCATCTGCCTCAACCTGCTGAGACAGGTTATTTCTTGCGTCATACATCGTCAGGACAATACCTTCGATCCTCAGTTTCGGATTTGCAGTTTGCCGAACTTCTCGAATGGTCAACATCAACTGTGAGAGCCCTTCCAAAGCGAAAAACTCACTTTGAAGTGGAACAATTACAGAATCCGAAGCGACCATGGCATTCACGGTCAAAAGGTTAAGTGACGGAGGACAATCGATGAGAACATAGTCAAATTTGTAGCTATCCATCATCGGCTGTTGAATGGCGTCATGCAGGAGAAAGCTGCGTTTTTCGTTATTATAGAGTTCAATGTCCGCTGAGCTCAGGTCAACAGTTGCCGGAATGAGCGACACGTTTTCCGTCGTCGTTCCAAGAATCAAGGACGACAGCTCAACATCATCCAGCAAGAATTCATATGTTGTGAATTCTCGATCTTCGAGCTCAATTCCCAGTCCCGTTGAAGCGTTTCCCTGTGGATCCAAGTCAATGACTAGAACTTTGAGCCCTTTTTCAGCCAGCGCAGCAGACAAATTGATCGTTGTTGTCGTCTTGCCTACTCCGCCTTTCTGATTTGCCACAGCTATGACACGGGGTCGGTCAGGGCGAACTAAGTCAGACATTTGTTATGTCTCCGATTTCTAGGATAACAGCTTCGCTATGTGTCTTACTTTTATGGCAAGCCAATGAAAACCGCCAACTTTTTTGGGCGTTTTCGACTTCTTCTTTCCAGTTTGCACCTTTCATAAACAAATACCTGCACTTTGGTTTTCCATGTGGTTTTGAAAGCTGCAAAAGGTCTTTAAGGGAAGCCAGAGCGCGTGCTGTAACTATGTCGGAACTGGCGGGGTCGAGATCTTCAATTCTTTTATTGGAAACTTTTACGTCTAGCCCAAGCTCTCTGGAAACGGTCCTGAGGAAAGCCACCTTACGGACATCGCTTTCAACCAGATAGAACCCAAGCGTAGGGGCTTTTTCAGCCGCAATTGCAGCGCAAACCATTCCGGGGAACCCCCCGCCGCTACCTAGGTCCAACCACTTTCCAGTTTCTAGTTCTGCCAATTCAAAAACTTGCGCAGAATCAACAAAGTGGCGCTCCCAGGAAGTCTGAACAGTTGTCGGTGACACCAAATTTATTTTCCGTGTCCATTTGTGCAGCAGTTCTTGATATAGCTTCAATCGATCGAGTGTTTCACGTGAAACATCGATTCCAATGGATTCACTAGTCGGGATCACGAAACGCCCCTCTTTTGAGACTGGCGAATTTTCGCAAGTACCAATGCTGTCGCCGCAGGTGTCACCCCTTCCATACGACTCATTTGAGCGAGGTTTTCAGGTCTGGCATCAGATAGCTTTTTTCGCAGTTCGTTCGATAGGCCGGAAAAATTTGTATAGTCAAAATCATTCGGAATCGAAATTTTCGAATCCTTCTCAATCGCGGCAACATCTTTCCTTTGGCGTTCTATATAAGACGAGTAGGTAGCCTGTTTTTTCAATTGTTCTGAAATGTCTTTGGCAATGTTCTCGGAATCAGGAATTGAATTTTTCAAGAGATCGAATGTAACATCCTTGTAGGAAAGTAGCTGCATCGCAGAACGCTTCACGCCATCAAGGTTAACTTTCACACCCAGTTCACAAACCTGATTTGGAGTAAACACTGCAGATTCAAGTTGCTTTTCAGCCTTCGACAACTGGGACATTTTCGAGTCAAACGCTGTAGTTCGGCGTTCAGACAAAATTCCAAGAGACTTTCCAAGCGGTGTCAATCTTTGATCCGCGTTGTCCACTCTGATCGCCAGCCGGAATTCCGCCCTTGAAGTGAACATGCGATATGGCTCAGTTACTCCCCGCGTCGTCAAATCGTCAATCATCACTCCGATATAGCTATCAGTTCGGGAAAATGTAACAGTTTCCTTGCCAAGTGCGTGCGCAGCAGCATTCAAACCAGCCACAAGCCCCTGGGCCCCCGCCTCTTCATATCCGGTCGTACCGTTGATTTGCCCTGCAAAATACAATCCTTCAACACCTTTAACACTCAAATGTTGAGTTAGGCTCCGCGGATCCATGTAGTCATATTCAATTGCATATCCGGGCTGAACGATCTTCGCATTCTCTAAACCCTTCAGGGTTTGGACATATTCATGTTGAACAGAAATAGGCAATGATGTTGAAATGCCGTTCGGATAGACCGTCGATGTGTTTAATCCTTCAGGCTCCAGAAATACTTGGTGAGAGTCCTTATCAGCAAATCTTACGACCTTATCCTCAATGGATGGACAGTACCTGGGCCCAACGCCATCTATGTGCCCGCCGTACATTGCTGACAGTTCCAGATTTTCGGTGATGATTTGATGAGTTTTGGCGTTGGTATGAGTAATCCCACATGAAATCTGTCTTGCAACGGGCTTGTCCGACAGAAACGAAAACATCGTGGGAGTGTCGTCACCCGGCTGAGAGTCAAGTATATCCCAATCAATTGTCGTCCCGTCCAAACGCGGCGGTGTGCCGGTTTTTAGTCGGCCTTGAGACAAACCTAGATCAGCTATCCGTGCAGCCAGCCGCTTTGATGCATTATCACCCATTCGCCCACCTGAATGGGATACGTCTCCGACATGAACAACACCGTTCAAGAACGTCCCGCTCGTTAAAACAATGGAACGTGAGCGAACTAGAGTACCGTCGCTAAGCTCAACTCCAGAAAAAACATCCCCGGATTTGATAAAGTCGACCACCTCAGCATAGATAACTTCAAGGTTTTCGATTTTGGAGACTTGGGACTGTACACTTTCCCGATATAATTCTCGATCCGCCTGCGCTCTTGGACCTTGAACAGCGGGACCTTTACGTCGGTTTAATAGTCGAAATTGGATGCCGGAATGGTCGGCCGCCAGCCCCATGATGCCTCCCAAGGCATCAATTTCGCGGACCAAATGCCCCTTCCCTAACCCGCCAATTGCCGGATTACATGACATTGTTCCGAGATCATTTTTCTTCAGTGTTATCAATGCAGTTTTTGCACCATAGCGCGCTGCTGCACTGGCTGCTTCCGCTCCGGCATGACCTCCGCCAATCACCAAAACGTCGAATTCTTGATGTTTCACGTGAAACACTCCTTACTTGCCGACACAGAAGTTCAGAAAGATTTCATCCAACAGGTTTTCAACATCAATACGCCCCAGCAACGACTCAAGTCGGCGTGACACGCTTCGCAAATCCTCGCTAACAATATCATAACTGTCAGGGCCATCTTCAAGACTTTCTTTTGCAGCCATCAAAAACGACAAACCCTGCTCTAAAACAAGCCGATGCCTTTCTCGATTAACAAGACCAGAGTTACTAACTCTGCCAGAGAGCTCGGTTTCTATGTCTGTTAATAACCCAGCGACACCGTAGCCAGTTTGACCTGAAATGCCGTTATCCGATGATCCCAAATCATCTTTAGCACTTAGTATAATATCACCTCCAAGAACATCGACTTCAGAGGGTCTATTCCCCTGAACAAGATGCACGCGTATATCGGCGAGATTCGCACGTTCCAAAGTTCTTTGAACGCCAATTTTTTCAACAACATCAGTGGTCTCGCGTACACCAGCCGTATCAAGTAAAGTTACAGAATACCCACCGATATCCATGTGAACTTCTATGACGTCCCTGGTCGTTCCCGCAATTTCAGACGTAATCGCCGCATCTCGCCCAGCAAGATAGTTTAACAAAGTCGACTTACCAGCATTGGGTTCACCAACAATTGCAATGTCAAAACCGGTTCTAACACGTTCAGCCGCTTTAAGGCCGCTTAGCTCTCGCTCCACAGATTCAATAACAAAAGTGAGGAGCTCTCTTACCTCATCCGTTACATCGATTGGCACGTCTTCGTCAGCAAAATCGATTGTCGCTTCTAACAAGGAAGCCGCCCGTACAATTTTCACGCGCCATTCGTCAACTTTTTTGCCCAATGCACCGGACAAAACTCTTAACGCCTGTTTCCTCTGAGATTCCGTCTCAGACTCAATAAGGTCCGAAAGCGCTTCCACTTGCGTCAAATCCAGACAGCCATTTTCAAGAGCACGTCTGGTGAACTCACCTGGTTCCGCCATACGTAAACCAGGCATCCGACCAAGTTCATTCAAGACAGCAGAGACAACGGCTATACTGCCATGTACTTGAAATTCAACGACATCCTCGCCTGTGAAACTTGCCCCAGCATCAAAGGCCAGAACCAAAGCTTCATCTAGGTGTTCGCCAGAGCTATCTCTTAGAACCCTAAGTGCTGAACATCTTGCATTTGGCAGTTTTCCACCGGCCAGACGACCAGCAGAGACTTTCGCGTCCGGCCCCGAAACACGAATTACCGAGACACCCGCCTTTCCGGGAGCGCTGGCCAGAGCAAAAATCGTATCCATGGGGCCATTAAGTGTTCATCGAGTCAAAGAACTCGGAGTTTGTTTTGGTTTGCTTCAACTTAGAGATCAGGAATTCAACAGCATCTGTTGTGCCCATCGGGTTGAGGATTCGACGCAAAACAAAGGTCTTCTGAAGATCGACCTTGTCGACAAGAAGATCTTCCTTACGTGTGCCAGACTTAAGAATATCCAGAGCTGGGAACACACGCTTGTCGGCAACCTTACGGTCGAGAACAATCTCAGAGTTACCCGTACCTTTGAACTCTTCAAAGATGACTTCATCCATGCGGGATCCGGTATCAATCAATGCCGTCGCAATGATAGTCAGAGACCCACCTTCTTCGATATTACGCGCAGCACCAAAGAAACGCTTAGGACGTTGCAGTGCGTTTGCATCCACACCACCCGTCAAAACCTTGCCAGACGACGGCACGACAGTGTTGAAGGCTCTACCAAGTCTAGTGATAGAATCAAGAAGAATCACAACATCTCGTTTGTGTTCAACAAGGCGTTTGGCTTTTTCAATGACCATTTCGCTCACGGCGACGTGCCGTCCAGCAGGTTCATCAAATGTCGAAGACACGACTTCGCCTTTAACTGAACGCTGCATGTCCGTAACTTCTTCGGGGCGTTCATCAATCAGCAAAACGATCAGGTAGCACTCTGGATGGTTCTGCTCGATGGAATGAGCGATATTTTGCAAAAGAACAGTCTTACCCGTTCTCGGCGGAGCAACGATAAGACTACGCTGCCCCTTGCCGATTGGTGCAACCAAATCGATGATGCGTGCGGAACGATCCTTGATCGTCGGATCTTCAATTTCCATACGCAGACGCTCGTCCGGGTAAAGCGGTGTTAGGTTGTCGAACGCGATTTTGTGTCGAGCTTTTTCTGGCTCTTCAAAGTTAATCTTGGTGACGTTCACCAACGCAAAATAACGCTCCTCACCGTCGGGAGCTTTGATCTCGCCATCAATGGTATCGCCTGTACGCAAAGAATATTTGCGGATCATTTCAGGAGAGACGTAAATGTCATCCGGACCGGGAAGATAGTTGGCTTCGGGAGACCGCAAAAAGCCGAACCCGTCTTGCAAGACTTCCAAAACACCGTCACCGAAAATGTCCCACCCATCATCTGCACGTTCGCGCAGGATCTGGAACATCATTTCGCCCTTGCGCATGGTCGAAGCATTCTCGATTTCGAGATCTTCTGCCATGGCCAAAAGATCTTTTGGGCTCTTTGCCTTTAGATCAGCAAGGTTCAGTTTTTCTACGGTCATGCCAAATATCCACGGGACCAGAACGGTCCTTACGTCTTCTTTTCAAGGGAAATACACTCCAGACTAGGAGTACGGATGGATGTACCTGTGTCAGAACTCCAAGTCAATGCATGCGGAAAGCCTGACTATTCATAGAATAAATTAAGAAAGTAGAAAGGTTATAGGTTTTATAGTGTCGCTAGTTTTCTGGGGATTATTGGTTCATCCTTGGACCTGTCCACAGAACATACTCTTTGGATAAATATGGGGAAAAACTCATATAGTTCCTGAGACCGGTCAGTTTAATCTTTTATTTACAAAAAGTTATGACGAAATTAGGGTTCCCGCCTCTGGTGGGAAAACTATTGGACAAGGGACGGTGGTCGAACTTGTTGGACCATGGAATCTTTTCCCATCCCCAAGGCAGACAACGGCTGAGGTTCTGCGGATAAACATGTCACTTACCCCCAAGCTTGCAACTCGGAGGTTTTTTCCCCAGAAACATACGTGCAAAACCACACAGAGTTGCCCGCAGAATTATCCACATGAATCCGCATCTGATCCTCGCTTCTGGCTCTCAAATACGAGCTGACTTACTCCGTTCAGCGGGTTTAACGATTGAAATCGAATCGCCTCGCGTTGACGAAGACATGATCAAGCAGGCCCTTCTTGCCGAACAGGCCAGCCCGCGGGATATTTCTGATACCCTGGCAGAGGCAAAGGCGCGGAAAATCGCCCTCAAAAATCCCACGTCTCGGGTTTTGGGATGTGATCAGGTTTTGTCCTTCGAAGGTTCAATCTTGTCAAAACCAAAAGACAAGGATGAAGCGCGCGACCAGTTGCGAGCCTTGCGAGGGAAACCTCATCAGCTTTTATCGGCCGCTGTTTTGTATGATCAGTCTGAACCCGTTTGGCGCCATGTTGCGACAGCTCGGCTATTAATGCGCGACTTTTCAGATAGTTACCTTGAAGACTATCTGGAACGAAATTGGCCTGACATCGGCCATTCTGTTGGTGGTTATAAACTTGAGGAAGAAGGCGTCCGGCTCTTTTCTCGGGTTGATGGGAACCATTTTACGGTTCTTGGGTTACCCCTTCTAGAATTACTCAATCAACTCTCAAACCAAGGAGCCATCCCCGCATGACTCTAGATCGCATTCCTTTGGCTGGTGTCATTGGTTCTCCCGTAGCACATTCCCGATCTCCGCGACTATTTGCTCATTGGATGCGTAAATATGGTGTTCCCGGCCATTATATTCCGATGGATATCGCACCAGACAAGCTCGAAGCGTCGATTAGAATGCTGCCAGATCTGGGGTTTGTTGGCGCGAACGTGACCATTCCCCACAAGGAAAGGGTTATGGAAATCGCCGATCTTGTATCGGACCGAGCGACGCTTATCGGTGCCGCGAACACTTTGATATTCCGCAAAGATGGCCGAATTCATGCTGATAATACAGACGGTTACGGGTTTATTGAAAACCTTCGGCAAAATGCACCGAATTGGCAACCCGACTCCGGGCCGGCCGTTGTATTAGGTGCAGGTGGTGCAGCAAGGGCGATCATAGCTTCCCTTCTGGATGTGGGCGTGCCGGAAATACGTTTGACCAATCGCACAAGGGCTCGGGCGGATTCATTGAAGGAAGCGTTTGGCAATCGGGTTCAGGTTCATGACTGGGTCAAAGCCGGAAACCTGATCGAAGGCGCGGCGACGGTCGTCAACACCACATCGCTGGGTATGGCAGGCAAGAAAGAGCTCAGGGTTCCGTTGGACGGTTTGGCGCCGAGCATGTTGGTGACAGACCTTGTTTATACGCCGCTGCAAACTCGGTTGTTAAAGGAAGCAGAAGACCGAGGCTGCCAAGTTGTGGACGGGCTTGGGATGTTGTTGCATCAAGCGGTGCCTGGGTTTGAACGTTGGTTTGGAGTGCGCCCTGAGGTTGATGAAACTACTCGAGCAGCTGTTTTAGGATGAGATTCAAGCTTGGTCTGACAGGATCTATTGGCATGGGGAAAAGCACCACCGCCAAAATGTTCGCAGATCTCGGCTGTGTCGTTTGGGATGCTGATGCCGCTGTTCATCGACTTTACGATGAGAAGGGTTCAGCGATTGACCCAATCGGCGCGTTGTACCCTTCGGCCATAATCGACAACAAAGTATCGCGAGAGCAGTTGAAGAAGATCATTGCCAAAGACCCACAGGCGTTAGCAAAGATTGAAGCGATTGTGCATCCTTTGGTCCAAACTGATCGCGAAGGTTTTGTAAATTCCAACCCTGACAAAATCGGTGTTTTCGACATTCCTTTGCTGTTTGAGACACGTGGGGATAAATCAATGAATGCAACGGCTTGTGTTTCGGTGACCCCGGAAATTCAGAGAAAAAGAGTGCTGGAGCGCGGGACGATGAACCCGCAAACTTTGGATCAAATCCTGTCCAGACAGATGCCAAATGATACGAAATGTGCACGATCTACCTATGTGATTGTGACAGATAATTTGGAACACGCGCACGCTCAGGTGGCGGCTGTTGTTCAAGACATTGAAAGGCAATTGGCCGATGCGTGAAATCGTTCTCGATACGGAAACCACCGGTTTTGATCCGTTTTCCGGTGATCGGATTGTCGAAATTGGGGCGGTTGAACTGTTTAACCATGTTGCGACCGGTGAGACGTATCATGTCTATATCAACCCTGAGCGCGGAATGCCGGATGAAGCGTTTGGTGTACATGGGATTGGTCCTGATCTGCTTGATGTTCCCCGCCCCGCTAATCCCGGAGAGGTGACGCTCAAGGACAAGCCAGTGTTCAATAAGGTTGGTCAGAGTTTCTTGAATTTCATCGAAGATTCGAAACTGATCATCCACAACGCCGCCTTCGATATGAAGTTTTTGAATGCCGAGCTGAAATGGATGAACTTGCCAGAAGTTCCATTTGATCGAGCGGTCGATACGCTGATGATCGCGCGCAAGCGGTTTCCCGGCTCGCCGGCGTCTTTGGATGCTTTGTGTCGGCGTTTTAATATCGATAATTCGAACAGAACCCTTCACGGCGCTCTGTTGGACAGTGAAATTCTTGCCGAGGTCTATCTCGAGCTCATTGGTGGCAAGCAGCCTGATTTTGGCCTGACAACTGAAACCAAAAGCAAAACTGCTAACGTGACAGACACAAATTGGCGCCCGTCTCAGCGGTCGAAGGTTTTACCATCAAGGCTTTCAGACAAAGAAAAGGCGGCACATGCCGCCTTTGTCGAGAAGCTTGGGGATGATGCGATTTGGAATAAATCCTAATCGCATACTGCGCTTATGCGTCGGCTTTTTGGCCTTCGGCTTCGGCCTGACGGCGCTGCAACTCAGTGCGGTACAGAGCAACAAAGTCGATGGTTTCAAGGTTCAGCGGTGGGAAGCCACCATCGCGAGTAACATCAGACACGATGCGACGCACAAATGGGAAAAGCATCCGTGGGCATTCGATCAACAAGAACGGATGCATTTGGTCTTCTGGAATGCCTTCGATGTTGAAAACGCCTGCGTAATCAAGTTCGAGCAAGAAAAGCTGCTCTTTGGCTGCTGCAGACTTGCTGTCTACCTTCAGCTTCATGACCACTTCGTACTGGTTTTCAGCCGTACGTTTTTTGGCGTCAAGGTTCACCTGAACCTGAATTTCCGGCTGAACTTCGCCGGAAACGCCTTTTTGGGCGAGAATGTTTTCGAATGAAAGATCGCGAATGAACTGTGCCAGCACATTCATTTTGGGCGCTTGGGGTGCTTCAGCTGCGCCGTTAGTTTCTGCCATGGACCGGTCTCCAATATAAAATCGGTCCAAGGCATATCAGCCATCGCTCAAAGCCTCAATGCCTCGTCCAACCTGAGCCGGGATGGTTTGGCTCTTTCCCCGACGGAATTTCGGAAAACTCACCTTCAACAACGTCTTCACTGGGCTTTACGCCTGGATTGGCTCGATCGGGATTGGGGCGACCAGCTTGATGGACATGGAAGTCGCCGCCCATTTCAAATTTGGCCGATGTGACTTTCTTACGGGCCCAGGCAAAGACCGCAGACCTTACGGGTGGGGCAAGCAAAGCAAAGCCAACAGCATCTGTGAAAAACCCCGGGGTTAGCAATAATGCGCCTGAAATCAATATCATAGCGCCATGCGCTAAAGGTTCGCTTGGATCATCAAGGCGGGAGAAGCTGCTTTGCAAGTTGTTGAGCGCCATGATCCCTTGCGCCCGGACGAGCCAAGTTCCCAAAACAGCCGTCAGGACCACAACCGCAAGGGTCGGCCACAAGCCAATTGCGCCACCGACCTGAATAAACAGGGCGATTTCAATCAGAGGGACAGCTAAAAAGGCGATAAACAGCCACATTGTCTTGGATTCCTTTTGTCGGCTCAGGTGGACTCACCCGCTTGCCTAACCTACATAGGTAGTCAACAACTAAAATTCCATGCCGCCCCTAAACGAGGTGCTAATGAACTCTCCTATCATCGAACTTCTGGTTCTTGCCGGAATCGCCATTTTTTTGTTCCTGCGCCTGCGCAGTGTTTTGGGGACACGTGAGGGTTTTGAAAAACCTCCGGTACCTCAGTCTGATAATCGTGACACCCGGCGTGACTTTGAAGTCATCGACGGCGGCCCCGATCGCGACATCATCGATCACGTCGCTGAGGGTAGCGATGCCGCCAAGGCACTGGCCGCGATGAAACGCGTTGACCCGTCTTTTTCTGTTTCGGACTTTTTGTCCGGCGGGCGCGGTGCCTATGAGATGATCCTGATGGGGTTTGAGCGCGGCGAAGTCGAAGACTTGAAGCCATTCCTGGCGGATGACGTCTATGAAACATTCGCTGAAGTTGTCGCAAGCCGCAAAGAACAAGGTCTGACCATTGAGGCTGAGTTTATCGGTGTTCGCGAAATCTCGATCTCGGATGCGACGTTCGATGAGGCGACAAAAATCGCGGAGGTGACCGTTCGCTATGTCGGCGATCTGACATCGGTTGTTAAAGATGCTGACGGTCAAGTGCTTGAAGGATCTGCGACTGCGGTGAAAAAGCAAAAGGACGTTTGGACCTATTCGCATAACATGGGTAGCTCTGACCCGAATTGGGTGCTTGTCGCCACGGACGAATGAAGCAGCTATTCTTTGCGGTTTGCGCGGCGGTTTTGGCCATGACACATCCATCTGATGCTGACACCGAGACGTCTTATGCGATTCTGGGGTTTGAAGACCTGAACGGCTGGGCGGAGGATGACCATTCCGCCGCCCTAAACGTCTTTCGTAATACGTGCCGTGACCTGAATGATCCCGATTGGTCGGCGCTGTGCAATGTTGCGGCCGAAGCTGGTGATGCACGTCAGTTTTTCGAACTGTTCTTTCGGCCGGTTTTGATCACCAACGAAACCGACGGGTTGTTCACAGGGTATTTTGAACCTGAGCTAGACGGCGCGCCGTATCGGACTGAGAGGTTTCGTTACCCGATCTATAAAATGCCACCCGAGGCACAAAAGCAGCGACCTTGGTTGACTCGGCGCGATATTCTGACGTCCGGTGTGATGGATAACCGCGGCTTGGAAATCACCTGGGTCGACGATTCAGTTGAGCTGTTTTTCCTGCAAGTTCAGGGGTCTGGGCGGGTAAAATATCCGGATGGTAGCTTTATTCGCGTGGGTTACGGTGGGTTTAACGGCCATTCCTATCGCTCAATCGGCCAAGAGCTAGTGCGTCGCGGAATCTATTCCGCGCATCAGGTCTCGGCGCAGGTGATCAAGAATTGGGTGCGTCGTAACCCGGCTGAGGGTCAGGAGCTTCTGTTTCACAATCGGTCTTACGTCTTCTTTCGTGAGGTGAGCGAAGTTCCGGCTGATAAGGGGCCTCTTGGCGCAATGAATCGATCGATCACCACGATGCGTTCCATTGCGGTTGATCCGGCTTACACCCCTTTGGGTGCCCCGGTGTGGATCGAAAAAGGCGGTCGGAATCCGATGAACCGTTTGATGATTGCTCAGGATACCGGTTCTGCCATCAAGGGTGCGCAGCGCGCGGACATCTTTATAGGGACAGGGGACGAAGCCGGGCAAATCGCTGGGCGGATCAAAGACCCTGGTCGTTTGGTTGTGTTGATGCCCATACAGCGCGCCTATGCATTGCTACCGGAAGCGGTTCAATGACAAAACGGCGCCTGCGCCCGGACGAACTCGAATTATGGCAGCAAGTGGCGACGAGCGCAGACCCACTTCACAATCGCCCCAAACCGATCGAACCGGAGTTACCCAAAAAGCTTGCACGACCGCAACCCAAGCCCAAGGCACCGCTGTCGCCCTTCGCGCTTGGTGACAAGGCGGTTCGCCAGACCGAAACGCATGTGTTCCCGAAAACAACATCGCAACGGTTAAAGGCTGATCCTGTGCAAATGGACAGCAAGGCGTTTACCCGGATGAAGCGTGGTAAATTGGTGCCCGAGGCGCGGATTGATCTTCATGGAATGACCATTGACCAAGCTCATCCTGAGCTGATCCGCTTCCTACTTACGTCGCAGGCGCGTGGGCTCAGGCTGGTCCTGGTTATCACCGGCAAAGGCAGCCGCGAAGACCCGTATGACCCCATGCCGAGGCGACGTGGTGTTTTGAAATCGCAAGTGCCCCAGTGGATGAAAATGGCGCCGGTGTCACAGGCCATCTTGCAGGTCGCCGAAGCGCATCAACGCCATGGCGGGGCAGGGGCCTACTATGTTTATCTCAAGCGGATGCGGTGAAAATCCGGTCTGAATGCTCAGACAGATAGATTTTCAGCCAAGGGGTAAACATCTCAGGGCGTTTTTGCACACGTTCACGAAGGTCATCGAGTTCAACCCATTCAAAATTCATCACTTCATCCGGGTTTGGTGTGATGGCAAGCGTCAGATCAGCCTCGGCAGTGTAAATATCAACCAACTCGTGTTCGATAAGGCCGGCACCCACATCGGCGCGGTATTCTATTTGATCGCGATGAACCGGAGTCACGCCCGAAATACCAAGCTCTTGCTCCAAACGGCGGTTGGCGCAATCAAGTGCCGGCTCGTTCCAATGGGGGTGGGTACAACAGGTGTTCGCCCACAAACCGGGGGTGTGATACTTGCCCAGAGCCCGTTGTTGGATCACTGTTTGTGTGCCCGACATCACAAAAACCGAGACAGCCTTGTGTCTGAGACCCTTTTGATGCGCGGCCAATTTCCCATAAGGGGTCAGCACCCCGTCGACCCAAGCGGGAATCAGTGTTTCTAAGTCGGAATCTTGCAAGTTCGCCATTTTGGCTAATTGGCTGGCAAAATTCCCCGGGTCAAGGGCCAGAACGTATGTGACGTTGCCGTCTATGCGCGGAAGGTCGCAGGTATTTGGACCTTCGCGCTATTGTTGCAACCCCCAGCGGTTTGCTAGGTTCCGCGCAGGACTGCGCGATTATGATGGAGACCCAACATGAAAATGACGATCGCATCGGCTCTGGCCGTCGCAACTATCGCTACCGGAGCTTTTGCTGACTCGCATGCGCCAAGCGGTGATGCAGCTGCTGGTGAAAAGCTCTTTAAAAAGTGCAAATCTTGCCACACCATTCAGGATGCAGATGGCAATAACGTGGTGAAAGGTGGCAAAACTGGCCCGAACCTCTTTGGCGTTGTTGGCCGCGCGGCTGCCAGCGTTGAGGGATTTAAATACGGCAGCGACCTCGTGACAGCGGGCGAGGCCGGTTTGGTTTGGGATGAAGAAAGCTTTGTCGCTTATGTCACCGACCCCAAGAAATTCCTGCGCGCTCATCTTGAGAACGACAAGGCGAAATCCAAAATGACATTCCGCCTGAAAAAAGGTGGCGAGGACGTATATGCGTTCTTGGCGTCGGTTGCACCTGCACCCGCTGCAGAAGAAGCTGCTTCCGAGTAACGAATTTCTGGACTTCGAAATCAAAAAAGGGTGCGCTTCATATCGGAGCGCACCCTTTTATCTATTGGATCGTCTTCAGTATCTAATTAGCGAGGTTTGCCGTCTGAGATGAGACACCAACCACCGCGCCAAACAGATCAAGCACGGTACGAAGTTTTACGACGGGGGACTCGGTGACCAAAACAGTGTCGTTTGGATTGATCGGGAATTTCCGTGCTGCAAACAATCCGTCGGCTGTTGTCAGGTTGAAGGTAAACACGACCTGCTGAAGATCAGGTCCGGGATGAGAGCTACTGATGGCGTCGGAGTCGTATTCGCGCAGGACCAAGACACCTTGGGGGTCGGCGCGTGCATCACGCAGGCCACCCATCAGAGATACGGCTTCTAGCGTTGTCAGATCGTCCTTGGGGAAGTAAATGAGGTCTTCTTTTCCAGAAGCGCCGAACGCGATGAAGCTTTTGTCATCTTCTTCGACAATCAATGTATCACGCGGCTGTAAAAGCGCGTTTTTGGACCCATCTTCAAACAAGAGATCCGAAGATATTTCATAGGTTTGCGACCCGCGAAGCAAGCGGACACGGGGATTACGAAGCTCTGACGGAATGCCACCTGCGTCGGCCAAAACGTTCAAAACTTTGTAGTTCCGTGATGGCATCGGGTAGCTGCCCGGTTTAGTGACCCCACCGACCACATCAATGGAGTGATCACGCCCCTGTTGCAGACTGACCTGAACCTGAGCAGATGGGACAATGGGTTCCAGACGCTGTTGGATTTTAGACCTGGCACCTGCGGAGGTGAGACCGCGCACGCCGACCTTGTTCACGTAAGGCAGGAAAATCGAACCGTTGGCGTCGACCTCAACACCTTTGATTTCTGTAAATCGCTCACCCGGGTTGGTGATGAGAGAGTTGTCCTGACTGTCCCAAACGCGCACGTTCAGCCGATCGCCGGTGCGAATGATAGAAGATTGGCTGCCGCTTGAGGTATTTGGCCAATGGTAGTGACCATGCCACCCAGATTTTGGCCAAGTCAAAATGCCAGGAATGTTGGCACGCGTGACGTCGACGACCTGAAACGTGGGGTTTTCGCTGGCTTTTTCGTCAAGGATCTCAGATTGAACTGCGGCTCCCCGAGGAAGGCTGCAAGCAGACAGCAACAAAACAGAAACCAAGACTGCAATCAGTTTTAAAGATGAATGCACTATACGCCTCCCTAGCCTTTGGCTGGCTACTTTAAAGCTTTGTAGCCGCTTAAGTAGTTGATAGACAGAACGTTGATCATTGGGAAGCGGAATGAGGACGAACCGTGGCGCCAGAACCGCAAAAGCGACAAGTACTAGTTCTGGGGGCAAACGGCAAACTTGGCCGTATGTTGACCTCGGTCTGGCGGGAGTATCCGGCCAAAGGCATTGATTTTTCTTACGTTTCTAGACACGCACCGGCACCGAGCGATGGATATATCTGGCAACCTGACCTGCCCATTCAGGCCCTTCCCAAAGCTGATACAATTGTCGCCCTTTGGGGTGTCACACCGGGATCTGACCGGGATTTTTCGGACAATTCTAATCTTGCTGTTAAGGCCTTGGACCTGGCCCAGGCGCTGGGCGCACGCCGGGTTCTGCATTGTTCCAGCTCTGCTGTCTATCAACCGTCTTCGGAGCCATTGCTAGAAACCAGCACCGGGCGTCCTCCGAGCCCCTATGGACAGGCAAAGCTGGCGATGGAACAGACGATTGCGCGCTGGCATGAACAGAACGACAGCAATTTATCATCGGTCATCCTGCGCCTGACGAATGTCGCCGGGGCCGATGGGCTTTTCAACAACATGAAACCTAAGGGTTCGGTGACATTGGACCGTTTTGAAGACGGGCAAGGCCCCCGTAGGAGCTATATCGGATCCTTGGATTTGGCAAAGGTGATTGAAACCTTGGCAAATGCGCCGGACATTTGCGGGATTATCAACATAGCAGCGCCAAGAACGACTCCTATGGAGGATTTGGCAAAGGCGGCTGGGTGTGATGTCAGCTGGAAACCGGCTCCTCCGAGCGCCATTGCCTCGGTTATGCTTGAGACATCTAGGCTGCAAAATCTGATTGATCTGGGGGCAAAGGCGGCTGAGCCGGAACACTTGATTTCCTGCGCGCGGCAAGGTGGGGTTTGGCCATGACGGCAAGCAAGCGCATAGCAGATATCTTTTTCGTTTTGCTGTTTTTGATCCCGCTGGCCCCGGTAATTATCGCAGTGGCAATTTTGATTTTGTTGCGCGATGGCGGGCCGGTTTTCTATGTCTCGGAACGGATGAAAACACAGGACGAACCTTTTTACCTGTGGAAGTTCCGCACAATGCAGCCGGATGCAAAAGACAGCGGTGTATCTGGCGGTGACAAGGCGCGGCGCATTACCAAAACAGGGGCCTTTTTACGAAAGTACCGCTTGGACGAACTTCCCCAGCTTTGGAACATCTTGAAGGGCGATATCAGCTTTGTTGGCCCAAGGCCGCCCTTGCGTCGCTATGTTGAATTATACCCAGACCTGTATGCCAAAGTGCTGGAGTCGCGCCCCGGCGTAACCGGGTTGGCAACCTTGGCCTATCACAAAACAGAAGAAACCCTGCTTTTGGCTTGTCAAACATCCGACGAAACAGAAGACACCTACTGCCGTAGGTGCGTTCCGCGTAAAGCTCAGATCGATCTGATTTATGCGAAAAATCGCAATTTATGCTATGATATCAAGCTGATGACAGCGACGGTACTACGCAAGATTTCCTTGCACTAGCTTAGATGCGCAAGGGTTGAACGTTGAAATAGCCCAAAACGTCACCAAGCCATTGGCGGCCGCTGATGATGTTGCCGCCGCCGTCGACCACATAGGTATTCGTAAAGGACCTGTTTGCATCTTTACAGGTCGCGGTCATAACACGGCCTTTTCTATTCACCTCACCTGAAACAACAGGCAAGGTTTGCCCAGCGTCCAGTTTGCAGGTGAATGTCGAAACGGTGGTTTGGTTGTCAGACGTCAGGTGGCGCAACGTATAGCTTGTTGTCCCCACCGATCTTGACCGGACCAAAGACAACAAACCACCTTCGTCAGACGACATCAGATCTCCGCCAAATCCTCGTGTTGAGACGATTTTGCCGTTGCGCAACACAATTGCTTGGCGCGCTGATGAGCCGTAAGTCTGATACGGGCCGTTTCTTTGCAGTTCGACCAAAATCAGCTGCGCAGCCGTGTTTTCAATTACGAAAATTGAATTTGGCCTGTCTGTAGCGGCCAAAACGCTGGTGATCTGTTCTGCTGTGACCACCGGGGGCGCGGGCCGTTTGTTGGACAGCATGGCTGGCAACGCTTTGATGGATAGAAGTGGATTTTTGTTTTCACCGGTACTGCTACAGGCGACCAATCCAAGTGCTGCCGCGAAGGCCAGTGTGAGTTTCATATGCTTGAGCATGGGTTATCTCCAGAACCTTCCCCATGAATCCGCGACAACGGGTTCATGGTATTCGCGGACATTTTCATAGAGACGATCCCGCACTTTCAAACGAGCGCCACCATCACGAGACAACGACTGAATAACAGTTGGATTCACTTTGCGTGACGGCTGCCCGATGAACGGTGCAAGTGGGATAAAGAACCGCAAGCCCTTGTCAAAGGAACCTTCCCCAAATTCGTCTGAGGTGACATCTGTGAACGTCGCATAGGCACCAACTTTCCAACCGTTTGCAAACTCACGGTCGACAGTCACGGTGCCGCCATAGTCGCCGGCGAGATAGCGGCCAACATCTAACTGACCATGGAAGCCATTTCCGAAGTCATAATAAGCTGAGACATGACCATTCAGGTGCGGAATTTCATATTCGTTGCCTGAGACGGGATCCACCGTTGTCATATCCTGGAACCCAAGGAGCTGATCATAGTCGCGACGTTGGATGTAGTTGATCTCTGCCCCCAAAGCCAAACGGCTATTGACTGGTTTCCACAACAGTTCCGCAGAAACACCGCCATACATACGCTCTAGGTAACCGATTGAGACACGTGAGTAGAAATCTTTGGCGGGCCTGCCAAACATTGCCAACTGCAAATATTCAATCGCAGGATCACCTTGGGCCGAATACAGGGCGTTGTCCGTTCTCACGCGGGGTAGTTTGGATTCATCCTGACGCGGATCGTCGTCCAGATTTCCCAAGAACTTCTTGGTAATCGAGCCTGACAGAACCATATTTGGTCGAATTTCGTAGTCCGCCTTGGCGCGAATACCAGCATCCAAACGAACCGGTTCGTCTGGATCGAATACCGACATGTCGACATAAGGTGTGATTGCCCAGTTAAACCTCGGGTAAATGCCGGGGTTGGCGTCGGGGGCAAGCTTGTAGCCGTCAACAATGCTGGTTTCCGCCAGCATCGCGGCTGCGGATTCATGTTCCAACCGCTCCAAATCAGACCGACGCATGACGACGGCAGACATTGGGATGCCAGCAACAACTGGTACGACAACAAATTCCTCAATGGAGGCAGGCAGCGTGCGCGACATTGTTCTGGCGAGGCGGCCAATCGCTTGCGAGGGTGCCCCAAATCGCGGGTTAGACAACCGAATGGTTGCCCTGTTGGCGTCAAGCTTTACGCCTTCAATGACAAGCCCTTCTTTCGCAGCCAAACGCACCAAGGATGTCTCTGCGCTTGACACTCTGCCTGAGTCTGACGCCCATCCCAAATCCCTGATGTCTTGCGGGCTTCGTGGCTTGATCGGCAAGCCAGCGGTTTCAAGCCCGCCAGGAATCCCTTGAGTTTTTGGATTTACAGCAAGGGTCAACTGACCACCAATTTGTGTTCCATAGGCGTGGTACAAAGAGAGCTGGTTGCCATTGCGAAAACGGTAATCAACCCCAAAATTGTACGGGCTGGTTTTTTCAAACTGGCCTGCGTCTTGTTCGTAATCGTAGTTGTCTGACGAATATTCTAGTTTGAAGTTCCAGCGGTCATTTGGCGCGTAAGAAATGCCGCCAAACGCCGCGACATCGCCTCGGAACCAGCGATCATAAGTTGGGATGCCACCTTGCCCCAAAACAGTTTCCGACCGCGTTCCAGAGGATGCAAAGGCGTTATAGCTCCCAAAGCGGCCCCAGCCGATGCCGCCCGTTACTTTCAAACCTGGGGCAAGCGATTTGGTCGCAACCAAATATTCGCCGCTGTAGAGGCCGGTGCCCATCACGTCTTGAAAGCCCAAGCTTAGCGCAGGGCGCTTATCCGTTTCCGTTAGAAGCAAGAAACGCACGTCAAAGCTTCGGTCAAAATAGGTCCCGTTCCAGCCGTCTGTTGCTTCGCCCAACGCCGAGTAGCGGAAGCTTGCAGAGATGCGAGGGGTCAGTTGAAAACCGACTGTGGTTCTGCTGGTTTTACCCAAAACGCCAAAAGTGGCCGCGAGATTCCCGTCCTGAAAGGTGTCTGCGGTTGGCATATCGACCAAGCCGGGCGAGCCATATACGTTGTATGTCGGTCCGTTGCGTGGCTCGTTAGCCAGGGTCGGTGCAGCGACCAGAACCGCACACGAGGAAACAAAGACGCAGAATTTTGCGCGCTTAGACCGAAAAACCGGCATACCTGTTCCTCTCCAAATTCTTGTTATTCGATGCATTTGCTAAAAGTATTAAACGAATCTGTCTATTGTGCATAGATGCAACGTCCTTGCCTGTGTGAAATACAGCACGGCGTTTTAACGGAACATTTTGAAACATTAAGCCGCTGGTAAACCCTTACAGGTTACACCTTCCCTCGGTGAGAGAAAAGGTGGTGAGATGAGTGGCGACAGCAATGTGCGTCCAGTCATCATCAAACGTAAGAAAGTCGTCGCTGGCGACGGGCATCATGGCGGTGCCTGGAAAGTGGCATATGCTGACTTTGTGACAGCTATGATGGCTTTCTTTATGTTGATGTGGCTGTTGAATGCAACAACTGAGAAACAACGCAAAGGTATCGCGGATTACTTTAGTCCGACCATTGCGATGGCCCGTGTTTCGGGTGGCGGATCTGGAGCGCTAGGCGGAAACTCCGTCTTTGCGGAAAACACGTTGCCTCGGATGGGAACGGGCTCGACCAGCCTGAAACCGCAAGCCGATGCATCAGACAAAGCTAGCTCGACATCGGGAGAAGATGCCGACAAGGCCGCCGAGGACGAATCCTTTGAGGTGGTCGAAGATATGTTGATGGGTCGCAGCGGCGAAAGCATGGTTGCTGACGAATTATTGGAACACATCGTTACGCGTGTGACCGATGAAGGCTTGGTGATTGAACTGTTTGAAACGGAAAATGCCCGTCTCTTTGAGGGGGATTCGAAGCCGACGGCACTTCTAAAAGACTTGTCCCGGATCATTGTCGAAGCGTCATACATGGTGACGAATCCCATCGCGGTTGAAGCGCATACATCGGCCTATCCTATTGTAATCGCTGAAAACCCTGCTTGGGATGTGTCGGCGCAACGGGCAGCAATGTTCAGGGAGCAAGTGATTTCTTCTGGGTTGGAATCAGAGCGGGTGCGCAGGGTTACGTCCTACGCAGACAAGGAGCCAATTCGCTCTAACCGTATGGATATTCGCAACAATCGGATCGAAATTGTGTTCCTGAGAGAATGACAAGCTCTCATCAAAAGTGAATTGAGTTTTGATTGGATTTTAGCTGTTAGCTCTGCGTTAAGCTCAGCGCCTTATCTGTTGTCTCGAGTAAAAGACGAGACAGCAGAAAGGCGTTTCCATGACGATTTCCTCATCGCTTAATGCAGGTGTGGCGGGCCTGGCGGCCAACGCAACACGGTTAGGCACGATTTCAGATAATATCGCGAATTCATCGACCAGCGGATACAAACGGGTCGAAACTGACTTTTCTTCCATGGTCATGTCCAACAGCGGCGGTGGCTATACTGCGGGCGGTGTGCGTACAACCACCCAACGGCTGGTTGATCAAGGCGGTGCCCTTGTTGGCACCACCAACCCGACCGACCTCGCGGTGCGAGGGAACGGCTTCCTTCCAGTTGCAGAAGCGACCGAAGTAAAGGCGGGTTCCGAAAATCCTCAGATGTTTTTGACAACCACCGGGTCGTTTCGTGTTGACTCAAATGGCTATCTGAAGACTGAATCGGGTTTGATGCTATTGGGCTGGCCAGCCAATGCAGATGGAACAATGCCGACCTTCCCACGGGATTCGTCTAGCAGTCTGGAGCCAATCCAAATCAATTTGAACCAGTTCACCAGTGAGCCGACAACTCAGATTACTTTGGGCGTCAACCTAGCGGCGACACAAACAGATTCGACAGCCAGCGGTGACCCAATTGACCAATCTGTTGAGTATTTTGACAACCTTGGTCGCCCTGAAAACCTGACAATTACCTACACGCCGACAATTCCGGCAACCGGGTCGTCTAACGAATGGACAATCGTTATCAACGACTCTGCGACGGATGCGGCAAGTAACCCAATTGGCGAGTATGTCGTCACATTTGACGATACATCCACCAGCGGCGGCTCGATTTTGTCCGTCGCGACAACCTCTGGTGGGGCATATGATCCTTTAACCGGTGCTCTGATTGTCAACGTCAACGGCGGCCCAATGGAGATCAATATCGGTGAGCCAGGAAGCAGCGCGGGTCTAACGCAAGTTGGCGAGAAATTCCAACCCCTTAACATCTCCAAGGACGGTTCCCCGGTTGGTAAAATGACCACTGTTGAAGTGGACGAAAACGGCTTTGTTCACGCCTTCTTTGACACGGGTATTTCGCGAACGATTTACCAAGTGCCTTTGGTCGATGTTCCAAATCCGAATGGAATGATCGCAATGGACAAACAAATCTATATGGCATCGCCGGATAGTGGCAACTTCTTCCTGTGGGACGCAGGGGATGGGCCTGTCGGTGATGTTGTGCCCTTCGCACGTGAAGAAAGTGCCACCGATGTTGCCAACGAACTCACGGCAATGATTCAAACTCAACGTGCATACTCGTCGAACGCGAAGGTCATCCAGACAGTCGATGAAATGCTGCAAGAAACCACAAACATCAAACGCTAACGGTTCACCGTTAGACCTTTGAAGGAGGTCGTTACATGTCTCTTACGGGTGCTCTATATAATGCGTTCAGCGGGCTACAAGCCAATGCCCGGGCGGCCTCAATGGTTTCCACCAATATTTCCAATGCGACAACCGAGAGTTATGGCCGACGAGAGTTGGCCCTAACGCCCGGCGCGGTTGGAACGACCGGGGGTGTGCGCATCTCTGGAGTTATTCGACATTCCGATCCGGTTCTGGTCGCCGATCGAAGGGTTTCGGATGCGCAACTTGCGAATTCAAACGGTATGTATGCGCATTCAAAACGCCTTGAGAGCTTGGTGGGCGAAACAGGAACACCTGGTGCACTGGTTGAACGCGTAACAGCTTTTGAAAACGCGCTTATTTCTGCGGCCACCAATCCTGCCTCAACACAGCGTTTGGAAAATGTCGCAACGGCGGCGACTTCGCTCACGCAAAGCTTGAATGACCTTTCATATGAAATTCAACAATCAAGGCAAGCGGCGGATACCGCAATTTCTCATCAAGTTCAGTCTTTGAACGAAGCAATGACTCGTTTGGACGACTTGAACGAAAACATAATCAAAGCCAACTCAACCGGTTCCGATTCCGCGACCCTGCTTGATGAACGTGCAAGGGTTCTCGACAGCATATCCGAAATTGTTCCCTTGCGAGTGGTCGAACGCGAACTTGGTGACATCGCTGTTTTTACAACCAGCGGAGCGACGCTGCTTGATGGTTCGCCGCAAGAAATCGGATTTGAGCCGGTAAATGCGATTGGCGCAAGCATGTCGTTGTCAGCGGGTGATCTAAATGGCCTGACAGTCAATGGTTTAGCCGTGAATTCAACTGCGAACGGCATGTTCGCGGGCGGAAGTTTGGCCGCACAGTTTGCCATTCGTGACGATGTCGCCGTTGAAAGCCAAGCGTCACTTGACGCGATTTCTCGTGACCTGATTGAACGGCTTGGCCCCGCGGGCCCAGATACGACTCTTGGTGCGACAGATCCAGGGCTTTTCACAGACAGTGGGGCCGCATTTGACCCGTTGAATGAAGAAGGGTTGGCAGGGCGAATTCAGCTCAATTCGCTCGTTGCGCCGGGTTCAGGATCTGTATGGCGATTGCGTGACGGGCTTGGAGCCGCAACACAAGGTGAAGTTGGTGAGGGTCGTCTTTTACAAGACATAACTGCGGCACTTACAGCCTCAACGATCCCTAGCTCTTCATCGCTTCCTTCAGTTTCGCGAAGTTTTGTAAACCACATTTCGGAGTTTTCATCGAACATCGCTGGTACCCGGGTTCGGGCAGAAAATGAACAAAGCTTTCTGATGTCACAGAACACCGCGTTGAGCGAACTAGAGCTGTCAAAGGGGGTCGACACAGATCAAGAGCTGCAACGACTCATGCAAATCGAACAACAATATTCCGCAAACGCAAAAGTCATGTCTGTCGTTGACGACTTGATGGAACGTTTGATGTCCATCTGAGGAGGATAAACATGCAATCTGTAGGGGATATGGCACGATCACTGGTCTTAAGAACCAATCAAGTGCGTCTGCGGGAAGAAATGGACAAATTGGCGGTCGAAGTGTCGACTGGCTTTGTTAAGGATTCAGCCAAACACTTGAATGGCGATCTGTCCAGTTTGCAAGAAATTGATCGTACACTTTCGAAACTCAATGCGTACAGGGTCAACACTACCGAAGCGACCTATATTACCAGTACAATGCAGACCAGTTTGGACGAAATGCAAACACGAAGCCAGACGTTGTCGCAGACATTAATCGCCGCAGATTTGACGCCGACCGATCCATTACTTCAGACAATGTCTGATGATGCGTCGAACGCGTTGGACCAAATTATGAACGGCTTAAACCGATCTGTTGCCGGCCGAACGCTGTTTGGTGGGACCGCCACTGATAGGCCTGCGGTTGCGAGTAGCGAAGATATGATTGCGGATTTGCAAGTTGCTCTTGCCGGACAAACAACCCTTGCGGGGATCGAAGCGCAATTGGATATCTTTTTTGGCGCAGGCGGTAGTTATGAAACAACGACCTACGAAGGATCCAATAATGGGATTGCGCCCTTTCAATTGAGTGAAACTGATACTGCGAACGTTGATATCCGCGCGACCGATCCGGTTTTTAGGGAACTTCTCAAACCGCTAGCCATGGCGGCCTTGGCATCAGATACGACACTTGGTTTGGACACAGAGGTCAAGGTTGAACTTTTGGCGAAATCTGGTCGTGACTTGTTGGCCGCACAACAATCTATAGTCGAACTGCGTGCTGGATTGGGTGCCTTGGAAGGTCGGATTGAGGAAACCAAAACCAGAAATTCGGCGGAAACCGCATCTGCGAGCCTTGCACGTCTCGATCTGGTCGGAGCGGATTCATATGAATCCGCCGCGCGGTACGAAAACATACGAGGGCAACTCGAAAGCCTCTATGCGATTACTGCAAGATCTCAACGTTTGTCATTGGCGGATTATCTATAATGAAACGATTAATGTTAGCACTCTTGATGGCATTTAGTTTTGTCGGCTCTGCAAATGCGCAATCGGTTCGTATCAAAGACCTTGTTGAGTTCGATGGCGTAAGATCAAATGATTTGGTCGGATATGGTCTTGTCGTGGGGTTAAACGGTACCGGTGACGGGCTGAGAAATTCTCCGTTCACCGAAGAAATATTGTCCAATATTCTAGAGCGACTTGGGGTCAATGTGACAGGCGAACAATTTCGCCCACGTAACGTTGCTGCTGTGATTGTCACTGCCCGCCTGCCTGCCTTTGCACGTTCAGGGGGACAAATCGATGTCACAGTCTCCGCTATTGGCGATGCAAAAAGCTTGCTGGGTGGAACTCTTATTATGACGCCGCTCAATGCAGCTGACGGCCAGATCTACGCGGTTGCGCAGGGTACAGTTATTGCCGGAGGAGTTGAGGCAGAAGGTGACGCTGCGAAGGTTGTGCAAGGCGTGCCAACAGCTGGCGTTATTCCATCCGGTGCTCGTGTGGAGCGTGAAATCGAGTTCGATTTTTCACAATTATCGTCTCTCAGACTTGCTCTGAGAGAACCGGATTTCACGACAGCAGCGAGGATCGAAGATGCCATCAACCGCCGCATTGGACGTCGGGCTGCAACAATGAACGACGCTGGAACCATCACGGTAAATCTTGAGAAAACTGGGGCCAGATCGCCTGCGCGGGCCGTTGTTGCGATCGAAAATCTAACCGTCGAACCACAACGAAAAGCCCGTGTCGTCGTGGACCAGAGATCTGGGACTATAGTGATGGGGTCTGACGTCAGAATCTCAAGTGTTGCAGTTTCCCAAGGGAACCTAACCTTGCGGATTGAAGAAGCGCCGCTGGCAATTCAACCCAATCCGTTCAGTGAAGGCGAAACGGTTGTTGTCCCACGTACGGGTGCGGCGATTGAGGAAGAGCCAGGGATTGGGTTAGCAGTTGTTCCCGAAGGTACCTCGCTTTCTGAGGTGATTGCCGGTTTGAACGCCCTAGGTGTCAGCCCTCGAGATATGATTGACATCCTAAAGAGCATCAAAGCCGCTGGCGCGCTGCACGCCGATTTTGTCGTAATGTAATCAAAACCCGGACTTGTGCAGAGGTTTTCTTAACCGTCGCCTGTCAAGTTTAAGTTCAACGTGTTTTGGGGAGATCTGTCATGCTGGGAATCATCGGAATTGTCGTGATTTTCGCAATGGTTTTTGGCGGTTACGTAGCCGCCGGTGGTAAACTTGGAATCATCATAAAAGCGTTGCCATTCGAAATGATGATGATTGGAGGAGCCGCAGCTGGTGCCTTCATGATCAGTAACGATGGCGCAACTGTAAAACACTCTCTCAAGGACATTTCGAAGGTTTTTAAGGGCGCCAAGTGGAAAAACGAAGATTACCGGGACCTATTGTGTCTGCTCTTTGAATTAATTCGCTTGGCACGCCAAAACCCGGTCGCGATTGAAGAGCACATCGAAACTCCGAGTGAATCCAATATATTTGAGAAGTATCCCAAAATATTGGCCGACAAACACGCTTTGGAGCTGATTTGCGATACTATGCGATCGGTGTCTATGAACTATGATGATCCCCATCAGGTCGAAGAGGTTCTTGATAAAAGGCTTGACGGAATGGCCGCCCACGCGCAGCACTCAAGTCACGCGTTGCAGTCAATGGCTGATGCGCTTCCCGCATTGGGAATTGTTGCTGCGGTTTTAGGTGTCATCAAAACAATGGCTTCCATTGACCAGCCACCTGAAGTGCTCGGAAAGATGATTGGCGGCGCGTTGGTTGGGACCTTCCTGGGTGTTTTCCTAGCGTATGGCTTGGTCGCGCCATTCGCTTCCAAAGTCAAAGCGGTTGTGGATGATGATTTGCATTTCTATCATTTGATTCGCGAAGTATTAGTTGCAAACCTGCACAACCACGCAACAAACATTTGCATTGAGGTCGGTAGGCAAAACACTCCATCGCACTACCGACCAAGCTTTGAAGATCTCGAAGAAGCATTGAAGTCAGTTAAGCAGGAGGCGGCTTAATGCGGCTTTTACTGACACTTCTTTTAACTCTAGCCTTTCAAAGTGCCAGCGCGCAAATTATTGCGGTAAGGAGTGGAGAGCACGGCGATTTTACACGTCTTGTCTTTGATGTGCCTGCGGAAACCACCTGGACGTTAGCTCCAAACACAGAAACGAATTTTGTTCGATTGACATTGGATAGATCCATATCTGGATACAATACAAGTCTGGTCTTCGACAAAATCAATAAGGACAGAGTTCTAGGGATGGTGCCCTTAGAAAATTCATCCAGTATAGATATTCACCTCGCCTGCGATTGTTTTGCAAGTGGGTTTTTATTGCGCAATAGTATGTTGGTCATCGACATTAAGAACAACGTGGTTAATTCCAACGTAAGTGCAAAAGATACCGCTGCGCAGCCGCAAACAGATTTGTCAAAACTTTGGCTCGGGGATGGCGCTCGTATTGGGCCATTGAAAAGAGATACCTCCTTATCGACGTTAAACCTCCCGGTGTTTTCGGAGCAACTGGAAGGTTTCCCAGCCGTAAACGAAGAGGCACGTTCGGCAGAAGTATCTGCACAGGTTAGAGGTCAAGTTTTTGTTGATGTCGCTAGTGCCGCAACACAAGGACTGCTTGATCCATCGCAATCGCTCGGACGCCCGACAAGAAGGGCTGAATTTGATCTAAATGATATCGACGCTCAGAATACTGTAGGAACTATTAGGCTTGACGATGAAGTTGAAAGAGATTTCTCAGAAAAAGGCAGGGTATCAATTGGAGGTCGCCAATGCACGCAAAGCCACACGGTTGATTTATCAAAGTGGGGCGAGGATCAGTCTGAGATCAGCTTACTACTAGCAACAAGGCGCGGGGCAATGTTTGGTGAGTTTGATCGAATAAACAAAAATGCTCTTATCAGCTACGTTCAAAGCTTGCTATTTTTTGGTTTCGGGGCTGAGGCGAGGTCAGTACTGATCACTGAAGGGGGCAACCTTGACCCGGCTTTACTGGCATTGAGTTATTTGATAGATGGCGAAAGTGATCCATCTCAATATTTTGCATCACAACTCAATTGCGAGAGCTATTCGGTCATGTGGGCCGTTTTGGACGGGCAAAACCTTTTGCCCAGTTCGGTGATAAATGATTCATTTCTTCTTCAAGCATTTGAGATTTTACCAAAACACCTAAAGTTGCATGTGGGGCCTCTATTAGCACAGAAACTCACGAACTCCGGGTTTACTGGGGTGGCAAAATCATTATTACGTCGGTTAGAACGCTCAACTGGTCACGAGACTGAAAGCATACTGTTGGGCAAGGCACAGCTAGATCTCCTAGAGGGAAACCAAGAACAAGCGAATGCAGCGTTGTCTCAATTGAGTATTTCTGATGGTCCGGAGACAGCATCGGCAATTGCGGCGAAGGTGGAACTAGCTCGCGAAAGCGGGGAGCGTGTTCCTGAGAGAATCGTAGAATTGTCGGGCGCCTATTCAACAGAACTGCGAAATTCGGATAGTGGCCCAGAATTGTGGCAGGCACATTTGCGCTCTTTGGTGCTAAATAACGAGTTTGATGATGCCTTAAGTGTTTTAAACAGTGTTGACGGGATATCAGAGGAGCTTTTGATTGATTCAACGAATGACACATTTGAAGCAATTTTTCAAAATTCAGAAGATTTACCATTCTTGAAATATTTTTTCTACGAAGTTCCCAAAATGCAAGAGAAACTACGAAGTTCAACGCTACTTCTTGCGGCGGAGCGTGTGCTAAAAATGGGCCTACCCGACGCGTCTCTAACTACACTGGAAGAAATCCAAGACCCGGAACTGTTTCGTGAAATCCAAGTTGCCAAGGCCAAAGCTCTTATCAGCCTCTCTAGGCCAGAGGAAGCTGAAATTCTTCTGATTGGATTGAAGGGGGAAAATGTAGCGTTGTTACGAGCTTTGGCTAGAAGCAAAATGGGAGATCACGAATACGCGCGTGCAATATATGACGAACTAGGAGAAGAAACGAGCGGTCTAACTCAGGCATGGTTGTCTGGAAACTGGGGGCGTGTTTCGGAACAGAAAGATGATCCTCTTTCGTCGGCGGCACAGTTTCTCTCGCAAGAACGGGTTACACCAAGCTTCGATGACATTGATCTTGAAGAAATAGAAAGACTGCAAGCTCAGAGCTCTGATGTTCGAGCGACCATATTGAACATGCTTGACGCAACAGAGCTCGCATCGGTTAACTAGGAAAAACTTACTAAAAATAAACGTACTTCCGTCAAGTTTAGTGAAGCTGAGAATCGGGAGTTAACACTATGAAGTCGAAGTGTCGGCGATACAAGTATCCTCTATTGAGAATTACTTTCTTCGAAAAAAGCCTTACCGGCTCAGTGAAATTTTTCATCGGGATAAGTACTGGACATCAGGAGGTCTACAATGGGAAGTAGAGCCTCGTCTTTGTTCAATCCTACTATCCTCATGTCGCTGGCTCTTATGGCCGTTATTGTCATGATGATTTTGCCGGTACCATCATGGGTATTGGACGTTGGATTAGCAGCATCGTTTGGACTAGCAATTTTAATATTTACAGTAACGTTGTTTATTGAACGTCCATTGGATTTTTCTGCCTTTCCAACCATCCTTTTGACGTCTTTGATGCTTCGACTGTCACTTAACGTAAGTTCGACTAAGCTTATCATCGGTCAAGGGCATACTGGAACTCATGCGGCAGGCGAAGTGATACAGGGTTTTGCCAGCTTTGTTATGGGCGGTAGCGTATTCTTAGGCCTCGTAGTTTTCGGGGTTTTGATGATTGTAAATTTCGCAGTTATTACCAAGGGTTCTGCTAGAATGGCGGAAGTTTCCGCTAGATTTGCTCTAGATGCGATGCCAGGGAAGCAATTGGCTATCGACGCAGATATGTCTGCGGGTGCCATTGACCACGCTGAAGCAAAACTCAGACGGGAAACAGAACAGCAAGAAACAACGTTCTTTGGTTCGCTCGACGGTGCATCAAAGTTTGTCAAGGGGGACGCTGTTGCTGGACTCCTAATCACGGCTCTAAACTTGGTTATGGGCATGATTATGGGTGTGGTCGTGCATGGAATGCCTTTGTCTAGCGCTATGGAAACATACGCTATTCTGACCGTGGGCGACGGTTTGGTGTCCCAAATTCCCGCAGTTATTATTTCGATAGCCGCTGGTTTGTTGCTCGCGAGAGGCGGTTCAAATGTCGCCGCAGATGTTGCGGTTGTTGGACAACTTGGACGACATCCAGCCGCTTTATCGACCGTTGCGGTTCTAATGGCTCTATTCGCATTGGTTCCTGGCCTGCCCTTTATTCCGTTTATAGCGGGTGCAGGTCTTTTGGGTGCCTCGGCTTGGTGGTTAAGTAAAAATAAACCTCAAGAAAACGAGTCGGAGGATCAAGTTGACGCGCCAATAGAGCCGGCTGTGCGTCCCATGGGCGATGTTCTGGATTTGGATGATATTCACGTCGAATTTGCTCCTGATTTGGTAAACATGGCATTGGACCCTGGTACCGGTTTGGATGTGCGTATTGCGAACATGCGGAACCACATCGCTTCAAACTTTGGGCTAATATTACCCGAAATCCGACTAACAGATGCATCGGCACTTCCGACCGGAACCTATGTTATTCGTATACATGGGGTTGAGATGGCAAAGGGAGTGTTGAGTTCAGATCTGGTTCTGGCTTTGGTTCCCGAAGAGGACAATGCCCTTCCGAGCGGAGAAGATGTTACCGAACCTGTTTACGGCGCTCCGGCACGCTGGATTCGGCCGGAAGATCAAGAACGCGCGGCGATTACAGGCGTAACAATTGTTTCTCCAGCCGAAGTGTTGGCAACTCATTTGCTTGAGGTTATCCGCCGTAATTTTGGGCGGCTTTTAACCCTAAAAGCGTTGCGTAGGTTGCTGGACGAAATGGTAAATCTGACGAATCCAGTTCGTGCAGAAGCCAACCAAAAACTGATTGATGAGCTCATTCCCGAGAAGGTTCAAACTGACACGCTCCATCAAGTATTAAGGTTATTACTAGATGAGCAAGTATCCATCCGAAACTTGCCGCTAATTTTGGAAGCTATTTCAGAAATGCGCGGTCAGCAAACCAGACCAGAGTTGATTTGTGAACATGTTCGGCAGAGGATCGGGTTTCAGTTGGTCGCAGGAATGCGCCGGGAAGACGGCACCATTCCCTTGATTCAACTTGCGCCTGAGTGGGAAGAAACCTTCATGACCTACCAGATCGATGGCGGCCAGGGTGCGTTGGATGTTGCCCTACCACCCGATCGTTTTGAAGCGCTTACCAATGGTCTTGCCAACCAGATCGGAGAGGCAGGGAGCCGAGGTATGATGCCTGCGGTTGTTACATCTGCGCGGCGAAGACGGTTTTTGCGTACGGTAATGGCCGCTAAGGGAATCACAAACCCGGTAATGTCTTTTGAAGAAATAGGTGTGGAGGCCAATCCCACCTTGGTCGGAGTGGTGGCGGCGTGAACGGTCTGTTGCCTTTGGTTGAACAGGTTTCGCTCACTGGCTGGGTCTCGCTAATTGTCTTTCTACGGGTCGCGGCTGCGGTATCTGTCATGCCGGCACTGGGTGAACAGATGATCTCAACGAGAATTCGGTTGGTTGTTGCGCTGCTCTTGACCGTTGCACTGACGCCAGTGGTTACGTCAACTTTTGTGGTACCGGAGCCAAGTTTGCGAGTGTTTTTTCGGGCCTTGGCGACGGAAACTCTATCCGGCTTATTTTTGGGCATGATTCTACGGACATTTATGCTTGCCATTCAAACCGCTGGGGCAATCGCTGCCCAATCAACGTCCCTATCCCAATTGTTGGGGCAGTCCGGACTCGACCCGTTACCAGCCGTCGGCAATATACTTGCTTTGGCTGCTTTGGCTTTGCTGATGGTCACAGGGTTTCATGTCAAGGCTGCCGCATTTTTAATACTGTCATATGAGATTCTTCCTGCCTTAGCGTTCCCAAATCCGGCCGATGTTGCGGAAGCGGGTAGCGCAAGAATTGCCAAATGCTTTGCGCTGGCCTTTACCCTTGCAGCGCCGTTTGTCGTCCTGTCAGTTCTCTACAATCTTACGTTGGGAGTTATTAACAAGGCCATGCCACAATTGATGGTCGCATTTGTAGGTGCTCCAGTGATCACTTTCGGCGCAATTGCTTTTTTACTTGTGTCTGCTCCGTTGATGTTAACCGTTTGGCTTCAAGCCTTAGACGGTTTTTTGGCAACACCCTTTAGGTAGATAGAATGTCAGAGCAAGACGATAGCGGCGAAAAAAGTCACGAACCATCCCAACGGAAACTGGACGAAGCGCGAAAAAAGGGTGAAATTCCGAGGGCGACGGACCTTTTAACCGCAATGGCCTATTTGGGTTTGTTGGCGGGTGCGGTGTCGGTAGGTGGGTATAGTTTAAAAAACTTTGCGAACTTGCTACTTCCTTTTCTGGAGCAACATGATCGAATGATCCAGTTGTTTTTTGGTGGAAATGCCAAACCCATCTCTGCTCAGGTTCTATCGACGGGTTTGGGTCACGCATTTCCTCTGCTACTTGCACCGACAGCTTTTGTATTGTTAACGCTCTTTGCGACCAGGGGATTTGTTTTCGCCGGAGAAAAACTGAAGCCAAAAGCGTCGCGCCTGTCCCCAATTGAAAACGCAAAAAACAAATATGGGAGACGGGGGCTTTTTGAATTTTTTAAAAGCTTTGTTAAGCTTTCGATCTATTCGATTCTTCTGGCGCTATTTATTCGCAACCAACTGGATACGATTATCGGAACGGTTCGAACAACACCTGCCGAAGTTTTTTTGATGATCCTATCTTTGGTAACTAGGTTCTTGTTTATCGTTGTTCTCATAGCAATGGTCATCGGTGGGTTAGACGCATTTTGGCAACGCACGGAACATATGCGAAAGAACCGGATGTCCTTCAAAGAACTTAAGGATGAGATGAAAGAGGCGGAAGGTGATCCATATCTTAAACAACATCGTCGGGCCAGAGCCCAAGAGTTGGCTTTAAATCAAATGATGGGCGCAGTACCTGATGCTGACGTGGTTATCGTGAATCCAACTCATTATGCCGTTGCATTGAAGTGGAGTAGGACTCCGGGATCCGCGCCCGAATGTGTCGCTAAGGGAGTGGATGAAGTCGCTCTACGGATTCGTGAAGTGGCTGCCGACGCCGGAGTTCCAATTCATTCCGATCCGCCAACAGCAAGAGCTCTGTTCGCGACCACCGAAATTGGTCACGAAATTTCCGCTGAACATTATCAACCTGTTGCCGCGGCAATTCGGTTTGCACAAGATATGCGCGCAAAAGCTCGCAAGAAAGGTTGGTCATGAGGAGTGATTTAGATGATTTGGAACAAGTTACTGTTTCGCTGAAGGAACAAGCCTTGGAAAAACACCGGCAAAATTTGGCAGAAAGTCAGAGGATTGCGAGTGAAATTGAACAGATCGATACTTTGCGGTCTGAAGCTCAAAATGATGATGATGGATTGTTGGCCCGAAGGGCGGTCGGTGCTGACACGCTTTGGCAAAGTTGGCTAATGCGGCGGCGAGCAGACTTGTTGCGGGATGCGGCAATGGCTCGTGCATATGAAGGGGAAAGCTTGGCAAGAGCGAGGATCGCGTTTTCGCGTGCAGAAGCGACGCAGTCCTTGGTGCAGGAAGAAAAAGCAAAGCGAAAATACAAGACGTTACAGCGTTACGCTGATCAACTTGATGAGCTCGGGACACTCAGACACCCGGAAGATTGATGCGCGCGGGTCGAGTTACAATGCTTAACATGCGTTGAAATTATTGAGAGATGTCGATTCGTAAAGGCCGAAGCGCCCAGTTCAAAGAGGGTTGAAGTGCCCTCTGCGAAATGCATTCGAGCTGAGCTTTCATTTGTGTGGTCATCCGGGTGATACGGAGCTTTCCAGGGCGAAAAAAGGGCGGCATCTGAAGGGTTTTGTTGGGGTCTATTGGCACACGTGGATTGCAGTGGCCCTTACCCATGCTTGGGACTTGTAGGAGCATAAATGGTAAATATGCCCTTACACTCGAGGGTTCTTACCGAAAACGAGCGACCGCCCTAACCAAGCCCGTCGTGTCTGGTTACTGTACGTCAGATTGCGGCGACTGAGCTGACCAGACGTCGTTTGATTAAAGCTGCGCTGGAATGGGTATCCAATTCCTTGGGTGACAGATACATTTTAGATGGCGATCACACACCTTCGAAGTGCCATTCCTGATAACTTGCTGAACAGGTATTCCCCTCGAAAGTTGGGCGGGAAAAACTTCAGACCGTCTGCCCATCCAAACCGGACGCCATCGCAGGTATGAGCCAATGGTCAATCATGCGCTGACTTTCAACTTTGAAAAGTCGACCTGGATGGGCGATTGTTCACCCGGCTAGGCGTCCTGGCGTGCGATTTCAGTGATCAGAACATCGCTGACATCGCTACCAAGAACAGGTTTTGCGGCTTCCAACAGAGCGGCTCTTAGAATTTCCATTCTGTCCCCCTTGGTAAACGTGCCTTCGAATCCCCCGATATTTGCGTGATCAAAGAGAACTTGCAAAAACACATCTCGAAGTTTTGGCTCTCTGGCATAGACAACTTCAGTTGTCCCCGAAACCACTTCTACACTCAACGAGGCAACAACGAGGGCATCAACCCTGTCTGGGCCAACCACTGGTATTACGAACTGGTTGTTTAGCTTAACATATTCCCTACCGACTGCAGGTCCATCCGGTTCGGGTTCTGGACTAGCGTGCATCACCTCCTCGGATGGCACAACGCAATCGACGGCTGCATGATTGTCTTCTTTGGCCGGCATCAAAAATATTCCAGCTGCAACACCGGCACCAGTGCCGATCAAGGCTAGAATTATTGGTAGAAGCTTTCGCATAGGTTCCCCCTAAAATGGTAGCACGACATCAAGAATCTGCTGGCCTATACGAGGCTGTTGCATGTCACTGATTTGACCGCGCCCACCGTAGGAAATCCGGGCTGAGGCGATCTTGTCGTAAGTAATTTCATTTTGACGAGAGATATCTTCCGGTCGGACATAACCAGACACCAACAGCTCGCGCATTTCAAAGTTGACGCGCACTTCCTGAACACCTTCGATCGCCAAAATCCCATTGGGTAGAACGTCAGTGACAGTTGCGGCAATCCTCAACGTCAACGTTTCACTGCGTTTGACCGAGCCACTGCCCGCGGATTTGCTAGTGCTGCCCAAGTCAACGGCATTGTCTAGACTTGCTCCGTCGGTGATACCTTGGTTAATGCGCTGTGGAATGCCAAATAGTTGTGGTATCTCGAGACTTTCAGAACCCGATCTCGACCTATCAGACTCATTCGAAATCTCTGCGCTTTCGTCAATTTCGATGACGACTGTCATAATGTCTCCGCGTTTTATTGCGCGGCGATCTCCCAACAATGACGTTTGTCCTCCGCTCCACAAGGAAGCTGCTTCGGATTTTCGTCCAAGCGGCGCTGCATCGGGCACGCCCGACGCTATCATGGCAACCCTTTCAGCGCTTTGTGCTGGGGGGGTAAAATCCGGAGGTTTACCAATATGATCAACACGTCCACATGCGGCTACAAGGAGTGATAGGGCGAGAAAGCTTAGTATTCTCAAAGTTTTGTCCTCAGTTGGAAACCAGAACTGTTCCGTTTTCAGTGATAGTACCGAAAAGAACAGTTCGGGAATCGGTATTCATTACGCGAATGCGCTCTCCAGAGCCGCCACGCGCCAACGCGCGGCCTTCGGCTGCGATACGCAACCCTCCACGGGAAAAAATCAGTTCAACCATTTGATTTCGTTCGACCAAGGCCGGGCGACCGACTTGGCCGAACATGACAGCTCTGCCTGGATAGATAGCGACACGGGCCTCGTTTCCGATTACCTCGCCTAAAAAAGTATAAGCTCCTTCGACATCCGAAGGGTCTGATCTTACGTCTTCGGCGGTGATCAATTGTTGCGGCCGGATCGATCGAGTGGCGACGATTGTGTCGGCTGCAACCTGAGTTGCCAAGAGAGGCAAAAAGGCGAGCAGGAGTTTCATTAGCGCACCTGGCTTGTCGCGCTAAGCATTTGGTCCGCCGCAGAAATAACCTTTGAATTCAATTCGTAACCACGCTGGGCTTCGATCAGGTCGGTGATTTCGCGCACTGCGTCAACGGAACTATCTTCCAAATAGCCCTGACGCAGAGTGCCAAGCCCGTCTTGCCCAGGAGTGGTTTGAATGGCTGGTCCAGAAGCTTCTGTTTCTGTGAACATATTCGATCCAATTGCCTCAAGGCCCTTGGGATTCGTAAATCCAGACATTGTGAATTGACCCAAGAGTTGGGCCTCCGTCGCTTCTGCAAAATAGGCAAAAACTTCGCCTTCAGCGTTAATAGAGATGCTCAAGGCGTCAGACGGAATGACAATCTCTGGCGACACTGCAAAGCCATCAGACGTCACGATGAGTCCTTCACCGGTCCGTTTAAGCCCGCCGTCTCGTGTGTAGGCGGTTTGACCGGAGGGGAGGGTGAGCTCTAGATAACCTGCACCTTCAATCGCGACATCCAGATCACCGCCCGTGGCCGACAAAGAGCCTTGGGATAACTGGACTGATACGGCTGCGGGACGAACGCCAAGGCCAAGCTGAATGCCAGTTGGTAAAACCGTTCCATCAGACGCGTTGACAGTGCCGGCCCTCGCCATTTGTTGATAGTGTAAATCCGCAAACTCCGCCCGGCGCGGGTTGTAACCTGTGGTGCTCATATTGGCGAGGTTGTTAGAAATAACCTCAACCCGCATTTGTTGGGCACTCATGCCCGTCGCTGCAATATTCAACGCTCGCATTATTGGCTCCTATTTGATGAATGCTTTGAGAGCGGTTCTGACGCGCTCATCTTCTCGTTCCATAAAGCTCTGACCGAGCTCATAAGCTCGTTGCACTTCGACCATACGTGCGACCTGCAAAATTGGATCGACATTGGATGCCTCCACAAATCCATGCACGACGCGTGGGTTTTCCAAGGGTTCGAAACCACTTTCTGAACGGAACATTACTCCGCCCTCTCGGACCATCTGCGTTTCATCCAAGGGTCGGACGACACCGATTTGACCTATTGGGCGGCCAGCGCTGCTGATTGTTCCGTCGCTGCCGATCGCCAAATCATCCGACTGAGGCGGAACAAAAATTGGTGTGCCGCCCGCATCCAAAACCGGATAGCCGTCCGAGGTGACCAAAGTGCCTTCTGCGCTGGGCGAAAACGCGCCGGCACGTGTTAGTCTTTCGCCATTTGGAGATTGGATCAAAAAGAACCCATCTCCTTCGATAGCCATGTCAAAAGTCCCGCCGGTCTGTTCCAAAGTCCCTTGGACATAGGATGTGTTGCGCACACGCGCTGCGGCCATCGCAACGCCGGAAACGCCATCGCCGTCCGAAACAAATTCGGAAAAAATGACGCCTTCTTGGCGGAATCCCGTGGTGTTTGCGTTGGCGATATTGTTAGCGATCACCTGCATTTCGCGCATCAACCCGGTTTGGCGGGAGAGTGTAGTATAGCCGGCAGTTTCCATTTTAGCCTCCGGTTATGATTGGGATGATCTGGTTTTGAAAAAAATCCACCAGAGTGCGGGTCATAAAGCTCATTGAGATCCAAAACACCGCGACGATGGCCAGCAGTTTTGGCACAAAAGTCAGAGTCATTTCTTGAATCGAGGTCAAAGCCTGAAACAAGCCGACACCAACACCGGCAATCAAAGCTGCGGACAAGATCGGCACAGATGTGATTGTGGCCACCCAGAGACCCTGGCGTAAGGTGTCAAAGAAAACGGCTTCCGTAAGCATGACTTTAGACCGGCATACGCAGAATTTCTTGGTATGCTTCGACAACCTTGTTGCGTACGGCCACAACGGTTTCGACTGCCAGCTCGGATTGCGCCAAGGCTTCTACCAGAGCGTGCGGATCAGCATCGCCGACCATGGTACTCTGCGCTGCTGTTTCCGCCTGACGTAGTGTCCCGGCAAATTCATCAGCAAATTTTGAAAACTGTGCCTCGGCCTGTACCGTTTCTTCCGGTTTTGGCTCCATTGCGGGCATGGATGCTGCATATTTTTGAGCAGCAAAAAGTGATCGGACGTCCATTCTGGCCTCCTATTTATTGAAATTTAGCGACGCAAGAGATCCATCAAGCTTGTGGACATTTGGCGCGTTTGGTCGAACATTTTTAGATTTGCTTCGTAGCTGCGCTGCGCCTCTCGGGCGTCGGCAATTTCGATGATCAAATCAACATTCGACCCATCGTAATGTCCCGTAGCGTCAGCCAATGGGTGCGATGGATCGTGAATTTTAGTCAACTCGGATCGGTCTAGGTTGACCGCTCCGGCCTCAACTTTGGAAAGAGTGTTGCCGGCCTTTTCAATTTCAAACGGAATCGTTTTGCGTCGATACCCTGGGGTATCAGCGTTGGCGATGTTTTCTGAAACGACGCGTAGGCGGGTCGCTTGGGCGCGTAGGCCACTGGAGGTGACTGACAATGCGTCTGAAAATGCACTCATAATTTGCTCCCTATTTACTTGCCGAGGCTGGAACGCAACACAGATAGGTTGCTTCGATAAATCGCCATTGCTTTGTCATGATGGCGTTTGGCATCCACGGCTTTGACCATTTCTTCTTCGAGAGAAACCGTGTTGCCATTCGGATCCAATGCGATGTCATTGATGGATCCTTCGACACCCCAATCCGAATTCCCATGTAAGTGGGAAGAGCGGGTTGCCCTTTGACCGATCATCGAATCGCGCAATGTATCCTGAAATTTCGGCATTTCGCGTGCTCGATACCCGGGGGTATCGGCATTTGCGATATTCTGTGAACTCAAAGCTTGCTGGTTTCCAGCATGCCTGGCCATAGCCATTGCAGTTCTAAAGATGTCCAAGTTTTGGAACATCGGGGCTTCTCCCTCGATTTGCTTCAACTAAGGCTTAACCCTGATTCCTTTAGAAACAGTTTGCATACAAATGAACGGAGCGACCGATGGAAGAAGACATCGCAGGCCTCAAGGCCAGAATTTCGCAGATGCAACCGGTCAAGGCCGTTGGTCGCGTACAAGCTGTGGATGGAACATCCATTTGGGTTCGAGGGTTGGCTGAGGATGCCTGTATCGGGGATCGTCTCAGGTTAATTCAGCCGAATGGTGAACTGGGTGGAGAAGTCCTCCGTATTCGCGATGATTTGGTTGCCATGCTGCCAGATGAAGCTGCGGACGGTGTTTCGAAAGGAGACCGGGTTGCTGTTTTGGGTCCTCCGACATTGGCTCCGTGCGATAGTTGGATCGGTCGTGTTATTGATGCGTATGGTCGGCCTTTGGATGGTGCTCCCTTGGGGCCCGGCCCGCGTCGAAGGCCATTTCGGGCCAGTCCACCGCCAGCGGCAGCGCGGCGTCAATTGGGTGATCGCCTGTCCACTGGTTTGTCGATTTTTGATACTCTTTTACCGATTGTCAAAGGTCAGCGTATCGGCCTGTTTGCCGGGTCAGGGGTTGGCAAATCAAGATTGCTCGCGCAGCTGGCTCAGGGGGTTCAAGCAGATATTGTTGTGCTAGCCTTGGTAGGTGAGCGCGGGCGTGAAGTCCTTGATTTTGTTAGCAATGTTTTGGGACCAGAGGGGATGGCACGAAGTGTCGTTGTGGCGGCAACTTCTGACCGATCACCATTGGAGCGGCGACGTTGTCCGTTGGCAGCGATGACGATTGCGGAGCATTTTCGAGACCAGGGGGCACACGTTCTTTATCTCGCAGATTCCATCACCAGATTTGCTGAAGCGCATCGTGAGGTCGCTATAGCCTCGGGTGAACTCCCGGCACTAAGGGGGCACCCGCCTTCAGTAGCGCACCAAATTATGCGATTGGCAGAACGAGCAGGGCCAGGAGTGGGTGACGCCGGTGATATTACAGCAGTGTTTAGTGTACTCGTCGCGGGATCAGATATGGATGAGCCTGTTGCCGATATTTTGCGCGGCGTATTGGATGGTCACGTCGTTATGGACCGGCAAATAGCGGAGCGAGGGCGATTTCCCGCCATTGATTTACTCAAATCTGTTTCCAGAAGCCTTCCAGAAGCCGCGAATCAACAGGAAAATGCAATAATACAACAGGTTCGCCAACTTATGGGTGCCTATGCTCGCTCCGAAACAATGATTCGCGCTGGCCTATATCGTGACGGTGAAGACCCAATACTTGATCAAGCTATCCGCGCTTGGCCCGATCTGGATAATTTTTTGGCCGAAGCCTCTCCAAATAGCCCACAGGCGGCGTTTCAGAAGCTGCAGTTGATATTGCGCCGAGCTAATGCTGCACCTGTTCCGCAAAAAGCGAACCGGGTGGCAATTCAAAAGCGATAGGGGCTGTCACCCCTATCCTAAAAGCTTCAGCAGGTATTATTTTATCCCAAGAGTGAGGTTCGAGGGATTTGTTGTAGAAGCGTTACGGCGACTTGATTAGAAGATGATGCCGAAAAGCTTTTTATTTGACTCTGCAGTAAGTAAGTTTGGACAATTTTGTTCATAACTTCAGGTTCTGCTAACTCATCAATTTCACCGACACCGAAACGTGATTGAGATTTTTCTCGCAGCGTTTCGAGTTGTTTATCCAAGTCCAACTGCGCGAAACTGCTCGGGAGCCCCAGTGCGGTTTCAAAAACTGTTCTAAGAGGAGTCGTACCCATTATGCGGAACCATTTGGTGTCATCCGATCCATCGGAACTGGCGATATCAGGTAAATTTCGTTCGAAATTCATTGAAAGGCGCAGAGACTCGTCTTGGTTTCCTACTGCAATTTCAAACTCTTGCGCCTTGAACTTGGTCAGAATTTCTCCGGAGAATTTGCTCAGTGATGTTCTCGAGCCCAAGGGAGAATCAAACGCAAACGCCTTGGTCAGCGACTTGTAACGCTCGTCCGCCATCCGATTGGCCAAAGAGGTCGGCTCTGATATGCCTTCCTCAAGGATTTTCTTTATAAAAAACTTGTTATTAATATCATCCTGAAGCCCAAACGCACCTAACGCAACACGCAATAATCTGCGATCAGAAACGAGCTCTTCCGCTGAAGTAATTTTGGCGATATTTGCTTCGAAATACTCTGTGTCGCGGGACAACTGCGCCCCGCTGTTGAACACCTCTTTTTGAGTTGCCTGAGTCGTTTTCAGGAACTGCCAGCCAACCAGGCCACTTCCGACTATAACTGGTTGAAAACTCATTGCTTACTCGCAGCCAAAAGCCGATCTTCTCGTGGGATGAGTGCGCGCAAAGCTTTCAGACATTGATAAAACTGGTCGCCCAAAAGCGCTTCTGTCGCTTGCGTCAACAAGCGTCGGCTGTCTGAATCGATCAGAATATGACTCAATTCTTCAATTCGGGGCAACAACTGTTGCCGAGCGTGCGTTGCATCAGTGTCGCCTGTCAAAATCAACTGTGCAGTGTAGCACAGGCGGCGAACAGGTGTTTTAGCCTCGTCGGGATGTATTGCATCACGAAGCCGTAGGACATTTGCGTTGGGGGTCACGATCGACATGCGACTGCGCCGGTCTCCATTTTCGATTACGGCACCGTTAATAAGCACTCGTTCGCGAGGCCCTAATTTCAGAACTAATCCACTCATTGCTTTGTCCTCCGGCCGCCAAGCCCCCGAAGGATGGCAGCATTTATTTCCAGAAGTGGTGCGAGTCTACCTTTGCGGGCCAGAACCTTTCCGGTGTGTTGTTGTACAAATTCTGCAAGATAAAAGATTTGCGCACGCAAGTCCTGCGGCAAGGCATTATCTTTGTCGGCCACGTCGACGGCCAAGGTCGTCCACAGACGCTGATTATCCGAAAGTGCCTCGACCAACTTGGGGTATGACCTAGGCCCGGCCTCTGCGGATGATTTGATACGGTGCGTAACTTTCGCAATCAATTCGTATTCGGTGCCACGAGGGGTTTGTGTCGTTCGGGCATTTTGGGAGTAGCCACGGAGGGCTAAAGACTGGGTGTTCACTTCAGAACCTTCTGGTTTGAATGATCATGATAAATGATGGGAAGGCCGGTTTTGGCCAGCCTTCCCAAATTCCGAATTAACGGAAGAGCGACAGCAGCTGTTGAGGTGCTTGGTTCGCAATTGAAAGCGCTTGAACGCCCAACTGCTGTTGAACCTGTAGCGCCTGCAATCGAGCGGATGTTTCTTCCATGTCGGCGTCGACCATGGAGCCAATTCCCGATTTTAGGGCATCGGACAGACCGGAGATGAAATCAGACTGGGTCTCAATGCGTCCCTGAACAGAGCCAAAGTTAGCAGCCGCATCAACAGATGTCTGAATAAACCCTTCGATTGCTGTCAAAGCAGAATCGACACCTTCTTGGGTCGTTACATCAATATTTGCAATTTCCCCTAGACCGCCACCGATGTCGGTTCCGGTTGTCGCGTACGTATCGGCCCGGACAGTTATGTCATTGCCGACCGTTGTGGAACCAGTCACCGTAACGGCGCCGGTTGTCGCATTGAAGGCCATCGACATGTCATCTGAATCAAGCCCTTCACCTGCTAAATGCGTCATTAAAGAGTCGTTCAGATTATCGAACACGTCTTGTGCGGTATCACCTTCTCGAGCAACGTACATGATTTCGGAAGGACGCCCCGTTGCACTAGATGTATTGGCAGAGGAGAAGTCACCAGCACCCGCAGAAAGCGAAATCGAATACCCAACACCAGCTGCGACTTCAGCTGTCACGATGGTGAAATCCGTCGTGTCGGCGGTTCCTGCACCAGTGAGTGCATCGGTTGCACCCGCTGTAGTGCCCGACATCTGGGTTCCGCCAGTCGCCTGTGCGGCACCTGTGATAGTCGCCGCTGTCGTTCCAAGATCTTGCTTGCTGACGCTAATGTCTGATGCTGCAACACCAGTTGACGAGCGATCCAGAGACGCCAACACGTTGATCGTGTCCGATCCGGCGGTCGTTTCTGTGTTGGACAGTAGGTTTAAACCGTTAAACTGCGCGGCACCAACCACGGCACCAATCTGATCTCGCAACGCGGCAATGTCAGTTTGAATTTTGTCTCGGTCGACGTTTTCTTCCTGAGCGGCAACAATTTTGCCCTTAATATCTGTCAACAGGTCTGTGACTGTTTCAGATGCTTGCCGGGCAACAGCCACAGTAGACTGGCCTAGGTTCAGACTGTCCGAAATACCTTTAAAGCCTTTGACATCTGCTTCCATTACCTTGGAAATTGCCCAAACGGCGGAGTTGTCTTTTGCATTGGCGACGGACTTACCAGTCGAAATTTTCGACTGTGTTTCGGCCATATTTGAATTGATGGACTTGAGAGTTTGAAGCGCGACCATTGCGCCATTATTGGTCAGGATACTAGACATATGTTTCGTCCTTGGTTTTGGCAGCGCTTTTGCGCCTGTTGCGTTTGCCCAGTAGGGCATTTTCAACGTCTTTCTGACGGTTGCAGATCCGTTAGAAGTCGGACTGCGCCACCATTTTCAGGTGCAAGAGAGTTTTCAGTTGGGGGGACGCAGGATTAGCTCCCCCCCAACCAATTTGCCTTAGCGGAAGAGCGACAGAAGTTGCTGTGGCGCTTGGTTTGCAATGGACAATGCTTGAACACCCAGCTGCTGCTGAACCTGCAGAGCTTGTAGGCGGGCGGACGTTTCTTCCATATCCGCGTCTACCATAGAGCCAATGCCGGACTTCAATGCATCTGAGAGACCAGAGATGAAGTCAGACTGGGTTTCAATACGACCTTGCACCGAACCAAAGTTTGCAGCCGCGTCCACGGATGTCTGGATCAAACCTTCTACGCGGATCAAAGCTTCATCAACACCGGCCTGTGTGGTTACATCGATGTCGGCAAGATTGGCCAAGCCACCCCCAACGGTACCGTCACTTTCACCAGTTGCAGCCGATTGAAAAACATCGGCGGTCGCAACAGTGATCGAGGCTCCAGTGTTGTTGGTCATTTCAATTTGGCCAGTGGTCGCATTAGTGGCAAATGAAACATCAATTTCATCGATTGCCGCTTGCTCGTTTAATGCATCAACCATTTTGTTGGTGACGTCGCCGAGTGTGTCACCATCTCTGGCAACATATTGAACAGGGTCCGAGAACGTCAAACCACCTGCGACAACTTCATAGGACATCCCGGCTTCAGGAGTGCCTGTAAAGGTTACTGCAAGAGCGGTTGCGCCATCGGCGATCGCGCTGTTAGAGCCACCAGTGTTTGTTGTTCTGGTCCCTGCCGTTTGTGCTGTCGAACCAAGATCCTGTTTTCCGACGTTGATGTCAGATGCCGAAACACCTGTAGAAGACCGGTCCAGAGAGGCTAGAACATTGATCGAACCGGAGCCAGCGGTTGTGTCGGTATTGGCAAGCAGGTTGAGGCCATTGAACTGTGCGGCCCCGACAACAGCACCGATTTGATCACGTAGTGCATCGATGTCTGTTTGGATTTTGTCGCGGTCAACGTTCTCTTCTTGGGCCGCAACGATCTTGCCTTTGATGTCAGTAAGAAGGTCCGTGACTGTTTCTGATGCTTGACGGGCAACAGCAACGGTTGATTGACCCAAGTTCAGGCTGTCGGAAATTCCTTTAAAGCCTTTGACATCTGCTTCCATAACTTTGGAAATAGCCCAAACCGCAGAGTTATCCTTGGCATTTGCAACGGCTTTACCGGTCGAGATCTTCGACTGGGTGTCTGCCATGTTCGAGTTGATTGATTTAAGAGTCTGCAGCGCGACCATCGCGCCATTGTTCGTCAGGATGCTAGACATATAAAATAGTCCCTTGATATCAAAGGCGCTTTTGCGCCGGTTGCACGTGCCGCGAACGGCATCTCTGACGTCTTTCTGACGGTTGCAGCTCGGGCCTTCCCGTCTGCGCCACCTATTATCGGTGCAGTGCCAATTTGACCGGGGATTACTAACGGAGGCCTAAGACGGCCCCCAAAGATCGGAAGCATTTGACGTAAATCTTCAAGCTCTGCGCTCGAGCTTTTTTTCCTGGGGGGCGTCAATTGTCATCCGGCGACCGTATGCGTCATATGTATCCATCGAACGGCGAATGCGCTGGAGATCGCCTAGGCGAGCAGCGACATTACGAATGCCTGCCAATGCTTGATCAAAGAGCTCCTGATTACGTCGCATTCCATCTTGAAGAGGCGCGAGCTCTTCTGAAGAAATCTCCTGATCATTTAGTTTGCCTGCCAAGGCCTCTTTCACTTCCAGAAGTTCTGCAATTTGTACGAAGTCCCCTGCAAGCAACGCCTCTCGTTCGGCTTGAAGCAATAAATCGAGTTGGTCGGCGAGCGAAACATCAGTCATTTATTCTATCCTTTAGTGCGTCAAAAATGGATTCGGCCAAACCAATTCCACCGTTGGCAGCCATTTGGCGGGCCTGTTCCATTCGCATGAAAGACGCGAATTGATCTTCTCCAGCGCCACCGCCAAAGGCTTCTGGTGTTTTTCCGATTCCGGCGGATTTCAACATTTCAGCGAGAAAATTTGCCTCAAGTTCTTGGGCCGCCTTTTGAAGGGCCTGATCTTGAGTGCTGGGCGCACCCGGGGTGAAGGTTTGTATTTCCATTACAATTTTCTCCAATTCGACTCACTTCGTTGATTTTGATCAGAACGCGGTAAAGAAGCGGTAAGGAAGTTTGATTAAATGTTGGGCAAGGAAGAATTCCCGGAGCTCACATGCTTACACAATTGACTAGCCTTCTTGGGCTTACACAAAATGCTGATCTGCTGACCCGCAAAGGCGATTCCGAACCTGAAATCGATTTCGGCCAAATCTTTGCAAATCTGGAACATGACCCTGAGAACTCAGAACCGGAACTTCCGGTGTTGGAGGAGACAGATGTTCCTGTAGATAAAGAAGAACAAGCAGAAAATGGGATAGAGCTTGACGAGGGGGGTACGGATCTCGACCCGCAGGTTGACGGAGTGCGTCACGAGCCCCGGGATTTAGACACAATCCAGGCCTTTGAAACCATCCAAGAGTTTGAAGCCATCCAAGAGTCGGAACCGGAATGGGGTATTCGTGAGCTTGAAGATAAGCTTGCGCCGGACGTGTTCGACGATTCGCTTGAAATAGAAACTGCTTTTGCAAAGGATGAGAATGATGTTCTGGCCGCGAAAGTTATAGACTCCAGGACAGTTATCGACTCCAGAGCCCGCCCCGATGTACCCATCTCCAGTCCTGATTTACAACGACTAACAGGGAATGCTTCGACCGGCCAAACCATGCTTTCCGCCGATCGGACAGTTGGTTCTGAAAAAGTACGACTTGAAACGTCGTATTCCAATCCGGCGATCAAAAGTGTAGCAGGCCATGTTTTCCGGTCTGCGGAGAGAGCCGACCAAGATCTTCCCGTACTGAATTCGGCCCAAAGTTCGAAGCAAAATGAGTTGACCGGCACCGAAACCCTATTGGTCGCAGAAGGGAACGAGCCCCTTACGAAGGTCGCAAGTTTACTTGAGCCCGCCTCCGCAGTTTCCATGACTGCACTGAGAGAACCAGATGGTCAAAGTGCGCTCATTCAAATTGAGCGTCCGCTAAATGAGGCGCGTGTGCGTGCGACATCTGGGCCTGTTGTTGCTCAGGAAGTTCCCTCGATAGACCGGCTAAATCCCAATAAACCGGCTCTTTCACAGTCTTCGCGTCCTGAATTTGAGAGCGATGGCGTGGTCCTCAAGGCAGATATTCCCAAGGCTGAAGTCAGTCAAATACCGAAGTATTACCCTGAAGAATCTCAGCTTCGACCCGCAAGCCGCGCCCGTGTTGATTCTCAGAGTCAAATGGTCTTACCCAAGCACGAAGGCGCTGAACAGCAGGTTTCAGAGCAAAGTGAAATAGGAAATCGCGTTCCGCCGCGCCTGGACCGGAATGAGGTCTTTACTGCAGAACGTGAAGAAGTTGGAAAGTCGAAACCGGCTGCAAATCAATTGCCTCCTCAGATGTCCGGCGCGTTCCCAAGGCCTCAGGCAGAAACAGCTCGTGTCATTTCCACTGATGTCGCGGCCCCTCGTGAAATCATTAATGAGACGCCAACTACGAGTGACTCTGCGACCAAGATACTGGAAAAGGTTCGGCTGACCCTACCGTCTGACAGATTAAACCAGACCTTTACCGGCGGTGTGGAGCAGAGTGCCCAGCTCCAAATGGCTACCCCAATGAGCGACGAGACGACGGAAAGAGTACAAACGCATTTTCCGCCGCTTAACGATGTTCCGATCCAAAGTCGCGATCCTTCAGCGACCACTTTGGCGGCTGCTCCTGCAGTTTCGATGCCGGCTGAGATGAAACGAATGGTCGAATCGGTCAGGATTGAACCTCAAAATCGTGACGTACCTAGAATGTCTCAGGGAGCAATCGTTTCGGATGATTTGAATTTGTCAGTACGTAAGGTAGAACCTGCGCAAAACGCGACGGGCCAGCAAACTGTTTTCGGAGCGACTGTTGTCGAAGAGCGTCCCGACCCCAAGATTTCTGTGGAACCTAGGCTCAGCTCTGACGGTGTTCCAAAATCGATCTCATTGGAAGGGGCACAAAATAAGCCTTTGGGAGAGCCCCGGGTTGTCGAACTTCAGGAAACTGAACTTCCGAACGAAGATAAAAAAATGAGACCTTTGCCGCCCGAAGCCGGTGTCGAACCCAAGCGGCAGGTCGACATCATCAAAGCGCCCACCCAAACAGCACAAATTCTGCCGCAAATGGACGTTTCCCATGCCGGATCGCCCGTGTTGTCCAGCGTGACCTATCCCTTCTTGGTTGGCCTTGATGAGGACTCCGAAGGGTTGGATTTGGGCCTGACGTCCAGCGTAGGTGAGGCGCGACAGGCAGTCGGGTCTTCGCCCGGTTTGCACCCGCAGAATATCACGCGTCCCGATCCAAATCTGATCGCTCGTCAGATCAGTGATGGCATTCAGAAAATGTCTGAAGGCGGCATTGAGCTACGTCTAAGTCCCGAAGAGCTTGGATCGGTTCGCATGCAATTTGTTCAGACAGAACAAGGGTTAAACGTGCATATCGTTGCCGACCGCTCGGAAACACTTGATCTGATCCGTCGCCATATCGACCAACTTGCGAAGGACTTGGCGGACAGCGGTTTCGATGCGACGGGGTTCACCTTTGGTGATGACGGGGGCCAACATGAGCAAAAATCGTCGAATTCAAGCCGCAAAGACGGACCGTCCGATGAACAACCCCTGAAAGAACAACCGGTTTCCGTCGTGTACGACGGGCTGGATATTAGAGTGTAAGGATACAAAATGACAGAAACCAGCGCGATACAGCCTTCGCTTGCCAGCAGTCCAGCCGCGACCAAAAAAAGTGCATCAGATGCGGCCGCGACGCTTAGCTCAGATTTCGAAACTTTTCTGAAAATGATGACCGCTCAGGTACAAAACCAAGATCCGCTTAATCCAATGGATTCGACTGAATATGCGTCCCAGCTGGCAACCTTCTCTTCCGTTGAACAGCAAGTTTTAACCAATGATTTGCTGAAAGAAATGGGAGCCATGTTGGGCGGCAATGATTTGCAGAAATATGGAAGTTGGGTTGGGATGGAGGCCCTAGCAAAGACTCCGAGTTATTTCAGTGGCGATCCAGTTGCGATCCGTCCGGATTACGCGGAGGATGCTGATAATGCGGTTCTTCAGGTACGGAATTCAGAAGGCGACATTGTTCAAAGCCTACCAGTACCAGTTGGTCAGAAGGAAGTTCTCTGGGCTGGCTATGACGACAACTTGGCACCTTTCCCTAACGGAATTTATAGTTTCGAAATAGATAGTTACAAAGATGATGAGCTGATAGAAACCAAGCTTTCTTCAGTCTATAATCAGGTGGAAGAAGTTCGCAATAATGGGGCTTCGGTCGCTTTGATTCTTGCGGGGGGAACCGCAATTGAAACCACTCAAGTTGACGGGTTGCGGTCTTCGCTCTGAGTTAATTGACCAGTAGCGCGAGCCAAATGACTCCGCTCGCGGCTGCTGCTCCGAGCGTTGTCCACCCTAGCCGACCAAGCCAGGGTCGGTCCTTGCGTTCAACGATGTCCTGAGTTTGGCGTATTAAGGCGTCTTCCACCAAACCTGGCAAACGCGGCCCAAATCTCGCCAAAACGCGCGCTGTTTGGGCAAAATCGTGGAGGATGGCCTTCGGGCCGATTGACCCTTTTATGTAGTCCTCGACCACCGGCTGAGCGACTGTCCAAATATTCATGCGCGGATCGAGAGATCGTGCAACACCTTCAACAACGACCATAGTTCTTTGCAGAAGAATTAATTCCGTGCGGGTTTCCATCCCAAATCGTTCCGTCACTTCGAACAGGTAGGACAATAGCTTGCCCATCGAAATCCGCGTCGCATCCATTCCAAAAATGGGTTCACCAACAGCTCGCAGCGCTCGGGCAAACTCGTCAACATCCTGATGCGCAGGAACGTACCCTGCTTCAAAATGGACCTGAGCGACACGGGCGTAATCGCGACGAATGAAGCCAAATAGAATCTCAGCGTAAACACGGCGTGTGTACTCATCTATGTGGCCCATGATGCCAAAATCATAGGCGATAATATTGCCGTTGGCTGCGACTTTTAGGTTTCCTTGATGCATGTCAGCATGAAAAAAACCGTCGCGAAGTGCGTGATTTAAAAAGAGCTGCAACACACGTTCGGACAAGACGACGCGATCATGACCGGCATTGTCCAGCGCATCATTGTCGCCCAACGGAAGACCTTCAGCCCAGCTCATTGTCATCACGCGTCGGCCGGAATAGCCCCATTTTATGTCCGGAAGTTGGAATCCTTCATCCTCAGCGGTGTTCGCGGCAAATTCACTTGCCGCGGAAGCTTCGAGGCGCAGATCAAGTTCACCGTTCACAACGCCTTCGAAATGTTTAATGACATCCGTTGGTCGCAAGCGGCGCGATGCGGGGGAGAAGAACTCGATAAATCCGGCGGCAAAGTAGAACGCGTCAATGTCTTTTCGAAAAGCGCGCTCAATTCCAGGACGTAGGATTTTGACGGCGACGGTTTCGCCCGTTTCCAACAGGTTCGCCTTGTGAACCTGAGCGATGGAGGCCGCCGCAACCGGTTCCGAAAACGTTGAGAAAATCTCATCAATCGGCAAGCCCAGCTCTTGTTCTACTTGCTCCTTGGCTTCTTCGACCGAAAACGCAGGCAACTTGTCCTGAAGGACCCGCAGTTCTTGCGCCATTTCATCACCAACCACATCGGGGCGCGTTGACAAAATTTGACCAAATTTGATGTAGGCGGGGCCCAACGCTGAGAGCGCACGCACAGCCGGGGGCATGGAGGGGTCGCCTTTTTCGCCCAACCATTTGAAGGGCCAAGCCAACACCCTTGCGGCGACTCGCAAGGGGGCCGGGGTTTCAAACGCGTCCAAAACCACGCCCATCGCACCGGTTCGTTCGAAAGTCGCGCCAGTGCGGATCAAGCGCCAAATATTGTGCGGTCCGCGCATGTCAGATCTTCCAACCAGAGTGAAGACAGGCGACACCCATCGTCAGATTACGGTATTTTGCGTTTTCAAAACCGGCAGCGCGCACCATACTCAGAAACGTTTCCTGGTCTGGAAATTTTCTTATAGATTCAACTAGGTACTGATAGCTAGCGCTGTCGTTTGCAATCGCCTGACCCATTTTTGGAATGATGTTGAATGAGTAAAGATCATACATCTTTTGCATCATTTCGTTGGGAATTTGCGAGAATTCCAACACCATCAACCGCCCGCCAGGTTTGAGAACCCGGTAAGCTTCGTTCAAGGCATCTTGCGGACGAACGACATTTCGAATGCCAAACGAAATGGTGTAAACATCAAAGGTGTTGTCGGCGAAAGGCAGCGCCATCGCGTCGCCGACGACCCAATCAAGGCTATCGCCCATTGCCCCAGCTTCGGCGCGTTGACGCCCCTCAACCAACATGGATTCCGTGATATCCAAGACGGTGGAATGTCCGTGCCCGGCCCGTTTTAGGAACTTGAAAGAGATATCTCCCGTTCCGCCGGCGACATCCAATAGTTTTTGACCGGGCCGTGGTGCCAGCCAATCCATCATGGCGTCTTTCCAAATCCGGTGTATGCCAAAAGACATGGCGTCATTCATAACGTCGTATTTGGAAGCAACCGACGTGAATACGCCTTGAACACGCCCGGCTTTTTCGCTTTCCGGTACATCGGTAAACCCAAAATGCGTGGTGTTGTCAGAATTCTCGGTCATCATGCTGGTCCGGTTTGGCCTTAATGCTTTTCGTAACCCTCGTACAGAGATGGGGGCCAAAGAACAAACAGTCAAATTAGCGCAAAGGCGAAGGGCCTAAGGCGATTTTCTGACCTTGAGCGATGACTTTGCATTGATGATCCCAGAATGGGCCGGGCTTTGAGCGGGTCACAAGCCCAACTCGCAATTCTCCCAAGGACAAAAGGTTATGAAACACGTTGCCAAAGGCAAGCAGGCGTTTCGGGGCTACGGCGCTAGATTGCACGGCTAGGCTTGAGCGCGTATCTGTTACCAACAACCTCAAACGAGATGGATACGCGGTTATGCCCGAACTGCCAGAAGTTGAAACCGTGCGTCGCGGGCTTGCCCCGTCGATGGAGGGCATGATTGTGACACGTGCGCAGGTGAACAGGCCTGATTTGCGGTGGCCTTTCCCTGAGAATATGGCGCAGCGTTTAACGGGTGTTCGGGTTGAGCGTTTGCGGCGGCGTTCTAAGTGTATTCTGGCAGACCTGTCCAGTGGCGAGACGCTCTTGATCCATCTGGGCATGTCTGGGCGCATGCTGGTTTCGGGCGATCCGCTGGGCAATTTTGTGCATGAGCACCCGGCGACCCAAAAACATGATCATGTTGTTCTCGATTTCGAAAATGGCGCGCGCGTCACTTTTAATGACCCACGCCGTTTTGGAGCAATGGACCTGCTGGAAACCGCAACAGCGGATCAGCACAAATTACTTTCTGGCCTTGGCCCGGAACCACTTGGAAACGATTTCAACGAATCTCATCTGATTGGGGTGCTGAAAAATCGCAAACTCCCGATGAAGTCGGCGTTGCTGGATCAAAAGATTGTTTCCGGACTTGGCAATATTTATGTTTGCGAAACGCTTTACCGTGGCAGAATTCACCCAACAAAACCGGCCGGTGACGTGACGGAAAAACGGGTTAGGTCGCTGGTTCCCATCATCCGCAAGGTGCTGTCGGACGCTATTGATGCGGGTGGATCTTCGCTCAAAGATTTCCGACAAGCCGATGGAGAACTTGGATATTTTCAGCATAGCTTTGATGTCTATGGTCGAGAAGGTGAGCCCTGTCACACCTCTGGATGTTCAGCCCAAATCGAACGAATCGTACAGTCGGGGCGTTCTTCTTTCTTTTGTCCAATTTGTCAAAGATAGCTTGAAACGGGGGCAGACAATGATAAGCCTGTCGGCCTGAGGAAACGGACGGAGCCCGCACCCCATGGCCTATGAGACGATCATCGTCGAAGTAGAAGACCACGTCGCTACCATCAAATTGAATCGCCCAGACGCATTGAACGCGCTCAACACCCAGCTGTTGGGTGAGTTGACCGATGCCTTGGCGGATGCTGACCGCAATGACAAAGTGCGCTGCATCATCATCACCGGCTCGGCCAAGGCCTTTGCTGCAGGTGCTGATATCAAAGAGATGTCCGACAAGAGTTTTGTCGACATGTTTATGTCGGACTTCTTCGGCAAAGAAGGCAACGCTGTTATCAGCACCCGTAAACCAGTGATCGCGGCGGTTGCCGGATACGCGCTGGGCGGCGGCTGTGAGCTTGCCATGATGTGCGACTTCATTATCGCAGCTGACAATGCCAAGTTTGGACAGCCAGAAATCAACCTAGGCGTGATTGCCGGTATTGGTGGTTCGCAGCGTCTGACACGCTTTATCGGCAAATCCAAAGCGATGGACATGAACTTGACCGGTCGCTTTATGGATGCCGAAGAGGCTGAGCGGTCTGGCTTGGTGAGCCGTATTGTTCCGGTGAAAACACTGATGGAAGAGGCGCGCAGCGCGGCGGAAAAAATCGCTGAAAAGTCGATGATTTCCGCGATGGCCGTCAAAGAGGCTGTGAACCGGTCATATGAGACAACATTGTCCGAGGGGCTTTTGTATGAACGCCGCTTGTTCCACGCATTGTTTGCCACCGAAGACCAAAAAGAAGGCATGGCTGCCTTTATGGAAAAGCGCACACCGCAATTCCGCGACAGATAACCAAGACCAATATGACCGAAACAACCCGCGTTTCGGTCATATTGCTATGATTGAATAGCGACAATATGGGGCTTTCCAAACCATGCTGGTTTGGCTATATGCACCCGATACATGCGCGTGATGCCCGCTAAGGCAAGAATCGGACCGTTGGAAATCCTTTGGGATAATTCGGCTTTGTGCTGCTCACGCTGTAAACAGATACAAAGAACTAGGACCGATCATCATGGCAAATTCGCCCCAAGCAAAAAAACGCGCCCGTCAGAACGAATCTCGTTTGGCTGTTAACAAAGCCCGTCGTTCGCGCATCCGCACCTCGCTGCGCAAAGTTGAAGAAGCAATCGCATCCGGCGACAAAGCCGTTGCGGCGGCTGCTCTGCAGGCTGCTCAACCTGAGCTCATGCGCGGCGTTACCAAGGGTGTTTTCCACAAGAATACCGCGTCTCGTAAGATGTCTCGTCTCGCTGCGCGTGTAAAAGCGCTGGGATAAAAATATCACGCATTTTGTGTGATTAATTTGGAGGCACCACTATATGTGGTGCCTTTTTTCGTTGGAATGCCAACATCTTTAACGTGTAGAGATTCTTTTTCAGGAATCCCTGAGTCAAGGCGTAAGATCGGTTGCTCGAAGTCCTCATAGGTTGGTAATTTCCCCCTGCGAGTCACTTCGCAGGGGGGACAGGCTGCCGACCCATATCCGCGATCGTTGCGTGGAGCCGGGTCACTCAGGCCGAAACCAAATTAGGTTTTGCTGAGCTTCAGAAGATTGCTTCTGGCCATGTCCAATGCAGTAAACGGGCCTTTCTGGCTCGGCCTTCGTGGGGATACGGGGGCTGAACATTGACTTCGAGGATTTCCCTCGCAGCTCATACTGTAAGGTATGGGGATGTTGTCGTGTGCCCTCTGATTTGTGACGCGCCGCCGGAGTCACGACCGGTGAAGACAAGTCAGGAAGGAAACGGGGACAAATGACAAAAGAGCAATGGGGCGCGTTGCAAGAGCAGATCTGCAATACGATTGGGGAAAACAACTACAAAACCTGGATCCAGCCACTTTCTTTTGCAGGTATGAGTGACAAGGGTGTGGTTACCCTTCAGGCGCCGACAAGCTTTTTCGGCTCCTATGTTTCGCAAAATTTTGGCGATATGCTGCTCGCGCAGCTATCAACCGTCGCACCAACCGTGCGTCGTATCTCATATGATGTTGGGCAATCTGTTGAGGCGGCCAATCAATCTAAAGAGCCGGCAAAGCCAGTTGAGCCTGCCGTTGCCGCTGCGCCCAAGGATCTTCCAGGCGCACCTTTGGACAACCGCTTTACCTTTGACACCTTTGTTGTCGGTAAGCCGAACGAATTGGCGCATGCCGCGGCCAAACGTGTGGCTGAGGGTGGCCCGGTGACCTTTAACCCACTGTTTTTATACGGTGGCGTTGGTCTTGGTAAAACCCACTTGATGCACGCGATTGCGCATGAGCTGAGCGCCCGCAATCCTCATCTGACGGTGTTGTACCTCTCTGCAGAGCAGTTCATGTACCGCTTTGTTCAGGCCTTGCGTGAGCGCAAGATGATGGATTTCAAGGAGATGTTCCGCTCCGTTGACGTGCTAATGGTTGATGATGTGCAATTCATCGCTGGCAAAGATTCCACGCAAGAGGAATTCTTTCATACGTTCAACGCCTTGGTGGATCAGAATAAGCAGATCATCATTTCTGCTGACCGCGCCCCGGATGAGATCAAAGACCTCGAAAATCGCATTCGCAGTCGCCTGCAATCGGGTTTGGTGGTGGATTTGCACCCCACAGATTACGAGCTACGTCTCGGAATTTTACAAACCAAGGTTGAAACATATCGGGCGATGTACCCAAGCCTGTCGATCGACGAGGGTGTTCTGGAGTTCCTCGCCCATCGGATCAGCACCAATGTCCGTGTCCTTGAAGGGGCGTTGACCCGTTTGTTCGCTTTTGCCTCGCTCGTTGGCAAGCCTATCAATATGGATTTGGTCCAAGACAGCCTGTCAGATGTGCTTCGTGCGTCTGAGCGCAAGATTTCAATCGATGAAATCCAGCGCAAGGTCGCCGAGCATTACAACATTCGCCTCAGCGACATGATCGGACCAAAGCGGGTGCGGACATTTGCCCGGCCACGTCAGGTGGCGATGTATCTGTGCAAACAGCTGACATCGCGGTCATTGCCTGAAATCGGACGTCGTTTTGGTGGGCGCGACCACACCACCGTCATGCACGGTGTGCGCCGGATCGAGGAACTGCGCCTGCAAGATGGGCAGATCGACGAAGATGTCGAATTGTTGCGCCGCGCATTGGAAGCCTAACGCCATTTGGTTGGGTCTCTATCACAACAGTTGCAACATGGCCGCCCTCGGGCGGCCAGATGCACTTGACGCTCCTGTAAAACAATCGGACAAATCGTAAAAACGGGCTTGGAGCGCCGGACCCATCGGGGTAACGTGCGCATCCGGCTATGCGGAGAGATGGGCGATGAAGATCAGCATTGAACGCGCCACGCTGTTGCGCGCAGTGGCACAGGCACAATCAGTTGTGGAACGGCGCAACACGATTCCGATATTGGCCAACGTGTTGATCGATGCCGAAGGCGACGATGCAACATTCCGGGCGACGGATTTGGACATTGAGGTGCTCGACAAAGCGCCAGCCAAAGTCAGCCGGGCAGGCGGGACAACGGTGTCGGCCGTGACTTTGCACGAAATTGTGCGAAAGTTACCGGACGGCGCATTGGTCGAATTGGAAGAAGACAGTGCTGCGGGCCGATTGACGGTGTCGGCAGGACGGTCGAATTTCTCTTTGGCGACGCTGCCTCGTGAAGATTTCCCGATTATGGCCTCGTCCGAGTATAGCTGCAACTTCACGGCCAAAGCCGATGTGCTGCGTCGGTTGTTCGACAAGTCGAAATTCGCGATTTCCACTGAAGAGACAAGATATTACCTGAACGGCGTCTATATGCATATTGCCGATAGCGATGGTGGACAGGTGTTGCGCTGTGTCGCGACCGACGGCCACCGTTTGGCCCGCATTGATGCCGATTTGCCAGAGAGCGCAGCTGATATGGCTGGCGTGATTGTGCCGCGTAAGACCGTGGGTGAGCTCCGCAAATTGCTCGACGAAGACGATATGGACATCGCTGTGTCAGTGTCGGAAACCAAGGTGAGGTTCGCGACGCCGGATATCACGCTGACGTCCAAAGTGATCGACGGAACCTTCCCAGATTACACACGGGTGATCCCGCAGGGCAACACGCGCAAGCTCGAAGTCGATGCCAGTGATTTTGCCAAAGCGGTTGATCGGGTTGCGACAGTGTCTTCTGAACGCTCACGTGCTGTGAAGCTTCAACTGGACGAAGATCGCTTGATTTTGTCGGTGAACGCGCCTGATAGCGGTGCCGCTGAAGAAGAACTTGCGGTTGCCTATGGTGATGAGCGGTTGGAAATTGGATTTAACGCCAAGTATCTGCTTGAAATTGCCAGCCAGGTTGATCGGGAAAATGCGGTTTTCTTGTTCAACTCGTCGGGTGATCCGGCATTGATGCGCGAAGGCAACGACACCAGCGCGGTCTATGTTGTTATGCCAATGCGTGTGTGACGCGGATCGATTTTTCGCCGAAAAATCGCCTGCCGCACGACCTTTTGATCACATAAGAAAGGTTGCGTGATGGGGAAAATGTTTCTGTCGCACCTGACCTTGTCGCACTTCAGGTCGCATCATTTGGTGCGGCTCGATTTGGACGCTCGGCCTGTGGCCATTTTCGGCAATAACGGCGCTGGAAAAACCAATCTGATCGAAGCGGTTTCCTTGTTTTCGCCAGGCCGCGGTTTGCGGCGCGCGTCGGCGCAAGACATGGCGCGCAGGCCCGAGTCACTTGGATGGAAGTTAAGTGGCATTCTGAACGCGCCGAGCGGCCTACATGAGATTTCCGTCACATCGGAAGCCGGGGCGTCACGGCAGGTTCAAATCGACAATAAATCCACCCCACAAACCGCCCTGGCCAGTTTGACACGGGTCTTGTGGCTGATCCCTGCGATGGATCGCTTGTGGATCGAAGGTGCCGAGGGGCGGAGGCGGTTTCTCGACCGGATGGTTCTGAGCTTTTTTCCGGGCCACGCGGAGGCATCCCTGACCTACGAAAAGACAATGCGCGAGCGTAACAAGCTGCTCAAGGAGCAGGTGCGTGACGCCCATTGGTATGCGGTTCTTGAAACGCAAATGGCCAAAACCGGGGCCGTAATTCACGCAAACCGCGTCGCGGCCTTGTCGCGTCTGCATGCTGCTCAAAGCAGCTCCCAGACGCATTTCCCAACTGCGGAACTTGAACTTACCCAAAGTGAAGGGACCATGCCTGGAACCGAAGCGGATTTGCTTGAGGCGCTTCAAGAGAGCAGGTTTCGCGATATGGCCGCCGGGCGCACGCTGGTTGGCCCTCACAGGACCGATTTATATGGCGTTTATGCCGCCAAATCCGTTCCGGCCTCGGATTGTTCAACGGGGGAGCAAAAAGCGTTGCTGATATCGCTGATCCTTGCCAATGCGCGGGCGCTGTCCGCCGAAATTGGCGCTCCTCCGCTCCTCTTGCTTGACGAGGTGGCAGCGCATTTGGATGCGGGCCGCCGCGAAGCACTTTATCATGAAATTTGCGCATTGGGGGCGCAAGCCTGGATGACAGGAACTGATGCGGAGTTGTTTTCGGGCCTGGGAAGCCGAGCTCAATACCTGGAAGTTGGCGACACATCGGGAGCCTCAGAGGTCTTTTTGCGTGATTGAAGTCCTACATGAAACCCAGCTGACCAGTTCGGACGAGGCGCAGATTTCGGATCTTCTGAGGGCGAGCTTTCCCACCGACTTCGACAACCGCAGCTACTACCAACAGCGGCCGCACATGCGAGTGATTTGGCGATCTGGGGCCATTGTTGCCCATGTCGCACTGTTTTTCCGTGATATTCGTCTCGATCATGACTTGGTGACGGTCGCAGGGATTGGCGACGTGGCTTGTTTGCCTGACTATCGGCACCAAGGCATAGCAACTCGGCTCTTTACCCATGTGATTGCGCAAGCAGAGGCGAGCCAAGCCGATTTCCTCCTCCTGTTTGGTGCACGGGGGCTTTATGATCGAGCGGGTTTTCAATCAAAGAAAAACAGCTATGTCTGCGTCGATATGGTGGGCGCAAAAACCTCGGAAATTGCATCCAGAGATGCCAATTTTTTGATGGTTCGAGCCTTGAAAGACCGACAATGGCCGGACGGTTCCAAAGTTGATTTTCTCGGCCCTCTCTTCTAGGGGCTAGACCCGCTATTTCTTGGGCATCAGCAAGGGAAACTATGCGGGAAAAGTCGCTTGCTTTGCGACGTCACGATTTCTGTCATAGCGAGAGCCGCGCGCTGCTGAGCACGGGCGGGTCCCTCTGCTCGTTGGGTGCCGAGGACGTTGCGCATCTCTGTGTCATATCACCTTGAAAAAGAACCGCTATTCTTGGCGCGACATTCCCAGTGAGTCACAAATTCCACGCCACTGAGGCTGAACAATCACTAGGACCAGACCCTAAGCCGAAAGGGTTGCCAAATGCGGGAAATAGAAACACCAAATCTTGTGTCATCTGCGTGACAAACCCACATGATCCCGCTATAAATTGCCTTCAAATAACAAAGGAAACGGACATGTCCGACACCGCAGGCAAGCCTGAAGAATATGGCGCGGATTCCATTAAGGTTCTCAAAGGCTTGGAGGCGGTTCGCAAACGCCCCGGGATGTATATTGGCGACACGGATGACGGCTCTGGCTTGCATCACATGGTCTATGAGGTCGTCGACAATGGTATCGACGAAGCTTTGGCCAAACATGCCGATTATGTAAATGTCAAAATCCACGCGGATTCCAGTGTTTCCGTTCGGGACAATGGCCGTGGTATCCCCGTTGATATCCACCCCGAAGAAGGCGTTTCAGCGGCCGAGGTCATCATGACCCAGCTTCACGCCGGCGGTAAGTTTGACAGCAATTCCTACAAGGTGTCCGGCGGTCTGCACGGTGTGGGCGTTTCCGTTGTAAATGCTCTGTCTGTCTGGCTCGAACTGCGCATTTGGCGCAACGGGAAAGAGCATTACGCCAAGTTTGAACATGGCGATTGCACCGAGCATTTGGTCGTCGTGGGGGATGCCGACGGCGAAAGTGGGACTGAGGTCCGGTTTTTGGCATCCACCAAAGACAACACACCAGACGGGACATTCTCAAATTTAGAGTTTTCGTTTGAAACGCTGGAAAAACGTCTGCGTGAACTGGCGTTTTTGAACTCGGGTGTGCGCATCATTCTGGAAGATGAACGCCCGGCTGAACCTCTGAAAACCGAGCTGTATTTTGAGGGCGGCGTAAACGAGTTCGTCAAATATCTGGACCGTTCAAAGCAGGCGGTGATGCCTGATCCGATCTATATCAACGGTGAAAAAGACGACATCGGCGTGGAAATCGCCATGTGGTGGAACGACAGTTACCATGAAAATGTTCTACCATTTACAAACAACATCCCTCAGCGGGATGGTGGTACGCACCTTGCGGGGTTCCGCGGTGCCCTGACCCGTCAAATTCAGAAATATGCGCAGGAAAGTGGGATCGCTAAGAAGGAGAAAATCTCCTTTACCGGCGATGACGCGCGCGAGGGGCTTACGGCGGTTTTGTCGGTCAAAGTCCCTGATCCCAAATTCAGCTCGCAGACCAAAGACAAGCTGGTTTCATCAGAAGTCCGCCCGGCGGTTGAGAGCATGATGGGCGAAAAGTTGGCGGAATGGTTCGAAGAAAATCCAGCCCAAGCCAAGCAAATCGTTGGGAAAATCATCGAAGCGGCCTTTGCGCGTGAAGCGGCGCGCAAAGCCCGTGAATTGACCCGTCGTAAAACCGCAATGGATGTGAGCTTTAACGCCGCCAAGCTCAAGGATTGTTCTGAAAAAGATCCGTCCCTGACCGAACTCTTTCTGGTGGAGGGGGACTCCGCCGGTGGTTCTGCGCAAACCGGGCGTGACCGGAAAAATCAGGCGATTTTGCCGTTGCGTGGTAAGATTTTGAACGTTGAGCGCGCCCGTTTTGACCGAATGCTTGGCAGCCAAGAGATCGGCAACCTGGTGATGGCGCTGGGCACGGGTATTGGCCGTGATGAGTTCAACATCGAAAAATTACGCTACCATAAGATTGTCATCATGACCGATGCGGACGTTGACGGCGCGCATATTCGAACGCTGTTGTTAACGTTCTTTTATCGTCAAATGCCGGAACTGATTGAGGGTGGATACCTCTATATTGCCCAACCGCCATTGTTCAAAGTGGCGCGCGGTAAGTCAGAAGTTTACCTCAAGGATCAGTCAGCTTTGGATGATCACCTGATCCACCAAGGCATTGAGGGCGCTCAATTAAAACTTGGTACAGGCGAAGTTATTGTCGGCCAGGATTTGATCCGAGTGGTCGAAGAAGCACGTCAGTTGCGCCGTGTGATTGAAGCTTTCCCAACCCATTACCCGCGCCACATCCTTGAACAGGCCGCCGTTGCCGGTGCCTTTGTTCCGGGGGCTGTCGATAGCGATTTGCAAGGCGTTGCGGACAAAGTTGCGAAGCGTTTGGACATGGTTGCGCTTGAATATGAGCGCGGTTGGAATGGCCGTATTACGCAGGATAAAGGCATCCGATTGGCCCGAATTCTGCGCGGCGTTGAAGAAGTTCGCACCATGGACGGCCCGATGTTGCGGTCCGGTGAAGCGCGTAAAACTGGTAGCTTCACCGAAAGCCTTCAGTCCATTTATGGCACGTCAGCAACGCTTGAACGCAAAGATCGTCTTCAGGTCATCAATGGTCCGATTGAGCTGCTCAAGGCGGTTCTGGAAGAGGGTGAAAAGGGTCTGTCGCTACAGCGCTACAAAGGTTTGGGCGAAATGAACCCGGATCAGCTGTGGGAAACCACGCTTGACCCAGATGCCCGCACTTTGTTGCAGGTCACGGTTGATGATATGGCCGAAGCGGATGATCTGTTCACCAAGTTGATGGGTGATATCGTTGAACCGCGCCGTGATTTCATTCAGCAAAACGCTCTGAGCGTCGAAAATCTAGACTTCTGATACAGTTCAAGGGGTTGCGTAGCCGCGCGACCCCTCCGACCGCTGAGACGAGGGGGCGGCGTGTTTTGAATTTGGTCACCGACCATCAAAACATCCCATTGTTAAGCGCGCGGTTGCCCAACATCCGACTCCAAAGCTGCCACTCCAAAGCTGCCAACGGGCTTAGCGGATCATTCATGAGATGATTTGGAAAAGTGGCGAGCCCTGGAGGACTCGAACCCCCGACCTGAGAATTAGAAGTTCCCTGCTCTAATCCAGCTGAGCTAAGGGCCCGCAATTTGAAAGTTGGTATGGGCAATTGCCAAAGCAGTGTCAACTTGCTTGTCCGTTAAGACTCTTTCCAAAACCGTTCCGCGACCTGTGCAATGCTCGCACGTGACGGCATGGTCGCGGCGTAGGCTGGCCCTGTGGCGATAAAACTGTCTTCGGCGGCGATGCGCATATGTGGCAGATCCGATTGTTCGTGCAGCAAGGCCATCAAAGCTTCGGATTGGCTTCCGGTGCGGCGACATTCGTCGACAATCAACACCTTTTCCGCCCCTTCCAACGAGGCGAGTATCCCCTCGATCGGCAAAGGGGCGAGCCATCGCATATCAATAACCCGCGTTTCGATACCCTTAGTATGTAGATCAATCGACGCTTGCGTACTGAGGTAACGTCCATTGCCATAGGTCAGGATGGCCAATGGCCCGTCACCTTCAACACCAACGTCACCCAGCGAAATGCGCTGATCCGGGCTCGGATAATGGCACAGCCAGCCCGAATCTTTGTCCGTCGCAAGATCGCGCATGGGATACAGCGCAATAGGCTCAATCATCACCACAACGCGGTTCTCTTCACGCGCCAACCGTACGCATTCGCGCATCATTTTCGCGGCATCGTCCCCACGCGATGGGCAGGCAATAATCACGCCGGGAATGTCGCGCAAAACCGCCAGCGAATTATCGTTATGGAAATGCCCACCAAAGCCCTTTTGGTAGCCAAGGCCAGCAACGCGCACCACCATAGGATTGCTAAACTGACCGTTGGAAAAGAAGGGGAGCGTCGCAGCTTCACCGCGCAATTGGTCTTCGGCATTGTGCAGATAGGCCAAGAATTGAATTTCCGGCATCGGGACAAACCCGTTATGGGCCATGCCAATTGCCAATCCCAAAATGCTTTGTTCATCCAGCAATGTGTCGATCATTCGATCAGCACCAAACCGATCAACAAGCTTTTGGGTGACGCCATAAACACCGCCTTTGCGGCCAATATCTTCGCCCATCATGACGATCTCGTTATGCTCAAGCATCAGATCGGTCAGCGCCCAGTTCAGCAGGCGCGACATAGATTGCGGTGTGTCTAACTGTCTGAAATCAGGGCCAAAGGCCGCTTGCCGCGCCTCTTGTGACGGCCCGTTTGTTTGGGTGCACACCCGGCTTGGCGGCACAATCGACGCCATCACATCACTGGCGGTTTTCAAGCGCGGACGTTTGATAACCTCGGCTGCAACGCGGGCGCAATCATCTTCGCTCTTTTGATAAATCTCTAGGGCGTGGGACGGGTTTAAAGCCCCTTTGTCCGCCAAAAGCCGCACCGAATGCAGCAACGGATCATCCGCCTCCCACCCTTCGAAAACGTCTTTCTTGAGATAGGTTTGCTGGAGGTCCGATCCTGCATGGCCATAAAGGCGAACCAACGTTATGTGCAAAAACGCGGGTTTGCGGTGTCGCCGCACATAATCGGCGGCCTCTTTTGCAACCCGGTAGGTGTCGTAGAGATCAAGCCCATCGGCACAAAAGTACTTCAGACCCGGCTTGGCACTATAGTTGGCGGCTACCCAACCGCGCGGCGTCCGGGTCGAAATCCCGATCCCATTGTCTTCACACACAAAAAGCAGCGGCAAAGGCGCAGATTGATAAGACGTCCAGCAGGCCGAATTGATCGCGCCTTGCGCCGTTGAATGGTTTGAAGACGCATCGCCAAAGGAGCACATCACAATGCCATCTTTGGCCAGGTTTTGCAGTTCAGGCGGATGACGCTGTGCAAGCCCGATGGAATAGGCCGCGCCCACCGCTTTGGGCAGATGGCTGGCAATCGTTGAGGTCTGCGGTGGAATTGCCAGCGCCTTGGAGCCAAGAACCTTGTGTCGGCCGCCACTTATCGGGTCTTCGGATGATGCTGCAAAACTCAGCAGCATATCACGGGTCGGATCCACGCCGGGCACTTGCGTCGACCGCATGGTTTGAAACGCCCCGTCGCGATAGTGCAAAAACGCCATATCCGTCACGCGCAGCGCGGCGGCCACGGCCGCCATTCCCTCGTGCCCGGACGAACCAATGGTGTAATAGCCTTGCCCGTCCGCTTGCATTTTGCGCGACCGACGGTCGAGATTCCGGCTTAGGCATTGGGCGCGAAAAATGTCGATGGCATCCGCATCACCTAATGGCCCGCCTGCGGGATGTCCCGTTGGAAAATCCCCTGTAGCGATCCGATCCCGAAACGCCTTATCAACAATGTCTGCACGGTCCATACCCGAAGCCCTTTATTAGCGGAACCACACCCGGCACTCTATCCAGTTATATCCTGCGGGTTTAGTACTGATACCAGACTAAAATCATTCCTAGATGGAATACCTAAATGGGCACCTGCGACAGGACCCATCCCTCAAAGTTTAACACTTCTTGCCGGGCCTGACCTGCCGGTCGGACGAGATAATAGCCCTTTCCGGTCTGCAATTCCGGGCCAAGAATGCGAACCAAATCACCGGATGCCAGCTCAGACGCAACGATGTCCTTAGGGACAATTGCGGCCCCCAAACCGGCCTTCGCGCCGGCAATAACCATAGAATGTTGATCAAAATAGGCCCCATTCCGGCGCGCCGGAATATCCAAGCCAGATTTCTCCGCCCAATCGGCCCAAGCGTCAGAGCGGCTGCTCAGGTGCAATAGCGGAACCCGAGTGAGATTTTCAGGCCCCTGCAAATCATAGGCATCCCTAAAACTTGGCGCGCAAACCGGCACCATCTTATCCTCGAACAGATAGGTCATTTTGGTGCCAGGCCAATTGTCGCTTCCATAATGAATGGCCAGATCAAAACTGGCCCGGTTGAATTCAAACGGGTCCAACTGGGTCGCAAGGCTGATTTCAGTATTGGGATGTTTGCGCATAAAATCAGGTAGTTTTGGGATCAACCAAAGATTGGCAAAGGTCGGGAGGATCGCAATCGAGACGTGATCCTTGCCAGCCCCGGCTGATGTGGCTTGTCGCAGAGTGTCCTGCAATCGCGCCAAATCCTGGCCCAATTTTTCGGACAAGTTTCGCCCTGCTGTGGTCAAGACAACACCACGTCCCACCCGTTGAAACAGGTCAAAACCAAGATCGGTCTCCAACTCTTTGATCTTTTTGCTAACCGCACTTTGCGTCATCCCAAGCTCTTGGGCGCAGGCCGTAAAACTTTGGTGTCGGGCAGCGGCATCAAAGCAGCGCAGTTGGGTCAGGCTCGGAACGCGTTCCATCATGAGGAATGCTCAGGGGTTTGTGTGTTCAACCAATTCCGAAACCGGATCAGGGGCACATGTCGGTCTTGCGATGTGGGCCAGACTAAAAAATACCCGCCCAGAGACACCAAAGGTCCGTCAAACGCCAAAACCAACCGCCCGCGTTCTATCTCGTCTTCGGCCAAAAAATCGGGAACCAGAGCAACCCCCAATCCATGAACGGCCGCCTGTGTCATGGTGGATGATTGATCAAACAACATCCCTTCAAGGCCCGAAACACTGTGACCCAGATGATGAAACCAACGCTCCCAGGAATCGGGGTGGGTTTCAAGATGCAGCAGCGGAAGGGTTAACAATTGCCGCGCATCCTTGACGGAATGTTCCAACACACTCGGCGCACAAACCGGTAAAACTTGCTTGGGAAACAACGGCATATAATTTACATCTGGCCAATCCTTTTTGCCATAGTGAATAGCCGCCTGCGCGGGGTTGTCTTCAAAGCCGAAAGGAAGGCTATGAGTTTGAAGATTAACAGTTACCTCGGGGTTCAAACGTGCGAAATCCTTGAGCCGCGGTGCCAGCCAGTTTAACCCAAATGCCGGAAGAATTGATAGGTTTAGGCTACCCCCCGATGGGTTTGCACGCAGTTTGATGGAGGCCTGCGACAGGCGTTCCAACAAAAATCGAGCCTCTTTGACAAATTCCAAACCGGCTGGTGTTAGCGACAGTTTCAACTGATCGCGGGCAATCAGATCGACACCCATTTGCGCCTCAAGTTGTTTGAGCTGATGACTGACCGCGCTTTGGGTCAGCGATAAATCTTTGGCCGCCGCCGAGGCGCTCCCAAGACGCGAGACAGCCTCAAGCGCCAGGAGCGAAGAAATAGAGGGGAGAAACCTGCGCTGTGTAATCATAGAAGGAATGCTCATACTAAAGTGAAGCGGTTTCAATAGGAAATTGAGCGAGGTTTGGGCAAAAATCGCGCCTGAACATTCTGAGCCTAGGGAGGGGCTTCTTGACGTCGCGCAGCACAAACAAAATCACGGATAGTCTTTGGCACGAAACCTGTGCCGAACACATCGTAGCCCCCGCGCTCAACTCAGAAGTGACGACCGACTTGCTGATCATCGGTGGCGGTTACACGGGCCTATCTGCAGCGTTGCGGGCTGCTGAATCCGGGGTTTCTGTGCGGGTTATTGAGGCCTTTACCATCGGGCATGGTGGCTCGGGCCGCAATGTTGGCTTGGTAAACGCAGGGCTGTGGCTACCTCCCAAGGATATCAATGCCACGCTGGGCACCGATGCGGGCGAACGTTTGACACGTATTCTCGGGGCCGCGCCAAATCTGGTGTTCGATACAATCCGTCGCCACGATATCTCGTGCGAACCGGTTCGAAATGGCACCTTGCATTGTGCCCACGCGCCCTCAGGTTTGCGCGATCTGGAAAACCGATTTTCGCAACTCTCTGCGCGCGGTGCCCCGGTGACGTTGTTAAATCGTGATGAGGTCATAAGCCGGGTCGGATCGAAACATGTACACGGAGCTCTGTTCGATCCGCGGGCCGGCACGATTCAACCGCTTGCCTATGCTATTGGCCTGGCGCGTGCGGCTCAACAGGCTGGCGCGATTGTGCATGAGCAGACCTCAGCTCTCGACATCGAGAAGGTGGGTGATGCCTGGCGGGTTCAGACCAAGAAGGGACGGATCAGCGCAAAACAGTTGATCGTCGCGACGAATGGTTATGCCATCCCTGTCAGGGGTTTACCCGATCCCAAAGTCATCCCTGTCCACTACTTTCAGGCTGCGACCGAACCTCTGACACCCAAACAGCAAGCCTCGATTTTGGACAACAAGGAAGGGTGCTGGGATACCGCAATGGTTATGTCGTCTTGGCGTTTGGATGGCGCCGGGCGGTTGATTATTGGCGGTATGGGACAGCTGGGGCATTTGGGGCAGGGGGCGCATTTGGGCTGGCTCAAACGCAAATTGGCCAAGATGTTTCCCGCCTTGGCCGGTACGGACTTTGGCCATACCTGGTTTGGCCGCATCGCCATGACCGAGGAATATCTACCCAAAATCCTGCAACTTGATGACACTGCGCTCATCAGTTTTGGCTATTCTGGGCGTGGCATTGGGCCGGGTAGCGTGTTTGGCAAGGCGATGGCCGACGCATTGATGTCAGGAGACATGTCGCAACTGCCGCGTGCGCCGACGCGTCATCACCACATTGCCCATGTTGGATTGCGCCAAGCCTATTATGAAACCGGCGCAACCTTAACGCATTTGGTCAAAGATCGGGTTTAAACTGAGCGGGTTATTCCGCCATCGACGCGGATGTTTTGCCCGGTGATATAGGCCCCGCCCTTTGACGCCAGAAATGCCACTGTTGCTGCGATCTCACCATAAGAGCGTCCATAGCGGCCCATTGGAATCTGGGCGCGGAACGTTTCATTCTCTGGCAGGCTGTCGATAAATCCCGGCAGAACGTTGTTCATTCGAACATTATCCGCCGCGTATTCATCGGCAAACAGCTTCGTATAAGACGCGAGCCCGGCGCGCATCACCGCAGAAGTTGGGAAAACGGGGCTCGGTTCAAAGGCCGCAAAGGTTGAGATGTTGATGATCGCCCCGGATTTCTGGGCGATCATTTGGGGCGCTATGATGCGTGTGGCGCGGACCGCATTTAGGAAATAGACGTCCATTCCGATGTGCCATTGCTCGTCCGTGATCTCAAGAATTGGCGCGCGGGGGCCATGCCCTGCGGAATTCACCAACACGTCGATGCGGCCCCATTTTTCCATGACGGCGTCGGTCAGTTTCTGCAAATCTTCATTGGATTGGTTGGATCCGGTCACCCCAATGCCGCCCAATTGCTCGGCGAGTGTCTGCCCTTTGCCCGAGGAAGACAGGATCGCCACATTGAACCCGTCCTTGGCCAATCGTCTGGCGGAATCGGCACCCATGCCGCTGCCACCTGCGGTGACGATGGCAACTCTTCTCTCTGACATGATGGTCTCTTTCTTAGTCGCGTCGCGATTAGACTGGACTCTGGGCGCGGATTTGACCAATCAGTTCTTCTGCTTTAAGATCGCAGAAAAACTATAGGCTAAAGCGGCAAATATGCGCGACCTTCCTCCCTTGAATGCGCTTAAAGCGTTTGAAGCAGCCGGTCGCCACCTTACCTTTGGCCATGCCGCAGAAGAGCTTGGTGTGACCCACGGTGCGGTGGCGCAGCATGTGCGCGCATTGGAGGAGCGTTTGCAGACCAAGCTGTTCGACAGACATGCGCGCGGGCTTTATTTGACCGAGGAAGGCCGCCGATATCTGCCGTCGATACAGCGCGCATTTGATATGATGTCTGAGGCAACCAAGGATTTGAGACCTCAAGAAGAAGTGGTGACCATAAGCACAACGCCATCTTTTGCCACCCGTTGGTTAGTGCCGCGATTGGGGGCGTTGGCTGGGGCGCATCCAGATTTGCGCGTGCACATTGATGCCTCAAGTCAGCGCGCAAATTTTCAAACCGATGGCGTCGATATTGCAATCCGACAGGGCGCGAGCCCCTTTCCCGGATTAGATTCAAGCTTGTTGTTTTCCTCTAATCTGATCGCGGTTTGTCATCCAAGATTTTTGACCGGGGATGCCCCGCTAGAGAGCGCTCAGGACCTGGAGAGATTTGTTTTGCTGCAAGATGCGCACGGGCTTTGGCCGGTCTTTCTTCAAACCTTTTTCCCAGCCGTTCGTCTGCCGGGCATGAAGGTGATGAACTTTAGTCAGACCGCACTGGCGATTGATGCCGCCATTGCCGGGCAGGGGGTTGCGTTGACCTATCGCGATTTTGTTGAAACCGATCTGCAACAGAACAGGCTAAGCCAACCCTTTCCTCAGGAACTCTTGATGGAAGATGGGTTTCACATTGTGGCACCGCGCCAGCCGCGTCGCCCCAAAGTTGTTGAAACGATGCGACGTTGGTTGCTGTCCCAATCCTAAAGGTGCTTCGAAAATACCCATATAAATAAGGCCCCGCGCGCGAAGGGTGAATAGCAGGGCGGCGCGGTTTTTCGTGACTGCCATTGACAATTGTCAAGACGAGACTCACCCCATGGGCGCATCTTCCGCTTGCCTCACCAAGCAAACGGAGAGTGATTATGTCACTTGGAATCACCCAAAAGAAAGTACGCGGCGCGCTAGGGGCAGGTTTTGCCATGATCCTCGGCAGCGTTGCTATGCCCGCATTCGCCGAAGGTCCGACCCTAAGCGAAGAAGCCTTTGAGGCTTCGAAACAACTTTATTTCGAACAATGCGCGGGCTGCCACGGCGTTCTGCGTAAAGGCGCGACAGGCAAGAGCCTCGAGCCTGTTACCAAGAAAAAAGCCGCAGACGGCACCGAAATCATCGGTGGTACGCTGAAACTCGGCCAGGAGCGTCTTGAAAAGATTATCGCCTGGGGAACCGAAGGTGGCATGAACAATTTCTCGGACATTATGACCGAGCAGGAGATCAAGGACATGGCGACGTACATCCAAATGGATGCACCCAAACCACCAGAAATGTCGCTGGCGCAAATGTTGGAAACCCGCAAGGTTTACGTCGAAGAAGCTGACTATCCAACCGAGCCGCTCCACGGCCGCAACTGGGAAAACTTCTTTGTCGTCATCGAACGGGATGCCGGTAAAGTTGCTGTTGTCGACGGCGACACCAAAGAAGTTCTGGTCCACATCCCAACCGGGTATGCGGTACACGTTCTCAAAGCGTCTGAGCACCATAAAATCGAAGAGCCCGAAAATCCCGGTCGCTTCTGGTATACAATGGGCCGCGACGGCAAAATGACCAAAATCGACCTTTGGCAGACTCCTGACAAGATGTTGGTTTCCGAGGTTAAAATCGCCTATGACGCCCGTGATGTTGCCGTATCCGGCGATGGCAAATACGTCATCGGTGGTGGCTACTGGCCGCCGCATTTCGCGATCGTTGACGCGGTGACCATGGAGCCGGTCAAAGTTGTGTCCACACGGGGCGTGAACGTTGACGGTGAGTACGTCGAAGAAGCCCGTGTTGCGGCGATCTACACCACTCCGAACGAACCGACATGGATCGTTGCCGTGAAAGAACTTGGTCAGCTGTGGCAGGTCGATTACTCCGACCTCGACAACCTGAGCATCGACAAAATTGATAGCGCCAAGTTCCTGCACGATGGGTTCTTTGACCCAACAGGCCGCTACTTCCAGATCGCCGCGAACGCGTCGAACAAAATGGTTGTTGTCGACACTGAAACCCACAAGCTCGAAGCGATGATCGACGTTGCTGCTCTGCCGCACCCCGGTCCTGGCGCGAACTGGGTTGACCCGAACTGTGGCCCCGTTGCTGGCACCACACATTTGGGCGTTGGGACTGTGACCGTTTGGGGCAATGACCCAGCTGGCCACCCAGACAACGCATGGAAAGTCTGCTACGAAACCGAAACAGACGGCGCAGGCCTGTTTGTTCGGACTCACCCGAACTCTGACTACATCTGGGCGGATCAAACCAAACACCCAGAGCCAGAGATTCAGCAGTCTGTTCAGGTTATCTCGAAAGAGACTGGTGAAATCGTCAAGACCATCCAGATCACCGAAGACGAAGGCAGCGCCGCTGTTCACTTCGAATTCAACGCGGACGGGACCGAAGTTTGGGTCTCCAAGTGGAACCTGTCTGACTCGCTCGAGCCAAACGGTGAGATCGTGATCTTTGACGCCAAGACATTGGAAGAAATTGGCCGCGTCAAAGGGCTCTATGCGCCTACCGGCAAATTCAACGTCTACAACCGTTCCAACCACGTCACCTAAGTGATGGTTTGAAACGACACATAGGGGGCGGGCCATGCGCCTGCCCCTTTTTGCATCCTTCTGAAATTCCTCAAGCAATGATGTCGGGCATCTCCGGCAAACAGCTAAGAACGGAGCCAGGACATGACCGATAACGGTCCCGATGAGAAAAAGCCGATCTGGCGGCGGTACTTCCTGTTTGGAATGCCCCTCGCTGGAATCGCCGGGGTTTTCGCCGCCGGTATTATCTTCTGGGGTGGGTTTAACACCGCCATGGAAGCCACAAACACCATGCCATTTTGTGTCTCATGTCACGAAATGGGCGACTATATTTACACCGAATACGAAGGCACCATCCACGACGTGAACCGGTCTGGTGTTGGGGCCGTGTGTTCTGACTGCCACGTGCCCAAGGATTGGACGCACAAGATTATCCGCAAGATCAAAGCGTCCCGCGAAGTCTGGGGCAAGCTGACCGGGACCATTTCGACACCGGAAAAGTTTGACGCCAAGCGTTTGCATCTGGCGATGAATGAATGGGAGCGGATGAAATCGACCGACTCGATTGAATGTCGTAACTGTCATGACTTCCAATCGATGATGCCAGAGTTTCAAAAGCCGCGTGCGCGTCAACAGCACTTGAACGCCATGCAAACGGGCCAGACCTGTATTGATTGCCACAAGGGTATTGCGCACCTCGATCTGCGTGATCGGGCCGACGAAGATTATCTCGCAACGCTCGAAGCGCCAAATCCCAAGTTTATCCGCGAAGTGCCTCAGGCCTATCTTGATAGCCTCGCGCGTGTTGAAGCCCAAGAAGCTGATGCCGCAGCCGCTGCCAAGGCCGACAAAGACGCGGATCGTGCGAAATTGCTCGCCGCTGTTGAGGCCGCCCGCGTTGATGAGCGTGCCATTGTTGAAGCCGAAATGGCTGGCAAGGTTGAAGAATCCGCCGCCGCAGGCCCCGGTATCGGAGCCGACCTTGATTGGAGTGCTGCTGGCTCTGCCGATATGACTCTATTCTACCCCGGCCAAGCGTCGTTTGAATGGGTTCAGAACGGCAAAACTCATGGGGGCGCACGTCCGTTGACCAAGGGTGGCGATGCCTGCACCACGTGCCACGCGGCGGAACTTGATGTGATCGGTGCCAAGATCGTTGCAGGTGGCGGGGGCAAAAAGGACGAGCTGGAGCCAACCCCGATTCCGGGCAAGCGCGGCACCATCCCGGCCACGATCCAAGCCACCCATGACGGAGAAAACGTCTATTTCCGTCTGCAGTGGGAAGACGGCGGGCACAATCCTGCACCCTTTGTCGAGGGTGGCAAAATGGACCCCGACAACCAGATCAAAGTGGCGATGATGATCACCGGCACAGGTATCGAAATGGGTGATCAAGTGGGCTGTTGGGCAACCTGTCACGCCGACAATACCTATATGCCAACCGATCCGGGTGCCGAAGCGATTGCTGCCAATTCGGATGTTGCGGCGCAACTGCAGGCGACTGGCACAATCACCAAATACCTGAGCGAAAGCCGGACTGATATCGAGATTAAGGGCCGTCGCGGCGCTATTCTTGGTGGCTGGGACAAGATGCAAACATCTGAAGCGATTGAACAATACCTCAAGGATGGCACCTTTATGGATCTGATGCGTGTTTACGCCGATGGGTCTTCGGCCAACGGGTATCTTCTTGAGCGTCGGGTTGTGAATGATGGCGAAATGGCCGCTGAGGCAGCGCTTGGTGCCGACGGTATGTGGACTGTGACGTTCTCTAGGAAACTGGTTTCGGGTGCGCCCGGTGATGTGCCGCTAGAGGCCGGCAAAACCTACACTGTCGGCTTTGCGATCCACGACGATTACACATCGGCGCGGTTCCACCACGTGACGCTGAACACCAGCCTCGCGCTGGACAGTGCCGATGCGATCATCAACGTTGTCGGTCAATGAAACACGTGCTGCGGCTGGTACCTCCGGCCGCAGCATTCTTTGTCTCAGAAGTAGGGTTTAGGATGAAACCAATTGTTTTTGCTTTGTTTTCTGCGGCTGCGCTGGGCGCGGCCCTGCCTGTTTGTGCACGTGGGGCAAAAGACCCCGCGGTGATCTGCGCCGAGGCCGAAGAGCGCTATGTCGAGATGTTCGGCATGCCCTCTGCTGATGCCGAAGGCGTGCGCGTTGTCACCATGTACAAATACAATTTCTGCCCTGCGCACATAACCGTACTGGTTGGCACCACCGTGCGCTGGGTCAATGTCGACAAACGCACAAGCCATTCCGTCCAGGTCGGCAGCACCCCCGAATCCGACCGCGCCTTCCCCGAGGAATACATCGAATTCACCTTTCTGGTTCCCGGCGACCAAGATTATCTCTGTGGCCCACACTGGGAAACACAAAAGATGATCGGAATGGTGACGGTCCAAGACTGACCCCAACAGCGCTTCAAAAGCGTCAGGCGCAGGCCATCAAGCTCGGTCGGCTGTGCCGCGTGCTGCCCAAGCAGTCATAAGAATGCCCGGTAGATAACCGCGCGATCTTTGGTAAAATCGTTAGATGATGAAGCTTCTAGACAGAATCCTAGGGCGCTCTCGCTTGCTCACGGTTGATGAAGGAACAAGACGCGCAATCGCCAGGACTGGCGAACGCCCTTTGTGTGACTGTATGTCCTCTCAACACATCAAACGAGGACAACGGAACGAGCTTTCTTTTCATAACGACCGCCCTGAAGAGACCTGCCTGGCGTGGGCAAAGCTATTGAAACTGGTCGAGCAAGCGGCAGAAGATGGGCGCGAAACGTTTGAGCCTGGGGCAGAACTCGAATGGGATGACTGGACAAAAATCACCACGCTTCCTGCATCAATTGGCAAACTAAAGAACGTTCGATCCATGCTGCTATATGGGAGCAATCTGGTGTCTATTCCACTGCAAATTGGGGATATGACCAGCCTTACCAAGCTTGATCTATACACATCTTATCGCTTGCATTGGCTCCCATATGAAATCGTGCGATGCGGAAATTTGACAGATACCCGACTGAGTACGCGTGCTCTTTACGGGAACTATAAGTTTCGCCCACCGTTTCCTAGGCTGCGGCCTTATGTCCAGGGCTTTGAACCGGAGACTTGTAGTGTATGCGATGAACTCTTCGACAAATTTACCGATCATCGACCCCAGCAGTTTTGGCTCTCATTGAAGGTAGGATCAGACGTGTTGCCTCTTCTGGTTCACGCCTGTTCCAAAGCCTGTGTTGAACGCCTACCTTCACCAAGCGCGGGTTACATTGCCAAGCCGCATAAAGGTGGGCTTGGGCAGGCTCAGCCCAAATTGCGATAGCCAGTTTCCACGACCGCTTTGGCCACTTCCAACAGTTTCTTTTGAGCAGGATGACCCGAGAAATCGGGTGTTATCACATTGAAGATATTGGGAGACTTCAACGTGCCAGTTTTCCCGACTCACCATACACTAATGTTCAACATCAGTACCCCTTGCCCTAAAGGACACGCGCCCATCGTAAACCGAAGTCCTGCGCGAGGTCTTTTTCAATCAGTGCTTGCGCTAGCTTGTTACTGAGAAAGAACGTGCGTCTGAAACTGGGGTCAACGGGCCTATCTGAATACGCTGATCGGCTTAGGGGTAGCCCCTGCGGGGTTGGCCGCGAAGTTGTTGCGCCGTAGAGGGCGGCGTGGTGAGACAAGTAATCCCGACCGTTTGCGTGACGAACTATTGCACGAAGCGGAAAACGCCCGTCGTCTGCCATCCGATGCCGACTGGGACACAATCGACAACCCCGGCATCCGCTGGGGCGGGCCGATCAAAGAACAAGGCGGACCATGGGAGGATCATCTTGAACGACTGGGCGATTTGGGCAAGCGTACACCGGACAACTTCAAGACATTCGATTTCCGGGACCGCGATGCAGGCATTGCGACAAGTGCAAAGTCACTGGACACACGAGCGCCGGGATAGGTGAATCGGCCCAGCCGTATCTATGGCGCATTGAAGCGGTACATCGACCATATCGACGGATTTGATGGGTCCACTCTCAATACCCTCCCATTGCGTCCCGAACAGATCGACCTCAAACGCCTTGAGCTCGCCGTTCCAAATGACACCACCCCGGAGCAGCTTACTCAAATTCAACGGGCGATAGACTAAGCTGAAAGTTTGGGGATCGACGTAGAAGTGAGCCGTATCCGATGAGAAAAGTCCTGACCACAGAAGAATGGATTGCGAAACGGCGCGCTGAGGCAGCGGAGCGAAAAAAGCGCGCCAAGCCTCCCAAAGAGCACAAAAGTGCCTATGTCACGGGCTATCGCAAATTCACGGAAATCGCCTCACACGCGGTTTATGGGATCTCCTATCCAGACCCCAAGGGGTATCATGAGTATCTATCGCCAGACCTAACTGCACTCGAAATCGCTGGGCACGCGCGGGCCGCGCTCTTGGCCAGCCGGTTCATCACGCCAGACCATCCAGAGTGGGATGGCGTCATCCGTTTTCCAACAAAGGAAGAATTCAAGGCGTGGGAAGAAGCAGACAAGGCGCGCGCTGGTGTCAAGACGCTGAAAGCCTTGTTCAACGGCGCAGGCCATGTTTCGCTACGGTTGCAAGGTGGTCAGATCGAAATCAAACCATGGCGCTATCGCGGGCGTGGCCATTGGGAGGGCATTCGCGGCCATGATGATACTGTCTTGCCAGAAGACGTGTCAGACGAAGTGTTAGGTAAGGCCATTTTGGACGCATTGGAAATAAGCCGCAAAGCGTAGGCTTTTCCGGGAGACGCCATATAAAGCAAAGCGTGTTGCCAGAGCAGCGATATGGCGTTTCGTCCACTCTCCAGACGCCCAGCTTGACCATGTGAATGACCGCTTCCACAATGGCTGGACAAGAAGGCGACTTCCGCATTGGGCTGATTGCGGCCTTTCGTTCGACGGCGATCAATGTCTGTTTGGCGCAGTCGCAATCCTACAAAACACGGATTGCCGTGGGCCAGCCTTTTCGGCGCAGGCGGGATGCCTGTTATTCCAAGTCCCCGGTGCATTCATGCTCTTGCTAAGAAAGTGCGGTGACAACTTGAGTTGCGAATTTAAGAGCCGCAACAGGAAGAGTCCGGCCGCGAAGATGACCGAGGTAGAGCTCTCCGCCCGAAACATCTCTTTCAGAGATGGGCACGAACGCCATATCGGGACGGGCCAGAGCATTTAAACCAACGGGAATTTGAAAACCGATACCCTGCCCATAGGCTGCAAAATGCCGAACCATGTCGAAACTGTCTGTTTCAAGGACAGGTTCGAGTTTCCGATCAATCCGTGCCGATGCCTGATCCAACAGGACGCGTACGCCAAACTGTGATGCCGGCAGGACGAGATCATATTCAAGGCAATCTCGAAGTCGCAGGCTGTCCCTGTCCGCCAACGGATGTGCGGCGGACATCACTGCCATCACGGGTTGATGCATGGCATGCAGCACTTCGAAATCCACCATATGGGCGGGCTCGAACACCAATGCCAGATCGCTTTCGAAATTGACCAGATCACGTTCGGCCTGAATACGGTCACGGACATTCACCGTGAACGTCACATCGGGAAATTCTGCGCGATATTTCGAAATTTCGCGTGGCAGAAAGTAGGGCAGCAAGGCTTGCGAACAGGCAATCTTGACTTGCCCCCTGCGGACACCTGAAAGGTCTGCGACCTGGCCATGGACACGGGCCAAATCCTGTCGCTGAAGCCGGATGTGGTGAAGCAAGAGCTCTCCCGCCGGGTTCAGGCGCATCCCGCGCGCAAGACGCTCAAAGATTTCTGAGCCAAACTCCTCTTCGAATGCCTGAATACGTCTGTTCAGGGCCGAGGCGGTGATGTTGGTGTCTTCTGCCGCTTTTCGGATCGAACCCGAGCGATGCACGGCTTCAATCATGTCGTAGATCAAGAGATGTCGCATCACATCAAACCTGCCCGAATGAAGGAAAAAACTAAGTGATGCAAAAAATGCATCGCTACGCTTCTTTCTTAACATTTGTTTGCATCGCTTGAAAGCGGCAGGCTGGAGAAAATCCGGTATTGCTCGCAAAGGACTCGCCATGACCGACACTTCACGCAGAACTTTTCTGAAACTCACCGGCGGCACGGTTGGTGCAGCCATGCTGCCGTTCCTGAAAGCGATGCCGGCACAGGCCCAGTCGAACGGCAGGATCGTTGTCGTGTCGGGCCAGACCATCAACAGCCTTGATCTGCATCGTACAGGGACAAACCGGGCCTCCTACCAAGTCGCGGTGAACTGCTATGACCGATTGGTCAGCTTTGGAACCAAAGACACACCGGGCGGTGGCTTGTCCTACGATTACGATGTGATCGAGCCGGAACTGGCTGAAAGCTGGACCATTTCGGATGACGGCCTGACCATGACCTTCAAGATCAAGCCCGACGCAACTTTCTGGGACGGGCGCAAAGTCACAGCTGCCGATGTGAAGTGGTCGTTTGACCGGGCCGTCTCTGCTGGTGGCTTTCCGACCGTTCAAATGAAAGCAGGCGGTTTGGAACGCCCTGATCAATTCGAAGCGGTCGATGAAGAAACATTTGTCATCACGCTCGACAAGCCCTCCAAGCTGACTCTGCCTGACCTTGCCGTGCCGGTGCCATTTATCATCAACGCGGAGGTCGCCAAAGCAAATGCGACGGCAGACGACCCCTGGGCGATGGAATACCTGCACACGACGCCAGCAGGATCAGGCGCCTATAAGATCGTGCGCTGGGATCAGGGGCAGCAACTTGTTTATGAACGCAATGATGCCTGGGTTGGTGGACCCTTGCCAGGCTTTGAGCAGGTGATTGTCCGCGAAGTGCCAAGCCCGGCAACCCGCCGCGCGCTTGTCGAACGCGGTGACGTGCAAATGTCATTCAACATTCCGAACAAAGACGCTTCCGAACTCGATGCAATGGAGGGCGTGGACGTCTATTCGACGCCCATTGAGAATTGCATCCATTGCCTCTGCCCGAATTTTAATTTCGAGCCATTTCAAGACGCTAACGTGCGCAAGGCACTCGCCTATGCCATCCCCTATGAGGCCATCTTCCAGACTGCGGCCTACGGTCGAGGAGCGCCGATGTGGGGTGGTGGGGCTGAAATCTCCGATACGGCTTGGCCCCGCAAGTCGCCGTATATGACTGATATGGCCAAAGCCAAGGAGCACATGGAGGCCTCTGGTTTCGCCTCGGGCTTTGAAGTGCCTTTGTCAATCAGCCTTGGTCTGGCGGACTGGATGGAGCCAACCGCGCTTTTGATGCAGGAAGCATTCGCAGAGATCGGGATTAAGGCCCAGATTGAAAAGATTCCCGGCGCAAACTGGCGATCGGCGGCCTTGGTCGAAAAACGCCTGCCGCTGCACCTTGAGAACTTCGGCGGCTGGCTGAATACCCCCGATTACTATTTCTTCTGGGCCTACAAGCACGGGCACCTGTTCAACTCTTCGAACTACCTGAACGAGGAAATAGAAAAGCTTGTGGACAGCACGCTGCACATCCCGATGGATGACCCGGCCTATGCGCCCAACATCAAACGCATGTTCGAGATCGCGTTTGACGATCTTCCTCGAATCCCGCTTTGGCAGCCTGCTCTGAACGTCGCAATGAACGGCGCGGCTGGATATGAGTTCTGGTTCCACCGCCAGCTCGACGTGCGTCCACTGACCACGGCCACCAGCTGATGAGCGCACGGTCGAAAATGATCCTGGGCCGTTTGGCCCAGGCGATCCCCGTTGTGATGGGCGTTGTTGTGATCTCGTTTCTGCTCACACGCGCCCTACCAGGGGATCCCGCCGCCTACTTTGCAGGTCCGGCGGCGGATGCGGCGTCAATTGCCGAAATTCGAGAAGCGCTTGGCCTCGATAAATCACTCGTCCAGCAGTTCTTCTTGTACGTCGGCGATCTGGCGCGCGGTGATCTCGGCAGCTCACTGACAACGGGCCAGACAGTCGTGTCCGATCTGGCCGCCCGTTTGCCTGCCTCTCTTGAATTGACACTCGTCGCGTTGCTTTTGTCCTGCGCTATTGCCATTCCGTTGGGCGTTCTTGCGGCCACCCGGCCCGGAACATGGGTTGATCATCTGTGCCGAATTCTCGTGACAGCCGGTGTCTCAACCCCAACCTTTTTCACCGGGATCGTGCTGATTTATATTTTCTATTACCTCGCCGGTCTTGCGCCATCTCCTCTGGGGCGGCTCGACTTTATCTATCTCTCGCCCCCGCATGTCACCGGCTTTTACCTGATCGACGCCGCGATTGCGGGCGATTGGGAAACGTGGTTCGGAGCCCTCAAGCAACTGATCCTGCCGGCCACGACACTTGCCCTTTTCACACTGGCACCCATTGCCCGCATGACGCGCGCATCCATGCTCTCGGCGCTGTCGTCTGACTTTATCCGCACCGCCCGAGCCGCTGGCCTTGGCAGTCGCAAGGTTCTCTATGGTTACGCTTTTCGAAACGCGCTCCTGCCGGTCGTCACCACCCTTGGCATGGTCTTTTCCTTCACACTTGGCGCAAACGTCTTGGTCGAGAAAGTATTCGCCTGGCCGGGTATCGGATCTTATGCGGTCGAAGCGCTGGTGGTTTCGGACTACGCCGCCGTACAAGGCTTCGTTCTGGCCATGGCGCTTCTTTTTGTGGCGCTCAATCTCATCATCGATATCGCTTATGCGCTGATCGATCCTCGTATCGGATTGAATTGATGGTCGACGTAACAACAACCCGACCCACGGCCAAAGGCGACACAACCCTTGGGCACATCGCCTATGTCCTCAAGGACAACCCGGTCACGATGCTGGCCTTTGCGATGCTGGCCTTCTTTCTGGGCTGCGCGGTCTTCGGCCCCGCCTTGGTGCCCTTTGACCCGCTGGCCACAAATGCAAGCCGCGCGCTCGAAGCCCCCAGCTGGGATCATTGGTTTGGGACTGACAATCTGGGCCGTGACGTGTTCAGCCGGGTCATCGTGGCAACGCGCCTCGATTTAACCATATCGGTTGTGGCTGTGGCACTCAGCTTTGTCCTCGGGTCTGTCCTCGGCTCAATCGCAGGATATTGGGGCGGGTGGCTCGACGCTGTCCTGAACCGTTGCCTCGACACGATCATGGCGTTTCCGCTGTTCGTTCTGGCAATGGGCGTCGTGGCCGCGCTTGGCAACACAGTCGAAAATATCATCTACGCCACCGCAATCATCAACATCCCCTTCTATGCGCGCCTTGTGCGGGCCGAGGTCAACATCCGCCGGAATGCGGGCTTTGCACAGGCTGCCAAGCTGGCGGGCAATAGCGATCTGCGCGTGCTCGCCGTTCATATTTTTCCAAACGCCCTTCCGCCGATGATGGTGCAGGTTTCGCTCAACCTCGGTTGGGCCATCCTGAACGCGGCAGGCCTCAGCTTTATCGGCCTTGGCGTTCGCCCGCCGACACCCGAATGGGGGATCATGGTCGCCGAAGGCGCGAACTTCATTGTCTCTGGCGAATGGTGGCTCGCGGTTTTCCCTGGTCTGTGGCTCATGCTCGCGGTCTTCACATTCAACCTTCTCGGCGATGGTCTTCGCGACATCGTTGACCCCCGAAAGAGGACCTGAGCCATGTTGTCGATTAAGGACCTTTCCGTCGCATTCAAAACCCGAAAGGGCGAGGTGAACGCCGTGCGTGGTATCTCCCTCGATGTCGCGAAAGGCGAAACTTTGGGCATTGTCGGGGAAAGTGGATCGGGCAAATCTGTGACCTCTTACGCCCTGATGCGCATTCTTGATGCCGGTGGGCACATCCGAACTGGGAATGTGACCTATGGCGGGATCGACCTGCGCGCCGCATCAGAGCGAGACATGCGTGACATTCGTGGCCGTGAAATCTCGATGATCTTTCAGAACCCACGCGCTGCTCTCAACCCCATTCGGCGCGTTGGGCACCAAGTTGAAGACGTGTTGATCCGCCATGCGCAGGCGACAAGGCAGGATGCGAAGGCCAAAGCCGTTGCTGCCCTGGAAGCCGTCAAAATCAACGATGCCGCCGCCCGCTATGAGGCCTATCCGTTCGAGCTGTCAGGCGGCATGTGCCAACGGATTGTCATCGCCATCGCGCTGGCCTGCAAACCACAGCTGTTGATCGCAGATGAACCCACAACCGGGCTCGACATTACCACGCAAAAAGCAGTCATGGACCTTGTGGGTGATCTTGCGAAAGAGCGCGGCATGGGGATGCTTCTTATCACGCACGATCTTGGCCTCGCATCGCAGTATTGCGACCGTATTGTGGTCATGAAAGACGGCCTGATTGTCGAGCAAGGCGCACCGGACAAGCTCTTCACCGATCCCCAACACGCCTATACGCGTAAGCTTGTGGACGCGACACCACGTCTGGGCGCATCCATCAGAAACCTCTTGCCGCCCGAAGCGCGCAGTCCCGAACCCGAGCTTAAGGTCCATACGCGTCCGCTTCTGGAGGTACGTAACCTTGTAAAGACCTATCCGGGCAAATCGGGTCCGGTTCAGGCTGTGAAAGATGTGTCTTTCGACATCAAGGCTGGGCAGTCGCTGGGGCTTGTCGGTGAAAGCGGCAGCGGAAAATCCACGACTTCGGAAATGGTTGTGCGCCTGCAAGATCCGACCTCTGGGAATATCCTGTTTGAGGGGCACGACATCGCATCGACCCCATCAGGTCAGTTCATGCGTCACCCCGTGCGCCGAGACATCCAAATGGTATTTCAGGATGCGACCGACAGCCTGAACCCGCGTGGCACCGCCGCGTCTGCCATCGCAGAGCCGCTGGCCCGAATTGATCGGTTGCAGGGGGCAAAACTGTCCAATCGCGTGTCAGAGCTGGCGGAGTTGGTGGGCCTTCCACAACCGCTCCTGAGCCGTTTTCCACACCAACTCTCGGGTGGCCAGAAAGCCCGTGTTGGTATTGCACGCGCCATCGCATTGGAGCCGAAGCTCCTGATCCTAGATGAGCCGACTGCGGCGCTTGACGTCTCCATCCAAGCTCTCGTCCTCAATCTATTGGTGGATCTGCGGGCGCAAATGAACATGTCGTATCTGTTTGTCAGCCACGACCTCAACGTTGTGCGCCTGCTGTGTGACGAGGTTCTCGTCATGAAACAGGGAGAAATCGTTGATCGTGGTCCGACTGCGGCCGTGATGGACAACCCCAGCCACCCCTACACCCGCGCTTTGATCGAGGCCGCCCCGCAGCCGCCCGAACCTGTTGCCGCCTGAAACGGAAAGACCAAGACCATGACAAAAGACACGGCCCTGACACTTGATGCCCTGCATGATGCATATGACACTGGGGCGACCCCATCAGACATCGTGCGCGAGGTTTACCGGCGCATCGAAGCGGTGGGCGACCCGGCGATATTTATTCATCTTCGACCAATGGAAGACGTGATCGACGAAGCAGAGTCCTTGCCTGCACGCTCCGGGGCGCAGCCACTTTGGGGTGTTCCTTTCGTGGCAAAAGACAACATCGACGTGGCCGGACTCCCGACAACTGCCGCGTGTCCGTCCTATGCCTATACACCGGACCGCGACGCCTTTGTCATATCAAAGCTGCGGGCGGCGGGCGCATTGGTCATCGGCAAGACCAATCTCGACCAATTCGCAACCGGATTGGTCGGCGTGCGCACGCCCTATGGTGCCCCCAAAAATGCGATTGATCCCGATATTGTCCCGGGCGGGTCATCGGGCGGCTCGGGTGTTGCTGTCGGTCATGGCTTTGTCACGTTCTCGCTTGGCACAGATACGGCAGGCTCCGGCCGCGTTCCGGCGGCGCTCAACAATATCGTTGGGTTGAAACCGTCCTTGGGCGCATTGTCTGCAACCGGAGTGGTGCCTGCCTGCCGCACGCTCGATACCATCTCAATCTTCGCTGCGACTGTGTCCGACGCCTTTGCTGCGTTCCAAGTGGCCTGCGCAGAAGACACGGAAGACGCCTATTCCAAGAATCTAACTGCGGGACATCTGAACACGCCGTCGTCCGCCTTAAAGGTGGGGGTTCCTGATGCGGCCTCGCGGATTTTCTTTGGCGATACCGTGCAGGCTGAAAATTTCGAAACCAATCTGAAGCAGTTGCAAACACTCGGCGCGACGCTTGTGGAGCTCGATTTCTCGCCATTCTATGCCGTGGCGGAAATGCTCTACGAAGGGGCGTGGGTGGCTGAGCGCTATACCGTTGTCGAAGAAATCATGCAAAATACGCCAGATGCTTTGCATCCAACAACGGCAAAGATCATTGGCGCTGCCGAGAAGCTATCTGCTGCGGATGCGTTCCGAGGCATCTACCGATTGAAAGAGCTGGAACGGGCCGCAAATGAGCTGATGGCACAGGTCGATATGCTGTGTGTCCCGACGATCCCAACGTTCTATTCGGTGGCCGATCTTGAGGCTGACCCCGTGACCCCGAACTCAAACCTCGGCACCTATACCAATTTCGTGAACCTCTTGGACATGTGCGGCATAGCAGTCCCGTCGGAGCCGCGCAGCGACGGACGCCCAGGGTCGATCACTCTTTTGGCTCCCAGCGGTCAAGACGCGCTGGTGGCAAGTTTCGCGGCGGCTTTCGCCGGTGAAGCTGTTGCTGTCACACCAAACAGCGTCACAGAGGCGGAAATCGCTATTGCAGTATGCGGTGCCCATATGTCCGGCATGGCGCTCAACCATGAACTGACATCACGCGGCGGGCGGCTCCTCCAAGCGACGCATACCGCGCCGCGCTATCGTCTTTACGCTCTGGCCGGGGGGCCCCCCCAAAGGCCTGGTCTCCTTCGGATCGAAAAAGGTGCGAAGATCGAGCTTGAAGTCTGGGCTCTGCCGAAATCCGCTGTTGGTGCATTCCTTGAAGGAATTCCCGCACCGCTTTCGATCGGTACGGTTGAGCTTGAAAATGGCTCAAAGGCGCATGGTTTCCTTGTCGAAACGACCGGTGTTCAAGGTGCAGAAGATATCACTCATCTCGGTAGCTGGCGGACGTATCAGACATTGGGGCAACCCGGTGTCACTGAGCAGGTTAATTGACTGTACCTCGGGTCTGGACCTAAGAATTGTTCGATCTCAGCAAAGGAAACTATGTTCGTGCAGTTCCCTTTGCCCTGTGGGTGGCGCGGAACGAATGGGTCCAGCCCCGAGCCATCACGCCACAAAACCGTTTGGCGTTTCGACCCACAGTGTCGACACGCGGAAAGCCGACATGCGACATTGCGGGTCCGCTCGACACTGTGGGTGTAGGATGCAAAACTTGGGTGGATTTGGCTCTGGTCGCCTTGGGGCGGTGCAGTAAAACTTGACGTTCAAACCTGAAACTCATCCCAGCTTAACTTTAGTCAAGGTAAAGCTGCCTCTGCTGCCCCACTTTAGTCCCCACATACCGGCCCGAGCTTCACCCGCCGACCGACATACGAATCGACACCACAAAACCCGTGGTCGTCTGCGGGATATGCTTGGCCATTAGCCATCCAATAGGACGAGCGAGACGACATATGACCGGCAAAGTATCCCTGATAGGCGCAGGCCCCGGAGACCCCGAACTGCTGACCCTCAAAGCCGAACGCCTTTTGCGCGCGGCAACTTGCGTGGTCTATGATCGGCTTGTGTCAGACGACATTATCGCCATGGCCAACCCGACTGCAAAAATGGTGTTTGTCGGGAAAATGCCGCAATGCCATGCGGTGACCCAAGACCGCATCAATGAAATCCTCGTCGAAGAGGCGCAGGCTGGCCATCACGTCGCCCGCCTCAAGGGGGGTGATCCGCTGATCTTTGGTCGCGGATCGGAAGAGGCCGCAATTCTGCAGGCCCAAGGAATTGAGATCGAATACGTGCCCGGAATCACCGCGGCGCAAGGTGCCTCCTCGATCTCGGGCGTGCCGCTGACCCATCGGGGGCTGGCTACGGGCGTGCAATATGTCACCGGCCACAGGCAGGCGGACAAGCATCTCGACCTCGATTGGAAGCGGCTCGCCAATATTGATACCACGCTGGTGGTCTATATGGGGGTCGCTAATATCGGCCAGATCGCGGTTGGCCTGATGACAGAAGGCCTGCCCGGATCAACGCCGGTGATGGCGATTTCCAAGGCCACAAGCGCGGATGAACGGCGGATGCTGTCATCGCTCGACACAATCGCCGCCGACGCGCGCGATGCTGATCTGAACCCCCCAACACTGTTTATCATCGGCAAGGTCGTGTCGCTTTATAACGCGCAAGGCCTGCCCCTTGAAAACGAGGCGGCGGAGGTCGCCGCTCATGGCTAAGCTTCTGCCAATATGCGCTCTTTTGGCGGGGCCGGTGCTGGCAGAACCGATTGATCCTGCGGCCTTGGAACGCCTTGTGGTCCAAGATTGCGGATCTTGTCATGGCTTGACGCTCAAAGGCGGCCTAGGCCCCGACATTCGCCCGCAAAGCATCGAACATTACGATCTCGAAATCCTCCAGACCGTCATCCTCGACGGCGTCCCCGGCACGCCCATGCCGCCGTGGCGCCCGCTTATCACCCAAGCCGAAGCGGCTTGGATTGCCGAATATCTTCTCAAAGGAGAAGCTCCATGACTTGCTGTACAACACTTTGGAACACCGTCTGCGCCCTCGCAATCGCGCTGGGCACCGCGTCTATGGCGGACACCATTGCAACCGGCGATTTAGGTCTGGTCATTGAACGGGCCACTGGCTCGGTTCTGTTGGTCGATCAATCGGATCGCGCCGCGCTGGGGCGGATCGAAGGCCTTGGCGATTTGTCCCATGCCAGCCTCGTCTATTCCTCGGATGAACGTTTTGCCTATGTCTTTGGCCGGGACGGTGGATTGACCAAGGTCGACATCGTTGATCGCAAAATCGCCAATCGCGTTGTGCAGGCTGGCAATTCCATTGGCGGAGCCATTTCCGACGATGGCAAACTCGTTGCGGTGTCCAATTACGAACCCGGCGGCGTGCGAATTTTCGACGCTGACACGCTGGAATTGGTCGCGGACATTCCAACCGGCAGCAAGACCATCGGCTTGGTTGATGCACCGGGATCGAAATTTGTGTTCACCATGTGGGACACCGGCGAAACCTGGATCGCTGACATGTCGTCGGGCCGTGCTGAGATTACCAAAATCCCCGACATGGGTGACCGCCCCTATGACGCGCTGATCACCGCCAATGGCCGCACCTATATCACCGGCCTGTTTGGCCAAGATGGTCTGACCGCGCTTGACTTGTGGGCCGACAACCCCGAACCGATCCGCGTACTGCCCAATTACGGCCGTGGTCAGCAAGAGATGCCAGTCTACAAAATGCCCCATCTCGAAGGTTGGGCGCATACCGGTGGTGAGTTCGTTCTGCCTGCTGTTGGTCATAACGAAGTGCTGTGGATTGATTCCGATACATTGCAGGAAACAGGGCGAACCAAGACCCACGGCCAGCCAGTTTTTGCCATGTCGCGCCCGGATGGACGCCAAGTTTGGGTCAACTTTGCCCACCCGCTCAACGATACCATTCAGGTGATCGACACGGTCACCAAACAGATCGTGCAGGAATTCAAACCGGGGCCTGCTGTGCTTCACATGGAATTCACCCCGCGTGGTCACGAGGTTTGGATAAGCGTTCGGGATGCTGGCAAGGTGATGATCTACGACACGCAAACCTTTGAAAAATTGCGTGAAATTGATGCAGAGAGCCCGTCTGGCATCTTCTTTACCGCACGCGCCCACCGCACCGGGCTGTAAACTGGCCTCTTAACTGGTCTGTAAAAGGATATGATCATGATCCGTACCTTGACCCTCGCTCTGGCGGCCACGTTATCCCTGACTGGCATCGCCCAAGCGGACCCGCGCGCCGATTATGCTGAGTTTTGCTCAGATTGCCACGACGCCAACCGTCTTGGCGGCACCGGCCCGGCGTTGATTCCGCAAACGCTCAAACGGATGCGCGGCCCAAAGGTTGAGGCCGTGATCCGCGATGGGCGCGTCACCACGCAAATGCCAGCCTTTGCGCAAGAACTTAGCTCGGAGCGCATCGCCGAACTTGCCGCCTACCTCAAAACCCCGCTCGACACCGTGCCGCCTTGGGGCGAGGATGAGATTATGGCCAGCCGGGTCATGGATGACGACTACGTTTCGGTTGATGCGCCGATCTGGTCGTCTGATCCGATGAACATCACCCTTGTGGTGGAAACAGGTGATCACCACGTCAGCGTTTTGGATGGCGATACGTTTGACGTTCTTGACCGTTTTGCCACGCCTTTTGCGGTGCATGGGGGGCCGAAATTTGATCCCAACGGTCGCTTTGTTTTCATCATGTCCCGTGACGGTTGGGTGCAGAAATACGATATCTGGGCGTTGAAACAGGTGGGGCGTGTGCGCGCTGGCCTCAACAGCCGTAACATCGCCATGAGCGGCGATGGCCAATGGCTCGCTGTTGCGAATTACCTTCCCAACACGTTGACGATCCTATCAACCGCTGACCTGAGCGTTGCCGAAGTGCATGAAATCAAGGGGAAAGATGGCACGCCCAGCCGTGTCTCGGCCGTCTACCAAGCACCGCCACGCGAAAGCTTTGTCCTTGCGCTCAAGGATGTGCCGGAAATTTGGGAAGTGTCCTATAGCAAACACCCGGACCTGAATTATTTCGCCGGTGGTCTGGCCCATGATTGGAAAATCGAAGGGCCCGTGCCCCAAGAAACCCCCTTTCCAATCCGCAAAATCACCACGCCCGATTACCTCGATGATTTCTTCTTTGATCAGACCTATGAATACGTCATGGGGGCTTCGCGCAAAGGCGAAGACGGTCTGGTAATCGACCTCGTCATTGGTCAAAAAGTGGCCGACCTCGCGCTGGCGGGCATGCCGCATCTGGGGTCTGGCATCACCTGGAGGCATGGCGACACGACGGTCATGGCCACTCCGCATCTCAAAGACGCGACCATTTCGGTGATCGACATGGACACATGGAAAACCGTCAAAACCATCCCAACCCAAGGCCCCGGATTCTTTATGCGCAGTCATAAAAACTCCAAATATGTCTGGGCGGATGTGTTCTTTGGGCCGAACAAAGACGTGATGCATATCATCGACAAAGACACCCTTGAGATCGTCAAATCCATGCGCCCCGTGCCCGGTGCCACCGTCGCCCATGTGGAGTTTACCAAAGATGGCAGCCACGCCTTGGTGTCGGTTTGGGAAGAAGATGGTGAGGTGTTGATTTATGATGCCGAAACTCTGGAAATCGTCAAACGCCTGCCAATGCGCAAGCCGTCCGGCAAATACAATGTCTGGAACAAAATCACCTTCGAAGAGGGCACCAGCCACTGATTGACTGGACCAGAACCAGCGGGATCAACCGGGCCTTCGCGCCCGGTTTTTCGTTGCAGCCGTTATGTTTATCACTAGGTTGGACGCAAAACCGGGGTCTTCATGTTAAAACGCATTCACCACGCCGCCATCATTTGCAGTGACTACAACCGGTCCAAGACATTCTATGTTGAGACGCTCGGCCTGACCGTTTTAGCGGAAAACCATCGTGCAGACCGCAACAGTTGGAAGCTCGACCTTGCCCTGCCGGATGGCGGCCAGATTGAGCTGTTTTCGTTTGAAAACCCGCCGCGGCGTCCGTCGCGCCCTGAGGCGCAAGGGTTGCGCCATCTTGCCTTTGCGGTTGATGACTTGGACGCTGCCATCACCCATTTGACCGCCCGAAATGTCCCTGTTGAACCGATCCGCACCGATGAATTCACCGGCGCGCGGTTCACCTTTTTTGCCGATCCAGATGACCTCCCGCTCGAACTTTACGAAGCCTGAACCGAAAAGGGTGCGCGGCTTGTCTTGCGGGGTTAGTGGCCTTTGAACACAGCTGCGCGCTTTTGCAGGAACGAAGACACACCCTCGGCGTAATCATCGCTTTCGCCGCAGGTTTTCATCGCGTCGGCCTCCGTTTCCAGATGGTCGCTCAAGCTCGCGGTGGCCGCCTCTTGGATGCAAAACTTGGTCAACCCCATGCCGAGGGTTGGCCCATTGGCCAGCTGTGCGGTCAACGCCCGCGCCTCGTCCATCAGCTCAGCATCGGGGTAGGCCTGCCAAATCAACCCCCAATCCGCAGCCTTTTGCGCCGGGAGCGGCATCGCCGTCATCGCCAATCCTTTGGCTCGCGCTTCGCCAATCAAATGCGGCAGATGCCAGCTGCCACCGGTGTCAGGAATGAGACCAACCTTCGAAAAAGACTGAATAAACTTGGCTCCGTGACCGGCCAGAACAATGTCACATGCCAGTGCCAGATTGGCCCCGGCCCCCGCCGCGACCCCATTCACGGCACAAACGACAGGAAGTTTCAGGCCACGGATCAGCCGCACCAGAGGCGCATAAAAATCGCGCACGGTTTTGCTCAGATCGGGTTTGCGCTGCATCTTTGACGGGTCACGATCCCCCAAATCCTGCCCGGCGCAAAACCCGCGGCCCGCGCCCGTCAACAGCACCGCCCGTTTGCCATCGTCACGCGCAGCCTCAAGCGTCGCCCGCAGCGCAAGATGCATTTCCTCATTGAAACTGTTTAACTTTTCCGGCCGGTTCAGGGTGATTTCCACCCAAATCCCATGATCCTCAACCTTGATCGTCTCCGACATTACGCCTCCTCAAATGCCTTGATCGCGTTTGCGGTCTGATTGGCCACCTTGGTCGCGGCCTCCTCCTTGACCGGGCCAAACCCGCGAATATCCATCACCAGCCCGGCAATCCGGGCGGCCTCCACATGGTTATCGAGGCAAAGCCCCTTTGTCAGGCGCTGCAAAAGGTCGCGATAGTCGGCGATCAACGCGCGTTCCATCCGACGTTCCGCTGTGCGTCCAAACACATCAAACGCCCCACCCCGCAGGAATTTCATCCGCGCCAGGGCTTTGAATCCGACCCGAACCCACGGCCCAAACGCGCGTTTCACCGGCCTGCCGCGCGCATCCCGTTTTCCCGATAATAACGGCGGGGCGAGATGATGTTTGACGGTGAAATCGCCCTCAAACCGTTGCGCCAAACCGTCCAGAAACCCGGTTTCCAAATGCAGTCGCGCGACCTCATATTCGTCCTTATAGGACATTAGCTTGAACAACCCCTTGGCCGCAGCCTCAGATAAAATTCCTGCACGACCAGTGACTTGCGCCTCTGCCTCGATAACAGTGGCGATGGTTTGGCGATACTCTTGGGCCCATTTTGCATCTTGATAGTCGGTCAAAAAATCGGCGCGGCGCGCGATCATTTCATCAAGCGACACAACCGGCGCGTTTGGCAAATCGGCGATCCGGGCAACTTGATCAGGCGCAGCAATAAAAATCCGCCCCCATGTAAACGCGTCTTTGTTTTGGTCCGGCTTCACGCCGTTTAGCTCAATTGCCCGCATCAGCGCCGCCTCACTCAGCGGAACAAGCCCGGCCTGCCACGCTGCACCGAGCATCAAAACATTTGCGTAAACCGTGTCGCCCATAAGCGCCTGCGACAGAGCGTTGGCATCCAGCGACCGCAGCGCCGATCCGTCAACACCATCGGCAATCCGGGTCAATCGGTCACCCGCCCGCAGGTCTGCATCGCGATTGCGGGTGAAATCTCCGGTTGGCATCAACGCCGTATTTACCACCGCCTTTGTGTGCCCCTTGCGATAAGTGGCCGAGGCCTTGGGAGAGGAGCTGACCACCAGGTCGCAGCCGATCAGCGCATCCGCCGAACTAGGTTCGGTGCGCGCTTGATTCACCTCTGCTTCGGTTTTTCCCATGCGGATATACGACAAAACCGGCCCAAATTTCTGCGCAAACCCCATGAAATCCAGCACACTGGTGCCCTTGTTTTCAAGATTTGCAGCCATGGCAATAAGCTGGCCAACGGTCACAACCCCGGTGCCGCCGACCCCGGTCACGAGAATATCATAAGGCGTATCGAGGCGTGGCAAAACAGGGGGGGCCAAACCCGTTTTGAGCGTTTCAAAGGCCTCATTGTTGCCCTCGGTGCTCGGTTTTTTCAGGGTGGCCCCTTCGACGGTCACAAAGCTTGGGCAGAACCCGTTTACACAGGTGAAATCTTTGTTACAGGAATTGAGGTTGATCTGACGCTTGCGGCCAAATTCCGTTTCAAGCGGCTCAACACTCAGGCAATTCGACTCAACCCCGCAGTCGCCGCAGCCTTCGCACACCAGCGGGTTGATCACCGCAAACCTCTTGGGGTCTTCGAGCTTGCCACGCTTGCGCAGACGGCGCTTTTCTGTGGCGCAGGTCTGTTGGTAGATCAAGACCGTCGTGCCGGGGATCTCTCGTAGCTCCCGTTGGATGCGATCCATTTCCGAGCGGTGCAAAATCTCAACCCCGGTTGGGAAGTCTGCGCGTTTGAATTGCTCTGGATGGTCCGACACAACCACCACCTTGACCGCGCCCTCGGCGACCATGGATTTGGCGATGCCTTGCACGTCAATCGGCCCATCGACGGTCTGCCCCCCGGTCATCGCAACCGCGTCGTTGAACAGGATTTTATAGGTGATATTGGTGCCTGCCGCGATGGCTTGTCGGACGGCTAAAGACCCGGAATGGTAATACGTTCCTTCGCCCAAATTTTGGAAGACGTGCTTGTTTCCATTGAACTTTGAGCGCGCGACCCAGTTCACACCTTCGCCGCCCATCTGGATCAAAGATGTCGTGTTGCGGTCCATCCAGCTTGCCATGAAATGGCAACCGATCCCGGCCATGGCTTGCGATCCGTCGGGCACTTTGGTCGATGTGTTATGTGGGCAACCCGAACAGAAATACGGCGTGCGCGCGGCCCCGTCGACCGCAATCACATTCGGGGCGGGCACGATGCGGTCGGCCTTGGCCGACAGTTGCAGTCCAAAGTTCAAATCCAGCCGTGCCGCGATAATTTTGGCAAGCATCACCGCGCCAAGCTCATGTGTCCAAGGGATCAGACGCGCGCCCCGTTCGTCGCGTTTTCCGACCATGCGCTCAGGCTTCTGGCCGGGGAAATCGTAGAAATATTCCTTGAGCTGGCTCTCAATGATCCCGCGTTTTTCCTCGATCACCAACAGCTCTTGCTTGCCACTGGCAAAGCTCAGCGCGCCGACATCTTCCAAGGGCCAAACCATACCGACCTTATATATATCCACGCCCAAGGCACGCGCCCCGGCCTCATCAATCCCCAGCAATCTCAGCGCTTCCAGCACATCCAGATGCGCTTTGCCGGTCGTCACAATCCCAAACCGGGCGTCCTCATGGCCCCATTCGACCCGATCAATCGGATTGGCGCGGGCAAAGGCGAGAACAGCGTCCTTTTTGGCTTCCATCCGCTCTTCGATTTGCGGCCCCGGCAGGTCGGGCCAGCGGTAATGCAACCCATCCCCAGGCGGCGTATACGCGGGTGTGACAAACGTTCGATCAGGGGAAAGTTCAAAGGACATCCCGCTTTCGACTGTTTCGGAAATCGCCTTAAATCCAACCCACATCCCGGAAAATCGTGACAGCGCATAGCCCCATTCGGCAAAGGGCAGGAATTCGGCAACATTGGCGGGGTTCACGGTCGGCATGAAAAAATTCATAAAGGCGACGTCGGATTGATGCGGCATGGAGGACGAGACACAGCCGTGATCATCCCCCGCCACAACCAAAACGCCCCCTCTGGGCGAGGCACCATAGGCGTTGCCGTGCTTCAGCGCATCCGCCGCCCGATCCACCCCCGGACCCTTGCCGTACCAAAGGCCAAATACCGCGTCGACATCCTTGTCCGGGTCGGTTTCGACCTGCTGGGTGCCGATCATCTGGGTCGCCCCAAATTCTTCGTTCACTGCGGGTAAAAAAACGACCCCGGCCTCAGCAACCAACTTGGCATTGCGACCAATTTCAAGATCAATCCCGCCCACCGGCGACCCGCGATAGCCCGATACATAGCCGCGCGTGTCCAATCCCTTGGCCTGATCGCGCCGGGCCTGATCTAGCGCAATGCGCACGATTGCCTGTGTCCCAGTGAGAAAAACCCGGCCTGTTGTCTGCGTATATCGGTCCGTAAGCTCATAGTCTTTTAAGATCGGAGTTTGGTCTGTCATGTCGTCCTCTGAAGTCCGTTCAAAGGGCTGGGTGCCCGCGCGTTGGGAAAGTTTACCCAGAAAATCAGAGTGGGCTGTTCATACTGCCTTAAGAAGTGATTGATTTTGATGTGATCCGTTCGGTAATCTGCTCTTCATGAACGAAACGCCTCACCTCTCTGATCTCGACAAACGTCTCCTCGATCTGCTTCAGCGCGACGCGTCCATGTCGATGGCTGATCTTGCGCAACAGGCTAATACCTCGTCGGCCACCTGCTGGCGCCGGATCAAGGCGCTCGAAGAGAGTGGCGTTTTGGGGCCGCATATCCGCTTGGTCGACCCGGCTTGCGTGGGGCGTAAAATGGACGTGTTTTGTCAGGTCCGTATCAAGGCGCAAGACGCCGCATCGCGGGCCGAATTCAAACGCGCGATGGAGCTCGAACCAACCATCGTTGAGGTGTATTCGATCTCTGGGGAATGGGATTACCTGTTGCATTTGCTGGTGCGTGACATGGGGGATTTCGAACAAATTCTCATGCGTCGGGTTCTCGAACATGACAGCGTGTCGGCCACCAACTCGATCTTTGCGCTGAGCCGGGTCAAACACGCCACCCAGGTGCCGGTTTAGCCGCCTTTTTCCGCCACCTTCACAATGGCTTTCAAACATGGTCTAACCCCACGCAATGACTCAGGAACCTTTGCGATGACCGATATTCCTACCCGTGTTTGGAACCATAAATGGAAGATCGACCCGATCGTCCGGTCCCTCATTGATACGGATTTTTACAAGCTGCTGATGTGCCAATCGGTGTTTCGCAATAATCGCGACACGCAGGTGACCTTCAGCCTTATCAACCGATCGAAAAACGTGCCTTTGGCCAATTTGATCGACGAAGGCGAATTGCGCGAACAGTTGGATCACATCCGCTCCCTGTCGCTGTCACGGGGCGAAAGCACGTGGCTGCGCGGCAATACCTTTTACGGCAAGCGCCAGATGTTTCGGCCGGATTTTGTCGAATGGTTCGAAAACGTGCGCCTGCCTGCCTATCATCTGGAACGCGTTGGCGATCAATATGAGCTGACCTTCGAAGGCACGTGGCCCGAAGTGATGCTGTGGGAAATCCCAGCTTTGGCAGTGTTGATGGAGCTGCGCGGCCGGGCGGTTTTGAACCAGATGGGCCGGTTTGAGCTTCAGATCCTCTATGCGCGCGCCATGACCAAGCTTTGGGAAAAGGTTGAGAAACTCCGCCATGTCCCCGAGCTGCGCATCGCTGATTTTGGCACCCGTCGGCGCCATAGTTTCTTGTGGCAAGATTGGTGTGTTCAGGCGATGGGGGCCGGGCTTGGCGAAAGCTTTGTTGGCACCTCCAACTGTCTGATTGCCAAGAACCGCGATCTTGAGGCGATTGGCACAAATGCCCATGAATTGCCGATGGTTTACGCCGCTTTGGCCGGCGATGACGCCGCTTTGGCTCAGGCCCCCTATGATGTTTTGGCCGATTGGCACGAAGAGCATGATGGCAATTTGCGCATTATCCTGCCCGACACCTATGGCACAGAAGGTTTCTTGAGAAACGCGCCGGATTATCTCGCTGGCTGGACCGGAATGCGCATTGATAGCGGCGATCCCGCGACGGGTGCAGAAGTCGCGATCAACTGGTGGAAATCCCGTGGTGAAGACCCGACCAAGAAGCTGGTGATTTTCTCTGACGGTCTTGATGAAACCAAGATTTTAGAGCTTTATCAGCAGTTTGCCGGTCGTGTCCGCGTGTCCTTTGGCTGGGGAACTTTGCTTACCAACGATTTTCGTGGTCTTGCCCCGGATGATGGCCTTGCGCCCTTCAGTCTGGTTTGCAAAGCGATCAAGGCCAATGGAAGCCCCACCGTCAAACTGTCGGACAATCCCAACAAAGCCATGGGCCCAGCCGAAGAAATCGCGCGGTACAAGCGGGTGTTTGGTGTGGGTGATCAGACCGCGATGGATGTGGTGGTTTAAAGCTGCGTCAGAACAGGGTGTTGCGCGGGACGGTCGCGCAACACAATTTTAACGACACTATTTCAATGACTTACAGGGTTGACAGCTGTCAACTTTGCCTTGGTGCGCGCTCCGTCGTTTCATAATCTATCGGCATTTTGGTCATAATCGACCCTTGTGACATCACGCCAAGGTATTGCGACTTTTCATGCGTCGCGCACAAAGGTAAGCACGTTTCTAACAGGAGACCGATATGACCAAGATCACGCCAAAATCTGGTATCATGGACATCGACCTTTATGTCGGGGGCAAGGCGCATCTCGATGGGGTTTCGAATGTGATCAAGCTAAGCTCAAACGAAAATCCGTTTGGGCCTAGCCCAGCCGCGCAAAAGGCTGTGGAACGTTGCATTCACGAATTGCATCGCTACCCGTCGTCTGATCACATTGAACTGCGCACCGCCTTGGCCGACGTGCACGGTCTGAACGCCGACAACATCATTTGCGGTGCCGGATCGGATGAAATTATCACCTTCCTGTGCCAGGCCTACGGTGGGCCGGGGGCCGAAGTTGTGTATACGGAGCACGGGTTTGCCATGTATCGGATCTGCGCGCTGGCCTCGGGGGCAACCCCTGTGGTGGTCAAGGAACGCGACCGGGTGACCGATGTTGATGCGATCCTGGAAGGTTGCACGGAAAACACCAAACTTGTGTTCATCGCCAACCCCAACAATCCCACCGGCACCATGATTGGCATGGCTGAAATCGAACGTCTGGCTGCGGGCATTCCCGAACAAGCCTTGCTGGTTCTGGACGGTGCCTATGCCGAATATGTCGACGGCTATGACGGTGGCGCGAAATTGTCGCAAATGCGCGACAACGTTGTGATCACCCGGACGTTTTCCAAGCTTTACGGCTTGGGAGGATTGCGGATCGGATGGGGCTATGGACCGCGTGAAATCATTGACGTGCTCAACCGCGTGCGCGGCCCTTTCAACGTGTCAAACACAGCTTTGGCAGCGGCCGAAGCCTCGGTGCGCGATACGGCGTACGCCGAGAAATGCCGCAATGAAAACACCCGTTTGCGGGCGTGGTTGTCCGAAGCATTGGCCGAACATGGCGTGCAATGCGACACCTCAACGGCAAACTTTGTGCTGGCGCGTTTTGGCAACCCCGAAGAGGCGCAGGCCTGCGATGCCTACCTCCAAACGCAGGGTTTGATTGTGCGTCAAGTTGGTGGATATGGCTTGCCCAATTGCCTTCGGATCACCGTCGGCGATGAACCGGCTTGCCGTCAGGTTGCCCATGCCGTGGGGCAGTTTAAGGCCGGCGCGAGATGAGCGCGCCCTATCAACGGGTTGCCTTGATCGGTCTCGGCCTGATTGCGTCGTCGATGTTTTGGGCGATGAAACGTGCCGGGATGGACTGCCACGTCACCGGCTATGCGCGATCTGAACAAACCCGCGAAACCGCGCGGCGGCTTGGGTTGTGTGACAGGGTCTGCGACAGCGCCGAAGAGGCGGTCAAAGACGCCGATTTGATTGTGCTCGCCGTGCCCGTGGGCGCGATGGGGCCGGTGATGCAGCAAATTGCTCCGGTGCTGAAACCCGGCGCGACGGTGTCTGAGGTTGGCTCGGTCAAGCGCACTGTGATTGACGCGATCAAGCCGCATTTGCCCGACGGGGTGCATTTTGTGCCAACCCACCCCATGGCCGGCACTGAACACTCGGGCCCGGATTCAGGCTTTGCCTCCTTGTTTGATAACCGATGGTGCCTGATCGTGCCAGAGGAAGGCGGCGATGAGGCCGCAATACAACGTGTTGAAACCTATTGGAAAACCCTTGGTGCCAACACAGAGCGGATGGAAGTCGAGCACCATGACATGGTCTGTGCCGTGGTGAGCCATATTCCGCACCTGATCGCCTATACGATGGTCGGTGTCGCTGACGATTTGCGCCGGGTCTCTGACAAAGAAGTCATCAAGTTTTCCGCCGCCGGTTTTCGCGATTTCACCCGGATTGCGGCATCGGATCCAACCATGTGGCGGGATGTTTTCCTCACAAACAAGGACGCCACAATCGAAGTTCTGGGGCGTTTCACCGAAGAGCTGATGGCCCTTCAACGCGCCATTCGTACCGGCGATGGTGAGCAGCTTCACGCCTATTTCACCCATACCCGCGCAATCCGACGTGGCATCCTTGAGGCCGGACAGGATACAGATGCTCCTGATTTTGGTCGCGCAAAGGTGGATCGGTGAAGACTTGGGTAACTGTTGGATGTGTGCTGCTAGCGCTGAGCGCTTGCGGCGGCGGGCGTGAAAAAGCGCCCAAGGAACAAAGCGATTTGGACGGGGTGCGCGGCTATCTGAACCGCGCCTTTTCGAGCGAAAGCACGCCCGAAGGCGGCGGTTTGTGCGGCGATCCCGCATTGGTCGGCGAAATCGTGGGCAATGTTCCGGGCCGCATTTCTGGATGTGGATTGGACAACGCAGTTCGACTTCAATCGGTGGGAAATGTGCGTCTGAGCCAAGCGGCAACGATCAATTGTGAAACCGCCAAGGCACTGAAAACATGGTTGCAAAACGGGGCGGTTCCCGCAGTCGGGAAACAGGGCGGCGGTGTATCGGGCCTGCGCGTCGTGGCGCATTACGCATGCCGAACCCGCAACAACCAACCGGGCGGCCGGATTTCCGAACACGGACGCGGCAAAGCGATTGATATTGCCGCAGTACAACTGGCCGATGGATCGGAAATATCAGTTCTGAATGACTGGGGCCGCGGCAAAAAGGGCAAGGCCCTGAGCAAAATGCACAGCGCGGCATGCGGTCCTTTTGGCACTGTTCTGGGGCCAAATTCAGATCGGCATCACAAAGATCATTTCCATTTTGATACGGCGAGCTATCGCAGCGGATCGTATTGTAAATAAAGGGTTTAACTAGGCCTGATCATGATTGTTGAAATCCGTCATTACACGCTCAAACCCGGCCGTCGGGAAGAATTCATCGCATTCTTTGAACGTGCAAACCGCGCCGCTCTGCGCGATGCGGGAATGCTGGTTTTTGGCCCTCTGCGGGATTTGGAAAACGCTGACAAAGTGCATTGGATGCGTGCGTTTCCAACGTTGGAAGACCGAGAGAGGATAAAAGACGGGTTTTATAATGGGCCAGTTTGGAACACGCAGATTGAGCATTTGGTGATGCCGCTCATCGACCATTACGAGGCCGATCTGACCGAGACCACGGACGGGTTTGAGGGGTTTTCGGGGCAACCCGGTTTGTAAAAAAGGGCGGGGATATTCCCCGCCCTGTTTGTTAAGCCGTCGGCTCAGGTTTATCGTCGGTCTCGGCTGTTTCGGGTGCGTCTTTTTCAGGCGCTTCCCCTAACAGGCCCGACACTGTTCCGTCCATTGAAAGCCCCAAGTCTTCGCCCAGCTTTTTCAACGCGGGCATTTGCACAGCCATTCCCATAATGGAATCAAGAGCTTGGTTCACTGGTGGCTTGTCACCGCCCGCTCCGTTTCCCGAGCCACTGCCGGTGGCCCCATTTAGGCCGCCAACCTGATGAATACGGATCGAGTCGATTTTCTCGGCCGGTTTAACAGCTTCGGCCAGCACTTTGGGCATCGCTTCAAGACGGGCCAGATCGACTTTCATGGCAATCAGTTCGGCGCTCAGAGCATTTTCGGCGTCGGTGATTGCGCGTTTACCCTCGGCTTCGGCCAGCATGTCTTTCTTCTTGGCTTCGGCGCGGATGGTTAGCGCATCGGCTTCGGCTTGGGCTTCTTCGCGGCGGGCATCGGCCCGGTCTTGGGCCGCGTCTTTTTCAGCGGCAGCGGCAAGACGGATCTTGGTCGCTTCTTGCTCCGCTTCACGGGTGGCCTCAATCAAGGCAACCTGCTTTTGACGTTCGGCTTCGGCCACCTGTTTGGCGGTTGTCACCGATTCCGTTGCCTTTGTGGCTTCTGCACGGGCCAAATCAGCTGAGGCACGGGCGCGGCTTTCTTCTTCGGACTTTTGCGCGATAATGATCTGACGCTCTTGATTGGCGACCTCAAGCTCACGCTCTTTGGCGATCTCGGCCTCTTGAACAGCGCGTTCCTTGGCGATTTCAGCATCGCGAATGTTGCGCTCGCGGTTAATGTCGGCAGCACGAATGGATTCTTCCCGCGCAATCCGTGAGCGTTCGGTTTCGCGAACCGAATCTTCCATACGGGCCGCGATTTCGGCCTCTTGCGCGGCTTTCATCGTTTCAATTTGCTGCTGCTGCTCGATCCGCGCTTGTTCTTCGTCCTGGCGGATCAAAAGGCTCTGACGTTCTGCTTCCATTTCGGCACGACGCACCGCAACCTGAGCATCCGCATCAATCTGGGCGCGTTCCTTTTTCGAGGTCGCGATGACTTCGGCCAGTTTGCGCATACCAACGGCGTTAAAGGCGTTGTTTTCATCCAGTGCTTCGAAGGGGGTTTGGTCCAATGCGGTCAAGGACACAGCTTCGAGCGACAAACCGTTTTTGGTCAGATCTTCGGACACGGCGTTTTGCACTTCTTGCACAAAATCAGCGCGGTTTTCATGCAGTTCGTCCATGGTCATTTGGGCAGCCACAGCGCGCAGGCCGTCGATCAGCTTGCCTTCGATCATTTCGCGAAGCTGTTCCACGTCAAAGGTGCGATCGCCAAGGGTTTGCGCCGCGCGGGCGATGCCTTCGTCGGTGGGCTGAACCGACACGTAGAATTCGACGCCAACATCAACGCGCATCCGGTCTTTGGTGATCAAAGCGGCTTCGGCTTCGCGCGACACTTCAAGACGCAGGGTTTTCATGTTGACCGGGCTGACTTCGTGCAGCAACGGCACGACGATCACGCCGCCATCCATGATGACACGTTTGCCGCCTGCACCGGTTTTGACAAGGCTGACTTCGCGGGTGGCGCGGCGATAGAGGCGGCCCAATACAAGGCCGATGACGATAAGGAAGGCGAGGACTGCGCCGACCAGGAAAAGAAGGATGGGTAAATCCATGTTGTCTCCTAACTCGTTGAATAATTTATTTTTCTGTAGGCAGATCTACGAGGAGGTAGCCGCCGTCATACCGATGACGCAGGACAAGAACATTGGAGCCTTGTGTGATTTGCGCATCGTCGCGCAGGGGTTCCGCGCGCAGGTACTGATAGTTGCCGTAGCGATCCGTCACACGCACTTCGGCGGGACGTCCGCGCGCGGCGGTACCTTGGGTGATGATACCTTGACGGCGGCCAAGATGGCGTTCGGACAAGGCTTCGGTTTCGGTTTTCGGGATCAGGCGGGCAAAGAGCGCGCCAAAATGCCGTGCGAAAAAGACCGCTGCCAGACCTGATGGCAGGGCGACGGTCCAAGCTGGCGCAGGACTGCCAAAGATACCAATGACCGCGTTTTGCACCACAACGCCCGTCACGCCAAAGGCCATGAGCACCGAAGCGAGCCAGATCAATGTTGGCATTTTGCCAAACCCAAGCCAGGCGGCGATACCGCCGGTTTGGCTGGCCCCATCCGGGGTCTCGGTGTCGATCTCAACATCCGTAAAGCTAGGCAGTTCCAGTTCTGAAACGTCGATCCCGTCCAGATCAATGTCTAAATCACCAATGTCGATGTCGGGGCCATCTATATCAAGCCCGTCGATATCAGGACCGTCGATATCAGGCCCATCCGCATCGCCACCCGCACCTAAAAGTGTGCCGCCAAGCAAAGCAAAGACAAGTTCCAGCCCCATGAGGCCAAACAAAATAGCAAGCGAAATAGTGAACGGGATAAACCCGTTCGAAAGCAATTGATCGAACATGGTTTCCTATCGGACTGGTTGTGTATTCATTGGTATACAATCAATATGGGATCATCACGGGTTCGTTACAAGGGTTCTGTTGCGAATAATTCGCAAGAGCCGCCTAGAGTGGATCGTGCCTCAATTAGTTAACGGGCGGAAGACAGGAATGCCTTACCGATGATAATTCTGGGCGTTCAGGGGGGGTGTCTGCCTCTTCAAGAGTAGCGGTGTTCGACGCAGTTCAGTTCATAGTAAAAATAGGCCCAACTTGTTGCCAGCACGAGAGTGGTGAGAAAGCAGGTGACAGCAAAAGCCCTCTTCTCAAATCGCATCAAAAAGACGGAAACTGTAAACCCGGTCAGGACAATAGCCCAGCTTTCTAAGTCTAGTAACGCCGAACGCAGACAAAGATCGTAGTCCATTTTACCTTCCCGGTGTCACGAAAACCCTGCCGTTCCGCCGTCTTGAGGGTGTTTTGCCAGATGCTTGGCTTTGATCGCCTCAGATGTGTCGCGTGACCCGTCATGGGACCAGCCGGGGGGCGCGACGCAATACATCCAACGATCATACCATGTGATGCCGGGTTGGGTCACATCCTTCCAAATGCCGACCCATTCGTGAAACGCCACGCGGATCGGGTTAAAGGTGCCGAGGTTATGCACAAGGCCGTAATCGACCTTTTCATCGTCTTGTTCGGGGACAAAGGTGCCAAACATCTTGTCCCATATAATAAAGACACCGGCATAGTTGCAGTCGAGATAGCGCGGATTGCGACCATGATGAACGCGGTGATGGCTGGGCGTATTCATGATGGTTTCAAACCAGCGGGGCATTTTGCCGATGGCTTCGGTGTGAATCCAGAATTGATAGACAAGGTTCAACCCGCCGCAGAATAGCACCATGGCCGGGTGAAACCCGATCAGGATCAGCGGCGCGCGCACCACCATCATAAAGGTAAACGTATAGGTCCATGTTTGGCGCAGCGCCGTGGTGAGGTTGTAATGCTGGCTGGAGTGGTGGTTCACATGGCTGGCCCAGACCCAGCGAACCCGATGACCAAACCGATGCACCCAATAATAGCGCAGGTCGTCCAGAACAAAGCAGAGGATGAGCACGGCAAGGGAGCTACCAAGGTTGAGGGGGGTGATCTCCCACAGAACCGTAAAGAACCCCCACGCAATAAAGCCAAGCGCGATGCCAGAGGCCACATTGCCAGCCCCCATAATCAGCGATGTGACCGCATCACGGGTTTCATAGCGGCCGCCGCGCTTTTGGGTGTGGATCCAGAGCAACTCGGCCAGAATCGCGGCGATAAAGAACGGCACGGCAAGTTGCACTACGTCAGGATACCTAAGATCGCTCATATTGCGGCTCCGATTTGGCCTGTCCATTGGGTGATTTCGGTGGGTGTCAGGCGTAGGGTGACATGCGGGGCGCTGTAATCGGGAAGATCAATACGCATGCCGGTGTCGGTCGCACTGAGCGACGCGCCGGTCAAAAAACGCGCGGTGCTGTCAACGCCCATCGCCCAAACGAGGCCGGGGCCGTTGGGCGTTTGGACAAGCGCGCCATTGCCGGATTGGCACAGGGTGACATGCGTGACGGGTATGTCCGAGAATTCGCGGAACCACGCCGCGCGAACATCACTGTCGCTGGCAAAGGTTTTCGGGCGCGACAGGCCAAGCCAGTAAGTCAGCACCGCAATGCCTGCGATGCCGATGACGACAAGAGCGATGAGAATGGTGAGCGGCATGGGTCCTCCTTGAGAGGAGTGTCTTGGGCTTGGAGGCGGCTGTCAAAGAGGTCGTGGCGTCAGGAACGTGTCGGCAACGGTGACGAGGGTGCTCGATTTGGTCGGCCTGATCTGGGTTTTCGCACGAATCCGGGGCGTGATTCGAGCCAAAGGCTTGAAAATGGGCGAAAATTGCGGAGTGATTGTTGCCCGTTGGCAAACAAGTTCAATCGAAGCGTCTGATTGTTTTGGGTCGAGTGTTCAATAGGGCGAATGTGGCAAAAAACCGTTGCGCTGCGCCGCAGTTTCGCCCAATTCTATTAACCATTGGGTGGGGGCCCATGATCGAAAGTTGCACGAATGCGCATTGTTTTCACTGTCCTATCCCTGTCCTTTGCCTCTTCCATGGCAGTTGCAGACATTCCAGGGCGGGCAGGAAACTCGGCTGAGATCGTAGCCCCGGTGGCTGTCGTGGATCGTTTGACGCCAGACACATGGCGGTCGCAGGACAGCTTGGACTTGGCCAAAGGCCGCATCAAAAAAGGCAAGATCAAGCGACGTACGCGTACTCGGCGTGTGATGATCGCCTCTAGGTAATCTCTCTCTCTCTCTCTCTCTCTCTCTCTCTCTCTCAGAGAAACGGGGTGGCCATCGGGTCACCCCGTCGTGTTTTCGGCCCTGCAAAATGGCCTGCATTGCTCGGCGACCTTCCCGGTGAAAAGGTAGCTGTATCAATCCCGAGGTGTTCCTTCTATGTCTGTGCGGAATTGAAAAGGACGGACAATGCCCAAATCGAAGAAACCCAAGGTAAAACGCGCCGGTGCGAACCCAGCGCAAAAGCCGGCTTGGTATCAAGCGTTCAACAGTTCAGGCGGCAAACACGCCGATCGGCCTGTTCAAGCCGGCAAGAAAGCCAAGAATAAATCGTGATATGTCAAAGCCGTCCCGTCACCCATTTTAAACGGGTGTTCCGGGACGGGTTTGAAGATAGAGTTTCTAGGTCGTATGCCCAGCGGGTCTATTCTGCGGGCCCCATCAGCGCCGCCAACACGGCTTTGGCGCTGTTAGACGACCAATCGGCATCGCCTGTCATGCGGCCAACTTCGTTGCCATCTGGGTCAAGAATGACCGTCGCAGGCAGGCCTAAAACCCCCATGCCGCGCGACAATTTCGATTTCGGATCGCGGTGCAGCGGCAGGTTGGTGACGCCGATATCCTCAAAGAAGGCCTTCATCGCCGGGGGTGGATTGCGCGAGGTCGCGATGGTGATGACCTCAAATGTATCGCTGCCCATTTCGGTCTGAAGCTCGGAGAGCATGGGCATTTCCTTGCGACAGGGTGCGCACCATGTGGCCCAGAAATTCACCACAAGCCATTTTCCCTGCCAATCGGATAGGTTCAATGGTTCCCCTTCAAAGGTCATAAAGTCGGCCATCTCGCGGGTTTTTGGCTCGGAATGAAGGATCAATTTCTTCATATCGCCGGTCCGCGCGGCGGTCGCAGCCGCCACATCAGCGAAGCCAGGATTTGCAAGCGCCATCGTCGCAGTATACAGCAACGCAAGACCCAGATTTTTCATATTTCCTCCGAAGGACAGCTCATGTCGGATACTTCCTCAAACCAGATGTGGGGCGGCCGCTTTGCCGCCGGGCCGGATGCGATCATGGAGGCGATCAACGCCTCGATCGGATACGATCAGCGGATGGCGGCACAGGATATCGCCGGTTCAAGGGCCCACGCCGCCATGTTGGCCGCGCAAGGCATTATTAGTGATAGCGATGCAAAGGCCATTCGGGAAGGCTTGCTCACGGTCTTGTCAGAGATCGAGAACGGAACGTTTGAATTTTCAACCGCGCTTGAAGACATTCATATGAACGTCGAAGCGCGTTTGAAGGTGCTGATTGGCGAACCGGCGGGGCGTTTGCACACTGGACGTTCGCGAAATGATCAGGTTGCGACAGATTTCCGCCTTTGGGTGCGGGATCAACTGGATGCGGCGGAAAAGGGTCTGCTCGCCCTGATTTCCGCGCTGGTGGATCAGGCTGAGGCGGGGGCGGACTGGGTGATGCCGGGCTTTACCCACCTGCAAACCGCGCAGCCGGTGACATGGGGGCATCACATGATGGCCTATGTTGAGATGTTCGCGCGCGATCTTTCCCGCGTGCGCGATGCCCGCAAACGTATGAACGAATCGCCTTTGGGGGCGGCGGCGCTTGCGGGCACTGGTTTCCCGATTGATCGACATATGACGGCGGAGGCGCTGGGCTTTGATCGTCCGATGGCCAATTCATTGGATGCGGTTTCGGCGCGGGATTTCGCGATTGAATTCCTATCGGTGGCGTCGATTTCGGCCATGCACCTGAGCCGCTTCGCTGAGGAATTGGTGATCTGGTCAAGCGCGCAGTTCCGCTTTGTCACCTTGTCGGACCGGTTCAGCACCGGGTCAAGCATCATGCCACAAAAGAAAAACCCCGATGCGGCGGAACTGATCCGCGCGAAGATTGGGCGGATCTTCGGGGCCAATGTTGCGCTGATGATGGTGATGAAGGGCCTTCCGCTGGCCTATTCCAAGGACATGCAGGAAGACAAAGAGCAGGTCTTTGACGCGGCGGACAACTGGATGCTGGCCTTGGCGGCGATGGAAGGCATGGTCAAGGATATGACCGGCAACCGCGCCTCACTTGAAGGGGCGGCATCGGCGGGATTCTCAACCGCGACGGATCTTGCCGATTGGCTGGTACGCGAAACTGGGCTACCCTTTCGGGATGCGCACCATGTGACGGGCGCGCTTGTCGCCTTGGCTGAATCCAAAGGCTGCGACCTGCCGGACCTTAGCCTCGAAGACATGCAGGCGGAAAATTCGGCGATCACCGACGGGATTTTTGACGTTCTGACGGTGCATAAATCGGTTGCTTCGCGGATGAGTTATGGTGGCACAGCCCCAGCGCGGGTGCGCGAACAAGTGACCCGCTGGAAGGAGGTGCTTAAATGAAGACAGTAATGATTGTGGCGCTGTTGGCCCTGTCGGCCTGCAGCCTCGCCGGATGTGGCGCAGATGGCGCGCCGATACGACCGGGCGAAGACACAACCCAGTAAGATTGCCAAAAAAGTGAGTAGCCCCGGTTCCTAGTGAGCCGGGGCTTTTGCGTTACGGTCGGAGCCTGCCGCGGGGATATTTTCGGAAAGAAGAAAACCAAGGGTTTTTTCACCTTTTGGGATGCGCTAAGCGGGAACGGCTGCAGGACAGGAGACGGGCGTGGATCATTTTCTTTATCGCGAAGGGGCGTTGTGGGCCGAGGATGTGCCGGTCAAGGAAATTGCCGCGCAAGTGGGCACGCCGTTTTACCTGTATTCGACAGCGACTCTGACCCGACATTTCCACCTGTTTGATGAGGCGCTTGATTGGGGGCCGCATCTTGTTTGCTATGCGATGAAAGCCGCCAGCAACCAAGCGATTTTGCGGACATTGGCCGCAGAAGGTGCCGGTATGGATGTGGTTTCGGGCGGGGAGTTGGCGCGGGCCTTGGCGGCGGGCGTTCCCGGTGAGCGGATTGTCTTTTCTGGTGTCGGTAAAACAGCAGATGAAATTCGGGCGGCTCTGGCGGCGCAGATCAGGCAGTTTAATGTCGAGAGCGAACCAGAGATGGCTGCGATTTCGCAGATGGCAACAGCGATGGGTGTCGAAGCCAAGATCGCCATTCGGGTCAACCCGGATGTGGATGCCAAAACCCACGCCAAAATTGCGACCGGCAAAAGTGAGAATAAATTCGGCATTCCGATTGCCCGAGCCCGCGACGTCTATGCGCAGGCGGCGGCGTTGCCGGGCATCAAAGTGGTTGGCATTGATGTGCATATCGGCAGCCAGCTGACGCAGTTGGAACCGTTTGAATTGGCCTATGCCAAGGTGGCCGATCTGACGGAGGCGCTTCGGGCCGATGGACATGAGATCACGCGGCTTGATCTGGGGGGGGGATTGGGGATTCCTTATGCGCGCAGCAACGAAGCGCCGCCTCTTCCGACCGATTATGGCAAGCTGATTCAGCGCACGGTTGGCCATTTGGGCTGTGAGATCGAGATTGAACCGGGGCGTTTGATCGCAGGCAATGCCGGAATTTTGGTCACCAAAGTGATTTATCTGAAAAACGGTGAAGGGCGCGATTTCTTGATTCTGGACGGGGCGATGAACGATTTGATCCGCCCGGCCATGTATGAAGCCTATCATGACATTATTCCGGTGGTGGAGCCTCAGGTTGGGCTTGAACCACAACCCTATGATATTGTTGGACCTGTTTGCGAAAGTGGTGACACATTTGCCAAGCAACGCCAGATGCCGCCGCTTGTTGCCGGCGACTTGGTCGCATTTCGCAGTGCCGGCGCATATGGGGCGGTGATGGCCAGTGAATACAATACACGGCCGCTTATCCCCGAAGTTTTGGTCAATGGCGATCAATTCGCGGTTATTCGCCCACGCCCGACCTTTGACGAAATGATAAATCGCGATACCATTCCTGAATGGTTGTGAGGCATTCTCCTCGCATGCCTGTCTGATATGACGCCTGCGAGGACGATATGGCCGCGAAGTTTGATACAGATTTAAAGCGCAGGATTCGCTGGCCTTTGGCGCTCACACACGCCGGGCTTGTGGCCGAACGGATCGTGAGCGCGTGGTGGCCGCTTTGGTCGGTGCTGTTTGTTGCGCTGGCGATTTTGATGCTCGGACTGCAGGATTTGGTTGCGGTTGAATGGGTTTGGGCGGGCGCTGTTGTGCTGATTGGCTTGACGCTGTGGGCCTGTGCGCGTGGGCTTCGCCGGTTTCATTGGCCGTCACAGGATGACGCGGTGTTGCGGCTGGATCGTTCGTTAAAAGGCAATCCGATCCAAGCGGCGATGGACAGCCCGGCGATTGGGCCCGGCGATGCAGCGTCGATGGCGGTTTGGACGGCGCACCAAAGCCGGATGCGCGACAGATTGAAAGACGCCAAAGCGGTTGACCCCGATTTGCGTGTGGCCAGGGCCGATCCCTATGCGTTGCGGTTTGTGGCGGTGCTGGCATTGTCTGTGGCGTTTTTGTTTGGGTCGTTTGTGCGGGTGCAATCGGTGACCAATATGGGCGTTGGCGGGCCGGAATTGGCGCAAGGGCCCAGCTGGGAAGGCTGGGTGTCCCCGCCCGGATATACACGTCTTCCGACGGTTTATCTCAATGATATTACAGCAGAAAACCTAGAGGTGCACGAAGGGGCTTCGGTGACGCTACGCATGTATGGCGAAGTGGGGGCCTTGTCGGTCGCTGAAACGGTGTCTGGGCGCATTTTGACCGTCGAAGAGGCCAAGGACACCGCACATGATTTTGAAGTGGCTCAAGCTGGCCGGTTGGCAATCGAAGGGCCAAATGGCCGCGCTTGGCAGGTTGCCATGGTTGCGGACACGCCGCCCCTGATCACCCGCGATGGCGAGATTGAAGTTGCCTATGATGGTGCCGCGCAGATTCCGTTTGCGGTTTTGGATGACTTTGGCGTCGAAGCCGGGCAGGCCCGCATTGTGCTGGCTTTGGACGAGGTGGACCGCCGGTATGGACGCGCATTGGCCCCAGAGCCGTTAGAGGACATCAATGTGCCCCTTCCGATGCCCGTGTCCGGCAGTCGCGCAGATTTCAAAGAAGCGCTGGGCGGGAACTTTTCGCAGCATCCATGGGCCAATTTACCGGTGCGGCTTGAGCTAAGTGTCACCGATGGCCGGGGGCAAACCGCGCGGACACAGCCCGAGCTGATCACTTTGCCCGGACGGCGCTTTTTCGATCCGATGGCCGCGGCTGTGATCGAACAACGTCAGGCACTTTTGTGGAATCGGCAAAATGTAGACGTGATCACGCAATTGCTTCGGGCGATTTCCAACCGACCGGATGACGTGTTTCGCAAAGATGAGGCACATAGATCGCTTCGCGCGGTTCTGGCCAAGCTGGAAGCGCTGGATGTGATGAGTGACGACGCGCAAAACGAATTGGCGCAGGCATTGTGGGAGTTGGCTGTCGAACTGGAAGAAGGCGATCTGAAAGATGCGCTTGAGCGGTTGCAGCGGGCGCAAGAGCGGCTGGAAGAGGCGATGAAGAATGGCGCGTCGGATCAAGAAATCGCCGAACTGATGCAAGAATTGCGCGAAGCGACGCAGGATTACATGCGCGAGCTGGCCCGTCAAAACCGTCAAAATGAAGAGCCGGGCGAACAAGGTGATCCTGAGAACACGATTGAGATGTCGCAGGATGATCTGCAGCGCATGATGGATCGCATTCAGGAGCTGATGGAACAGGGTCGCATGGCCGAGGCGATGGAAGCGCTGCAACAGCTTCAGGAAATGATGGAGAATATGCAGGTCACCGAAGGCCAAGGCGGACAATCGCCGGGCGAACGGGCGATGGATGAACTGTCGGATACGCTTCGTGATCAACAGGAGTTGTCGGACGAGGCGTTCCGCGACCTGCAGGACCAGTTCAATCAGGGGCAACGTCAAGACGGTCAGCAACAAGGCCAAGAGCAAGGCGACCAAGGTGAAGGTCAGCCGGGCGATCAGCAACCCGGTCAGGGCCAAGCGCGCGAGCGTGGCGAAGGTCAAGGCCAAGGCCAGCAAGGCTTGGAACAGGAATTGGCGGATCGCCAACAGGCGTTGCGCGACGAACTCAACAGACAGCGGCGCAATCTTCCCGGCCAAGGAACCGAGGCCGGAGAGCGGTCGGCGCAATCATTGGAAAATGCAGACCGTGCGATGGACGGGGCCGAAGATGCACTGCGCGAGGGTGATTTGGCTGAAGCCATTGATCAGCAATCCGAAGCGATGGAAGCGCTGCGCGATGGTATGCGGGCGCTGGGTGAAGCAATTGCCGAACAGCGTGCGCAACAGCAAGGCCAGCAAGGGTTTGCAGAGGGCGGTGATCCGGGTGAACAGCGCGATCCTCTTGGCAGGAGCCAGGGCAATTCGGGCCGCGCAGACACCGATGAAGGCCTGCTGCAAGGTGAAGATGTGTATCGCCGTGCCGAGGAATTGTTGGACGAAATTCGCCGTCGTTCAAGCGAGGCAGAGCGCCCTGAAATTGAACGGGATTATTTGGACCGGCTGCTAGAGCGGTTCTAATCGGTTGGATCAACCTTGCCGCGCAGAGATTTCACGTCGCCGCGGGCCTTTTTGCTGGCAAGGCGGCGCTTCTTGGACCCGAGCGTCGGGCGCGTCGGAATGCGGCGTTTCGGCTTGTGCAATGCTTTTTGGATGAGTTCAATCAGCCGCTGGCGGGCAATTTCGCGATTGCGGGCCTGAGATCGGGTTTCTTCGACCTGTAAAATCAACGCACCTTCGTTGGTCCACCGGCGTCCAGCCAATTTGCGCAACCGTGTTTTGACAGGAGCGGGTAGATTTGGGGAACGCTCGGCCTCAAACCGCAATTCAACCGCAGTGGAGACTTTGTTCACGTTTTGCCCACCCGGACCGCTTGAGCGAACAAATTGTTCGGTCAGCTCCCAGTCTTCGATGGTGATATTGTCGTTGATTTGCAGCATCGAAACGCTCCGAGATAGGCTGCTGAATGCTAAAAGGGCCGCCCGTGGGACGACCCTTCGAGAATACGGAGGCGGGGGCCGGTTAGGCTGCTCGCCAGTTTGATAGGCTGTTGCCCGGAATTACCCTAGAGCTCGACCCCTCGCACTGTTCCTGCACCCTTCTCCAATGGTTCTCTAATCACTGGATCACCTCCTTTCAGCTGTATAAAACGCGATGAGACAAGCGTATCGAAACTTGGTTTCAATTGTGTTGCCTCAAGATGATGTTGCCACGGGATTAGAAAACCACAAAGTGTTTTCTTTGCATCAAGCAGTAGTTCTTTTTGCAAGCGCCCATGAAACGATCATTTTGAACGGGATCAAGGCGATCAGGGCAAGGCTGAGTTTGACCATCCAGTCCGCCACAGCCAGAGACATCCAAAGCGGGGCGACAGGACCGGCACCAAGCAAAGGCAAGGCTTCATTAGCCCAGCTGACATCGTTGCCCGGCTCAAGCGCGATGAGTTGCGACGAAAACGCGATGGAAAAGAAAATCACGGTGTCGAGCGTTGAGCCAACCAGAGTGGAGGCCAGCGGCGCGCGCCACCATTTGCCGTCGCGCAGACGATCAAAGATGGCAACGTCAAGCAACTGAGCGGTCAGAAAGGCAAGGCCAGAGCCGATTGCAATGCGCAGCGTGACGGCCGGATAGGTGAAACCATCACCCTGAAGCATGATTTGCGTGCCGGCCAGCGAACACAGAACGCCAACGACAAAACCGACGAAAACCACTTTTCGGGCCGCTTGGGCGCCGTAAATGCGGTTCATCAGGTCAGTGACCAAAAAGGCCAGCGGATAGGTGAAGGCGCCCCATGTCAGCCAGTTGCCGAACAAGAATTGGACGAGGATGTTGGAAGCCAGAACGATGGCCGCCATGGCAAGAATGCCAGGGATATGCGTGCGTGTCATGTATGGACCCGTTTTTGCAAGGTTGCGGGGACTTGGCCCGAGTCATTCGGACAGGCGGCGTTTACAGACAGCGGCGCAATGGCGCAAGAGATTAGTTTTTAAGCACCCGATATTCGACAAATTCAGTGCGCTGCAGTGTGCGAAAGTTATCGTCCGAGATCATTGTCAGCCGAATGTCACCAGAGCTGTCGCGCCAAACCGAGAGACCTTCGAGATTGTCATGCCGCCAGACGCCGGTTTCAAACAGGGTCTCTTCGCGTTTGACCTTGGCCCCGTCGATATCAAAGCGACGCACGCGAGAACGAAATCCGATGCCGGTGAATTCGCGTTCAAGCAGGTAGAGCATACCGTCCGGTCCAAAATCGGCCCCGACCGGCAGGAAGCCACCTGAACGGCGCAGCGAAAACGGCTGGCTCCAGCCTTTGCCGTTGAAGCGCCAAACGGGAAACGGGCGGGTCAGTTTGCCGGAACGTTCCGGTATCGCAAAGAGATGCCCCTTGGCGTTGATCGCCAACGCTTCGATGCCCGAATTGCCCTGCAGAGAGCGAAAAGCTTGGTGTTGGGGCAGGCGGGTGGCTTCTTTCTGTGTGCCACCATAGGCCCAAACACGGTGCTCGCCTTCGAAGGAGATGAAAACACGCCCGTCGGGTCGAATGGCCAACCCTTCGGAATCCGTTTTCCAGCCCTTGAGCGCCCGGCCTTTGTGATCTGTCAGCCGTGTCGCCGCACTGGTGGACAGGCCAGCGATCTTGCGATCACGTCGCTTAAACGTTCCGGTCAGGAGATCGCCTCGGTCGCTAATCACGGTGAAGGTCTTGCCGTCATCCGCCAGTTCAAGCCCTGAAAACCCACCCAAATGATGGGCAGAGGCGGGCCAGGTATAGCTTCCAACAAATTGCACAGCATGGGGCGCAGCAGCAGGGGCGGCAAGTGCCCAAGCCGCAAGCAATGCCGCCGCCAGGGCGGGAATTTTTCGCAAAGACCGGACGTTCATATCTTACTTGGACGACAGCACGGCAGAACAGGCGTTGGGCAAATCACCCAATGTCAATTCGCGGCGCGGTTTTGGTTTCGGGGCATTGGGGTCGCGCGGTTTTGGCGGCGGCGGGTTGAGAATGCGGTCAACCCAACCCTGCGCCTCGGCACAGCCATCCCCCTTGGGGATCGGGTTTTGGTTTACACAGCCTTTGGTGCCCTTGGGGCAATTCAGACGCACGTGGAAGTGGTAATGATGCCCCCACCATGGGCGAATTTTGCGCAACCAGGCCCGGTCGCCTTTTGCGTCTTTGCACATCTGCACCTTGGCACCGGGAAAGATAAAAATCCGGGCGACGCGCGGATCACTGGCCGCAGCTTTGAGGATTTCGTGATGGGCGCGGGTCCAATTGTTGTTGGTAAAGGCACCAGAAGACCGCCGCATCGAAATCGAAGAGATGTTTTCACGCTCTTTTACGGTCAGGTTTAGATCGTTTGCCGGACGCAGCCAGATATCTGCATCGAGGCCGATTTGGTGGCTGCGATGCCCTGTGAGCATCGGCCCCCCGCGAGGTTGGCTGAAGTCACCCAAATACAGCCCTTCCCAACCCGGTTGCCGTGCGGCTTTGCGGCTTAGGTCGCGGACATAATCGAGCAAGACAGGATGACCCCAATTGCGATTGCGCGACAGGCGCATGGCCTGCCAGGTCGGGCCGGTTTCCGCCAGTTGTTCACCGCCAGCCAGACACCCTTTGGCGTAGCTGCCAAAAGGGGCCGCGGATTGAGCGCTGGCCGAGACCTTGGCTCCAAAAAGCTGTTTCGCCTGTTTGGTCGAAAGGATCGGATCAATATTGCGCACAGTCGGCGTTGCGCTTGCTTTGTTTTTGCGCGGTCTGTCCCGGTCGCTGCCGCAGGCAGACAGGCCTGCGATTAACGTCAGCAAAATCAAAATTCTCAACATACCAATCAATCTCCGTCCGGCTGTACCCAGCGTAGCAGAACCAACCCGATGACGAAAAGCCCGATAAGCGGAGTGATGCCGAGCGACTGGGAACCCGTCAGCGTTGTGACGATGCCGATCGAGAGCGGGGCGAGGAATGAGGTGGCTTTGCCCGAAAGCGCATAGAGGCCAAAGGCTTCGGTCATTCGCTCGGGATCGGCCTGACGGACCATCATCGTGCGTGACGCCGATTGAATGACCCCGCCAGCAGCGCCAATGGTTGCGCCGAAAATATAAAAGGCGATGTTAGGAAGGTTGGACCCGGCGGGCAAAGCGATGCCAAACAGGCTGTCGGGGCGGATCATGATGATTCCAATGCCGACACCCATCAAGATCCAAACACAGGTGGTGATGACAGGTTTGGGGCCGAAATGGTCATCCAAATGCCCACCAATCATAGCGAAGACCGCGCCAGAAATGATGGCGAGAATGCCAAAGACACCCACATCAACCACGGACCACCCCAAGACACCTGCCGCATAGATGCCGCCAAAAGTGTACATGCCGTTCAGCGCATCGCGGTAAAACATCGACGATCCAAGATAGGCAAAACGCGAGGGGTGATTGGGCAGCGACGTGATGGTTTTCCACAGTTGGTGCAAGGCTTTGCGAACGGCACCTTTGGGGGCCGGGTGTTGGCGCGGGTCACGCACCCAGAGGAAAAATGGCACCATAAAGATCACATACCAAAGGGCAGTGAGCGGACCGACAGCGCGGGTGCCTTCGCGGGCCTCGGCGTTTAGGCCAAAGAGGGGATCAATGCCAATTAGGGTTGTTCCGGTCGTTTTGTTCTCGGCCAACAGGGTCAGCATGATGACCAGTGTGATCAGCCCGCCCAGATACCCAAAGGCCCAGCCATTGCCCGAAATACGGCCGATTTCTTCACGCGGGCCAAGGTCAGGCAGCATTGAGTTGGTAAAGATCGTCGCAAACTCCATCCCAATCAGGCCGATCGCAAAGAAAAACAGCGTGGAATAGAGGTTAAAATCAACAGGGTCCGTGAACCAGAGCATGGACGATCCGAGCACGTAAAGCGCTGAAAACCCCCAGATAAATCGCAGCCGGTTCCCGCCAGTATCGGCAATCGCCCCAAGGATCGGCGCGAGAATGGCGATTACAATGCCCGCCGCAGCGATGCCAAATCCCCAAGCCGCCTGCGCCGAGGTGCCATCGCCCATGACGTCTTTGACATAGGGGCCGAAAATGAAGGTTAACAGCAGCGTGTTATACGGTTGCGAGGCCCAATCGAAAAAGAACCACCCCCAGATGCGCTTGCGAAGTGATGTGTCTGCCATTGTCCCGCCCGTGTCCCGCCCATTTGCGCGCATAGAATCCTGTTCGACGCGGGCTGGCAAGGATTTCCTAACGCCAGCCGGTCTTTAAATGTCGGACTTCAAGTGCGGGTCGAGACCCAAGGACTTCATGGGTCGGTTTTAATCGGTGGCCAGGGGCGTAAGTCTTCAGCCTCCTTCCACTTTTGCACCCATTCGGGCAAATCAGGCGAAGATGTGCCGGGTTTGAGCAGGTCCATCATCTTTTGAGGATCAACAATGCCGGTTTTGTCGGTCAGGGCCATGCGCAAGACAACATGGCTCGCACAGTCGCCATCGGTTTTCCAACTGCTTTGATCCATATAGATAAACCGTTTGTCCCAGCCGAGCAGCCGGGTGCGGATGTCGAACTTTTCAAACATACGGACGCGGCGGCGATATCGGATGACCGACCCGGCAACTGTCATGCCCCAGTTGTTGGCCTTCATCGGGCCATACATTCCAACGCGCCCACCCGCGGGCAGGCGGCCAAGATCATAGAGCGTCAAGGTGCGACCGTTGTTCAGTTCCATCCAGAGATCAATGTCCCATGGCCAGCACATGTGATGCGAGATGTGGGTGTCCAACAGGTCGATTTTGGGGGCGTTGCGGTTAACCAACATGCCTTTGATCATTCGAATAAATGGATACATGGTGTGCTCCTGAACTATTTGGTTCAGGTGCAGCGTCTTTCACCGCGCGTCAACCACAACCTAGCGGCAAACTTGCGCTTTTGTACTGGCGTGCTTAGGTGTTGGGCGTGTTATTCAAAGAGGCCCCATAATGCAGTCGTTGTTTCAGATTCTGACGCTTTTGTTGGACATCGCTTGGTTCTTTATCATCGCTCATGTGATCATGAGCTGGTTGATCAATTTTCAGGTTCTAAACCTTCGCCAACCGCTGGTCGCACAGATCTGGGATGGGCTGAACCGGATCCTTGAGCCGGTGTATTCGCGCATTCGTCAGGTTCTGCCACCGATGGGCGGGCTCGACCTTGCGCCCTTGGTGGCGTTGATTGGTTTGATGATCATTCGGATCGTGTTGGCCAACAATGCCGGATTTTTCTATTCTTTCTAAGGCTTGAAGGGTTTTCCAGGCTGGGCGATATGCCGCCCGGCCACCTCGGGGCGTTTTTCACCGTAAGAAACCTGTGCGTTTGGGCTTGATTCACCGAATCTTAGTATGAGAATGTCGGGATAAGAGCAGATATAGTATAAGAACGCAGGTTCAGCATGCCACGCGACGACACCGTGCCAAGTGCGGCACTGTTGAAAGATGTCTTTGGATTTGACGCCTTTCGCCCCGGTCAGGGTGAAATAGTGGAAGCCGTGCTGCGGGGTGAAAACGTGTTGGCGATTATGCCAACTGGTGGCGGTAAATCGCTTTGTTTTCAATTGCCTGCTTTGATGCGCCAAGGTGTGACAGTGGTGATTTCGCCGCTGATTGCCCTGATGCGCGATCAGGTCCGCGGGTTGCGAGAGGCGGGGGTTGCGGCCGGAGCGCTGACATCGGGCAATACCCAAGAAGAGACTGACGCCGTTTGGGATATGTTGCATCGCGGCGAGCTGAAATTGCTGTACCTGGCACCGGAGCGGCTTGCCAATTCTGGTACTCAGCGGATGCTGTTGCAGGCGGGGGTGTCGCTCATTGCGGTGGATGAAGCCCATTGTGTGAGCCAATGGGGCCATGATTTTCGACCGGATTACCTCCGTATAGGAGAGCTTCGACGCGCGCTGGATGTGCCTTTGGCGGCGTTCACGGCCACCGCCGATGCGGAAACCCAAGAGGAAATCGTTACACGCCTGTTTGACGGCCAGCCGCCAAATTCGTTTCTACGCGGCTTTGATCGGCCGAATATCCACCTTGCATTCCAACCCAAAGACAATCCACGCAAACAGATTTTGAATTTCGCCGCAGCGCGCAAAGGCCAATCGGGGATTGTCTATTGCGGAACGCGGGCGCGCACCGAAACTTTGGCGCGGGCATTAGGTGAGCAGGGCCACAGCACGTGTTTTTATCACGGCGGAATGGAAGCCGAGGATCGGCGGGCGGTTGAAACACGGTTCGCGCGCGAAGACGGGCTGATTGTTGTGGCGACGGTTGCGTTTGGCATGGGGGTCGACAAGCCTGACATCCGATGGGTCGCACATTCTGACCTACCCAAGAGTATTGAGGCCTATTATCAGGAAATTGGCCGCGCAGGCCGTGACGGCGCCCCGGCGGAAACGCTCACCTTGTATGGGCCTGATGATATTCGCCTGCGCCGCTCGCAAATTGATGAAGGCTTGGCCCCACCCGAACGGCGCGATGCGGATCATGGGCGTCTAAACGCGTTGCTCGGATTGGCAGAGGCTCAGGGCTGCCGCCGGCAGGTTTTGCTTGGGTATTTCGGCGAAGAGGCCGAGGCTTGTGGCAATTGCGATCTGTGTGACACGCCGCCGGAATTGTTTGATGGAACCGAAGCGGTTCGCAAGGCTTTGTCGGCCGCATTGCGGACAGGTGAGAGTTTTGGCGCTGGGCATTTAATCGATATTTTGCTTGGAAATTCAACGGAGAAAGTCCTGTCGCGGGGGCATGAAACCCTGCCGACTTTTGCGGTAGGCAAGGATTTGACCAAAGGGCAGTGGCAAGCGGTTTTCCGTCAGATGATGGGGCATGATCTTATGCGCCCGGATGCCGAACGCCATGGGGCGTTGGTCATGACCGAAGGAGCCCGGCCCATTTTGCGCGGCGAACAGAGCATTCAGCTTCGCAAGGATGTGGTGCGCAGGGCAGCAGAGCGGCGGCCGGCGGTCAAAATGCTGGTGAGCGACGAAGACGCGCCATTGTTGTCTGCGCTCAAAGCGAAACGGCGGGCCTTGGCAGAAGCGGCGCGCGCGCCAGCTTATGTGATTTTTCCAGATAAAACGCTTATCGAAATGGCCGAAAACCGCCCTTCGACCTTGGACCAAATGGCGCGGATCAGCGGAGTGGGTGCCAAAAAGCTTGAGCGATACGGCACGGCCTTTTTGGAAGTCATGACCGGTGCGGTCGAAGCGCTTCACCCGACGCGCCGCAAGCTTGCAGGGAGCGATGCCGGTTCGGTTTATGATGCCTTGATGGCCGCGCAGGTTGAGCTTGCGCGTGGTGAAGATGGGACTGGGAAATACCTTTCCTGCACCCATGCAACCTTGGCCAAAATTGCCAAGACCAGACCTACAAACCTGACCGCGATGGAAGCGGTGCCCGGCATGGGGGAGCAAAAGGCAGATCGCTTTGGCTCTGCCTTTCTCGATGTTCTAAATACAATCGAATAAACGATTATTTTGCCACCCGAGCATGGGGAACGCAGGTAAGTTTGTCCCCGACATAGGTGAGGTATTTGTGCGGATCTTTACAGGTCAAGTGTGAATAATGGCCGTTTTGATACGCTGTATAGGGCTCATAGCAGTTGTCTTTGTCACAGCCGCGATTCCATGGATAAGGGTAGGATGTGTCCTGCCAGGCGGATGCAGAAGATGTTGCTGCGACAATCGCAAAAGGGGCCAATGCGGCCAGTCGTAATATCGACATTGGGCTTCTCCAAATAAACACTTCAAAAGTGCAGGTACTGTAACGCAATCTCGTGAGTCGCGAAATGCTGGCAAAAATGACCGCTGGTTGGCTGCGAAACTGGACCTTTGCCTTGGGTTGGACTAAATCAAGAACAAAGCAAAGGAGTGCGCAGATGTTGGTGGTGATTTCCCCGGCCAAACGGCTGGATTGGAGCGAGCGGCAGGTGGAGATGACAGAGCCGCAAATGACCGCCGACGCGAACCGTTTGGCCAAAACGATGCGCAATTTGACATTGGGCGACCTAAAAGGGTTGATGGACCTGAGTGACGATCTGGCCCGACTGAACCGGGATCGGTTTCGGGCCTATTCTGAAACGCCAGCCCCAGAAGATGTGCGCCCCGCTGCGCTGGCTTTTGCTGGTGATACCTATACGGGATTAGAAGCCGGCACGCTGGACGCCGCGGAAATGGCCTGGGCGCAGGATCATTTACGTATTTTATCCGGTCTTTATGGGGTGTTGCGCCCTTTGGACGCGATGCAAGCCTACAGGCTTGAGATGGGGTCACGGTTGAAAACCAGACGGGGCGGGAGCCTGTACGAATACTGGCGCGACCACATCGCCAAAGCGCTAAATGCACAGGCTGAGGACATCCAAACTGACGTGCTGATCAATTGCGCCAGTCAGGAATATTTTGGTGCAGTTCCGGCTAAATCATTGAAACCAAGAGTGATCACACCGCAGTTTATGGAAGACAAAAACGGGTCACCAAAGATTGTCAGCTTTTTCGCCAAGCGCGCGCGCGGCGCAATGGCGCGATTTATCGTGCAAAACAGGTTGGTAGACCCTGACGCCATCACACGGTTTGACCTTGGCGGATATGTCTATCAGCCTGAGATGTCTGAACCGGACAAACCGGTTTTTGTGCGCCCGGCAGATGCGGGTTAATCCCCACGTTCGGCTTTAATAATTTTGGTGTAATAGGCGATTTTCTCTGCCAAATGCGCTTTGCGGAGCGGCTTGGTCAGGTAATCGTCTAACCCCGCTTCAAGAATGCTTTCTTTGTCGCCAGTCATTGCGTGGGCGGTAACCGCAACAATGGGAACTTGATCACCGGCCCCCTCGATCCTGCGAATTTCGCGGGTGGCTTGCTTGCCATCCATTTGAGGCATGGAAATGTCCATGAATATCAGGTCGGGGCGCTGTTTCTGGTATTCCTCAACGGCTTCTAAGCCATTGTTAGCAAAGCGTAATTCTACGTTGAAGCTGGCCGCCATTTTTTTGAAGACCAATTGGTTGGTCTTATTGTCCTCGGCCACAATGACATCGAGGATCAGCTCAGGATTTTCAGTTTGGGCGGGTTTTTCTGTTGGTGTGTCAGACTTTGGAGCGACCTCTGCTCGGAGCGCCGGGCCGACTTTTTCCAACGTGCTAAACAAAATCCGGCGCGGCACAGGCTTTTGCAGCACTGCAATAATGCCTTTGTCATTGTCGATTTTGACTTGCCCGGGATTGTCGGACAGCACAACGACAGGAATGCGATGGCCCGCGCCTCTCAGATGAGACACAAGCTCCACGGCCTCCATATCAGGAAGCTCCTGCTCGAGGATCATCATGTCGGGAGGTGTGGCCATAAGGTCGATCACTTCTGAGCCGGTCTTGCAGTATTCTGTCTTGAGACCCAAAACTTCGAGTTGCTTGGACATGATCGTTCGGTTTGCGCTGTGATCATCGACAATCAAAACGCTCTTTAGATGATCGGGCAATTTGGCGGTGTCGAAAACCACAGGCTCTTCGGCGGGAAGAACGACGCGCAATCCAAAGCAGCTCCCCTTGCCCAATTCGGATTCGGCCCAGACTTCACCGCCCATCAATTCCACCAAGCGCCGGGTAATGGCGAGGCCAAGACCGGTGCCTTCAAACTTGCGGTTTCGCTCATCTTCGACCTGATTGAATTCGCCAAAGACATGATCCACCTTGTCAGGTGGAATGCCAATTCCGGTGTCTTCGATCGTCAGGTGAATGGCGGTTTCACCTTCGTCATCTGCGACGCCAACCACCCGCACGAGAACATGGCCTTCGACGGTGAATTTCACCGCATTTCCAAGCAGATTGGTCATGATTTGACGGAAACGCCCAACGTCGCCGATAAATCGGGTCGACAGGAACATGTCGTAATCGACCAAGAGAGCGATGTCCTTGTCGCGGGCTGTTGGCTGTAACAGCATGACAACTTCGTGAATTGCGCGTTCTAAATCAAATGGTTCTGGGTGTAGGACCAGTTTCTCGGCTTCGATTTTGGAGTAATCGAGAATGTCATTGATGATAACAAGAAGCGCCTCACCGGAGCTTCGGATCGTATCAACATAAAGGCTTTGCTCTTCGCAAAGATCGGTTTCCATCATCAGATCAGCCATGCCAACAACACCGTTCATCGGAGTGCGGATTTCGTGGCTCATATTGGCGAGGAAGGCGGATTTTGCACGGTTCGCTGCCTCGGCCCGGTTCATCGCCTCCTTGAGGCGTTGCTGATCTTCTTTGATTTGCGTGACGTCGATGCGCAAACCAACACGCCCGCCATCGCTTGTCTGGCTTTCATAGACTCTGATCCAGCGACCGTCTTCCAAGCGCTGTTCGATCTGAGAACGGGCCGCGCGGTGATGCTTGAGGCGCTCTTCGATCCACTCCTCTTCCCGGCCAAGCGCTTCGGTATATTGCCCGCGCTCAAGCCCGTATCTCAGGATTTCCTCAAACGGGGTGCCAGGCTCCATCGCGGGGGCCGATGCGCTGTAGATTTCTTTGTAAGGCTCGTTGCACATAAGCAGCCGGTCCTCGGGGTCATACATGACAAAGCCATCCGGCAGTTCGTTGACCGCGGACCACATGCGCGCCAGATCGGTGATATCAACCGCAAGGCTAACAACACCGCCATCGGGCAGTCGTTTATCTTGGATTTTAATGAAACGGCCATTCCAAAGGCGAATTGTTTGCGGGGGAATCGTCGGTTCTTCCCAGCGCGCCAGCATATGATCCCGCCACGACACGGCAGATTCGCCTTGCAGGTCAACCAGTCCTTCTTCGGATAAGACTTCCAACACTTGGACATAACTGGACCCCGGACCAATATCATCGATCCCGTCAAAAATAGACAGATAGGCATGATTGGCCAATTCGATACACCCGTCTGGATCGAACAGCGCAAATCCATCTTGAATGGACTTCAAAGCCTTCCACAGTTGATCGGTTACAACTTCAATGCGCTGTGTGGCTTCGCCCAATTCGTGCACGACACGCTGGTGCCGTTGCCGAACCTGAGCCACCTCAGTTCGGGTTTCTTTGATCTCATTGCTCAACTGTCTGGCGTGTTGACCCAAACGGCGATTGGCCTCAAACAGTTCTTTCTGTTTGAGGTCTAACAGGCGTTCCGCTGCCAGCCGCGCGCGTCGTTCATCGGCCAGACGTGAGGCCAAACTCATTCCATATCCTCCTGCGTGCATCGCACTTTTGCGCGCTGGGGGTGAACATCAGTTTAAAATGCCAGCCTTGTTCGAATCCGGGACGCATGGCAGCATAAAGGCATTGACCGAAAAGGAGCATTTTCATGCGACGTTTTGTGATGGCCTTCGTGCTGGGGCTGGCTGGATTGGCAATTGCCCCCACAGTTTCTGCCCAAGACACCGAAAGTTCTGCGATACCAGACAGACGGCTTATTGTGACGCGCGATGTGGATTTCGTCGGAACCGATTTGCAGTCTCTGTTCGATACCTCGCTGGAAGCTTGCCAAAAGCTTTGCCTTGATAACCCTGAGTGTCGGGCGTTTACCTTTAATTCTCGGTCAAATTCCTGCTTCCCCAAATCGGTGGTGTCGGATCGCGCGCCTTATGACGGCGCGATCTCGGCCTTTGTCCGAGACACGGCCCCCGAGGCTCAGACCAGAGCCGCAGATCGTCGATTGGATCTCGATTTCTTGAATGACATAGATCTGGAGAGAGCCCGAACCGAAGCGGCGGCGTTGGGGGCGCGTCACGCGGGCGGCCAATGGAGCCCGCGGGCCTTGATTGATGCGGCAGATAAAAATGCCAAGTCTGGCAATCTGCGCGATGCGACCCACTGGGCCGCAGCGGTCACCGCCCAAACCGACGAAGCTCAGGACTGGCTTCGATACGGGCGTTTGTCTGCGCGTTTTGCCAAGCAAATCAAAGGGTCAGAACAGCGTAAATATCGCCAACGCGCCTATTTCGCTTCGATCAATGCCTATCTGCGTGCGGCCGAGGTGCCTGAGTTGATGGATTCGCTGTATGATATGGCGACGGCCTTGGAACAGATGGGCCGTGGGCGCGACATGATTCCAGCGCTTCGTTTGGCTGAGTTTTATGGATCGCGCGATGATGTAACAGAGTTGCTGGATACGGCCATTGGCAAATACGGTTTTCGCATTCAGGAACATTTGGTTGAGGCCGATAGCTCCGATCCGCGCATTTGCGTTGAATTCTCGGAAAAGCTGGTGCGAGCCGGGGTTGATTACGCGCCCTATGTCCGCCTGCCCGACCCGCGCATGGCTGTGACTGTCGATGATCGTCGAATTTGCGTTTCGGGCTTGGAACATGGTGGCCGATATACGGTGACGTTCCGGTCGGGCCTGCCCGCCGATAGCGGTGAAACGCTGATCCGCAACACTGACATCACCGCCTACGTGCGTGACCGCGACCCAAAGGTGGGATTTCCCGGTCGTGCCTATGTCTTGCCGCGCTCAGCTGATGCAGGTTTGCCGATTGAAACGGTCAATTTGGCCGAAGTTGACCTTGTTTTGCGCCGGGTGTCTGATCGCAACCTGTTGCGTGCGATTCAAGACAGCTATTTTGGTAAGCCCCTGTCGAAATGGGAAGAACAGCATTTTAGCCGCGACATCGCAGAAGAGATATGGCGCGGCAAAGGTGAGGTTGAAAACCGCCTGAACACCGATATCACCACCCGGCTGCCGATGGGGGATGTTGTGGGTGACTTGCCCGCCGGGGTCTATGCGCTCACGGCTTCCGTTCCCAACAGCGAAGAGTTTTCAGACGGCCGTGCGACGCAATGGTTTTTGCTCTCGGACATTGGTTTGACCACCCTGCAGGGCAATGACGGCCTCACTGTGTTTGCCCGTGGGCTTGGCGATGCAAGTGCGTTGGAAGGGCTGGAAATTTCGCTGATGTCGTCTGCAAACCGGGTTTTGGCGACTGTGCTGACGGATGCCAAGGGCGTTGCGCAATTTGGGCCGGGTTTGTTGCGTGGCAAGGGTGGCACCAAGGCGGCTCTTGTTACGGCCAAACGTGGGGACGAGGATCTGGCGTTTTTGTCGCTGACCGATCCGGCTTTTGATCTGTCTGATCGTGGTGTCGAAGGACGCGACCCTGCCGGACCTGTCGATACGTTTTTGACGACAGATCGCGGGGCTTACCGTGCGGGTGAAGTCATTTATGTGACCACGCTTTTGCGGGATGCCAAAGCTTCTGCCCTTGAAGATCTCCCTTTGACCGCGGTTCTGACGCGCCCCGATGGGGTTGAGTATTCGCGCCACATTTCCGATGGCGGGCAGGAGGGAGGTCATGTTTACACCCTGCCTTTGGCCCCGTCGGTCCCACGCGGCACATGGCAGATCGCGGTTTATACAGACCCGGATGCCAAAGCTGTCGCCACCACCAGTGTTTTGGTTGAGGATTTTGTACCAGAGCGGATTGATTTTGATCTGGCGCTGCCCGATGGCCCAATTAATCCGTTAGACGCGCCCAAACTTGGGGTTGAGGCGCGGTATCTGTTTGGTGCGGTTGGTGCCGACCTGCCCATCGAAGGGGAACTGCAATTTTCGAGCCAAACCTCGCTCAAGTCCTTCCCGCGGTATCAGTTTGGCCGTCATGATGATGGCCGGATTGTCCGTACCAACAGTTTTGCCGCCAATCTGGTGACGGATGCGCAGGGCAAGGCGGTGCTTGATCTGCCTTTGCCGGATATTGATGCCAAAGGCCGCCCAATGATGGCGCGGGCAACACTGCGCTTGTCCGAAGCCTCGGGCCGCCCGGTTGAGCGTGACATCACCCGCCCTGTTTTACCGGCCACACCGATGATTGGCATCCGTCCTGGCTTTGACGACGAACTGCCCGAAGGGGTGTCAGCGGAGTTTGATGTCATTGCGCTTGGTCCCGATTTGGAACCGCAGGTGATGGATGTGTCATGGCAGGTCAATCGTGTGCGCACGCGATACCAATGGTATCAGCAATACGGCAATTGGCATTGGGAACCGATCACCACCCGTAAAACTGTGGCGCGTGGCACCGGCCTGCTTGGGGACGAGCCGCTTCGTATCAGCGCCGATGTGGAGTGGGGGCATTATGAGGTTGTGGTTGAGCGCACCGATGGTGCCTATGTCGCAGCGTCGATGGATTTCTATGCAGGGTGGTATGGCGCTGCCGATACCACTGACACGCCTGACATGCTTGAATTGTCGCTTGATAAACCGGCCTATAAGCCCGGCGATACGGCGCGTTTGCGCATGGCCCCACGCTATGCAGGTAAGGCCTTGGTCACTGTTTTGGCGGACCGGGTGATTTCGATGCAAGCCATTGATGTAAGCGAAGGTGAAACCACGCTTGAGTTGCCTGTAACCGAAGATTGGGGGGCAGGTGTCTATGTCACCGCTCAGGTGATCCGTCCAATGGATGTTGCGGCGGGTCAAAACCCCGCGCGCGCTTTGGGTTTGGCCCATGCCGCCGTCGATCCGGGGGCGCGCAAGCTCGACGTTGCGTTTGACGTACCTGCGGAGGTGGCCCCGCGCGGACCGCTTTCTGCGATGGTACAGATCAAAGGCCTCAAGGAAGGCGAGACCGCCCATGTCACGGTTGCAGCCGTCGATTTGGGTATCCTGAACCTCACCGGTTTCCAGTCGCCCGATCCAGCGGGCCATTACTTTGGCCAACGCCGGTTGGGTGTTGAAATTCGGGATATATATGGTCGCTTGATTGACGGCATGAATGGCGCGATGGGCGCTGTGCGGTCTGGCGGTGACTATGCCGCCGGGATGCGGATGCAAAGCCCACCCCCCACCGAAGAGTTGGTGGCGTATTTCAGCGGTTTGGTGAGCGTCGATGCCCAAGGGCGCGCCGAAGTCTCCTTCGATATGCCCGATTTTAACGGCACGGTGCGGCTGATGGCGGTGGCGTGGTCTGATGTTGGTGTTGGTCAGGCCGAAGCTGATGTGCTGGTGCGCGATCCGGTTGTCATGAGCGCGTCTGTTCCGCGCTTCCTGTCTCCCGGTGATACATCGCGGATGCATCTTGAGCTCACCCATGTCAAAGGGCCAACGGGTGAGATGCCCCTGCGCGTCACCGCTAATGGTGTTGGCCTAGACACATCTGTTTTGCCAGAAATGGTGAGTTTGGAAGAGGGCAGCAAGCTGGCCTTTGATGTGCCCTTGCGCGCGGATTTGGTCGGGGATCATGCGATTGAGGTGGCATTGACGATGCCCGACGGTGCGGTTTTGACCAAATCGCTCACCTTGGGTGTGCGTGCCAATGATCCGCCGATTGGGGCGACCCGCCGGTTGTCACTGGCCCCTGGTCAGACGTTCACGCTTGACCAAGAGGTGTTTGCTGGGCTGCAACTGGCAAGCTCGACGGCGCTGGTCTCCGCTGGACCTTTGGCGCGGTTTGATGCGCCGGGGCTGTTGGCGTCACTGGATCGCTATCCGTATGGCTGTACGGAACAAGTCACGTCGCAGGCGTTGCCTTTGCTATACATGAGCGCCATTGCCGAGCCATTGGGTCTTGGCAATACAGACCGGATTGCACTGCGGATCAACCAATCCATAACGCGGGTGCTCACACGGCAGGCACCAAACGGGGCCTTTGGCCTTTGGGGGGCCTATTCGGGTGATTTCTGGCTTGATGCTTATGTCACTGACTTCCTTGGGCGGGCGCGAAATGCGGGCTACGAGGTTCCGGCTTTGGCTTGGCGTAACGCGTTGGACAATTTGCGCAATCGTATCGCTTATGCGCCGGATTTCGATAAGGGTGGCGAAGACATTGCCTATGCGCTGATGGTTTTGGCCCGCGAAGGTGAGGCCGCGATGGGGGACTTGCGCTATTATGCGGACGAACGGGCCACCGCATTTGCAACTCCGCTGGCGAGGGCACAATTGGGTGCGGCTTTGGCGGCCTATGGGGATCAAAAACGCGCGGATCAGATGTTTTCAAGCGCGGCAAGTCTGGTTCCGAACCGGATTTGGAACAAAGACCGGATTTATCGCGCCGATTACGGCAGTTCAGTACGTGACGCGGCCGGGGTTTTGTCGCTGGCGGTTGAGGCGCGCAGTGATGCGGTAGATCGCGAGGCATTGACCGGGCGTATTGCGGACGTGAACCGCCCGTTGTCGACCCAAGAGCAATCTTGGACCTTGCTGGCCGCGCATGCAATGGTTCAGGATCCGACCGTGTCAGGCCTTAGCGTGAATGGGGCCCCTTTGTCGGGGCCATTTGTGCGCCGTGTGGATGGGGCGACATTGGATCCAACCGAGATCCGCAACACGTCGGACCGGCCCACGGATATCACGCTGACAACCTTGGGTATCCCTGACGGCGCGGTTGCAGCGACAGGCTATGGCTATGGAATCACGCGTGAATATTACACTATGGATGGCGAAAAGCTTGAGGGTGATATTCAGGCGGGGGATCGTTTGGTGGCGGTGCTGACGGTGCGGCCAGCGGATAAAACCAATGCCCGGTTGATGATCAATGACCCATTGCCAGCGGGGTTTGAGATCGACAATCCAAGCCTGTTGCGGGCCGGTGATCTGCGTGCCCTGAATTGGCTAAAACCTTCCTATGCCGAGCATTCCGAATTCCGGTCAGATCGGTTTTTGGCGGCGGTCAATCAGTCAGGTAACAAACCCATCCAATTGGCCTATATCCTGCGGGCGGTTTCCCCCGGTGACTTCCATCATCCGGCCGCCTTGGTCGAAGACATGTACCGCCCCGATTACCGGGCGAACACAGACTCTGGTCGCGTGGTGATCTTGCCCTAATGCGACGGATGTTTGCCCTTGTTGTGGTGTTATGGAGCATCGGTTTTGCGCGCGATCAGTTTGATGCCTATGTCGACGCAACTGAGTTGCCGGTTCTGGTGCATGCCACATCGCCCGAAATACGTGATCGCAACGGGGTGTTGCTGCGCGCCTATATGATTGACGATGGGTTGTGGCGGATGGCGTTGTCGTCCGATCAGGTGGACCCGCTGTTTTACAAAATGCTGATCGCCTATGAAGATAAGCGGTTCTATCAGCATCAGGGCGTTGATCTTGTGGCGACAGCACGCGCCTTTGGGCAGGCTGTTTGGAATGGCCGCGTGGTGTCGGGGGCGTCGACGCTGACGATGCAGGTCGCCAGGTTGCTTGAAGATGGATCAACCGGGCGCTGGGACGGTAAGCTGCGGCAAATGCGATTGGCCTTGGCGCTTGAACGGCATCTGAGCAAAGAAGACATCTTGTCCTTATATCTGCGCATTGCCCCATATGGCGGCAATGTTGAGGGGCTGAGGGCGGCGTCATTGGCGTGGCTCGGTAAGGAGCCGCGACGGTTGACCCCGGCCGAGGCCGCGTTGTTGGTTGCTTTGCCACAAGCCCCCGAAAGCCGCCGTCCCGACCGACACCACCGCGCCGCCAAGATAGCGCGGGATCGGGTGTTGATGCGTATGCAACGCGCTGGTGTCATTGATATGGAGGCCGCATTGGCGGGTCAGGATGATCCTGCCCCGATTGGCCGTGAACCTGTGCCACAGCTTGCCCCGCATTTGGCGGATCGGGCGCTGGCGCGGGGGGGCGGACGGCATGATTTGACTTTGAACGCGGATTTGCAGCGCAGTTTGGAAGCGCTTGTGGCAGGGCATATGGATGGGCGAGATGAGCGTCTGTCGATGGCGATTGTCTTGGCAGATCATCAAACCGGAGAGATATTGGCCTCGGTCGGGTCACCGCAATATGCGGATACGGCGGGGCAGGGGTTTGTTGATATGACCCGAGCCATTCGGTCGCCGGGATCAACGTTGAAACCCCTGGTCTATGGGTTGGCATTTGATCGTGGATTGGCGCATCCTGAAACATTGATCTTGGACACGCCGGTTCAATTTGGCAGCTACGCTCCGCAGAATTTTGACGGTGTGTTTCGCGGCGAATTGCCCGTGCGCAAGGCGTTGCAACTGTCACTGAACATTCCGGTGATCCGTCTGACCGATGCCTTGGGACCGGCGCATTTGATGGCGACCTTGGCACGGGCCGGAGTTCAGGCTGATGTACAGGGAGGAGCGCCGGGATTGGCGCTGAGCCTTGGGGGCGTTGGAGTGACATTGCACGATATGGTCCAGCTATATGCCGGGATGGCGCATGGTGGAGAGGCGGTCGCGCTGAAGTGGTACAAAGGGCAAGAAACGTATGAGCCACAGCGGATTATGTCCGCAGCCTCGGCATGGCAAATCAGCAATGTTTTGGCAGGGTTAACGCCGCCACCAACGGCTGGCCCTGCGGGCCGTGTGGCCTATAAAACCGGTACATCTTATGGGCATCGCGATGCCTGGGCGCTGGGCTGGGATGGCCAGTTTGTTGCAGGTGTTTGGATTGGTCGCCCCGATGGCACACCTGTTCCGGGGGCGTTTGGGGGCTCAGACGCTGCGCCTGTCTTGTTTCAAGCGTTGGAACGGGCGCGGATCAAACCTGTGCCCTTGCCGCCGCCGCCGCCGGAAACGTTGTTGGTGAGCCGGGCACAATTGCCCGCAAATTTGCAGAGGTTTGGCCCGCGGGAAAAGGCCCCTGAGTTGCAATTGACCTTCCCACCCGATGGCGCGCGATTGGCGATTGATGGCGCGGGGGTTCCGGTGAAACTGAGTGGTGGTGTGCCGCCGTTTTCACTTCTCGTCGACGGGGCATTGCGGGCGACCGACTTGCAAAGGGCAGAATTTATGGCACCGGTTTCAGGTGTGGGTTTTACAACGCTGTCGGTGATTGATGCGATGGGAAATGCGGGACGGGTGTCAATCGAATTGCGTTAAATGCGCAAGCTTCGGGTCGCGGAGGTTGGCGGAGCTGTTCTACTCCTTGGATCAAAGGAGATATGCGATGGTTTTATATAGAGGTCTAAGCCTGGACGTCGCGCGGCACTATCAGGCTGGCGGCGCAGATGCCTATGATCTGGCACCGGAAAGAGTGATTTCAGAAGGGGCCGGAAACCCGTGTCGGCACTGTTTGAAGACTGTGCCAGACGGTGACGAAATGCTTATCCTGGCACATCGGCCCTTTGGCAGTTTGCAGCCCTATGCAGAGACCGGCCCGATTTTCCTGTGTGCGGAGGCGTGTGACCGGTTTGAGAGTGACGTGCTGCCACCAGTGTTGATGCGCTCGCCGCAGTATTTGATCAAAGGTTACACTGTGGACGAGCGAATTTCGTATGGCACAGGGGCGATCGTAGCGCAGAGCGATTTGGAAAACAGCGTTTCCGAGCGATTGAACATGCCGCACATTGCCTTTGTCGACATACGTTCCGCGAGCAACAATTGCTGGCAGGCAAGGGCGCGCAAAGGGTGAGGGACGGGGGTGTCGCTTGCTCGCAGGCGAGCATCGCCCCACCCTCCGTCCCATACAGGATTAGATACGTTCGATCGCCAATGCGATGCCTTGCCCGCCGCCAATACACATGGTGATCAAGGCTTTTGAACCGCCAATACGTTCGAGTTCGTACAGAGCTTTGACCGTGATGATGGCTCCGGTTGCGCCGACGGGATGGCCCAGGGCGATGGCCCCGCCATTGGGGTTCACTTTGGCAGGATCAAGCCCGAGGCCTTTGTTCACAGCCAAGGCCTGGCTGGCAAACGCCTCGTTCGATTCAATCAGATCAAAGTCTGAGGCGGTCAGCCCGGTGCGTTTGAGCAGGTTTTCAACCGCCGGGATAGGGCCAATGCCCATGACGTCGGGGCGCACACCGGCATGTGCATAACCGATGATCCGCGCCCGAGGTTTCAGGCCTGCGGCCTCTGCGGCGCTGGCGCGGGCCAAAACGAGTGCGGCGGCACCGTCATTGATGCCCGAGGCATTGCCCGCCGTGACGGTCCCGTCCTTTTGGAAAACAGTGCGCAGACCGCGCAGCGTCTCCAATGTTGTGGCCTTTGGGTGTTCGTCCGTGTCAAAAGCGACCATCTCGCGTTTGCGTTTCACCTCGACGGGAACAATCTGGTCCTTGAAATGACCCGCGTCAATCGCAGCCGCCGCGCGGTTCTGGCTCTCCAATGCGAAGGCGTCTTGATCATCGCGCGAGATGTCATGTTCTGCCGCGACGTTTTCCGCAGTCACCCCCATATGGCCGGTCCCAAAGGGGCAGTTTAGCGCGCCGAGCATCATATCAAGCGTTTTGATATCCCCCATTTTCGCGCCCCAGCGTTGGCTTTGCACGATATAGGGGCTGCGCGACATGTTTTCGGCCCCGCCCACAAGGGCGAATTCCGCATCGCCGAGCATCAATGATTGCGCGCCGGAAATAATCGCCTGAACGCCCGACCCGCACAGGCGGTTGACGTTCATCGCGGGCACAACATCGGGCACGCCGGCCTGCATTGCTGCGACGCGAGACAGGTACATGTCACGGGGTTCCGTGTTGATGATATGGCCAAAAATGGTCTGCCCAATTTGACCACCTTCGACGCCTGCCCGCTCAAGAGCGGCTTTGGCGACGGTTGTGCCCAGGTCGATCGGGGGTGTTCCGGCTAGGCTCCCACCAAAGGTGCCGATCGCGGTACGCACACCGCTTAGGATGACGATTTCATCGCTCATGTCTGTCCTCCTCACAGGTTTGGACAGACTATGGGTGCTGCGACGCGGCATGTCAGCCGCTACGTCCCGTCACAACGCCAGTGACAATGGTTGTAGGTTCCGCGGCCGAACTCGGCTAGGCTGTGATTTCATTTAGAGAGGAAGATACTATGAGCGTTTCACTTCAGGTGCTGTATCCGACGTCAGATGGTTCAAGTTTTGATTATGAATACTACCTTTCGACCCACATGGCCTTGGTCGCGGAGCATATGGGGGCCCATATTAATGAGACTTTGGTGACCAAAGGGCTGGCAGGGGGCCCCGATCTCGCGCCGGGATATCATGCAATCGCCACAATGACCTTTGCCGATCAGGCGGGTATGGACGCGGCATTGTCTGTGTCCGGACCGGTATTGGCGGATATTCCGAACTTTACCAATGCTGAGCCGCAGATGCTTATCGGGCAGGTGTGTTCATAAACACCAAAAAATGCGGTTAGCGAGAACCACCGTATTTGTCACGGTTCAAGGCATTGCCAATCTGAGCTGAATTCGTGCCCTTTTTGGCACCAAAAAAGTGAAGAAGCCCTCGCCAAATTGAGGTCTTGGATCGTGACGGATTACCACGCTGGGGAACTTGCGGACCTGGGTCGGGCTGATAGGGACGCCGGGCGACATCACGCCAGTTGTCCGAGGAGTGTTTTTGGTCAAATCGAGACATGCCGGCAGCATGCTGCAATAGTGCTTACTTTAGTGTTAAGAACTTAATTCAAATCCGAAAACGATATAGATGGAATGTCCAAGCCAGCATTTGGTTGAGCGGGCGACAGGCCGCGTGCATGAACTGACATTGCGGCCACCAAAAGCACCGCCATGAGGCCAAGGTTCAAAATGTTTAAGCCGCTTTGCATCGTTCACTTACCCTAATTCGACAAGGCACCCAACGGGGTCCCAGTTTACTGCAAAGACCCTATCAAGGGATTTTGCAGCTCTTGTTCAATGCGACAAAAGCGCAAAAAACCGAAATTTGGCGCAGCTTGCGTATAAAAATGCCTGAAATCAACAAATTGATTCATTTGAATTGTACTTTTGATCATAATTGTCCCGCGCGACGGTCTCTCGGGTTGGAAGACTGATCAAAAATTGAGCTGGGTATCGCGCCGATTGGATCTTTCTGCCTTGCGGGCGCGAGAATGGCGACTCACTTGATTTCGACTGCTGCGCCAGTTACACGCGTCACATGTTTCCGCTTTTCGACTTCGGCGACCGCGCGCGCCTTCGTGAACGTTTTTACGGTGCCACATTTACTGTGCTGGCCCGACTATAATCGTGCGGCGTGAAAACGCCTTCCCGAGACAGCCAATCCATTAGCAAACAACACGGGAGAGGACCGCATGTCCCCCAAAACGCTCTATGATAAAATCTGGGATGCCCATGTCGTACATGAAGACGACGATGGCACCAGCCTGCTTTATATTGACCGTCACCTCGTTCACGAAGTGACCTCGCCGCAAGCTTTCGAAGGTCTGCGTATGGCGGGGCGCACGGTGCGCGCGCCTGACAAAACCATCGCGGTTCCGGATCACAACGTTCCGACAACCGAAGGTCGGGAAGACCCGGCAACCATGACCGAAGACAGCCGCGTGCAGGTGGCTGCGCTGGATACAAATGCCAAAGAGTTCGGCATTCACTATTATCCGGTGACAGATGTGCGTCAGGGGATCGTGCATATTGTTGGCCCGGAACAGGGGTGGACACTACCCGGCATGACCGTTGTTTGCGGCGACAGCCACACCGCGACACATGGCGCTTTTGGCGCTTTGGCACACGGGATCGGCACGTCTGAGGTTGAGCATGTTCTGGCGACGCAGACGCTTATCCAGAAGAAATCGCTTAATATGAAGGTTGAGATCACTGGCAAGTTGATGCCGGGTGTGACCGCCAAGGACATCACGCTGGCCGTGATCGGCGAAACCGGCACCGCTGGCGGTACTGGCTATGTTATCGAATATTGTGGCGAAGCGATCCGCGATCTGTCGATGGAAGGTCGTATGACCGTCTGCAACATGGCCATCGAAGGTGGCGCCCGTGCAGGTTTGATTGCACCGGATGAGAAGACATACGCCTATGTTCAAGGCCGTCCGCACGCCCCCAAGGGCGCGCAATACGAGGCTGCGTTGGCATGGTGGAAGACCCTGTTCACCGACGAAGGCGCGCATTTCGACAAGGTTGTCACGCTCAAAGGTGAAGACATTCAGCCGGTTGTGACCTGGGGCACATCGCCCGAAGACGTTCTGCCCATCACTGGTGTTGTCCCCAACCCCGAAGATTTCGAGGGTGGCAAGGTCGAAGCCGCACGCCGTTCGATCGAATATATGGGCCTGACACCCGGCCAGAAACTGACCGACATTGAGATCGACACCGTGTTTATCGGATCCTGCACCAATGGCCGTATCGAAGATTTCCGCGCTGTGGCCGAAGTGGTCAAAGGCAAGAAAATCAAAGAAGGCATGCGGGCGATGATCGTGCCGGGTTCTGGATTGGTTCGGGCGCAGGCCGAAGAAGAAGGCCTTGCTGATATCTTCCGTGAAGCTGGCTTTGAATGGCGCCTTGCAGGCTGTTCCATGTGTCTGGCGATGAACCCTGATCAGCTGTCTGAGGGTGAGCGTTGTGCCGCAACCTCAAACCGTAACTTTGAAGGGCGTCAGGGCTACAAAGGCCGCACCCATCTTGTATCGCCCGGAATGGCAGCCGCCGCTGCACTGACCGGCAAACTCACCGACGTTCGGGAGATGATGTAATGGATAAGTTCGAAACAATCACAGGCGTCGCGGCCCCGATGCCGCTTGTTAATATCGACACTGATATGATCATTCCCAAGGTGTTCTTGAAATCGATCCAGCGTTCGGGTTTTGGTGTGAACCTGTTTGACGAGATGCGCTACAACCGTGACGGCACAGAGATTGCTGATTTCGTGCTCAACAAACCGCAATATCGTGAGACCGAGATTTTGGTGGCTGGCGATAACTTTGGCTGTGGGTCGTCGCGTGAACATGCGCCGTGGGCGATCAAGGATTTCGGCATCAAATGTGTGATCTCGACCTCCTTTGCCGACATCTTTTTCAACAACTGCTTCAAGAATGGCATCTTGCCGATTGTTCTGCCGCAAGAGCAGATTGATCTGCTGATGAAGGACGCGGAAAAGGGGCAAAACGCCCGTATGACTGTCGATCTTGAGGCGCAGACCGTTACCACGTCGGATGGCGAAAGCATTGCTTTTGAGGTGGATGCCTTCAAAAAGCATTGTTTGTTGAACGGGCTGGATGACATTGGTCTGTCGCTTGAGAAAGTCAGCTCAATCGATGCGTTCGAAGAAAAAGCCTCTCAGGCGCGCCCTTGGGTCTAATGCCCTAGAGACACACGACAAAGCCCGGCCCTGAAAAAGCGCCGGGCTTTTTCTATGCGGATTTCACCAAACAGCGAAACCCTTCGGGGGTGCCGTGCAAAGTCATGGTTCCGACGGCGCTGACAACGGTGCCGTCATGCATTTTCTCAACACTTTCAAGGGCATAATCAATATGCCCAAGATGCGCGATTTTATCCATCGCAGCCATAAACGTCTGCATGACCTGTTCAGGCGGTTGCGACATCAAATCTATTGGGCCTTCAAAACTATATTCGCCTACCGCTTCTCGGTTGCCATGCATGAGGGTCGCTTGGAACTTGGCCATTTATCATCTTTCGAGCTTTTGAATTGTGATGCATTTCTAAATGGCGCCACAGCAGGTGACGTTGATCTTGGTCAGTTTCATAAGCCGTTCACACATCTTAAATTTTTAGCTGGCATTGTGCCTTAGTGGTCGTCGGGCGACCAACCGCTAGATGTGCTCTTCGGTTGATGTTCGGGCACCAAGTTGATGTATTCCCGCACCAGTCATGTGATGAATTGACTGCAAAAATCGCGACTTGGGGATCGGCAGGTTGTCGCCGAATCCGAACTGGGGCAAAACTAAGGCAACAATGAGGCAGTTCGCCATAAATGGCGGCATCGGGATGGAACAAGAAGACGGCATCGTATCGTTTTCGTCCGGACTGAAAGGGCAGATTAAGTGATCAAACGTATGTTCGGCGCAGCCGTTCGGGCGACTCTCGTGGCATCGGTTTTCTCGATGCCTGCAATTTTGTTGCCCGGCACATCGGCCGACACGATCCAAATGGTCGTGTTGTTGTCCCTCGTGGCGGCACTGTTGGTCTTTGTCGAATACAGTTCCGAATATCCAAGCTTGATCGAATTTCGCAACGCGCCACCGTTTAACCGCATCCGGTTCCTAGCGTTGTTCGCGACTGTACTGCTATTGACGCTGATTTCCCGCGGGGAAGTCGCGCCGACACCGGCCGTTGAGACGTTGACAATGATTGGGTCTGCCGTCGGAAATGCCATGGATTTTCCATTTTCGCCTGTGCGTTTGATGGTTCTACTGGCGCCTGATGCTGCGACGCCCCCTGAACTTGACCAAGTGCGCATGCATGCCGGTTTTTCCTATCTGATCTCGCTGTTTATGCTGATGGTGTTTGTCGTTCTGGTGCGATTGATGGATTGGCCGCTTAGCCATGGTGCCTTTAATTTCTGGGTAAATTTGCCACTTTTTGACCCTACGGCCGGTGGCGATGTCCTAAGAAGGTTAAAGAGGGACAGCCATGTTAACGTCGCCTTAGGCTTTCTTCTGCCATTCCTGATCCCGGCGGTGTTGAAAACCGCTTCGGTTTTCGCGGTTTCATTATCGTTGACCGATCCACAAACGTTGATCTGGACAATGAGCGCATGGGCATTTTTGCCAATAAGCTTGATCATGCGGGGGGTGGCTTTGATGCGCATCGCCGACCTGATCGAAGAAAAGCGCAGACGCGCTTACGCCCAAGCAGATTTGCAAGTGGCCTGATCCTGCTGGCCAGCTATCTGTTGGTCGCCGCTGCAGCCTTTGCTGAACCAGCACGCATTGCAACGTGGCATGGTGATTTCAGCCGCAAGGGCCCAGGCCTGATGTTGCGCGATTTGTTGGGTGAAAAACCCGTTCCCGGCATTGCCACCATTCTGGACGCCAAGCCTGACGTCCTATTGCTCACAAATTTCGATTACGACGCGGAACATGTGGCGCTCGCGGCGCTAAAAACGCGCTTGGCAAGCAAGGGGCTGACGTTAAACCACTTGTTTGCGCTCAAACCGAATACGGGCATGCCCACAGGGGTTGATGTTGACGGTGATGGGCGCAGGGGCGGCCCTCGGGATGCACAAGGGTTTGGGTATTATACGGGCCAAGGCGGGCAGGCGATTTTGTCTCGCTACCCGCTTGTTTTATTGGACACAAAAACCGAACTGCTTTGGCGGGATACCCCGGACAGTTTGATTGCCAAGGATGATCCGGTCGGGGACGAACAGCGGCTGTCTTCCACCGCGCATTGGGCGGTATCCGCTGCTTTGGGTTCTGGGCCAATCACTTTGATGACACTCGCGGCGACGCCACCTGTTTTTGACGGGCCAGAAGATCGCAATGGTCGGCGCAACCGCGACGAAGTGTTGTTATGGGCCCATGAACTGGATGCCAAACCTGAGGTCTATAAGGACCCGGTTGTCATTTTGGGGAACTTTAATCTCGACCCGGCACGTGGGGATGGCCTTCGCGCGGCCGCCAAACATGTCTTGGGGCATCCTAGGCTGCAAGACCCTCTGCCAAATGCGCCGACCGTGAAATGGGAGCGCGTCGGCGAGATGCGGGTATCCTATGTGCTACCGGATCGATCTTTGTCTGTAACCGATGCGGGTGTTATGCCGCCGGAGCCGAATGCAGGGCCTCACCGCCTCGTTTGGGTGGATTTGGAGTTGCATTAAACGGCGCAAGTGCATGGCGCAGGGCTGTCTCTGGCGGTGTTGGGGTAAAGTCTGGCAACAGAGAATTAAAAAGACCGCCATCCATACGATGGGGCATCTTCCACAAATACCGCATTTCCAACAGATGCTTGGCCATTGGCCAAACGATCTTGGCAACCTGTATGGGGAGCCATGTCATTTTTCGAACCTTCACGTCACGGTCCAGCGTCTTGGCGCAATGCTGTGCAAGATCTTGGGCGGTCAACGTGTATCCGGGAAAGGGTATGTCGGCAAAATCAGAAAGCTCAGCGCGTTTGTCACAAAGCGCCACGGCCGCGCGCGCCATGTCAGGCAGATAGGCCCAAGCATGCGGCACGTCGGTTTTACCGGGATAGGTCAAAACGCCCTTTTTGAGGCTGGGTGCCATGATTTTGTCGAACCAGTTTCCTGACGCCTCTGTGTCCAAGAAATCGCCTGCTCTCAGAAGTATGGTTTTGACGCCGGACGATTTGTACGCCTCCTCCATGTCCCGGCGCACTAGGCCCAAGGGGTTGGTCGCCGCATGGGGCGTGTGTGCGCCCAAAACCGCCGGGGAAGAGGGCCCAAAAACATATAGATTGCCGGGTAAAACCACTGTGGCGTTGTTCGACTTTGCAGCATCTATGACCTGCTGTGTCAGATCAGGCATCCGGGAGGCCCATTCGGTGTAGGGCGGGTTCCACGCATTTACGATAACGTCCATACCCGCCGCCGCAAGCATCAGATCACCGGACGAGCGATCAAACAGCTGGACGCGCCAACCGGCATTCCAAAACGCCTCTGCAGCGTTTCGCCCAAAACGGCCATTGGCCCCTAAAATCAAAGCTGTTCTGGTCATGGTAGCCCTCATTATCCTTCTGATGCTCCCAAAAGTACCTATTCAAAATAAAAGGGGAATTGCCAAAATTTGCACGTCATGTATTCATGGATGAATGGATGCAGCACTCTCAAAACTTGATTGGTCTTTGATTCAATCCTTTCTAGCGGTCGCCGAAACAGGCTCGCTTTCCAGGGCGGCACAGCAATTGGGTGTCTCTCAGCCAACCGTGGGCCGTCAAATCCGACAGATCGAAGGGGATCTCGACGTCTCGCTTTTTTCTAGGCAACCCAGAGGGTTATCTCTGACTGATACGGGTTCGGCTCTGCTGCCTCATGCGCGGATTATGGCGGATGGGCTGCGCGCGCTGAGCCTGACTGCCGCCGGGCATTCCCAAAAACTTAGCGGGCCGGTTCGTATCACGGCCAGTGTATTTACGGCTCAGTACCAACTTCCACCGATTCTTGCGCAATTGCGGGCAGAGGAGCCGGAAATCACCATTGATCTTGTCGCCTCGGACCGGAGCGAAAACCTTCTGTACCGCGAGGCAGATATTGCCGTTCGCATGTATGAACCCACGCAATTGGATATCATCACCCGCCATTTAGGGAATCTCGAACTGGGGATTTACGCCGCTACGAGCTTTCTTGACCGTGTTGGGCGGCCCAGCGGATTTGACGATTTGTTTCAGTTTGATTTGGTCGGCTATGATCAAAATGACGACATTCTGCGCGGGATGCGGGATACTGGGGTCGCAGCCCAACGCGATTGGTTTACCACCCGTTGCGATCACCACGCCGCCTATTGGGAATTGGTGCGTGCGGGCTGTGGCATTGGCTTTGCGCAGGTCTGTATTGGCGACGCTCATCCCGAGGTCGAGCGCTTGATTCCTGAATTCCCATTGCCTCATCTGCCGCTCTGGCTTGCGGCGCACGAAGCTGTGCGCTCAACCCCGCGGATAAAACGTGTCTGGGATGCCCTTGCGAGTGGGCTTTTGCCCAGCGTTTCTTGACGCTGGAAGCGCTGCGGGCTAGGCCCTTGGCAACTCAAAGGACAAAGGACAGCTCTCATGACCAACCCTTCGCTTCTTATTCTTCCCGGTGACGGGATTGGCCCCGAAGTTATGGCCGAAGTGCGCAAAATCATCGATTGGTTCGGTGCCAAGCGTGATCTCGCATTTGATGTCAGCGAAGACCTGGTTGGTGGTGCCGCATATGACGCGCATGGCGTGCCGCTGCATGATGACACAATGGCCAAAGCCTTAGAAGCGGACGCGGTTTTGCTTGGCGCTGTTGGTGGTCCGAAATACGACGATTTGGATTTCAGCGTGAAGCCAGAGCGCGGTCTGCTGCGGCTGCGCAAGGAAATGGATCTGTACTCCAACCTGCGCCCGGCCCAGTGTTTCGACGCGCTTGCGGATTTCTCTTCGCTGAAAAAGGATATTGTGGCCGGTCTGGATATCATGATCGTGCGCGAGCTGACGTCGGGTGTCTATTTCGGGGAGCCACGCGGCATTTTCGAAGAAGGCAATGAACGCGTCGGCATCAACACACAGCGTTACACAGAAAGCGAAATTGAACGTGCCGCACGGAGCGCGTTTGAACTGGCGATGCGCCGGAACAAAAAGCTTTGCTCAATGGAGAAAGCCAACGTCATGGAATCGGGCATTTTGTGGCGCGATGTTGTGACCCGTGTCGGTGCCGACTATCCAGAAGTTGAGCTCAGCCATATGTATGCCGATAACGGCGCAATGCAGTTGGTGCGTGCGCCAAAGCAGTTCGACGTGATTGTGACCGACAACCTATTTGGCGATATCTTGTCGGATTGTGCGGCGATGTTGACGGGGTCGCTTGGCATGTTGCCGTCTGCCAGCTTGGGCGCTCCGATGGCCAATGGCCGCCCCAAAGCGATGTACGAACCGGTTCATGGCTCGGCTCCAGATATTGCAGGTCAGGGTAAAGCCAACCCGATTGCTTGTATCCTCAGCTTTGCTATGGCGTTGCGCTATAGCTTTGACCAAGGTGCTGAGGCGGACCGTCTTGAAGCCGCGATTGAAAAGGTTCTTGGCGACGGTGTTCGCACTGCTGATCTTCTTGGCGAAGAAGGTGTTACCCCGGTTTCAACCACCGAAATGGGTGACATCATCGTGGCTGCATTGGATGCATCCCTCTAAGAAACGAAGGTCGCGGCGGTGATCCGCGGCGACCTACCCCCTTGCGTGGGCACCCCAAGTGGCTGTATCGCGGTAGCGTTAACACCAACACCGCAGGTTTTCCCATGTCCGACGCTACTTCGGTTCCGCAGTCGCATTTAAAGGCATCGTTATTTGGCTTAGGTGCCTTTGCGGTGTTTGCGTCGCATGATGTGTTTATCAAAATGCTGGGCGGTACATTTTCAGCAATCCAAATTCTGTTTTTCGGGGCTTTGTTTAGCTTTCCGATCATCTCGGTCATCTTGATGCGAGATGCCGAACCGGGCACGCTTCGGCCCAATCATCCGGGTTGGATTGCCCTGAGAAGCCTTTCAGGATCAATTGCGGCACTTGGTGCGTTTTACGCGTTTTCGGTACTGCCACTTGCGCAAGTCTATGCGATTTTGTTCGCCGCTCCGTTGCTCATTACTTTGCTCGCCATTCCGATTTTGGGCGAACGCGTGGGCATGCGGCGGGGATTGGCGGTCTTGGCTGGTCTTTGCGGCGTCATGGTCGTGCTCAGGCCCGGAGGGGCCGAATTTGGCTTGGGCCATGCTGCGGCTCTGTTGTCTGCGATCACCGGCGCGTTGAACTCTATTGTTGTGCGCAAAATCGGCGCAAACGAACGCACGGTTGTCATGATCTTATATCCAATGATGACTAATTTCGTGCTGATGGGGTTGGCGTTGCCGTTTGTTTACAAGCCCGTGCCGCTGCCTGAGCTGGGATTGATGGCCATTGTCGCGGCGATGGTTTTGGTCGCTATGGCGTTGTTGATCAGAGCCTATCAAAGCGGCCCGGCCGTGATCGTCGCCCCGATGCAATATTCACAAATCTTGTGGGCGGTTTTCTTTGGCGTTTTGTTGTTTGATGAATACCCGGACGGCGGCACGTATCTTGGTGCCGGGATCATTATTCTGAGCGGACTCTATATTCTGAGGCGAGAAGCGGGTGAAGATGTTTCGAGCAATCGGCCTGTGTTGCGCACCCGCACACGCGTCGGCCTGCCTGTGGGTCCGCGCGTTGGTAGCCTCCTCAAAAGCGGTGAAAATCGGCAAGATTAATGGCCTCGCCGCTGGGGCAACCCGATGAGTGCCTATCCCGGTCATGAGCCTGTTACATATTTAGGCATGGCCGTAAAATGGGCTGTGAGGCAGGGTGATATTAGGTGTAGTGACGCATATCACTCTCAAGAAAGGGGCCATAGATGAGCTTTGATGAGGACTTATTCTTAAAAGGTTTAGAGCAACGCAAAGCCACGTTGGGCGCTGAATATGTTGAAAAAAATCTAGCCGCTGCCGATGATTTCACCCGCCCTTTCCAAGAAGCAATGACTGCGTGGTGTTGGGGGTTTGGCTGGGGCGATGACGTAATTGACGCCAAAACACGGTCGATGATGAACCTTGCCATGATTGGCGCGTTGGGGAAAATGACGGAATGGGAAATCCATTGCCGTGGGGCAATCTCCAATGGTGTAAGTCAGGATGAAATTCGGGCAATCATCCATGTTGTCGGGATTTATTGCGGTGTTCCGCAGGCGCTTGAATGCTTTCGCGTGGCTCGCAAGGTTCTGGAAGAAAAAGAATAATCGGCCCATTGCGACACCTGCAGGCTTTGGTGTTGGGGCCGTCTGCCTGCAGGTCTCAGGTTAAAAACCTTCGAGAACAATTTTACCCTTGGCCTTGCCGCTTTCCAGCAAGGCATGCGCATGTATCAGGTTCTGTGCGTTGATTTTGCCAGAGGTTTGGGTGGCCGTGGAGCGGATTTTTCCGGCGTCAATCAACTGAGCGGTTTCATTCAAGATGTCACGCTGTCGGGCCATGTCCGGCGTGGTGTAGGTCGAACGGGTGTACATCATTTCCCAATGGATCGACACGGATTTGCTTTTGAACGGCATGATGTCGATATTTTTGGGATCATCAATAAGGCCGAAGCGACCTTGGGGCGCGATAAACTCTGCGATTTGAGGCACGTAGGTGTCGGAGAAATTGGTCGAAAACACAAATGCCGGGGCCCCAATTCCAAGTGCTTCGATTTGCTCGGCAAGTGGTTGGGAATGGTCAACGACGTGATGCGCCCCCAATTCGGTCACCCAATCGCGTGTTTCAGGCCGCGATGCAGTGGCAATGACCGTAAGATCGGTGAGCGCGCGCAGCAATTGGATGGTGATAGAGCCGACCCCTCCGGCCCCGCCAATGATTACGATGGCGTTGGCGGCACCGGGCACCGGGCGCGTCACGTCGATCCGATCAAAGAGCATTTCGTAAGCCGTCAACGTCGTCAGGGGCAAAGCCGCCGCGGCGGCGATATCAACGGATTTTGGCGCATGGCCAACGATACGCTCATCAACCAAATGGAATTCGGAGTTCGTGCCGGCGCGATTGATTGCCCCAGCGTACCAAACGATATCTCCGGGTTTGAACGCAGTGGCTTGGCCGCCGGTTGCGACGACCTCGCCAACCGCATCCCACCCCAAAACCGCCGGTTTGTCCGTCTCAGGGGCGCGGCGTCGGCGAATTTTGGTATCCACCGGATTTACCGAAATGGCCTGCACGCGCACCAGCAAATCATGCCCGGTTGCAGTGGGGGTGTCTGCCTCAAAATCAATAAGTGACTCTGGCCGGTCAATCGGGCCAATACTCGTATAGCCAACTGCTTTCATCATCATATCCTTGTTCAACGGTGTCAGGTCTTGTGTGTTGGTTGGATCGGCGTCGCAAACCGGCGAAGCTCAAGTCTTTAGCCATGCCTCGATACTCAGGAAGTGCCTGTGAAGCCTGGCGATTTGCAAAGTGCCACCCGCCCGGAGGCCGGCGGACAGACCCCGCAGTTTCACGCGACTTTCGTCATTTCATGGAGTGTGAACTCGGCGACGGCACCGTCGGTGGCCTTCATGTATACAGCCAGATGCAGGGCATTCATGTGGGTCTGCCAGAGCTCCCGGCTTTCCCAGTTTTCGTAAAACATGAAATGGGCCGGGTCTTGGTTGTCTTGGTGAAGGTCGTAGGTAACACAACCTTGTTCCAAACGGGTGATGTCAATCAGCTTTAGCAATTCGGTTTTGACCAGATCAATCTGCTCTGGCTTGGCTGTGATATTTGCGACAATGGTCAGTTGCGACATGGTCTTGAACCTTTGATCGAGTGCGGTGTCGAGGCCAAATTATAGGCTTGTTATTTCCGGATAAACGGGCTTCATTCGAATTGGTAATCCGGAAAATCCAATCAATGTTGATCGACAACATCCGTGTGTTTCTAAAGATTTCTGAGAAGGGTAGCCTTGTGGCGGCTGGCCGAGAACTTGGGCTGTCCGCAACGACAGTGTCAGAACGCCTTGCCGCGTTGGAAGCGCATTACGGCGTGGTTTTGCTCAATCGCACTACGCGCTCAATCAGCCTAACAGACGAAGGTCGCACGCTTTTAGATGGGGCCAAGCTGGTTTTGGCCGAGGTCGAAAACCTGGACACGCGCATCCGGCATGGGGCTCAAACCCTTTCAGGGCTTATTCGGATCAGCGCCCCTGTCGATCTCGGGCGGAGTGTAGTGTCCAAGGCGATTGCCGATTTCACCCAGCAACACCCCGCCATTTCAGTCGAACTTTCGCTATCTGATGGATATGTTGATATTGTTGGGGCCGGGTTTGACCTTGCTCTGCGGTTTGGCGCCGTATCTGACAGCACATTGCGCGCCAAAAAGCTGGGAGAGTTTCGACGCATTGTCTGCGCCTCCCCGTCATATCTAACCACCCGGCCGGTGCCGCAAGTGCCCGAAGATCTGTCGGCTCATAATTGTCTCGTAATGCGATTTGGAAACACGTTGGATAATATGTGGCGGTTCGGCGTTGGGGCAAATCAACGGCTCGTTCCGGTGCGTGGAAACAAGGTCGTGAATGATGGGTCGCTCGTCCGGGCTTGGGCGATGGCGGGGCATGGCATTATCCTGAAGTCGGAACTTGATGTGGCAAGCGACTTGCGATCAGGGGAATTGGTTGCTTTGCTTGAGGATCACGCCGCTCCGCCCAACCCACTACACATGATGTTCCCACCCGGTCGCGCCCAGCCCAAACGCGTTCGTGCCATGGCGGATTGCTTAATCGCAGCAATGGAGGGCATTGAAGATTGGCGGACTGGGTCTTAGGGGGCGTTTGAAGGATTGATCCCCCTTTTTATTTCCATTATTCATGAAATATGGAAAAGAATCGCGCCATAGCCAGCCTCGCGTCGCTTGCGCACGAAACGCGCATTGAGATTTTTCGTCTGCTGATCAAGGCAGGGTCACAAGGGGTCACGGCAGGTGAAATCGCCACAAAGTTAGATGTCAGGCCGAACACGCTGTCCAATAATTTGAACACGTTAACATCTGCAGGCCTCGTGAGATCACAAAGAGAAGGCCGATCAATTCGTTACTTTGCGCAAATGGAGGCAATGAAAGATCTGCTGACCTTCTTGCTCGAAGATTGTTGCGGCGGGCAACCGGACTTATGCCAGCCAATGCTCGACAAAATAGGATGCAGGTGAGGCCCCAAAGGCCGAGTTTTTCACAATATCTTCAAGCGGCTTCGGCCCGAATTACAGGACGTCAAAACGATGACTGACAGACCCCAAAACACCACAGATAAAAGCGACGTCGGTGGGCTTGGCGCTTTTGAACGGTATTTGACGGTTTGGGTCGCACTGGCGGCCATCGGTGGCATTGCAATTGGGTTCTTCGCTCCTGGGTTGGTATCGTCTATCGCAGGGGCGCAAGTGGCCTCCATCAATCTTGTTGTGGCCGTGCTCATTTGGGCCATGGTTTACCCGATGATGGTTGGTGTCGACCTCGGTGCGGTCGCAGGAGTCGCCCGCCAACCCAGGGGGCTCTTGATCACACTGGTGGTAAATTGGTTGGTGAAACCGTTTAGCATGGCGTTGTTGGCGGTCCTGTTCTTTGACTTTGTATTTGCCCCCTGGATCGCGCCAGAAGATGCCGCACAATACGTTGCGGGGCTTATTTTGCTGGGTGCTGCGCCCTGCACGGCAATGGTGTTCGTTTGGTCGCAGCTGACGCGCGGCGACGCCACATACACCTTGGTGCAAGTCTCGGTGAACGACCTGATAATGGTTGTTGCCTTTGCCCCAATCGTGGCTTTTCTGTTGGGCGTGACTGAAATTTCAGTGCCTTGGGATACGTTGGTTATCGCAACTGTCTTGTATGTTGTGCTCCCTTTAATCGCCGGTCTGATCACGCGTTGGATGCTAGGTTCACAACAGGCGATCGACGCCTTTACCGCGCGGGTAAAACCGTGGTCTGTCATCGGACTCATTGCGACAGTTGCCATTCTTTTTGGGCTTCAGGGACAGGCCATTTTGGCCAATCCCTTTGTGATTGCCCTGATCGCCATCCCAATCATCATTCAAAGCTATGGAATTTTCGCGATTGCATACGGGGCGGCCTATGCCTTGAAAGTCCCTCACAAAATCGCGGCTCCTTGCGCGATGATAGGCACGTCTAACTTCTTTGAGCTGGCTGTTGCGGTCGCAATCAGCCTGTTTGGCCTGCATTCTGGTGCGGCGCTGGCGACTGTTGTTGGTGTTTTGGTCGAAGTCCCAGTGATGCTTTCGCTGGTTGCCTTTGCCAACAAAACCCGCACCCGTTTTTCGGCACAGCATTCGTGATGTAACCAGAGCTAAATTTCGACAAATTCCACCCCGGCAGCCAAGTAAAAACCCAATCTGTTGGCGCACGTAACTATGGGAGACACGCGTGTCAGATACTCCACATATTCAAGACGAGAGCTTTGAGGCAATTTCGGGTGATCAGCTTTTCCCGCAGACTCCAAGCACCCACCCGGTGCGCATTTTGATCTTATATGGGTCTTTGCGAGATCGCAGTTTTTCCCGGTTCTGTGCCGAGGAGGCGGGGCGGATATTGACCAAATTCGGAGCCGAAGTCCGCATGTTTAACCCTGAGGGCCTACCGCAGGTTGATAGCTGTGAGCCAGACCATCCCAAAGTGGCCCAATTGCGCGATTTGGTCACTTGGTGCGAGGGTATGGTTTGGTCATCTCCCGAACGGCACGGTGCCATGACTGGCCTGATGAAAACCCAGATTGATTGGATCCCTTTGTCGCTAGGCGGAGTGCGCCCGACACAAGGTAAAACCTTGGCTGTTATGCAGGTCTGCGGGGGGAGCCAGAGCTTCAATACGGTCAATCAGCTGCGCATTCTTGGTCGGTGGATGCGTCTTTTGACCATCCCGAACCAATCTTCGGTTGCCAAAGCGTGGGATGAGTTTGACAGCCAGGGTCGGATGAAAGCCTCGCCCTATTACAATCGCATCGTCGACGTCATGCAGGAGCTGGTGAAATTTACCATTCTGACACGCGATATTCGGGAGCATCTGGTTGATCGGTATTCAGAGCGGGTCGAAAGCCGGGCGGCTTTGTCGGTGCGCGTAAACGCAGCAAAGGGATAGCAAGGCCCATTGAGTTGTTAAAAACGTTCTTGGTTTGCGCGATGTTTGAGGTTAACGTTCGCGTTAACGTTGTCAGGCGCCCAAAAAGAACGCGATGAACATGAACGAAATAGATTCTCTTTTAGGCAAAAGCATCGCGAGCCAGCGCATACGTTCCGGCATAACGCGCGAAGAGCTTGCACAAAAACTGGGGCTCTCGGTCGCGACCATTGCGGCGTATGAAGATGGGTTAAGGCGGGCAAATTCGAAGCAACTTTTTGAAATCGCTGAGATTTTAGACGTCAGAATTTCGGGGTTCTTTGACGGTTACCAAGATGAAGCGTTTTCGGGAGGCAACATAAACCTCCCGCTGAGCGAAGAACTTCAGGCCTTACAGGCGCATTACAACTCTTTGTCGTCCAGTCATAGGTCAGCAATGTATGCGTTTTTTGTTGCCTCAAAAGGTGTATGAGTGAATTATTCCGGTTAATCGGAATTGGAATATCGGCCGCAGCACTCTGCAAAGAGGAAATCCTTGTCCATAATCGACCTCAGCAAACTGGCGCAGCCTGAAGATAACCTTCGGGACTATCTGGATTCTGTGTGCGAAACCCATGAACTCGATTTTGCCGCTTACGCCGGGATCAATCCGATTGCGCAATCCGTGCATGGGTTTGTGAATTACCCCGATGAATGGCAAAGACTGTATGTCGACAAGGGCTTTCAATACAAAGATCCGACCCTGATGATGGCGACGCGGAGCATCGCTCCGGTGGACTGGAACAGGTTGCGGCAAGAGGAAAGTTTCCGATCTGTATTTCGGGCGGCACATGATTTTGGCATTTCAGAGCAAGGTCTTACCATCCCCGTGCGTGGCCCGTTTGGCGATGTTGGGCTCTTTAGTGTGACAAGAGATTGCCCTGACGCTGAATGGAAACTTCTCAAGAAAAAGATCCTCGGCGATCTTCAACACGCAGCGGTGCATTTGCACGATAATGTTGTTCACTCTCACGCTTTGACCCGGACATTGACCCATCCATCACTCTCTTCGCGCGAAACGGAAATCCTTCAATGGACTGCCGCGGGCAAAACACAGCAAGACATTGCTGATATCTTGAGTATTTCAAATCGCACTGTAGAAGTGCATTTACGTTCCGGTCGAGCAAAGCTTGGCGCTTTGACGACGTCGCAGGCCGTTGGCCGCGCTATCGGAATGGGGATAATTCACCCAAATTAACCATACTACGGGATTTCCCCAATAGCGGACGAATCGTAAACCATGGTCATCTTCTCTCGATAGGGTAGCGGAGAAGAACCATGATCATTGTAGTAGATGGCCTGAATAGAGATCGCTATACGCGGCTGCTAGATGAGATGTTTGAGCTCAGAGCGCGGGTGTTTGGTAAACGCCTGGGGTGGGAAGTGGATATCAAGGACGGCAAGGAGATCGATCAGTTCGATGCCTTGGATCCGGCGTATGTCATTGGATTGAACGACGATGGGCGCGTGGTTTCTTGTGTGCGGGCATTGCAGACCACCGGGCCGCACATGTTGTCCGATGTGTTTTCGGCTATTCTTGACGGAGAACAGCCGCTCCGAAGCCCAACGCTTTGGGAATCCACTCGGTTTTGCGTTGATACGGAACGTTTGGATCGCGGCAAGTCGCGTAACTCGGTGGCCTATGCCACATGTGAATTGATGGCGGCGTCGCTTGAGTATGCGCAAGAGTCTGGGATTTCGGATATTGTGACTGTGATTGATCCGATTATGGATCGGGTTTTGAAGCGGTCAGATTGTGCGCCCTACGGCTACGTCGGCAAAACGACACCGATGGGTAAAGTGCCGGCAATGGCGGCCTTGCTTGACTGTAGCGATGAGCGCATTTCAAAAATTCGTGGTTTTGCCGGAATCAGTGGTGACGTTTTTATTGATGCCGAGCAGGCCGAAGCGTTGGCCGATCCGGTTGCCCCCGAGTTTGATCCGAGTTTGATGGACGCAATCCGATCTGCACGGCCTATCGCTACCTTGGATACGCAAGGGATGTTAGAGCAATATTGTGATGATCAAGCGTCAGCGGCCAAATCACGCGATGAACTGCAGGCGGCCAATCGCTTGGCTGGGGTTTTGTTTGAAGAAGGGATGATCACCCGCCAGCGGCCAAAGTTCTTTGTATGCTAACGAGCCTTGGTGAAACCCCGGTGCTCACCGGGGTTTTTTCTTGAAGTACATGAGGGTAGCGCCTTTGCTAAGGCGACTTTGAACCATCGTGGGTGCTGTTTCTAGCGGCGATCAGAAACGGCTTCATTGAAAGCCGGGGCACCACACGCACCTTTTGCGCGTGCAGCGGCAGGCTCATCATCTCTGTCGGACGTGAGATCACCGCATGCTTTGCCATCGCTTTTCGGGTCACCAATGCGTGGCTTGGGCGGTGTATCTTCATGCGGGAAATGGCTTCGCTTGCGATTGCCGTGAATACAAAAAAGGCGGCGGACAACACAGGTTCCGCCGCCAAATTCATAGGTTAGTTCGACCAGCTCACTCCGGTCAGGTCAGTGGCCTGGGTTGGCTGATTGAGCCAGAGTCCATTCAGTCGGGCGTCAGCCACCGTTGGGTAAGCCAGCTGGAACAGGTATCCGTTGACGTAATCTTCAGAAATGATGGTTTGTGCTTTGGCCATCAATTCCATGCGCGCCGCTTCATCCGTTGTGCTGGTCAGTTCTGACATCAGACCCTGAAAATCGGCATTGTCATATTGGAAATAGTATTCCGGACGTGCGTAAATACCGATGTCAAAAGGTTCGGTGTGACTAACGATAGTTAGCCCAAAGTCCTTGCCACGAAACACTTCTTCGAGCCATTGGGCCCATTCCAGGTTGCTGATTTCAGTCTGAATTCCGACCTCACGCAATTGCGCCGCGATGATCTCTCCGCCTCGGCGCGCATAGGATGGTGGCGGCAATTTGAGCGTTGTCGTGAACCCATCTGGGAAACCCGCCTCAGCGAGCAGCGACTTGGCTTTTTCAGGATCGAACGACGAATTTCCGGTCAGATCGACATAGGCCGGGTTATGCGGGGCAAAGTGGGTTCCGATTGGAGTGCCAAGCCCAAACATCGCCCCATCAATGATATCTTGGCGATTGATCGCATGGGCAATAGCTTGCCGAACTAGGACATTGTCCAACGGTGGCATCAAATTGTTGGTCGACAAAATCGTTTCGCCTTCGGTCGATCCAACGAGAACCTGAAAACGAGGATCTGCCTCGAACTGTGGAAGGTTTTCCGGGGCAGGGTAGCCTGCAAAAGCGTCGATATCCTGAGCCATCATTGCCGCAAAGGCCGCCGTCGGGTCTGAGATGAACTTAAAGGTCGCCTCTGTAAGGGCGGGTTTTTCACCCCAATACGCCGCGTTCTGCGCCAGCATAATGCTGTCGCCCTGTTTCCAATCGACGAATTTGAATGGGCCGGTCCCGATCGGAGTTTGTTTAACGCCGTCAATGGATTCCTCAGCCACAATAACGGCATCACCCCAAGCCATGTTGAAGAGGAAATTCCCGTCAGGTTTTGACAAGATCACTTCGACTGTCAGAGGATCGACCACGTTCACTTCGGAAATTCCGGCAAAAAGGGCCTTTTGCGCGTTGGCGCTATCCTCGGCGCGGGCGCGATCCAGGCTGAATTTCACGTCTTCGGCGTTCATGTCGGTGCCGTCATGGAAGGTCACCCCGCCACGCAAAGTGAAAGTGTAGCTCAAACCGTCGTCGCTAATGGTCCAACTTTCGGCGAGGCCAGGGATGACTGCGCCGGTTTCAGTAAAGCGGGTGAGCCCTTCGAAAACGTTGGAGTACAGCACACTGTCGATTGCCCCTGCCGCAGCCGACGTTGGGTCCAGATGAGGTGGTTCGAGCTGAATGGCAATCGTCAGATCGGTTTGCTGCGCTTGGGCGGCTCCGGCCAAAAACGTAGCAGCCAAAAGCGCTTTGCGAAAATGCGTCATGGGTGTCTCCCTGTGAGTAAGGCTCAGGCCTGAGTGTTGCCGCAACTGAGGGAGTAATCAAGCGTGGCCTTTGGCAATGCCCTGATCCGCCGTTTGCGCGTGGGCCTTGTCACGCGGCAAAACCGCACCGATTTGCGCGTTTCTGGATAGACCATGGTCGCACAGATCAGACAAATTCATCGCCCGGTTTTCAACCTGTGAAACACGCAGTCAGGGGGAAATAAACGGGGCGTAATCCAAACCTGAGAGCAGCCAATGGCCTTCAAGTCGACCGCCGGGGCAGAAAATCCGGGGATTTTGGCGTGTTTTGAGCCAAATAGGCGTGAACGCCCCCCTTTGTGCAGCGAAATTGACTCATATTCGGTGCCGTGTTTCAAATATAGACATGACCAGCAAGGCCGATCTTGAGGATTACATCGCGCGCATTGCCTTGCGTGACCGGGTCGCGTTTTCGAAACTGTACGATGCGACCAGCGCGAAACTTTTCGGGGTTTGCCTGCGTGTCTTGAACAATCGCTCCGAAGCGGAAGACGTCCTACAAGAGGCCTATTCACGTATCTGGCAAAAATCTGATCGTTACGCCGTGACGGGGCATAGCCCTATGACGTGGCTTATCACGATTGCGCGGAACCTTTCGATTGATCGGCTCAGAACCAGAAAGACAACCTCTGTTGGCGTGGAAGAGGCCAGTCAAATTGCTGATACGCGTCCGGGCCCAGAAACCGCAGCGATCGCGCGGTCGGAAAGCAGGGCGATTCATGCCTGTCTGGACGAGTTGAAGCCCAATCGCGCCGAAGCCGTAAGACGGGCGTATCTTGATGGGGAGACGTACAAAGACCTTGCCGCGCGATTTGATGTGCCGCTGAACACGATGCGAACCTGGCTGCGCCGCAGCTTGTTGGACCTGAAAGCCTGTCTAAGCCAATGACCGAACGAGACGACATATCAGACGACGCGGCTTTGGCAGCTGAGTACGCACTCAATCTTATGGATGCGGCGGACAGGAAGGTCTTTGATGCGCGCTTGCAAAGCGACCCAAAGTTGCGGCAATTGGTTCATTCTTGGGAAGCAGATTTTGCCACCCTCTTGCTGGATGTGGAGGAGATCACACCGCCCAAGTCAGCAAAAGTTGCCGTAATGCGCGCGGTTGACCCCGTACCAAAGACAAAAGCGCGACTTTGGAACGGTCTGTTCGGAGCGCTTTTTGCGGCAAGCGCTGTCTTTGTGATCGCATTCTTCAACGGGGGCTTCATAGGCGACACCCCGTTTGTTCCTGTGTACCAAGCCACTCTTGCCGGCGACGATGGCACGGTTGTCTTGACGGCGACGTTTAATGCCGACGCAACAGAAATGCTCGTTGAGCAAACGCTTGGTGGGCCACCTGCCGAACGTGTCTTTGAGTTGTGGGTGATCGCAGCGGATGCGTCTGCCCCACGGTCGCTTGGCGTTTTGAGGCCGGATGGCGCAACACGTATCCAAGTGTCGCCAGAATTGGTTGCGGCCCTACCGAACGGTACATTGGCAATTTCAGACGAACCTCCCGGAGGTTCTCCGACGGGGGCCCCGACGGGGCAAGTGCATGCAACTGCCCCTGTCATCCGCCTTTAGATCTCTGAATTTCAAAACTTTTCGTCACACAGAGATCGCCAGCACGCCGCGATAAATGCGTTGGATGTAATTTTTTTGGATTTTTTGCGTAACCGGTGAAACTTTCGGGCGGCTGTGATCGTGACTTCCAGCATCAACATCGACACAACGGAGATCAAAGATGCCAGACAAGTACATCCCGCCCCTTACAGTTCCAATCGTTGCCCAAACAGGTTTCGACATTTTGAACGGAACGAAGTTCGTGGACACCTTTTACTATAATTATACGAACAACAATAACCCCAAGGATGATACGCTCAATACCGGTGATATCATCAGCAGTTACGAATACGGCGAAGACATTAAAATTGACGGTATCTTGCTCGATTCCAGCAGCGTCGATGCGTCGATTGACGTGAAAAAGAAAGAGCTCACTCTGCAGATCGACACAGACGGTGATGGCAAGGCAGACGTTGATCTTGTCCTTGAAAACATCACCCGCGCCGATGTCAGCGTTTCAAGCAACAAGAAGGACGGTTCGACAACAATCACGGTTTATGATGACCCAATTGAGCTGGGCGATGGAGAAGAAATTCTTCTGAGTAACGACAAGGCAGAGGGCGCATTTTTTGCTGAAAACGAAGACAGTTTCATTTTCAACGAAATTCCCGAAACTGACATGGCCGAGAGTAGCGCGTTTTGGATCAAATCAGATCAGTCGAAAGAGAGCTATCACGCCCAAGATACCGGGCCTGAGGCGGACAAGTCGGATGTATTTGACTTTGTCTCCGGGACTGATGACTTGACCGTTTTTTCGGAATTTTTGGACATCGCCTAGCAGCTAAAACGCGACGGCGTTTGTCTTGCAGAGCTATCTGATGAGCCGGCACCAGCGATCCGTGAGGGCACACCAACGCGGCCGAGGTTTATCGTGTCGGATGTCCAAGACCGCCTGACCCAGCGGTCGAAGGGCGGCTTCCAATCAAAGGAGGCCGCCCGCTGCGCAGCCCGGCTATGGCGTCGTACTTAGAACAAGGATTCTTTAACGAAGCTTAGACGGTTCGTAAGGAAAAACAGGGTCTAATCAGCTCCTGAGCGGCTGATAGATCATGAAGAAATACGCTCAAGTCGTGAAATTCGAACTAATAACAACGACTTGAGGGTGTCTCTGGCGGAGACGAAGGGATTCGAACCCTCGAGACGGTTTCCCGCCTACTCCCTTAGCAGGGGAGCGCCTTCGACCACTCGGCCACGTCTCCACCGACGCGTATAGCGAAGCAAACACGGAGATTACAAGGCAAAAAGTGTTGTTTTCGAAAAATGCCATGTTCACCGTGTTACCGAGTTTCGAGGCATATGTGCGGATCAAATCAGATACCTAAAGATGGCAATGTGGGAAGGCCAGTTTTTGCCTCCCCAACTGGCTAAGACTGCGCGTCTCTCAGCATCGAACTTAGCTGGGATCACTGCGGACAAATTGTTAAAGGACAAAAGAGTCGCCTTTTAGGTCGATTGGAAAAGGCGACCGAAGGTTTTAGTCATCCGCCATCACAGCAATCAAACGACAACGCCGCATCTTGCCCCGCATTTTAGGGGCGTCAGACAGATGAAAGACCCCAAATACGTGGTCAAAGGGCCGCTTGGGCGTTGTCGCTGTTGCGTTGACAAAATGTGTCTTTGCGCGCCATGTGGCCCAAAAGTTTTTAGGGCAAAGGACAGCTCTCATGAAAATTGCAATGATCGGTACTGGCTATGTTGGCCTCGTTTCAGGTGTCTGTTTTTCGGATTTTGGACATGAAGTTGTTTGCGTTGATAAAGATCCTAAGAAAATTGAGATGCTTGAGCGCGGAGAAGTCCCGATTTACGAGCCAGGCCTCGACTCTCTCTTGGCGAAAAATGTTGAGGCGGGCCGCCTGAGTTTTACACTTGATCTGAAGGAAGCAATTGACGGTGCTGAAGCGGTTTTTATCGCCGTGGGGACGCCAACGCGTCGCGGCGATGGGCATGCGGACTTGACCTATGTGATGGCCGCGGCAGAAGAAATTGCACGTGCCGCAAGCGATTACGTCGTGGTTGTGACCAAGTCCACCGTGCCGGTCGGCACCAATCGTCAGGTCAAGCAAACAATCGCCAAAGCCAACCCAGAGTTGGATTTTGATGTGGCCTCTAACCCGGAATTTTTACGGGAAGGGGCGGCAATTGACGACTTCATGAAACCTGACCGTGTTGTGGTCGGTGTTCAGAATGACCGCGCTGCTGAGGTGATGGCGGGGATTTATCGCCCGCTTTATTTACGTGAGTTCCCGATCGTGACGACCGACCTCGAAAGCGCCGAAATGATAAAATATGCGGCGAATGCCTTTTTGGCGACCAAGATCACCTTCATCAACGAAATCGCAGCCTTGTGCGAAAAAGTTGGTGCAGACGTAAAGCAGGTGTCCAAGGGCATGGGCATGGATGGCCGCATCGGTAACAAGTTCTTGCATGCGGGGCCTGGCTATGGTGGCTCCTGTTTCCCGAAAGATACCAAAGCTTTGGCCCGTATTGGTCAGGAACATGCGTCACCGATGCAGATCACCGAAGCTGTGATCAAGGTCAATGAAGAGGTCAAGCGCCGGATGATCGACAAGCTGCTCGATCTGTGCGGAGGATCGTTCAATGGCAAAACCGTTGCGGTCTTGGGGGTGACTTTCAAACCCAACACCGATGATATGCGCGACGCGCCTGCTTTGACCATCGTTCCGGCTTTGGTGGGGGGCGGGGCCAAGGTCCGGGCCTGTGATCCGCAAGGCCAACATGAAGGCGAGGCGCTGTTGCCGGGCGTGAATTGGATTGAAGACCCGTACAAAGCGGCGCAAAATGCTGATTTGCTGGTCATTTTGACAGAGTGGAATGAGTTCCGGGCTTTGGATCTCAAGAAAATCGCAAACAAAATGACCGACCCCAAAATGGCCGATTTGCGAAATGTCTATAACGTCAAAGACGCCAAGCGCGCCGGTTTCACCGGCTATGAAAGCATTGGCCGCGAAGGCTATGCCCAAGACTGAGGGGATGACGCAACAGCTGGGGGCAAAGTCTCTGTCCCCACTGTGACCAAATCAGAGGCCATGCTACGCGTGAGATGCTCGGGGGGGCATGTACTCTGAGGGTTTTATGATCCGCTTTATGATCGTGGCGCTGGCCGCTTTATTGGTTTTTGTCCTTCCTGTTTCGGCTCAAAACCGGGAAATGCTGGGGCATGGACGACTGGTCAACAATGACCTTTTGGGCGATTTTAAGGATCGCTGGCAGTCTGGCTCGGTTGCATCAAGCCGTGTGATTGGTTTTGGTTGGAACGGCAACTTGCCCAGCCGCCCATTTGACCTCTTGGAATTCCGTCTCGGCGGTCAGGTCGTCACCCCCGAAGACTTTCGAAACCCCAGTGATGGTGACCGGCCTTTTGTAGGGGCATTGTCGCTTGGTTTGCACACGCACTTTGAGCGCGGGGGAACAGAAATTTCCATGGGCGGTGATTTGGTCGTCACCGGTCCTCAAACCGGGTTGGGCGATTTACACACCGCCATCCATGATGTCTTGCGACAAAAGCCTGCCAGGCCTTCGGTCTTGGATGACCAAATTGAAGATGGGTTTCATCCCACATTTGTCGGTGAAGCCGGGCGCCAATTTACGCTGGGCCGCGGAGTCCTTCGCCCTTTTTCGGAGCTGCGCTGGGGGGCAGAAACGCTTGGGCGTGTCGGTGCTGACTTTACGATTGGGCAGGTTGGTCAAGGAGAATTGCTCATCCGTGACCCTGTAACCGGGCAGAGATATCGCACCATTTACGAGTTTCAGTCGGGTCTGTCCTACGTTGTCGGAGGCGATTTTGCTTGGGTGGAGAATAGTGTCTTTCTGCCCGAAGATCGTGGCTATGAGGTTGAAAAAACCCGCACGCGCCTGCGGGCGGGAATGCATTGGCAGGGGGAACGCAATGCGACGTTTTTCGGCGTGACTTACCTTTCGGAAGAATTTGACGATCAAGATGAGGGGCAGTTGGTTGGGTCTGTGCGACTGAAACTGAAGTTTTGACGCCAAGTTGAATCACTGGGTGTTGCCGGGGAAACACATATACAAGAGTTGCGATTGTTTGAGCATTCTTGCGGGCAATCAATGGCTTCCCAGCCTTGCGACCATTCGTTAACCTGTCGGTAAAAGAAAATATGAGGCAGGCAGACAAGTATGGGAACGGGCTTTCGCGGCACGTTCGTCATCTCTTGGTCGCAGACGGAAATAGACGGTCTTCAGGCCGCACCACCGTCATCACTAACCGTCGGGGCCACTTGGTCTTGGCAAGGTGAAGCTGTTCGGGTTGATGGTCCTACATCAATCTTGCGGCTAGATCAGGCAGACGGCGAAGCCGACATTCGCAAACGTGCAGCACGCATGGTCAGACGTCTTGTCGGCGCGGCTGTGACTCATCAGCCTCGGCTTGACGACGTTGACGTCGAACATCCTCTTAGGGACAGCAGTTTTGTTGTTACCGACGGCAGTCAAAGTTACATGGTGACGCTGATTGAAGTGGGTGATGGTGCCCGTCCGCTCTTGATGTTCTTGGATGAACTGCCGCCCAAGGGCCGCGAACTTTGGGTTGTGCATCATAATCTCGAAGCAACGCGCAACCAGATGCCGGGCGAGCAAGCAAGTGGTGTGATTTGTTTCACCCCTGGCACCCGTATTTCGACCCCAAACGGGCCTGTTCCGATTGAGCAGTTGCAAGAAGGCGATATGGTGTCCACCAAGGACAATGGCGCGCAGCAAATTCAATGGATAGGCAGCCGCCGAATGACCGGAGCGCGGCTCTTTGCGATGCCGAAATTGCGACCGATCCGCATTCTTCCCGGCGCTTTTGGCATTGGTGAACCAGACGAAGAGATCATCGTGTCACCCGAACATCGGATGTTGGTCAAAGGTGTTGTCGCGCGGGCATTGTTCAACACGCCCGAAGTGCTCGTCGCGGCCAGAGATCTGGTCAATGGCAAAAGCGTGATGCGCGACACAGTTTTGCGCGAAGTGACCTATATCCACATGCTGTTGCCGCGCCACGAAGTGCTCTTTGCCAACGGTATTGAAACCGAAAGCTTCCACCCTGCGAACACGGCCTTGTCGACAATTCACGAAAGTGATCGGTTTCGATTGCTGGAGCGTGTGCCACAAGCCGTTAAAAACCCGCATGTCTACGGATCCTATGCCCGTCGCAATCTCTCAAGTTCTGAAGCGGCGATATTGTTGCACGAAGTGGCCTGATCTCTTGTCGAGTGGCCCGCGATGGGGGGCCACTCGGAGCGCCTGACATAATGTGAGGCCAAGGGCCTTATTCCCGGATCTCATCTGGGGCAACGCCCCAAAGCGCGGATTTAGGGGCCCATCCTTTGTAACCGCCCGTTGTCAGTCGGCACCATGTTGCCCCGCATTCACCCAAGCGAGCTATCACGCCGAGTTCAAGCTGTGCGTTCACTGGGCTGGCGGAATCAGCCCGCTGATGTAATTGCAGAAAATCTTTTTCGACAATCACTGTGCGCACCCCCGACAAGAGCGAATAATGCACCCAACCGCCCGCGCCGTCCCGGTCTCGAACACGGCGCCAGTGCCCATGCTCGGCCGTGATCTCGAGCGGCATATCGCGGCGCTTGTAAACCCAATCTATCCGATGGGTAAGCGACGGTCCGCGCCGTACATTGCCTTCGCTCGCTTTCATCGACACGAATCTTGGCAAGGGGAGATTGGTCACTGGGCCTTTGTCTTGCCCGGCTGTGACAAGGTTGCCAAACAGCATGAAAACAAGGCCAATGGCCATGGTCTTCCAAAACATATTCGATTCCTGCTCGGTTTATTTCGGCGAGGTTCTTGTGCCTCGTCCGATCCGAGTGCAGTTTAGCGGAACAAGGGGCAATCATGGAAGTTGGGGGAGAGCCTGCATGCCATCAAAACGTTTGAGTGTTGTCGTGACGCGACGCTTGCCAGAGGTCGTGGAAACACGTTTGAAAGAGCTTTTCGACGTAACGCTTCGGGACAGTGATACGCCAATGACGCGCGAGGAGCTTGTCCAAGCAGTTCAACAAGCTGATGTTCTCGTCCCGACTGTGACCGACGACATTGATGCCGGACTGATCGGTCAGGCCGGTGATCAGCTGAAGTTGATTGCCAACTTCGGTGCCGGGTTTGACCGCATTGATGTGGCAACAGCCCGGCAGCGTGGCATTTTGGTATCCAACACGCCCGGTGTTGTGACCGAAGATACTGCGGATATGGTTCTGGCTTTGATGTTGGGCGTCACCCGTCGAATCCAGGAGGGTCTTGCAGTGATGCAAGCCGGTGACTGGCAAGGTTGGGCTCCAACGGCGTTTCTTGGTGGACGCCTGGGCGGCCGCCGGTTGGGAATTTTGGGTATGGGCCGAATTGGTCAGGCCGTTGCCCGCCGTGCCGCCGCGTTTGGCATGCAAATCCATTACCACAATCGTCATCGGCTGCGCCCCGAAGTCGAAGACAGTTTGCAGGCGACCTATTGGGATAGTCTTGATCAGATGGCGGCGCGTATGGATGTCATCAGCGTCAATTGCCCTTCGACCCCCAGCACCTACCATTTGCTGAATGCCCGCCGTTTGAAACTGCTGAAACCCAGCGCTGTGATTGTGAACACGTCGCGCGGTGAGGTTATCGACGAAAATGCCCTGACACGGATGCTCAAAGCTGGGGAAATCGCCGGGGCAGGCTTGGATGTGTATGAGCATGGCATCAAAGGAAACCCTGAGCTGCGCAATATGCCCAATGTCGTGATGCTGCCGCATATGGGATCAGCCACCCAAGAGGGGCGTGTTGATATGGGGGAAAAGGTCATCATCAACATTAAGACCTTTGCCGATGGTCATCGCCCGCCTGATCAAGTACTGCCATCCATGCTTTGATAGCAGTTTAAGGAAAAGACCATGGGTGATTGCGCGCTTTGTAAAACGGCGGAAACGACGCCGTTTAAGGTTGCCGGATGTGACGCCGACGTTGATTTGTGCACGACATGCACAAAGGGTGCGAGCGATGGCCCCCAAGATGTGCCGCATTGGCAATGTCTGAATGAAGCGATTTGGAGCACAGACCCCGCAGAGCAGGTGCTTGCCTATCGGCTTTTGTCACAGCTTGATGCCGCATGGGCGCGTGATGTGTTGGACATTGCCTATCTCGAGCCTGACCTGCTTGAGATCGCTAAGGCCGGTTTGCCAGATGAAAACGCCGTTGTGCATCGCGACGTCAACGGCACCGTTTTGCAAAATGGTGACACGGTCACGCTGATCAAGGCGCTACCGGTCAAAGGGGCCGGGTTCACCGCCAAACAAGGCACTGCTGTGCGGAAAATCTCGCTTGAGATGGATAATGCGGAACACATTGCAGGCCGTGTCGAAGGACAGCGGATTGTCATTTTGACCAAGTTCGTCAAAAAGTCCTGAGCTGTTAGCGGTCTTGCGGCGCTAAAATGAAATCTGACAGCAGGGGGCCAAATGCATCCTGCTCCAACCCAAACCATTCAATTGCGGCTGGAATGTCCTGTAAGACTTGGCAGCGAACAGTGCTGGTTTCGCGAATGCGTGCTGCATATTCAAGCAACAGTGGATAATGGCCTAAGTTGTTGGTCACAATCGCGATATCCCATGGATCGGCCATGTCATCACCGTCTGCAGCAACAAGATCGGCCATGACGGCAGCGGCGTCATAAAAAGCATTAAGCTGATCTAACGGACGTAGATCATTGAGCGCATATTTGACCTTCTCCGCGCCCGGGGTCGCCAAAAACGTCTGATAAGCCTTTGAGACCTGAGGCACGGTCACGACTCCGGTGTAAACAGTCCGAAGCAATCGTTGCTCGGGATATATCTGAATTTGGATTGGCACTTTACTTGTCCTCCGCTTTCGCCGCCCGACTAGGCTAGCGCCTGAAGAACGGGCGGTGGATATACGACGCTGCGTGACCCTAATCAGCGCCCCCCATGAGTGTCATATGGGCCATAATCTGTCCATGATCTGAGGCAAGTTTGTTATAGGGTGCCTCTGGATGGCTCCCGTCAGTTAGGTGATCGTTAAAGGCGCTGAAATAGCTCATTTCGCCGATCCGGTCGGCAAATTCGGGATGAAAGTGCCGGGACATATAAATCTGGTCGATGCTTTCAAAAACGCCCCCAAAAGCGGTGGTATACACCATATCGCGGGCCGATTTGCGGACAAATAAGCGCTCGGCGGAATGCAAATGCCGGGCGGTGATGTCTTCGGTGATCTGGGTGTTTTCAGCGTCACTATAACGATCCGCGGAATTTTTGGCGTCGTGGCGGAGCATCCATGCATAGTTTTTGAATGGGGTTTCGCCTGAAATAATTTCCGAGCTAACAGCATGTTCTCCATCGTTAAAATCCCCCAAAACCATCACCGGCCGGCCTTGGTCTATTTCTTTGAGGATTTCGCGACGCAGCACCCATGCTTCGGCCATACGGCGCAACCCAGCTCGCAATGCGCCAAGCGCGCGGCCCATCGGGTCGTATTGGGTCAGGTCCGCCGGGCCTGGGCCATCAAATTCGCCAAGTTTCGATTTCAGATGACAGTTAAAGACAGTGATGATCTGGTCTCCGACCGGAATGCGGGCCTTGAGGATCGGGCGCGACACGCGGCGCAACCGGAAATGACCCGCGTCGTCTTCGACACCGCGCAAGGCCGAAAACGGGATGTCGAGCGGTTCGGGCAAGTCTTGGATCACCTCCGGCGGTTCCGAAAACCCAAACCGTGACAAGATCGCGAGGCCGGGACGACGCTGGCCCGGTTCGCCCGTATCTGCGGAATTGGGGGCAAAGGCCAGTTGCGCATCGCGATAGGGGGCAACCTCCAACTTCCTGAAAATCGCCTTGCGGTGATAGCGTTTGGAGCGATCGGGCACAGAGGCGGCGTTTAAGTCGTCAGCCCGAACCGAGGCTTCGTCGATCACGGATTGCAGCGCTTCCTCTTCGAAAATCTCTTGAAACCCAACAATGTCGGCATTCATTGTGAGCAATTGATCGGCCAACCAATCCTGTTTCCACGCGTATTCCTCGGGCGTGTAGGTTTGGAATTTGTAGTATTCTTTGTCTGCACCAATCAGGTTTTTGACGTTGAAAGAGGCAATGGTGAATTGGGTCATGGTCCGGCCTGTACGATGCGTTTGAGTTTGATCATCATGATTGAGGCCCAAGCGGCAAGGGGGAAAGCCAAGATCAAACGGGTTTTGACTTTGGACATGTTACAACTATAGATCATACGGGTAGTCTGATTTAAGGGTAGGATTTTGAAATTATTGATAAGTATTGGCCTGATTGCCTGTGTTACAGCCACGTTTGTGCAGGCCGCGCCCAGCGCACAACAAACATGTAAAAAGATGGTCTCAGAGGGACGTGCAGGCGGAAAAACCCAGCAACAATGCCATTGTATGTACCAAGTCGCTGATCAAACCTTGGATGAAGACATCAAGGCGCTCCTGTTTGACGCTTGGTACAATGGAACGAACAATATGGCCGCTTTAGAGAAACTGCCCGGTCGCGCCCGCGTGAAAAAGCAGTTGAAAAGAATGCAAAAAGCTTCGGTCAAATACTGTTCGTAACGGCATTTGGAAATCCGGAGACCGCATCAAACGGTCTCCGGTTGTTCAGTGGATTTAGACGTCCTTGTAGCTGATTTCCTTGGTATCAGCGCCGGGGCCAACCTTGGAGCGGCGTACCAAAAGGCGGTTCAACGCTTGGATATAGGCCTTGGCCGATGCGACAACCGTATCGGTATCGGCGGATTGGCCGGTGGCGATGTTACCATCTTCTTCGAGACGAACGGAAACCGTCGCCTGCGCGTCGGTGCCCTCGGTGACGGCATGAACCTGATACAGCTGCAGGCGTGCGGTGTTGGGGTGCAATTCGCGCACCGCGCGGAAGGTGGCATCAACCGGGCCGTCCCCTTTGCAGGTCGCGGTCACATCTTGGCCGTCGATCTCCATCTCAAGCTCGGCCTCGGCCTTGCCACCGGTGCCGCAAACCACCCGCATATTGACCAGCTTGAGCTGTGTCTCATCGTCTTCGGCTGTGGACACAAGCGCGAGGATGTCATCGTCAAACACCTCTTTCTTACGATCCGCGAGATCTTTGAAGCGCACAAAGATATCCTTGAGCTGGTTGTCACCGACCTCAATTCCGAGCTCTTTGAGCTTGGCGCGCAAAGCAGCGCGGCCCGAGTGTTTGCCCAATGGCAAGGACGTCCCCGCCAGGCCCACATCTTCGGGGCGCATGATTTCAAAGGTTTCGGCGTTTTTCAGCATGCCATCCTGATGGATGCCACTCTCGTGGGCAAAGGCATTTTTGCCAACAATCGCCTTGTTGAACTGAACCGGAAAGCCCGCGACAGTCGCAACACGGCGCGAGATATGCATGATTTTCTTGGTGTCGATATTGGTCTCAAACGGCATGATGTCACCGCGGATCTTGAGCGCCATAACCACCTCTTCGAGCGCGGTGTTACCGGCGCGTTCTCCAAGGCCGTTGATGGTGCATTCAATCTGACGGGCACCGCCTTCGACCGCGGCCAGCGCATTTGCCGTCGCCATTCCAAGATCGTTGTGACAATGGGTGGCAAAGACAACCTCATCGGCACCCGGAACCGTTTCGATCAAACGCTTGATCAGATCGGCGCTTTCGCGTGGGGCCGTATAGCCTACCGTGTCAGGGATATTGATCGTGCTGGCCCCGGCCTTGATGGCGATTTCAACAACACGACACAGGTAATCCCATTCGGTGCGTGTCGCATCCATTGGCGACCATTGCACATTGTCGGTCAGGTTGCGGGCATGGGTGACGGTTTCGTGAATACGATCCGCCATCTCATCCATGGTCAGGTTCGGAATGGCCCGGTGCAAGGGCGAGGTGCCGATAAAGGTATGAATGCGCGGCTTAGCAGCCAGTTTCACCGCCTCAAAACAGCGATCAATGTCAGGCAGTTGCGCGCGCGCCAAGCCACAGATCACCGAGTTTTTGGAGCGCTGGGCGATCTCGGACACTGCGCGGAAATCGCCTTCGGAGGCGATCGGAAAACCCGCTTCGATAATATCGACGCCCATATCATCCAACAGCTCAGCAATTTCGAGCTTTTCGTCATGGGTCATGGTTGCGCCGGGGCTCTGTTCGCCGTCGCGCAAGGTGGTGTCAAAAATGACGACTCTGTCTTTTGTCATGGTCTTTGGTCCTGATCAGATATGCGGTTTGAGGGCAGGCGCGCGGTCGCTATCCCCGGAATTTGGTTCGCCTTTGGGTTCAATCAAAAGCACTTTGACTTCTTTTTCGGCGCGCGGGCGGTGGATCACCCCGGCGGGCACGACAACCAACTCACCAGCGCCAAATGTCACCGGGTCATGGTCTTGATAATCCATGGTGACTTCGCCTTCGAGCACCAAAAAGAAATCATCGGTCGTGTCATGTTTGTGAAACGGGTATTCACCCTGAAACTTCACAACCATCACATCGTTGTTGTTGTAGCTGGCGACCACATGCGGGTCCCAGTGGCTGTCAAACATGGCGAGCTTTTGCGCCAGATTCACTTTGTTCATGGAGTTTTCCTAACTGATATGCGGGATTATCGGCGCGATCGCATCTCCTCTGAGCACGCGCGCCGCAATGGCCGCGCTCAGAGGCGAGTTAGGAGTAGGTCAATGCACAAACCATCGCGCCCGGAAAGCGGGCGACGCGCAAACGGCACCGGAAGGCGCGCGATTTTGGCGATATGTGTGGTCATTGACATGGCCGGGACTATACCGCGCTTGGCGTGAATGAAAAGTGGATTTTGCAGGTTTTTTGCCCAAACGCTTTGTTGCGCTATGTCCTTGATCAAAGGAGATGGCATGCAGCGGGCATTGATCATAGGAGCAAGTGGTGGGATCGGTTGCGCGCTCTCCCAAGCGCTTGTGGCGCGCGGGTTTAAGCTTGACGCCCTGTCACGGAGCCAAACCGGGTTCGATGTCACAGATGAGGGTTGCGTGGAGGCACAGTTGAGCGCGTTGAGCGGGCCTTACGATTTCGTTCTGATTGCAACGGGGGCGTTGGAAATCGCCGGGGCCCCACCCGAAAAATCAATCCGTGCCTTGAGCGCTCAGGCAATGGCAGATCAGTTTGCACTGAATGCCATTGGTCCGGCCCTTGTGTTGCGCCATGCGGCCCGATTGTTGCCAAAGGACCGGCGCAGCGTGATCGCGGCCCTATCTGCGCGGGTTGGCTCGATTGGGGACAATCGTTTGGGCGGTTGGACAAGCTATCGGGCCTCCAAGGCCGCGCTCAATCAGATCATCCGCTGCGCAGCAATCGAACTGTTACGCAGCCACAAACACAATATCTGTGTCGCCTTGCACCCCGGCACCGTGGCAACGCCTTTCACGCAAAAATACCTTGGTCGGCATCCTTCGGTGGCACCGGAAACCGCAGCAGGCAACCTTTTGAAGGTGATTGACAATCTGCAACCGAACCAAACCGGCCAATTCTATGATTGGGCAGGCGAACAGGTGCCTTGGTAATGTCCACCCGCTTGCGCAAATAACGGCAAACGGTTTGTTTGAGCTTGCCCTGACCTACGGCATAATAGGATAAAAGCGGTGGCAATATGTGCGATACGGGTGGGCAGATGATAAAACGACTTGCGGCATGGGTCAGCATTGCAATCTTGGCTGGCGGGGCGGCCCTTGCTCAGGAGCGGGATGCCAGCTCGGTCTACTTTTTCGGCAACTCATTGGTGCATCATCTGAGCGAAGAAGATGACCACACCAACGTTCCGCATTGGCTCAATGAAATGGCCAAGGCCGCGGGCAAAGAGTTTGCCGTGGAAGGGCAGTGGGGATTTCTGCGCAATTTTTCCGAAGGCCTCCCGCCTGCGCCAAACTGGAGCTTTAGCGGTGTCAAAGGGGCCGGACGCGGGGATTTTGGCAATGTGGATTTCGATGCCGTTGTCGTTACGCCAGCGAACTTTGTGCAATATCAAAAGCCTGACGCACCTTATGAGGGGGACAACCCGTCAAACGAAAGCCCCCTTGGGGCGATGATCAAAGTGTTTGATTGGGTCCATGCTGAAAGCCCAAACGCTCGGTTGTTTGTTTACGAAGGTTGGGCCGAGATGGGGAGCATTACAGGCTCTTTCCCACCGAATGCGCGCGGACTGAGACGATACCACACCTTCAATCAGGGTGATTATCACGCGTGGTATGAAGGGCTGATCGGCACATTAGCAGTTACCCGTCCGGCGCAGAATGTTCAGTTGATCCCAGTCGCATCTATTTTGTCCAAACTCTTGGCAGATGGGGGGGTATTGGAAGGATTGCCCGCGCAGGCGCTGTATTCTGATGATGCGCCGCATGGGACGCCCTCGTTGTACTTATTGGCCGCTATGGTGACTTATGCGTCACTCTATAATGACATGCCACCAGCAGAGTTTCGCCCCCCGACCACATTGCATCCAGATCTGGTTGACGAGTTTGCAGCCGTAGCAGAGGCCATTTGGCAGGACATTCCAAAAGTGCAGGCCTCTGAACAAACGCCGGTTCCAAGCGCCCCGCAGTCCGATGCTGAACAACCCGAAACGATAACGGTTGAATTGCCACGACGCCTTGCCGTTACCTTGCCGCCCAGCGGAGCGCGGCCCACTGGGGTGCCGGTTCTTGGTCTTGGGTTAAATGGTATTTCTGATTGGTCGACCCAGCATCCGTTTCTCGACCTTATGAAGAGCGCACGTGGTTGGGTTGGCCACAAAGGCAGCCAATGGGGTGCGGTCAGCACAGAAGAATTGCGTGCTGGTGGATTTCTGGACGAAAACGGCTGGCCGACTTCGCTACCTGATGGGGTGTCAGCTCTGGAGGCTGTCCTGCTGACGGAGCAGCCCGAAGAGGCCAAATCACTCTCTGGCCGTTACCTGGTCAGCTATGAGGGACAGGGTCAACTGCGGCTGACCGGCCGGGCGAAACGCGCCAAATACTCGGACGGGCAAATTGCGTTTACCTATAGTCCCGGCGAAGGTTTGGTTGGCCTGCAAATCACCGAAATTGATGCAAGCGACCCGATCCGAAACATCGTGATCCTGCGTGAAGAACATGTGGACATGTATGAGGCTGGCGCGCTGTTCAACCCGGCTTGGATCGAGAAAATTCAAGACATGCGGTCGATCCGGTTTATGGATTGGATGTTGACCAACGGGTCGCCGGTTATTGGATGGGATGATCGCCCGAGGTTTTCTGATGCCAGTTGGACCCAATGGGGCGTGCCGCTTGAGGTCATGATCCGTCTGGCCAACCATATCGGTGCCGACCCTTGGTTTACGCTGCCGCATATGGCGAATGACGACTATGTACGCCAGTTTGCGCAGACGGTTCAAAGGGGGCTCGACCCTCGGCTTAAGGTACATGTTGAGTATTCTAACGAGGTTTGGAACCACATTTTCCCGCAGGCCGCTTGGGCGCGTGATCAGGCCACTGGATTGTGGGGTGAAAGCGATACGGGCTGGATGCAGTTTTATGGAATGCGGGCGGCGCAGATCATGAATATCTGGTCAGAGGTATATGGAGACACGGCCGAGGATCAGCTGGTGCGTGTGGTTACCACTCATACGGGTTGGCCTGGACTGGAAGAGGATATTTTGCGTGCTCCTTTGGCGTTTCTTCAGCTTGGCGCATTTCCGCAGGACAGTTTTGATGCCTATGCGGTGACCGGTTATTTTGGCTATGAACTTGGGTCGCCAGAGATGGCGAAGACGATGAATGCGTGGCTTGATCAGTCCGAAGAGGTCGCGATCAAAGCCGGCGAGTCGCAAGGGCTGCGGCGGGTCTCCTTGCGCGAATACGTCAAGAGGGCCCGATTTGAAGCGGCGATTGCCCCGGTCACTCTGGCGCTCGAAGACGGGTCATTGCGTGAACTGACCGAAGAGATTTTCCCGTATCAGGCGGCGGTCGCGCGCAAGGCTGGCCTGCGGTTGGTGATGTACGAAGGCGGCACCCATGTCACGGCGCACGGGGCGCAAGTCAATGACGATAGGCTGACGGCCTTTATGACCGAATTCAATTATACCCCTGAAATGGCCAATTTATATGAGCTTTTGCTCGGCGGTTGGGTTCGGGCGGGCGGCACGATGTTTAACGCCTTTGTCGATGTGGCTCCGGCTACAAAGTGGGGCAGTTGGGGGGCGCTTCGACACCTGGATGACAAAAATCCCCGTTGGGATATGTTGATGGCCTTCAACGCCGCTGCACCGGGAGAATGGGAACAACGAGACATTGCCGCCTTTGGCAATGGCATCACGCGGATTGCTGGAACCGGAAACCAACGTTTGCAAGGCACCGCCCACGAGGATGTGCTGATTGCAGGATCAGGCAATGACACATTGGTCAGCGGGGGGGGCAGTGACGTGATGCATGGCGGCCCCGGAACAGACAAAGCGTTGCTTCCGGGCAAGCCAGCAGACTACCGATTTGAACAAACAGGCACCCAGTTCTTGGCCCACCGCGAAACTGTGACGATCCGCATGTCTGGAGTTGAAGAGTTATTGTTTGAAGGGGCCGCTGGCCAAAGTCTGCAGGTGGCCGGGCTCTAACGCCCCATTGCGGTGTTGATTTCAGCCACAAGCGTATCAGCGCCCAAAGACGCCCGAAAATTCTCAACCACATGGGCACGCCCCGCGTCCGAAAGGCGTTGCAGTGCAGCCGGATCACCGGCCAAAGTACGGATAACACGCGCCAATTGGCTCGGAGCTTTGGGTTCGACGAGATAACCGTTCACGCTGTCTTCGATCAGCTCGCGCACGCCGCCCGCATCGGTGCCAATGGTCGGAACCCCCATAGACATCGCCTCCATATAGGCAACGCCCAGTGGTTCGTGCCACGACGCAAGAACAAACAGATGCGACTCTTCAAGCTTGGCCTTAACTTGGTCTGCGTCGATCGCGCCAAGCAATTTGACGTGATCCTGAAGGTGCAGCTTCTTTAAATGCGCCTCAAGCTCAGCCCGATAGCCGTGCCCGCCGTCATCGTCTTCTCCGGCAATTTCAACCCGAATATCGACGCCTTGGTCGATCAATTGCCGGGTGGCGGACATGAGATCCTGGTGACCTTTAACAATGTTCAACCGCCCACAGGAAAACACGCGGATCGGACGGCCATGTTCTGGTGGTGCGTAGGGTTTCGTGCGGCTGAGGGCGTCGATATCAACACCCATGGGGCGGATGACGATCCGTTCCGGCAGGTGCCCTGCGAGTTCTTTGCTGATCTCGTTCACAAGCTTCTGTGTGATCACGGTTGCAAAGCTCGCATGTTCCCATTTTAACCGCTGCCCTGGGCCATAGTCTGACAGCGGACCATGCAATGTATGCGAATAGCGTGGTGCCCCCAGATGATGTGCAAAACATGCAATAAGCGAGGCACGCGCACAGGAATGTGCGTGAATATGGTCTAGTTTCAGGGCTTTGGCATGTTTTGTAAGCTGTTGTGCCGCAGAAAAAGTCAGCAACGCGTCCTTGGAAAAACGCCCACCTTCGCGGAGCATCCACCCCAAAAGACCTTGCCCCAATAGCCGCGTTGCTGCGACCCCGGCACTGACCGGGTTAACGCTTCCCAAATAGGTTGTGCGCGCCATGGCCTTGTCCGACCAGTCATGCGCAATCAGCCCCTTGGGGGGCTTACGTGTTGAAAACACATGTACTTCGTGCCCCATCGCCTCAAGCGCCAGAATTTCGCGCCAAAAGAAAATGTGCGTTTGCCCCGGAAACTGGGGAACAATATATCCGATCCGCAAGCCTTGCGTCACTTTGATCTAGCCTTGAAAAGTTGAGCAGCACGCCGCCCTCCCAAAGGCAGCTCTTGGAAATAATCTAGCCGTTTCCATTCTTTGGCCATAGTTAACTGCCATGAGGTAAAGCAAAGGGGCCTGTATTTTCGCAAGGTGTGGCTCCTCGGGTACGGGTTATGATGAAAGACAACATGACGGGGGCTGTCCGGCTCTCTGTTATCCTTCCTGCAAGTAACGAGGCGGCACTGATTGGTGGCTGCCTGTCGGCGATTCTGGAGTCGGATTGGGAGGGGGCTGGCGTGCAGGTTGTCGTCGTTGCCAACGGGTGCCACGATGACACGGTGGCCCGCGCACAGGCCATGGATGACCAATTCGTGGCGCGGGGTTGGCGGCTCGATGTTTTGGATTTGGCGACAGGTGGTAAACTCGGTGCGTTGAATGCCGGTGACGCCGCCGCTCTGGGGGCAACTCGGGTCTATCTTGATGCCGATGTCACCATCAGTCGCGGCGTTCTGTGGCAATTGTCCAATGCTTTGGATAGCGCGTCGGCCCGCTATGCATCCGGGACTGTGAATATCACCGCTCAGGGCTGGATGAGCCGCACTTATGCACGCATCTGGCGGCAAGTGCCTTTCATGACGGAATGCGTTCCGGGATGCGGGGTTTTCGCAGTTAACCAAGCCGGACGCGAGCGGTGGGACACCTATCCCGATATCATTTCTGACGACACATTTGTCCGTCTCAGTTTTCGACCGGACGAGCGGATTGGCGTTCCGGCCTCTTATAATTGGCCAATTGCCGAAGGCTTCGCGAATTTGGTCAAAGTCCGCAGACGTCAGGATGCCGGGGTGGACCAGATCGCAGAACAATTCCCGGAACTTATCGAAAATGACGACAAGCCAAGCTTTCCGACGAGCCGAAAATTGGGCATCGCCCTGCGTGATCCTATCGGATTTGCGGTTTATTCTGGCGTTGCGCTGATCAGCAAACTGACCCGCAATCGCGTCGATGGTTGGAGCCGAAGCCGATGAGCGTGATGGCAAAATTCCAAGGCTCTTCGCTCGGGGCGCGGGTTCTGCGGTCGTCGGTTTTGACGATCGGTGGATTTGGCATGAGCCAGATGATTCGACTGGCGTCGAACCTGATCCTGACCCGGCTTTTGTTCCCCGAAGCCTTTGGTCTTATGGCGCTTGTCATGGTGTTCCTTATGGGGCTGGGGCAGTTTTCAGATGTCGGGGTGACACCTGCCATTATGCAAAGCAAACGTGGTGATGACCGTGATTTTCTGGACACCGCGTGGAGCATTCAGGTTGTCCGCGGTTTCGGTTTATGGCTGGTCGCCTGCGCCTGCGCTTGGCCGATGACATGGGTCTACGGTCAGGATCTGCTCTTACAGATGCTACCTGTTTCGGCGCTAACATTGCTGATCACCGGCTTTCGGCCGACCAAAATGGTGACGGCCAACAGACACCTGAATCTAGGTCGCGTCACGCTTTTGGACATGGTCACCCAAATCGTCGGAGTCACCGTCGGTATCGGTCTCGCCTTATGGACCCATTCTGTCTGGGCACTGGTGATTGCGGGCGTGGTGGGCGCATTGGTCGAAGTGGTGATCAATTGGCGTTATCTACCGGGGCCAAGTAACAAGTTTCATTGGGAAAAATCAGCAGCCCGCGAATTGATCGGTTTCGGAAAATGGGTGTTCCTGGCCACCGTTTGTGGCTTCTTCTTTAGCCAAGCGGACAAGATATTAATCGGGAAATTTGTGCCGCTGGATATGTTTGGTATCTACAATATCGGCTTCTTTTGGGCGTCTTTTCCAATGATGCTTGGCGGTATGGTGACCCAGAAAATCCTGATCCCCATTTATCGCGAAACACCCCCAACCGAGAGCCGGGAAAATTTCCTCAAACTTCGCAAGATGCGCGTGGCTGTGTCGCTGTTGCTAATGGGATTTGTCGGCATCTTTGCGGTGATGGGCGTCTGGATTGTCGATCTTCTGTATGATCATCGCTATTTGGACGCGGGGGCAATCGCCGTCATTTTGGCCATTGCCCAAATGCCAATGCTGATCGTCATGACATATGATCAGGCGGCCCTTGCCGCAGGTGATTCCAAGCGGTTCTTTGTTCTGGCGGCGGCGCGGGCTGTCCTGATGATTGCCTGCCTTTTGATCGGTTTAGAGGCGTCTGGTTTGCTTGGCGCTCTGATTGGTTATGGCGCAGCATTTGTGTTGGCTTATCCTGTTGTTGTTTGGCTGGCGCGGCGCATGGGGGCGTGGGATCCACTGCATGATCTGGGGTTCGCGGCCGTTGGTCTTGGGCTTGCGGCAATGGCTCTTTGGATAAACTGGGCCGCGATTTTGTCATTTGCGGGGAAAAGCCTCTAACCACTCCCGTTTCCAATTTGGCAACAATCTTGCTACAAATGATGTGCCAATCCGCCCGAGCGTAAAAGATGCAGGGGCCGGGCGTCATTAATTGCGGCAGCCGACGGCTCGAAAACCTCAAATTTGCCCCATTTCCTGCGCAAAGGGCGCGTAAATTGGCGGGGACGCAGTGGCGGGGTATTGGATTCATGATGAGCGACACACAAAACTTTGGTGAAAACGACATCGCCATTGTCGGCATGGCCGCGCACCTTCCGGGGGCGGATGATATTGCCAGCTATTGGCGCAATCTGCGCGATGGTGTGTCCTCGATCCGCCGTTTGAGCGAAGACGAGCTCAAAGCCGCTGGTGAAGATCCCGGCCTTATCCGCCATCGCGACTATGTGCCCTTTGCGGCACCGCTTGACGATTTCGACATGTTCGACGCTGAATTCTTTGGGTTTTCCCCCAAAGAAGCCGCGATCATGGATCCGCAACACCGTCAGTTTCTGGAAACCTCGTGGGAGGCGTTGGAGAACGCCGGTCATGTGCCGGAAAACTTCCCCGGCCAAGTTGGTGTGTTTGCAGGCTGCGGTATGGGCAGCTATTTCTATTTCAACATTTGTTCGAACCCCGACCTGGTCGAAAATACTGGCATGTTCCTGTTGCGTCACACGGGCAACGACAAGGATTTTCTGACCACGCGCCTAAGCCATATTCTCGATTTGCACGGCCCGTCGATTGGGGTCCAAACGGCGTGCTCGACCTCCTTGGTTGCGACCCATTACGCGGCCCAGGCATTGCTGAATGGCGAATGCGATATGGCGCTTGCCGGAGGCGTGACGATTGAGTTGCCGCAAGGGCGCGGCTATCTTTACAAGGAAAATGAAATCCTGAGCCCGGATGGCGAATGTCACGCTTTTGATCATCGCGCCCAAGGGACAGTGTTTGGGTCTGGCTCGGGTGTGGTTGTGTTGCGTCGGATGGCCGATGCGGTGGCGGATGGCGATCATATTTGGGGTGTCATCAAAGGCACAGCCGTAAACAACGATGGTGCGCAAAAGGCGGGTTATTTGGCCCCATCTGTGGATGGTCAGGCCAAAGCCGTGGCCGAAGCACATGCCATTGCCGACGTGACCGCCGACACCGTTGATTATGTCGAATGCCACGGCACCGGCACATATTTGGGTGATCCGATTGAAGTTGCCGCGCTCACCCAGGCCTTTTCGGAAACCTCTGATAAGCTTGGGCATTGTCGGATCGGATCGGTAAAAACAAATATTGGTCATCTCGATACGGCCGCAGGTGTCGCAAGCATGATCAAAGCGACCATGGCCTTGCATCACAAACAAATGCCGCCTTCTTTGGGATTTGAGGCCCCAAATCCTGCGATTGATTTCGAAAACTCTCCGTTTCGCGTTAACGACACCCTGAGTGATTGGCAAAACCAAGGTCACCCGCGTCGCGCCGGTGTGAACTCGCTTGGTGTCGGGGGAACAAACGCGCATGTCATTTTGGAAGAAGCACCTGACCGCATGGGGTCCGAAGAAAGCGATTTTCCGTTCCAAATCCTGAGTCTTTCGGCCAAGTCAAAGGCTGCGCTTGATGGCAATTCCACGCGTCTCGCGGATCATTTGCGTGGCTACCCCGAACAGGATTTGGCCGATGTTGCGTGGACGTTGCAAAACGGCCGCCGCGCTTTTGAAAAGCGTCGCGTGGTTGTGGCAGAAACCCACGCCGAAGCTGCCAAATTGTTGGATGAAAACAACCCGCGCCGGGTGCATTCGCACACCGCGCTGGAAAGCCCTGAGATCGCCTTTATGTTCCCCGGTGGTGGCGCGCAGTATGCGGGCATGGGCCGTGATCTCTATGAAACGGAACCGGTCTTTGCCGAATGGATGGATCGCGGGCTTGACCATTTGGCCACTCTGACAGACGCTGACATGCGGTCGCTTTGGCTCCCGGCTGAGGCAGATCGCGCTCAGGCCGATGACGCGCTGCGAACGCCCTCTTTGCAACTGCCGCTGATTATGATCGTCGAGTATGCTTTGGCCCAGCTTTGGACAAGCTGGGGTCTTCAGCCGACGGCTCTGGCCGGTCATTCCATGGGTGAAAACACCGCCGCTTGCGTTGCCGGTGTCATGAGCTTTGAAGATTGCATTGGCCTTGTTCACCTGCGCGGCAAACTGTTTGACACGGTGCCTGCTGGCGGCATGTTGTCGGTGGCAATGGCCGCGCAGGATTTGCGCCCACTGTTGGGGGCTGAGCTTGATCTTGGGGCCGTGAATGCGCCCGAATTGTCGGTGGCTTCTGGCCCACAGGCGGCTTTGGATGCTCTCGAAGCTGAGTTGGCATCGCGCGACATTGACGCCCAAAGAATTCAGATCGATATCGCGGCCCACAGCCGCATGCTTGAACCGATCCTCGAAGACTTTCGCGCTTACCTGAACAGGATTCAGCTCAACGCGCCGCAAATTCCGCTGACCTCCAACCGCACCGGCACATTGATGACGGACGAACAAGCGACCGACCCGAACTACTGGGTCGAACACCTGCGCGGCACCGTGCATTTTGCCGACTGCGTCGGTACGCTTGCAGCCGACAATCGGATTTTTCTCGAAGTTGGGCCGGGCAAAGCGCTGAGCGCTTTGGCGCGCCAGCATGGCGATGTTTCTGCCAATCAGGTTGTTTCTTCGCTGCGCCACCCCGAAGATATTATCCCAGACGACAAACACATGTTTGAAGTGATGGGCCGCCTTTGGGCGTTGGGGGCTGACATAGATTGGGAACAAATCTGGGGCGAAGCGCGCCGCATTCGGGTGCCGCTCCCAACCTATGCTTTCCAGCGAAGTTCCTATTTCATTGAACCCGGCAAGCTAACGACAGAGAGCTCGCCGCAATTCCTGATGCGCAACGAAGACGTCGCGGATTGGGGCTGGAAACCGGTCTGGCGTCCGCGCTCTGCGCAGGTCGAGCTGGATGTGGCTGACCTGAGCGATGCCGAGCCGCAAACCTGGCTGATCTTTGCGGATGACGCCGGCCTTTCCGCAGGGGCAGCGTCGCAGCTGCGTGCTGCGGGTCATGATGTGATTGACGTGCGCGTTGGCGATAGCTTTGCGCGGCTTTCGGATGATCGCTATCTTCTGTCGCCCGAACGGGGCCGCGAAGGTTATGATCTGCTGCTTCAGGACATGTCCGCGCGCGGGTTGGTTCCGACACGGATCGCGCATTTTTGGCTGGTGACCCAAGATGAAAGCCATCGTCCCGGCTCCTCCTTCTTCCACCGTATCCAGGAGCAAGGTTTCTATTCGCTGATGTTTCTGGCCCAAGCTCTGGCTGATGAAGGGACGGCAAAGCCCCATATCACCGTGTTCACAAATGGTGCTGCCAAGTTGCGCGACGAAGCGCTGCCCTACCCGGCCAAGGCAACCATTGCCGGGCCTGCCCGCGTTATCCCACGCGAATTGCCGGGCGTAACGGTTAGCACCTGCGATCTTGAGTTGCCCCAAGCGCCCAAGGCCTCGTTTTTTGGTCGGGCCAAGGCGATGTCCGGCCATGCGCAGGTGATGCAATCTCTGACAGGCCGTGTTCTCGAAGAGATGATGGCCGAACCTGCGGCCACCGCGGCGGCCTTGCGGGCAGACCGTCGGTTTGAATCTACAATGAAACCTGTGATTTTGGAACCTGTCCCACAAGCCGTCCGAAACGGAACCTATCTTATTACCGGTGGATTTGGCGGGATCGGCCTAAGCCTTGCCCAAGACTTTGCAGCCCATGGGGCCAATTTGGTGCTTTTGGCACGCAAATCATTGCCCGAACGGCAAAATTGGGATGATTACCTGACTCGTCACGCACCAAATGATGCGATTGCGCGGCGTATTCGTGCCGTTCAAAACCTTGAACGGGCGGGGGCAACCGTCATGGTTCAGGCCGCTGATGTCTGCAATCGTGATCAAATGCAGGCGGTGCGCCAGTCCGTTGAGGATGCATTCGGCCCAATCACAGGCATTATCCACGGCGCTGGTGTGATTGATGACGCACCTTTGTTGACCAAAACCCCTGCGTCCGTCGAAGATGTGTTCACTCCGAAAATCCACGGTACAGAAGTGTTGGGCCAAGTCTTTCCCGACGGTGCTGTCGAATGGATGGCGTTGTTTAGTTCATCCTCCACCGTGACTGCGCCGGCAGGCCAGATCGACTATGTCGCCGCGAATGAATTCCTTAATGCGTTTGCCCGCGCGCGCAGTGGCAAAACCAAAGTTGTCGCCATCAATTGGGGTATCTGGAACGAAGTTGGTATGGCGGCCGAGGCTGTTGCGGCACGTGCTGGCGACCTTCCACAAGCACCTGTCGAACCGGTGACCTTGCCTTTGCTGGATGAGATGACTTTTGATGACCACGGCAACCGTGTGTTTCATGCAAACTATAGCAGCGACGATTGGTTTATTGACGAACACCGCACCAAAGCGGGCGATGCGTTATTGCCGGGGACGGGGTATCTGACCCTCGCCGCTCATGTGCTTGAGGCGCATCATCAAAGCGGCGCGTTTGAGCTTCGCGACCTTGATTTCTTGCGCCCGCTCCGAGTGGCCGATGGCGGTGCCCGTGATGTACGCATTCGCCTGAACCGGACAGATGACGGGTACGGATTTGACGTGCTGGCGGACGCCACCCTTGGCGGACGTAAAGGACATGCGCTTACGGCCCAAGGATCTCTGGCGTTGCTGCCCATGGCCCGACCGGAGCCGGTTGACTTGAATGCGATTCATGCCCGGTGTGGCGCACCATCTGGCGTGCCCGATCAAAAGCTATCAGCCGCACAAGAGGTTCATCTTGCCTTTGGCCCGCGTTGGAAAGTGCTCGATAATCGCGCCATTGGCCGCGGTGAAGGCATTGCCGAATTGTCCTTGCCGGAACTGGCTTTGAATGACGGTTGCTTGTTGCATCCGGCCCTGATGGACATTGCCACAGGTTGGGCGATGGAATTGATCGAAGGGTATCAGCCCACGCATCTCTGGGTGCCTGTGCGCTATGCCCGTGTCCGCGTCCACGAAGCGCTGCCGGATCGGATTGTCTCGTGGGTGCGCAATGCAGCAGAAAACAGGGCCGAGGCCGAAACCGCCAGTTTCGATGTCACCTTGTGCGATGTCGACGGCAATGTTGTGGTTGAGATGACCGGGTTTACCATCCGCAAACTCGACAGTCTCGATGTTCTCAAGGCAGCGCCGCGTTTGACCGCCGCTGAAGTTGAGTTCGACGAAGGGCCTGAAACAGGCCATGCCCTGTCCGCCGCCGAAGAGCGTTTGGCCCATAACCTGTCGCAGGGGATTTTACCTGCGGAAGGTGTGGATGCCTTTTACAGGGCGCTGGCGCTGAATGCGCCGCAAGTTGTCGTGTCTTCCATGGATATCGACGCTTTGACTCGGCAAACTGCGGCCTCCTCCGCGGAAGCCGGAGAGACGCAAAAGTTCGATCGCCCGCAGCTTGAGGGAGATTATGTTGCTCCTGAAAACGAAATTGAACGCCAATTGGCCGAGTTCTGGGAAGAACTGCTGGGGGTTCAAAACGTGGGTGTCGAAGACAGTTTCTTTGACCTGGGCGGGCATAGCCTGATTGCGGTGCGCCTGTTCGCCAAAGTTAAGAAAGCCTTCCGAGTAGATTTCCCGATCTCTGTATTGTTCGAGGCTCCGACGATCCGCAAATGCGCGGCCTTGATTGCCGATCAAGTTGGAATGCCGGACGCAAGCGGCACATCGGACGCCCCCAAAGCACCAGAACGCCGGTTCCGCCATATTGTTCCGATGCATGATGGGGACGGCGGGGCGCGACAGCCGTTCTTCCTGATCGCTGGCATGTTTGGCAATGTGCTCAACCTGCGCCACCTTGCCCATCTGTTGGGCGCGGATCGTCCGTTCTATGGCATTCAGGCCAAAGGCCTCATGGGCGGAGAAGATCCCCATGAAACAATTTCGGACGCCGCGCGCGATTACATTGCCGAAATCCGTCAGGTTCAGCCGCATGGGCCGTATATGCTTGGTGGTTTCTCGGGCGGTGGCATCACCGCCTACGAGGTTGCGCATCAGCTTGAGGCGATGGGTGAGCACGTCTCGATTGTGGTGATGCTCGACACGCCGCTCCCGCAGCGTAGGCCTTTGAGCCGCAAAGATCGCATGATCATCCAGTGGCACCAAGCCCGCGAAAAAGGTCCGCTTTACCCGTTTATCTGGGCCAAAAACCGGATCGCGTGGGAAATTGAGAAGCGCCGCGAAACCGCGGAAACGGATCATTCCGGGGCCTTCCATAATGCGGAAATCGAAGCTGCCTTTTATCGGTCAATCGCGACCTACACGCTAAAACCGTGGGATGGCCGGCTTGTCCTCTTCCGCCCACCGCTGCACGGAAAATGGCAGGTCTCAGACGGTGCCATGGTCAATTCGGAACGTACGTATTTGACGCATGACAATGACTGGGGCTTGTTTGTACCGCATGTCGATGTTCAGGAAGTCCCCGGGGACCACGACAGCATGGTGCTTGAACCCAATGTTCGCGTGCTGGCCGAGCACATGCGCGCCGCCATTGAACAGGCAGAAGCGCAGGCGGCTGGCAACGGTGAAGTGTTTGATTTCCCGACACAGGCGGCGGAGTAACAGAATGTCCAAGCTTCTTGTTGTTTCGCTGAATTATAAAACACCTGAGATGACCTTGCGGTCGGTTCGCGCGGCCTTGCAGGCAATGCAAGGGCTGAATGCCGAGCTGGTCTTGGTTGATAACGACAGTTGCGATGGTTCTTTTGAAGCTATGCAAGCGGGGCTTGCGACGGCAGATTGGGCGCAGGGGGCTCCGATCCGCGTCATCCAAAGCGGCCACAATGGTGGCTTTGGTGCGGGCAACAACGTTGGCATACGTGCCGGATGGTCCGACGGGTCCAAACCCGATTACGTCTATCTGCTCAATTCCGATGCTTTCCCGGCGCCGGACGCGCTCCACAACCTGCTTAACCATCTCGAAATGACCCCCAAAGCGGGTTTCGCCGGAAGCTATATCCATGGCGAAGATGCTGTGCCGCATATCACCGCGTTCCGGTTCCCGTCGGTCTGGTCGGAGCTTGAAGGCGCCATGCGGTTCGGGCCTATTTCGCGGCTCTTGAAAGACAAATCTGTGCCGCTCGGCATTCCAGAAACAACGCAGCGCGTCGATTGGCTTGCTGGTGCGTCACTCATGATGCGTCAAAGCGTGCTCGACGAAATCGGCCTCTTTGATGAGACGTTTTTCCTATATTTCGAGGAGACAGATCTCTGTCTGCGTGCGGCCCGTGCCGGGTATGAAACGCATTACGTGCGTGAAAGCCACGTTGCCCATATTGGATCTGTTTCGACCGGAATGAAGGTTTGGACCAGAATACCCACGTTTTGGCTTGATAGCCGTTGGCACTATTTCAGTACCAACCATGGTCGCGCCTATGCGGTTTTGGCGACTGTCATGCATGGCATAGGCGGGCTATTTTGGCGCCTGCGTCGGGCCATCCAAAACAAGGATCGCGCCGATCCGCCACAATTTTTGCGCGATCTTATTCTACATGATTTGCAAGCGATGACCCGGCCGCTGCCGGGCAAGCGCATGGCAGCAACCCCGGTCGCCGGGCAAGCCGCTGTTGAGAGTTAAACGGAGTGAATAATATGACCCAGTTCTCCTGCATTGTGATCGGCAATGAATCGCTCTTGGTGCAATGCGCCCAGGCGGCGCTTGATCGAGGGAACACGGTTGCAGCGGTGGTGACCCGCAATGCGGGTATCGCTGAATGGGCAACGGGTTTGGGTCTGCGGGTTGAGGCACCGGGCAAAGACCTTGGGGCGCGCATGGGGGATGTTCAGGCTGACTATCTTCTGTCGATCGCCAATCTCGATATTATTCCTGCTGATGTTTTGGCCATCCCATCCAAAGGGGCGATCAATTTTCACGACGGACCCTTGCCACGTCACGCAGGGTTGAATGCGCCTGTCTGGGCGATGATCGCCGGCGAAACTCAGCATGGCATTTCGTGGCACATGATCGAAGGCGGCGTCGATGAAGGTGACGTTTTGGCGGCGCGAAGCTTTGACATTGCGGCGACGGACACGGCGTTGACCCTGAATACCAAGGCCTATGAAGCGGCGATTGCCAGCTTTGGCGACGTTTTGGATCAACTCGAAACCGGGGCGTTGAAACGCACCAAACAAGACCTGTCCCAGAGAAGCTATCACGCCTTGGCCGATCGTCCTTCGGGGTATGGATTGCTCGACTTTTCGCGCCCTGCCGAAGAACTGGCCCGCCTGGTGCGCGCCCTGGATCACGGCGGGTATTGGAACCCGCTTGCTGCGCCGAAATTCCGGGCCAAGGGCCAGATCTGGCTGGCTCAAAGCGCGCGGGTGGTCGACGGCTCTGCCGCTCCCGGTACCGTTTTGCTTGAAACCTCCGATCATTTGACGGTGGCCTGTGGAACAGGTGCGCTAGAGCTTGAAGACATCACCCGTATTTGCGGAACACCCGTTGCGCCGGTTGTTGTCGCGCTCGAAGGCGACGTCTTGCCCCTGCCGACGGATTTTTCAGCGGTTGATACTGCGATCTCGCAGGTTGCTGGTCGTGACGGCGCGTGGCGCAGGGCTTTTGCCGATTTTCATCCTCTGGAACTTGGCGGTATTGCCGCTGAAAGTGCCGAAATTGAAACCCGGTCTCTAACCCTGTCCGACGGAGTGGCGCAGGTCATTGCGTGGGTTCAAATGCTGGCGGATCGTGACCAAATCGACTTGGCCTACACCAATGCCACGGTACAAGCCCAAGCGACCTCCGGGGTGGTTGCGCCATGGGTGCCCCTTCGCGCCGATGCATCAACTATCGCACAAAACATGATGGTCAACGCCGGGGTCGCCACCGACCTTTTTGCCCGGGCACCCGAATTGGATTGGCCGAACGTGCCCCACATCGGCTTGTCTTCGGTGGGGCATATCGAAGGTACGGCCATCACAATCAATACAGAACTGGGGCAACTCAGCTATGACAGTGGCAAAATTTCCGCCGCCATGGTTGAGCTTTTGATTGCCCGTTTGGAATTGCAACAAGCTCTGCCAGAGGCTGAGCGTCAAACGGTTCTGAACCAATGGAACAACACCGGTGTTGATTACGACCGCGACCTGACCATGCATCGCGCGTTTGAAGCGCAGGTTGCCAAGACGCCCGGTGCAACGGCCTTGGTCTTTGAAGGCCAAAGCCTGACCTATGCCGACCTGAATGCACGCGCCAATCGCGCCGCCAATGTGCTGCGCGATATGGGTGTGAGCTCTGGCAAAGTCGTTGGGCTGTGTTGTCAGCGTTCGGTTGATCTTATGGTAGGGGCCTTAGCGATCCTGAAGGCGGGGGGCGCGTATCTTCCCATGGATCCGAGCTATCCGGCTGATCGCCTTCAACATTTTGTCGAAGACAGCGATGCGAAGGTGATCGTCACCCAAGCCGCGGTTGAGCCAAACCTTCCCAAACATAGCGCTCAGATTTTGGTGTTGGACGCAGAGCCGCGCCTTGCCGCCGCGTCTGCCGACAATTTGCCTGACACCAGCAATGCCAGCGATCTGGCGTATTTGATTTATACAAGCGGTTCGACTGGCAAGCCTAAGGGCGTGATGATCGAACATCGCAATGTTATCAATTTCTACGCCGGCATGGACGCGCTTATTCCAGTTGGTGGCACTTGGTTGGCCGTCACATCGCTTAGCTTTGATATCTCTGTGCTTGAGTTGTTCTGGACCACCGCACGTGGTTTCAAGGTTGTTCTGACCTCGGACGAAGATCGCGGCCTGATCTCAAAAGGGCCGATGCCAATGTCGGACGCGGCAATGGAGTTTTCGATCTATTATTGGGGCAACGACGATGGCGTTGGCCGCGATAAATACAAAATGCTGCTCGAAGGCGCGAAATTCGCAGATGAGAATGGGTTCAGCGCCGTTTGGACGCCCGAACGTCACTTTCACGCCTTTGGCGGCCCTTACCCGAACCCATCTGTAACTGGAGCTGCCGTTGCTGCCGTGACCCACAATATTGGTGTCCGGTCTGGATCGGTGGTCGCGCCTTTGCACCATCCGGCCCGCATCGCTGAAGAATGGTCGGTGATCGACAACCTGACCAACGGCCGCGCTGGGCTGGCTATTGCCAGCGGTTGGCAGCCGGATGATTTTGTGCTGCGCCCAGAAAACGCCCCGCCCAACAACAAAAAAGCGATGGTCGAGAACATTGATCAAATCCGCAAATTGTGGCGCGGTGAGCCTGTGCCATTCCCGCGTGCAGATGGATCATTGCATGAGGTGGTGACCCAGCCACGCCCGGTTTCCAAAGAGCTGCCAGTCTGGGTGACCATCGCCGGCAATCCTGACACATGGCGCGAGGCCGGGCGTTTGGGGTGCAACGTCCTGACCCACCTGCTGGGCCAGTCGATCGACGAAGTTGCGGGCAAGATCAAGATTTACCACGAAGAGCTTCGCAAGGCCGGTCATGACCCCAAGGATTTCAACATCTCATTGATGTTGCACACCTATATCGCCGAAACACGCGAAGAAGCCCGCGAAACCGCGCGCCAACCGATGCGTGATTACCTGACCTCTGCGGCCGGTTTGATCAAACAATACGCTTGGGCTTTCCCGGCTTTCAAACGGCCAGAAGGTGTGAACAATGCCTTTGATCTGCAGCTTGATGTGCTGGAGCCAGACGATCTTGACGCAATTTTGGACTTTGCCTTTGAACGGTATTTCAACGACAGCGGATTGTTTGGAACCGTTGAAGACGCGCTGGCCCGTGCCGAGCAACTCAAACGCATTGGGGTGACTGAAATCGCCTGTCTGGTTGATTACGGTATTGATCGCGAGGTCGTTCTGGAAGGGCTCCGTCCCTTGGCGCAGGTTGTGAAAGCCGCTCAAAAAGCGCCTGAGCTGGCCGAAGATGACTATTCCATCGCCGCACAGATTGTTCGTCATGATGTCACGCATCTGCAATGCACGCCGTCGATGGCGCGGATGTTTGCCATGAATGACGAGGCTCGTTTTGCGCTTGGTCGGGTGCAACATTTGTTCCTTGGCGGAGAGCCATTGCCCGGCGCGTTGGTCCGGGAATTTGGTGACATAACAACCGCGAACATCACCAACATGTACGGCCCGACGGAAACGACCATCTGGTCTTCGGTCGAAGCGGCCCAGGCCGATGACAAGACCGTCAACATCGGTAAGCCTTTGGTGAACCAACAGCTTTATGTTCTGAACGACAATCGCGAACCTGTTGGAATCGGTCAAGAAGGGGAGCTTTGGATCGGTGGCGACGGGGTGACACGCGGCTATTGGAACCGTCCCGAACTGACCGCTGAAAAGTTTGTCGAAAATCCGTTCCACGATGGTCGCATGTATAGCACAGGTGATCTGGTGCGCCGCCGCGATGATGGCCGCATCGACTTTGTTGGCCGTGTCGATCATCAGGTAAAACTACGTGGTTTCCGAATTGAACTTGGCGAAATCGAAAGCCTGCTCGAGGCCCAAGCCGGTGTGACCCAAGCGGTTGTTGTTGCCCGTGAAGATGTGCCGGGCGACATTCGACTGGTCGGGTATTACACCGGTGCCACGCAGGATGAGACGGGTTTGCGCACCGCCATGGGCAGCAGTCTTCCGAGTTTCATGGTTCCCGGTCGGTTTGTTCAGCTGGACGCATTCCCGCTGACCCCCAACAAAAAAGTTGACCGCAAGGCGCTGCCGAAACCACAGGCAAAAGCCGCGCCGGTTGTGAAAAAGGACGTTGCACCGCAGCCGGTTGCCGTCACGAATGCTTCGGCCACGAATGCTTCGGCAAGCGATTTGGCCGCGGTAGAGCAGGGGATTTCGCTGATCTGGACCAACATTCTTGGGGTCGAAGGGTTTACCGGGCGTGACAGTTTCTTTGATCTTGGTGGCCATTCGCTTCTCGCGGTGCAAGCGCACCGCGCCATTCGCGATGAATTTGGCGCAAAGGGCTTGTCGATCACTGATATTTTCCGCTTCCCGGTTTTGTCCGATCTGGTCGCTTGCGTGGCCTCTAAAATGGACGGTGGTATTGCCAAGTCGACCCCGGAAAAAACCGCCCCAGAAAACAATGATCGTGCGCAATCGCGGTCTGATGCTATGGCGCGGCGGCGCGAAATGCGGTCACGGCGGAGGGCCTAACAATGATGAGCCCGGAGGCAGAAAGCATCCGGACCATGCTCGCTCAAACGGATTTGCCGCTTGGGCTTGCTTGGGCCATGTCCGATCCCATTGATGATCCATCCCTGCTGTTTCCAGACGAAGCCAAAGCAATCGCTAAGGCTGTTCCAAACCGTCGGGCTGAATTTACCGGCGGTCGCGCAGCAGCCCGCAAGGCGATGTGGTCATTGGGAATTCATCCCGCCGCCATTCCAATGGCGGATAACCGCGCGCCAATTTGGCCTGAGGGCATAACCGGCAGCATCACACATGCTGACGAAATCTGTATGGCAATTGTCTCGGAGGCCGGGCGGTATGCCGGTTTGGGGCTGGATCTAGAACCCGACGTTGCAATGGACCCCGATCTTGTCGCTGAGGTTTGCAGCGAAGATGATCTCGCGGGGGTGCCGGTTGAGGATCAAGCGTTTTTGCCAAAGCGTGTGTTTTCCGCCAAGGAAGCCGTGTACAAAGCGCATTTTGCAAAGGCTGGAATTTCCTTTGGATTTAAAGCGCTTGCCGTAGATCTAAAGACGGGCCGTGCGAGTTTTACGGCGGATTCTGAGGCGCAATCTGTACCGCTAATCCATCGTGGAGATTTGAGTTTTCAGCAATGGATTTGCGACGGAATGATTTTGTCACTTTGTGCAATTCCAAGGCAATGAACGCAGGTGTCTGTTGTCAGCGGAAATCGGGTTATCCAATTGCAAATGTGGCGAAAAAAAGGCCGCGATCCCGGATCGGGATACGGTTTGTTTCCGAACTGGCTCGGGATAGACGTGGCGAAATTTAGGCAGTTTTGCTACAATGTGTCGTGGATAGGGCTGCGCGCCGGTTTGTGCATGCTCTGTTGCGAACGCATTGGGGGCAACTTTGCGGGAGTACGTAGATGAATCAGTTCCAATCGTTCGACGAGATCCTTTCGGCGTTACGTCGTCGTGCCTCGATCATTTTGTCCATCACCTTTGTCGGTTGCATGTTGTCGCTCTATTTCGCGCTCAGCCAAGTGAAGGTGTATGAAGCCACGGCCGTTGTGCAAATCGAAGACGCCCGCGTACCAGACCAATTGGCCGGGGCGACTGCTCAGGCGGAGGATTCAGGGCATCGCGTTCGGTTGATCGAACAGCGGCTCATGTCTCGCGACAACCTTGTTAGGATCATGGAAAAGCATAAGCTTTTCATCAATGATCTGTCGATAACCATGAATGAACGTATTCATCTGATGCGTCAGGCCGCAAGAATTGAGCAAATCGTGAACAGCGCTCAGCCCTACGCACCTGGCGCGAACGTGCCGTCAGGGTTGCTCATAACTGTCAGGCTTGATGATCCGGTCAAGGCGGCGGCCTTGGCAAACGAATTGATGTATTCCGTGATTGATCAATCCCGCGATCGCAGTGTCGGACGGGCACGTGATACGCTGGAATTCTTCGCGACAGAAGAAGCCCGCGTGAAATCCGAGATCGAAAAGCTCGAAGCGGAAATTGCTGAATTCAAAAGCGAAAATGCCGAAGCGCTGCCTGCCGGGGTGGTGGATTTGCGCAGTCAATTGTTAACGTTGCGCGAAACCGTTCTGGAACTTGAGCGCGAGATCCTGACACTGAGAACAAACTCGGCACGCCAGCGGGAAGGCGTCACAGAGCAGCAAATTAACCTGCTGCAAGAAGAAAAACTGCTGATCGTTGAACGTATTACGCAATTTCAGGCCCAACTCGCGGCGGCACCGGAAGTTGAACGTAAACTGAACAATCTCGAACGCCAAATGACACAACTGCAAGAGCAATACTCCGTCATCACGCGCCGCAAAGCAGAGGCTGAGCTTGGCCAAATGCTGGAAGATCGTCAGCAAACTGATCGCTTTGAAGTGTTGGAAACCGCACTAGAGCCGGAATTCCCAGTGTCTCGTTCGCGCAAGAAAACGGCCGTTATGGGTGGGGTCGCATCGTTGATTATGGGGGTGGCCATTGCCTTTGTGGTTGAGCTTTTGAACCCAGCCATTCGCAGTGCTGCTCAGATGGAACGGGCCTTGGGCATACAGCCGGTCGTGTCGATCCCGCATGTTGCAGCGCGCCAAAGTCGAACGGGTCGCGGGCTGCGGTTGTTTGGGTGGCTTGCGGCTGGCTTGGCGGCGGTTTGGGGGCTATTTGCACTCGTTGGAGGCAAAATTCCCGCAATGACGCCACTTTTGGATCGTTTCACACAAAGAACAGCCCGCGGATAAATCTCGCGGGCTAGGGTCCTATATTCGATTTTTGACGCTAGTCAGTATTGGTAGCGGCTCGTTTCTGTATGTTCGGCCTTGTTCAGAACCATGCCGAGCAGCGGTGTTGAATCGCCCAATCGGCGCTCTACTTCTTTGATTTCTTTTTCAGTGGTTGTGCCGCCGCCAACCACCAGCAAAACGCCGTCAAACATTGGGCGGAAGGCGATAACATCGTCGTAATAGAGCGCAGGTGGCAAATCAAAGAGCATCACATCTGGGTTCAACTCTTCCTCTAGTTTGCTCAGGCTTTCCGCTGTGCGCGGGTCTTGCAACAGTTCCGAAGCATAGGGTTCGATCACACTATTGAGCCCAAATGCGATGTTGCGACCGGCGTGGATCGCGTTTTTACCTAGCCGCATGAGATGCTGCTCCGGGGGAATATTGCCGCGCAGCATTTCACCCATGGCACCGGGCTTTTCGACGCCAAGAACACGGTGAAGACTAGGTCGGCGCATATCGCAATCTAACAGAAGGGTTCGGCAATTTTCCTGCCGAGACAGACTTATTGCAAGATTGGCGGCTGTAAAAGTCTTGCCGCAGTCTTTGGTGGGCGACGTGATTGCGACACGCTTCCACCCGTTGTCAGCAAGGGCCTGCAATAGGCGGGTCCGCAAGACATCAAAGGCGGCATGCGCTGGGTCTTCACGCTCGGCGGTAATGATTCGATTGCGACCCAAATGGGCGGCGTTAACAGTGAATTCCTGTAACGACCCCCAAAGAGATTGAGGGCGTGCAATGCGTTCAGATTGCTGGAGCTCTCTTGCGGGCTGTTGTTCTTCACGAATAGACCGTTTGGCCTGCAACTCAGCCTCGCGTTTGGCCTGCAACTCAGCTTCGCGTTTGGCCTGCAACTCAGCTTCGCGTTTGGCCTGTAACTCGGCCTCACGTTTAGCCTGTAACTCGGCCTCACGTTTAGCCTGCAACT
>NZ_JBOEGM010000004.1:0-64671 GCF_050633425.1 Pelagimonas sp. | reverse complement strand
CTCAGCCTCACGTTTAGCCTGTAACTCGGCCTCACGTTTAGCCTGTAACTCGGCCTCGCGTTTGGCCTGCAGCTCAGCTTTCAGTCGCAACTGTTCGCGCCGGGCGTCTTCCGCCTTTCGGGCGGCTTCACGTTCTTGCGCACGCTTTTGGGCTTCGGCGCGGCGCTCTTCATCCTTGCGCGCGCGCTCTTCTGCACGTTTTACGGCTTGTTGTTTCTCTTCGGCCAAACGATCCGCAGCTTCCTGCTCGGCCACTATGCGAGCTGCTTCCGCGGCCTTTTTGCGTTCTGCTTTGAGACGTTCTTGTTCCGCCTGAGCAGCGGCACGCTTTTCATTTTCGGCTTGCCGTCTTGCTTCGGCCTGAGCCTCTTCAGCTTGGGCTTGCTCTGCGGCACGCTGTTTCTCTGCGGCGTCATGTGCGGCTTGCTCTTGAGCACGTCGGATCGCGTCGTGATCAACCGAATGATCCCCGGCGGGGTCAACGGATGTTGAGCCTTTGTATTTGCGGCGAAATTTGCGCTTGTCCATCATATTCATGCCCCGGACCCCTGCGGTAGCCAAGCAAAAACGTGACTTTTACGTCGCGTGATACGATCCGCGATTTTCGTATCCTGTGCCATTTGACTGCTCAACTCCGACTCAACAAACCCCATCTGACGGGGATTTTTCACTCAAAACCGGTTAAAGCAGCCAATTCTGTCTAGAATAAGTCAGATTTGCGAGGATTGTTCACGCTTTCGCACTGTAACCGTTTCAACACCCAATAAGATTGGCCTTCTTAATCGCCTTTTCAATAAAGGCGGCTTTGTTTGCCTCAGGGCGCCATCCCAATACCTCTTTGGGTTTGGCATTCACAAATGGGGTGAAATGCGCGCGGCTCTTCCAATCGGCCAATGATGGGCGGATCACCCCCTTGCGGCGCAGGGCGTATTTCTTGAGCGCATATTTCACCGCGTCGCTGGCAAAGAACGCCGTTAAATTACCGGGGCTGACCCGGATTCTTGCGCCCAAAGCCTCGTGGATTGCATCGAAATAATCGCGGGCCGTTAGCATCGGCTCACCGATCAGGTTGAAGCTTTCACCTTCTACGGGGGCGTCAATCATCCGTACCAAGCCGTCGGCGATGTCTTCGTTCAAAACGAAGGGTAGGATGTTGCGGCCATGGCCCCAAATCCGCACCGCACCAGCACCGTGCCAGCGCCCAATGCCCCAGTGTTGCAACGGCCCGCCAGCTCCAACAACGATACCGGGGCGCGCGATTACCAAGGGCAATCCGCGTTCACGGTGTAGCGCCATCAGCTGCCGTTCGCATTCCGCCTTAGAGCGTGCGTAGAGGTTGCGGTCGGTCATATCCTCAGGGAAACCCGTGTCCTCGGTAATCTCAGAGTAGGCGTTTGACATATCGTAGCTGGCGATTGTTCCGGTATAGACCAGCCGCTTTACCCCGGCTTTTTCACAGGCCATACCAATGCGGGTGGCGACGCCAACATCATTGATCAGACAGTCGGCCCAAGTGGTTTCCATCGCCTTGGCGAGGTTAAAGACCACGTCCATACCCTTCATCGCTTCGGTCAAACCGTCCAAATCATGAAGCGAGACACCAACGGTTTCGACATTGTCGGGAAGGTCTGGAAACGGCCCGGTTTTACCGCGCGATAACACGCGGACATCGCGGCCATCGGCAACCAAACGTCGGGTCAAAGCGCGGCCGATAAACCCGGTTCCGCCAATAACCATCGCGGTGGGCTTGGGCGTGCGGGTTTGAACCGCTGGGGCTTTGACCGTCAAAATATCGGCCGGCAACAGGTTTATCGCATCATCGAGGGTTTGCATGACAGCGACCGCCGACTGTCCGGCCCATCGCGGTTCGGCGTCGCCTTTGGCCAACGCGCCATAGATCGCGGCATCCATGCCAAGAAAGCTTTGGCCATAGGGGTTTCTGGTGTTCAGCGACCGGAGTTGGATTGCTGCATTCTTGGTGCCTTGCCAGAGATGTTGGCGTGACAGATCAAGTTGTTTGCGCAGCGGATTGATCACGAGATCAGACGGGTTTTCCCGCTCAACAACCAAAACATCCTGCGCATAATCTAGGCGCGCTCGTGCTGAAGAACCGCGCAGGGTCACCGAGCGATCATCAACAGTTTCGACCATGGAAATTGTAATTGTAATATCGACCCCGCCAGCGCGGGCCAGAATGCGAAACGCCTGTGGGCGCGGGTCGTCTCCAGGGAGCAGCGTGGGTTTGGAGGCCTCGGCAAACACCACGTCTATATCGCCAAACAGGTCATGGGCAAAGGCAACCAAATGGGGGCCAAGCTCAAGCAACAGATTGCGTGGTTCCCGCAAAAGCCACAGGTTAAAGGGGCCCGAGCGCAAAGGGGCGAGGGGCAGGGCCCATGTGATTTCAGCTGCGGAAATGCGTCCATAATCGCCCGCATTCATTGCGGCTTTCATCTTGGAATATGACGGCAGGCCTAGAAAGTTATGCCCCGCATGGAAGTGTTTGCCCGCTGCTTCAGCGGCGGTTTGGATTGCGCGGGTGGCGCTGCTGCTTTCGGCAACAGGCTTTTCGACCAGCACATGCAACCCGGCCTCAAGGCATTGGATAGCAATCGCTTCGTGCAGATGCGGTGGCGTCAAAATGTGAACGGCGTCACAGCATTTGGCGTCGATCAAATCCCCAATCGAGGAAAATGCCCGCGCGCCATATCCATCTGCCAACCCTTTGGCGGCGGCTTCGTTCAAATCACAGACAGCCGCGATGTGAACACCGGGCGTGGCCATGAGCGCATCTGCGTGCCATGTCGCAATATATCCGGCCCCGATCAGGCCGACGCGGATTTCAGACGTCATTGAACATACCTCTACTTGTACTCGATCAGGCGCATTTCATCACCGCGCAATCGGCGCAGGTGGAATTTGGCCATTCCGATGAGATTTGGGAATTTGGAAAGGGTGAGCAGCAGCGCGTGTCGCCATGCCTCAGATTTGGGAAGACCTTCGCGGATCAGGCCCTGCGCAGTGCGGATATAGTTAAACTCATAGGCTCCGATCAGGATCAGCGGCAGCCACCAAGCCAGCGCAAAACTGGCCAGCAAAATCAGCGGCAGGGCCAGGCCATAGACCAACACGCGTTTGCGCTCTTTGGCGAAGTATTCAGGATGCAGGTGGCCGACTTGGGCAAAACCGTGGCCGGTTCGAACCGCGCGGCTCCACCATTGGCCGAAACGCATCATATTAGCGTCATGTTGGGTCATGTCGGCAGGAATGCGTTCCAACACCCATCCAGCCTTGCGCAGGCGGGTGCAAAATTCATCATCCTCGGCGGCGATCACAGTCGGATCCATGCCGCCTACACCGCTCCAGGCGGCAGCGCGAACCAGCATGTCGCCACCACACGCGTCGATTATCCCGGCAGGGCGGTGCCATTCCCAATCGCAAAGTTGGTTATACACACTCGCATCACGGTGTATTTCAGAGCGCCAACCGGTGACCATTCCGACCTTCGGATGCGCCTCGAGATGTCGGCGTCCGGCGTCAATGAACCCGTCCACCAGCAGACAATCGCCGTCAATGAACATCACAAGTTGAGGATCGTCCAACGCGTCAAACCCGGCATTTCGCGCGCGGGCGGCGGTAAAGGGCGTCGACATATCGAGCTCAACCACGGTGGCACCGATTTTGCGCGCCTCAGCAACGCTGTCATCATGTGAACCGCTGTCCACATAGACAATGTGGCGTGCCTGCCCTTGGACAGATTCCAGCGCGGCAACCAAGCGCGCGCCTTCGTTGCGACCAATCAAGACGACATCAACCGGGGTCATTCCATCGCCCCCGATTGGGACGGCGGGCGCTTTGAATGGGGCGGGTTGCCCTCGGCGTAACCACAGACGAGTTGCGACAGCCAAGCGGCTTCTTTGGTGGTGTTGAACTGTGCTTCGACGGTTTCGCGCCCTTCTTCACCCATAGCTTGGCGTTCGGGCGGGTCTTCCATGCCGCGCAAAATGGCCGCAGCCAAGGCATTTGTATCGCCCGGCGGGATGAGCCAGCCGGATTCGCCATGGCGTACCAATTCGGCAATTCCGGCGATTTGCGTGGTGATGACCGGCACGCCCGAGGCCATAGCCTCCATCAAAACCACAGGCACCCCTTCTGCAAAACTAGGCAGAACAAAAAGGTCAGCTTCCAAAAGCGCCTCAGCGACCTCAGATTGGCTCTTGTAACCCAAAAAGGAGACCTGATCCGCCAGCCCTAATTCGGAAGCCAAGGCCTCCAAGGATTTCCGTTCAGGCCCATCGCCGATCAAACTCAAGCTGAGCTTTGGCATGTCCTTTTGGATCTGCGCCATAGCTTGGAACAGGATCGGCACCCCCTTGACCCCGGCGAGGCGCCCGACAAATAACAACCGCCCCCCCGAATGCCATGTTTTGCCATAGCGGTCCGGCTCGATACCGCAATGGACGATGTGCAGTTTGTCCCACTCGTTTTGATGGGCAAAACACATCAATTGCGAGCGGCAAAATTCGCTGATGCAGGCGACAAATTTGGCGCGTTTGGTCTTTTCATCAATACGCCAATGGTGCGGCTCAAAAAAGATATCCGGCCCGTGAATAGTAAAGCTATAGGGGATGCCAGACAGAGCTTCGGACAGCATCGCTACAGTGCAGGAGGCCTTGGCAATATGGTTATGAAGATGGGTGACGTTTTGATCCGCAAGATGCGCGGCCAAAACCCCGGCTTCCAGAAAATAGATCAGGTTAAACAGCCGGCCTTTGATGCCCTTGGGGGCGGTGCGCCATGCCAATCCCAGTGCTTTGCCATAGCGGATCGGATTGCGCATCCAGCGCATATGTGACCGGATCAGATGCAAGGGGCTTTTGGCGGCATCCAGCACCTTAAACGTGCGGGCATGTTCATCGCGCTGTTCAGGCCCGACAAGATGTTCAGGGCCAGTGGTGCGGATCGAGCAGGTCTCAACCTCATGGCCCAAATTCCGCAGCGCCGCGACTTCGCGTTGAATAAAGGTATCAGAGGCACGAGGGTATTCACCGGTCAGATAGGCAATTTTTGGTAGGGTCATGTTTGTCCCTCCAGGCTTGATTTCAACATGTCCTCAAACGGGGCGGCGTCGCACCCACCTAAAACCGAACGCAACGCTGTGTTGGGGTAGCGAAGTGGCATCAAGCGGGCGCGTAAAATAGGCTCTTGAAACAGGCCAGGCAGCTTTACGGACCATGGTTTGAGCAGTCGGACAACCCCGAGCCAAAGGGTATATGGAACCGGAAGTGTCAGGCGTGGCCAGCCAGAAAAGCGGCGATGCGCCGCCAAAAACCGATCTCGCGTTGGCAAATCATCATCCACGACATTGAGCGCTTGAACCCCATTAGGCTCTGTTTGCGTGGCGGCAATCAGGGACTGGGCCAAATGCCGGACATGCGCCAAAGGCAATTGCCCGTCCGACGTGATTTGCACATGGAGCTTTGATGCCCAAAACCCAAGCAACGCATGCCACGTGCGGTCCGGCCCATAGACAGCGCCCGGACGCATTAACCAAACCGCGCGGCCCGTTTCGGCGCAAAGGATTTCTTGCTTCAGCTTTGCCTGGGCATAAGAATCGCGGGCGTCATCGGGGTTTTCGAGGGGGCTGTTTTCAGTCAGCGTATCACCGGCTGACAACTGCATCGTATCATACACGGCAATCGAGCTAACCAACACAAGCCGCGCCGTGCTTCCTTCCATCGCGTTTAGCAAGGTTTGCGTCCCGCGCAGGGTGTCATCTGCATGGCGATCTGAATCCGCGCCCAAATGGGCGGCTGCGTGGATCACCGCGCCAACATCGCCAATCGCATGTTTGAGCAACTCGGTGCTTTCGGTGTCCGACAGATCAGCGCGCTGGGCAAAAATCCCGGCGTCCTGCGACCAGCTCTTTATCGGCTCACGGCGGTACACGGCCACCACGTCAATGCCTTGGGCGCGGGCTTCGGCGACGACGGCACGGCCAACATAACCGTTGGCTCCGGTGACTAGAATTCTTGTTACATCGCCCATGGCATCGGCTCCATCGGCTGGCAGGTTGTGGTCATTTTTTGCGCGCCGCTCTGTTCTCCGGCGTTTTGGATCGCCAAGGTAACCTCGGTCATGTGAAGCGCAAAGTCATTGGACAAACGACATTCGCGCACCTCTTGCAGGGCCTCCAAGAGCTCGGCTGGACCAAGCATAAAATTCATTGCTGCGGCGCCCCAACGTTTTACCTTTGGATGGGTCGGCTGAGTCAGTTTGATCCGGCGCGGCAAAGGGTTTTCCATCAGACGACGGCGCAGAGACATGCGTTTGGCAAAGCGCACTTTGGCGCTGTTGTCCCACGCCGCCTTGCAGCTCAAGACACCCTTATCACCAACGATACGGATCGAATGATCGTGCGGGGCGGTGATCGAACAGGTTAACCGCGTCACGGGCCCGTTTTCGAAAAACAATGTGGCGACCGAGAGATCCGGCGCAAAAGGGCCGGTGCCCTCTTTGTTCGGAATGGTTTCGGCCGAGGCGGCTACAACTGTGCGCACCGATCCAAACCATGAAATCAACCACCCCAAATAGTATCCGGCGTGCTCAAGTGTGCAGCCGACTTGAAACTCATCTTCGTACGGCCAAGGAGCCCCAGATTCAGACAGCCATTTCTTGTAAGCCGCCTGCGGAATAAAACCGTCATCCAATTCAGCATATATCGCGCGGGGCGTTCCGGCCATGTCATGGCGTAGCGCATGGCCAAGAGTTTGCGCCGCCTCACCCAAGGAGGAACACGGGGCAGACGCCAGCATCAACCCCTTGCTTTTTGCCAAAGCATGCAAGGTTTTGGCGTCCTCAACCGTCATGGCCAGCGGTTTTTCCGAATAGACATGTCGCCCGGCATCCAGACAGGCCTTGGATGTTTCGAAATGTGCAGATGGGTTGGTCAGGTTCAAAATGATTGCATCGGGGGAAGCTGCTAAAAGCGCGTCGAAGGATGGTGTTGGGGGCAGTTTCCAGAAGTCGCAAAAAGCCTGCAGCCGGTCGGGGTTCAGATCAAAAACACCAGCGACTTCAATCCCCGGCATTGCCGCGAGAGAGCGCATATAAAGATCGGCCACAAACCCGCAGCCCAACAAGCACACCTTATTGGTCACAATATGCCCCCTTTCGGGCGCTTATTCGTACTGTCCATTCAGACACGTATACGGTCCCCACCATTTCGTTTCCGTGAACTAACCTTAAAAACATGGCCAGATTTCGGCAAAACCTGCCAATGATTGAAAATATGCGGCAGCGCGGCATCACCGTCACTAATTTTCACCGCGCTGTTGCTCATTTGGCACTTACGTTGGACGAAAAGAGCGTTATGTCAGCCCTATTGGGGAACGATTGCCATGGAATTTCAATTCGACGAGCGTAAAATCAGTGTAAACGTGCCCAATTGGGCCGTACTAGAGGCGCGCGTGACTGAAAGATTGGCGCAGCGCAAAGGGTTTGCGCTTGCGACGATCAACCTTGATCATCTGGTGAAATTGGGTGCGTCGCCTGAGTTTCGCAGCACCTATGCCGCGCAGGATTTTGTTTGCGCAGACGGTAATCCAATCGTGTGGATGTCTCATATAGCCGGGCGCGCCGTGTCTTTGATACCGGGGTCCGAAGCGATCTTGCCATTGGCTAAAATCGCTGCGAAACAAGGGGTTGGCGTGGCTTTGGTGGGATCAACAGACCCGGTCCTCAAAGCCGCGGCTGAATACTTGGAACGCGAAGTGCGCGATCTTGATGTCGTGTGCTGCATTGCACCGCCCATGGGGTTTGACTGCAAAGGGGCCGAGGCCGAAACCGTGATAGAACGCGTCGCAGATTCTGGCGCGCGCTTGTGCTTTGTTGCCATGGGGGCACCGCGCCAAGAAGAGTTCGCAGCCACCGGTCGCCGGGTCGCACCCGAAATCGGATTTGTCTCTATCGGGGCGGGCCTTGATTTCTTTGCAGGAACACAAAAACGTGCGCCACAATGGGCGCAAAAACTGCAAGTGGAATGGTTGTGGCGAATGCTGTCAAACCCGCAGCGATTGGCGGTTCGCTATTTGAAATGTATGGCGATTTTGCCGGGGCACGTCACACGGGCGGCGCTATTGCGAGTGCGCAAAGATCAAAGCTGACGCGGTTTTTGACGGCGCATTAGGATCAAGTCCTTGACCTTGCCCTTCAGGCCGCGCGGCTCAGGTAACTCCGACCCCATTTCAAAAATAGATCCACTCAGCGATGGGTCACACATCTGCGCCAGTTTTGCCCCCCATCTTGCGGCCTGCTCTGGGGGGAGACCGTCTGGAATACCCATGTCTGTTTTTAACATTCCCGGTAGCCAATCGCTTATTACTATTCTCGGAAAGCGATCACCCAGATCAGCAATCATCGCCCGTGTCAAAATCCGGGCGGCCCCCTTGGAGACACTATAGGCGGAACTGGACGGCAGCGGCCGGAGATCGGCGAAAGTTGCCACATTCAAAATCCGCCCGGTGCCACGGTCGACCATGTCCTGTAGGGCTGCATGGCTGCAATTGACCACGCCACCAAGATTGATTTGCATGGTTTTCTCAAAGCTCTCTGGTGTTTCGTCCAGAAAATCCCGATGCGGATAGACGGCGGCGTTATTGATCAACATGGCAATCGGACCATGGGCTTGGCGAAGCGCCATAAACCCTTGGGACACGGCCTTGGCATCGGAAATGTCCATCTGAATTGGGACGAAGTTTTCGCCCAAACCGTCTTGGGTGTCTTGCAGTGCGTCCTGTCGACGCCCCAATCCTGCAACGACAAAGCCCGCCTGGACCAATTCACGCGCCAAAGCCCGGCCAAGACCTGATCCGGCACCGGTGACAATGGCGATCCCGTCGTTGGGGGTTAACAAGTTCATTTGGCGTCCCTCACAATTGTATCGGCCACGCGCAACGCATTGGCGGCAATGGTCAGGCTTGGATTAACGCCCATTGAGGTGGGCATAAAGCTTGCGTCAACGACCCATAGATTTGCGATGTCATGGCTCTTGCAATTGGGATCAAGCACCGAGTCTTTGGGATCGGTTCCAAAACGAACAGTCCCGCATGGGTGGCCATAGTTTAGCTCAGGTGCCAGCCCAAGAAAGGCCCGTCTGTGGCCCCGCAATGCCCGCCGTATGGCCCGCCGAAACGCACGGCGGCGGGTGAGTAATTCGGGGTGAAAATCATAGGTGACAGCAAGCGTATCAGGCTGTTTCGGGTCGTAGACCACGCGATTGCCCGAATAGGGAAGATCCTCCATCAAACCCACAAAAATCTGCGCGTTGCCAAAGAGCCGATGCGCGATCGCAGCCGGAATGCGGGTTAAGTGGGCAAGGCCGGGCAGCTTGGCCAAAGGCGAGCGCGCCAGCATGAGGTTTAGGTAATGCACGATCTCACCATAAGAGGCCCGAATTCCCATGGCTTGTAGCGTTCCAAAACGATTGCCATCCCGAAAATAGAGGTCACGCATGGAAATCGCCTTGGTCGCGCCCGAATCCGGCGTGCCGGCCTTGGGCCAAAGTGCGAACATTTCATTGAGGTGGAACATCAAGTTGCGCCCGACCATATCCGAGCTGTTTCCAAGCCCATTTGGATGGCGTTCATTGGCAGATGCCAACAGCAATTTCGCCGACCCAAGCGCCCCCCCTGCCAGGATGTATCGCTTGGCATAAAGCGTCTGTATACCACCGTCGATTTCGGTTCTTACCCCGGTGATCTGGCCGCCGTCTTCAAGTAACTGCACCACTTTGGCCCGCGACATCAGCGTTGCGTGTCCTGTCTTCAAAGCGGGTTCAACCCCCGCGGATCGACCATCCATTTTGCACGGTTTGGGGCATTTTACTCCCAAACAATTGCGGCAACCGTCGATGCGTTCAATCCCGGTATGTGCGTGATAGGGGTGCATGCCGACCTTGGCCAAACTGGTAATCAGGCTGGCCTCGGCTTCGGTGTGCGCAGGCGGAGTGCGCAGGGGCTGGGGGGGCTCTTTGGACAACGGATCATTGCCGCCATAAACCCGAAACAACTGGGCAGCGCGACCAAACCACGGGGTCATCGCGTCAAAGTCAATCGGCCAGCCGCCGGTTGGATGCGGCCTCTCTGGCATGTTCTCCAGATCGTGCCTCTCGGGGCGTTCCAAAGTGGCGGCATAAAACGACGAAGAGCCACCGACACCGGCCCCCAATGGCGCATAAAACACCTGATCCTGCCCGTTCAGATTCAGATGAAGGGGCGTAGGCCACATGCCGCGTGTCAGCCGCGCTTGGGGGACGAAAATATCGGATAACCCGTTTTCTTCGTTCCTAAATCCGGCCGGACCTTGTTCCAGAAACAACACGTTGTGCCCTGCCTCGGCCAACGCGCGCCCGATGGTCCCTCCGCCGATGCCGGTGCCAATGACAATCGCATCCCAATGGGTTTTCTGAAGGGTCATTGCCCGGCAGTCTCAACAAGGGCCGATTGCCGGGTCACTGATGCGAAGACCGGAGTGAACAAATCCCGGACGCGTCGGGCCGCAGAGTTGGTGATGTGGTTATTGTCGAAATACTGGCCAATGTCGTCATGAATGGCGCTGCATGTGTCGGCGGTGCAAAACCGTGGCCAACTGTCGATCCAATGGATCGCTCCAGCTTCGGCCAAGGGCAACCATGGGGCATCGGAAATAGCTGCGCGAAGGGCCAGGGTGTCACGCGACATCACCGGTTCGGTCTTGGGGGTCGCAGCCAGCGCCATGCCTTGATGTGCAGCCTCGCGTGCGGCCAATTGGGCGCTATATTGTGCAATTTCAGGAGGTTGCCGCAGAACATACACGTTTTCAAATCGCTCGTTTAGGAATGTAACGGTTTCCCGCGCGGCACTGCTGATAAGTTGCGGTTGGGTAAGGGTCAAACGCTCAGCGCCGTCAGTTGGATGAATGTCGATGACATTCTCAGCGTCCAATCCGACACCGGTACCGGACACATAATAAGCCCAACGTCCGACCAATAAAACCGTCTCAAGGCTTTGCAATCGGGTGAAGCTTTGCTGGATTTGTAGGTTCGCTTGGGTGCAGGCGGTGTTTTGCGCCGGTGTCGCGGCGCTTTCGACTTTGCGCAGTCCAAAGAGTGGTGCACACCCTGCGCGCCAAATGATTAATCCGGGCACTCCGGCCTCATGTGCGGCCAAGTCCAGACCTTCTTTGAACGCGCGGACGTGGCTGTCGCCCCAAACGAGAACTTTGGGCGCACCTTCGGGGCCAATTGGGCAGACCTCAAGACCGTCCAATGGCAGATCATCCGCAATGTAGCATCGGCTCCAATCTTGCAAAAAGTCACCGGTGGCGGCGATGTGTGTGCGGGCCTCTGGACCAAAGCGATTGGGCAAGCCGTCGGTTTTAAAAATCCACCCAGCCAAAGCCAATGTCCCGAGCGAGGCTATGGCCATGGCGCTTAGGACGACACCTCCGGGTATGCCGCGGGCGCGTCGCACCGGGTTTTCGACAAACTTCCAGGACAGCCAGGCGATGGCCACCGACACCGCCATCCAAACCAACGCTTCAAGCAGGGTGCCGTCGTCACCGCGCAGATAGGTGCTCAAGGTATAAACCGGCCAGTGCCACAGGTAGAGCGAGTATGAAATCAACCCGAAAAACACAACGCGCGGGTGGCTCAACATCCGGTTGACGGGGTTTTGCCCGGTGCCATTTGCCAAGATCAACACGGTGCCAAGAACAGGCACGATCGCCAATATCCCCGGAAACATTGGCCCTGCGGGGATCAAGACAACTGACAAAACCAAAAGGATAAGCCCGAGCCAGCTCAGGGACGCATATCCGCGCCACTGCCTGCGGGTTTGATAGCCCCAAATCGCTAGCAACACGCCCGAAAGCATTTCCCAAGCCCGAAAGGGGAACAGGTAAAACGCGGCCATGGGATGGGTTGGCGTTGCTATAATGCATGCGGTTAGGGACAGCAGCCAACAGCCGATCAATGCCGCCAAAAGGCCACGACGGGAGCGCGCCAGCAATAAAATCAGCAGCGGCAAAAAGATGTAAAACTGTTCTTCAACAGCCAATGACCATGTGTGAAGCAGCGGCTTTTCTTCGGATGCGGCGTCGAAATAGCCAGCTTGGCGGAAGAAAAGAACATTAGATAAATAGACTGTGGACGCGATCGCGGCCTTCCCGAATTCGCGGTATTCAAACGGCAATAAGATCGCCCAAGCGACCGCGGCCGTGACCAAGACCATGACAAAAAATGCCGGGGCCAATCGGCGGAAGCGACGGACATAAAAGTTCGTCAACCAGATGCGCCCTGTGTGATCGTATTCGCGCCACAAAAGCCCGCCGATTAGAAACCCCGAGATGACAAAGAACACGTCAACGCCGACAAACCCGCCCTGAAGCGGGAGGCCGAAGTGGTACAAAACCACCGACAGCACGGCAAAGGCGCGCAGCCCGTCAATATCGCTACGATAGGGCAGGTTATGCGAGCTGTGTTGCGTCATACGAACCAGGCCCCAAGCCTGACAAAAAGCGCGATCATTCCATAGTCCTTCCGGATTCTCCGGGTGCCTTATGCCTCACCACAAGGGATTCGTGGCGCAGGGTGACGGCTAAGTGTTGCCATACCTTCAAGGATGGCTCAAATCTTGGCAGGAATTTGGCGTTTTCGCGGGCCGAGGGGAAACTGAGACAAAATGGTACAGGAAACAGGGGTTTCAGCAACCGATCCCGATTGGTCACGCGAAAAGATTGACCGGTTTTGGGAGCCGGGCAAAAAGATGATCCGCGCCATGCGCCGCTATCAGGCCACTCGCCAAAAAGGTGGTCCCTTGGCCAAGCTGGCATCGAAATACTGGGTGCTGAACCATCTGTGGTGGTCGACGATCTGCCAATCGGAATTGCATTTGACCACCGAAGTTGGTGGCGGTTTGCGGCTCACTCATCCGACAGGCATCATCATCCATCCTGAAAGCAAAATCGGCCCCAACTGCATGATCTTTCATCAGGTGACATTGGCCGGACCGGTGACTCTTGGTGGTCACGTTGATGTCGGGGCAGGGGCCAAGTTGATCGGGCCGCTGACGGTGGGTGATCATGCGGTGATCGGGGCGAATGCGGTTGTGACTGGTGATGTTCCCGCCGGGGCCACCGTCGCCGGAATCCCGGCGCGGGTGATCTCTTCTCCTCAATCGGGGGCGTAAATCATCCCACGTCGCATTGGGTGAAATCCGGCCGGAAAAACTGTTTCATCATCAAAGAACGCACCAACCAGGTTGGCGCGGTTCAAATTCGCCTTGGACAAGGTCGCCTCTTGCAACCATGCGCCCTTGCCAAACGCGTCGTGTCCCAAATTGGCGTTCCTGAGATCCGCCCCGACAAGCGACGCCTCTCGTAGATTCGCGCCACATAGATTGGCCCCAACCAAACAGGCCCCGTCCAGAGTGGCATTCCACATGCTGCCCCAATAAAGCCAGACATCAGTTAGATTGCGACCTTGCAGTTGCGCTTGATAAAGATCGTGTCCCGACAAATCGCACCCTTGCAAATCCGCGCCTGGGTGCCTTTGCGGAATGCATGCGATGACCGCGCCAAAGGTGTCGAGAATTTCAATTTTGGTGGGCTGGGAGCGCCCGCCGGTCAATTGCGCCCCCCCACCTGTCTCAAAAAGACGCTCGTCTCATCATTGCTTTGGGCCTCGTCAATCTCAAGACCAGCCTTTTCCAAAACCCGCGCCGAGGCAGGATTGGCAACATCAACACCGCCTTGCAACGTGAACTTTGGCCCTGTGGCGAGAGCCTCAACCAAACCACAGGCCATCTCGGACGCAAAACCCTTGCCCCAGCTGTCCTCACCAAACAAATACCCCAGATGCATTGGCCCATCTGTAGGGGCGTCAACCGGACGAAACAGGAACATCAACCCGGCGAGCCCGGTATCCGCTTCAACCAAATAGAGGGCGGCGCTTTGATCGCGTTGGGCAATCCAAGCTTTGATCGCATCGGGGCCTTTGGGCAGGTGCACCCGCTCAGGCAAATGCCGTAGAACCGGCTCCGTTAGCATCACCGATAGCGCCTCTTCGAGCGCTTGAAGCCTTCTGTCATCTCTCAAAACCGCGCGCCAAGGAGTGACGGACAGTCGAGCGGTTTGATAGCCATTGGGCAGTACAGACAAGCCTGCAGCCGCCGCATCCGTTTGTTTTCCTTGAGAGGTTTCAGTCGGATTATTGGTCATTGAGATATGTCCAGAGCGAGTGTGAGTTCCAAAATTCGAAAAATTTCCATAGCGGCTGTTATGATGGCCAGAGCCTGTCGCCGCGCCAAACCAAGGTGGGGTCAGCGTGGGCGCAACGCAACTCACAAGCCGTAAATTGCTCGAAAAGCGTCTTGTCACGCTCGTTCTCAATGATAAAGACCCGCCGCACGGGCGTTACGACAGGCCCGGATGGCGCAATCGCGTCACTCATATAGGAGGTCTCAAAGGGGGGGCAGCCCTTAAGACCTCAGTCTCAATACCCGAGACCTTCAAGCCTCTCGCCACCGAGCAAAGCGTCATAAACCTCCATGGTTTTTGCGCCCTTTTGCGCCCAGGGAAATCCCTCTTGGGCATAGGTCATAGCATGGGCGGATGTCTCGGCCATCGCTGCGGGATTGGTGGCACAAGCCTCCATTTCGGCCTTAAACCCTTCAACCAACCCGTCAAAATCCGCCATAGGAACACAGGCCCCACGTCCTTGCCCAGCCAGATCTCCGGGTGCCCCGTAGTCGGACACCAGAACATGGTTGCCGCACGCCATGGATTCGATCACGACGCCAGCCCCAAGTTCACGGATTGAGGGAAAGACAAAGGCATCCACTTGCCTCATCATATTCGCGACCTCGCTTTGGGTTTTTCGGCCATGCATGGTGACGCAGTCTTGCAAACCATGTTCATCAATCACGGCCTGCATGCGCTCACGCTCGGGCCCATCGCCGACCACATGCAAATGATGCTGGCGCAACAGCTCCGACTTTGCAAAAGCCTGCAAGGGCAGTTCTGGCAGTTTGTACGGCACCAATCGCCCGGCATAAAGAAAGTGAATTTTGCCATCCGTACTACGACTGCCTGCGGGTTTGGCCCCCTTAGCGTGGAAAATCTCCGGGTCAAAGCCGATTTCAGGAAAGGACACGATACGTGCATCTTCCACGCGGGCCAGATCTTTGCGGGTATGCGAAAACGCGCACAGCACGGCGGCGGCATCATCATAGGTTGAGCGCGCATAAGGCAGGTATTTGTAGAAATCCCGCAGACGACGCAGTTTTTCTTTTTCACGCGCCTGTTCCGCCACAAAGGCCGCTGGCCAGTCGAGATTGCCGTTTAGGGGGCCGATCACAAACGGCTGTTTCACCTTATGAGCCAGCCAACTTGGCAACGTCGGGGACATGGGGGTGATGCGATGCACAATATCAAAATGACCCGACCTGAGCTCTGATTTGAACTGGCGCCAAACGCCATGCTCAAAGGCCAGATAAGGAAGGTAGTTAAAGATCATGGATGTTGACCAACCGACCTCTTCGCCGCCGCGAATAAGCCGCGCAATCTTGAACATCGGCGAGGCGATCCATTCATTGTCGACGTAGACAATCCTTATGCCTGTAGGCTCAGACGTGGCGCGGTCTTTTTCGATGTTTTCGCGGTTGCGCACATGGGTTGCCAGCGTGACGTCGCATAGTTTGGCGATTTCCAACGCATATTTGTAGCCAACAATCGGCAAAGATGGCCATTCGGGATTGCACTCATCCGCGACCAAAAGAACGTTTGGTTTACCTGTCATTTTCGTCCTCGTTACATCACCGACTGCCATTTCAGCGCCGTGTTGTGTTTCGTCAGATTGAGCCGCTCGGCCCGGAGCTTCTCCGCATAACCGGTCAGAGCGCCGACCAGCACCCAAGTGAGCGGGGTCAGCGTTGCATTGGGGATCATGTCCAGCGCGTTAATGGCCAGCAAAAGGCTCATCGCGCCAACATAGGGCGAAATTTCGCGGTTTCCGGTCGCCGACATTTCCCGTCCCAACAACAAAAGCGGCAGCAACAAGAGGCCGAATTCAGCGATAAAGCCGACCCAGCCATAGACACCAATCACAATGATCCAGCGCCCGTCGGTCACCGTTAGGATATTGCCGGTGTTGGGGTCGAGAATATGGTTGCGCCCAAAGCTGCCCCAGCCAAAAACCGGTTTTATATACGCGCGTTCCAGCAAGGTGTTTTCGTTGTCGAACCGGAATTCAAGGCTTCCGGCACGTTGTGGGTCGATGGCGGCGGCTTGGGCCAGCATGCGCTCTTGAGGGATCAAATCTGCGCCCTTTAGGATCGGATAAGCGAGGGCAATCGTGCCAATTACGATGGCGACACGCACCTGCGCGCCGGGGCTGAGCACAACAACGAGAGGCACCAACAGCAGCATAAAGAGCAACGCCCCAAGCGATTTTGCCAAGACCAGCACGGCAGACAAATACAGCGCCGCGAGCAGGAATTTGAACCGGGGGCCTTTTTCGCTGCGCCACAACGCATAGGCCGAGATGACCGATGTCATGACAAAAAACGCGACCCACAAGCCATGATACAAGAAAACCACCGGGCGATAGCCGCCAGCACGGATCGATTGGCCAAACAGGTGCTGATAATACCCGTAAACCCACAGGTTAAGCTGAGGGGACAGTCGGATTTCGATAAGCATCAGCAGTGAATAAACCAACCCGCCAACCATCAGCGCCCAGAGTATTTCACGTTGCGCCCCGCCATTGGCAAGATGCTGGCGGGCCATCAAAAACGGCACGATGAGCAAAAACTGTTCGATTGGCAGCGCAAGGGCGTGTTTTAGGTTGTGGCCTTCGACACCGACCTGCCCGAAAAAGATTGCTTCTTCATTGTTTAGCACGGTCACAACCGGCGAAAACACGAAGGCAATAAGAAGCAGTTTGCCAACATGGCTATGGGGCAAAAGCGGCCCGTCATACCCGTAGCGCCACAGCGCAATCATAAAGGCCATCAGCGCTGGGATGTTGTGTTTGTTCAGCGGGGGCATCAACGGCAGGTCGAACACTGCCGGTGGTTCTGGCAAAAACAAATAGCCCAGCATCAGCGCCCAAATCAGCGCACGATCAGCCCGCAGCCGCCCATAAAGGGCAACCACCACCACTGGAAAAATCGCCAGTGCCAGAAAGGCAATCGGATTGGGCATCGCGTCGAATCGTCCCGTAACGGACCCCCCATCGGGCTCCGAATTCTGGTCAATCTAGCAGCCACTCAAGGCTAAGTCGCGACAGCATTGGTACGAAATCATGAAACCCGAAACAGTTTTCGCCCCAAGCGACCATTGTCCTCAAAGCCCTTGAAAAACTTGGTAAACGCGCCCCAATCCCGCCCGAAACATGCCGCACAAAGGCGTGGGACACAGAATTGGGGCATTCTCATGGCAAAGACAGACCTGCGGTTAGCCTATCTTTGTGATCGGACGTCCGCCGAGCACCTCAGCCTAGGGCATGCCAAATCGCATATGTTTGACGCCTTGTCGGCGCATGTGAGCGACGTGGTCGATATCCCGGTGTCAGAGGCTGGCACAAGGCTGCCTCGTCACGTCGCCAGCCAAATTCAGCGCGGCAATTTTGACGTGGTTTTTTGTGGTTTCACGCTGGTGCCGCTTCACAAACTCGATTTACCCCGTTCCACTGTGATCGCAGCAGCCCCCCATGCTATCAGAGGCTTGCCTGGACCGGCTGGGTTTAACCTGCGTTGGTTGGATTTTGGAATTCTGAACCGTCCGGTGACGCGTTGGCGGTCACGTCGAGACCGGGCTGCGCTCAAGGCACTTGATCTTATTTTGTGGCCGACCGATGACGTCTTGAATGCGGCGCAGTCACTTTTTGAGCTGTCGGCCACGCGCTCGTTTGTCTTGCCCTGGGGGGCGAATGGCTTTGGCGCTACGGCCTCGGTGTCAAAAATGATCTCTTATGTTGCGCCGGTGCAGTTGTTGTTTATCGGGCGTGATTGGCCGACATGTGGCGGTGCGGTCGCCTTCGAGACCCTGAATATCTTGCGAATGCGCGGAGTTGATGCGCGCCTGACCGTCATCGGTTGCATCCCGCCCGACACTCAAATTAACGAATGGATGACGGTGCATCCGTTTTTGAATTTGGAAATTGAAGACGAGCGGAACGCGTATCAAGACATTCTCTGTTGCGCCCATTTTCTGCTCCGGCCAACCGTCAAAGGGTATGGCTTCACATGTTGTGATGCCTCTGCCTGTGGCCTGCCGGTGTTGTGTTATCAGCTTGGACATACACCGGTTCGAGACGGGGTTAACGGCCACGTTTTACCCGTTGGGAGCTCGGCCGATCAGTTTGCCAATTGGGTGCTGTCTTACCTTGATTCTCCGGGCGCGTTTTTAGCTCTGAGCCGCACGGCGCAGATCGAATTCAACAAAAGCTTGAATTGGAACGTTTGGGGCCAAAAAACAGCCGAGATTCTTGCGGTGGCTTGCCAATCTGTGCGGTAGATCCCCTAAAATCGCTTGTTTCAGGGGATTTTGCTCCATTTAGCCCTGACAAAAGCCGGAATTTTCAAAAATTTTTTAGCCTCGCCTAACTGGCTAAACCCCCGTATTGGTCTATTATTTCTACATAATGAGATAAAAAGTCTCATTAATAATGACTTTTGGATGTATCGTCGGTCGCCTTCTGGACCTATTGGGCAGCGGGTCTCAAGACTACGATGGCTCCAAATCACGCCGGCCCAATTTGGTCGGCGTCCTTGTCTTGGAGATGCACACATGAAAATGACAACCGAAGAAGCCTTTGTTAAGGTTCTGCAGCGCCACGGAATTGAACATGCATTTGGTATCATCGGTTCCGCCATGATGCCAATCTCTGACCTGTTTCCACGGGCTGGCATCAGCTTCTGGGATTGCGCCCACGAAGGGTCTGGCGGTTTCATGGCCGACGGCTACACCCGTGCCACCGGCAAGATGTCGATGATGATCGCGCAAAACGGCCCCGGCATCACCAACTTTGTGACCGCGGTTAAAACCGCCTACTGGAACCATACGCCTTGTTTGCTGGTCACGCCTCAGGCGGCCAACAAAACCATTGGTCAGGGTGGTTTTCAGGAAATGGAACAGATGCGCATGTTCGCAGACTGTGTCGCCTACCAAGAAGAAGTGCGTGATCCATCCCGCGTTGCCGAAGTTCTGACCCGTGTTATCGCACAGGCCAAACGCGCCTCAGCCCCCGCACAGTTGAACATTCCGCGTGACATGTGGACCCAGATCGTCGACATTGAAATCCCTGAACCGATTGAATTTGAACGTTCTTCCGGCGGATCTGATTCCGTTGCTCAGGCCGCAAAAATCCTGTCCGAAGCGAAAAACCCTGTTATCCTCAACGGTGCGGGTGTCGTTCTGTCTGCAGGTGGTATTGACGCCTCGATCAAATTGGCCGAGCGTCTCGATGCCCCAGTGTGCGTTGGCTATCAGCACAACGATGCCTTCCCCGGCAACCACCCGCTCTATGCTGGCCCCCTTGGCTACAATGGTTCCAAAGCCGGGATGGAGCTGATCAAAGACGCGGATGTGGTCCTCGCCCTTGGCACGCGTTTGAATCCCTTCTCGACGCTGCCTGGCTACAGCATGGAATACTGGCCCGCGGATGCGAAGGTCATTCAAGTCGACATCAACCCAGATCGCATTGGCCTCACGAAAAAGGTCACTGTTGGGATCGTTGGTGACGCCGCCAAAGTCGCCAACGGGTTGTTGGAGCAGATGAGCGATACAGCTGGTGATGAAAACCGTGCTGATCGCAAGGCCAATATCGCTCAGCGCAAATCGGCTTGGGCGCAGGAATTGACGTCTTTGACTCACGAAAACGACGATCCGGGCACCAACTGGAACGAACGTGCCCGCGCGGACAAGCCCGATTGGATGAGCCCGCGTATGGCATGGCGCGCGATCACCGCCGCCTTGCCGAAAGAGGCGATCATTTCCTCGGATATCGGCAACAACTGTGCAATCGGCAACGCTTACCCCTCTTTTGATCAGGGGCGTAAATATCTGGCCCCAGGCCTGTTTGGCCCCTGTGGGTATGGTCTTCCAGCGGTTGTTGGTGCCAAAATTGGTCAGCCAGACGTTCCTGTCGTTGGTTTCTCTGGCGATGGTGCCTTTGGAATCGCGGTGAATGAGCTGACGGCGATTGGTCGTGGCGAATGGCCTGCCGTGACGCAGGTCGTCTTCCGCAACTATCAATGGGGCGCGGAAAAGCGGAATTCGACCCTTTGGTTCGACGATAACTTTGTCGGCACTGAGCTTGATGAACAGGTGTCTTATGCCGGTATCGCCAAGGCCTGTGGCCTTCAAGGTGTCGTTGCCCGCACAATGGATGAGCTGACCGCCGCGCTGGACAAGGCGATCAAGGATCAGAAAGAGGGTAAGACCACCCTCATCGAAGCCATGATTAACCAAGAACTGGGTGATCCGTTCCGCCGCGACGCCATGAAAAAGCCCGTCGAAGTGGCTGGTATCTCTGCCGATGATATGGTCCCGCAAGGCTAAGCGGATCCAACGCTCACCCCAAGACAACCCTTGGGGTGAGTTTGCGCTGCCGCATTTGGCAGCATGGCCAATTTGGGAGGAGCGGCCTTGATTCTAGACCAAATCATCGACAGATCGCGCGCCGCTTGCCCGCATATTGTGTTGCCCGAAGGTGAGGACCGCCGCATCGTCGAAGCCGCTGTCCGAGCGGTTCAGGACGGTGTTGCAAACGTGACGCTCCTTGCGTCTCCCAGCGGTTTCGCAGCCGCATCGGAGGGTGTCCAAGGCGCTGAGGCTCTGACCGTCGTTGATCCGGCCACCTCGGACAAACAGGCGGCCTATAGCGCGGCTTATCTCCAACTGCGCCGTCACAAGGGTGTCGATGAACAACAAGCGCGTCAGGCCATGATTGATCCGCTTGGCTTTGCGGCCATGATGGTGCGATTGGGAGATGCTGATGGCACCCTTGGCGGTGCTGTTGCGACAACGGCTGACACGGTTCGGGTGGCTCTTCAAGTGATCGGCAAAGCGCCCGGCATCGATGTCGTTTCGAGCTGCTTCTTGATGTTGCTCGGCGCTCCGCATGAACGCGCCGTGATCTTTGGTGACTGTGGGTTGATCCTACAACCCGGAGACGCAGAGCTGGCAAATATTGCCATTTCTTCGGCGCAATCTCTGGAATCCTTGACGGGCGAAGAGCCTCGGGTTGCGATGTTGTCGTTTTCAACAATGGGAAGTGTGACCAAGGACGCGCATGAATCCTTGGCGCGCATCGAAAATGCTGTCACGTTGATCCGGGATCGGGCTCCCAACCTCAAGATTGATGGCGAAATGCAGTTTGACGCGGCTTTGATCCCCGAAGTTGCTCTGTCCAAGGCCCCAGATTCTGAAGTCGCGGGCCAAGCCAACGTCTTTGTCTTCCCAAGCCTCAGCGCCGGTAACATTGGCTACAAAATTGCACAACGGATTGGCGGGGCGATCGCGCTGGGTCCGATTTTGCAAGGCCTGGCGCATCCGGCAAATGATCTATCCCGCGGTTGCAGCGCTGATGACGTTTATCAGATGATTGCGATCACCGGTGCGCAAGCGGCGTCAACGGTCTCAGACCAGTCAAACAAGGGGTGCGCATGATGCCCCCGCGCTGGATGCTGGCCCTTATGAAGCCGTCCAACACGCCCAAATGCCGATTAATGACACGAATTGATCCATCGTGTGTTTCTGCCCCTTATGGCCTAGCCTCTCTGGGGCAGGTGCCAAACCGTATCTGGGCAACTTGAAACGCTCACACTCGACTATGGATATGGCTAATCCCGTGCCGTTCCACCCTTGAAAGGCCAGCCAAATGGCGGACACACAGACATCTTTCCTTGCGCCCTTCAGCGTCTCAAACCTGACCGAACAGACCAGGGTTATGTTTCCCGGCGTGGCTGTGTCCGTGTTGGTTGCGGTCACGGCCAAGTTTCTGTCTGAACACTATGCCACACCGGCAATGTTGATGGCCTTGCTTCTTGGCATCGCCGTTGCCTTCCTGTCCGAAGATGAAAAAGCCGCGCCCGGCATCGCCTTTTCCGCCCGGACGGTCCTGCGGGTTGGGGTCGCGTTTTTGGGCGCGCGGATTAGTGTGGATTTGCTGGTGGGGCTAGGGGCCCCTTTGATCGCGCTGGTCATCGGTGGCGTGTTGGCAACAATTGCTTTTGGTCTCGCGATTGGGCGTCTCTTTGGCCACAGGTGGCGGTTTTCGCTTTTGACCGCAGGCTCGGTTGCAATTTGTGGGGCCAGCGCAGCCATGGCCTTGGGGGCAATCCTTCCCCGCGATGAACGCTCAGAGGAGCGATTGATTTTCACGGTGGTCGGCGTCACCGTTTTGTCGACATTGGCGATGATCCTCTACCCTATCCTTGCCAAAACGATGGACATGAACACAACCGAAGCCGGTGTTTTCATCGGTGGCACCATCCATGACGTTGCGCAGGTGGTCGGTGCGGGTTTCTCGATTTCGGTTGAAACAGGCGACACCGCGACATTGGTTAAACTGATCCGCGTGGCAATGCTGGCCCCTGTGGTTTTGGTCGCATCCATCGCGATCCGCTCAATGGCCGAGGCCAATCCGGGCCAGAAGCGCCCGCCACTTTTGCCGTTCTTTGTTCTGGCCTTTTTGATCCTCGCAGGTCTGAATTCCGCCCATCTCATTCCGGGCTTTCTGGCCGAGTTCCTGAGCCAGGCCTCGCGCTGGCTCTTGCTCATAGCCATTGCTGCCGTGGGCATGAAAACCAATCTTAAACAGGTGCTTGGTGTCGGCATGGCCGCCATTGCCCTGATCGTTGTCGAAACACTCTTTATCGGGGCCTTCATCCTGATTGGGATACGATTAATCACCTAAACGCAAACCGCAGCAAAAAGGGCGCCAGATGACATTCCAGCCACCTGAACTAGACACGAGCCCCAAGGTATCTGACGAGATTCGTCAAACAACCTGTTACATGTGCGCCTGCCGCTGCGGGATCAATGTGCATATGAAAGACGGCAAGGTCGCCTATATCGAAGGCAACCGCGATCATCCCGTCAACAAGGGGGTCCTCTGTGCCAAAGGCTCGGCGGGTATCATGCAGCACAACGCTTCGTCACGCTTGCGCGCGCCTCTCAAAAGGGTCGGTCCCCGCGGCTCGGGCGAGTTCGAAGAGATCAGCTGGGACGAGGCCTTTGAGATCGCCGTGTCTCATCTCAAGCCGTTGCGCGAAAACGCCCCCGAAAAGCTGGCTTTCTTTACGGGACGGGATCAATCTCAGTCTCTGACAAGCTTTTGGGCGCAAAGTTTTGGCACCCCAAATTATGCGGCGCATGGTGGGTTTTGCTCAGTCAATATGGCGACGGCTGGCATCTATACGATGGGCGGTGCGTTTTGGGAATTTGGTCAACCCGACTGGGAACATACCAAACTGTTTATGATCTTTGGTGTCGCCGAAGATCATGACAGCAATCCGATCAAGGCGGGCATTGGCAAAATCAAGGCGCGTGGTGCCAAAGTGATCGGCGTGAACCCGATCCGATCTGGCTATAACGCCGTCGCCGATGAATGGGTTGGTATCACGCCGGGTACGGATGGGTTATTTATCCTCGCCATAGTTCATGAACTGCTCAAAGCTGGGCGTATCGATCTGGATTATCTGGCGCGCTACACAAATGCGCCAGTATTGCTGGATTGTGATCCAAAATCCGAAAACTATGGGCTTTTCCTGCGCGATGGCGATGGCAAGCCGCAGGTGATTGACCGCAACACCAAAGAGCTCGTCGCCTTTGATAAGCCTGGCATTATGCCTGATCTCACCGGTCACATTCGTCGGGCCGGGGTGACGCATCATGCGGTCATGCACCGGATGGCCGAGAAATACCTCGATCCGCAATATGCGCCCGAAGCCGTGGCCGAGCGCTGCGGTATTCCGGCGGCGCGCATCCGGGCGTTGGCGGCGGAATTGGCGCGGGTAGCCTTTGAAGAACCGATTGTTCTTGATCAGGAATGGACGGATTTTCGCGGTGAAACACATGCAAAAATGGTTGGCCGCCCGGTGTCTTTCCACGCGATGCGCGGGATTTCAGCCCATTCGAACGGGTTTCAAACCTGTCGGGCGTTGCATGTGCTGCAAATCCTGCTTGGCGCGGTCGAAACGCCTGGCGGTTATCGGTTCAAACCGCCCTATCCCAAACCCGTCGAAGCCCACCCAAGGCCGCATTGTGGCGTCACGCCCGGCGCGCCCCTGGATGGCCCGCATCTTGGCTTTGTCCTTGGTCCCGAAGACCTGATGATCAACAAAGACGGCACCCCGGCGCGGATCGACAAAGCGTTTACTTGGGAAAACCCCATGTCGTCGCATGGTTTGATGCATATGGTTATTGCAAATGCCCATGCCGGTGACCCTTACAAGATCGACACCCTTTTCTTGTACATGGCCAATATGTCCTGGAATTCGTCGATGAACACGTCTGGCGTTATGAAGATGCTGACGGACAAGGATGAAAACGGCAATTACGTCATTCCCAACATCATTTATTCCGATGCCTATAGCTCGGAAATGGTGGCCTATGCCGACCTGATCCTGCCCGATACCACCTATCTTGAGCGACATGATTGCATCTCGATGCTGGACCGCCCGATTTCGGAACCCGACGGGGCCGCCGATGCGATCCGATGGCCGGTTGTCGAACCTGATCGTGACGTGCGTGGTTTTCAATCGGCCTTGATCCAACTTGGGGCTAAACTTGGCCTGCCGCATTTCGTCAAGGACGACGGGAGCCCGAGATACGCCGATTACGCAGACTATATTATCAATCACGAACGCAAACCCGGCATTGGCCCGCTAACCGGCTGGCGCATTGGCGAAGATGGCCCAAGCACTGGCCGTGGCGCGCCAAACGCGGCGCAACTTGACAGCTACATCAAAAATGGTGGCTTTCACGTCCATCACATTCCTGACGGGGCCACCTATTTCAAACCGTGGAACACATCCTATCAGGATTGGGCGGTTGATCTTGGCCTTTACGATGCCCCGGCCCCCTATATCTTTCAGCTCTATTCGGAACCGGTGCGCAAATTTCAACGCGCCGCCGAAGGCATCGGTGCGCATCAACCCCCCGAGCATCTCCGCGACCGTCTGAAAAAAGTCATGGACCCGCTGCCAATTTGGTACGAGCCGTTCGAAGGCACCATGGTCGATCCCAAGCGGTATCCGGTTCACGCGCTGACGCAACGCCCGATGGCGATGTATCATAGCTGGGGCACCCAAAACGCGTGGCTACGTCAACTCCACGGCCGCAATCCGCTCTATCTGCCGACCAAACTGATGCGTGAACACGACCTCAGCGATGGTGATTGGGCGCGGGTCAGCTCGGCCCACGGGGAAATCACGGTTCCTGTGATGGAAATGGCGGCGTTGAATGAAAACACAGTCTGGACGTGGAACGCCATTGGTAAACGCAAGGGGGCTTGGGCGCTTGAACATGATGCGCCCGAAGCCACCAAAGGTTTCCTTCTCAACCACTTGATCAATGAACTCCTACCGCCCCGCGGTGATGGACAGCGCTGGGCCAATTCCGACCCAATCACGGGCCAAGCCGCTTGGTTTGACCTCAAGGTGCGTATCGAAAAAACCACCAGCCCCGCCGACCAAAGCCAACCCGGTTTTGCGCCACAAAAGTCCCCCGTTGGTACCGGCCCCAAAGAGCTTCGCTGGAAGGTGGGCAAATGATCTTACCCTGCCAACATACCAAGAACACTCTGGGAGGTCGGCGTCTGACCCCCATGCGCCACATTGCAACATACCCAAACCCGGAGGCCCACCCATGACCTCACTTCCCGAAACAACACAACGCAAGCTCGGCCTGGTCATTGATCTTGATACCTGCGTTGGCTGCCATGCCTGCGTGATTTCCTGCAAAGGCTGGAACACCGAAAACTATGGTGCGCCGCTGTCTGATCAAGACCCTTATGGCGGTGATCCTGTTGGCACCTTCCTCAACCGCGTTCACAGTTACGAAGTCCAGCCGGATCAAGGCGCGGCACAACTTGTCCATTTTCCCAAGTCTTGTTTGCATTGCGACGATGCGCCCTGTGTCACCGTCTGCCCGACCGGAGCCAGCTACAAACGCGTCGAAGACGGCATTGTTTTGGTCAACGAAAGCGACTGCATCGGGTGTGGCCTTTGTGCATGGTCTTGCCCCTATGGTGCCCGCGAACTTGATGCTGCCGAAGGGGTGATGAAGAAATGCACCCTGTGCGTCGACCGCATCTACAACGAAAACCTGCCCGAAATAGATCGCGAACCGGCATGCGTACGGACTTGCCCCGCTGGTGCGCGCCATTTTGGGGATTTTGCCGATCCCGACAGCAATGTGTCCAAGCTTTCGGCCGAGCGCGGCGGCATGGATTTGATGCCCGAACTCGGCACCAAACCGGTCAACAAATACCTACCGCCCAAACCCAAGGATACCTGGGAAGGCGAAGTTGACGTATTGGCTCCATGGCTTGACCCTGTCGCATCTGAGCCGCAGGGCTTCCTCGGGTGGCTCGACAAAGCTTTGGAGAAACTCTGATGCATCCCGCACCTTCCGTCATCGTTTTCACCACTTTGTCGGGGCTTGGCCTTGGCTTGTTGTTCTGGCTTGGTATTGACCCCGATCCCAATCGCGGCTGGGTCGGCTTTACGTTCTTCCTCATCGCGTTTGCTCTGACTGTCGGTGGGTTGCTGGCATCGACGTTTCACCTTGGTCATCCCGAACGCGCGCTCAAAGCCTTTAGCCAATGGCGGTCTAGCTGGCTCTCGCGCGAAGCATGGGCCGCCGCCGCCGCCCTAACTCTGATGGGGCTTTATGCGTTTTTCCTGATCATCCTTGGCATCCATATTCCACCGCTTGGCTGGTTGGGTGCCTTGGCTTGCCTCGCAACTGTTGGCACAACCTCGATGATCTATACCCAGCTTAAAACGGTTCCGCGCTGGCATCACTGGTCAACCCCGGCCCTGTTTTTTAGCCTCGCCCTTGGTGGAGGCGCACTTTTGGCGGGTAAGATTTCGATGGCGATCTTCTTGATCGCGGTGGCGGGCGGCGTTCAGGCCTATTGGTTTTGGCAAGGGGATCAACGGTTTTCCGACGCGGGCTCTGACATTGGGAGCGCCACCGGCCTTGGGTCGCGCGGCAAGGTGCGCGCCTTTGAACCGCCCCATACCGGGACCAACTATCTGCTCAACGAATTTGTCTATGTGGTCGGGCGCAAACATGGTGACAAATTGCGCCTGATCTCGCTGGGGCTGATGGCAGTGCTGCCGCTGTTGATCTTACTAACCAACCCGCATCATCTCATGGCAATCCTTGCGGTTTTGTCCCACCTCACCGGGGTTGTCGTGGCGCGATGGTTGTTCTTTGCGCAGGCCGAACATGTTGTCGGGCTGTATTACGGCAAACGATAACAGCGACGTGATCCGCCGATGCTTGTCTTGTATCGCGATGTCCCTAGAGTCCGCCACCACAGCGACTCTTGGGGCAAGGTGATGAAATTCAACCATATTGGCATTCCGACAACCGGGCGTTTTGACGGAGAAATCCCGCTGCCAAAATTGGCAATGACGGTCAGCGACCACAAGAACAATCCGTTCGGCATTCAGTGGCAGCGCTATGACGAGGACGCGCCTTACCCTGATCTGGTCAAGTCGATTGCCCATGTCGCGTTTGAGGTCGAGGATTTGGCCCAAGCCTTGCAAGGCCATAAGATCATCATCGAACCCAATAGCCCGATTCCCGGCCTGACAGTCGCGTTTGTTGAAGTGAACGGAGCCCCGGTTGAGCTAATGGAAGTCAACCGAGACATCTGTTCAGAAGATATTTAGCGGGCAGGTTTGTCGCTGCTAAAGGTCTCTTTCAACCAATCACCGCCATCGTCGATCTTGTCTTCGACACTTTGGACCACAGGCGCGATGCGCTTGGCCTGAAAGCGTTTCCAGCGCACTCGGATCGCCCAGAAAATCGCAAACAGCGTGACCAATATCGCGATGTTCATCCAAGGAATGATCCGCACGTCGGGGCTGTCCACTTCACGCACTGAAACGGCGTTGGGAAAGATCGTTATGAACTCGTTGCGCCACCCATAGTGGCGTATTGCAACCCAGCGCGGCGCGTCGGACGACGACTTGAGATCACCGGCCTCGGCATAGAGGTTCGAGGTGTCAAATTTGAAATAGGGCGGCCAGCTCCACCCGGTATCTTCGTTGCGATAGACCATGATGTTGCCATCGGCATTCACAGTTTGGATGAAAAACACATCGCGCGTTGGCAAAGTGCCATCGGTTCCAACATCGGCCTGCGCCCAGAACCAGCTGTTTTCACCGGGATCGACCCGCTTTTCATAGGTGTCCGTGATACGAACGATGTCGTTCTGAGGCAGGGTATAATGTAAAAAGGCCAGGACAATGACCCAAAACGTGATGATAAAAGCCCATTTGACATATGCCATAACCCGGCCCCCTTTAGTGGAAATTCGTCAGATAGATGATGCTCGCCACAATGCAGATCGGCAGCCCATAGACCAGTGCAAACAGCGACCAACGCCGTAGTTTTTGGTGTTTTTCCAGCCCGTCGTCGACATAATCGTGAAAATCACCTTTGCCGCCGCCTTTGACCCATTCATCTTTGAGCTTCTCGCGCCTGTGTGCCCGCAGGCGTATCAAGGCGATCACATAGATCACCGACAGCACAACCAGCCCTACAATCACCAAACGCCCTAGCGCGAACATGGCTTACCTCTCTTTGATGAGTCACCTGATAGCAGAGAAAAGGAATTTCAACCATATGGTGGCTTACCACGTGTTGGTTTTCCACCGGCGCGGCGTGGTCGAGACAGTCAAAGCCAATACAGGCCCCCAAATGACGGCGGCTTTGGCCCCAAGGTTGAGAAAATAGGGCCAACTTGTTGTGGAGCTGAACAATAGGGCCGCGAGGCGCGGGTTTTCCCATTGGTACAGCATGGCAAAACCAAGCGAAGCCAAGATCCAAAGGATCAGCGAAGACAGGGCCGCAATGATCGCCATCCCAAACAAGGTTTCGGGTAGGAAGGTTTCGACCAGTCGCGGCACAACCACGGCCAGCACCATCAAGACAATCGCAGGAAGGGCAAGTTCAACAAACATACCTCCAAAATGGGTCTGGTGTTTGGTCGGTCAAGCGCCCTGTGTTAGCGGGCGCAGGGTGAAGTCTGGTCCGATGCGGATCAGATCAGCCTTGCCCCCTAGTGCCAGATACCCGGCGTCCAAACCCGCTAATTTTGCCGGCACCAAGGTTGCGGCCCGCAAGGCCGCCTCGGGCGCTATGCCAACCTCTTGGACCATCACCCGGAGTGCGGTGGCAAGATCAAGGTCGGCCCCGGCCAAGGTTCCATCCTCAAGCGTTAAACGCCCATCCCGCCGCAGCACTGTGCGCCCATCAATTTCAAAACTCTGGGCTGTGCTGCCTGCGCAGGCCATGGAATCACTGACCAGAAATATCTCTCCCGGTCCCTGTTTTGCGGACCAGGCATTACGGATTGTGGCGGGATGTACGTGGATGGCATCGGCGATCAGCCCGGCCGACAGCCCCCCATTTGCCAAGGTCGCCCCCACAAGACCGGGTTCGCGATTTCCCATTTGGCTCATGGCGTTGAACAGGTGGGTCACACAGCGCGCCCCTGCATGAGCATAGGCCATGCAGGTGTCAAAACCGGCGTTGCTATGACCAAGCGAAATAATCGCCCCGGCCTGCGACAGCTGTTGCACCTGGTCCAACGTGACATTTTCAGGCGCAATGGTCAGCATCAATACCGGGAGCATTTGCGCCGCCTCTAGCAGCACCTCCAGATCACCCGGACCCATCGGACGGATCAGCCCAGCGGAATGTGCGCCCTTGCGCTCAGTCGAGAGGTGCGGCCCCTCAAGGTGCAAACCGGCAATGCCCGGCACGGCTTCGGCAATTGCGGCCTTGGCCGCCTTGATCGCAGTGTCGGTTTTGGCCGCTGTATCGGTGATCAAAGTGGGTAAAATGGAAGTCGCACCCAGCCCAATATGCGCCTGTCCCATCCGCCGTAGGGTTTCAACGTTGGGGGCGTCGTTGAACATGATGCCATCGCCGCCATTCACCTGGAGATCAACAAAACCCGGCGACAAAATATCGCCGCCAAGGTCGACACCTGTGCCTGACATTCCCCCATTATCCGGCCCGAGCGCAGCAATCCGCCCTGCCTCTACGATCAAACAGTGATCCATGAGCAGGCGTTCACCGTCAAAGATCGGACCGCCTCGAAATATCTGGCGCGATTGGGTCATACGGTTTCGGTCACTTTGTTTAGGTGGCGTGGCGCATCGGGGTTGATGTTCCGCGCGGTCGAGACCTTTTCGACCATTGTATAGAACGACACAATGGTTGAGATCGGATCTGTCAGCCAATGATCGGTGCGCTGATGCGGCAGGCAAATGGCTTTCTTGGCGCGTTTGCTGGTGACAAAGGCCAATGCGCCCTTTTCGGTCAAAGCATCCGCAACCTCAACCAACGATGTCTCGGCGGCGTCCCCAGCGGCAAATCCAATCACCGGAAATCCACGCTCTACGATAGAGACTGGCCCATGCATCACTTCGGCTGATGAATAGCTTTCAGCATGGATTTGGCAGGTTTCCTTGAACTTGAGCGCCGCTTCGTTCGAAATCGCAAAAGACGGCCCGCGCCCCAGGGTCAAAACCGATGACCCGGTGATGGCATTGGCGGCAACGGTCCAATCACATTGCGTTGCTTTTTCCAGATGTTCGGGCAGGGCGCGGATCGCCTTGATCAGCTCTGCGTCCCCCTTCAACTCGGCCACAAGCCAAAGCCCAGCCACCAAGGATGTGACAAAGGTCTTGGTTGCGGCAACGCTGAGTTCCGGCCCCGCGCAAATTGGCACTGTTGCAGTTGCCGCCTTCGCCAGGGGGGACGTCGCGTCATTGGTAATCGCGACGCTGGTTGCGCCTCCTGCCGTCAAAGCCCGTGTGAGCTCAACAATGTCGGGGCTTTTGCCTGATTGCGATACCGATATGCACAGGGCGTTCGGCACTTGGAGCTTTGCCCCATAAATTGACGCGACAGAGGGGCCAACAGAGGCCATTGGCAGGCCCAATTCCAGCTCGCAGGCATACTTCAGAAACGAACAGGCGTGATCAGATGATCCACGCGCCACAGACATCAAAAACGGAACGTCGTCCCCGATTTTGCTGATGGTGGTCGCGATGGCATCGGCGCTTGAAGACAAGAGCCGGTCAACGGCCGTTGGTATCTCTTCGATTTCGCGCCGCATTTGGGTCAGGGTCTGGGACATCGGTTAACCTCGTCCTTGAGAAGAATTGGAAAGCCGCAATTCGGCAACAAAATCATACGCATCGCCGCGATAAAGCGACTGGGTGTATTCCGCCACACGCCCGGTTTCGAGAAACGAAGTGCGCTTGATGCTTAGGCCCGCATTTCCTTCTGCAACACCCAACAGCTCGGCATCTTTTGCGGATAGGTTGATGGCTGAAATCTTTTGCACAGCCCGCACAGGTCGATGCCCGCTGGCCTCCAAAAGCTCATAAAGCGATGTGGTCACCTCAAGCGGATTGGGCAAGATATCAAGCGGCAGCGCAGCGCGTTCGATCGCCATAGGGCGACCACCGGCTTCGCGCAGGCGGGTAATACGCGCGACCGAGTCTCCGGTTGACAAAGCCAACGCGATTACTTCATCGGGAGACGGCATGAAAATCCCGCGCTCGAGCCAGCTTGAGGTGGTTTCCATGCCGCGTCGGCTCATGTCTTCTGTAAAGGACGTGAGGTGTGACAGAGATTGTTCAACTTTTGCTTCGGCCTCGCGCACAAATGACCCGGAGCCTTGCCGTTGCACGATCAAGCCCTTGCTCACCAATTCATGGATCGCTTTTCGTACAGTCACGCGCGACAGGTCGGTCATTTCGGCCAATTCACGTTCAGGCGGGAGCGAGCTATTGGCCGGTAAAACGCCTTCTTCTATGCCCTGTTCCAACCGACGGCGCAGTTGCACATAGCGTGGGCCAGCGGTGGGGGATAGCCAGATATCGGGCGCTAGAAATTCAGCAACACTCATCCCGTGATCTCCTTTCTGAAGTCATGGGCCAGCGAAATCGCCCCGTCGATTGGGGTGCCGTTTGCCGGGGTCAACGCCGCTTGCATGTCGGCGCTGAAATAGGGGGCAAAACTCGGGGCGATACCCCCGGTTAGCATAATTGGCATGCCGGTCGTCCAACCCAGATGGGTCAACGCAAAGGTGAGCCGTTCCGCGCCTTGGCGCATGATCTCTTGGGCAATTGGATCTGCCTTGGCGGCGGCTTTGGTGACGCGGGGGGCAAGATGGCCAAAGTCTGCGGCATTGGCCGCTGCCGCAAATGCGACGATACCGGTTGTGCTCTCGAAGTGAGTCAGAAGCTCTTGAGAGAGATCGCTGGGCTGTTTGAGTCCATCATGGACCAACAACGTGTCAGACAGGGCCAACCGCCCGACCCATTGCGCCGACGCTTCATCTCCGAGCCGCGCGCCCCATCCCCCAGCGAACCGGGCGCGGCCATTATGTTGAACCGCTTGGAAGGACCCTGTACCGCAGTGGATTAGGGCTCCGTTTTGTCGCCCCAAGGCCCCACGCGCGGCAGGGGCGCGATCTTCTTCGATTCGAACATGTGTCAGAGGAAGTCGTCGCGCCACGTCTTGCGCCTTTTCCGGCCCCGTGACCCCGGCCAAGCCAAGATAACAAGGGGTGTCTTTGAACATCTCCAAATCTATATGAAGCAGACGCGCCAACCCCTTTAATCCGCGCATGATTTGCTCGATTGATCCGTCAAGGTCCGAGGTGACGTTGCAACTGCCGGATTCGAAGTGAAAGCGCTGGCCGTTGTGCTCACACGCGACCCGGCAACGGGTTCCTCCGCCATCAATGGCGAGTATCTCAGGCGGTCTGGTCATGATGCTACCTATATAATACCTTTTGCCTAAATAAAAGGCCGAAAGAATACCATCTGGCTGTAATCGGTGAAAAATGCGCGACTTTTTCGGTGCTGTGAAAAAATGGTAGACAATTGGTATTCAAAGGGTATTCTTATGGTCAACTTAGGGGGAATCGCGCTTTGACGCTCAAAACCGAACAGCTTCATCCACTTGCATCTACGCTAGATGTGGCCACGCTTGGTGGCGCGGCAGCGGCGCTGGTCGACAATCAAGTTGATGCCGGGCGATGTGTTTCGGCTTGCCTGAATGTCATTCAGGCCGGTGCCGACAAGATGGCGCGCTGTGTCCGTAATGGCGGAACTCTTTATTATGTGGCGGCAGGCTCGTCCGGGTTGATGGTCGCCGCGGACGCGATGGAGCTAGGTGGCACCTTTGGCATTCCGTCGCAGCAGGTAGAAATCTTGATGGCGGGCGGCATTCCGACTTCGGCGCATATGCCGGGTGACGTTGAGGATGATGTCGAAAGCCTCGAACACTTGCTGGTCAATATGACATCGCGTGACTGCCTGATTGCCGTCACCGCGAGCGGCAGCACCCCATTTACGCTGCGGGCGGCCGAATTGGCCCATGCGGCGGGGGCCACAGTTATTGGTATCGCCAACAATACGCAGGCCGCTTTGTTCAAATTGACAGATCACGCTATTGCGCTTGATACGCCGCCCGAAGTGCTGTCGGGATCGACCCGAATGGGGGCTGGCACCGCGCAAAAGATTGCGCTCAACACTCTGTCGACCTTGATGGGCGTGGCCTTGGGGCATGTTTATCAGGGGCTTATGGTCAACTTACAGGCCGACAATATCAAACTTCTGGGCAGGGCGCGCGGTATCGTTCAGCAGGTTACACAAGTTGACGAAGCCAGCGCAGCGTCGGCTCTGACCCGTTCCGGCGGTGATGTTAAAATCGCCTGCCTTCTCGCTTTGGGTGCGCAATCGCCCGAACTGGCCCGCGCCGCATTGATCCGGTCGCAGGGCCACCTTGGTCCCGCCATATCGCGGCTACACTCACACGAAACAACACTATAATTCTGGGAGTACTACTATGAAACGCAAGGCAATTTTTTTAGCGATGGCCACAACCGCGCTCACCGCGACAAGCGTGATGGCCGAGGATGTCACGCTGACGATCGAAAGCTGGCGCAACGATGACCTGACCTTGTGGCAGGATAAAATCATCCCCGCTTTTGAGGCCGCCAATCCGGGCATCAAGGTTAAGTTCACCCCGTCGGCACCCACCGAATACAACGCGGTTTTGAACTCCAAGCTTGATGCAGGTTCTGCCGGTGATCTGATCACCTGCCGCCCGTTTGATGCGTCTTTGGCGCTCTATGATGCTGGTCATCTTGCCAACCTTGCCGACATGGAAGCCATGGGCAACTTTTCGGACGTGGCGAAGTCGGCGTGGCAAAGCGACGATGGCTCGGCAAGCTTCTGCGTGCCAATGGCGTCGGTTATCCACGGCTTTATCTATAACAAAGAAGCCTTTACCGAGGTCGGCGTTGAGGTTCCTACCACCGAGGCCGAGTTCTTTGCCGCATTGGATGCCTTCCAAAAAGACGGCAATTACATCCCGATGGCCATGGGCACCAATGACCAATGGGAAGCCGCAACCATGGGTTACAACAACATCGGTCCAAACTATTGGAAAGGTGAAGAAGGCCGTCTTGCGCTGATCAAAGGCGAGCAAAAGCTCACAGATGATGCCTGGACCAAACCTTACGAAACACTCGCCAAATGGGCCCCGTATTTGGGTGATGGCTACGAGGCGCAAACCTATCCCGATAGCCAAAACCTGTTCACGCTTGGCCGGGCAGCGATCTATCCTGCTGGCAGCTGGGAAATCTCGGGTTTCAACACGCAGGCCGATTTTGAAATGGGCGCGTTCAAAGCCCCGGTTCAGGCGGCTGGCGACACCTGCTACATCTCGGATCACACCGACATTGGCATCGGCATGAATGCGGCAACGGCCAACCCCGACGCGGCCAAAGCCTTCCTGACTTGGGTGGCATCGCCTGAATTTGCCTCGATTTTTGGCAACGCCCTTCCGGGTTTCTTCCCGCTGTCCAACACGCCGGTTGACCTCGAAGATCCGCTCGCTAAGGAATTTGTAAGCTGGCGCGGGGAATGCGAAAGCACCATTCGCTCCACTTATCAAATCCTGAGCCGTGGCACGCCGAACCTTGAAAACGACACATGGGGCGCGTCCGTCGCCGCGATAAAGGGCACATCGGCCCCTGCGGAACTTGGTGCCAAACTTCAGGATGGCCTTGCGTCCTGGTACGCACCGCAGCAGTAATTCCTCCCCTTCACTGCTGACGATCCGGGCGGGGTTTCTCTGCCCGGACCACTCAAACCGGAGGTTCCCCATGGATCGCCCTCGCTTTCGCTGGCACATCGTTGTGTTTCTGGCTCCTGCCGTGCTGGTTTACACCGCTGTGATGATTTTCCCGCTTTTCAACACGTTACGCTTGGCGCTCTATTCCAAGATCGATCAGGAACGTGTGTTTGTCGGTTTGGAAAACTTCCAACGCCTGTTCCTTGATCCGATCTGGTCGGAACAATTTTGGAACGCCTTGGGCAATAACTTCTGGTTCTTTGTCGTGCATATGCTGGTGCAAAACCCCATCGGCGTCGCCTTGGCCGCTGTTCTAAGCCACCCGCGACTGCGTTTTGCGGCGCTCTATCGTTCGGCGATTTTCATTCCAACGATCCTCAGCTTTGTGATTGTGGGATTTGCGTGGAAGCTGATCCTGTCGCCGATCTGGGGTATTGCGCCGTCAATGCTCGACGCGGTTGGCCTCAAATCGCTGTTTGCTCCATGGCTCGGCAAAGAGGAATACGCGCTGACCACCCTCGCGCTGATCTCGGTCTGGCAATATGTTGGCATCCCGATGATGCTGATCTATGCCGCCCTGTTGACCATCCCAGAAGAGGTATTGGAGGCGGGTGAGATTGACGGCGTCACCGGGGCCTCAGCTTTTTGGAAGATCAAACTGCCGCTGATCCTACCCTCAATCGGCATCATCTCAATCCTGACGTTTGTGGGCAATTTCAACGCCTTCGACCTAATTTACTCTGTGCAAGGTGCGCTTGCTGGACCGGATTTCTCAACCGACATCCTCGGCACCTTTATGTATCGCACCTTCTTTGGCTTCCAGCTTCAGCTTGGTGATCCACATATGGGTTCCGCCATCGCAAGCGCCATGTTCGCGATCATTCTGGTGGGCGTCTGTATCTATCTCTTCGGCATCCAAACCCGGATGCGCCGGTATCAGCTGTAAGGAGGCGCAAAGATGAACAAAGCACGCTCAAATCCGTTCAACGCCGTCGCCATGCATGGTGCCTTGATCGCCTACACGTTAATCGCGCTGTTCCCGGTTTTTGTGATCCTGATCAATAGCTTCAAGACCCGGAAAAAGATCTTTCGCGAACCGCTGGCCCTGCCAGATGCCGAGAGCTTTTCACTGGTTGGTTATCAAACCGTTCTGAAACAGGGCGACTTCTTTCTCTACTTTCAAAACAGTTTTATCGTCACTGTCGGGTCGCTGTTTTTCATTCTGCTTTTCGGGGCCATGGCCGCCTATGCGCTTAGCGAATATCGCTTTAAGGGCAACATGTTGATGGGTCTCTATCTGGCGCTCGGCATCATGATACCGATCCGTATCGGCACCGTCGCGATCCTTGAAATGATGGTGCAAACCGGGTTGGTAAACACGCTCTGGGCGCTGATCCTCGTTTACACGGCCCAAGGGTTGCCGCTCGCGGTCTTCATCCTCTCTGAATTCATGCGACAGGTCTCCGAAGACCTCAAAAACGCCGGTCGCATTGATGGGCTAAGCGAATACACCATCTTTTTCCGCCTCGTCCTGCCCCTCGTGCGCCCGGCCATGGCCACCGTCGCGGTGTTCAACATGATCCCGATCTGGAACGACCTGTGGTTCCCGCTGATCCTCGCCCCGGCGGAAGAGGTCAAAACCCTGACCCTCGGCTCGCAAGTCTTCATCGGCCAGTTCGTCACCGATTGGAACGCGGTGCTCTCGGCCCTCTCGATGGCGATCCTGCCGGTTCTGATCCTCTATGTGATCTTTTCGCGCCAGCTGATCCGCGGCCTGACTTCGGGGGCGGTGAAATGACCAAACGCGTTATCGCCCTTGTATGCCCGTCTTCACAGCATGCTAAAAACAGCCATCAAAGTTGGCAATTCGAGCAGAGCAACATCAAGGTGGTTGCTGTGGTCGATCCCGATCAACCGGAATGCCGCTGGGGCGAGGTTCCCGTTTTTAGCAATGTTTTACGGGCCGTTAGCGCGACTGGTGCAGAGTATGTCCTCTATGGAGATCACATGATCAGTTGCGCGCATGATCCAGAGGTTGTGCGATGACGGTCCGTGTTTTGATTGCAGGCCTTGGCAATATGGGGGCATCCCACGCGCTGGCCCACCACAACCACCCCGACGCGCAGATCGTGGGTTTGGTGAGCCGCTCTGGTACGGTGGCTCATGCTGATCTGCGCCAATACCCTGTCTTTTCGGACTTTCATCAAGCCTTGGCGGATACCAAGCCCGATCTGGTGGTGATCGCCACCTATACCGAGACCCACGCCGACTATGCCATCGCCGCGATGGAGGCCGGAGCGCATGTCTTTGTCGAAAAACCACTGGCGATGACAGTGGAGGATGCCAGCCGAACTGTTGCCAAGGCTCAGGCGACAGGATGCAAATTGGTTGTTGGCTACATCCTGCGCCACCACCCGTCTTGGGTGCGATTGATCCAAGAGGCGCGCAATTTGGGCGGCCCGTTTGTGTTTCGTATGAACCTCAATCAACAAAGCACGGGTGCCGAGTGGGAGACGCATAAAGCCTTGATGCAGACCACATCGCCCATCGTGGATTGCGGTGTGCATTATGTTGATGTGATGTGCCAGATCACCGATGCCACGCCGGTACGTGTCCACGGTATGGGCCTGCGGCTCTCGGATGAGATCGACCCCAATATGTACAATTACGGGCAGTTTCAGGTCATATTCGCCGATGGGTCCATCGGTTGGTACGAAGCCGGTTGGGGCCCGATGATGTCCGAAACGGCGTTTTTCGTCAAAGATGTGGTGAGCCCGAATGGCTCGGTGTCCATTACGGATGGCAACAAAGGCGCCTCTGCAGATGTTGACGGGCACACTGCGGTTGGTGGATTGCTGGTACATCGTCCTGAGGGCGACAGGCTGATTGATCTGCCGGATGAACCGGGCCACCAAGACCTCTGTGATGCTGAGCAAGCCTTTATGCTGCGCGCCATTGCCGAAGACATTGACCTTGCACGACATATGAATGACGCGGTGCAATCGCTTGCGATTTGCCTGGCCGCTGACCAAAGCATCCGAAGTGGCCAGCCGGTTGAGCTGACGACCACGCGAGAGGAGATCTCCCAATGACCGCTCTTTCCTTGACAGGCGTCCACAAATCCTTTGGCAAGACCCATGTTCTAAAAGACATTAACCTCGAAGTGGAAGACGGTGAATTCGTCGTCTTTGTTGGCCCATCAGGGTGTGGAAAATCGACACTGTTGCGGGTGATAGCCGGTCTCGAAGATGCCAGTGCCGGCGAAATTCAGATTGGTGGGCAAGTGGTTAACCACACCCCACCCGCCAAACGTGGGATCGCCATGGTCTTTCAAAGCTACGCGCTTTACCCGCATCTGAACGTGCGTGGCAACATGACTTTGGCGCTCAAACAAGAAGGGCAAAGCAAGGACGAAATCGACGCCCGTGTCGCAGAGGCGTCGCGGATGCTTAACCTCGAAGACTATCTCAAACGCTATCCCTCCGAGCTTTCGGGCGGGCAACGTCAGCGTGTCGCCATTGGTCGCGCCATCGTGCGTCAGCCCAAATTGTTTCTATTTGACGAACCTCTCTCTAACCTAGATGCCGCGCTGCGGATGAACACGAGGATAGAAATTTCGAATCTGCACCGGCAGCTGTCCGCCTCGATGATCTATGTGACCCATGATCAAACCGAAGCGATGACGCTTGCCGACAAGATTGTTGTGCTGCGGGATGGCCGCGTTGAACAGGTTGGAAGTCCGATGGATCTTTACAACAACCCCGCCAATCAATTTGTGGCCGGTTTCCTGGGCTCGCCTTCGATGAACTTCATGCCCGCATCCGTTGTTGATCAGGCCGATCCGCGCATCATGGGCATTCGGCCCGAAGACCTGCGTGTCGACCCACAGGGGGACATCAACGGCAAAGTTGCCCATGTCGAAGCGCTTGGCGGCGATACAAATGTCATCCTGAAAACCGGTGACAGTGACATTACTTTGCGGCTTTTTGGTCAGCACTCGGCACGGATTGGCGATGAGCTTTGGGTGTCTGCCCCCGCCGAAAAACGTTTTTATTTCGATGCAAACGGCCAGCGGCTCTAAGTTGTCGGCACAATCCAGTCCGGTTGGATGCCCGACCGGGTGATGAATGGCGCAACATCGACCCCCTGAAAAAGGCCATGGTCTGTGATGAGCACGGTGCCAAACCCCGCTGCCGCTCCGCCCAAAATGTCCGTATGCAGCGTATCGCCAACCATCGCGATGCGGTTTGGTTCGACGTCACGAAGCAGGATTGATGCGACCTGAAAAGCATTGGCAAAGGGTTTGCCATAGAAGTCGGGCGACACGCCCAAGGCGTCTGCGATGTGATGGGCGATGGTGCCTGGCTCCATGGTAAGCCCATCGCCGCGCGGCGCGACCAAATCGGGGTTGGCAACAATCAACGGCCTGGGACTGGCTTGCAACGCGTCTGCAAGTGACTTGGTTTCGGAAGCACTCCAACCGCTGCTGGACAGAAGGATAAAACCGCCAGCCCTTTGATATAACGATGGATCCTTGTGCAAATGCTCAAGCGGAAACGGGCTGTCTTTGAAACTGTCATCAAGAAGCGAAGCCGCAGCCCAGGGGCGCCCGTCTGGCAAAATTGGCAGCGAAGCCAGAGCGACATCACGGCTTGAAACCACCTCGTCTGCGGTGAAATCAAACCCAAGATGGCGGTATTTTGCCAGCAGTTGATCACGCGTATAGCTGGCTGCATTGGTCAAAACGATAAGTTGTTTACCCATCGCTCGCAGCTCAGCGATGCGTTCAGGCGCGCCGGGAATTGGATCATCGCCACGGTTGAGAACGCCAAAGGCATCAAGCACAAAGGCATCAAAATGTTCCGCCAATTCCGCCAGATTGGCTGCCCTGCGTGAGCTGGTTGGAAAGCTGGCGTCTGGGAGACGGGCGCGCACGGTTTCATAGCGGTCAAACGCTTGATGCGCCGTCAGATCAGAGAGGGGTTCCATAAATTAGGGTGCCTCGGCAAAGGGGCGGATGTCGTCGCGCCAGGTCAAACCCTGTGAAAGCAGCAATCGCTGTGCCCGGCCCGGATAATCGGTGATGATCCCATCAACCCCAGCATCAATCGTTGCTTGGATGTCGTGGGCGGTGTTGGGCGTCCAGGCGTTTACAATGAGGCCCAAGCTCTGCGCTGTCGCGACTTTTTCGGCGGTGATATCGGCGAAATAGGGGCTCCAAACGGCCCCTCCCTGCGCCGCAACAACATGCGCAAGCGAACCGCCATGTTCGGCCAAAGACGCCCCAGCCATCCATGGGGATCCTTCGAAAGTATTGGCATCCATGGGCGCATTCGGTTTGGGGTCGTAACTCAGATAAGACCGTGGGAGGCTTGGGGAAAGGCGTTTTGCCTGCTCTAGAACATTCCAGTTAAAGCTTTGAAATATAACGCGGGTTTTTAGGTTGTAATGCGTAAGCGTGTCAATGATTGTCGCAGTATATTCGCCAAGCGCCGGGGTGTTGTCCGGTTTTGTTGGGTCGCTTTTAACTTCGAGATTGAGCCAGATATGACGGTATTGTGGCTCATTCACCAAGGCGCAGAGGTCAGAGAGTTTGGGAATGGTTTGGCCCGTGAGAAAGGCCTGATCGGGATAGCGATTGGCGTAATCTGTACCTGCACGCAGCCCGCCAACGTCGTAGCGCCGCAGCTCTTCATAGGTCAAATCAATCACACGAGGGCCGTCTTGTGACAGCCAAAGCCCATTGGGGTCGCGGGTCGAGGCGGCCATGAGCGCGGGGTTGTGGGTGATGACTGGAATACCATCCGCTGTGGTCAGGACATCCAGCTCAACCACCTGCACGCCAGTGTCAAAGACCTGTTGAAAGGCCATCAAGGTATTTTCAGGCAGCACCCCGCGCGCAGCACGATGGCCGTGCAAGCGAACAATGCCGGGCGCTTTGCGCAAGAGGGCAAGAGGGTCTGACATAAGTCAGGCCCCGATCCGTTTTTCTGTCTCGGGATCAAACAGATGTAAGTTGTAGGTCGGCGCAGACAGGGTGAGTTCTTCGCCGACGATATGCTGGGTGATCCCGTTAAGGCTTGCCACAATTTGAAGGTCTGTACCGGCCAGCGTCCCGTGGAGCAATGTCACTCCGCCCAGATGTTCAAGCATCTCGATGGTCATTTTGAAATGCCCGGTTGCGTCAGGTGTCAGATGCTCGGGGCGCACACCGAGAAGGACAGGCCCGGAGACGTCTTGGCCGGTGTCCAAGCTGATGCCGTTTGGCATGCTCACCGTGCCATTTGTGGCGGTACTGGGGATGAAGTTCATCGCGGGCGAACCAATGAAACCGGCGACAAAAACCGATGCGGGCCGCTCGTATAGTTCAATGGGCGTGCCGAATTGTTCAACATAGCCACCGTTCAGGACCATCAGACGGTCGCCTAATGTCATGGCTTCAACCTGATCATGGGTCACAAAGATGGACGTCACGCCGAGGCGCTTTTGCAATTTGCGAATTTCGAGTCGCATTTGGACGCGCAATTTGGCGTCCAGGTTGGAGAGAGGTTCGTCAAACAAGAATACTTGCGGGTCTCGGACGATGGCGCGGCCCATGGCGACGCGCTGGCGCTGACCACCTGAAAGTTGGCGCGGTTTGCGATCAAGGTATTGACCTATTTCAAGAATATCAGCGGCGTCTTGAACGCGTCGATTGATTTCATCCTTGGCGAGTTTGCGAATTTTCAGGCCATAGGCCATGTTTTGGCGGACGCTCATGTGCGGGTAGAGCGCGTAGTTCTGGAACACCATAGCGATGTCACGATCCGCCGGTTCCAGATCATTGACCCGTTTGTCGCCAATATACACGTCGCCAGAGCTGACCGTTTCCAGACCTGCCACCATTCGTAACAGCGTGGATTTCCCACAGCCGGACGGGCCAACGATGACAACAAATTCACCGTCCTCGATCTCGGCGGTGATATGGTGCAAAACCTGCGTGTCCGCGTAGGATTTTGTGAGGGTGTCGAGCTTGATACCAGCCATATGCTGCGCCGCCTTATTTATCGGTTTCCGTCAGCCCTTGCACAAAGAGCTTTTGCATTGCGATGACCACAAAAATCGGTGGCACCATGGCCAGCAGAGCGGTCATCATGATGATGTTCCATTGTGGAGATTGTTCAGCCGCTTCAAGCATTTGCTTGATCGAAACCACGATGGTCGACATGTCGCTGTCGGTCGTGACCAAAAGCGGCCAGAGGTATTGGTTCCAGCCATAAATGAACAGGATGACAAACAGCGCGGCAATATTGGTGCGGCTGAGGGGAATGACGATATCCCAGAAAAACCGCATCGGGCCAGCCCCGTCGATCCGCGCACTTTCCAGCATCTCATCAGGGATGGTGAGGAAGACTTGGCGGAACATGAACGTCGCCGTTGCCGAGGCGATCAAGGGCACGGTGAGGCCCCAATAGCTGTTGAGCATGCCAAGATCGGCGATGACTTCGAAGGTGGGCAGGATGCGGACCTCAACCGGGAGCATCAGGGTGATGAAGATCATCCAAAAGAACGCCATGCGGAACGGAAACTTGAAATACACAATCGCAAAAGCAGAGAGGAGAGAGATGGCGATTTTGCCCACCGCAATCATCAGCGCCATGATCAGCGAATTGAACATCATCATCCAAACCGGCGCGGTCTTGGTGCCCGACAAGCCCGAGCCCCAAAAGGTTTGTTTAAGGTTCACAAGGAACTGGTCGCCGGGCCACATGGGAATTGGGGTTTGCATCATGCGCTCAGCCTCGTGGCTGGCACCGACAAAGGTAATCCAGACCGGCAGGGCGACCATCGCCACTCCGAGCAAGAGGATCAAATGCGACAGGATCGCCAGAAGGGGGCGGTTTTCGACCATCAGTACTGGACCCTCTTTTCGATGAAGCGGAACTGGATCACCGTCATCGCGATCACCATAACCATTAAAATGACCGACTGTGCTGCGGATCCGCCCAGATCAAGGCCGACAAACCCGTCGTTATAAACCTTGTAGACCAGCGTCGTGGTTGAGTTCGCAGGGCCACCTTGGGTGATGGCATGGATGATGCCAAAGGTTTCAAAGAAGGCGTAAGTGGCGTTGATCACCAGAAGGAAAAACGTGGTCGGAGAGATCAGTGGAAATATGATGGTGGCAAAGCGTCGGATTGGCCCAGCACCATCAATGGCGGCGGCTTCGGTGATGGATTTGGGGATGGATTGCATCGCAGCGAGGTAGAAGAGGAAGTTATAGGCAACCTGTTTCCAAGCGGCGGCAACAATAACCAGGAACATGGCTTGGCCGCCGTTTAGGTAATGATTCCAATCATATCCGATCATTTCGAGTATGTAGGGGAAGATGCCGATCGTCGGGTTGAACATGAACACGAACAGCGCACCGGCCAGCACCGGCGCGACGGCATAGGGCCATATCAATAGGGTGCGATAGGCCGTAGAGCCGCGCACCACGCGATCTGCAAACCCTGCCAGGATCAGCGCAAAGCTCATCGACAGGAAGGCCACGCTGGCAGAAAAGAAAATCGTGCGGCCAAAAGCCCCGCGATAATGTTTATCGCCCCAAAGGTATTCGAAGTTTTCGAACCAAACGAATTCGGTCGACAGACCAAAGGCATCTTCGATGAGGAATGACTGATACACCGCTTGACTGGCTGGCCAGATAAAGAAGATCAGTGTGATAATGACCTGCGGAGCCACCAAAAGGTAGGGCAGGACAGAGGCCGGAAAGTGAACGCGTTTGAGCATTGGATCTCGGGGGACAGAGGGCAGAAAAAGCCCGGCAACACTTGGCTGCCGGGCCAGATCACTGAAACGGAGACTTACTTGGCTGAGCGCTCAAATTTGCGCAGCAGCTCGTTGCCACGTGACGCAGCATTGTCCAGCGCCTCTTGGGCGGTGGCGTTGCCGGCCCAGAGAGCTTCCATTTCTTCGTTGATCACGTCGCGGATCTGAACAAAGTTACCAAAGCGCAAGCCACGAGAGTTGGCTGTGGGAATGTTCAGGCTCAGCTGTTTGATCGCGGTGTCAGTGCCGGGGTTGCTTTCATAGAAGCCCTGTTCGGCGCTCAGCTCAGCAGCGGCTTTGGTGATTGGCACATAGCCGGTTTCCTGATGCCACCAAGCCTGAACCTCAGGCGAAGACAGGTATGTCAGGAACTTGGCCAGACCTTTGTACTCTTCGTCCTCATGACCGGCCAGCGCCCAGAGGGTCGCGCCACCGATGATGGAGTTTTGCGGCGCATCAGCCAGCTTGGTGTCGAGCGGCAGCATGGTTTGACCGAACTCGAACTTGGCTTGGGATTTGATCGAACCGTAGTAGGCAGACGAGTTCATCCACATGCCGCATTCGCCGTTGGTGAACATCGGAAGGCTGTCACCGCGACGACCGCCGTAAACGAATTTGTTGTCGGCCTGCATGTCGGCAACCGATTGCAAACGCGCTGCAACTTTGTCGTTGTTAAAGGTGAACTCAGTGTCGAACCCGGCAAAGCCGTTCTCTTTTGTGCCCAGCTCCATGTTGTGCCACGCAGAGTAGTTTTCCAGCATGACCCATGACTGCCAGCCAAAGGAAATGCCGCATTTCATGCCATTGGCAACCAGCGCGGCAGAGGCGGCTTCGACCTCATCCCAAGTGGTGGGCGCTTCGACACCGGCGGCCTTGAGCGCATCGGCGTTGTACCACAGAACTGGGGTCGAGCTGTTGAAAGGCATCGACAGGAGTTCGCCTTCTGGTGTCTCGTAATAGGACACAACCGCTGGCAAATAATCGTCACCGTTAAAGGGTTCGCCCGCATCGGCCATCAGCTGTTCAACCGGATAGATCGCGCCCTTGGCGGCCATCATTGTTGCTGTGCCAACTTCGAAAACCTGAACGAGGTGCGGCTGTTCGCCAGCACGGAACGCGGCAATCGCGGCGGTCATGGTTTCCGTGTAGTTGCCTTTGTAGGCGGGGGTGACGGTGTACTCGTCCTGGCTGGCATTGAAATCGGCCGCGATCTTGTCAACGCGCTCGCCATTGGCGCCGCCCATGGCGTGCCACCAGGTAACTTCGGTCTGTGCATAGGCCGTGCTGGCGAGGGCACCCATGAAAACGGTGCTCGCCAAAAGCGATTTGGTGAAGGTCATTGAGTGTCTCCCTGACAACAACAATTTGAGTTGTAACTCTGAGCATTTGCTAAGCACATTGATAATTCAAGTGAAACATTTGTAAACCAACCATAACATTACGTTATAACTTGAGTGAAAGGGTGGTCTGCGGTAAGCTATGTGAAACGGGGGTAAGTCATTGAAATTTCAGCTAAGACAGCTTGAGGCGTTCCGTGCTGTAGCAGAAGCCGGTAATATTACACGAGCCGCCAAAAATTTAGGCGTGTCACAACCCGCAGTTAGCAGATTACTGTCTGATTTTGCCAAATCCATCGGGTTTGAGCTGTTTGAGCGGCGGCGCGGCGTGCTCGAACCCACAAGTGAGTCGCGATATTTGCTAACCGAAGTGAATCGCATTTTGGACAGTTTGGATCATCTCGAAGACCTGCGTCGCGATCTGACCGAACGCACGGCAGGGCACATTCGGATCGCCTGTTTGCCGGGATTTGCGACGAGCCATTTGCCCAAAGTGCTGGTGGAATTCTTGCGCGATCGGCCCGGAGTTACGGTGACCCTTGAACCGGATCGGCCAGAGCGGATTCTGGAATGGATCATCGGTGAGCAATATGATTGCGGGCTGACCGACGGCTTTGCCGGGCATCCGGCGACCGAAAGCCAGGACTTGTATGTCAAATCAGTCTGTATTTTGCCCAAGGGCCATGCTTTGGCGAATAAACCGCGCATTGCTCCGATTGATCTGGCCAAGGAACGGTTGATTCATACCCGGCGGGACAGTCGGTTTTATTATCGGCTGAGCCGTGCCTTTGCTGATGCTGGCGTTGAGATTAACAGCTTGATTGAGGTGCGCCAATTTACAACAGCTTGCACAATGGTGGCCGAAGGCATGGGGGCGTCGGTGGTTAGCGCGTTGGATGCGGAGCAATTCCGAGACAGCGGATTGGTGATCCGGCCGTTCGATCCACAAATCTATCATCGTCTGTCAATTTTACGCCCCGCAACGGGCACGCGCACGCCTGTGGTCTTGGATTTTATCGATGCTTTTGTCGATAGCCTCACGCCGTTTTTAGCCGAAGCTCCACCAGAGACGGCGCGGCTCACGAGCTGATAGGCCTGTTAGACAGGTCGGTTAGACCAGAGGTGAAAACCGCCTGTTGGGTGACACCCAAAAGGTGGGCGTTTGGTCGGGTTGATCTTTAGCGCTTCTGTGATCTGGTTTTGAAATGGTGCCGGTTTTCTATCGTAACACCAGAGGGTTACGAGGGGCTAGGAGTAAGCCAGGCTTCCAAATACGGTCTCAGGCGATCGGGAAGATCGACCGTGTTGTGCAGTGAGCAAAAGTTCAACGCAATGGTTTGTACAACAAACGCCTGTACCCCTTCGGCCAGTAAATCAGGCCCGACATCGCGGCGAAAAGCCGAATTGTCGAGCCATTGCATCAGCAAGACAACCTGTCGTTCAAAGGTTTTGGCGATGGGGCCAATATCTTCAATCGCAGCCGCGCCAGAGCGGCGGATGATCACGTCAAAAACCTCGCGCTCGGCCCCCATATAGCGAAGCAATGGCATCAGTGATTCGACCAGCTGCACAACCGAGTTTGGGGCGGAACCCGCCTGCATATGATCCAAAATCGCATCCAGATCAGCTCCGATCAAATGATCCATCAGCGCGTCTTTGTCGGGGAAATGGGCGAAGAATGTGCCTTTGGCGGTGCCTGCGCGTTTGACCACTTCCTCGGTCCGCAGGGCAGGATAGCCTGTTTCTTCAACCACTTGCCGGGCTGCTTCGAGAAGGCGGGCGCGGGTTTGCAAGGTGCGTTTTTGAATTGGTTTGTTCATGGGCTCACTCTGCACAAATTTCGACCATGGTCAAATTTTAGTATTGACCGTGGTCATTTTTGGTGAATATTGACCGCAGTCATTTATTGGAGCCCAACAATGCCACGCAAAATTTTCGTCTTTGATGCCCACCCCGTTGCCAACACGCTAAACGCGCATTTGGCGACCACGTACCAAGCCGCTGCCCAAAGCGGCGGCCATGATGTCCGAGCGATGTCATTGTCACAGATGTCGTTTGATCCGGACTTTGGACAAACCCATTACCGACACACCAAACCGCTAGAGCCGGATTTGGAAAGTTTTATGCAGGGGATTGAATGGTCCGATCATCTTGTGATGACCATGCCGATGTGGTGGGGAAGTTACCCGGCCAAAACCAAGGCTTTGTTGGATCGGGCTCTGATGACCGGGCGGGCGTTTGACACCCGCAACCCCAACTTCCTTGGGCTACCGGCCCCAATGCTGACTGGGCGCTCCGGGCGGGTGATCATCACCTCTGACACGCCGCGCATCTTTCAGCGACTTGTATATGGCGATGCTTTTCAGAAGCAGATCAAAAAACAGGTGATGGACTTTGTGGGCATCAAACCAGCACGGTTTACCTGGCTCGCTCAGGCCGGGTCACCCAAGCCCGGACAGGTCGATAAATGGGCGGCCAAGATGGGTCAGCTTGGCCGCCTTGGTCAGTAGATCAGCCAACCACGTTGGTTTCAGGGCCATAGGGATAGCCGGTGATATTGTCGTTGCCGTTTTCGGTAATCACCAGAATATCGTGTTCGCGGTATCCTCCGGCCCCCGGTTGGCCTTCTGGAATGGTCAACATGGGTTCCATGCTGATCACCATGCCGGGTTCTAGGACTGTGTCGATGTCTTCGCGCAATTCCAGCCCGGCCTCGCGCCCATAATAATGGGACAGAACACCGAAACTATGGCCGTACCCAAAGGTCCGGTATTGCAGCAAATCGCGTTCGGCAAAGAAGGTGTTGATTTGCTCGGTGATGTCGCTGCAACTCGCTCCGGGTGTCAGCAAAGACATCCCGTATTCGTGCGCGGCGACATTGGCCTCCCAAATTTTCAGGCTGGCGGCGTCGACCTCTTGGACAAAGAGCGTGCGTTCAAGAGCGGTGTAATAGCCTGAAATCATGGGGAATGTGTTCAGTGACAGTATATCGCCGCGCTGCAATTCGCGCGCAGTCACCGGATTATGCGCCCCATCGGTGTTGATGCCCGATTGGAACCACACCCATGTGTCGCGGTACTCCGCATCGGGGAATCGTTTGGCGATTTCCAGCTCCATCGCATCGCGACCGGCGATGGCGATGTCGATCTCACGGAGGCCCGGTTTGATCGCATCGCGGATCGCAAAGCCCCCCACATCGGCAACCTGCGCACCATGCCGGATCAGCTCAATCTCAGCCGCCGATTTATGCATCCGCTGACGCATGGTGGCCGGAGCGATGTCATGTGTCGCGCTTGGGGACAAGAATTCGTTCAGCAGCGCGTTTTGAGCAAGGGTCAGGTGATCACCTTCATAACCGACAACCTTGCCCGGCCCGGTAACGGATAGGATCGCGCGCCAATAATTGTTCCGCTGCCAATCGGTATAGGTGATGTTGTCGGCATGGCTGCGCCGCCATGGTTGCGCGGCATCAATACCGGCGCTGATGGTCACGCTGTCACTTGACGTGACGACCAACCCGTAAGGGCGGCCAAAGCTGCAATACAAAAAGCCGGAATAGTAGGCGATGTTATGCATCGAGGTGAACACACAGGCATGGATGCCTTGGTTGGCCATCTCGGCGCGCAACTGCGCCAGCCGCGCGTCATATTCCGCGTCGGCAAAGGGAAGCGTTTTTTCACCTTGGTGAAAACGATACTGCTGGGGACGTTCCATGAAACCCTCCTGTGACGGGTGGGAAACCCTCCCCCACCGCATCGGCAAAGCAAGGTCCCGGCGTGCAGGACGGAAAAGGGCATATAACTGACGACGCCATCGTCTGCCCAGCGTTAAGAATGGCGGAGAGATGGGACGTTGGCAAGGGTGAGTGCGGCAAATGACGGCATCGCGGACGAAGCTGCCGTCGTTCAATTTCAAATCAATAACTGCTTTTGATTTATGTGGCTCTAGTTTCCGGTCGCAACGACTTGACACCCTACACACCACTGTCGAAGCTCTTGCCATGAAAGAACATATAATAAGTGAGATCAAACGCCTTGCTGAAAAGAACGGGGGCAAAGCGCCTGGCAAGGCCCCGTTTCATCAAGAGACTGGAATCGCGGAAAGCGACTGGTATGGAAAGCTGTGGCTCCGCTGGAATGACGCGGTAGCCGATGCTGGCTTGGTGCCGAACAAGAAGCAGGGTCGCCTTTCAAGTGATCATGTTTTGGACAAATATGCCGAGGTCTGCCGCCACTACGGCAAGCCTCCTTCAAGCGCTGAACTGCGCTTTTATGCCAGGGAAACCCCTAGTTTTCTCAGCCATAATACTTTTGCCAAGCATTTTGGCAGTAAGAATGGGGTTATTGTCGCTCTCAGAGATCGCGCTATTGAACGAGGTGAGGAAGACCTCGTCTCAATCTTGCCTGAAGTGATTGCCTCTCAGGCTTCCAAAGATGGTGCCACCACAGCAAAAATGTCGGATGGCTGGGTCTATCTCCTACAGTCGGGTGATCATTTCAAAATTGGTCGCAGCGACGAACTGGAGAAACGCGTGAAGCAAATTAGCATTGCGCTCCCCGAGAAGGTCGAACTTGTTCATGCCATTAAAACTGACGACCCACCAGGCATCGAGACTTACTGGCACCGCCGTTTTGCAGATCATCGCGCCAACGGTGAGTGGTTCAAGCTATCTACCGCTGACGTGAGAGCCTTCAAGCGGCGGAAATTCCAATAGGAAAGCTTGAAAGCCGACATTCATGCACCTCGCGGCATACAGTAGATTGGGCTCAGACCGGACCTTCTCATTTTGCTCTGCAACGGCCACGATCTGACTTGCGCAAGATCAAGGCGCGGTTTTGGTGTCCGACGCAAAATCCCTGAGAAGAACTGTCATAAACCTTTCAGGAGACGCGACATGGGAAGTATCGGCGACAAACTAGCCGTCCGAAAAGTTGCCGCCGTCATCGTAATGGCGCGGGAATTGGACCGAGCTGAGGGCGAATTACGTGCGTTTATCGACCGCATGGATGTCGAAGAGCAAGCAGCCTTGGTGGCGGTGATGTGGATTGGGCGCGGGGCCTTTGAAGCAGAAGAGTTGCAAGAGGCCTTTTCGACCGCGTTGGCGGAAGCATCGACCCCAACAGCGGATTACTTGATTGGAACCCCGCATCTGGTCGACAACCTCGAAGGTGGGCTTGAAGCACTGGGGTTTGATGCGATCGACGAAGAAGATCAGCTTTTGTAGCGCAGCCCCTACCGCAAAGATCGCCCTTTGACGATTGCGTTTTCGCCAAAACGGGCCCTGATTTCGTCGGTGGCTCGTTCCGCTTGGGCACGGGTTCCGGCCTTGGGATCAAGCAAATCGCCCGCCCGATCCGCATCATCTTCTGGGACCAGATCAGAAATACCGGCCCCAATGAGCCGATACGGGCCCTCGCCGGGAACCTGATCGAACAAAGAGCGAGACGTGCGGTAAATCCGATCAGCGATTTGGGTGGCATCGGGCAAAGTGACGCGCCGCGTGATCAACTTGAACTTGGAATCCTTGAGCTTGAGCGTCACCACCCGCCCCGCCAATCCGCGCGCTTTGGCCCTATCAGAGACCTTTTCGCAGAGCCGCCAGAGGTGACCATCAAGGATGTCTGTGTGCCCTGTATCTTCGAAAAACGTGGTTTCATTTGAGATCGATTTGATCGGAGCATTGCGTTTCACGCTGCGATGGTCCTGCCCTCTGGCGAGATGCCAGAGCCGCTCGCCCATTGATCCAAACCTCTGTGACAGGTCCTCGCGCTCCCAGCGCAACAGGTCTTCGAAGGTTCGAATGCCCGCACGTTCCAGCGCGTCTTGGGCGACACTACCAACGCCCCAGATCAGGCGCACAGGTTTGGGGCGCAAGAAGCTCTCGGTTTCGGCTTTGCCGATCACAGAGAACCCATTGGGCTTGTCTAAATCTGATGCGATTTTAGCGAGAAATTTGTTGTGTGACAGGCCGATGGATCCGGTCACCCCGAGTTCGTCTTTCATGCGTTTGACCAGTTGTGCCAACTTGATTGCGGGCGGAACGCCGTGCAAACGTGTGGTTCCTGTCAGGTCCATAAAGGCTTCGTCCAAGGAGAGCGGCTCAATTGACGGGGTCATCTCCTCCATGATCGCCCGAATCGCCTTGGAGGTTTCTACGTATACGTCCATGCGTGGTTTTACGACCACAGCATCCGGGCATTTTTTGAGCGCCTGAAACATTGGCATAGCCGAGCGAACACCGCGCATCCGCGCAATGTAACAGGCCGTCGAGACCACACCGCGCCGCCCCCCGCCAACGATCACCGGTTTGTCTGCCAGCTCAGGATTGTCACGTTTTTCCACACTGGCGTAAAACGCGTCACAATCCATATGAGCAATGCTCAAATCCCAAAGCTCAGGATGAGCAATGACGCGCGGCCGCCCGCAAGACGGGCAACGGTTGCCCGTTTCGAAGGGCGTCAGACAATTTCGACAAAGTGACGGCATGCCCTGACAATATCCCCTGAACGACGTCCCGGCAATCAGAGGAGAGGGAACAGGGCTTTCATTTCTCACAAAAATCACCATCTTGGTGACAAGTCTTTTCAGGAGAGTTTTTATGGATATCGAAGCGGTCCTTGCCGAGTTTTCTAGCAGCAATATCGTCATTCTACTATTGGCGGTCTTGGTTTTTGTCATTGTTCTTTTGGGCGTGCGGATTGTTCCGCAATCTGAAAAGCATGTGGTTGAGCGCTTTGGTCGTCTTCGGTCGGTTCTTGGGCCGGGGATCAACCTGATCGTTCCGTTCTTGGATCGTGTGCGGCACAAGATTTCGATCCTCGAACGACAGTTGCCCAACGCAAAACAAGACGCCATCACCACGGATAACGTCTTGGTTCAGGTTGAAACCTCTGTGTTCTATCGAATCTTAGAGCCTGAAAAGACGGTTTACCGGATTCGCGACGTTGACGGTGCGATTGCGACCACGGTTGCCGGGATCGTGCGGGCCCAGATCGGTAAAATGGAGCTCGACGAGGTGCAGTCAAACCGCTCTCAATTGATTTCGCAGATCAAAAACAGCGTCGAAGACGCGGTGGATGATTGGGGTATCGAAGTGACCCGTGCTGAAATTTTGGATGTGAATTTGGATCAGGCAACCCGCGATGCAATGTTGCAGCAGCTCAACGCCGAACGTGCCCGCCGTGCCCAAGTGACCGAAGCCGAGGGGGAACGCCGGTCGGTTGAGCTTCAGGCTGATGCCGAATTATATGCTGCCGAGCAAGCCGCCAAGGCCCGCCGCGTGTCGGCTGAGGCCGAAGCATATGCCACAGAAGTTGTTGCCAAGGCGATCAAAGAGCACGGCATAGAAGCCGCACAGTATCAGGTCGCTTTGAAGCAAGTCGAGGCGCTGGTTAAGGTCGGAGAGGGTGCGGGCAAGCAGACCGTGTTGCTGCCTGCCAATGTGCTGGATGCCTTTGGTGATGCGTTCCAGATGCTGAAGGGAAGCAAATGATGTGGGATCAGTGGTGGATTTGGGCCGGCGCAGGCATTGTTTTGCTGATCATTGAGGTCTTTGCCCCTGGGTTTGTTTTTCTGGGGTTTGGCGTTGGTGCCCTAGCCGTTGCGTTGATTTTGGCGGTGGGTGGCGGGTTGATAACATCGCTGTCGGTGGCTTTGCTGGTGTTTGCAGTCTGTTCACTGGTCGCTTGGCTTGTCATTCGTAGGCTTGCGGGGGAACGCAAAGGGCAGATCAAAATCTGGGACACAGACATTAACGACAACTGAACAATGGATCGTCGACGGCAAAGTTTTCTAGGGGCCAAGGTGATGCTGTTTGCGGGCCCCTTTTTGATTGCGCTGTGGCGGGATCATACGCCCGGGATTGTCTTTCCAGGGTGCTTGGATTTTCCGGGTGGCGGCCGAGAAGGGGCTGAAAGCCCGGAAGCCTGCGCGTTACGGGAAACCGAAGAGGAAATCGGTCTTCGTTTGTCAGAAGCCGACCTGGAGCTGGTTCACATTCGGGAAAACCAAGGAAAAGTCAGTTTTTTCTTTGTGGCTCATGTGGATGAGACAGTCTTGGATGATATTGTCTTTGGCTGTGAGGGAGAGGGCTGGCAGTCAATGCTGCCAGAGAATTTTGTTTCCCACCCCAAAGCGATCCCACATTTTGCCGACATACTAAGAGCGTATTTATCGGCAAAATGAGAGTGGTCTGCTATTTTACGCTTGGTTGAGCTCTGCGACGATCGCTTGGGCGGCTGCACGCGGGTTTGCCGCAGTGTGAACCGGGCGCCCCACAACAATATGATCCGCCCCATTTGCAATGGCCGCTGCAGGTGTTGCGATGCGTTTTTGGTCGCCCAGATCAGCGCCAATCGGACGAACGCCGGGGGTGACGATCAGTTTGCCTTGGGCCTCGGGCAACGCACGAATCAACGCAGCCTCATTTGGTGATGCGATCACGCCATCCGCACCCGCTTCAAACGCGCGGGCGGCGCGGGTCGTCACGAGGTCGGGAATGTCACCAGCCTGAATCAGAGACGCGTCCAAATCGGCGCGATCAAGCGATGTCAGAATGGTCACTGCTAGGATTTTCAAGTCTTTGCCCGCGGCGCCCTCTTTTGCGGCGCGCACAACATGCGGGTCTCCGTGGACCGTCAGGAAGTCCAGATCGAACTGGGCAATTCCGCGAACGGCGGCTTCCACCGTGGCGCCGATGTCAAAGAACTTCATATCGAGGAAAATCTTTTTGCCATGCTCGGCCTTGAGTTCATTTGCAAGCGCTAGTCCACCACCGGTCAGCATGCCAAGGCCGATCTTGTAAAACGATACACTGTCACCCAGTTTTTGCACCAGATCGACACCCGCCAAGACATTGGGGACATCAAGGGCAACAATCAGACGATCATCAGAGGTTGGAATAGACATGGGAGCAAGACCTTTCGCTGAGCAAACGGCCCTCTTTTGAGGTGCAGGCCCGCGTTCGTCAAGGCATCAAGCCCTTAGAGTGGGCGGCAAAATGCCCGGAGCCAAACGAATAGCACCTTTGGCACGGTATTCCGGCATGTGGCGGGTCTGTCGCAGGGCTTCTGCCAAAAGCAGAAGGCGGTGTTTGCTTTTGCTGATTTCCACCCGGCGCGGCAGCGTCAAAGGGACGTTAATTCGAGTGTCGCCACAAATCAGAGAGATCGAGCCCGACGTAACGCCATTTGGCCCATCGTGTCGAAACCCGCTATATTCGACGTCAGTAATAATCATTTCAATTTGCCTCCACGTGCCGCAACTTGCGCGCAAAGGGTTTAAAATCCGGTGCAGCTGTCCGTAAAAATGTAATGGTATTTTTGCAACGCGCACCCCTTGAAGGCGAGCGTCAAAATCTCCATCTTTTGTGTGAGGCCCTAAAAGGTTCGTGTGCTGCTGAGCGGGCGCGAACAACCGATGGGCGCTTGGACAAAGGAGAAGACCATGAACCTAGATCAGTTCACGGAGCGGTCGCGCGGGTTTATTCAAGCGGCGCAGACAATCGCAATGCGGGAGAGCCATCAAAAACTGGCACCCGAGCACTTACTCAAAGCACTCATGGATGACGATCAGGGGCTTGCGAGCAACCTGATTAAACGGGCAGGAGGCCAGCCTGAGCGTGTTGTTCAGGTGATCGACACCAAATTGGCGAAAATTCCCAAAGTGACCGGGGATGCGGGTCAGATTTACCTCGACAGCAGCACCGGAAAAGTTGTGGATGAGGCTGAAAAGATTGCCAAAAAGGCCGGTGATAGTTTTGTTCCGGTTGAGCGTCTCTTGATGGCTTTGGCGTTGGTGAAAACCGCGGCCAAAGAGGCGTTGGAAGCCGGCAATGTTTCGGCCCAAAAGCTAAACGAAGCGATCAATGGTATTCGCAAAGGTCGTACCGCAGACAGTGCCACTGCTGAAGAAGGGTATGATGCGCTCAAGAAATACGCGAGCGATCTGACCGAAGCCGCACGAGAAGGCAAAATCGACCCGATTATTGGACGAGACGAAGAAATTCGCCGTGCAATGCAGGTGTTGAGCCGTCGCACCAAAAACAACCCGGTGATGATTGGTGAACCGGGTGTCGGGAAAACCGCAATCGCCGAAGGGTTGGCGTTGCGGATCGTCAACGGCGATGTGCCGGAATCCCTGCGCAACAAACAGCTGTTGGCATTGGATATGGGGGCGTTGATTGCCGGTGCGAAATATCGCGGTGAGTTTGAGGAGCGTCTGAAAGCAATCCTGACCGAAGTCACGCAAGCCGCCGGTGAAATCATCTTGTTCATTGATGAGATGCACACGTTGGTTGGCGCGGGCAAAGCAGATGGTGCGATGGATGCGTCGAATCTGCTGAAACCTGCCTTGGCACGTGGTGAGTTGCATTGCGTCGGCGCGACCACGCTGGATGAATACCGCAAACACGTTGAAAAAGACGCGGCTCTGGCGCGGCGGTTCCAGCCGGTGATGGTTGAAGAGCCAACGGTCGAGGACACGATCAGCATTCTACGCGGCATCAAAGAAAAGTATGAGCTGCACCACGGGGTGCGGATCTCTGATAGCGCGTTGGTTTCGGCCTCGACGTTGAGCCACCGATATATCACCGACCGCTTTTTGCCGGACAAGGCGATTGATTTGATGGACGAAGCCGCCAGCCGTTTGCGCATGGAAGTGGACAGCAAACCAGAAGAGCTGGATGCGTTGGATCGCGATATTCTGCAAAAGCAGATCGAAGTCGAGGCGTTGCGTCTTGAGGAAGATCAGGCGTCAAAGGATCGTTTGGCCAAGCTGGAATTGGATCTTGGCAATTTGCAGGATGAGTCTGCGCAAATGACTGCCAAATGGCAGGCTGAGCGCGATAAGCTCGCCTCTGCGCGTGATATCAAAGAGCAACTTGATCGCGCCCGCGCGGAGCTTGAGCAAGCCAAACGGGAAGGCAACCTGGCCAAGGCGGGGGAGCTGTCATACGGCATTATACCCGGTCTTGAAAAGCAGCTGACCGATGCCGAAGAAAGCGACGATGTCATGGTTGAAGAGGCGGTGCGCCCTGAGCATATCGCCGCCGTTGTGGAACGCTGGACCGGTATTCCAACGTCGAAAATGCTTGAAGGAGACCGTGAAAAGCTGTTGCGGATGGAAGACGATCTGCACAGGCGGGTCATTGGTCAGGATCAAGCTGTTACGGCGGTCTCCAATGCCGTGCGCCGTGCGCGTGCAGGCCTGAATGACGAGAATAGGCCACTTGGGTCGTTCTTGTTCCTTGGGCCGACCGGCGTTGGGAAAACCGAGCTGACCAAAGCCGTGGCGGATTTCCTCTTTGACGACGATAACGCCATGGTGCGGATCGACATGTCTGAGTTCATGGAAAAGCATTCCGTGGCGCGTCTGATCGGGGCTCCTCCCGGTTATGTTGGCTATGACGAGGGTGGGGTTTTGACTGAAGCCGTGCGTCGTCGCCCCTATCAGGTGGTCCTGTTTGACGAAGTCGAAAAGGCCCACCCGGATGTGTTCAACGTGCTGTTGCAGGTTCTTGACGATGGTCAGTTGACCGATGGTCAGGGGCGGACAGTTGACTTTAAACAGACCTTGATCGTGCTGACGTCCAACCTTGGCTCGCAGGCGCTTAGCCAATTGCCTGAAGGGGCGGATGCGGCGCAAGCCAAGCGCGATGTTATGGACGCGGTCCGGGCGCATTTCCGGCCTGAGTTCCTCAACCGTCTGGACGAGACGATCATCTTTGATCGCCTCAAACGTGACGACATGGACGGTATCGTTGATATCCAATTGGCCCGCTTGCTCAAACGTTTGGCTGCACGCAAAATCTCGTTGCAGCTTGATGAGGAGGCAAAGAAATGGATGGCCGATGAAGGCTATGACCCGGTCTTTGGCGCACGCCCGCTCAAGCGCGTGATCCAACGGGCTCTGCAGAACCCGCTGGCCGAGATGTTGCTGGCCGGTGATATTGCCGATGGCGATACCATCGTCATAAGCGCCGGAGCCGAAGGGTTGATCATCGGCGATCGTGTTGGGGCGACGAACCGGCCCAAACCGGATGATGCGGTCGTCCACTAAATAGGAAAATGAAAAAGGCCCGCCTAACTGGTGGGCCTTTCTTTTGTCCGACGACGGTCAGGACGCTTAGAAAATGAAGTCGTCAGAAGAGATGTCTGCGACATCTGTGTTTCGCAACGTCACACTATTGTCGCCCGTAAACTGGATATGCACATCCGACCCGGACTGAGTGACAACCAGATCTGAATAGGTGTTGATCCCTTGGGATGCATACCCCCTAACATCCAAGAGGTCGCTTCCGTCTTGGAAGTCGGTGATCGTGTCATTGTTGCTGCGCGCTTCGAACACGAAGGTATCGTTTCCTGACCCACCGGTCATCAGGTCCTGGCCCCGACCGCCGATCAGTTCATCATCGCCATGACCGGCAAGCATCGTGTCCTTGCCAGTGCCGCCATCGAGCTGATCGTCTCCAGTACCGCCCCAGAGCTTGTCGTTGCCATTTCCGCCAATGAGTTGGTCGTGACCATTGCCACCGTATAGGCGGTCGTTCTTGTTGCCGCCGTTTAGATAATCGTCGCCCGCCGCCCCATTGAGAAGATCGTTGTCCGCATCCCCGGTGATCACGTCATTGCCGTTTCCGCCGTAAATCTTGTCTTGCCCTGAGCCCCCGGAAATAAAATCATTGCCATCTTCGCCGCGGATTTGGTCTTTGCCGGACCCGCCAGAAATATTGTCATGGCCATCGCCGCCCCAAATCCGGTCTGACCCCTTACCTGCCACAATCACATCTGCGGCCTCGGTCCCTCTTACGGTATCGGAGCCGTCGGATGTGGCAACGGGGGAGGGGGCAACGGACAGGATAAAGTCGTCATTGCTTAAGTCTGTTGGGGAAATGCCCGACAGTTCCAAGGTATTGCCATAACCAAGATTGAGGCGTGTGCTGGCCCCCAAATCGTCAACGCTGAGCAAAGACAGGTCGTAAATGCCAATGGTGGTCAGGTCGATTTTGTCGATGCCAATTTCGAAATCGGTGATGGTGTCGTTGCCGGTTTTCCAGCCATCCATGATGAACAAATCGGCACCATCTTCGCCTGTCATGCGGTCGTCACCCTTGCCGCCGACAATGGTGTCATCATTGGCACCACCGTTCAAAGTGTCGTTGTCGCTGCCACCATCCAAATAGTCTTCGGCATCGCCACCAAACAGCTCATCATCGTTGTTGCCGCCGATCAGTGTATCGTCGCCTGCCCCCCCAACAAGGAGATCATCGGCATTGCCACCGTCCAGGATGTCGTCGCCAGCTTCGCCAAGCAGGGTGTCATGACCACAGGCCCCAACGAGCTGATCATTGCCGTCACCGCCAAGAAGTTCGTCGCCGCCATTCCCACCAATCAAAGTATCGTTGCCGTCCATGCCGAGAACGAGATCAGCGCCGTTATCGGCCATGTAATAATCATGACCACCCAGAAGTGCGATAACATCGCGCAAAGTTGTCCCTGTCAGGCTGTCGTCACCGTTGGTTCCAAATGTCGTCGGCATGGCCGTGCCCCTTTTCAAAATTACTTCGATGTCGCCCCAACACCCAAAAAGCTGGCCCAGTTGGGACAGCCTAGAAATCGTATTCGTAAACGAGGCTAGGGACGCGGGCGGAGTGAGGCAAAGAAAAAGACCAAATTTCGCCATAATTCGGTCTTATTTCCATTTGAGAGGGGGTGAGGGTTTCTGTGTTCGCAACAATCGCTTGCGGTTCGAAAAACTGTCGCGTTCAGGTGTCGTCAGTCGAGCCCGATGGCTGATCTGGCGATTCCATCAAGAAGAGCTTCGACGGCCTTCATTGCGCCATCTGGGAAAGTGCGAAAACCGATCGTGGTCACATCTGGGGTCTCGGGGCGGACCATGACAAAGATGTCATAGGGGCAAAATACGATATTCATTGGATCCGCTTCCATAACCTCGCGTGAGATTTTGGCAGAGCAAAAGCTAAAGACATCCGCATCTAGAAACAAAACCGTGTCTGATCCAACATCTTCGCGTGTGCGTTCCAGCATCGCACCGGTATGCGAGACACTATCTATCACCAGACCAGAGTCGAGAATTGCGCTTTCGAGCCCAAACACAACGTCATCAAAGCTTTCATCTGTGTCATAGGTGATCATGTCCGCAGCCATCGCGGCAGAACTCATCACACACAGTACCAGTGCGGCTAACATGTTTTTCATGATCATTTCCTTTCACGAATGCAGCAGGAGGGCTGCCATTTGTTTTGGTTAATGGCACAGTAGCGGCAACGCCCGCGTTTGCCCTGAGGCAAACCGACACATTCCTGGAGTTGAATATGGGTTATGCAATGGCCGCGCTGGAGTACCTGGCGCTTTTATTCGTTTTCTTTCTCGGCATCGCTGTCGCATTGGTCATCGTTTTGTTTGTTGCCGACCGGCGGCAAACCGGTGACGCGATCAGACGTAATTACCCGGTGATCGGACGTTTTCGACACCTGTTCACCGAGCTAGGAGAATTTTTCCGCCAGTATTTCTTTGCCATGGATCGTGAGGAAATGCCGTTTAACCGGGCGCAGCGCAATTGGGTGTCGCGCGCAATTGGGGCCAAGAGCAACACCATCGCTTTTGGATCGACGCGTAATTTGAATGTTCCCGGCACACCGATTTTCATGAATGCCGTGTTTCCGCCGCTGGATGACCAATACGCGTCGACAGAACCGATGGTGATCGGGCCGCATTGCAAGTCGCCCTATGCCGCCCCGTCGATCTTTAACATCTCGGGCATGTCATATGGTGCTTTGTCCAAACCGGCTGTTTTGGCCCTTAGCCGTGGCGCGGCCAAGGCTGGGATATGGATGAACACGGGCGAGGGCGGGATGTCTCCTCATCATCTCGCTGGTGGTTGCGATATCGTGTATCAGATCGGCACTGCGAAATTTGGTGTGCGTGACGCCGAGGGTAACCTGAGTGACGACAAGCTGCGCGAGGTTGCAGCGCGTCCGCAGGTAAAGATGTTTGAAATTAAGCTGAGCCAAGGGGCCAAGCCGGGCAAAGGTGGTATTTTGCCGGCGGCCAAGGTGAACAAAGAGATTGCGGAGATTCGGGGAATCCCGGTGGGGCAGGCCGCGAATTCGCCCAATCGCCACCGCGAAGTCGATGATTTTGGCGATTTGCTTGACCTGATTGCCCATATCCGCGCGGTGACCGGCAAGCCGGTCGGGTTCAAAACCTGCATGGGGTCGGCCAACCCTTGGGTCGGCCTCTTTGATGAGATTGCAAAACGGGGTGCGGAACATGCCCCGGACTTTATCACCGTGGATGGGGGCGAAGGCGGTACGGGCGCTGCGCCCATGCCCTTGATGGATCTGGTTGGTTTGCCATTGCGCGAAGCGCTGGTGCGCATGACCGATCTGCGTGACCAATTCGGGCTGCATGAGCGCATCCGTATCGTTGCAAGTGGTAAGCTGATCAACCCCGGTGACGTGGCTTGGGCGATTTGCGCAGGGGCGGATTTTGTCACCTCGGCGCGCGGGTTCATGTTTTCACTGGGCTGCATTCAGGCGCTGAAGTGTAACAAGAACACTTGCCCAACCGGCATCACCACCCATGATCCGGGCCTGCAAAAAGGGCTAGTGGTTGAGGACAAAGACAAGCGCGTCGCGGCCTATGCAAAGTCCATTGTCTATGAGGTGGAAACCATTGCCCATTCTGTGGGGGTGGCCGAGCCGCGATTGATGCGGCGTCGGCATGTGCGTATTGTGCGTGACGACGGCAGCTCGATCCGCATGAACGAGCTGTACCCGTCTCAGCCGAACAGTGGCGCGACCGCCTGAGCCGGATACACAAGCGTCAAGACAAGCCCGGCGGCGATGGCTCCAAAGGCCCACGCCGCCCGGTGCATTTTCGGATTTAGGCTCCAAACCATTATCATGGCAAAGGCCCCTGCGTTTGAAACCAGCCCAACCCAAAGCATGCCCCACGGCACCTGCTGTTCAAGTACCGTGAGCAAGGCGGCCAGGTATCCGACCAAGAGGGCCGACAAGGCGACGGCATAGAGCCGGTAAATCAGCGGGTCATGCCCCCACTGTCCCGTGAGGGTGTTGAGCCTTTTGTTTGAGGCAAAGCCAAAGATGGCGATCAGCGGGACAGTTATCAAAATCTTGGCAATCAAAAGAAGAGCAAGGGCGGACATGATGCGAATCCTGAGTTTGAATTTTGAACTTAGGTCAAGATGCTCTATCTGAGTTCACATGTCAAACTCAGCCGATTCCGAACGCCTCCCTCGTTTCCCACCTGACCGCTGCGGCCTTGCGCTTGCCGCCGGTGTCTTGGGTGACAAATGGGTTCTCATGATCTTGCGCCAACTGTTCTATGGCGTCGCCCGGTTCGAGGATATTCGCGCCGACATTGGCATCCCTAAATCGGTGCTCTCGACCCGTCTTGCCGATTTGGTCGCGGCCGATCTTGTGGTTAAGCGCCCCTATAAACCCGACGGTGGGCGCACCCGTTGGGAATATCATCTGTCCAAAAAAGGCGTCGACCTGGCCATGTCGTTTCTCGCGTTGTTGGAATGGGGCAATCGCAATTTGCTTGGATTCAGCCCCCCAATTGGCCCGGTCGAAACCGCCTCTCGCCGCCGATTGCGAGTGGCTTTGGTGGATGAAGACGGCAAGGAAGTCGCGCTGCAATCCATCCGTTTGGCTGACGTGTCCAAGTGAAGTGTTACAGACTCGGCACGGCAACGTGAGGGAATTTGCGTTGGAGGTTGATCACAGAGGCTTTATCTAACCGTCAGCCAACAAGGAGACCGACATGGCCAAGCGCTGGATCAACGACCTGACACATTCCGATGTAACGCCCGAAAAGGCGTTCTTGAACCGTCGCCAAATTTTGGCCGGCCTTGGTGCGGGGATCGGGGCCGGGGCCGCATTTGGCGTGGCAGGTCAAGCGCATGCCCAAGAGGCGCTTAAGCCCAACAAATGGGACGACATCACAAACTACTGCAACTATTATGAGTTCGGAACGGGAAAAGAAGATCCGGCCCGCAATGCGCATACGCTGACCACTGAGCCTTGGACGGTCAAGATTGACGGGTTGGTTGATAACCCCGGTGATTATGCGTTGGGTGATATTCTGGCCAAGATGACCATCGAAGAACGCATTTACCGGTTCCGCTGTGTCGAAGCGTGGTCCATGGTCGTGCCTTGGAACGGGTTTGAACTGGCTGATTTGCTGTCCATGGCCGGGGTCAAATCGGATGCAAAATACGTTGCCTTTGAAACGGTGTTCCGCCCCGAGGAAATGCCCGGCACACGTTACCAGGTTCTCGATTGGCCCTATGTCGAAGGCCTTCGGCTCGACGAAGCAATGCATCCGCTGACACTGATGGCCACCGGGCTGTATGGCAAACCTTTGCCCAACCAGAATGGCGCGCCGCTGCGCTTGGTGGTGCCGTGGAAATATGGCTTCAAGTCAATCAAATCGATCCTGCGCATCACGCTGACGGACACTCAGCCCCCAACCAGCTGGAACAAAGCCAACGCCCGTGAATATGGCTTCTATAGCAATGTGAACCCAACGGTGGATCACCCTCGTTGGTCCCAAGCCTCCGAACGTCCCATTGGTGGTGGCCTGTTTGCAGGCCGTAAAGACACGTTAATGTTCAACGGCTATGACGAAGTTGCGTCCTTGTATGACGGAATGGATTTGGCGGCGAACTTCTAATGATTGACCGGATCAACGCTTTTGCCCGCAAACTGCCCACTTGGGTTGTCTATCTCTTGGGGGTGCTGCCTGCGCCGTGGCTTGTTTATCTTGGCGCGACTGGCGGTTTAGGCGTTGAGCCGATCAAAGCCCTTGAGCATGAGCTCGGTGAACTGGCGTTGCAGTTGCTGATCGTCGGTTTGGCTATCACACCGCTGCGCCGATACGCTGGTATCAACCTGCTTAAATTCAGGCGGGCCATCGGGTTGCTCGCCTTCTTCTATGTGGCGCTGCATTTGACGGTTTGGATGGTTCTAGATGTTCAAACCCTGTCCCGCATCTGGGCGGACATTCTCAAGCGTCCCTATATTACGGTCGGCATGCTTGGGTTCGCTGCGATGATCCCCCTGGCACTGACGTCCAACAATTGGTCGGTCCGCCGTCTGGGGCCAAAATGGCGCAGCCTGCACAAGCTGACCTATCTTGCGGCCTTGGCGGGGGGCGTTCATTACCTGCTGTTGGTCAAAGGCTGGCAGATCGAACCGTTGATCTACATGGCTGTGATCGCAGGGTTGCTAACAATGCGAGTCAAAAGCCGCCGCATTCGCCACGCCTAAGGCGTAATTGGTGCACGGCACCGCCCTATTGCGACGACAGGTTGATGCTTGGTCTCGCAATAGGAGCTGTGAATGCGTACCCTTATAATGTGTCTCGTGACAATGATGCCAACTGTGATCTGGGCAAATTCGGAAAGCTGTGCCGAAGCGCCGTTTTGCAAACATGGCGATATCCAACAAGAGCAACCTGACAGCGCCTTTCCAACGAGCGTCAACAGTCAGATCACAGACCTGAGGGATGCCTCCGCCGATATCCAAGGCGAGCCTGATTTCGAAGCCTTGGTTTCTGAACAGATAACGGACTAGGGGGCGGTCTGGTCGCGCCTAACTATAAAAATCTAAGGCAGTTCACTTAGCCGAGAGAACCAGCGCCTTGAGATTTTCTTCATCCCACATATGGGCTGAGTTCCAACTGCGTCTCTTCGAACTCGTTGGAGTTCTGCCAGGCTCAATACTGTGTCGATCATTAAACGCCACGCGAGGATCCCTTTCCAACGTCAAACAACAGCGTGGTTACGGACAACAAACACGGGGGTGCCCCCAAAAAGGGGAGGATGAATAAGAAGAGCGCAGTCATTTGGAAGGCGAGCCGTTTGAGGAGTGATCAGACGCATGACCGAATGAGTCGGCAAAAAGCGATGTGATTCCTCTTTCAAGGGCATGGGTTGTGGAAAACCCTGTGGGAATCTCTGGGGGTATCTGCCGATCCCGCTGCCATGCAGCGTGATGTTGAGAGTAATTGCGTTTGTG
>NZ_JBOEGM010000003.1:118945-133038 GCF_050633425.1 Pelagimonas sp. | reverse complement strand
AGATTTACTTGGGGAATACGGGGTCAGGCCGTGTCAGGATAAATACGCGCGCCCGTCGCCGCCCCAGTCATCTGAGAGAGCTAGTCTCTGATAACGCTGCGTTTTTGTGAAATGTGGCGTTCGGAATGGCATTTGTTTGAACAATCACGCGGTAATTTTTCTATTGTGTCCTGACGCTTGCGAATTGTGCAAAAAGTTTGTCTCAAAACAAGAAGTTGATAAAAGTAAATTCGATATTTGGAGGGATAAATGGCTTGGGTTTTAGCTTTGATACCGCTGTTGTTTCTGACAGCTTTGGTTGGTGATGGCGGCGATGACAGCGATGATGGCGACAACGCGAGTCCGGATACACCTGATCGAGGGGATGATCCTACCAGTGGCGATGACACTCTGTCCGGCTCTGATGGAAATGATTCAATAGCGGCGCTTTATGGCAACGATCTTGTTTACGCAGGATCGGGGGATGACGTGGTCGACGGCAACGGCGGCTATGACACGATCCATGGCGGAGACGGCAATGACAGTTTGAACGGAAATCTCGGCGAAGACCGCATACTTGGTGGCGCAGGCGCCGACCGTTTGGATGGCGGCTCCAATGATGACCGAATGGACGGCGGCAGCGGTGACGATATCGTCTTGGGGGCAGGCGGCAATGATGTTGTGCGCGGCTCTGAAGGCGATGACGAGTTGGATGGCGGCGCTGGCGATGACACGATGAATGGCGGCGATGGCGACGACCTTTTGTTTGGTCAGGACGGCAACGATGATATGAACGGCAGCCAGGGCGATAACCGTCTTGAAGGCGGGGCCGGGAACGATGCATTGGAAGTGTTCAGCGGATCGAGCACCTTGCTGGGCGGCGGCGGCAACGATGTGTTGAGCGTCAACCGGAGCGATGTTGACCTGACTGGCGCAGATTCACTAAACGGCGGCGCTGGAGATGATACGGTGTTTGCCGGGCATGCTGATGACACGCTGATCGGCGGCGCGGGCGACGATGTTGTCAGCGGCGGTGCCGGTGACGACAGTCTGGCTGGGGATGAAGGCAACGATTTCCTAAACGGTGACGCCGGTGCAGATACAATCCTGTCTGGTGCAGGGGCCGATCAGATGTTTGGCGGTGCTGGCAATGACGTGCTTATCAACGATCTGGGCACATCTGTTGCCACAGGCGGTGAGGGGGCCGATACCTTTGTTGTGGATATGGCCGACGTTTTGGCGGGTGCTGATACAGATTATGCGCTGCAAGTCACCGATTTCACCACCACTGGCAGCGATGCGGATCTTTTGCGTATTGAGCTCAGCAGCGAAGTGTTCGGCGGTGTCGGCATGCCAAGCGGCGATGCCGTTATTGTGCCTGACGCTGTGACGGGGGACATGTTGGTTCAGGTCGAATCCAGCGAAGGTACCGTGAACATGGCACGGATTGAGAATGGTGTGGCCAATGGCTTTAGCGTGGCCAATGTGGTTGTGACACTGGTTGATCCAGCCGCCGTGGTTTGATCATCTGACGTTGCGGGCTTGGCGCGCTTTGCGACCGCCGCGACGTTTGGAAATCTGCGATTGACGATCCGGGAGCGTGGCCATGATTTGGCTGCGCTCTTCGTTTGTGAGCTTGGACCATGCCGTGATTTCATCAATCGAGCGCAAACAGCCGGTGCACAGGCGTGCCTCTGGGTGAATGACGCAAATCTGAATACAGGGGCTTTGGACTTCGTCGCGTGTCCAAACGCTGTCTTTGGCGGTGGGCTGGTCTTTCACAAGGTTAACCTCCGAGATGGCGCAATCGGTCGAGCGCCCCTTGCAGAATATACGATGCCGCGACGTGATCGATCACCTCGGCGCGACGTTTTCGTGACGTATCCGCCTCTAAGAGGGCCCTTTCTGCGGCAACCGTGCTGAGCCGTTCGTCCCAAAAGGTGATTGGCCCATCCCAAAGCCGGGTCAGATTGCGGGCGAATGCGCGGGTCGATTGGCAGCGCGCGCCTTCGCTTCCGTCCATATTGCGCGGCAAGCCCAAAACAATCCCGGCAATATCGCGGTTGTTCAAAATCGCAATCAAGGCCTGGGCGTCGAGGCCGAATTTCTTGCGTTTGATGGTTTCAAGCGGGGTGGCGACGCTGCGCAACCCGTCAGACACGGCCACGCCAATGGTCTTGGTGCCAAGATCAAGCCCGGCAATGGCGCGCATGGGGGGCAGGGTGGCTGCAAACTCGGTGATGTCTTCGTGGATCATGCGGGGAAAGGCCCTTTTGAAGCGACGCCCACCCACCCACCCCGCCGCTCCAAAAGGGCCTGTGGGCGATGCTGCTAGGGTCGGATTATTCCGGTTATTCTGGCAAAGTACTCTGGCAAAGTACTCTGGCAAACTATTCTGGCAAACCGGCGCGCGCGGCGGCTGCCATGATTTGATCAAGAGAGCCCGCGTCATCAGCAAAAACCCCCTTGGCCTCGCTGTAAATGGCCTGGGCGCGATCCGTCTGCCCCAGGACGCCAAGCGCCGTGATGAGACGCGCCCATTCCGCTGCAGGGCCTCCTTCGCTTGCCAACCGCTCTGACAGGTTTTCCACCATGCCAAGGATCATCTCCTGGCGTTCTTGCGGCGTCATGTCAGCCGCGGCGGCCATATCCTCGGCAGAGGGGCCAGCAGGGGCATCGTGGCTTTGGGGAAGCGGAGGCAGTTGATACCGCGTTTCACCGGCGCGATAGGCGAGCTCTTCGATCTGTGCGCGAATGGGCCCGACCCATGGCGCGTCAGGCGGGCTTGAGCGAAGCAAAATGTCCCACATCCGAAACCCAACATCAGGGCGCCCGGTCTGTGCCATCATCAACCCACCATAAAACCGCGCCACGCCGTTTTCGGGATCAAGCGCCAAGGCCTTTTCCAACGCGCTCTGCGCCTCGGGAGACACATAGCCACCAGCCGCGATAATCATCATATCAGCCAGATCGGTGTAATCTTTGGCCGTTGCACCGTCGCCACGCAACTCAACCAGTTTGGCCTGCGTTTTATAGGCGGCCTCATAGTTGCCAAGTGTCGCTTCGGTGCTCGCCAAGAGCGTCAGGCCGCGCATGTCTTCGGGGTTTTTGGCAACCGCGTCACGCAGCTGCTTGACCAGCGTCATGTAATCGTCGGGCGCATCAACGGGCGCGGCGGCGGGCATTTTCGCCTCGGCCTCGGCTTGGGTCATACGGTTGTCGCGGGCCTTTTGCGCGGCCTCATAACGTTGCGCCAAAGGCAAATCGGGCGCGCCGGGCTTACCAAGCGTGGTATAGAGCCCAAAACCGCCGCCCAGAACGGTACCCGCAACCAACACCGCCATAACATAGCTGCCCGCACCGGCTTTGGCCGCATCTGCGCTGCCTTGTTTGGCCGCCGCATCCGCCGCCAGAAGCCGACGCGAAATCTCAACCTTCAGACGTTTGGCTTCATCTTCGGCAATGGTGCCGCGCTCTGTATCTTTTTCGATTTCGCTCAGCTGGTCGCGATAGACTTGTAGATCAAAGGCTTCTGCCGGTCCGACATCGCGTGTGCCGCGCAACAGGGCCAACAGCAAAAGCACCGTCAATACCAGCGCCAATACGCCTGTAAGGATCCAGAACATGATGTTGCCTCCGTCTGTGGTCTGCCCTGATCTATAGGTGTGGAGGCCGGGACAAAAGGGTAAAAGTCAAGCGATCAGCAGGATGTGACATCACGCGCAGGCCCGCCAGAATGCGCCATGTCGCAACTGTGTCAAATGTGACGGTTGTGTACCGCCGCAATCGCGGTAAGCATTTATCACCATACCGAAACCTAAAGCTGTGGGATTCGAGCTTCATGAAACGCTACTCTGCCTTTGCAATTGCCCGCGAAGCCCTGCGCGACCATACCGGATGGGATCGCGCCTGGCGCAAAGCCCAACCCAAGAAACGCTACGACGTGATCATCGTTGGAGCTGGGGGGCATGGCCTCGCAACCGCTTATTATCTTGGTAAAAATTTTGGGATCACCAATGTGGCGATCCTGGAAAAGGGGTGGCTTGGGGGCGGCAACACGGGCCGCAACACCACGATTATCCGCTCCAACTACCTTCAGGATCCTTCCGCCGCGATCTATGAAAAAGCCCGCTCACTGTATGAAACCATGAGCCAGGACTTGAACTACAACGTCATGTTCAGCCCGCGCGGCGTTATGATGCTTGCGCAAACCGAACACGAGGTGCGTGGCTATCAGCGCACGGCCCATGCCAATGCGCTTCAGGGGGTCTCGACCGAGTTTATTTCGCCTGCCCGCGTCAAAGAGCTTGTGCCGATCATGAACATCAACGGCCCGCGCTATCCGGTTTTGGGAGCGCTTTGGCAGGCACGCGGTGGCACGGCGCGTCACGATGCGGTCGCTTGGGGCTATGCGCGGGCTTGTTCAGACATGGGCATGGACATCATCCAGCAATGTGCGGTGACCGGCGTGTCCCAAGAGGGCGGCAAAGTCACCGGAGTCCAAACCACCAAGGGCGATATCGCCTGCGAAAAGCTTGGTATGGTTGTTGCAGGTCATTCGGGCGCTTTGGCCGATATGGGTGGTTTCCGCCTGCCGCTTGAATCCGTGGCTTTGCAGGCTCTGGTGTCCGAGCCAATCAAACCCTGCATGGATGTGGTTGTCATGGCCAATACCGTGCACGGCTATATGTCGCAATCGGACAAGGGCGAAATGGTCATCGGTGGCGGCACCGATGCATTCAACAACTACACCCAGCGCGGCTCCTTCCACCACGCCGAAGAAACCGTGCGGGCCTTGATCGAAACCTTCCCGATGCTGTCACGCCTGAAAATGCTGCGCCAATGGGGCGGGATTGTTGATGTGACTGGGGATCGCTCTCCGATCATTTCCAAAACGCCGCTTGAGGGCTGCTTTATCAATTGCGGCTGGGGCACCGGCGGCTTCAAGGCCATTCCGGGATCAGGCTGGGGCTTTGCCGAACTGATGGCGCGCGGGCAATCTCCTCTGACCGATCAATTCGGCCTAAACCGCTTCTCCGAAGGCCGCTTTATTGATGAAAGCGTGGCGGCAGGGGTGGCGCATTGATGGACTTATTCTGCCCACCACATAAAAATGCTAAACCCATCTACGATAATGGAAAACAGATGCTTAAAGTATCTCACTGTTCCACTTCCGGAGAAGCGGTTCTTGGGGTTAGTCCTCTCGTCCAATTCCCAGTGAACAAAAACAGCGGCCAAAGTCGCGGCGACGAACCCAAGTATAATTGCATAGATCATGGAAACAACGTCGTTGCGATTGCGCAAAATTCAAGCCTGAGGACTGCGTCATGCTAATCCTTGAATGCCCCTATTGCGGCGTCAAAGCCGAAGAAACCGAACTGCACGCTGGCGGAGAGGCGCATATCAAACGCTTTGGTCCCGGCTCAAGCGACGATGATTTCGAAACCTATCTGTTCCAGCGCGAAAACCCGATGGGCGTGCATTTCGAGCGCTGGCGCCATGTGAATGGCTGCGGAAAATGGTTCCACGCTGCGCGCTCAACCACGACGCTCGAAGTTTTCGGCACCTATAGCGCCCAAACCTTGGCCCCGCCCAAGGACATCACGGATAAAATCACCGCCCGCCTGCCGGGCTGGAGCTGGAGGGAGTTGTCATGACATCAACCTTCATCTTGCCACAGACACTCCCGCCGGAGGCTTTGCTGGTCTCCTCGTGCGAAAAGGGCCAATAACATGAGCACCCGTCTCGCCAAATCCGGTCGCCTGATTGACCGCTCCTCTCGTGTTGACTTCACCTTCGACGGCAAACGGCTGTCGGGCTACAAGGGGGACACGCTTGCATCAGCTCTGCTCGCCAATGACCAAATGTTGGTCGGACGCAGCTTTAAATACCACCGTCCGCGCGGCATCGTTGCCTCGGGCGGCGAAGAGCCAAACGCCTTGGTCAATCTCGGGCAGGGCACCCGCCACGAACCCAACGCCCGTGCCACCACGACCGAACTGTTTGATGGTCTCACCGCGACGCCGCAGAACGTCTGGCCGAGCCTCGAGTATGACATTGGCGCAGTGAACAAATACGCCTCGCGGCTGCTCACGGCCGGGTTCTATTACAAGATGTTCATGTATCCGCGCGCCTTTTGGAAACATGTGTACGAGCCGTTCATTCGTCAATCCGCAGGGCTTGGCAAAGCGCCGGATGCAGAAACCAGCGATCCCGACACCTACGAGCATTTCTATGCGTTTGTGGATGTCCTGATCATCGGTGGTGGCGTTGCCGGTTTGCAAGCGGCCAAAACCTCAGGCGAGGCCGGGGCCAAGGTTCTGCTGATCGAACAAACCCCGGATTGGGGTGGCCGCACTGTCGTCGATGGCGGTGAAATTGATGGAATGCCCGCCGAGACGTGGGTGAAGAAGACGCTTCAAACCCTTGAAGATATGCCAAATGTCTCGCTGCGCACCCGGATGATGGGGGCAGGCGTCTATGATCATGGCTATGTCCTCGGCTATGAGCGTTTGACCGATCACACACCCTTGGCGCAAGGGCCTCGTCATCGTCTTTGGCGTATTCGCGCCGCGCAAACCATCACGGCCACCGGCGCGATAGAGCGCCCGCTGAGCTTTGCTGGAAACGATATTCCCGGTGTGATGCTGGCGTCGGCGGTGCGCGATTATGCGGTGAATTACGGCGTGTCCGTAGGGGATCGAACTGTTGTCGTCACCAATAACGACGATGCGTATCGCACTGCAATTACACTGAAAAACGCCGGTCTGGATGTGCCGATGATTGTCGATGCCCGCGAGATGGGGGGCGGTGCGTTGATGGCCCAGGCCAAGGCGGTTGGCATCCGGGTCGAGACTGGCTGCGGTATTGCCAAAGTCCATGGCGGTAAACGTGTCACTTCGGTTGATATCTGCAAACAAGCGGGCGAAGGCGCGATGCTTTGGAACATCGCCTGCGATGCGGTGGCTATGTCGGGCGGTTGGTCGCCTGTTGTGCACCTGTGGTCCCATTGTGGTGGCAAGCTGACATGGGATGACGCGGGTGCCTTTTTCCGACCCTACCCAAGCCGTCCACCTCTGGGCGACACGGGCCAGGCGATGGTTCATGTTGCAGGGTGCGCCAATGGTGAAATGTCGTTGAAGAACACGTTGCAAGATGCTGCAAAAGCAGGGGAAATCGCCGCCATTACTGCGGGAGCAACCGGCCGCACGTCTCCGGCGTCCACCGCAGAGACAGAGGCCGAAACACCGCTTGAGCCGGTTTGGCTGATGCCTCAGGGGGCTCATTATGGGTTGCGGATGAAATCCTGGCTCGATTTTCAAAACGACGTCAAAGTCTCCGATGTTCAGCTCGCTGCTCATGAAGGCTATGAAAGCGTTGAGCACACCAAACGATACACCACGCTTGGCATGGCAACGGACCAAGGGAAGTTGAGCAATATCAATGGTCTCGCGACGCTTTCTAATGCACTTGGGTCCGAAATCCCCAAAGTCGGCACCACGACATTCCGCCCGCCCTATACGCCGATTTCGATGGGGGCCATTGCTGGCGAGGCGCGCGGCGAGGTTTTCCAACCGATCCGCAAAACGCCGATGCATGACTGGCATGAGAGCAACGGCGCGCATTGGGAGCCGGTGGGGCATTGGCGCAGGCCCTATGCCTTTGTCAAAGCAGGCGAAACGGTTAAACAAGCTGTGCATCGCGAAGTGACCGCAACCCGCACCAGCCTTGGCCTATTGGATGCTTCGACCCTTGGCAAAATCATCGTCAAAGGGCCGGACGCAGGGCGTTTCATGGATATGATGTACACCAACATGATGTCCAACCTGAAAGTCGGCAAATGCCGCTACGGTTTGATGTGCAGCGAAAACGGGTTTTTGTCGGATGACGGTGTGGTGGCACGCCTCGATGAACAGACATGGCTCTGCCACACAACCACCGGCGGCGCGGATCGTATTCATGCCCATATGGAAGAGTGGCTGCAGACCGAATGGTGGGATTGGAAGGTTTATACCGCCAATATCACCGAGCAATTGGCGCAGGTTGCTATCGTTGGCCCCAATGCCCGTAAGCTGTTGGAAAAGCTGGGCGGTATGGATGTCTCTCGGGAAAACTTGCCCTTTATGGAGTGGCGCGACGGCGTGCTGGCTGGCTTCCCGGCGCGGGCCTATCGCATCTCATTTTCCGGTGAGTTGTCGTATGAAATTGCCGTGCCAGCCAATCTTGGACGCGCGTTTTGGGACAAGCTGATCGAAGCAGGAGCCGAATTTGACGCGACCCCCTATGGCACCGAATGTCTTCACATCATGCGGGCGGAAAAAGGTTTTATCATGATCGGGGACGAGACCGACGGCACGGTGATCCCGCAGGATCTTGGGCTGAACTGGGCGATTTCCAAGAAGAAAGAGGATTTCCTTGGCAAACGTGCACAGCTGCGCAGCCATATGACCGATCCCAACCGTTGGAAGCTGGTGGGGCTGGAAACCACCGATGGGTCGACCTTGCCGGACGGGGCCTATGCTGTGGCCGATGGGGTTAACGAAAATGGTCAACGCAACACCCAGGGGCGCGTGACCTCGACCTACCATTCACCGACCTTGAACAAAGGCATTGCGATGGGGCTGGTGCTGCATGGACCGGACCGCATGGGCGAGGTGATTGAATTTGCAGAGGCCGATGGTGAGACAATGATTGCGGCCAAAATCGTCAGCCCGATTTTCTATGACCCTGATGGGGAGAAACAGAATGTCTGATCTTGCAACATCCCTAAATGGGGCCAGCTTTGACGGTTTGGTTCGGGTCGAAGAATTGCGGGCCCAAGGCATGATCACCCTACGCGGTGATTTTGCTGATGCGGATTTTGTCGCCGCCGTGACGCAGGTGGCGGAGGTGACTATGCCGGGGCTGCGTGGCGCTGAATTAGACGGCAAGCGCGGATTGCTTTGGATGTCACCGGATGAGCTCTTGATGCTGTGCACCTATGCGGAAGCTCCGATCTTGGTCGCCAAATTGGAAAGAGCCCTTGTTGGTCATCATAGCCTCGTCGCCAATGTGTCGGACGCACGGGCGTGCTTTACCTTGCAAGGGCAGGGCCTGCGAGAAGTTCTGGCCAAACTCGCGCCCGTCGATATGTCCAGGGGGCAATTTGAAATCGGTGACGTGCGCCGGACCCGATTGGCCCAAGTGGCGGCGGCATTTTGGTTGCGCTCGGAAGATGTCGCTCAGGTCGTGTGTTTTCGATCGGTCGGGGCCTATATGTTTCATCTGCTTGCAACGGCCTCTGCCCCCGGAAGCGACGTGGGCTTTCTTTAACGCTTGGGGCGCGGACGCAAGCACCAAGAAACGAGTATATGGTGCGACCCAAATGGTCGCGCCATAAGGGCAGCGCTCATTTTATGGGCCCATTTGAAATTGTAATGCCTCAAGCTTATTTGAATTCGAAAATAGGTTCCCAATAAATTTGACGCTATTTTTCCAACCAAAGGTTGTTTCTTCTCAGTGTATTGACTAGGTGAATGTCAATGGTATTGGAGAATTTCATGAATAAAGTAATGTCACTTGCATTGGTTTCAGTTTTGGGTTTGTTTGCTCAGCCGGTTTTGGCCGCTGGGAAATCTTATGAATGCAAGATTGTAAACACCCGTAGCCAAGGGAACTGGTTGCCCAAGGTGTTGTTCATTGGGCATGACGAAACAAAAGATACGGTCATCGTTTCGGACCCAATCATTCTGTACTTTAACGACCGCCAGCCAATCCAAGGTCATGTTTCCACCGACAATAACAAGCGCACAACCTTCACTTGGAAACTCAAGACCAAAACCAAACAGCAATATGCCACCATTGCCTATCGCGCGACATATATGAAGGCGACGGGCCGGTTGAACATTTCGGGATCACCTTTGGGCTATTCGAACCGCTACACGTCTAGCGGCACATGCGAAGTCAAACCGTTGAAATGATCGCATCCTTGGCCTTGACCTTGGCGGGTCAACGCGACAGGTATGACGTAATCAAACAACTTCCGCGGACAAGGGACACGACCAATGGCTTTTGAACTTCCTGATCTTCCATATGCTCACGACGCGCTGGCCTCCAAAGGCATGAGCCAAGAGACAATGGAATACCACCATGACATTCACCACAACGCCTATGTTGTGAATGGCAACAAGCTGATTGCTGGCACCGAATGGGAAGGCAAGTCGCTCGAAGACATCATCACCGGCACCTATGACGCGTCTGCGGTTGCCCAAAATGGTATCTTCAACAATGCGTCGCAGCACTGGAACCACATGCAGTTCTGGGAAATGATGGGCGCAGGTAGCAATGATATGCCATCCGAACTTGAAGCTGCTCTGAAAGAGAGCTTTGGCACGGTTGACGCGTTCAAGGATCAGTTCTCGGCTGCTGGTGCCGGTCAGTTCGGCTCCGGTTGGTGCTGGTTGGTCAAAGACACCGATGGCGGCCTCAAAGTCACCAAAACCGAAAACGGCGTGAACCCACTCTGCTTTGGTCAGACCGCTTTGCTTGGCTGTGACGTATGGGAGCATTCCTACTACATCGACTTCCGCAACAAGCGTCCTGCTTACCTGGCCAACTTCTTGGACAACCTGGTAAACTGGGAAAACGTGGCATCGCGTCTGTGATCCACATGGCGGGTTTTTTATGATCACCCGCCGGACATTTATCAAAGGTCTGCTGGGCACCGTCCTAGCAGGCCTTTTTTCTGGGGCCTATGCGTTTTTTATCGAACCGGCCCTGCGCTTACGGGTGCAGACCTGGCGGATTGCCCGCAAGGATTGGACAGCCAAACCCCTAAAAATCGCCATTTTGTCCGATCTCCATGTTGGGGAACCTTTCGTTGGTGCGCGCCGAATACGCCAGATCGTAGCGCGTATGAACGCGCTGACCCCGGATGTGATCCTATTGTTGGGCGATTATGCCGCCGGGCACCGTTTTGTCACCAAACCTGTTGAAATCGCAGAGATCGCGCCGATTTTGGCGGATCTCAAAGCCAAACACGGGGTCTTCGCGGTTCTGGGAAACCACGATTGGTGGGATGATTTGAACGCCCAAAAGCGCGGCGGCGGGCCAAATCTCTATGCCCAGGCGCTTGAGGCCAATGGCATTCCCGTATTGTCCAACACTGTGATTAAACTTGATGATCTTGGCGTCTGGATTGCGGGGCTTGAAGATCAATTGGCCCTGATCCGTCGACCGGGCGGCCTTAGGGGGCTGGATGATCTTGATGGCACCTTGGCGCAGATTACCGATGATGACCCGGTGATTTTGATGGCGCATGAACCCGACATTTTCACCAAAGTTCCAGATCGCGTCGCGCTCACCTTGTCGGGGCATACCCATGGGGGACAGGTGCGGTTGTTTGGCTGGTCCCCGATTGTCCCATCGCGGTTTGGCAACCGATACGCCTATGGCCATGTGCGCGAAGCGGGGCGAGACCTTGTGGTCTCCGGCGGGATCGGCTGTTCGATCATGCCGGTGCGTTTTGGCGTCGTTCCTGAAATAACGGTGGTCGAGATGGCGCATGTCTGACGCGCAGCGCGGATTTTTGGCGATGCTGGGGGCCTGTTCGATCTGGGGCCTGTCGCCGATCTATTACAAAGCTTTGACCCACGTGCCAGCGGGCGAATTGCTGGCGCATCGCTCGTTTTGGTCTCTGGCGGTGTTTGCTGGTGTCTTGGCGATACAAGGCCGTTTGGGGGCCTTAAAAACCGCGATGGGGTCACGCAGAGCCGTGGTCATTTTGATCATCGCCGCGCTGATGATTTCCATCAACTGGGGCCTGTTCATCGTGTCGGTGCAAATTGGCCGGGTGACGGAAACCTCGATGGGCTACTATATGTTCCCGCTTGTCGCTGTGGCGATTGGCGTGATGTTTTTGCGTGAAAAACTAACGCTCTGGCAATGGCTTGCGGTGGCATTGGCAACAATCGCGGTGGTCCAACTGGCCGTCGGTCTTGGCGCGCCGCCGTGGATATCGCTGATCCTTGCGGTCACCTTTGCCCTCTACGGGGTGATCAAAAAGAACCTGAGCACCGGCCCGGTGGTTTCGGTCACCGCCGAGGTGGTGTTGATCGCGCCCTTTGCCATCGGCTGGCTGGCATGGATACATGCACAAGGGCAGGGGCAATTTGGCCAAGACGCCACAACAACGGCGCTTTTGGCCTTTTCCGGCGTGATGACGGCCTTTCCGCTGATCCTGTTCTCTTACGCCGCACAGCGGGTGAACATGAGCACCCTTGGCCTGATGCAATACCTCAATCCAACCCTGCAATTCTTTTGCGCCGTTGTGGTGTTTGGTGAAGCGCTCAGCCACCAGCATCTGATCGCCTTTGTGCTGATCTGGACGGCGCTTGCTATCTATTCGATTTCGTCCTTTCGGCAAGACAAGACCTGATCCAGAGCGGCCAAGCTGGCTATGGCAAGTCGCTGGAAAACAGGAATTTCAGCGTGTTTTTGTAAAACCATGTGCGTGTGAAATCGTCACCTTGGGCATCTTCGCGAAAGCAAAGAAACAAGAGCGCCAGTCCCAATACCTCGCGTTGCTCAAAGGAGTAGAGCCTGGTTGTTTCGTCAAAGAGACGCGCGGATTTGTTGGACCGCTCATCTGCCAAGAAGGCCCAAAAACGATCTTCAAAATTGTGGTTTTGGGTTTTGTGGTCTTCTGAAATCAGAAAGTGAAAAATTTTTGGGATAAAGTAAGCGAGCGTTTGAGCCGAGAAATAGTCAAAAGCCTCGTCGAAACGATAAAGGTCATACTCTGAAAACGGGCGTTTTGTTCTAAAGTCCTCGGCGGCAAGTCGGATGTCATGGTATTGACCATGAGCTGTCGCAATGTGTTCGGGGTGTTCGATGGGCCAACTGCGATCATAAAGACCCGCGAACGGAGGGTAGGGGGTCTCGTTGAAATGTGTCTCAAGCAACCCGATGATAAGCCTCTGTTGAGTGGGATCAGCCTGTGTCATCAAACCTCGAATCCTCCTGCGCGTTTTTGCATGGCGTTTGACCCGCCGGAGACCCACGGGTCTTTGGTCATATGACGATGTCGCACTCGGGTGACCTTGTGGGGCCAGTCTGATATGACAGCCGATTACGACAGGGCGCGGCGCAAAAGTGCCATGGCGTCATCGGCAGACGGGGCGGATTGAACAAAATCCAAGAGCGAACCATCAGCAAAGCCGCTTTCGACGATATGCACCAGCAATTCGCGCAACGGCCCCCAATAGCCGTTCACATCCATCAGGATAATCGGCTTGTTGTGCAGGCCCAGCTGGCGCCATGTGAGTACCTCAAAAAATTCATCCAAAGACCCGGCCCCGCCAGGCATTACCACCACGGCGTCGGCGTTCATCAACATGACCTTTTTGCGCTCATGCATGGTTTCGGTGACCACATATGTGGTGAGATCGGTCTTGCCGACCTCCATATCGACCAAATGCTGGGGGATCACTCCAAAGGTATTGCCGCCCGCAGTTTGCGCGGCACGCGCCACGGTGCCCATCAGACCCACATCGCCGGCCCCATAGACCAGACGCCAGTTTTCATTTGCAATGGCCGCGCCCAGTATTTGGGCTTGATCGGTAAAGGCCTGATCTTTGCCAGCGCGTGAGCCGCAATAGACACAGATTGAGGTGAGCGTCATGGAATCCCCGCATGTCTTGTGGAAAAGGTGTTTTGACCGCTGATACCTCGTAAGCTATACACGCTCAACCGCTCAGTTTTTTCGGTTTGGGGACCGGAAGCGAGCTGTGGAAGAAAGGCTGCTATGAGCAAACTCGCACTTTACTCTGCGATCACCGGTGCGACGAGCGCGGGTGTCGTCGCGGTTGCTGTTGCAACCGGTGTTATTGACCTGTCCGGTTCTAAGCCAGATCCAGCGCCGCAAGAACAAGCAGACGTCGACAAAGCGCCCGAAATCACCAGTGTCGCGCCTGAGGCCGCGCCCGTGCCGCAAACCGGTGCGGACAACAGCCTTGTGCCAGATCCAGCAGAGCCGGTGGCTGAGGCTGCACCGGTTGCGGAGCCAGAGCCAGTTGCAGAGGCGGCCCCGGTTGCGGAGCCAGAGCCCGTTGCAGAGGCGGCCCCCGTTGCGGAGC
>NZ_JBOEGM010000003.1:0-118807 GCF_050633425.1 Pelagimonas sp. | reverse complement strand
CCCGTTGCGGAGCCAGAGCCAGTGGCTGAGGCCGCACCCGTTGCGGAGCCAGTTGCCGAGTCCGATCAGGTTGCTCAACCTGAACCAAAGGCTGCGACCGTGCCAGCGCCTCGGTTTGATATTGTCCGGGCCGAAACCGATGGCAGCACATTGGTGGCGGGGGTTGCAGAGCCGGGCACCAAATTGAATGTCTTGGTTGATGGCGAAACCGCCGAGACGGTGGATGTCGGGCTCGACGGTCGCTTTGTAACCTTTGTTGATCTGCCAAATGCCGGGGAAGCATCGGTTCTCACGTTGCGCAATGACACACCCGCAGGCGACGCCATGTCGGAAGAGCAAGTCATTGTAACGCCCGCCGTTCCAGTCGATCAAACCCCGACACAAGAGCCGGTGGTCGCGCAAGTCACGCCAGACGCAGAGCCAAAGACCGCACCCGACCAGACACCAGACACCGTTGACGTCGTCGCCGATCAGGCTGAAGACGCTCCCAAAGATAGCCCTGCGGCCGCTCCAATTGTGGCCACCAAGGAACCAACAGCCCCGGCCGAGCCGCAGCAAGTTGCTGCCCTTGAAAGCGGAACGCCCGCTGTTTTGGCCCCTCCTGCACAAGATGCGCGGGACGAGCCGGACGAGGCCGCAGCTCCGGCCAAGCTTTTACCGCCAACGGTTTTGATGTCCTCAGCTCGTGGTGTCGAAGTGTTGCAAACTGCCCCTGTGTCACCGGGCGAAGTGGCCTTGGATTCAATCAGTTACGATGAAGCTGGCGAAGTTTTGTTGGCAGGGCGTGGTTCCGAAGCATCGTCGGTTCGGGTCTATCTCGACAATACGCCTGTCACGACTTCTCGTATTCAGGCCGATGGGCGTTGGCGGGTGGAGTTGCCAGAAGTGGACACCGGCACCTATACGCTGCGCGTGGACCAGATCGATGCCACCGGTGCGGTAACGGCCCGATTGGAAAGCCCGTTCCTGCGCGAAAGTGCGGAACTCCTGGCCAATGCGTTGGGGACGGGATCAGGCGCGGTTCGCTCCATCACGGTACAACCCGGCCACACGCTTTGGGAAATCTCGACCAATCGGTACGGTGAAGGCAAGGACTATGTGCGCGTTTTTGAAGCGAACCGCGATCGGATCGGCGATCCTGATCTGATCTATCCCGGCCAAGTGTTCGATCTACCAGAATAACCCCCCCGCCGCACCGCACGTAACTCTGTCCGCCAATGGGCAGGTTTACGCGCGCTTTGAACACCGATTTTGATCGGCGGTTTTGATCAGCGGTTTTTGATCTCAGGCTTTGATCTGAGGCCCGGCACGCCGATACGCCAAAATCCGGCTATTGTGCGTTTTTGCACAGACCGCAAGGCGTTTAGCAATCTGGTCACTTGGGATTGAATGGCTTACCTATCGCATGACCCAAGCAGGAGCCCGCAATGCCGCCAGCCAGTGATACAGACGAAACGTCTGCCGAAGAACGTCAATCCGGCCTCCGGGTTATCCGGCGTGTCTGGCCGTATTTATGGCCCGATGGGCAAATGTGGGTCAAACGGCGCGTGGTCATCGCCATGGCGTTTTTGCTGCTCTCAAAGCTGATCGCCGCCACAACGCCTCTGTTTTATAAAGCCGCTGTTGATCGTTTATCCGGTGATGTGTCGGATCTAGTCATTGGTGCTGTGGGGTTGACGCTGGCTTATGGGATCGCACGACTGATGACGGTCGGGTTTCAGCAACTGCGCGATGCGGTTTTCGCCAAGGTCGGGCAGCGTGCGCTCAGAGCGCTTGCACTGGAAACCTTTACCCATATCCACAACCTGTCGATGCGCTATCACATTGGTCGGAAAACCGGCGGCCTGAGCCGAATTATCGAACGCGGTGTCAAAGGTGTCGAATTCCTGTTGCGGTTTTTGTTGTTTTCAATCGGGCCGTTGGCGCTGGAACTGATGCTCGTCGGCGGTGTTTTGTTCTACATGTTCGACGTTTGGTATCTGGCTGTCGTGTCCGTTGTGATTGCCGCCTATGTGGCGTTCACCTTCAAGGTGACAGAATGGCGGGTGAAACTGCGTCGCAAGATGAATGCGCAGGACACCGATGCCAACCAAAAGGCCATCGACAGTTTGCTCAACTTTGAAACCGTCAAATACTTTGGTGCAGAGAGCCGCGAAGCCTTTCGCTATGACGAAGCGATGAAAGGCTATGAAGAGGCGGCAATCAAGACGTCGACCTCCTTGGCCATGTTGAATTTTGGCCAATCGGTGATCATCACCACTGGCTTGATTGCGGTGATGGTGATGGCGGCGATTGGCGTGCAAAACGGTGCGCTGACCGTGGGCGATTTTGTCATGGTCAACGCCTATATGATCCAAATCACCATGCCGTTGAACTTTCTTGGCACGGTTTACCGCGAAATTCGTCAGGCTCTGGTGGATATGGGCGAGATGTTCAATCTTCTGGAACAACCGCGCGAAGTCGCTGACAAACCCGATGCGCCAGAGCTTTTTGTGCAGGGCGGCGTGGTTGAGCTGAGGGATGTTCATTTTGGATATGACGCAGCGCGGCCGATCCTCAAAGGCGTTAGCCTTCAGGTCGGAGCCGGTGAAAGCGTGGCCTTGGTGGGGGCGTCTGGGTCGGGAAAATCCACCATCGGACGGCTGTTGTTTCGGTTTTACGATGTCGGAGGCGGTTCTGTGAAAATTGACGGTCAGGATGTGCGGGACATCACCCAAGACAGCCTGCACAGTGCCATCGGTGTGGTGCCTCAGGACACCGTGTTGTTCAACGATACGATCCGCTACAACATTGCCTATGGCCGCGACGGAGCTACCGAAGAACAAATCATCGACGCTGCAAAAGCCGCACAAATTCATGACTTTATCGCCGATCTACCGGACGGTTATGACACGCCGGTTGGCGAACGTGGTCTCAAACTGTCGGGGGGGGAAAAGCAACGGGTTGGCATCGCGCGGACCTTGCTAAAGAACCCGCCGATTCTGTTGCTGGATGAGGCGACTTCGGCGCTCGACACCGAAACCGAAGCCTCTATTCAGGGGGCGCTGAAACGGGCCGGGGAAGGGCGCACGGTGATCACCATCGCGCACCGGCTCTCGACCGTGTCGGATGCTGATCGAATTGTGGTCTTGCATGCTGGGGAAGTCGTCGAAGAAGGCACCCATGATGAATTGTTAAGCAAATCCGGGCGCTATGCGCTGCTTTGGGCCATGCAGGTCTCAGAAGACGAAGCTGCCTGATTATCAATCTCAGTTTTAAGAACCTATAAGAAAGGGCCCCCTTGTGGGGCCTTTTTACTTTGGTAATACTTTCTGACCACCTTTGTTGCCTATCGGAAATTTTTTCTCTATCCATGGCAACATCCAACGCATAAAGGGAGTCGCCCGTGTCTGATCGCGTCGAACGTTTTGGCCTGCAAGTGGCCGCTGAGCTTGCTGATTTTGTTGAAACCCAAGCGTTGCCGGGGACAGATGTCGCGCCTGATGCTTTTTGGCAGGGCTTGTCGGACCTTGCGCATGACTTTGGGCCGCGCAACGCTGCGCTATTGGAAAAGCGTGAAACCATTCAAGCGCAAATTGATGCATGGCACATCGCCAATCGCGATGCGCCACATGATCATAAATCCTACAAAGCGTTCCTGACCGAGATCGGATATCTGCTGCCTGAAGGCGCTGATTTTGAGATTGATACGGCCAACACTGACCCCGAAATTGCCACGGTGCCCGGCCCACAGTTGGTGGTTCCGATCACCAATGCGCGCTATGCCCTGAACGCGGCGAACGCCCGATGGGGAAGCCTGTATGACGGGTTGTACGGCACCGATGCCATGGGAACCCTGCCTCCAAAAGGCGGCTATGACAAAGGTCACGGCGCGCGTGTTATCGCACGGGCGCGGGGCTTTCTGGACGAAGCGTTTCCGATCGAAGGCCTAAGTCACGCCGATGCCCGCCGCTATCACGTGCAGGGTGGGGCGCTTTTGGTTGACGAACGCCCCTTGGCGGATGCGTCCAAGTTTATCGGGTTCCGCGGCCATCCTAAGGCGCCAGATGCGGTTCTCCTGTGCAACAATGGGTTGCATGTCGAACTGGTATTTGACCGCACGCATGTCATTGGGGCGCACGATCAGGCCGGGTTGGCCGATGTGCGGCTGGAAAGTGCAGTTTCTGCAATCATGGATTGCGAAGATTCCGTGGCCTGTGTGGATGCTGAAGACAAGGTTCAAGCCTACAAGAATTGGTTGGGCTTGATGCGCGGTGATCTCACCGAAAGCTTCCAAAAAGGCGGGGCATTGGTCGAACGCAAGCTGAACGCTGACCCGGTTTATACCGGCGCGGATGGCGGTGAAATCAGCCTCAAGGGGCGCGCTTTGTTGCTGGTGCGCAACGTGGGCCATCTGATGACCAATCCGGCGATTTTGCTGCGCGATGGGAGCGAGATTTTCGAAGGTTTGATGGATGCGATGATCACCGTGATGATCGCCAAACATGACCTGGGCAAGACAGACGGGATGCGAAATTCGCACCATGGGTCTGTTTACGTTGTCAAACCCAAGATGCATGGACCTGAGGAGGTTTCCTTTGCAGACGAAACCTTTACCCGTGTTGAATCCGTTCTCGGTTTGCCTGCGAACACCGTCAAGCTCGGGATCATGGACGAAGAACGCCGCACGACGGTGAACCTCAAGGAATGTATCCGAGCGGCAAAATCACGCGTGGCGTTTATCAATACTGGTTTCCTGGATCGCACTGGCGATGAAATCCATACTTCGATGGAAGCTGGGCCGTTTTCGCGCAAGGATTTCATCAAACGCAAGGCTTGGATCGGCGGCTATGAAAACCGCAACGTCGATATTGGCTTGGAATGTGGCCTGTCTGGTCGGGCGCAAATTGGCAAAGGCATGTGGGCCATGCCCGACAAAATGGCCGCAATGCTAGAGACAAAGATCGAGCACCCCAAGGCAGGGGCAAACTGTGCTTGGGTGCCGTCGCCAACGGCTGCAACCTTGCATGCGCTACATTACCATAAGGTGAGCGTTTTTGCGGTTCAGGAGCAACTTCGCAAGGGGGGCCGCCGCGCCCATGTGGATACTGTTCTTGAGATTCCTTTGGCGACTTATCGCAATTGGTCCGAGGAACAAATTCGCCGTGAAGTTGAAAACAACGCACAGGGGATTTTGGGCTATGTTGTGCGCTGGGTGGATGCCGGTGTGGGCTGTTCCAAAGTGCCAGACATCAATGATGTCGGTTTGATGGAAGACCGGGCGACCTGCCGGATTTCCTCGCAGCATATCGCCAATTGGCTCCACCACGGGGTGATCTCACAAGAGGCGGTGATGGCGATCATGAAGCAGATGGCCGAGGTTGTGGACCGTCAGAATGCGGGTGACGCCAGCTATGTTGCCATGGCTCCTGCGTTTGATGGGATAGCGTTTAAGGCCGCCTGTGATCTGGTGTTTGAGGGCCGGGTTCAGCCCTCTGGTTACACCGAGCCTGTGTTGCACCGACGCCGGTTGGAGTTGAAAGCCAGCACCTAAAAAGCGGCACAGTCCGAGATCGAGGGCGACCACCGCGCGTGGCTGTGGTCGTCCTCAAATGTCAAAAGAACCAATATCTTCCATTCAAAACAAGGGGCTCCTTAAATGATTAGCTTGGAACAGGCTCGCGGGATTATTCGTGGCGCAATGGATGCCGGGGACGCGGCAGGAATGAAGCCGCTTTCTGTGATTGTGGTGGATGCTGGCGGGCATGTGTTGGCCTTTGAACGCTCTGATGGAGCCGCGCCGGGCCGGTATGAGATCGCGATGGGCAAAGCCTATGGATGTGTCATGCTTGGCATGGCCGGAACGGCTCAAATGGCGCGGGCAGAAGCTCAGGCCTATTTTATCGCAGCGGCAAATGGTGCCTATGGCGGACGGCTCATCCCGGTGCCCGGCGGCATTTTGGTGCGTGGCAGTGATGGAAGCGTGATCGGTGCCGTTGGGGTGACCGGGGACACATCGGAGAACGATGCCCTTGCCGGAACCACCGGGATCGAAGCCGTCGGACTAACTGCCGAAGCCTAAACAGGACTCACGCGCTGCGTTTCAAAAGAAAACGCCCTCCGGGATAGGAGGGCGTTTTTTGGTTTGCTTGGCAATAGGTTAAGGCAGATAGGCCATTGGGTCCGTGCTTTCAAAGCCCTTGCGGACTTCGAAATGCAAGAACGACGGATCGCCCGAGCGGACCTTGCCAATAGATTGTCCACGGCTGACGGCGTCGCCCTTTTTCACAGTGATATTGTCGAGATGGGTGTACACGGTGATCAGATCGCCGGGGTGACGCACCAGCAGGAATTTCACCCCTTCGGCAGTGGTGCTGATCGAGGCAACCTTGCCCGACGCGGCGGCTTTGACTGGGCTACCGGCGCTGGCCGAAATATCAATACCTTCGTTCCGCCCCTTGGCATAATCGCGGATAATGCTGCCTTGGACTGGCATCACCATGTCCGAACCTGAGGGTTTGGCCTCACCTACATCTGCGACTGGTTTTGCAGGTTTCGGATCAGGCTTGGTGACGGCGGTTGCGGCACCTGCCGCCGCTGTGGCGGGCGGCGGTGTCACATCTGGAAGCGGCTTGGACGCTGAAGGTGGGGTTGGCGTCGGCGTGCCTGTGCCGGGTTCGGGAATTTCGCGTGTCCTTGGGGCGGCCTCGGGCGCTTTTTGAACCACAGGGATCAACAGGAATTGGCCTTCGCGCACTGCGAAGCTTTTGTCGAGCCCGTTCCATTCGGCCAGCGAGCGCGGCGATACATCATAGAGCCGGGCAATCGTAAAGGCGGTTTCGCCACGAGCGACCTGGTGGCGAACGGGTTCAACACCGCTGATGCCATCTTTGACCACCGGCGTGGTCGAGGCCGCGCGCTCAATTGCGCTTCCGGCGAGGGTGGCAACATCAACAGTTGCAGCGGGTTTGATCGGGCCCGCGATGTCAGCGCCTGTCGCAGCCGAAGGTTCGGTCACACGGCGGGGCAGGGCAACCAATTCCCCCTTGCGCAGCGGGTCGTTGATTTTCATGCCATTATACTTGGCCAATTCGTCTGCTGGCAGGCCGATACGTTCCGCCAGACTGGCAAGCGTGTCACCGCGTTTGGCCAGAGCAACCTGATAATTCGGATAGGAAATAATGCCGCGATTGTCGGGTTTGGGCCGATTTTCAGTGGCTTTCAGGGCGGCTGCCGACGTGTCAACCGATCCGCCGATTTTGCCGCGCAAATCCAGATCAATGGGTTGGGAACAGGCGCTGAGCGCTATACCAAGGACGACGCCCAAGACGGGGGCCGATACATTTCGGGTTCTGGCTGTCATCTCGATTTCCTCATACGCGCCCCTTGTTGCCGGAGCGTCCTTTCACCGCCTTAAGCGATGGATCAGTCTTTGCCCAAACCTTCGACCAGCGGCACAAAACGCACTGGGCGCAACTCGTCGTAGTCAAAGCCGTCTTCGTGCCGCGTGACACGGATCAGGTGCTGGACGGTGTCCGACTGGCCCACCGGTACAACCATGATACCGCCAATCTTGAGCTGCGCCAAGAGCGGTCCGGGCGGGTCTTCGGCGGCGGCGGTCACTATGATGCGATCAAACGGGGCCTGATCGGGCAACCCAAAGCTGCCATCGGCCGTAAAGGCGGTGATATTGCTCAGCTCCATTTTGTCAAAAGCCTTGGAGGCGGCTTTGACAAGGCGGCGATGGCGGTCGACTGTATAGACCCGGCGCGCCAACAGCGCGAGCACAGCCGCCTGATAGCCCGAACCGGTGCCCACTTCGAGCACCTTGTCACGCGGTCCAACATTCAGCGCCTGGGTCATCAGGGCGACAACAGAGGGCTGAGAGATGGTCTGACCGCAGGCAATCGGCAGCGGCATGTCTTCATATGCGCGATCGGTGAAATAGCCTTGGATAAAATCGCCACGATCGACGCGTTCCATCACTGACAGGACTTTGTTGTCGGTCACCCCTTTGGATCGCAACGCAAAGAGGAACTGCATCTTGGCTTCGGCGTCGAAACTCATGCGAAGGCGTCTTTCAAAGCAGAGAGGGCATCGTGGGCGGTCAGATCTGCACGCATCGGAGTGACCGAGATATAGCCTGCCAAATTGCGCTCTGCATCGCTACCTGCATCGGATGGCGCGCGTTGATCGCCGCCCCGCACCCAAAGAAAACGTCGCCCGGACGGGGCGTTATGGGGTTCGACCGAGAAATTCGTATCAGCGCGCAGCCCCTGTGGGGCGATGGCAGTTCCTTTGACCTCAGAGGCCGGAATGGGCGGGAAATTAACGTTGTAGAAAAGCCGATAGCCGGTTTGATTTTGGGGATCAGCCGCAAGAATCTTGCGGACAACATCGGCACCGTGGATCGCCGCCGCCTCAAACGGGTTGTCCAATGTGCTGTTGTCGGGGCCATAATACTGCGACAAGGCAATGGCGGGCAGCCCCTGGAGGGCGGCTTCGAGGGCTGCGCCGATGGTGCCCGAATAGAGCGTGTTTTCCGCCGAGTTATTGCCTCGGTTCACCCCGGATAACACCAGGTCGGGCGGCGTGTCTTTGAGCACGTCGTGCACACCTGCCAGCACGCAATCGGCCGGGCTGCCTTCGGCGGCGTAGCGGCGTTCGCCCATTTGGGCAATCATCGTCGGGTGGGTGTAGGAAATGCAGTGACCCACGCCCGATTGCTCGAAAGCGGGGGCCACGGTCCAGACTTCTCCCTCCGGGCCTGCGATGTCTTGGGCGATAGCGTCAAGAATTTTGAGACCCGGCGCGTTGATGCCGTCGTCATTGGTGATGAGAATGCGCATGGGACTGCCTGTTTGGTGTTTGCTTCTCCATAGGCAATGATTCGCTGTGGGGCAAGCCTGCAAGGCCCAAGCGGCTCCTTCAAGTTGTCACCCGGATCGGGAAGCGTCTTTTTCAGACCGCAAGCTGTGATTTGCCCGCGCGGCTGTGTCACGACTTTGGCGCATCATTATCATTATCATCATTGAGGCGAGAGCGGATTTGTCAGCTATGGTGGCACATGAGGGCACAAGCGGAGACGCATGTCGCCCACACAGAGTGCAAAAACCTAAGGGATGGGTCTGCCTCTGCTCAGGCCTGCGCAGATCGCATGTGTGTGAGCAAGCGCTGCGCTTCGTCATGGGGAGAGGCCAGCGGTGCGCGATCTTCGCCGGGATGGAACCGGGCGCGCAGGGCTGTGGCCATAGGGGCAGGTTGCTGGATCACCACCCGAGGGCCGGTCTTCGCCGTTTCGGCCGCCCATGTTCGCGCCAGCGCCATTTGGGCGGTTTTGGTGGTGCCGTAATGACCGTAATACTGCTCCCCGCCATGCGGATCGTCAAAGAACATCGCGTGACCTTGGGTGCCCAACAAGGGCGCAACAAAGGGGATCATATGGGCCATGGCATCGACATTGATCGACAGGGATTTGGTCCAATCCTTTTGATCCATATGTGACGCAGGTGTCAGCGGTGCGGCGTGAATGGCAGTGTGGGCCCAAAGCGCAATTTGCCCCCAACGATCAAAGATCGAGCGGCACAGATGCGCCATCGCATCGCGATTGGTGATATCCATAGGAGCCAACGTCGCATCACCGCCTTTGGCCTTGATCCGGTCATCAAGATCTTCAAGACCACCAACGGTGCGGGCCACCGCGACAATATGATATTCAGGCGCAAGCGCTTCGGCGAGTGCGAAACCAAGCCCGCGTGAGGCACCGGTGATAAGGGCGATTTGTGTCTTTGGCTCTGTCATGCGCCGGGTTTGTCGCGCTTTGGCGCAAAGGTCAAGATGGCGCAATCACCACAGGCTAGGGCTTTGCAAAGCAGTCGCGTCGCAAAATTTGCAAGTTTTGCAGCCAATGGGCACGCTAACATGCCTCTGAGGGCCAGTGCTTGCCTTGACACCTGCCACGCCCGCCCGCATGACAGAGGGGTCTTTAATTCAAAGAAGGGGGCGCGCATGTCTAGCCTTTCTCACTCCGTTCTGGGCCAACAGTCTGTCATCAAACAGGCCGGGCTCGTTTTCGGTGCATCACTTTTCATCGCTATGGCGGCACAAATCAGCGTTCCAATGTTCCCGGTCCCAATGACCTTGCAAACATTGGCAATCTTGCTGGTTGGCTTCACGCTTGGCGCACGTTTGGGGGCCTTGGCTCTGATCACTTACCTTGCCGAAGGCGCGATGGGCCTTCCGGTTTTCGCAAATGCAGGTAACGGCGCGGCCTTCTTTGGTCCGACCGCTGGTTTCCTCGTTGGCTTTGTTGGCGTTGCGTTTCTGGCGGGCCTTGCGGCTGACCGTGGCATCGCCAAAGGCGTTGTTTCTACGGCGCTGGTTGCCTTGGCTGTCTCGGCTCTGCTCTATGTTCCCGGCATCGCATGGCCGATGGCCGTTGCCAAAGTGACGGGCCTCGAAGGCACATGGATCGGCAAAGAGTTCGGTGCTTACTACTGGGCCTATTTCATTCAGCCGTTCCTGATCGGTGACGCTGTCAAAGCTGTTTTGGCTGCTGTGATCATGGCCGGTGGCTGGAGCTTTCTTGCCAAGCGTTAATCGCTAAGCAGAGATCAATAATAGCGCCGTCCCATGGCTTTGGGGCGGCGTTTTTTGTGCGTCTCGCAATCGCCAGAGGTGGGCGGAAAGGGGGCGCGCCCTCTTGGCCCGATGCGCAAATTCGCCCAAAGATACCTATCGAAAGAAGAAACCTTTGGCACGTGTAGCCGAGAGAGACGTGCCAAGGGTTTGGACTTATTAATTATTCGGTCTCAGCAAAGAAAACTCTGTAAGGTCGGTGGTTTGCTTTCCCAAGCCACGATTTTGTCATGGCGAGGCGCGCGCGCCGCTGAGGTTGTGCCGTTGCCTTTGCCCTTTGGGGCGGCGCACAGTGAATGGGTGCTGGCCCTAGCCTTCGTCTTGGTCATGCAGGCGTTGCAGAGCGTCTTCGCAGAGGCCGTATTCGAGCCATTGGCAGCCCGCGCAAATCGTTGAAAGCGAGCCGGGCGGGACGTTATCTTTGATCCGGGTGAGGGCCTCATCCCAAGTAAGAACCTCGTGCGGTTTGAGATTTAGGGCCGCGGCGTGGGCGCGATCAAGCTGGGCGATGGATTGTTGATTTGTGCAAAGCCGACCCTGACGTTTGGGGCAGGGGCCACAGATGTCGTCGGCAAAACCAGTCAGCTTGATCTTGGTGTCTCGGCCTCCGGGTGCGCGCAGGCGGCCCATGACAATGGCGCGCATATTGGCTGTGAAGGCGTCCGAGTACCCTTCGCCCTGAAACCCGAGGGAACACAGGAAATGGTGGGGGCGAAAGCGGATCGGATCGTCTGACATATCAATCTTGGGTCAAATGCGGACGCAAGTCATTGCCTGCGGCGGCATAGATATCGAGCAACTCGTCAAACGAGATGCCATTTGCTTGTGCCTCGGCCAAATCCCCGTCGATTGCAGAGAGGGCGGGGCGCTCCGCCGGGGATGTTCCGGCCAAGGTTACAGCGGTCTGTGCGCTATCCTCAAAGCCGGGTAAAGCATTGGCCAAGAGGCCCTCGCCACCCGAAAAGGGTTTGGGATCAGCCCCATAAGTGGCGCTATAGGCCTGCACGGTGTCTTCTGAGACTTCGGCCCAGGGGCCAAAACTCATGTGATCGTCAGCACCGCGAACCGGTAGCGGCAAGACGCAGCGCAAAAAGTAGCGGCCATCAAAACGGCACATGTCGCTGTTAAGGGCATCGTCCCCCACTTGCACCACATCCTGATCCTTGCGCGGACCATGCGGCCAGTCATCCGGGTGGTCATAGCCAAGGTCGTAAATCCCGCTGAAGGATTGACCGCAGCAGGGGCATTGACGGGTGTCATCGTTGAAACGCCGCCAGCGGCTATCAAGAGCAAGAAGGGACATCAGATTACCCGCCTGTCAGTTTCAAATCGCCTAACCGGTCGGCGATGTCGAGAACCTCGCGGCTCGATAGCGGAATTGATGTCCTGTTCGACAATTTAAAGGCCTTTGAGCGCGTATGATGGTAATGCTTGATCAGTGTCTTGTCGGTCTTCACATAGGAAAAAACTGCGATTTCGCCTTTGGATGGCTGGTGCCGATATGCCTCGCAAAGGATAACAGCGACCTGATTGGTTCTTTTCTTTACCAGTTTCTGAACACCGATTTTGGTGCATGCTTTCTTGTAGGTTCGGATCTGCCCATCAAGATAGGCTTCGACTGTGCCGGACAAAGGCGTTTCAGCCGTGATCGCATAAAGCTGCGACCAGTTACTAAAACTCTCGCCTTTAGGGATGAATTCCAACAGGAAGAAGTTCGTACCATTCGCTGATTTGCCGTTTTGGCGTGCCGTCTCGAAATCTTTAGCCTGCTTTGCATCGAGGTCTCGCGAGTTGACCCATGGCGGTGGTCTGAACTGCGCAGTTTGACCAAACAAATCAACGACCATTTTGGGTTCGGCCATGGCGGCCTGCGTGGTCGCCATGGTCAAAAACAATGCTATCGTCAGGCTTTGGAAAGCAGCAAATCGTGAAAACATACGCGCCTCGTACAAATGGTGTGACCCAAGGGGTTACTCGGCGGCCTTCATCACAAAGCCCTTCTTGATCATATCCGCCGGTTCGACCGGATATTCGCCCGAGAAGCAGGCGTCGCAATACTGCGGGCAATCGGCTTTGCGGCCTTTGGCTTCGCCGACCGCGCGGTAGAGACCATCAAGCGAAATGAACTTGAGGCTGTCGACACCAAGATGCGTGCGCATCTCTTCTTCGGTCATTGTCGCCGCCAGTAGTTTTTCGCGTTGGGGGGTATCAACACCGTAGAAACAGGGCCAAGCCGTCGGGGGCGACGCAATGCGGAAATGCACCTCGGCAGCACCGGCATCAAGGATCATCTCCTTGATTTTGCGCGATGTTGTCCCGCGCACAACCGAGTCATCCACCAGGATCACCCGCTTGCCTTTGATCAGCGCGCGGTTGACGTTCAGCTTCAAACGCACCCCCATGTTGCGGATGTGTTCGGTCGGTTCGATAAAGGTCCGGCCCATGTATTGGTTGCGGATAATACCCATGCCGTACGGAATACCGCTTTCGTGGGCAAAACCAATCGCCGCAGGCGTACCGCTATCGGGCACTGGACAGACCAGATCGGCTTCTACCGGATTTTCGCGCGCCAATTCGACACCAATCTGACGGCGGGTTTCATAGACCGATTGACCGCCTATGATGCTGTCAGGACGCGAGAAATAGACGTGCTCAAAGATGCAGAATTTCGAGGGTTGCGGGCGGAAAGGATGATGGCTTTGAACGCCCTCATCGGCGGTGATCACCACCATTTCGCCCGGCTCAATTTCGCGCACATAGTCGGCACCAATGATGTCGAGCGCACAGGTTTCTGAGGCCAGACACCAGCCATCGCCAACTTTGCCAAGTACCAAGGGGCGCACCCCCAAGGGGTCACGCACACCGATCAGTTTGGTGCGCGTCATGGCGACGATGGAAAAAGCACCTTCGACACGGCGCAGCGCGTCTTCCATCCGCTCAGGGATGTTGCGCTGTAGGCTGCGGGCCATCAGGTGGATGATACATTCACTGTCCGATGAGGACTGAAAAATGGAGCCACGCTCAACCAATTCGCGACGCAGGGCATCGGCATTGGTGATATTGCCGTTATGGGCAATCGCCGCGCCCCCCATGGAGAATTCGCCAAAGAAAGGCTGCACATCCCGGATGGCGGCCCCCTTGGAACCGGCGGTGGAATAGCGCACATGACCGATGCCAATCGGGCCAGGCAATGTTTCCATAAGCCGTTGAGAAGTAAAGTTGTCCCGGACGTATCCAAAGCGTCGCGCCGAGTTGAAACCATGCTCTGGGTCGTGTGTCACGATCCCGCCAGCTTCTTGGCCTCGGTGTTGGAGGGCATGTAAACCGAGCGCCACAAAGTTGGCAGCGTCAGTCACGCCAACAGCACCGAAGATGCCGCATTCTTCTTTGAGTTTGTCTCCGTCGCTGTTTACAGCGTCGAAATCGAACGGGTGGGCGGGGGGCATTATACCGTCGGGCAAGGGCAGCTCCGAATCCTGTCGCGAGTGTTCGGCCCCGTCATAGGCGACCCTGAGGCTGGTGTCACGAAAGGATCACAATTCTTTCGGATAGGGTGCGGTTTTTCTGCACTGCAATATGGTGAATGCCTGTATTTAAGGGTTTTGCGGGTCTGTCTTAGGATTTTGAAGGACATCACCCCCCCCTGAGGACACGGCCCTTCGCCCCCACAAGAACAGGGGCTGTCGACAAAAATGGCCTGATGTGGGTCACAAAAAACCGGGGCCGGGTCAGGCCTTGCGCGGTTTGAAGGGCAAAAAGCTTGCCATCGCGTGGCCCCAATGGAGCGCACGACGATAGGGCAACGGGGGCAATACGGAAATTGGCAAGCAGAGGGGGGGGGCGTATCGGGCATGACAGCGTCGCGCATGAAAAAGCCTGCCGAGGTTTCCCTTGGCAGGCTTTGGACTGTTTTAGGGCCATGTTTTTGAGCTGTGTCGTTGGCCTGTTGGGGCTTACAGGGTTGGGGCGTCGCAGGTGCCGACGAGGCTTTCGTACTGGGCGGTGATCCAGCTGACGGCCTGTTCTGGGTCTTGCTCTTCGACCTTGTCGGTGAACTGGCTGAACACCGCAGCCGAGCGGCTGTCGTCGATCATGGGAATGTCTTGGGAGGTGATGGCGACTTCGTAGACAAAGAAGGCCACGGCCACCAAGACGATGCCACGGGCGACGCCAAAGAAGAAGCCAAGCGCCTGATCAAGGCCGCCGAGCACCGAGCGTTGCACCAGCGAGGCAAAGAACGGGTTGAACAGCGACAGGACCACAAGGGCGACTGTCATGATCGCAGCAAAGGCGGCGATGAGCGAGAGGATGCAATTGTCGCCGAGGAAGTTGCCGACAACGGGCACTTCTTTGACCAGCGGTTGCACCTGATCGACGAACATAAAGGCCAGCACCCCGGCGACGATCCAGCCGCCAATGGCGAGGCATTCGCGCACCAGCCCGCGTGAATATGCCAAAAGCGCTGAGAGGACGATGACCGCCACAACCACGCCGTCTACGATTGTAAAACCTTCCATGAGCCTGCTCGCCCCTTATCCTGTTCGCGCCTTATCCGGCGCCAAAAACCTCGCCCACGAATGTGGTTAAGTCGCCCATCCGGGTCAGCGCCATGTCCTTCGTCGCGGTGGCTTTGCCCCCGGTTGGAATGATTGCTTTGCTGAAACCAAGTTTTTGCGCTTCTTTCAACCGATTTTCGGTCTGTGACACCGGACGCAACGCCCCAGAGAGGCTTATTTCCCCAAAAACCACAGTTTCAGCCGGAAGAGAGGTGTCTTCGCGGGCGGAAAGCAGCGCAGCGGCGACGGCCAAATCAGCGGCAGGTTCGTTCACACGCATTCCACCGGCGACATTCAGGTACACATCAAGCCCGGCAAAAGGAATGCCACAGCGCGATTCGAGCACCGCGAGGATCATCGCCAAACGCGAGCCATCCCAACCAACGACCGAGCGGCGCGGTTGACTGTGGGGAGAGGGTGAGACGAGGGCCTGGAATTCCACCATGACCGGGCGGGTGCCTTCGATGCCGGAAAACACCACCGAACCGGGGGCCGGTTGGCCGCGTTCCGATAGGAACAGGGCGGACGGATTCGTGACTTCGGAGAGGCCACCGCCGGTCATTTCAAACACACCGATTTCGTCGGCAGGCCCAAAGCGGTTTTTGACGCTGCGCAGGATGCGGAATTGGTGGCCGCGTTCGCCTTCGAAATACAGAACCGTGTCGACCATATGTTCGACAACGCGCGGGCCAGCGATTTGGCCGTCTTTGGTGACATGGCCCACCATGATCACCGCCGAGCCGCGGCTTTTGGCAAAGGTGGTGAGCTCATGCGCGGCGGCGCGAACCTGCGAGACCGAGCCGGGGGCGCTGTCGACATTGTCGGCCCACATGGTTTGGATCGAATCGACGATGGCGAGATCGGGTTCTTCTTCGTCGAGGGTGGTGAGAATGTCGCGCAGGCTGGTTTCGGTGGCCAGTTTGACCGGCGCATCGGTGAGGTTGAGACGCTGGGCGCGCAGACGGACCTGGGCCGAGGCTTCTTCGCCGGAAATATAGATGACTTTGAGACCTGCTTTGGCAAAGGCCGCCGCCGCCTGAAGCAGCAGAGTCGATTTTCCGATGCCGGGATCACCGCCGACCAAAACAGCACTGGCAGGCACCAAACCGCCGCCCAAAACCCGGTCGAGTTCGTCAAGTTTGGAGGCGGTGCGCGGCGGCGGGGCCTCTTTGGTGGAGAGATCGGTCAGGGGGATGGCCCGGCCACGCATGGCCCCAAGCGACTTTTTCGACGGGCCTTGGCTTAGCGGTTTTTCTTCGACGATGGTGTTCCATTCACCGCAGGCCTCGCAGCGCCCAGACCATTTGGAACTGGAGGCACCGCAGGATTGGCACACAAAGGTTGTCGCAGATTTGGCCATGTCACGTCCTGTTTTGACACACCCCGATGGGTCAGGGCAGGGCGGTTATGCCTGATTGCGGCGGGCGCGCCAATGGGGGCTGGGGTTATTCCGCAGCGCGGGGCAGAACGGTGATGTTGTCGGTGGCCAGGGCCATGTCCACATCATCCTGTTGAAGCGCGGTTTCGGCCGAGTGAGACGTCAGCGCCGGTGCCGCAGCGGGGATGAAATCGCCATCAAGGGCGCGCTGCAGCTCTGGCATCAGGTCGGACAGCTCATCTTTGAGGCGGTCCAATTGGGCGCGGGCGATGGCTTCGTCCATCTCGACCTGTTCGCTCCAATTGCGGATTTCGATCGCGGCAGATTTGGCGCTGTCGAGGCGTTCATTGAACAGGGCGATCTCTTGTTGTCGGGCAATCAGGAAATCACGGGCGCGTGCAACTTTGGCGTCGGAATAGGTGATGGCCAATTCGCGACTGACGTGGCTCATCTGGGAGGCGAGTTCGAGAACCGAGGGTTCCAGATCGGCCAAATCCGGGTGATCGCGCAAAAAGGCGATGCGTTCGCGGATTGAATCGAACTCTCCCTTGAGTTCAAAAACGCCTTGGCGATCCGATTGGTGAGACAGGGCATAGGCCGAGGCGACGTCCTTCATGCCCATGTGAAAACTGCGATGGGAGGCTTCGAGCGTCATGATCCGGGCATTGGTCGGCAAGAAGAAACACAGCGCCAAAGCCAGCACGGACAGGCCGATTTGGATATATTTTCCAGCCTCCAGATAGATTTGATCGCCAAAGCCAAGGGGCAGTTCGAGCCAAGGTGCCAGATCAAAGGCACAGGCAATAGAATACCCTGCCAGCCCAAGTGCCAGAGCAATAATCAGTCCAAAAGCAAGGCGTTGCATGACATCACGAAACAGCCCTGCAACAGGGTGCGTGGTCGACATAGGATCAAAATCCCCCAAAATACTCACAATAGAGCGGCAGCTCATCGGCGAGTTTATGCCGATCCTGATAAAAAGGGGGAAATATTTGAGGGGAATTATTCTATTTAAGATACCTGTTTGATCGGCGCCACAGGTTTGCGGGCCTCAAAGGCACCCAAAAGGATTGATCCGAGGATGCAGGCGGTGAACAAATAGAGGCCCCAAGCGGTTTCGATTGTGCCAACCCCCATACCCTTGGACAGCGTGATGTAGAGCGCCACAAGGAAGATATCCGCCATGGCGAATTTTCCCAAAAGATTTAGGATTGGCAGGGTCTTGCGGTCTAGAAGGCTGAATTGGACCAGAGCCAAGCCGATGGCTTTGAGCATCGGTGCAAAGAGCGCAAACAGGGTGACGATCAGGGCCAGAAACACGTCGGTGCCCCAGAGAGACTGCAGGCCAGAAATCACACTGATTTCGGAAAGCCCAAAGAATGGTAGCAAGCCAGCGCGCAGCAGCGGCGCGAACCACGAGATCGGGTACAAGACCAACAGGAGAAGATTTAACCAACGCATGTCAGGCACTTAAGCGCAGGAGTGCCCGGTTTCCAGACCCTGTTTTAGTTTGTCCACCACCACAGGCCAAGAAGGATGGCCAGCAAGGCGATGTGAAGCACATCAAGCCAGCGCCAGCGCGCCCGCGGTGTCATGGTGCAGATCAGGAAAAGCGCAGAGGGCACCAAGAGAGCCGCCATGCCCCCGCCTTCGGCCATGAATTGCGCGGCAGAGACATAAAGATCGCCTTGGGCGATGCCTGCGGCGGGGGCAAAGATGGTGGCGATGCCGCCAAGTGACATCAGGAGCGCAAAGAGCGCGGGCCAACGCGCAATGCCAGGCCCAACGAGGACGCGAATGAGCGCAAGGACAGCAAGCAGTTCTAAAAACACGAACTTTTTGTAGAAGATGAAGGCGAGCAGCACCGGGCTTGGTTCGAAAAACGTCATTTTGTCACCCTTACCTGATGGCTTCGATCGGGCCTTCGGCGCGGCCCGAGATGAATTGCTCAACAAACGGATCACCGCTTTGGTCGAGGTCGGTGACCGGACCGGTCCATTGAATAACCCCGTCATGAAGCATGGCGACATGGTCGGCGATGGCGCGCACGCTGGTCATGTCATGGGTGATGGTCATGGCGGTGGCGCCCATTTCAACGACAATCTCGCGGATCAAATCGTTGATCACGCCGGACATGATGGGATCGAGGCCGGTTGTTGGTTCGTCGAAAAAGATGATTTCGGGTTCGGCGGCGATGGCGCGGGCAAGGCCGACACGCTTTTGCATGCCGCCCGAGAGTTCGGCGGGGAAGCGGTCAGCCACATCCGGTTTCAGGCCGACGCGGCGCAGCTTTTCGATGGCGATGTCGCGGGCTTCGTCCTTGGGGCGTTTGAGCGAGCCGCGCAGCAGGCGAAAGGCGACGTTTTGCCAGACCGTGAGGCTGTCAAAGAGCGCGCCGCCCTGAAAAAGCATGCCAAAGCGCGCCAGAAATGCGTCGCGGTCGCCGGTGGTGACGTCTTGGCCATCCAGCGTGATCACACCGGCATCTGGGCGCACGAGACCAAGGACAGATTTGAGCAAAACCGATTTGCCGGTGCCTGATCCGCCGATGACGACCATCGATGATCCTTGTTCAATCGTAAGATTAACCCCGCGCAATACGTGGTTCGCCCCAAAGGATTTTTCGACGTGGATGAGATCAATCATAGTGAGAAAAACGCTCCGGTCAGCAGGAAGTTGGCCGCAAGGATTAGGATGGCGGCGGCTTCGACGGAGCCTTTGGTGGCGCGGCCCACGCCTTGGGCTCCGCGACCGGAATGCATGCCGTAATAGCAGCCCATCAACGCCGCGATGCCGCCAAAGACGCAGCCTTTGACCAGCGACGAGATGATGTCGAGTGCCTCAAGAAAGTCGACGGTGTTTTTCAGATAGGTGGCGGGGTTAAAGCCGAGCGAGCCAGTGGCGACGATCCAGCCGCCAAAAATGCCGATGGTGTCACCGACGCCAACCAACACGGGCACGACGATGAGCGCCGCAAGAACGCGCGGGGCCACGAGGTATTTCATCGGGTTCGTCGACAGGGTGACAAGCGCGTCGATCTGTTCGGTGACCTTCATCGTAGCGATTTCAGCGGCGATCGAAGAGGTGACGCGCGCCGCGATCATCAGGCCGACAAGCACCGGCCCCAATTCGCGCACCATGCCGATGCCAACGATCTGAGGCACCACGGCTTCGGCGTTGAAGCGCGCGCCGCCGGAATAGATTTGTAAGGCCAAAGCCGCGCCAGTGAAAATTGCGGTGAGACCAACAACAGGCAAGGACAGCCAGCCGATATTGAGCAAGGCCAGCGCAAATTCGCGTCCGTAAAACGGCGGGCGGATGATGTGGAACAGCGCCTGAAACGCAAAGATCGACACCCGGCCAATGGCGGCCAAGCTTTGCAAAAAGGCGCGGCCCAAGGCTCCGATTGGATGCAACAAAATCATGCGGGCAGATAGCGGCGTTTGTAGCGCCCGCCCAAATTCGTGAGGATCTCATAACCGATGGTTCCGGCCCAATCTGCAACAGAATCAACACCTTGGCGTGAATTTAGCAGGTCGAGCGCGAGAGGTTCTTCGTCGAGATCGGTGACGTCAACGGCGATCATATCCATGGAGACGCGTCCCAAAACCTTGCAGCGCACATCACCAGCCCAGAGCCAGGCATCCTTGCCAATGGCGCGAATGATCCCATCGGCATAGCCTGCGGCAATGGTTGCGACGCGGGTGGGTTTGTCGGCGGTCCAGGTGTTGGAATAGCCAACGGTTTCGCCGGGCATCACGTCGCGGGTTTGAATGACCGGAACCGAAAGGGTCGCGACCGACCGGGCATCGGTATAGGGCAAGCCGCCATAGAGGCCAATGCCGGGGCGGGTGAGGTCAAAATGGTATTCTTCGCCCAGCAAAATGCCACCCGTCGCCGCAAGAGAACGCGGTGCGTCAATCTCATCGGTCATGTCGACAAAGTTTTGCAGCTGATGGCGGTTCATCGGATGGGCCGGGGTGTCGGCGCAGGCCAGGTGGCTCATCACCAAGGCCGGGCGTTGGGCCAACGCGATGTCGCGCAAGGCGCGCCATTCGGCGTCTTCCATGCCCAACCTGTTCATGCCGGTGTCGAGTTGGAGGCCGAAACTATGGCCCGGCAGAGCCTCGACATGGCGCAGCATTTGGTCGATGGAATTGAGCAGGGGCGTCAATTTCGCATTGCGGATCAGATCGGTGTCGCCCTCCATATGCCCGGAGAACACAAAAATCTCGGGCCCTGAGCCGAGAATGTCGCGCAGGGCGGAGCCTTCTTCACAGGCGGCGACAAAGAATTGCCGCGCCCCGGCCTGAGCCAGAACGGGCGCCACCTGTGCCAAGCCAAGCCCATAGGCATCCGCTTTGACCACCGCGCCGGTGTCGAGTTGCGACAGGGAAGAGAGCGCGCGCCAATTGGCACAAAGCGCCCCGAGATCGATTGTAAGTTCTGCAACAGCCATGCCCCTGTCTTTGGCAGGTCGGGCGGGATGGTCAAGTGAAAATGACGCAAAGTTGCGCTTCCCCAGCGGGTTCTGGCGCAGGTTTTGGTTGCATGTGGGCGGATGGAAAACAAAGATTAACACCTGCGCCGCTAGGATGAGCGCCCAAGGAGGATAAAATGACCCCTGCGTTGCGTCTGGAAGGGCAGCTGTTTCAACTGGCGGTGCGGTTCCTGACAAGTCTGCCGGTGTCGCACGACTTGCCTGAATCGGATGATTTGGGGGTCCGGGCGAACAAGTATTTTCCGCTGGTCGGTGGGCTGGTCGGGGGGATTGGGGCCGGTGTTTTCTGGCTGTGTTGCCTGTGGTTGCCGCAATCGGGCGCTGTGATTGTGTCGCTTATTGCGACGCTTTTGGTGACCGGCGCCTTTCACGAAGAGGGGCTTGCCAATGCCATTGAAGGCATCAGCCGGGGCTCGGGGCGGGGGCAAGTGCTTGAGATGATGGCGCAGCCGGGGCTTGGGCTGTTTGGGGCCTTGGCGGTGGCACTCACCCTTGGGCTCAAGCTGGTGTTGTTGGCACATTTGTCGGTTGAGGTGGCTGGCGGGGCGCTGATCTTGGGGCATATGATTGGGATGATGGCGGTCGTGCATATCATTGCGACCACCCCCTATGCGCATAGCAACGGATTGCAGGTTGCGGCCCCCTATATCACCGGTGACGGCTACCGGTTTGCCCTTGCCACTGCGGTTTTGGTTCTGGTTGTTTCTGGCTATTGGTTTGGATTTTGGCCGCCCGTTTGTGCGCTGTTTGGCGGCGTGGTGTTGGGGCAGATGTTTCGATCTGCCATGCTGCGCAAGCTGGGCGGGTATAATGGCGACTGTTTGGGCGCGGTTATGCAGCTTGCGGAGCTTGGGGCTTATCTTGGGCTAACCATTTGGTTCTAAACAGTTGTATGGTGCGCCTTGGGGGCAGGGGGCCAGGACTTAGTAGTCGTCACCGCCACCCTGCCAGGTTTTCGCCAAGTTGCCAAAGCGGGTGAATTGCGCTTCGAAGGACAGCTCAACCGTGCCAATCGGACCGTGACGCTGTTTGCCGATGATGACCTCAGCTTTGGCATGCAGGCGCGACATGCGTTCCTGCCATTCGGCCATGCGATCCAGCTGATCTTCTGAAGGTTTTTCACGTTCCGCGTAATATTCTTCACGGAACACGAACATAACCACGTCGGCATCCTGTTCGATTGATCCCGATTCACGCAGGTCCGAGAGCTGAGGGCGTTTATCGTCACGGCTTTCCACCTGACGCGACAGCTGGGACAGGGCGATGACCGGGATGTTGAGCTCTTTGGCGATGGCCTTGAGGCCCATGGAAATTTCGCCGATCTCTTGAACCCGGTTGTCGGATGTCCCGCGCAGCAGTTGGAGATAGTCAACGATAACAAGGTCTAACCCATGGGTCCGTTTCAAACGGCGGGCCCGCGCGGCGACCTGCGAAATCGGCAGGGCGGCGGTGTCGTCGATATAAAGCGGGCAGGCTTCGAGCGTTTTGGCGGCTTCGACAAACTTGCGGAATTCGGCTTCGTCCATGTCACCTTGGCGGATTTTGTGGGACGAAATTTCCGACGCTTCGGCGAGGATACGGCTGGCGAGCTGTTCGGCGCTCATTTCCAAGCTATAAAACGCGACGATGCCGCCATCAACGGTGCCCTCGGTGCCATCGGGGCGGATGCCCTTTTTATAGGCTTTGGCGACGTTAAAGGCGATGTTGGTGGCCAGCGAGGTTTTGCCCATCGACGGACGCCCCGCGAGGATGAGCAAATCCGACGGGTGCAAGCCGCCCAATTTACCGTCCATGTCGATCAACCCGGTGGAGACCCCGGCTAGGCCACCCTCCCGCTGGTAGGCGGCGTTGGCGACGTTCACCGCATCGGTGACCGCCTTGAGGAAGGAGACAAAGCCGCTTTCGACCTGGCCTTGTTCGGCCATATTATAGAGCGCCTGTTCGGCTTCGATGATCTGCTCTTTGGGGTTGGATTCGACATCCACCTTGGCGGCTTTGGACGAGATGTCCTTGCCCAAGCGGATCAAATCGCGGCGCACCGCGAGATCATAGATCATCTGAGCGTATTCACGCACCGCAAAGCTGGAGACCGAAGAGGCGGCGAGGCGGGCCAGATAGGCGGGGCCGCCGAGTTCCTTGAGGCCTTCGTCGTCTTCCATAAACGCCTTGAGCGTCACCGGAGAGGCGAGGTTGTTTTTGGAGATTCGGGCGGCGGCGACTTCGTAGATGCGGGCATGAACCGGGTCGTAGAAATGCGAAGCACCGATGATGGCGGTGACTTTGTCAAAGACCTCGTTGTCGGTCAGAATCGCGCCCAGAAGCTGTTGTTCAGCCTCAATAGAATGCGGCATCGTTTCTGCTGCTTCGACCTGAATTCCGGTCGGATTTATCGTAGTCACTTCGTTCATGCCGTCCCCCAACTGCCCCGAATATTTCCTAAGCGCGCTTGGTAACAACAAGCGCGGCCAAGGGGAAATTGTATGTTTTTGTGGATAAGCTGTGGGCCGATCCAGTTGCTCGATAGTGTGGTAAGTGACGAACGCCTGTCAACATGTAGTGTCCATTCGAGCACTGAGTGACAGGAGTACAACAGGCAAGGCAAAGCCTGCCTGATCTATACCGATGCGTGGTGATTTAGGTTTTGTTGGCGTCTTGCCACTCACGCGGGGCCTTCATGAAGGCTTCGACCTGCGCCAGTTTCTCGTCCGAGAAGGTGCCCATGTCGCGCGCGGCTTCAAGCACATCCCACCATGTACACAGGTGATGCAGCGCAACACCGTGATCGCCCAGAGTTTTGATCGTTTCGGGGAAAATCCCATAGTAGAAAATCACCGCGGTATGGGCGCAGGTGGCACCGGTTTCGCGGATCGCGTCGACAAAGGACAGTTTGGAGCCGCCATCGGTGGTCAGATCTTCGACCAACAACACGCGCTGGCCTTCGCTCATCAGCCCTTCGATCCGGGCATTGCGGCCATAGCCTTTTGGCTTTTTGCGCACATAAGTCATCGGCAGAGCCATGCGCTCTGCAACCAGCGCACCAAAAGGAATGCCCGCTGTTTCGCCCCCTGCAACGTTGTCAAAAGCCTCAAACCCAGCATTGCGCATCACGGTGACAGTCAAGAAATCCATCAAAGTGCTGCGAATGCGTGGAAAAGAGATCAGCTTGCGGCAGTCGATGTACACCGGCGAGGGCAGACCCGAGGCCAGTTGAAACGGCTCATCGCCCATAAAATGCACCGCTTCGATTTCCCACAACATGCGGGCGGTCAAACGGGCCATTTCTTCGGCGGATGGATAAGACGTCGGAATCATCGGGCAGCACTCCTGATTTTGGGCGGGGTTTAGCGTGAAACCGGGCGAGGCAAAACCCCGCCCATGTTTTCTTTGGGCCTAAAATTTGGTCGAATTGGGCGGCTGGCCACTTAGGGCGCGACCGACCAATGCAGTGGCATCATCGGATCAAAAACCGTGACATCCCCGTCTGGCGTTTCAATCTTGGCCGGGTACGTGACCGGGTCGCCCTTGGTCAAAACCATCCGGGCCTCATTGGGCGCAAGGCCGTAGAACTTGGGGCCATAGAGCGAGGCAAAGCCTTCGAGCTTGTCCAAAGCGCCTTCTTGTTCAAAGACTTCGGCAAGAATGCTCATGGTATTGGTGGCGGTGAAACAGCCCGCACAGCCACAGGCGCTTTCCTTGAGCGGATCCACATGCGGGGCGCTATCGGTGCCAAGGAAGAAGCTTGGATCGCCGGAGGTCGCGGCGGCGCGCAGGGCAAGCCGATGCTCTTCGCGTTTGGCAACGGGCAGGCAGTAATAATGGGGTTTGATGCCGCCAACCAAAATGGCGTTACGGTTAATCACAAGGTGATGCGTGGTGATTGTCGCGCCAAGGTTGTCGCCACCAGAGCGGGCGTAATCCGCGCCTTGTTTGGTGGTGATATGTTCCATGATCACCCGTAAATCCGGCACAGATTTGCGCAGCGGATCAAGCACACGGTCGATAAAGACGGCTTCGCGATCAAAGATGTCGATGTCAGCATCAACCACTTCGCCATGCACACAAAGCGGTAGGCCAATCTCGGCCATGGTTTCTAACACGTTGCGGACATTGTCAAAATTCGCAACTCCAGAGGCGGAATTGGTTGTGGCACCAGCGGGGTAGAGCTTGACCGCACTGATCAGGCCTTCGTCCTTGGCACGTTTGACATCGCTGGGATCGGTGTCTTCGGTCAGGTACAAGGTCATCAGCGGTTGAAAATCGCTGCCCTTGGGCAAGGCGGCTTGAATCCGGCTTTTGTAGGCCGCCGCGTCGTCGCGGGTGACGACGGGGGGAATCAGATTTGGCATGATAATCGCACGGCCAAAATGGCGCGCGGTTTCAGGGGCAACGGCGTTCAGCATTGCGCCATCGCGCAGATGCAGGTGCCAGTCATCGGGGCGGCGGAGTGTGATCTGTTGCATGAGGCTGCGCCTAGCATGCGTCGCGATGGGATTCCAGTATTTCCGGCGCTTATTCGCCAGAGCGTTCTTCGGGCTGAGCCCCGGATGGATGCTGTGCCTGAGGTTTGGACGCCTGAGGTTTGGGCGCCTGAACTCTGGAAGGATGTCGAGCTTGATCGTCTTGGGCTTCGAGCTCGGCCAGGCGGCGACGGAACCGAGGCGCATGCATCCGCGACACGACGTTTTGGCACAACAGCCGGGACAGATCAGTGCGACCGTCCGCATCGAGACGGGCCAAAAGGCGGCGCAGGTAGGGCGGATGATTGCGGCGCGCCCGCATCATTTGTGCAAAGCTGAGGGAGGTGAGGCGATCTTCGGCGACGGCTGTCAGCAACGAGGGCAGAAGATCGAGCGCGATCATGTCTGTTTGCAACGCACCGCCCATAAAGGGCAGGCGGTGGCGGCTGACGTTGCGACGTTCAAACAGGGCTGAATGCATGGCGTCCATGCGTTCGCGCGGATCATAGAGCACATGGGCGTGATGCGCGGCTTCGATCATATCGGGGGCAAACCCATAGCGTGTGGTGAAATCACGGCGGCGCAATTCGGGAAACCGGTCGTCCCATTCGGTGACGCGCGGATCGAGCGTGGCTTGGGGTTGCAGCATCAGGACACGGGCACCGGGCGCTGCGACGGAATAGGCGGCGGCGGCGTAGCCACAGGGGCCCGCGCCATAAAAGATGACGTTTTCGAATTCGTCAAAGAAGCCATCGTCCAGGATTTGGTCGAAGAAGGCAAAGACGCGGGGATCGCGGAACCATGTGTCGCCGTGGCTCAGAACCGACAGGGATGACCATCCATTGCTGCGCACCATGTCAAAGCCAATCGGTGTGCGGGTTGGGGACAGGGCTTCGATCCCGGACACGGATTCGAAACTGACCAGCAAGGTGTCGCCGTCTTCGATAAAGATGCCGGCATGGTGTTTGCCCAAGGGTTCGGAAAACCCCTTGTTGTTCCCGATGTTGCGCAATTGCGCCAGCCATTCGCCGCGCGACAGCTTGCTTAGGTCTGGGGGAAAACTGGTTTTCGTTTGTGCCATGCCCGTATGTCCTCATTGGCGCTGTACCCTGATCAGGGGGTTACGGCGCTTATTTTGAAGCAAATTTGACCGGCATTTTGGGCAAAATTGTGGTTAAGGCAGGGTCATAATGCGCAAGTTTTGCAGTTTGCTCTTGTTCGTCTAAGGCATTTGTCTGGGCGATTGTCTGGGCAAAGATCTGGGCGATTTAGTTTTGCTGATTGGAATTGGCATTTGCATTGGGGTTGGGCACGCGGTTGGCGTGGGCGGCGAGAAATTTCGCCGCTTGGTGAGAGACTGGCCGAGCGGGGGGCGTCATCAACAGGCGGGCAAAGAGCGCGCGATAGGGTTCTTGTTCGAGCAGGGTGTCAAAGCGGGCTTTGCGCCAATCAACGGCAGTTTGATGGAGCTCGGAGAGCGTCGGATCAGAGCCAAGGTCGGCGCGATGCTTGGCTGTCCCGGAGAGTTTTTGGATACTGTCATCGTGATCGTCGCACCAGTTGCGTTCGACCCAGTAATCCATGCCAAGCACATGGTCTGAATGGACGGCACGGCCGCGATCAGCCTTGAGCACATAGCTCTCCATGGCCCCAAGCGGGTAGTGGTTGAGCTGGGCCAAGCCGTAATTGGGCCGACCGTAGTTGGAAAAGATGCGGCGATTGCGAAATTGCGGGCCAAGGGCGCGCGCCTCACAATCAAACCAGGCGGCCGTGTCGACGCGGTCAGGATCAGGGTTGCGCGGGCGGTGAACGCCGAGTTTGCGGTAGATTCCGTTGTTTTTATAGAGCGTTTTGAACATGGCGGCGCGCCAGGGCCAATGCATGATGGTGGGGGCCGCTTGGGTGAATTGCTGGGGGATCGGGATGTCGTCGTAGCGAACAACTCCGGCATTGCCAAACAAGCGCCATGTCAGTGTGATGGCGTCGGCATCGGGCAGCGCGGCGATCAGATCGGGCAGGGTGCGGGCACCCGTGTGGATGTTGACGAACTCATCAATATCCAGCGCCAGCAACCAATCGGCCTGTTTCACAGCGTCATGTTTGTCGGCGATTTTCAGGCCGGTAAACTGAATGCCACCTTTGTCATAAGGGCCATTGTTGCGAATATGGGTGACGTGGCCCATCTGTTGCAGCCGATCCAGCATCATGTCTGTACCATCGTCGCAATCATTGCTGATGGCCACCACATGGGTGACCCCGCAGGCAAGATGATGGGCGAGCCAATCCAGCAGAAAGGCGGCTTCGTTGCGAACACAGAGGATGGCGGTGATGTTCATGGCGCGCGTTTGATCCCGTCTGGGCGGCGAATTTTCGGCGAAAATTCTATCATCACCAGTCTTTTCGGAAGGTGACAACCTTGGCTTCTGAGGCTTTGGGGAAATAGGTCAGACCGGCCTTGTGCATGGCGTCAAACACCTGTTGCACACCGGTTTGACCAATCCATTGCGGGTGCAGTTCAATGATTGCGGCGCGCAGGCCGGTCCAATCCGCAGCGGGCAAGAGCATCGCTTCGGCCCCTTCGATATCACAGACCAACACATCGGGTTTCAGATCCTCCAAAACCGGGGAGATGGCGTGTTGCGGGATTTGGGCTGTCTCTGTCACGGTCGCCGGTTCGGCGTTGTAATCCATTGACGAACCTAGAAAGTTTTCACGAATATAGAAATTGACCGGCTCCCCCGCGGTGGGTGACAACAGGGCGTTGCGTACCTCAACATTGGTGACATTATTGGCGGCGTGAACCGAGTGGATATAGGGAATGAGCGCCGGATTGGCCTCATATGTGACGACCTTGGCGACTTGTTTCTTCACCGACAAAAGCGTCGACATATAGCCCAATCCGCCGCCCAATTCCAAAACCCGGTCGCCTTTTCGCACGATGCGCATCACCGCGTCGCATTCTTTGCGCTCATATGTCCCTTCGCGCAGCGCGCCCCGCACCCGGCCCGTGGTCAGTTGCGGATGTTTGGGGATTTTCAATCCGCGCGAACGGATGAAGGGTTTGCGTTCCGTCACAGCACTTGCGTCCATGTCAGTTCTCCATATCGAGCGCGAGAGCATAGGCCACCCGCTCGGTTTCTGTCAGGTCAAGTTTCAGGGCCTGTTGATACAGGTCTTCGAACTCCGGCATTGCGTGTAATTCAACGGCCTTGGCACGGTGCCAATCGACACCGAACTGATGCCATTTCGACAGCTCAGCATCGGCCATAAACCGATCGAATTCGGCGCGCAGCCGTGGAAGATTGCGTTTGATTGTCAGGTCGCGATGCACCGACCAATCCATGCGAATCCAATAGTTTAGACCGATTGAGCGATCCACATGCAGCGCCCGGCCACGTTGGCGTTTGATCAGATAGCTTTCGGCGCTGCGCAGTGCATAATGGTTCAGCTGGATCAGATCATAGCCAATGGTTTTCTTGGAACTGCGCCAGCCATTTTTCAACGCGTCCGAGGTCATATCCTGCCCCGATCCGTTGATCCATTTCACTTTTTTCTCGGCCCCTTTGGTCAGCTTATTGGGCCGGTGGCAGGAGATTTTGGCATAGGCCCCGTTGTTCTTGAACAGGGTCTTAAAGCCCCAGACCGTATGTGGTTTGGGGCAGAATTTCGGGGCGCAGGTGTCAAATTGTTCCAGCACAAATTTGTCGGCCAGGCGCGTGACGCCATTGTGACCAAACAACCGCCAGGTCATGGCAACATTGGTGGCATCTGGCACGCGGTCAAAGAAATCGTCCAACGTTCCATTGCCACAGCGAATGTTCACAAATTCGTCGACGTCAATATGGGCGATCCACGCGGCATTTTTGATCACAGGTTCTTTGAGCGAACTGTCGAGCGCAAATTGTTGCGGCGAGTTGCCGGTCCAGTTTTCATTGCTGCGATGCTGGAGAATGCCCATATCTTGCAACCGATCCAGCAGCTCGGTTGTGCCATCGGCGCAGTCATTGGTGTAAATGATGAAATTATCGAACCCGACAGCGCGATGATAGGCGACCCATTCGAGGATATAGGGGGCCTCGTTTTTCATGCAGCCAACGATCACATTGCCGCTTGATCCCTTGGACAACTTGCGCGGGGTGAGGGCGGTATAGGGCGCGGCCAGCTCGTCTTCGGTGACACGGCCGAGTTTGTTATGGGGCGCAAAGGTGGAGTTTTGCAGCTTGGCAAAATTCTGAATGGCGAGGGGCGGTAGAACGCGGCGCGCAGTGGCGGAGAGTTGCGATTTTGTGCGCTGGTCTTCGGCGGTTTCCTCTGGCGACTGGCCGTTCAATTGGGCCAAATCCTCGGCCTTGCTGGCCAGTTCTTCTGTGGTCGCCTGATTGATACGCCAGCGAAAGGCCATCAGGTATTGCGTCGCGCGAAAGCCGCGGGTTGGGTCGGTTTCCTGCCAATCGGCGCGGGCCGGGTTTGGTGCGATTAAGTCGGGGTTCAGGCCGGGATGCGCCGCACATAGCGCAGCAATATCAGCGGCGAAATCTCTGGACAAGGCGTGGAGGCTGCCTGGGTCAATGGGGTCACCGGGCACTTTGATTTCGCCGAGAAATTTGCGCCATAATTGCCGGGGCAAGATCACGTCTTTTTTGGCCAACAGCCGCAGGGTTGCATCGTTGAACAGGCGCGATCTGGTTTGCCATGCGGCGGCGGGCAGGCCGGGGATGTCTTCGGGGGTGGCCTTGCCGATTGTGCTCGAGATGTCGAAAGCTGCGCGCAGCTCGTCGGTGGCTGTTGGGCCGTAAAACAGCGGCATGTCGATGCTACGAAACCGCATTGCTTGGGGGCCGAACGTGTCTTGCCAAAAGCGCTGAAGGCGTTTGTAATCAAGCCAATAGGCCGCGCCTTGGATTTCGCCAAACTGCCCGGCCTGTGGGTCAGGGTCGGGGCGGGTGGCGAGGGCTGCGGCCCAAAAATCCGGCGCTTTCAGGCAATCGAGTTCTAGGTGTAACGAGCGGCTGCGCCCTTCGATCAATTGCCCGGCATAGCGCCGGATCAGCATGCGGGCTGGATCATCAATATGGGCGACGATGCGGATGTCCGTTGAGAAGGGGGCCAGGAGGCTGCGCAGGCGCTGTAGCTCAGACGGGCTGCACAAGGAGGAGCCGAGTTGATGCGCTGATAGGATCAGAACGTCGGGGCTGTGCCGGGTGATTTCAGCCTGCAGTTTTTGTTGCACATCTTCGCGCAGAACCTGTTGTTTTTCGGCGGAAATATAGCCGCGATTGTAGCGCAGGCTGTCGATGTTGTCAGGATCGGTGAGGGCGAGAAACAGGCGGGTGTGATTGCGCGCACCCGGTGTGCGGGCATAAAGCACACCCTTGCCCAGCATCTGATCGCGCTTGGCATCCAACACACGCTGGAGCCTGTCGCTGCTGGCGGCGTCGGGGCCGATATGAACGTAAATCCGCATCACGTTGGCCCCGAAGATGTCGTGTCGTGAGATGTCGTGTCGTGAGACGTCGTGTCAAGTGAGGCTGCGTCATCCCCGCCTGTGTTGACGTTCATTTTGCCCCACCATGGCAGTTCCAAACCGACATGCTCTGAGAGGCGGTTTTGCGCATCCGCATCCGCCATTGGAAGTTCCAAATATCGTGGATCATCGCCGAAAATGTCGCGCAGCATGTCATAATGGCCTTGGATCCAACGCACCCGCTGGGCATCGGTTTGACCATAGCCCATTGGCAAGCCGGGAATGGCCCCAGTCGGGAGACGATCCGTGCCAAGATTGTTCCAACGCCGCATGCTGTCCGAGGTGTCCTGGGCCGGGCGCCATGTGGCGATAAACAAAAGATCGGGCCGCGCCAGGCGCATGGCTTTGATCAGCGCATAATCGCATTGCGGCCAAAGCGACGTCTCGCCCTTGAGCACACTGATTTCTGACAACGCATCATAGAGGTCGAGGTATTTGAACGGGTCACCTTCGAAATAGCCGTTGTAGAGCTGACGTCCGACGAAGGTCCCGCCGAGGCCGGGCGGGGGCTTGTGGGCGCGCCGCAATTTGTGATCGGCCACCAGCCATCCCGCCTGTTCCAAGGCATAGGCCAGCGTTGTCGTACCGGTTTTGGGCAGGCCCAGATTGACGCATTTTACCCCGCTCATAGGGTCAGTTCCTTGTCCAATCCCAGCTCGGTCATCAGGTCGAATTCTCCCGGCGGGTAGGGGGGCAGATCACGTAAGTGACCGTAAAGGCCGGCATAAGTCGGGTCTGTCATCAGCTGATCGCGTTTGTCGCGATGCAGGCGCACGCAGGTGTCATGCAGGGGGCCAAGCACCGGATCGGCGCGCAGATCGGCGATGGCTGCGTTGAGCTGGGGCAGGTAGCGCAAGATCGAGCGATCTTCGTAGGAGCGATCATTGCGCTCCCTCCAATAGGTATCATCAAAGTTGCGATTTTCGCGATTCACATCCCCCCGGTCATTTTTGACCAGATAGCTGTCGAGCGAGCGCAGGGCGTAATGGTTGAGCGTGGCGAAGGCGCGTGCGCCATGGGCCGGGAATTTGCGGATGCGGCGCGGGTTGGCGGCGACAAGGAATTTATGCGGCACAGGACGGCCCGCGCCATCGCTCCAGCTTGGGCGTTTACGAGGCGGGAGCTTTGCGCGGAAAAACGGCCGATGCGCCCCGTAATATTGCAAAGGAAAGTCGTTTCGGACCAGCGTTTTGACCTCAATCGCGGTTTCCGCGCACCACAGATCGGGGTTGTGGCTATGGGTGAATTGTTCGATCACCGGCCGATCTTGGAAGTCCGCCACATCGCAATTGGCAAAGAACTGAAAGTTGACGGAAATGGCGTGCGGGGACTGGCAGGCGTCGATCAGCGCCGGAATGGTGTGATCGCCAACATGGATGTTGAGAAATTCATCAACATCGGCGACCCAAACCCAATCAGCTTTTTTAACCACGCTTTGATGGGCGGCGTTTTTGAGCGCCTCCATCTGGTAATTGCGCCCCTTGGCCGGGTTTGGAAGATGTGTGACCCCTCCCTTGTCTGCCAACGCGTCCAGAAGCCTGTCGGTGCCATCGGTGCAATCATTTGAATAGAATAAGAAATCCGTCACACCCAAGAGACGGTTAAAGGCGACCCATTCCAACAGAAAGGGCCCTTCATTCTTGACGCATGTGATCGCGGTTATGCGCATAACCCGGCCCTTTTTGACTGCCACGCGCGCAAGATAGCGCATCCTCGCAAATCAGAGGTTACGATCCTGCGGATTTCATCCACAGAGACCCGCGCGACCACATCGTGCGGTTGTGTCTTGTTCACTGGCATGTCTGCTCACTCGCCATGGATCCGGTTTTCCCGGTTTTTGTTGGTCGAATCATCGCATCCCCCACCGCACCCGTCAATGCAAAGCCCATGTTTTCGGATGCTTGTGCGACTTTGGCGCTATTGACCACCGCCGCTGGGCCGGGCATCCGAAGGGGGCGAGGGAGATTTATCATGGCGCTACCAACATCTATCGACGAGGTGCAAACCCAATTGGCCAGCACGGGCTATGTCTGCGGGCGGGCCTTGGCCACGGTTGTGTTCTTGTCATTGCGGCTTGGACGGCCCTTGTTTCTGGAAGGCGAGGCAGGCGTCGGCAAGACCGAGATCGCCAAAGCGCTGGCGCTGATGCTCGGCCGCAAGCTTATCCGGCTGCAATGTTATGAAGGGCTTGATGCGTCCTCGGCGGTGTATGAATGGAACTTTCCGGCGCAGATGATCGCCATCCGCACCGCCGAAGCGCAGGGGGGTGCCGACCGTGGCGCGCTGCAGACCGAATTGTTTTCGAAAGATTTTCTGATCGAGCGCCCGCTGCTTGAGGCGATGCGCCCTGATGAAAACGGCGCGCCTATCCTGTTGATTGATGAACTGGACCGGACGGATGAGCCGTTTGAGGCGTTCCTGCTCGAAGCCCTGTCGGATTTTCAGGTTACAATTCCCGAGATCGGTACGATCAAGGCCCCTGAACCGCCCATCGTGATCTTGACCTCAAACCGGACCCGCGAGGTGCATGACGCGCTGAAACGACGCTGTTTGTACCATTGGGTTGATTACCCAGATTTCGCCCGCGAGGTTGAAATTTTAACCGCGCGCGCGCCCGAAGTTGCCGAAACCCTATCGCGTGAGATTGTGAGTTTTGTGCAAAAGCTGCGCACCGAAGACCTGTTCAAAAAGCCCGGCGTGGCCGAGACGATTGACTGGGCCAAGTGCCTGTTGGCGTTGGATGTTGTTGATCTGTCGCCGGAAGTGATCAGCGACACTTTGGGCGCGATCCTGAAGTATCAGGACGACATTGCCAAGATCCAAGGGTCGGAAGCCAAACGGCTGTTGGACGAAGCCAGTGCCGAACTGGAGCCCGCATGATCTTGTTTCGGCCAACAGGGTTGAGGGAATTGCAGTTGGTTCGGGATTTGGCCTGGAAGGGCTGGCCGCCGCGCCTGCCTGATCAGCCGATCTTTTACCCCGTCACAACGCAAAGTTATGCGGATAAAATCGCACGGGATTGGAACTCTGTTCTCAAGGCCCCTGACAATCTTGGGTTTGTGACCCGGTTTGAGGTTAACGCAGAGATGGCGGCCAAATACCCTGTGCAGCAAGCGGGGGGCAAAGATCACGAAGAGCTTTGGGTACCTGCCGAGGAGCTTGCTGAATTTAACTCCGGAATTGTTGGGACAATTGAGGTCGTGGCCGGGTTCAATGATGGCAAGACGATGGACGCGCAGACGCTTGGCGCGACGTTGGAGACGATCTGATGCTTCGTCTTGTCCAAAAGGGTTCGGGGGGTTTGGGCCCCAAGCCGTGCCCATGCGGGGCCCATATCGTGCCCATGCGGTGCCAAAAGGGTGATTAATGGCTGAACACATCCCTTTGGACATTCCCGAAAATCCACGTCTGGCGCAGAATATTATCCATTTCGCGCGGGCGCTGCGGCGGGCCGGTCTGCCGATTGGGCCGGGGCGGGTGATTGATGCGATCCGGGCGGTCGAGGCCGCTGGGTTTTCGGACCGAATGGATTTCTTTTGGACGTTGCATGCCTGTTTTGTGAACCGCCCCGAGCATCGGGTTATTTATGCGCAGGTTTTCCGGCTGTATTGGCGCGATCCGCGATATCTTGAACATATGATGTCGATGATGTTGCCAGCGGTGCGCGGCGTGCAGGAAGACAAGCAGGCGCAATCGGGGGAAAAGCGGGCGGCGCAGGCGTTGCTGGGCGATGAGATGCCCGACATTCCCGAGGCCGAGCAAGAGGAGGACGGCACGCAGATCGAAGTTGATGCGTCGATGACCATCAGCTCTGAGGAGCAATTGAAATCACTGGATTTTGAGCAGATGTCGACCGAGGAAATCGCGCAGGCCAAGCGGATGCTGGCGCGCTTGACCCTGCCTGTGAAGCCTTTTGCATCGCGCCGGTCTGTGGCGTCGGCCCGAGGGGCGCGGACGGACTACCGCAAGACAATGCGGACGGCATTGCGGCAAGGGGGGGAGATCAGGGCGATTGCCCATGCCAAGCCACGTCTACGTTGGCCGAACCTTGTGGTGTTGTGCGATATTTCCGGGTCAATGAGCCAATACAGCCGGATGGTGCTGCATTTCCTGCATGCAGTGGCCAATGAAAAGGGCGCGGGCTGGGCCAAGGTGCATGCGTTCACCTATGGCACGCGGCTGACCAATATCACCCGCCATTTGGCGACGCGCGACGTGGATGCGGCGCTCAAATCCGCCGGGGCGGAGGCACAGGATTGGGAAGGCGGGACGCGGATTGGCGATTGTTTGCATGAGTTCAATCGCGATTGGTCGCGCCGGGTGATGGGGCAGGGCGCAGTGGTGCTGTTGATCACCGACGGGTTGGATCGTGGAGCGCCTGCGGATTTGGCCCATGAAATGCAGCGGCTGCACCTGTCGTCGCGACGGCTTATCTGGCTGAACCCTCTGTTACGATGGGATGAATTTGCCCCCAAAGCGACGGGGATCCGCACCATGCTGCCCCATGTGGATAGTTTCCGAGCCGGACATTCCATTCAGTCGCTGGAGGATTTGGCCCTGGCGATTTCAAAGCCCGATGACGCCGGTGAAAAGGCCCGATTGATGGCGATGTTGTAGCGGGCGGGGGGCGCGGGCTGGCATGACCAGAAGCGAAACGGCTGGGTTAACCTCTTCTGGCAAAAGTGATTTGCCGAACTCTTGGCAGGAATTGGCACGGCGGGTTGTGCGTCATGGGCCCATTCGCGCGTAAGGATTTGTGTAAGCCCTATGAAGATATCGCTGTTCTGCACCGGGCGGAAAGCGGTAGTTCGCGGCAGTTGCAAAGGTAGCACTTCGCCCAGGTTAAAGCGGCCATTCAAGCCCTATCGGAGCGGATCCCACTTACTGCGCCGTGCATCAAGGTCCACAATGCGCAGGGAGCGGAATTTGCAAAGTCGGCCCCACGCCCTAGAAGTTAACCGGAGTATGCTGCGTCGCGGTGTAAGTACCGGTCATTGGTGAAGGTTGCAGCGAAATTCTAGGATGAAGGGCTGCCGAGCGAACTCGGGAATGTCCGCTCATCGAAAAGAGTACTTACTTTTTTGCCCCAGCTTGGGGTTCTTCGAGGGCGTGATGGTCAACGAGGTTCCAAGGCAGTCCTATGTTTCTGAAAATCCGCTTGCCCTTATTTGGGTAATCACCAACGTCATGGGCTAGACGTTCACCTACCACGATGCATCGCAGGGTTTTTGATCCAGTATTTCTTATCGAATGCGCAAACCCACCCCTACGGTAGCCTAAGAAATCCCCGGGCCCGATCTGGATCGCCTCGTTACCGATCAGCGCGGTTGCATTGCCCTCTAGCACATAGACGCATTCATCTTCGTGATGGTGGACGTGATGCTCAGTGGTGTCTCGTCCTGGCTCTACTTCAATGATGTGAAACCCGAAGCCGGTGAGACCGGTGAGATCTCCTAGACTTTTGTTTATTCGTTGCGCGTTCGGATTCAGAAAATGCTTTTTTGAGAGGCCCTTCTCTGAAGCAATCTCGGCGGCGGTGACCAAATAGCGATTGTTATCTTCTGAGACAGACATTGCATTCCTTTCAATGGTATATGGTTTCACTATAGCCCCGACATGTCGTCGGAGGCTACCCTGAGATAGCGGACACTCGCGCAAACAAGCAGCATTGGTCACTTTAGGCTCAGACCGGTCATCTCAGGCTGAAGCGAACGGCCCTGGGCGAACTTGGATCGTGCGTAGGTCCGGTTGGCGCAGGTAGTGGAGTTTGCAAAGTCAGGCCAGAACTGGAGGAGTTCGGAGGTGACGACCTAATCTAGCTATTTTCGAAGGCTAAAATGCAGCGCTGAGGCTTCACCGAAGCAGACATCAAATACCCTTAGCAACAGCTCGATCAATTGACAGCAAACATTCCTCGAAGCAATGAGTTGTTTTACCGAACTGGAGATGGGCTGAGACGATGGGGCCCAGCCCATTTAAGTCAAAGGATGAAATCCGTGTTTAACAGTTCGAATCCCACACCGACGTCTTCGAGTACGATTACAAAGTCACCGGAATCGTCGCCATTAACATCACCGTAAATATAAACGTCGTTTCCGAAAACACTGTATCGAAGCGTTGCGTCTCCCGAGGAACCATGTGAGGCTGTTCCGATAAACTGGAACGATTGTTCACCGTTAACGTTGATATTGGCATCCATATTCGAAAGATCAATTTTATCGACACCAGATTCAAAATCAGTGATGCGTTCGACCGTTGAACTGCCTTTAGGCGCATCGGACGGATCGTCAAACACAAATACGTCTGCTCCGGTGCCGCCTGCAAGTCGATCAATCCCTGCATTACCATTCAGGATATCATTCCCGGTCCCACCAATGATCGTGTCATTCCCGGTTCCACCGGATAGCGTGTCGTGATCGTTACCCCCCCTAAGGAAGTTATTCCCTGCCCCGCCGTAAATGACGTCATGACCTTGATTCCCATTATACGAGTCATCGCCGTTTACCCCGTTGAACGTGTCATTGCCGCTACCCCCGGTGACCGAGTCATGACCATCGGAACCCGTGTCAGCCGTGTCATGAAACACATCCGCACCGTCACCAAGTGAGACACTATCGTTGCCGGTTCCGCCCCAAATAGTGTCATTCCCATTGCCGGCATCTATCGAATCGTTGTCTCGGCCTCCGCCGATGTCATCATTACCGTCTCCACCTACAATGTGGTCCGTTCCCCATGATCCTCGAAGGCTATCATTGCCAGCTCCTCCATCGATAAAATCAGCGCCGTTACCACCAAACAACGCATCGTTTCCGGACCCAGAAGTTATAGAGTCGTCGCCATCTTTTCCATAATAGGTGTCATTCCCTCCGGCACCAGTAAACGTGTCGTTTCCAGCGCCACCATCGACCCAGTCTTGTCCATAAATCCCGCCCTGATCAGTGTCGACAAACAGGTCGTTTCCAGCATCCAAAAATATGCTATCACTCCCGTAGCCGCCCTGGACAGTATCATTACCGGCACCGCTTATAATGGTGTCCGCTTGTCCTCCTCCATCAAGTGAGTCACTGCCTGATCCGCCTTCAAGGCTGTCTTCTCCATCGTTGCCGATGAGAGTGTCGTCGTTGATAGTTCCAATGAGTGTGTCGGTGGATGCATTTTGGTCATCACCAAAGAGATAGACGCCGGTACTGGAAAGCTCATTTGTAATAACAATCTGGATCAGCTCGTAGTCGTCCAGTATGATGTTGGCTACAGCGTCCGTGGTCACTCCGTTTGTTAGGCTCAGGTCTAGGCCTAACTGCCCAGAAGTTTCGTGGAAGATCTCTCCCTTACCGTAATACGAAGTGTGATCATCGCCTTCCATACTCAACCGCGTAGCATAGACATGGGAGTTTGCGTCAATTAGACCAGATAGATCGGCAGTAATATCAAGGTCTTCACCAATTCCGGAAGTAAAATAGATTACCGTTTGGTCTTCACTCTCAAAAACCATTGAATAACCTTGGTGAACCCCGGCCGAGTCTTCCAGTTTGAAACTCGAGATTTGAGTGTGCAGGTCTTTGCCAATTACGTTTTGCGAAAGCATCCGGTAGAGGTAACCAGTTGGAGTGAGTTCCAGCGGATTGCCCCTCGTAGTTAAGGACTCTGCTCCATTTCCGGGAGAGATAGCGGTCCAAAACGTAGCCGTATCGACACCGTTTTCGATCATTTCTGCAAAGGTTCGCAAAAAAGGAGCATTTCGCATTAAGCCCGGTAACGACGTGTTATCCGGCCCATTCGCACCGACATTCCATTCCGAAACTAGAATCGGAGTGTCCTCACCCCAGACTTCGGAGATATTTTCCAATCGATCTTGGATACCTGAGCCAGATCCCAATGGATTTCCGCCACCGAAGATTGCTGGATTGTGACCGCCGGAGTTTGTCGTATAGAAGTGGGTCACAACTCCATCGACATCAGCGAGCCCTTGATCATCGAACGCGTCCTTTATGTCCCGTGTTAAATCGACGCCATCCTTAGGTTTCACGTTGCTGGATTGAACAAAAATCTTCGGGTCGATCCCATTCTCGACATACTCATTGATCGAAGATTGGATAGCTTTTACAACCTCATTCGCGAACTCTCCGTATTGACTGGCACTCCATTCGTACTTTTTGTCATACCACTCATTACCGATTTCAAACCCCGCGATTTTAACAGCACCGCTAGTAACCAAAGTGTGGTTAATTACATATTCCACAAAATCTTGAATCAATTTCTTGTTTGCGTCAGAAATTTTTCCGGGTTCTAATGCGTCAAAATATCGATAGGTCGGAATGACGATAACTAGCTCGGAACCTGTTTCCGCCGCGTATTCAAACACGTCGTCAAGGGGGGTGAGATTAATACTTTCTGATTCCCCTGATGTCAGCGCTTCGCCTTCAAAGAAATCCATTTCCGGATTGGAAAGGTTCGGATTATCGGGGTCAAAAAACTGTTCAGTAATGGTTCCACCAGGGTAGCGGATCACATTGGTGACAACACTATCCGCGACGATCTCGTAGTCGGTATCGATGTCTTGATTTCCGTTCACTTCGTCCCGGTGGAACAGTAAATTGAGACCAAAGTGACTTTCATTTACGGATACGGTTTCAGTTGTCGCTGTGTATTCGAAGTTCACACTCGCCATGGATACAATCCTTCCATCGAATCAAATCATTATTGCCAGACATTCAATCCTTAACAAAGTATGTACAAGGTTAATCGACTGAACCGTTGCGTGCGTTCCGGCATAATTCAATGCATTCCCTGAGGTAACTTCGATGGTTGATTACCCTAATAAATTTGCATGCTCCCCCTTCCAAAAGGCGAAAATATTGTAGTCTCACGATGATCGCATTTTAAACCTCAGCCTCAATTAACGCGTCACACGCAAGCGGCTTGCAAGAGCAGTCGCGGAAGCGAATGTGAACGCCGGCTTTCGACAAATCTCGAGGAATGACCGCTTTGACCTGCAACCTTTGCAAACGAGACTAACGGCTGAATCCCAAATCAAAGCTTCCCAGTGCTGCACTTCACTCTAATGTCGTTATTGGGCTGACAACAGTCACCTCAGGCTGAAGCGAATGGCCCTGCGCGAACTTGGATCGTGCGTAAGCCCGCTGGGCGCAGTCAGGGGGCTTTGTAAAGTCGGGCTATCCCGCTGACAACCCGACTTTGCCACGCTGCAACGCCGCAAAAAAACCGGCCATTGGTGTGCTTTGCAGTGATGACTTTGGTTGGAGTGTTGCAGAGCGGACATAGCGCCACTTTGTTACATACCCGCGAAGATCGGCTTTTGATCACTTCATCAAGGTAGTTTTATTGTGTCCATGTAGCGTCAGCCTACCAAGACACCGTCGCCTATGAGGAGTAAGACTTTCTGTACCTATTTCAGGGCCTTGAACTCTTCGGCAACTATCGTGACAGTACTAGGTAATCCTGCCACTGGTTTCGGTGCACTGCCGCCGATTAAGCCCAGTCGCAGCCATTCGGCTGGCCCTGGCTTTCGAAGAAATGGCTGCAATTGGTTAGGTACCAAAACGCCACAGAACCAATTTGCACCCAAATTTATCTGGCACTTTGCCCAAGCCTTTACCCCCTGCCTAAGAAATCACTGTCTTTGAAACCAGGTATCCCGTTCTCACGGCAATAACGCTCGAGTTCGGCGACGATGCCTTTTGGAGTATCGTCGGCACCTTCTTCAGGCCAAAAAAAAAGACCGTTTTTTTGCGGGTGAGGTTTAACTATTTGATCAAAATGCCGCCCCCACGCTTCGTTTTCTTCTTCGGTTTTGGCCCGATCATTCGATATGTCATCAATGAACTTCAAAAATTCTGATTTAGTGAATTGATTGAGTTGATATTTTCTAAGAGCTTCAATCATTTCTGGTCTTCTCGATATGTGCTTTTGGTGTCATGATTTCGAGATTGTCGACATCATACACATCTCCACCGCGAATGAGAGGGTCTATGTGATCGAGCTCAAATTTACCCCGATTTCCGACTTGCTCATGGGGCGGTTAAAACGGGGCCCGGCCGTTCGCGATTCTTGTTTGGTTTGAAGGGCGAAACTGCCGCGCCAGTTCAGGATCCGTCGCGACTTCTTTCCAGAAGGCTTCGCGAAAATCGTCAAAGGTTTCGAACTCCCTACAGCTCAACCTTTCAGCGATTCGATCCGGTATTGGTGCGCCACCGTTGATTACACCCAGCCGCATCCAATCAGCCCCAACCGGCTGACCTAAGCCCATATCAGGAATAGGCGTCGATATAACATTCAACCCTTCGATGACTGGCGTGTCATGACCAGTATTATTGGGTGGGCCCAAGTTCTGAGCTGGACAGGTTTCCAACCATTGCTCGATCTATTCCAGCGTGAAAGCGGGGAGTTGCCCCAAGCGACGCTCATCTTCTGTCAACTCGGGGAACACCTCGGCCCAACCCTGCGCCTTTGGGGCGGCAATTTACTCTCAACGGTTAAGCTGAGGTGGCAAGGACACCTTTTGGTCGTTCGAAAGGCGGCGAAAGCCCAGTGTTCCGGTATGGAAACTCCGAGATTTTGCCCAACCAAAACGGCGCATTCTGGGGCTGACAGTTGGGCATAGAAAAGGGGGGGCCTTATGGTCGGATCAGTGCGAGCGTTGCCAAGGTTCGAGTGGGCTTAAGCGACGGGGCCTGAGGTCATACTGCGCTGCCGCCACTGTTGGGCCGAGCAGCAGAGCCGGGAGTAGACTGGGCCGGGGAAGGCGGGCGTTGAGTTAAGATGTTTTGAAAACGGTATGACACGGGGCGCGCGGCAAAGTAATCGGCCGTCCATGTCAGGGGTGCATGTCAAAATAGTCAGCGCCGCGACGCCCCTCAGAGGCGCGCGGCGCGGGTTGTTTCAAGATCATGCGAAATAGCCTGCAAAAGCCTCGCGGCTGATGGTCGAGAGCTCTTCCAAGGGGGCTTCGGAGCTGCCGAATTTCACCGTGTCGCCGGTGAATTTCCCGACGGAAGTGAGCGGCACACCGGCCTGACCTGCGGCCATCATCAGGGCTTCGGCCTGATCGAAGTTACAAGCGACCAGATAGCGGCCCTGATCTTCGCCGAACAGTTGCGCGGTGTCATCTGTGTCGAGCTGAACGCCGACGCCCGAGGCTTGGGCCATTTCGAATGCAGCCAGCGCCAGACCACCATCAGAGAGGTCAGAGCAACATTTGATCAGGTCACGCTGGGCGCGGACAAAATCGCCATTGCGTCGCTCAGCCGCGAGATCGACAGATGGGGCGTCGCCGTCTTCGCGGTTAAAGACCTCGGCCAGAAGGGCGGATTGACCCAGATGCCCTTCGGTTTCACCAATGAGCAAGGCAACATGACCGTCGCGTGCATAATCCAGGATTGGGTTTTCGTCGGCGGCAATCAGACCAACGGCGCCAATGGTTGGCGTGGGCAGAATGCCTTGACCGTCGGTTTCGTTATAGAGCGAGACGTTGCCCGACACGATCGGCATATCCAGCGCGATACAGGCCTGACCGATGCCGTCCAATGCGCCGACAAACTGGCCCATGATTTCGGGCTTTTCGGGATTGCCAAAGTTCAGGTTGTCGGTGGTTGCCAAGGGTTTGGCCCCGGTGGCGCAGAGATTGCGAAAGGCTTCGGCGACGGCTTGTTTGCCGCCTTCAACTGGATTTGCTTTGACATAACGGGGAGTTACGTCGCTGGTGAAGGCCAGCTTCTTGTCGGTGCCATGCACGCGGATCACGCCAGCGCCATAGCCGGGCACGCGCACGGTGTCGGCCATAACTTGGCTGTCGTATTGCTGGTAAACCCATTCGCGGCTGGAATAGTTGGTCGATCCGATCAGAGCTTTGAGTGCGTCGATCCCATCAATCTGGGGCACGTCTTCGAGCGGATCTGCCGCCGGAGTGGCCACCCACAGGCGGTCATATTCGGGGGCAGTTGAGCTGAGCTTCGACAGCTCCATATCTGCTTTGACTTCGCCGTTGTGCACGATGAGGAAGCGGTCTTCGGCGAGTGTCTCGCCAACAACAGCAAAATCGAGATCCCATTTGACAAAGACAGCGCGGGCTTCGGCCTCTTTGGCGGGGTCGAGAACCATCAGCATCCGTTCTTGGGATTCCGACAGCATCATTTCATAGGCGGTCATGTTCTCTTCGCGCTGCGGCACGTTTTCGAGATCAAGGCGTACGCCCAGTTTGCCCTTGTCGCCCATTTCGACGGCCGAACAGGTGAGGCCAGCGGCCCCCATGTCCTGGATCGAAATTACTGCGCCGGTTTGCATCAGCTCAAGCGTGGCTTCCATCAGGCGTTTTTCGGTGAAGGGGTCGCCGACCTGAACAGTGGGGCGCTTTTCTTCGATGCTTTCATCAAATTCAGCCGAGGCCATGGTGGCCCCGCCAACACCGTCACGGCCGGTTTTGGCGCCAAGATAAACAACGGGGCGCCCGACGCCCGAGGCGGCAGAGTAGAAAATTTTATCGGCATCCGCGAGGCCGGCCGCAAAGGCGTTGACCAGACAGTTGCCATTGTAGGCGGGGTGAAAGCGCACTTCGCCGCCGACGGTCGGAACACCAAACGCGTTGCCATAGCCGCCGACACCTTCAACAACACCGTGGACGAGGCGGCGGGTTTTGGGGTGGTCTTTTTCACCAAAGCTCAGCGCGTTCATAGCGGCGATGGGGCGGGCCCCCATGGTGAAGACGTCACGCAGAATGCCACCAACGCCGGTCGCGGCACCTTGGTAGGGTTCGATGTAGGATGGATGGTTGTGGCTTTCCATTTTGAAAACCACGGCCTGACCGTCGCCAATATCAACCACACCGGCGTTTTCGCCGGGGCCACAGATGACCTGAGGGCCATCGACAGGCAGTTTTTTCAGATGCAGTTTTGATGATTTATAGGAGCAATGCTCGTTCCACATCGCCGAGAAAATCCCCAGCTCTGTGAAGGTCGGCTCGCGGCCCATGATCTCAAGAATGCGGTCATATTCTTCGGCGTTGATTCCGTGGGATTCAATCAGCTCTGTGGTGATGGCCGGTTCTTGCATGGATATCCCCTATATATGGCGTCAGCAGGCGTTGCGCGCTCTTTACGACACGTCTGCGCAAAGGGGAAGGGGGGTGCGGGGGATACCTGTCTGTTCGGGTCTGTTAAGGGCGGGCGGCCTCGCGTTGTTCCAGTGTGAGAACGGTTGGTTCGACGATTGGGGCCTTGTTGGCATCGAAAAACGGAGTGTTTTTACCGGTGCCCGTGAGAGCGGATTTGGCGGCGCGAAAGAACAGGCTGTAGATTGCGCCGACAACGCCGCGCTGTCGGACTTTGACAGAGGCGGCTTCGGTGTTGGCATAGGCTGAGATGCGGCCAAAATGATCGTGACCGGTGGGAAGAACCACGCCGACAAAGGGCAGGGTCGGAGCCGGTAGTGTGTTGGCGATCGGGGTGTTGCAGCATTTCGCGTACCATCGCAATAGCCCCTTGGGGCCTAGGCGCATCAGAGCCAATTGATCCAGCCCATCGTCAAACACAAAGTCAGAGGGAAGCGTTTGAAAAATCTGGGTGCCGCCGTTTTTCAGATAGCTATCTTCTTGATGCAGATGGCGGATTTCGGATTGGCAATCGGCACAGTAACACATGACATGACGTCCCTGCGCTCCGTCATTGATATGCCATTTCATGGTGCCACATTGGCATTCAAATGAACATTTTGGGGCCATTGTTACGGATTCCTATGCTTTTGCGGGCCTATGGTTTCACAGGCCTATAATTTGAGAGGCCTATACTTTGACAGCCCTGTCCAACCGTGGGTGTCCCGCGAGGAGCCATGGTTATGTTGTCGGGCCGTTGGGGCGTGACAGAACATACATGGCCGCGCCGGACAGGCAGATTGCCTGAATGATCAGCACATGGGCGGGCAATTGCAAGGCGAGGCTTAACAAAAAGGCAGCGAGCATCATCACTGCTGCCATTTTCTTGTGTTTGGGGGCGATTGCACCATGCTCTTCCCAGGTTAAAATCGGGGCGCCAAAGGTCGGGTGAGTTTCAAGCCAGCGGCGCAAACGCGGCGAGCCTTTGCCAAAAAAGAACGCGGCCAGAAGGATAAACGGGGTGGTCGGTAAAATCGGCAGCACAATGCCAATGACGCCAAGCCCAAGGCTTAGACCGCCAAGCAACACCCACAAGGGGCGGGCAATTTTGTGATGCACTTTGTCGGACACGCGAGACGGCCTTTGATTGCTTCTTGGCAAGATGGCCCATCAGTGTTTGATTGCAAGGGGCTTACGGCGGTCCCCTCAAAAGAAAAAAGGCCGAGCTCAAAGCTCGGCCGAAGTCCAACAGGGAGGTGATGGTGCTGCTATTGCTAGCGCGTCACCATCATGTGCTGAATATGGCATCGGTTTATAAACGATCAAGAATAAATATGTCGCAACTGCAGCATTGCCGCTATGCGTTGTGTGCATACCACACTGTGACTTTCCCGCATCGGTTGTATTCTTGTTAGCTCGCCTCGATCATTGCGCGCAAGGAGCGGCGGTGTTCGGTGATTTCTTCCTGGATAAAATCACGGAATGCAGAAACGCGCTTAGATTGACGCAATTCCTCAGGATATGCCAAAAAAACAGGCACTTCTACGGATTCGACATCTGGCAGGACCCGAACGATCTGGGGGTTCCCGTCGATGATATAGTTGGGCAAAACGCCGATTCCGAGATTGGACTGCACCGCTTGCAGCACACCGAAATAGTTGTTCACCGTTAGTGTCGTCTTGACCACAGCCAAAAGCTGTTGGTTCAGCTGCATACCGGCGCTGACCTGCGCGGATTGTGGATTTTGGCAGATCAAACGGTGATCTTGCATGTCCTCGATGCTGGTCGGCATGCCGTTCGCTTTGATATAATCGGGCGACGCATAGAGCCGCATGCGAATGGCCATTAGGCGTTTGCGGATCAGATCGGCCTGGCTTGGTTCCTTCATCCGAATGGCGACATCTGCTTCGCGCATGGGAAGGTCCAACACGCGTTCTTCGAGCATCAGATCAATCTTAAGATCCGGGTATTTTTCGTAGAGGCGGGCCAAGCGCGGGGCGAGCCACATGGCCCCAAACCCATTTGTTGTGGTGACGCGCAATTCGCCAAACACTTCTTCTTCGCTGTCATGAATGCGGGCGGTTGCGGCTTCGATCCGTTTGATCATCGCCGAAGTGGCGTCAAACAAAAGCTCTCCCTGCTCGGTCAGAATCAATCCGCGCGCATGGCGATGAAACAGGGTTGTCTTGAGAGATTCCTCAAGCGCCCGGATCTGTCGCGACACCGCAGATTGCGACAAATGCAAGGAATCACCCGCATGGGTGAGGCTGCCTGCATCGGCGACCGCATGAAATATTCGTAGCTTGTCCCAGTCCATAATCGCAACTTTCGACTTTGTTAGCGCTGTCTTTACGACATACCCTCATAGATTAAGGAGAACATAACGTAACTGGTGAAAATCACAAAAAATTCCCTATACAGGTCAGTAATTATGACCTAATATTGAACGAAGATAAGGTATACTTCGGCGAAGGGAGGCGCGCGATGAGCACTCAAAAAGTTTCACTGAACGACAAATTTGACCTCACAAAAGATCAGGTTTTGCTAAACGGCACACAGGCTTTGGTGCGCCTCATGTTGACGCAATCGGCCCGTGACAAGGCGGCCGGGCTCGACACGGCGGGCTATGTGACCGGGTATCGCGGATCCCCCCTTGGGGCGGTTGATCTGCAAATGAGCCGGGCCGAGAAGGTTTTGACCAAGGCCAATGTGACGTTCCAAGAAGGGCTGAACGAAGATTTGGCGGCCACGGCACTTTGGGGCGCGCAACAGGCCGAGCTTCGCGGAGAAGGCAAACATGACGGCGTGTTTGGCCTTTGGTACGGCAAGGGGCCGGGTGTTGATCGCTCGGGCGATGTGATGCGTCACGCGAATATGGCCGGGTCATCGCAATATGGCGGTGTGCTGATGGCGATGGGCGATGACCATACGGGCGAAAGCTCGACCGTGTTGCACCAATCGGAATGGGCGTTGGTCGATGCCTATATGCCGGTCGTGTCGCCCGCCGGGGTCCAAGAGATCATTGATTATGGCATCTATGGTTTGGCGCTTTCGCGCTATGCGGGTGTCTGGGTCGGTTTGAAAACCATGAAGGACACGGTGGAAGCCACCGCTGTTATTGATGGCCGTCCTGACCGGATGCAATTGGTTTTGCCCACGGATTTTAACATGCCTGAGGGCGGGTTAAATATTCGACTTGGCGATACACCGCATGCCCAAGAGGCGCGGATGATTGACTACAAACGCTACGCCGCCGAAGCGTTTAGCCATGCCAACAAAATGGACAAACGCATGTGGGGCAAGCCGGGGGCCAAGATTGGCTTTGTCTCGGCTGGCAAGAACTGGCTCGATTTGCAACATGCGCTGTCTTTGCTGGGTATTGATGAGGCCGAGGCCGAGCGGCTTGGCATCACGACCTATAAGGTTGGCCAGACGTTCCCCTTGGATATGAAGGGGTTCAACGATTGGGCTGATGGCCTCGATCTTATTGTTGTTATTGAAGAAAAGCGTAAGCTGATCGAAGTTCAGATCAAAGAGGCGATCTTTGACAACCGCAAAGGACGCCGGGTTTACGGCTGGTACAAGGGCGGCACCGGCAATATGGGCCGTGAAGAGCTGTTCCCGACCCGCGGTGCGCTTGACCCGATTTGGATTGCTCAAAAACTGGGTGACATTCTTATCGAAGAGGGGCGTGGCACCGACGCAATCCAAGGCAGCATGACCCAATTGGCCGAAATCACCCGCGCCGATAACGCAGAGGAAATCGCCACGCGGACACCGTGGTTTTGTTCAGGCTGTCCGCATAACAGCTCAACCAAAGTGCCAGATGGCAGCCGCGCTTATGCGGGGATTGGGTGTCACTATATGGTGCAGTGGATGGACCGCGAAACCTCGGGGTTTACCCATATGGGGGCCGAAGGGGCGAACTGGGTTGGCGAGGCACCGTTTTCAAAGACGGAACATGTGTTCCAGAATCTGGGAGACGGGACGTACAACCATTCCGGGTCTTTGGCTATCCGTGCGGCATTGGCTGCGGGCACTACAATCACCTACAAAATCCTCTATAATGACGCGGTCGCAATGACGGGCGGTCAGCCCAATGAAGGCGGGCTTACCGCGCCTCGGATTGCTGCTGAAGTGATCGCAATGGGCGTGCCGAACGTTGTGGTCGTTTACGACGAAAAAGAAGACGTCGATCAAAGCCAGTTCCCCAAGGGGATGGAGTTTCTGGAACGTGCCGAGCTGCCAAATGTGCAGGCGCGGATGGCCAAGACCAAGGGCGTGTCGGTCATTCTATATATCCAGACCTGCGCGGCTGAAAAACGGCGTCGTCGCAAACGCGGATTGTTCCCTGATCCTGACAAGCGGGTGTTTATCAACACGGATGTCTGCGAAGGGTGCGGCGATTGCGGGGTGCAATCCAACTGTGTGTCCATCGTCCCAGCCGAGACCGAGTTGGGGCGCAAGCGGGCGATTGATCAGTCGTCGTGCAACAAAGACTTCTCCTGCGTCAACGGATTCTGCCCGTCTTTTGTCACGGTCCAAGGCGGTACGGTCAAAAAGGCTGCGACCCGCGAATTGGAATTGCCAGCGCTGAGCGCGCCGACTTTGCCGGCGATCAGTGGCACACATAATATTGTCATCACGGGTGTCGGTGGCACCGGGGTTGTCACCATTGGGGCGGTTTTGGCACAGGCGGCGCAGGTCGACGGTAAAGGTGCCGCGATGATGGAAATGGCCGGTTTGGCGCAAAAGGGCGGTGCGGTGCATATCCATTTGCGGCTGGCGGAAAAGCCGTCTGATATCAGCGCGGTCCGTGTCGCGACCGGGGAAGCCGATGCGCTTATTGGCGGTGATTTGGTGGTTTCGGCGGGGGCAAAAACCCTTGGGTTGACCAGCTCAGGCCGCACCGGCGCAGTGGTGAACAGCCATGAAATCGTCACCGGCAAATTTACCGAAGACCCCAATTTCGCTTTGCCGTCCGACCGTTTGCAATTGGCGCTGAAGGCCCGGATGCGGGAGCGGGTGGCGCTGTTTGATGCCTCGGACCTGGCCAAAGCGACTTTGGGCGATAGCATCTTTTCCAACATGATGATTTTGGGCGCGGCATGGCAGCGTGGTCTTGTTCCGCTGAGCCACGAGGCCATCACCACGGCGATTGATCTCAACGGGGCGGCGGTTGAAAAGAACCTGCGTGCCTTTGAAATCGGTCGTTGGGCCGCGGAATTCCCGGCCGATGCGGATGCGTTTTCGACGCCGAATGTGGTGGCGAAACCGAAGTCACTGGACGAGAAAATCGCCTTCCGCCGCAATCATTTGGTGGCTTATCAAGGCAATGGTCTGGCCAAGCGCTATGACCGCCTTTTGGCTCAGGTATCGGGTGATGCTGCGCTGAAAGAGGCCGTTGCGAAGGGCTACCACAAGTTGCTGACGTATAAGGATGAATACGAGGTGGCGCGTTTGCATCTTGAGACCGAGGCCAAAGCGGCTGAGGCCTTTGATGGCGATCTGAAAATGACCTTCCATCTTGCGCCTCCCTTGTTGTCGAAGACCGGACCAAACGGTCGCCCGGCCAAGAAAGAATTCGGGATGGGCATGATGCGCGGGTTTCGGATATTGGCAAAGCTGAAGGGCTTGCGCGGCACGCCGTTTGACCCGTTTGGCCGCACAGAAGAGCGCAAAATGGAACGCGCTCTGATCAAGCAATACGAGGCCGATATGGCGGAATGGTTGCCCAAAGCGGCGTCGGTTGATGGCGATGCCTTGGTGGCGCTGGCCGAACTGCCCTTGCAAATCCGGGGCTTTGGTCCGGTGAAACAGGCCAATGAGGCTAAGGCCGCCAAGCGCCGCGAAGAGATTTTGGCGGCGTTGAAACAAGGGCCGGAGGTACGGGCGGCGGCGCAATAGCGCCACGCCGAATGACCCAACCAAAGGCTAAAATTTGGACTGCCCCCTAGTTGGGGGCAGACAACACACGCAGCGCTGCGATGGACCTAGTTGTTGCGATGCCAATCGCGATGCGCCTCTTCGCCATCCTTTTTCATCTCATCCAATGGGTTTGTATGGGTGACATGGCGCCTGCCTTTGCGATCCGTCCATTCCCAGTTCCCGCTGTCGAGCTGTTTCAGGGTGGATTGAATTTGGTGTTTCTTGCGCAGGCGATAGATGACAGCAATGACGATAAAAGCCAGCGGCGAGAAGGCCAATACTTGTAACCAAAGTGGTTCTTCCATGGCAAAACCCTTTATATCTTTAAAATAACAATTGGCTTGAGGATGGCAGTCCTTGGTTGCGGAGGCTAGAATTATCTGACGCCGCCCCATTTGTGGTTGCCCTGAGGTGGTGGGGCGCTTGGCCTTGGTGTCACAAATCTTTTACCAAAATTTCAGATTATTGACGGTCAGGGCTCTTTCTGCCGCTGGTCGTTGCACAAGCGATGCCGTAAGGAGCCGCCAGACGTAGAGGCTCAGAATGAAACACAATCGTCATATCGCGCGCGACATTTCCTATGCCTATTCGGCGCAAAGCAAACCGGGCCGCGCCATGATCCGGTTGATGGAAAATGCGACGGGGCGGCTTGGGGTGATCAAGCGTGCCAGCGGATATCAGGACGAAGTCGCGCAGGGGCGTGACTTTTGGCAGGTCATGGTTGAGCGCTACGGTCTTGAGCTAGAGGTGATCGGCGGCGCGCTTGCTCATATTCCCAAGGATGGTCCGCTGATCGTGATCGCCAACCACCCCTATGGCATTCTGGACGGCTTGATGATGGGGCATATCCTATCGCAGGCGCGCGGTGATTTTCGGATTTTGGCCCACAGGATTTTCCGCAAGGCTGAAGAACTCGACAAGATTATTTTGCCGGTGAGCTTTGACGAAACACGTGAGGCTGTTCAACAGAACCTTGAGACCCGCAAGGATTGTCTGAAATATCTAGGGCAGGGTGGCTGCGTCGGGATCTTTCCCGGTGGGACAGTGGCGACGGCGGAAAAACCCTTTGGGCCGCCGATGGACCCTGGTTGGCGGACGTTTACGGCGCGGATGATTTCGAAATCAAACGCAACGGTGGTGCCGATCTATTTTGACGGGCACACATCGCGGCTTTTCCAACTGGCCAGCCACATGCATACGACGTTGCGCATGGGCTTGCTGATCAAGGAATTTCGCAAACGGATCGATACGCCCGTGCGCATTTGTGTCGGTGAGCCGATCGCCCGGGCGGAAATTGACACATATAGCCGCGATGCGCGCGGATTGATGGATTTTCTACGCAAATCAACCTATGATCTTTCCCCGAACCCAAGCCAAACCTATGACTATGGGTTCGAGTTTGAGGAAAAACACAAGATCCGCACTTAAAGCAGGGTCACAGGCAGAGGGTAGTATAATGGCAGTGGGTATTTTCGATTCCGGGCTGGGTGGTTTGACGGTTCTGGACGCGGTCTCCAAAGCGATGCCGGAGGTGCCATTTGTCTATTATGGCGACAATTCCCATGCGCCTTATGGGGTGCGTGACGCGGATGATGTTTACAACCTGACCACCGCTGCGGTTGAGCGGCTTTGGGATGAGGGCTGTGATCTGGTCATTCTGGCCTGCAACACCGCATCGGCGGCGGCGCTGCGGCGGATGCAAGAAAGCTGGATCCCGGCGGATAAGCGTGTTTTGGGGGTCTTTGTGCCGCTGATTGAGGCGCTGACTGAACGCCAATGGGGGGATAATTCACCACCGCGCGAAGTGGCGGTTGAGCATGTGGCGCTGTTTGCCACACCGGCGACGGTGCGCAGCCGGGCGTTTCAGCGCGAATTGGCGTTTCGCGCCATCGGCGTTGATGTGGAAGCACAGGCCTGTGGTGGGTTGGTTGATGCCATCGAAGAGGGTGACATGATCCTTGCCGAAGCCTTGGTACGCAGCCATGTCGACGCCCTAAAACGTAAAATGCCCGAGCCTCAGGCCGCGATTTTGGGCTGTACCCATTACCCATTGATGCAAGACATTTTCCAAGATGCATTGGGTGCGGATGTTAAGGTGTATTCGCAAGCTGATCTGGTGGCGGCCTCGCTTAAGGATTACCTGAAACGCCATCCTGCGATGATCGGAGCTGGCGAAACAAGCACGTTTTTGACCACCGGTGAGGCCAAGAAAGTATCGGATCACGCAACGCAGTTTTTACGCCGTAAGATAACCTTTGAAACGGCCTAACCTGTTGTTTTCAAATATGGATGTCGGGCGGGGTTAGAATTCCTGCCCGATATCCTCAATCCACCAGGTTTGATCACCATCCAAGGCCACTTTGATGCGGCACCCCGTGGGGTAAGATTCCATCTTGGTTTCAAGATGCCGCATGCTTTCACCGTCCTGCCCGTCTTCATCTTGCCACTGCAAACGCGCCATTTTTCCGTCTTGGGTTGGTGGCCAATCGGTCTTGACGCCGGTCACCGTGGCGTCAAACCACCGCCCCTTGGCACGCGCTCGCAATGCGGAACGTGTGCGCAGAATTGGCGCGACCAAGGTGGCCAGTATCAAAATGAGAAACCCCAAGTTTATGACCGATAAGGCTTTCATGCCGGCGCTGATCGGGCTGAAATCCAATTCTGAAATTGTCGGATCGTTGCGGAAAAACCAAATCGGCAAGGTCTCTCCATCTTTGATCTGATCGAATTTTGCCTTATCGACCGGTTGCAGCACGCGCGCGGATTGGGTGGCGCTGGTATGGAAGGTCAAATCCAGATTGTAGATAATGGCCGGTTTGTCAAAGACCAGCCCTTCACGCACCACATGCCCAATCACTGTGGCGGTGGTGGATGTCATCTGAGCCGCGACCCGGCGCTCCTGCACAAACACAAGAATCGACATTACGAGCGTCGCGACCCAGATACCCGCAATAAAGATCGGGATAATCCCGCCAAGTCTTTTGAAAAGGGTCCAGGGTGGGACGGGCGAAAAATAGTCTGTGTTACTCATGCGCGCACCTTGTCGCAATGCTTGGAGGGACTCAACCAGAAGCTTTATCACCAATGGGTTCACAAAATGCAAAACGCCCGCCGGTTTAGGGCGAGCGTCGCGGTTATGTGTAAGGTTTTCCGGCGTTACATGTCTTCGCGCAGCGCATCTTCTAGGATTTTCTCGTTGCGGGCTTCTTCGATCCGGTTCAGGCGATCAGAGTTCATACGCATGTCAAACTTGTATTTCACTACGTTGATCAAGCTGATGGTCAGCAAGATGATCCCCATGGCCCAATAGCCTTTGGTCGAGAGGGGCACATCAACAGACAGCCACAGCGAAATGCCGAGCAATATATAGGCCAGCGCAACGCCTGCCATATTGATGAACATGATCATGCCGTTTTCTTTGTATTCGTTTTGCATGGGTCTCTCCTAATGTATTGAATTTTATAACGGTTGTTGGATTTGAGTGTGGTGGGTCAGGTCATTGATTTGATGCGGTTCAGCACATCATTTGCAGTACTTTTGGACGCGGTTCCAAAGCCTTGGGCGGCCATGCGATCCGCAACATCGGACTGGTTCAATCCGGCGTCGATTTCCTTGAGAATCTGCCCTTGTTCAAAAGGGTCATCCTTTTGCAAAACGCGGGCGATCAGGTCTTCGGCCTCTTCAAAGGAGGTGTCCTTGGCAATATGCGCGTTCAGACGTTTTTGGATTTGTTGCTCTTTCTTGGCGGCACGGGCGGCGATGGCCCCCTGCTTGAGGTCGATAATCCGGCGGTTGGCCGTGTCGACGGAATGGCGCAGTTGCAGGATGCGCGTTTCGAGCCGCTGCACGGTTTCGCGACGCAGGGTGAGCTCATTTTCCATTTGGGCGATGGCTTGGGCGGCCTCGGTTGCCAAGTCTTCGCGCTCAGCCTTCAATGCCTCTGTGGCGCGGGTCATCAGATCATTGACCTTGCCTTCAAGTGTTGCGACCTGACGGCTTTCGGCCCGTTCACGTTGCATCAAACTTGCGAGGGAATATTTGGCGGCTTTGAGGCTTGCCTCAGCTTCGCGGATTTTTTGATCAATTAATTCAACGCTGTAATGATCACGAACGTTTTCTTCGGCCCGTGCATTTGCGCCTGCAATCAGGGTTTTCAAAGTTCCAAACATGTTGCTCTCCAACTTCACTTCAGTGCATGAACGCTGTTCATGAAATTGATATAGAAGAGTAGTGAACGGCGTTCAAGGAGAGACTTGAACACCGTTCATCTGACGTCGCGTCACTGAATGCGGGACAGAACCTGCGCAATCATGATTTCGATTTGATCAAGAGGAACGCCAGAAATCCGCTTCTCCAATCCGAGCAGCACAATCCCATGCACCGACGAAAACAGCGCGCGGGTCATCAGATCGAGCTCTTGTTCAGGCATGTCGGGAAACATATCGGCCAGCGGTTCGGCGATATAGGAGAACAAGCCGCCAAGCGCATCCAGATACCAATGCGGGACGGGGCCGTCGATCGACATCTCAACATCAAAAAGTGCGCGCCACAGGCTCAGTTGATCGTCGGCAAAATGGAGATAGGCATGCGACATGGCAATCAAACGGTCGCGCGGGGGCTGGTCGGCGGCTTGTTTGACCGACTCGGCAACCGCAGTGCCCAACCGGCGAAACGTGCGCCCGTTGACTTCGAGGATCAGCGCGTTGAGATCGTCAAAATGTGTGTAAATCGCCCCCACAGCACAGCCGGCCTCTTTGGCCAGGCTGCGCGCGCGCAGGGATGACAGGCCTTCTTTGGCGATTTGGGCCTCGGCCAGTTCTATGAGTTTCTCGCGCAGGGCGGCTTTGCGGGCTTGGGTCGCTTCTGACATGGGGGCCTCGTGGTGTTGAACGCGGTTCATCCTCTAGCAGCATAGCGGACGCGGCAAAAGGCCAAGCTGGCTTTGAACCTATGCGCTGCAAACCCATTGAATTGTGCCGCTTGCGCGGGTATATCACCGACAAAGGAGATCATTCATGCCTGACTATGGCGTCCCATTCTTGCGACGATGATTTTGGCACACGGGGTTTTGCAACCCCGCATTGATCTGTGATTCCTGACCCGATTGCCGGGCTATCCCCTATAAATACGAGACCTCTTATGTCGCATTCTATCGCCATCATCGGCGCGTCGGGCTACACCGGCGCTGAACTCATCCGGCTGATTGCCACGCATCCGAGCTTTGAAATCAAAGCCTTGGCCGCCAATTCCAAGGCGGGTCTTCCCTTGGCCAAAGTGTTTCCGCATCTGCGTCACCTTGATTTGCCAGATTTGGTAACCTGGGAGCAGATCGATTATGATCAGATCGACCTGTGCTTTTGCGCCTTGCCGCATAAAACCAGCCAAGAGGTGATTTCGAAATTGCCCAAGTCGGTGAAGATCGTCGATCTATCCGCTGATTTCCGGCTACGCGATCCGGCGGAATATGAAGCGTGGTACGGAAACCCACATTCAGCCATCGAGATGCAGTCAGAAGCGGTTTATGGCCTGACCGAATTTTACCGCGACGAGATTTCCCAAGCGCGGTTGGTTGCTGGAACCGGGTGCAACGCGGCGACGGGGCAGTTTGTGTTGCGGCCGTTGATTGCGGCGCATGTGGTGGATCTGGACGACATCATCCTCGATCTGCAATGTGGTGTGAGCGGGGCAGGGCGGTCTCTCAAAGAGAACCTGTTGCATGCGGAGCTGAGCGAAGGCACCAACGCCTACGCGGTTGGCAGCACCCATCGGCATTTGGGCGAATTTGATCAAGAGTTTAGCGCGATTGCAGGCCGTGAGGTGAAAATCCAGTTCACTCCGCATCTGGGGCCATTCAACCGTGGCATTCTGGCGACGGCCTATGTCAAAGGCGATGCCGACGCCGTCGACGCGGCGCTGCGCACGGCTTATGCAGATGAGCCCTTTGTAGAGGTTTTGCCGATGGGCGAAACGCCGTCGACGCATCATGTTCGAGGCTCTAACTTTTGCCATATCGGCGTGGTTGCGGATCGGCTTCCGGGCCGGGTGATTGTGGTCGCCGCGCTTGATAACCTGACCAAAGGAAGCTCGGGCCAAGCGTTGCAAAACGCCAACCTGATGCTGGGCGTTGAGGAAACCGACGGTTTGATGCTGGCCCCGTGTTTCCCGTAAACGCGTTGTGAGCCATCACATTTGCGCAAAGTCAAGGAAGCCAATTCGGGGCCATGGCATAGGGTGTGACAATTGGGGACTGCAAATATATATCTGTGTCGCCTATATAAAGACTGTCTGACATGGCTGGCGGATCGGAATAGAAAATGGCTTTGAAAAATCTCAAGAAAAAGCGGCGGGTGCAGGTTATCGCATTGGCCGCAGTGGCGTTGATCGCTTCAACCGCCTTGATTGGCTATGCGATGCGCGACGGGATCAACTTGTTCCGCTCGCCGTCGCAAATTGCCGAAGAGCCGCCAGCCCCAAACGAAACGTTTCGCATTGGTGGATTGGTCGAAGAGGGGTCGTTGATCCGCGGCCAGGGCCAAGACATCACCTTTAGCGTCACGGATGGCGGCGCGACAATCCCTGTTGTGTTCTCAGGGGTGTTACCCGATCTGTTTGCAGAGAACCAAGGCATGGTCGGCACGGGGCGCTATGTGAATGGGGTGTTTGAAGCCTCTGAAATTCTGGCGAAACATGACGAAAACTACATGCCCAAAGAAGTGATCGACGCGCTCAAAGAGCAGGGCGTTTATCAAGAGCAGGAAGAGGGCGACACTTAGGTTCCCGATTGGGCTTAGTCCGCGGCGTCCTTGATCTCAGGTAGCAAGATCATCACATGCAAACCGCTGGGCAAAGCATTATCGAGCACCAAAGCCCCACCTGATTGGCGCGCAAACCCTGCGACAGCAGAGAGCCCAAGGCCAGTGCCCGCACCGACCCCCTTGGTGGTGTAAAATGGCTCTGACAGTCTGCTTAACGTTTCATCCGACACACCCGGCCCCGCGTCTTGGACATAGATGCCAATATATGGGGGCTCGGCTTCGGGCTGGGGCAAACCTGAGCCGGGCCGACTGAGAACGCGCCGAGCGCCGATCTGAATCTGACCGTTGCCAGACATCGCATCCTGCGCATTCAGACATAGCTGAATAAGGCAGGTTTCCAGCATGTCACGGTCAACATCTGCAATGAAATCGTGGTAAGCAGGTCGGATTTCGAGGTCGATATTGGGCTCTAGCAAGTCGGTGAAAACCGGGTTCAGGTCTTGGAGAAACTCCGAGATATCCAAGGCGACACGCTGTAAACGTGTGCGACCACTGGAGGCCACCAATTGTTGGACTGTCAGCGCAGCACGGTCCGCTGCAATCCGGCATTGCTGCATTGCCGATTGTCGTTCGCTCGGATTGTCGAGCAATTCGAAGAGTTCAAGATTGCCCATAATGGCAGTGATTTGGTTGTTGAAGTCGTGGGCGACGCCCCCAACAAATTGGTTCAGGGCCCGCGCCTTTTGGGCCTGCGCATAGCGCCGTTCAGCCACGCGCCGCGCCTGTTGTCGCTGTTGCTCCACCTGTTGGGCGCGAAAGAACAGATAGGTGACGACGGCGCAAAGGACGCATAAGGCGTAAAAGCTTATCGAGTGAAGGAAGTGGGTTTGCGCAATAAAAACGGACCAGAAAGAACAAATGGCAAAAAATGACGTGTCGATCGCAATCACATCACGGGTCGGATTGGCGCGCTGTAATGTATAAATCGCAGTGCCAACCAGTGCAAAGGCCGCAGGCATGAATATCATTGGATCTTCATGGCTCACAAAATAAAGAGGCACAGATAGAAAAATTGCCACACCCAATACATATAGGGTCAAAGCCAATCGAAAGCGGAGGCCGATATTGTCCCGATTGTGCGGGTCCAATACTCGGAGAAAGAGGACCTGTTGAACAAGAAAGAGACCAAGCCACAAAAGCAATATCCATTGCCCAGTCGCGACACACATTGTAATGGTCGCCAGACTTGCGCTGCAAATACGTACAACGACTTCGGGTTTTGTTCCGAATTCCGCTCGGTACATCTTTATTAGTCGTGTGGCAGTCTCACTGGGCATCGGTCGGGTGTTCTTGATTTTCGCTATCCGTGCTCTGTGCTTATTGGCTTCACCGTCTTCGGACAAGATGGGCATTTGGACCAAAGGTATAGAAGCCTATAGCATTTTGAAACAATGGTCTCGTTGTCCCTATTTTGTAGCAAGTTTGGATCTAATTACATTAATCACCGCTCCCAATCCAGACAAATTTTCATCCGGCTAGGGGGAGCTCTGATAATCAATATGGAGATAAATTTCGCGCCGGTGACGCTATAGGTTGTGTGGGATAGGCGGCGTGGTTGTGGTGATGCGCAAAACGCTGCCTTGGTCAGATTGCAGAAAAAGTAAGGAACTGTTTCGCAGGCTTTCCGTATCGGTCATTTTTAAAAATAAACTCCGACGGCCTGTGTTTCACCCTTTCCAAAAATAACGTCTCTCATTCATTTTCGACCCGGGGCAGGGGTGCGGCACTCGTATGGATGCAAAAAAGGCGGCCCCGCAAGGCCGCCCATTTCCAAAATATATCCTTGCTTATTTAAGGATAGAACGGCCCGCATACTCAGCGGTTTCTTCCAGCATTTCCTCAATACGGATCAGCTGATTGTATTTCGCCAGTCTGTCGGAACGGGCCAGCGAACCGGTTTTGATCTGGCCGCAATTGGTGGCAACCGCGAGATCTGCAATTGTGGCGTCTTCTGTTTCACCAGAACGGTGCGACATGACATTGGTGAACTGGGCACGATGGGCCATGTCAACGGCCTTCAATGTCTCGGTCAGTGAACCGATCTGGTTGACCTTGACGAGCATCGAATTGGCACAGCCGCGTTCGATACCTTGGGCCAGACGTTCCGGGTTGGTGACAAACAGATCGTCGCCCACAAGCTGAACCTTGTCGCCAATCGCGTCCATCAAGGCTTTCCAGCCGTCCCAGTCATCTTCGCCCATGCCATCTTCGATCGAGATGATCGGGTAGTCATTGACCAGCGCCTGCAGATAGGCGGCGTTTTCTTCGGAGCTCAGAGTTTTGCCTTCGCCCGACAGGACATATTTGCCGTCTTTGTAATACTCGGTTGCAGCGCAGTCCAAGGCGAGGTGCATGTCATCACCCGGCTTGTATCCGGCTTTTTCGATGGCCTTGAGGATGAAATCCAAGGCTTCACGGGTTGAGGCGATGTTTGGCGCAAAGCCACCCTCATCGCCAACACCCGTCGCGAGACCGGCGGCGGAGAGCTCTTTCTTCAGGGTGTGGAACACTTCGGAGCCCATGCGCACGGCGTCGCGGATGTTGTCCGCAGCGACCGGCATGATCATGAATTCTTGAATGTCGATGGGGTTGTCGGCATGTTCGCCGCCATTGATGATGTTCATCATGGGCACAGGCAGAACCCGCGCCGAGGTGCCGCCGATATAGCGATACAAAGGTTGGCCTGTGAAATCAGCAGCGGCCTTGGCCGTCGCCATGGACACGCCCAAGATGGCATTGGCACCAAGTCGGCCTTTGTTTGGCGTGCCGTCCAGTTCGATCATCGACATATCAATGGCAACCTGCTCGGTCGCATCAAAGCCGAGGATGGCTTCTGCGATTTCGCCGTTTACGGCTGCAACCGCTTCCAAAACGCCTTTTCCCATGTAGCGGGATTTGTCGCCATCGCGGCGTTCAACAGCCTCATGGGCACCGGTTGAGGCCCCCGATGGGACAGCTGCGCGGCCCATTGAGCCGTCTTCGAGCGTGACGTCAACTTCTACGGTGGGGTTGCCACGGCTGTCGAGAATTTCGCGGGCGTGGATATCAATGATGGTGCTCATGGGGGGTCCCTCAGGCATTGAAATTTGCTTGTCTCATAACAGGCTGGGCAGGAAAGGCAACGGAATCGTTACCGCTAACAGGGCTTCTTGGCCGCGGGTTGCGCTAACGTATTGCGCTAACAGAAAGGATTTTTGCGTGGTCATAGTTGCAAACCAGAACGAGAACCGAACCGATTGGCGGATTGACGCGCGGATCGTAGCGGTCAGTCGGTGTTTTGCAGCAGTTTACGTTCCCGTAGAAAGCTGTAAATCCCGGCTGCAAGCACCAAGCTTGCCCCAATTAGTGTCGGCCCATCGGGGCGTTCACCAAACACCAGAATGCCAAGGCTGGTGGTAAACAGGAGCCGGGTATAGCGGAACGGGGCAACAATCGACACCGGTGCCATGCGCATGGCTGCTGTGACTGCCAAATAGCCAAAGGTGGTGAAGAGGATCGCTCCGAGGATGTGGATCAATGCAATCGGCTCGGCCGTGAGGGGCATGTCTTCGAACATGTACACACAAAGACCAACGGGAATGGTGGCTGCAAATCCCCAGGTCGACAAGGTCAGCGCCGGGATATCAGAAGGGGCCAATCGGGTAACCAAATCGCGGCCTGCCAAACCAGAAACGCCGAAAACGGCAAACAGCTCCCAGCCCGAGAAACTTGCGCCAAAGGGGCGGATGACAATGAGCATACCGGTCAGGCCAACCAAAACGGCCGCCCATCGCCGCCAGCCAACATGCTCCCCCAAAAACAGCGCCGCGCCAAGAATGGTGATCAGCGGTGCGACCTGCATAATGGCGGCAAAGATCGACAGGGGCACCTTGGAGATGCCGATGATCAAGCCAATTGCGCCGATGATTTCAAAGCCATTACGGACCAAAACCATCGGGTGCCAAAAGTCGCGTGACCAAATCAGCACCCCCCGCATCCGGGCCATGGCAATGAAAAGAACGGTTCCGCCGGTGCTGAGCAGAAACATGGTCTGACCCATTGGCGCGCGTAGGCTAGACAGTTTGATAAACGCATCGCTGAGCGCCAAGAGCGCCATCGATGCAACCATGATGGCGATTGCGCGCAGGATCATTTAGGTGATCACGGTCGGGCGCTTGCGGCCCGTGCGTTTTACAATCATCGCCAGTTGATCCGCCGCTTTGATCACCGCATCCAAGGCTTCTTGGGCGTCGCGATCCAGCACGTCGGTTTCATAGGTTTCCAGATAGACCCGCAGCGTGGCACCAACCGTGCCGGTGCCCGATAGCCGGAATACCAGCCGTGCGCCGCCGCTGAAATGAATGCGAATGCCCTGGCCTTCGGTGCGCGAACCGTCAATCGGATCGTCATAGGCAAATTCATCCGCCGCCACCACGCGCAGACCGGCAACAATGCTGTCTGGCAGGGTCGGGAGCTTGGCCCGCAATCCTTGCATCAGGTCGTTGGCGATACCGCCGTCGATGCCTTCGTAATCGTGGCGGGAATAATAGTTGCGGCCGTAAGTTTTCCAATGCTCTGCCATCAGCTCAGTGACGGAACATTTACGTGCGGCCAAGACATTGAGCCAGAATAAAACCGCCCAAAGACCATCTTTTTCGCGGATATGGTTCGAGCCGGTTCCGGCGCTTTCTTCTCCGCACAGCGTGGCGCGGTCGGCATCCAAAAGGTTGCCAAAAAACTTCCATCCGGTTGGGGTTTCGTGGCACTCAATCCCGAGCTTTTCGGCAACGCGATCAACCGCCAGCGACGTCGGCATGGAGCGAGCCACGCCGCTAAGGCCGCCTTTGTAGGCTGGAATGAGCGTCGCATTGGCGGCCATCGCGGCCAGGCTATCAGACGGGGTGACATAGATGCCGCGCCCCATAATCATGTTGCGATCACCGTCGCCATCGCTAGCGGCGCCAAAGTCTGGGCCATCGGGTTGCATCATAGCGTCGACAAGATCCTTGGCCCAAATCGGATTGGGATCGGGATGGCCTTGGCCAAAATCGGGCAGTGGGGTCGCGTTGACAACACTGCCCTTTGCCGCGCCAAGACGGTTTTCCAAGATCAATTTTGCATAGGGACCGGTGATGGCATGCATGGCGTCAAAGCGCATGCGAAAGCCCGATTCGAACAGGTCGGCAATGGCACCAAAGTCAAAAATCTCTTCCATGAGTGCCGCGTAATCCGCCACCGGATCAACAACTTCGACCTCCATCCGGCCAACCTGGGCAATCCCGGTGAGAGAGAGGTCAACGTCGGGGGCTTCAAGAATGCGAAACACGCTGATCTCTTCGGTCGCGGCATGAATGGCCGAGGTCACAGATTCCGGTGCGGGGCCGCCATTGGCAATGTTGTATTTCACCCCAAAGTCGCCGTTTGGCCCACCCGGATTGTGGCTCGCTGAGAGGATGATACCGCCATCTGCGCCGCGTTTGCGGATCAGGTGAGAGGCCGCTGGCGTTGAGAGCAAACCGTTTTGCCCAACAATGACCCGCGCTGCGCCGCTGGCCGAGGCCATGCGTAACACAATCTGGATCGCTTCGGTGTTAAAGAAGCGCCCATCGCCGCCAAGCACAAAGGTTTTGCCTTGGGCTCCTCCGATGCCGGTCCAAATTGACTGGATAAAGTTTTCAAGGAAATGCGGTTCCTGAAACACGCGGGTTTTCTTGCGCAAACCTGATGTGCCGGGTTTTTGATTGGCAATCGGGCTGGTTTTGACGTTGGTAATCGACATGCAAAGGCCTCGGGCGGCTAATATCATTTGCCGTCCGGTATCGCCGGGTTTCCATGCCATTGCAAGGGATGCTTGGTCTTAGGGGGACGGGCTGATAGTCAGGCCCATTTTCTCGGCCAAATGACCGGCGCACCCGGCCAAAGGCGCGTAGTCATCTGTCATCAAATGCACCGGGAACTGCGCCATGTAATCGCTGAAACGGCCTTTGTCGACAAAGGCTTCGGCGAATCCAAGGTCGAGCAGATGAGGCCCAACGTGTCGCATCACTCCACCGACCAGAAAGATGCCGCCGAACGGCAGGGTGATCAGCGCCGTGTCCCCGGCATACCGGCCAACAAAGCGCGTAAACATCCGTAAGCTGCGCAGCGCCCGGTCTTGCCCCTCGTCGAAGGCGGCCATGATTTCAGCCGCTGTTAGCGGATCTCCGGTTCCGTCTTCGCGGCAGTGAAAGGCATAGATATGTTCAAGGCCGCGCCCAGACAGGGTTTCCTCAAAGCCGGGGGTGCCGTGGCTTTCGGCCAGCCAGTCACGCAGCCGTAATTCTTGCGCAGTCTGAACCGAAAGGGAAATATGCCCTGCTTCAGCAGGTGGGACGGTGGTTTGACCTTGGCTGTGGTAAACAGGCGCGATGTTGAGGCCGGTGCCGATATTGACGACCAAACGCACCGCAAGCGCGCTGTCCGTGGCGTCTTGGCCCGGCATAACCTGTTGGAGGCTTTCGGGGCCAATATGTGACAGCGCATGACCCATGGCTTGTAAGTCGTTCAAAACAGCAACTGTTCCAGCCTTTGTTGTGTCGGCCAAAGCACTGGATTCCACGCGCCAATCCAAATTGGTCAGCTCGCCGACGCCTTCGTGAACCGGCCCGGCCATGTCGATACAGACCGCATCAGGCTGTGCGTTCATTTCGGCCAAATACTGCGCCAAAATTGGTTCGATCCCGGTGTTCTCTGCATTGCGGAACCGGCGGATCGTGTCGTGGCGAATTTTGGTGCCTTGGGTCAAGGCGACGCGGGTGTTGGTGCCCCCAATGTCCGCGACGACGGCTGTGAATGTGTTCATGTTAGCGCTCTCAAGGCCCCTTTTAGCGCGTGGTACGATGATTTTGGCGTGCGCTCAAGTGTCTCAAAGTCAACATGGACCAAACCAAAGCGTTTTTCATAGCCCAAAGCCCATTCATAATTGTCCAGAAGGGACCACATATAATAGCCGCCGACAGGAACACCTTGGGCGATTGCTTTTTGGATTTGCGCAGCATGTGCGCTTAAAAATGCAATGCGATCAGGGTCTTCGCAGGCACCGTTGGTCAATTTGTCCGGTGCAGCCATACCGTTTTCGGTCACAAAGAGCGGCAGGTCGCCGGTGTAATCTTCTTTGGTACGTTTCAGGAATTTATACAGCCCGTCGGGATAAATCTCCCAATCCATAAACGTTTTGGGCAAGGGGCCTTCGGCTTCGTCGAGAGATGGCCAAGGCGTGTTATCAGGCTTGATCAGCTTTCGAGTATAGTAATTCAGGCCACACCAGTCGACCGGGGCGGTGATGGTGGCAAAATCATCTTGCCAGCCTTGCGGCATATGCTGTTCGACGCCAGCCAACACATTGGCGGGGTATTCGCCGTTAAACACGCCGCCCAAGAACCAACGGTTGTAGATGCTGTCATAAAGCGCGGCTTTCTCTGCCGCCTCAGGGCTATCATCGGCGGGGGACGCCCATTCGAGGTTAAACACCCCGCCCAGGTTGCTCATACCAAGGCCGCGCATGGTCTGAATAGCGGTGCCATGGGCGAGCAAAACATGATGCATTGCGCGGGTTGCGGCGCGAATGTCCCGCAGGCCGGGGGCATGATGGCCGAGGAAGTGGCTGAGCCAAGCGACACACCACGGCTCATTGATCGGTGCAACAGAATACATCCGGTCGCCGACCCGGCCCATGATGGTTTCGGTATAATCACCAAACCATTTGGCAATGTCGCCGTTGCGCCAGCCCCCAAGATCAGCCAGCGGCGAGGGCAATTCCCAATGGTATAAAGTGGCGCAAGGTTTGATGCCGCGTTCCAGCATCGCATCCGTCAGCCGGTCGTAAAAATCTAATCCCTCTTGATTTGGGGTTTTCCCGTCAGGCATGACCCGTGCCCAGGATGTCGAAAAGCGATAGCAGTCGAACCCCGCCGCCTGAACCAGATCGAGGTCTTCCTCATAGCGATGATAATGGTCACAGGCCCGCGCACCATGTTCAGCGCGCACGACATTGCCCGGAGTTGCGGCGAAATCATCCCAATGGGTGCGGCCCGCACCGCCAAAGCCATGGCCTTCGATCTGGTAGCTTGAGGTTGCAACCCCAAAGAGGAAATCCTCTGGGAAATCAGAGCGCTGAAACTGCATGTTAATTCTCTACTTTAAGGGTTTGTGCCGCGTGGCGCGGGGCCCGTTGAGGTTCCAATGATCAGTTCGGCTTCGATAACCTCGTGCAACGGGCCAGCCGATGGATCACGGATCAGATCAAGCAGCAATTCGCCGGCGCGAATGCCTGCCTCGCGCACCGAAGATCGTGTGGCGGTAAAAATTGGCACGTCATGGCCGTTTTTGAGATATCCCAAATCGTCGTCATGCGTGATGATCGAAACATCCCGGCCTATGACCAAACCGACGCTTTCAATCGCACGACGCACGCCAAGAGCCGTGATCATCGATGAGGTCAAAAACGCTGTTGGTGGGGCTTCCAATTTCAGCATCTCAAGCGCGCTTAGAAAACCGTTGCTTTCGGTCATTTCCTTGGAACACATCAGCGCGGGATCTAGGGGCAGGCCACGTGCGGTCAGTGCGCCGTGATAGGCTTCGCGGCGCCGAAAGGCGTAATCCATGAATTCCAAGCCGTTCATCAGCGCGATGCGTTTGTGCCCAAGGTCGAGCAAAAACTCAGTCGCGCGCCGAAAGGCACGGCTGTTATTTGTATCAAGCCAGCTATAGGGAATATCAATATTGGACGCCCGACCATGCACCACAAAGGGCATTTTCAACTCGGTCAAAAGTGCAATTCGCGGATCATCCATCGTTGGGCCGTGCACGATGATTCCATCGACATTACGCCGAGCGCAGATGTCTCTATACATTTTTTCTTGGCTTTGATCATCGACAAGGCTGATCATCATTTCATAACCCGCGGCCGAATAAGCAGAGCCCGCCCCGGCGATAAAGTCGCCAAAAACCGGGTTCACCATCTCATGCTGAGTCGACACGGGAATCACGTGGCCGATGACATGAGCGTGGCCAGTGGCAAGACCCTTTGCCCGAGCGTTGGGGCTGTAGTTCAGTTCTTGTGCAACCTTTTGAACCCGTTCGCGTGTCTTTTCACTCACCTCAGGATAGCCGTTCAGAGCCCGGCTAACCGTGGTCTGAGACAGCTTTAGGTGTTCTGACAGCATCTTTAAGTTCATGCCACATTAAGGGTCAAAGCGCTTCGGATTTGTCAAGCCTATCATGCAATTTTTGCAAGTCTCGTGATTGGGTCAGAAACTCTGACCCAGCGGAAAAATCCAACAATACTTGGCTTTGATCCTTGACAGGGCAGGGCGACTCGGACCAGTTTGCGTTATTCAAAGCGCTTTGAGGATGGCTGCGAAATGCAACTTTGGCCGCCAAAGCGTATGAGTGAGGACACGCGCCCATCGCGGCGTGATCAACCGGGAGGATCGTCCATGAGGAAATCATTTTACCTAGGTGCGGCTGCGGCTGCGCTGATCGCAGGGTCGGCGGGTGCTGAGCAGTTGACCATTTCTGGCCCATGGCTTGGGGCAGACGAAGAGAACGTGCAGAAAGTTCTGGATGTTTTCCGTGAGCAGTCAGGCATCGAAGTCAGCTATGTCGGCTCTGACAGCTTTGAGACGCAGATCATTATTGACGCGGAATCAGGGTCAGCCCCCAACATCGCCGTCTTCCCACAGCCCGGTCTGGCAGCAGACATGGCGTCGCGCGGGTTCCTGACGCCGCTGGCCGATGGAACTGGCGACTGGATCAAAGATAACTACGCAGCGGGTCAAAGCTGGGTTGATCTGGGCACCTATCCTGGCAAGGATGGCGCGGACAACCTGTATGGGTTCTTCTACAAAGTTGACCTGAAATCACTGGTTTGGTTTGTGCCTGAGAACTTCGAAGATGCTGGCTATGAAGTGCCAACATCTATGGAAGATCTCAAAGCATTGACCGACCAGATCGTTGCCGATGGCGGCACCCCTTGGTGTATCGGTCTGGGATCGGGCGGCGCAACCGGCTGGCCTGCGACCGACTGGGTCGAAGACCTGCTGCTGCGCACCCAAACACCGGACGTGTATGACGGTTGGGTCAAAAACGAAATCGCCTTTGATGATCCTCGTATCGTGGGTGCCATCGAAGAATTTGGCGCATTTGCCCGCAACGACGCCTATGTTGCCGGTGGTGCAGGCGCGGTTGCCTCGACCGATTTCCGGGACAGCCCCAAAGGCATGTTTGCCTCACCTCCGCAGTGCTATATGCACCGTCAGGCTTCGTTTATCCCGGCCTTCTTCCCTGAGGGCACAGTGGTTGGCGAAGACGCCGATTTCTTCTACTTCCCAGCCTATGCGGGCAAAGAGCTTGGTAACCCGGTTCTTGGCGCGGGCACCTTGTGGGCGATCACAAACGACAGCCCAGAAGCCCATAAATTCGTTGAGTTCCTGCAATCCGCAGAAGCCCACGAAACATGGATGGCGCTCAAAGGCTTCCTGACACCGCACAAAGGTGTGAACCCAGAGGCGTTTGGTGACCCAACCTTGCGGAAGATGAACGAAGTTCTTCTCGGCGCGACAACTTTCCGTTTCGACGGATCTGACCTAATGCCGGGCGGTGTTGGTGCAGGGTCGTTCTGGACCGGTATGGTCGATTATGCAGGCGGCAAGGCTGCTGCTGATGTTGCTGGCGAAATTCAGTCCAGCTGGGACGCTTTGAAATAAGCAAACCACTCACGGAGCCCCGGTGGTGAACGGCCATCGGGGCTTTTTTGTACAAGCTTTGTACATCGCCCGTCTTGACCCGTTTGGGCAAGGCCTCTGCCTGTGGCATCGCAGCTGCGGGAATCCTGACACATAGGGAGGGTACGATGCATCCAGCAATCCTGGGTCTTTTCACCATTGCGATCGGAGTAGGGGGCTGTGTAGCCTATTACTTCAGCTCAAACTGGGTTTTGGACAACGTTCTATATCCGGCAAAGGGGCCAAATGCGGGGCGTAACATCAACCGCGCCAACATCATTCGTCCTTGGCTGTTCCTGCTGCCTGCGCTGGCGGCGTTGACGATCTATCTGGCCTATCCGGTGTTTGAAACGCTGCGTCTGTCGTTGACGGATCGCGATGCGGATGGGGCCTTTGTCGGCTTGGCGAATTACCAACAAATGTTCAGCGAGACCAAGTTTTGGGAAGCGATGCGCAACAACATGTTGTGGTTGATTGTCGTGCCGGCCATGTCGACGATGTTTGGCCTGCTGGCGGCGCAACTGACTGACCGGATCAGCTGGGGAAACATCGCCAAATCCCTAATCTTTATGCCGATGGCGATTTCCTTTGTCGGCGCGGCGGTGATTTGGAAACTGGTCTATGACGCGCGCCCCGATGGCACCGAACAGATCGGTGTTCTGAACGCCATCTACGTGTGGTTTTCAGGTGGTGTGCCGCAGCAATGGCTCACGATTCCGATCTGGAACAACTTGTTTTTGATGGTGGTTTTGATTTGGATCCAGACAGGTTTTGCTATGGTGATCCTGTCCGCTGCCTTGCGTGGTATTCCAGAGGAAACCATTGAAGCGGCCATTGTTGATGGGGCTAACCCATTGCAAATATTTTTCAAAATCAAAGTGCCTCAGATCAAAGCGACTATCATGGTTGTTTGGACTACGATCACTTTGGTGGTTCTCAAGGTCTTTGACATCGTGTTTGCAATGACCAACGGCCAGTGGGAAACCCAAGTTCTGGCGAATTACATGTATGACAAACTGTTCCGAACAAGCGATTGGGGCGTAGCCTCTGCGTCGGCGATGATCATCATGTTGCTGGTAACACCGATCTTGGTTTGGAATGTGCGCAACGCACGTAAGGAGATGCGGTAATGGATAATATTGCAGGAACCAAATCCTCGCTGACCTGGGCGGTGCATATTTCGGTCGCAGCCCTTGTCGCGCTATGGTTGTTTCCGACCCTGGGGTTGTTTGTGTCGTCGTTTCGAACGGCTGATCAGATTGCCACATCGGGCTGGTGGAAATCTATGTTCCCGTCTGAACAAAACCTGACACTGCGCAGCGCTGCGCCTGAGACCCAAACACTGATTGACGGGCTGTATGTTATCGAAGGTGATTTGTTTGAGGGCAAAGACGTCGAGATTTCTGTTTGGGGTATTTCATCGCGTGCCATCGCCGACTATACGCCCGGTCAAACCGCCGAGCTTAAGAAGGGGGGGCGTGTTACCGTCACCGCTGATGGCCATTACCGTATGGAAAACGAGGAAGAATTCACCGGAACACGCGGTACCCGCTTGTTTGTAACAGCGACGGCCCCGCCGGAATTTACCACCGACAATTACGCCAACATCTTGCTTGATCCCAAGAATGTCGATGGCATGATGCAGGCTTTTATAAGCACGTTGACCGTGACAATTCCCGCAACCATCATCCCAATTGTTGTGGCAGCTTTCGCCGCTTACGCTTTGGCATGGATGGATTTTCCGGGTCGGGCGCTGTTGATCGCTTTTGTGGTTGGTTTGTTGGTTGTACCGTTGCAATTGGCGCTGATCCCGCTGTTGAAACTGCATCTAAGCACAGGCATTGGCAAAGGATACATTGGGACTTGGATGGCCCATACTGGCTTTGGGCTCCCCTTGGCGATCTACCTATTGCGCAATTACATGGTGGGCTTGCCGCGTGACATCATCGAAAATGCCCGTGTGGATGGCGCGACCGAGTTCCAGATCTTTACCAAGATCATCCTACCGCTCAGCTTCCCAGCGCTGGCCAGTTTCGCGATCTTTCAGTTCCTATGGACCTGGAATGACCTACTGGTCGCCAAAGTGTTCCTGATCGATAGTTCCGGTCAAACCACTGTGATGACTGCACAAATTGTTGAAATGCTTGGAACGCGTGGCGGCAATTGGGAAATCCTAGCGACGGCGGCGTTTGTGTCGATTGCAGTGCCTTTGGCGGTTTTCTTTGCCATGCAGAAATACCTCGTGCGCGGTCTGTTGGCCGGCTCGGTGAAATAAATCGGATAGAAATCTGGAAAACGAGGCTGAGAAAGTTGGCCGGGAATCTAGGAATGAGTATGAATACGCATACAGAAATCAAATCTTCTGCCTTAGTGGCGGATAAAGACTGGTGGCGTGGGGCGGTGATCTATCAGATCTATCCGCGCAGCTATCAAGATAGCACTGGTGACGGTATCGGTGACCTGCGTGGTATAACCCGCCGGTTGCCGCATATCGCCTCGCTTGGGGTTGATGCGATCTGGATTTCGCCGTTTTTCAAATCCCCGATGAAAGATTTCGGCTATGATGTCAGCGATTATTGCGACGTTGATCCGATGTTTGGCACACTTGCCGATTTTGATGCGCTGATTGCGCGTGCGCATGACTTGGGTCTGCGGGTGATGATCGACCAAGTTCTGTCGCATAGCTCGGATCAACACGCTTGGTTCAAGGAAAGTCGGGCCAGCCGTGACAACCCCAAGGCCGATTGGTACGTTTGGGCGGATCCAAACCCCGATGGTACGCCGCCCAACAACTGGCTGTCGATCTTTGGCGGATCGGCATGGCAATGGGATACGCGGCGCGAACAATATTACATGCACAATTTCCTGACCTCGCAGCCGGATTTGAATTTCCACTGCGCAGATGTTCAAGATGCCTTGCTGGACACTGTGCGGTTTTGGTTGGATCGTGGTGTGGATGGGTTCCGGCTCGATACCATCAATTTCTACATTCACGACAAAGAGTTGCGGAACAATCCTGCGCTGCCACCTGAAGACCGGGATGACAGTATCGCACCGCGCGTAAACCCATATAACCACCAGCTCCATCTGTATTCGAAAAACCAACCGGAAAACCTTGCGTTTCTAGAGCGGTTTCGCGCCCTGTTGGATGAATACCCGGCTGCGGCAGCGGTTGGAGAAGTTGGTGATGCCCAGCGTGGGCTCGAAATCATGGGCGAATACACCGCCGGTGATGATCGTGTACACATGTGTTATTCTTTCGAATTCCTATCGGGCGACACACCGACTGCAGACCGTGTTGTCAGTGTTTTGAACAAAGTCGATGAGGCTGCGCCCGATGGCTGGGCGTGCTGGGCGTTTTCTAACCACGACGTGGTGCGCCATGCGACGCGGTGGTCGTTGAACGAGGATGCGCAAAGGGCCTTTGCAACCTTGCTAATGTGTCTGCGCGGCTCTGCTTGTCTTTATCAGGGCGAAGAATTGGGCCTGGAAGAGGCTGAAGTCGGGTTCGAAGAACTGCAGGATCCTTATGGCATTGAATTCTGGCCAGAGTTCAAAGGGCGCGATGGTTGCCGCACACCAATGGTTTGGGAAAAATCAAACAGTTTCGGGGGGTTCTCTGACAACACCCCATGGCTGCCGGTTGCTCCTAAGCACCTCAAACATTCCGTGGCAGAACAAGAAAATGATTCAGCGGCTTTGTTGCATCATTATCGTCGGGCGATTGCGCTGCGACATGCGCATCGCGCTTTGTCAAAGGGCGTGATGAGCGGTCTCAAAGCCTCTGGCGATATTGTGGCGTTTCAACGATCGGAGGCGGGGGAGGAGATTTTCTGCGCCTTTAATCTCAGCAACAACACTGCTGAGGTCACATTGCCGACCGGTACATGGGAAACGGTTGGTGGAGAGCTGAGCCAAACCGTGCCGCAAACGGGCACTGTTGAGCTTGGGCCATGGCACGTCGCGCTGGCGCGGCGTATCAAGACATAAAGGGAGAGGGCGATGACAGATTTGAAACTGACAAGCGTCGGCAAAACGTATGCGGGCGCGGTTGAGGTCCTCAAAGACATCAATCTGGACATCAAACAGGGCGAATTGATCGTGTTTGTTGGCCCATCGGGCTGTGGGAAATCCACGCTTTTGCGCATGATTGCCGGGCTTGAAAAGATCACAGCGGGGGAGCTGATGATCGACGGCCAACTGGTCAATGATGTGCCCCCGGCGCAGCGTGGCATCGCGATGGTGTTCCAAAGCTACGCGCTTTATCCGCATATGACGGTGCGGGAAAACATGAGTTTTGCGCTGAAACTGGCGGGCAAATCCAAGACCGAGATCGACGAAGCGGTGGACCGCGCTGCGCATATGCTGCAGCTTGATGAATACCTTGATCGGTTGCCCAAAGCTCTGTCCGGTGGGCAGCGTCAGAGGGTTGCGATTGGCCGCTCGATTGTGCGTGACCCCAAAGTATATCTCTTTGATGAGCCTCTCTCAAATCTTGACGCCGCGTTGCGGGTCGCGACACGGATTGAGATTGCACAGCTCAAAGAACAAATGCCAGATCGCACCATGATCTATGTAACCCATGATCAGGTCGAAGCCATGACCCTGGCCAGCCGGATTGTTGTGCTTGCCAATAAGGGGGTTGCTCAAGTTGGCTCTCCGCTCGAGCTTTATGAACGGCCAAATTCGGAGTTTGTCGCCCAGTTTATCGGCTCGCCGTCGATGAACCTGATCCCCGGTGAGGTCATTGGTACTGGTACGCAAACGCGTGTGCGCCTTGCTGGCGGTGGTGAAACGCTTTCGGATTATCCCACAACAGATGTGGATATGGGTCTCAAGGTCAATGTCGGCGTGCGGCCCGAAGATTTTGTGATGGCTGATGGGGACATGATCTATACTGGCAAAGTGAACATCACCGAAGCCTTGGGCGAAGTGACCTTGCTGTATTTCGCCACCGAGCACGGTGATCAGCCGGTTGTCGCGAAACTGCCCGGCATCCACAAAGAGATCCGCGGAAAGGACGTTGCTTTGACAACGACACCGGACAAAGTGCATTTGTTCGCCAACGGAACGTCTCTTTTATATAGGTAAATCAGAGGGATGGCGGGTTTAATAACCCGCCATCTTTGCCCATGGTCTCGACTTATTCAGAGACAGTGATCGGCACGCGGTGGATCACGGCACGCTCTTCGGCCAATTGATAGCGCAGCTCATAGTCGCCGGGTTGATCAGGCATTTGCAACATCAAGGGTGAGCCTGAGGCGATGTCTTTGGTCTTGATCGCCCAGGTATCTCCGCCAACTTCATGTATCGAGATGACATCACCGCGATTGGCTGGCCCAGTCCAAGTAACCTCCGCTTGTTGACCGGCTTTGGCATCACTGGGGGCTGTGATCGTAACCGAGACAGGCTCAATTGTGATTGGCACTCGATGGATGACTGCACGCTCTTCGGCCAGTTGATAGCGAATTTCATACGCGCCGGGCTTATGGGGCATGCGCAGTTTCAGGGGCGATCCGTCGTTGACATTTGCATCGTTGATCGGCCATTCGTTCCCGCCAGCTTCATTGACCGAGATGAAATCGCCGCGATTGCCGGGGCCGTCCCATGTCACGTCAATCGTCTGGCCAATTTCGGCCTGCGCCGGAGCGGTCAGGCTCACTTGGGCCGCTGTGATTGTGATCGGATCGCGCCTGATGATTTCGCGCTCTTCTGAGAGTTGATATCGGATTTCATAGTCACCGGGTTTATGAGGCATGCGCAGCTGCAGCGGTGATCCCTGTGCGGTATTCACATCGTTGATTGCCCAGACATCCCCCTCGGCGGTGTGTACGGAAATAAAATCACCTGTGTTGGCCGGGCCGCTCCATTCGATGTTAATGGTTTCCCCAACTTGCGCTTCTGCTTGGAAGCTCAGAGACACAACGGCATCTACAACGTTGATCGGCTGACGGTGGATGATCTCCCGCTCTTCGGCCAGTTGATACCTTAACTCATAGCTCCCCGGCGTTGCGGGCATGTGGAGCTCCAACGGGTTGCCGTTGTTGATATCAGTATAATTGATCGGCCAAACGTCGCCTCCCACATCAGCCACTGAGATAAAGTCCCCCCGGTTGGCGGGCCCCGTCCAGGTGATCTCAATCGCGCTGCCGATTGACGGGTTTTCGGAGGTCACAAGGGTCACTTCAGCGGGTAAGACCTTAATCTCTGTGCGGGCGATAACCTGTCTTTCGCGCTTCGTTTGATAGCGGAGTTCATATTGGCCGGGGGTGCTTGGCATACGCAGGGATAGTGGATTTCCGGCAGAAATATTCGTGCTGTTGATGGGCCATTCGTTGCCACCCACCGCATGGACCGATACAAAATCCCCCTCATCGCCGGGACCTTCCCAAGAGACATCAATGGTTTGGCCGACAATGGCTGTGGCGGGGCCGGTGACTGTCGCCGTGGGGATGACAACTGGCACGATCAATGTGACGGTCTGATCGTCCTGAGCCACCTTAAAATCACCGCTGGCCTGAGTTTCATCTGACAAACGGATTACCGTTGCAGAATAATCGCCAGGCATGAGTGACAAGGCGAACCGTCCTATTCCGTCGGCGCTAAACCCATCCGGCCCAGCGATTTGCCACGCGGCATCATCGTTCATTTCGGCGCCACCCTCGCCATCCAACGCGACAAAGCGGGTTTCAACCGGGGTTGGCTCCGGGGTTTCTGCAATGCTTGTTAGGGCGTCGGATAGCTGCGCGGCATTGTCCGCCATGACAAACTGACCACCTGTTTCATCGGCTAAGCATTGCAACTGGCCGCGCGCCAAGTCATCGTCAGACACATCAAACCCGACCACATGCACGGTCAGATCAACGCCGGTCTCTTCCAGGGTTTTTGCAACCGCGCAGGGATCAGCCACACAGGTTTCGCGCCCATCCGACACCAAAATCACCGTGGCCTTCTCTTCAGTGTAACGCAGAGCTTCGGCCGCGACACGCACCGCATCGGTCAGGGGGGTCTTGCCTTTGGGCTTAATGGCGTTGACGGCTTGTGCGATTGCATCGCGCGTATCTGGCCCAGGTTGCACGACAGTTTCGATGTCTGCGCAATTTCCTTTCTGGCGGTGGCCATAAACCGTCAACCCAAGGTCGGTCGTGCCGGGAAGGGTGGTCAACAAATCCCCCACAACCTCTTGGGCGATGGTAATTTTTGCCTTGCCGTCGATCTGGCCCCACATGGAACCCGAGCCGTCCAATACCAGAATGCTGGACGGTCGGTCTTGGGCAAATGCGGGAATTGCTGCAACGGATAGGCTGGTCAATAATAGCGTGCGCAAAAGCGACATAAAAAAACTCCGCGTGTATAGTGTTGCGCGGATCAAACTCGGTGTTGCGTGTTAACTCAAGGCGGGATTTCCGCACCTTCGGTGATGTCTCATGCCGGTTTTTGTCAGGGGTGTGCGTATGTTCTCCTTTTGTGCTGAATTTTCGATTGGCGAAGCGCGGGCTTTCCCCTATCTGTAATCCACGCTTGTCCGGGCGTGCCAACGGGGGACCAAATGCCAGAGCTCAAACAGATCGAAGTGCGCGGTGCGCGCGAGCATAACCTCAAGTCGATTGACGTGGATATTCCACGCGATCAGCTGGTGGTGATTACTGGCTTGTCCGGTTCAGGTAAGTCGTCGTTGGCGTTTGACACGATTTATGCCGAAGGGCAGCGTCGCTATGTCGAAAGCCTGAGCGCCTATGCCCGGCAATTCCTTGATATGATGGAGAAACCGGACGTTGATCATATTGCCGGCCTGTCCCCGGCGATTTCGATTGAGCAAAAAACCACATCCAAAAACCCGCGGTCCACCGTCGGCACTGTCACTGAAATCTACGATTATATGCGCCTCCTTTTTGCACGTGTTGGGACGCCTTTCAGCCCCGCGACCGGGTTGCCGATCGAGGCCCAGCAGGTTCAGGATATGGTCGACCGGGTCATGACGATGGAAGAGGGGACACGCGCCTATCTTCTTGCACCGATTGTGAGAGACCGGAAGGGCGAGTACAAAAAAGAGTTCCTCGAGTTACGCAAATCGGGATTTCAGCGCGTCAAAGTAGATGGTGAATTCCATGAGCTTGATACGCCGCCGACATTGGACAAGAAATTTCGCCACAATATCGATGTTGTCGTTGATCGGGTTGTTGTCCGTGAAGGGATGGAAACGCGGCTGGCGGATAGCTTTCGAACAGCACTTGATCTGGCTGAGGGCATTGCCATTTTGGAAACGGCCCCCAAAGACGGTGACCCGGACCGCTTTGTTTTTTCAGAGAATTTTGCTTGCCCCGAAAGCGGCTTCACTATTCCTGAAATTGAGCCACGGCTGTTTTCCTTTAACGCGCCCTTTGGCGCATGCCCGGAATGTGATGGTCTCGGCAAAGAGCTGTTTTTTGATGAACGTTTGGTTGTGCCGGACGTGACACTTCAGGTCGCGGATGGGGCTTTGGCTCCGTGGCGCAAGGGAAAATCGCCCTATTTCCTCCAGACAATTGATGCGATTGCAAAACACTATGAGTTTGACAAGAAGTCGCGTTGGAAGGATTTGCCTGCCCATGTGCAGCAGGTCTTTCTCTATGGGTCTGGCGATGAAGAAATCCAATTTCGCTATGACGAAGGCGGGCGCGTTTACGAGGTGAAGCGGGTGTTCGAAGGGGTGATCCCCAATATGGAACGCCGCTACCGTGAAACGGATAGCAATTGGATCCGAGAAGAGTTTGAGCGTTACCAAAACAATCGTCCGTGTGGGTCTTGCGGAGGTTTTCGCCTGCGCCCCGAAGCTCTGGCCGTAAAAATTGCCGATTTGCATGTCGGGCAAGTTGTTGAAATGTCGATAAAAGAGGCGTTTCATTGGTGCAATACGGTGCCCGACACTCTGACACCGCAGAAAAACGAAATCGCCCGCGCGATCCTCAAGGAAATTCGGGAGCGGCTTGGATTTTTGAACAACGTCGGGCTTGAATACCTGACGCTCTCGCGCAATTCAGGCACGCTTTCGGGGGGCGAAAGCCAGCGCATTCGTCTGGCCAGCCAAATTGGATCGGGCTTGACCGGGGTGCTTTATGTGCTTGATGAACCGTCCATCGGTTTGCATCAACGTGATAATACCCGTCTGCTCGACACCCTGAAAAACCTGAGGGATCAGGGTAATACGGTGATTGTTGTTGAACACGATGAAGAAGCGATCCGCGAAGCCGATTATGTGTTTGATATTGGGCCGGGGGCCGGGGTGCATGGTGGGCAAGTTGTCTCCAAAGGGACCCCCGATGAAGTGACCAATGACCCTGCGAGTCTAACCGGGCAATACTTGTCCGGGAGTCGCGAAATCAGCATCCCCGCCAAGCGACGCAAGGGCAATGGGAAGAAGGTTAAGGTGGTCAAAGCCACCGGCAATAACCTTCGAAACGTCACTGCCGAATTTCCATTGGGGAAATTTGTCTGTGTGACGGGGGTGTCGGGCGGTGGGAAATCCACGCTGACCATCGAAACCCTGTTCAAAACAGCTTCAATGGCACTCAACGGAGCGCGCCAGACGCCAGCACCGTGCGAAACGATCAAGGGTCTGGAACACCTTGATAAGGTGATTGACATTGATCAGCGCCCAATCGGGCGGACGCCGCGTTCAAACCCGGCGACCTATACGGGCGCTTTCACGCCAATCCGGGATTGGTTCGCCGGACTTCCTGAGGCCAAGGCTCGTGGTTATAAACCAGGGCGCTTCAGCTTCAACGTCAAGGGGGGGCGGTGTGAGGCCTGCCAAGGGGACGGTGTTATCAAAATCGAAATGCATTTCCTGCCCGATGTTTATGTAACCTGTGAGACGTGTCATGGGGCCAGATACAACCGTGAAACTCTTGAGATTAAGTTTAAGGGCAAGAGCATTGCCGATGTTCTGGATATGACCGTCGAAGACGCGCAGGAATTCTTTCGCGCGGTGCCAACGATCCGCGACAAAATGGATGCTCTGGCCCGGGTTGGGCTCGGATATATCAAGGTGGGGCAGCAAGCGACGACCCTATCTGGGGGCGAGGCACAGCGTGTGAAGTTGTCCAAAGAATTGGCGAAACGCTCAACCGGTCGCACACTTTATATCTTGGATGAACCGACGACCGGACTTCACTTTGAAGATGTGCGCAAGCTGTTGGAAGTGCTTCATGAATTGGTCGATCAGGGTAACACGGTTGTGGTGATTGAACACAATCTTGATGTGGTCAAAACTGCCGATCATATCATTGATATCGGCCCTGAGGGCGGCGACGGGGGCGGTGAAGTCGTTGCCATTGGGACCCCTGAAAAGGTCGCCAAGGCTGCGCGGTCGCATACCGGACACTATTTGGCTCCGATGCTTGGGTTGGTTCGCGAAGCGGCGGAGTGATGGACCGACGAAGGACTGCTCCTGAGCGATGAGCAGTCCTTCGAATTTGATCTATTTTTGCAAGGGGCAGGTGTTCATTCCGAAGAGTTTGTAGGCTCCGCAACGCCCGGTCAGGCCTGTGAGTAGCGGCACAATTCCGATCCACATCCAAACTCCGTAGCCCATTAAGGCACCGATGATCAGCAATGCACCAATTGCGATGCGTAGGATCTTGTCGATCCCTCCGACATTTTTCTCAAACATAGACTTTCCTTTCCTGTTCCCAAAATTCAATACATTCTGTTTGCAGAATGTTATTTGATCTGGCGCAAGGCAGGTAACAAAAAGGGGCCCGAGGGCCCCTTGATCACGGCTATTTGATTTGGTTTTAGCTCCGGCTGCGCTTTTCAAAACGGGGAAGCATGGCGCTAAAATCGCGCCCTTTTCCATCTTCGTCCTCAACAAACGTCGTATAGAGCGCAGTGGCAGCTTCACCCAATGGGGTGTCTGCATCTGCGCCTTGGGCGGCCTGTTGCGACAGGCGCAAATCTTTGAGCATCAGCTCCGCTGCAAAACCAGGTTTGTAATCATTGTCTGCTGGCGAGGCAGGGCCAACACCAGGGGCCGGGCAATAGGCGTTCATAGACCAGCTATAGCCGGAAGACGTACTGACGACGTCAAACATGGCTTCGCGGCTCAGGCCCAATTTATCAGCCAAGGCAAAGGCTTCGCATGTGCCGATCATCGTGACACCCAAGATCATGTTGTTGCAAATCTTGGCGGCTTGCCCATTCCCAGCTTCTCCACAATGCACGGCCTTTTGCCCCATGATGTCGAACAAGGGCTTTGCAATGGCAAAGGCATCGTCGCTCCCTCCGACCATAAAGGTCAGAGTGCCGCCCGCCGCGCCCCCAATTCCGCCAGATACCGGCGCATCCAACGCGCCCAAACCCGCGTCAGAGGCTTGGGCTGCAACGTCACGGGCGCTTTCGACGTCAACGGTTGAACAATCAAGCAGGACTGCGCCGGCCTTCATGGCTGGAATGACCTCATTGGCAACCGCGCGCAAAATGCCCCCATTGGGCAGCATCGTGATGACCACGTCTGCATCGGTTGCGGCCTCGACGGCCGACGCCGCGACAGTTGCTCCGTCAGCCGTAACCCCAGCGACGTCAAACCCGGTGACATCATGGCCAGCTTTGGCAAGGTTGACCGCCATTGGTCCGCCCATATTTCCCAGGCCGATAAATCCGATTTTCATTCCATCCTCCTTGAAATCCAAGGCGTCTTTTCCCAGCGGTAACAGCATTTTAGATACTGTCACAGCGGGGACATCTCCGGTGGCGAACTGCCATTTAGGAGATTTGTCCTTGTCGATGATTGCGGCGCGTACCCCCTCCAGGAAATCGCCATGCTCCATAATCCGATGGCTCACACGGTATTCCATTTCAAGCGCTTTGCGAATGGTCAGGCTCGGGCCACGCAGCCGGTGAATCATTTCAATGGTCAAAGCCATGGAGAGCGGTGAATTGCGCGTAAAGGCTTTGAGAGCTTTTTCAGCAAGCTCTCCGCTGCTGTTTTGAAGCAAATTCCGGATGTCCAAAGAGCTTTCGCCAGCGAACAAGGCATCGATCTCAGATTGCTGTGCCGCCAGCGCGCTCTCGGGCGGGAGAGCAGTTTGATTGCGGATCGTGTTCACGTCCCCGGTTTCGATCAAAGTGGCTTTGATACTCTCCCAACGGTCCTCTGGCGCGTAGAAATCGGCGAATCCTGCATAGATGGCATCGCTTGCGCTCATACGGGCGGCGGTCAATCCGACATATTCCCCCAAACGACCCGGCGCGCGCGACAACAAGTAAGTGCCCCCTACGTCCGGGATGAGGCCAATACCGCATTCGGGCATGGCGATCTGACTGCTTTCACCGACAATGCGATAGCCGCCATGGCAGCCAACTCCAACGCCGCCGCCCATGGTGAATCCCTGAAGGAAGCTGACGATGGGTTTTGGGTATTCCGCCATTTTGGCATTCATACGATATTCATCGCGCCAAAATTTGCGGCCAAACCCAAAGTCTCCGGCGATCCCAGTTCGGTACATTTCCGCAATGTCGCCCCCGGCGCAAAAGGCTTTGGGGCCTTCTGCATCGATGACAACCAAATCGACACGATCGTCCGCGCGCCACAGGTCAATTGCCCGCTCAAGTGCGATGCACATGTCGTAGGACAGGGCATTTAAAGCCTTTGGCCGGGTCAAGGTGATACGGCCGGCGCGGCCTTCCTTGCGAATGTGGATATCGGACATGTTTTCGCCCCAAGCTCTGTTGAAATGGTGGAAAACGCGCGAACGCGTTTTGCATTTTCCGTTTACCGAACCTTTAGCTCGATCCTGGCTCTCAGCGAGCCAGCAAGTTGCGGGCAACGATCAAGCGCATGATTTCATTCGTGCCTTCAAGGATTTGGTGAACCCTCAGATCGCGGACCAGCTTTTCGATGCCGTAATCGGCCAAATACCCGTAACCCCCATGTAATTGCAGACATTGATCCACAATTTTGGAACCGGCTTCAGTCACAAACTTCTTGGCCATGGCGCAATGTGCGGTTGCATCCGGTGCACCGGTGTCTAACTTCCAAGCGGCTTGGCGCAAGAACACCCGTGCCGCTTGGAGTTCGATCTCCATATCCGCCAGACGGAATTGCAAGGCCTGAAACTGGTCAATGCTTTTGCCAAAGGCCTTGCGTTCAGACATGTATTGCAATGTGGCGTTCAGACCAGCCTGTGCAGCCCCAAGCGAGCAAGCCGAGATGTTTAACCGCCCACCGTCAAGACCTGCCATGGCATATTTAAAGCCCTGACCTTCTTCGCCCACAAGGTTATTGATGTCGGTCAGACAGTTGTCGAATTGCACCTGCGCGGTCGGCTGAGACTGCCACCCCATTTTGCGTTCATTTGCCCCAAAGCTGAGGCCCTCGGCCCCATCTTCAACGACAACTGTCGACACACCTTTGGGGCCGTCTTCGCCGGTGCGACACATCACAACATAGGCGTCGGAATATCCACCGCCCGAGATAAAGGCCTTGGTTCCGGTCAGGCGGTAGCCTTCGTTGCTTTTCTCGGCACGGGTTTTCAGGGCAGCGGCGTCAGAGCCCGATCCCGGTTCGGTGAGGCAGTAGGCCAACACCGTTTCCATCGTCATCGCCTTGGGCAATATCCGTGATTTCAGTTCATCTGACCCAAAAGCGTCGATCATCTTTGCACACATATTGTGGATCGAAAGAAAGGCCGAAACCGAGGGGCAAGCCATTGACAAAGCTTCGAAAACCAATGTGGCATCAAGGCGCGTCAGGGCTGATCCACCGCTCTCTTCGGATACATAAAGGCCGCCAAATCCAAGTGCGGCAATCTCAGGCCACAGCTCCTTTGGAATGGTGCCCTCGGCTTCCCATTTTTGCGCATTTGGCGCGATATTATCTTGGCCAAACGCATAGGCCATATCAAAAATTGCGCTTTGTTCTTCTGTGAGCGCGAAATCCATGGGCTCCTCCTTCCGGCACGAATTGAACACTTGTTCAGAACGTGCCGGAAGGAGGGATTAAAAGCAAGGGATTTGGCAGGCCGATAGGACGCAAAACCGATGTTTGCGACGGACATAGGAAAAAACCGTTGGAAATCCCTTTGGGAGGCACTGGGCTGCGCGGACAAAGGCCTGGTACTTCCAGAAAACGGCAAGAGATGCGGGGCGCGGTTTGCTAAACCTGACCTGAGTTTGAGGACGGGCACAGTGTCTTGAGAATGGTGTTCTCAACCTTTTCCAACAATATGGCGTTGTCGAATTTGGCCTCGGCGGTTTTGCGTGCGGCCAAGGTCATGGCTGAGCGGTCAGGCATGTCCAAAACTTGGGTGATCCTGTCGGAAAACCCGTCTTCGTCCCACTCCGGCACCAACAAACCGTTGACCCCATCGTCGACAGCTTCCGGTATGCCTGCGTGGATGGTGGAAATTGTGATGCAACCACAGGCCAGCGCTTCTTGAATCGCAGTCGGGAGACCTTCGGTATTGCCGTCTTTGGCTGTGACCGAATGTTGAAGAAAAGTTTCTGTGCCCTGCAGGTGTTTGCGAACCTCATCATGGGGGAGGGCACCTGTAAAGGTGATCTGATCACTCACTCCAAGGTCGCGCGCCATGTCTTGGCAAACCGAAAGCATCGGGCCATCGCCGATGAAGGTCAGATGCGCCGCACGTCCCTTGGCCGCTTTGGCGAAGGCCCGCAACGTGACGTGAGGTGCTTTCTTTTCCACCATCCGGCCGACAGCCAGAAAACTGCCGGGGCGTTTTTCGGTTGGTGTAAACAGTCGGACATTTACCCCGGACGGCACAACATGCGCATTGGGATGTGACACGCCGTGCTTGGCCAGATTATCCAGCAAGAACTGGCTGACCGAAAACATGCCGGCCAAACGTGGCATCATGAGTTTATAGGATCGCACCCGTTGAGACGATCCCAAAGCCCGGCTGGCATCCGTGCCGCGCCAATAGGTGAACACCGGAATTCCCATATCATTGCCCAATTTGGCAACAACCAACGCTTGGGTGCCAAATTCCGCCAAAATGACATCGACTTTTTGCTCGCGGAGCCAATGCATCAAACGGCGTCGGTTGGCTCCAAAAGGGAGCCGTGATGTCCCGTGGAGCATCGCACCAGACATTGCTGCAAAAGGCGCGATCAGCTTGTCGCCCAACGACAACGGCGCACGGCGGGTGAACAATGGTTTCCCATATGGGTCCTGGCCGTTTTGACGACCGCAGACCACCACTGTGTCACCACCGAACATGTGCTCAATGTGGCGATTGATAAAGGTTTCGCCCATGATGAAAAAATCGGATGTGACGATGGCGGTGCGCATGCAAGATCCCTTTTGCCGGTTGCAGCCTTATCGCCCCGCGTCGCGCGGGCCGCAAGGGGAGGGGATTAGAGATCGGTGAGGAATTCGTCGATCAAATGTGAAACGACGGCCCGCATTTGATCAGGGTGATCCTGTCCTTGTTCCTTGGCTTTGTTTAACACTTGCCGTTGGCGACTCGAGGAGTTGCCCCGCGAAGCAATCAGACGACAGCGCTCAAGCTCGGGCAGGCACCCCAACGCGTCCGCGTCCTCGCTGATCAGATCGATCAGATCGTCAATCAACTGTGAAAACGGAACGATTTGTGCGGCGCCAAAGTCAATCAACCCTTCGGAGGTGCCGTATCGCTGAGCCCGCCACCGGTTTTCACCGATCAAAAACCGGTCATAAATTCGCCAACGCTGATTGCGTACCCGCAACCGCCAAAGCATTCGCATCAGACATTGGTTCAAAGCCGCCAGCGCCAGCGTATCTTCGAGCCGGGGTTGCACATCCATAATCCGGGTTTCCAAGGTCGGGAACCGCGACGAGGGGCGCAGATCCCACCAAATCCGCGAACTGTCCTCGATCACACCCAAATCGACCAAAATCTGAACGGATCGTTCGAAATCGCTCCAGCTTTCAAACTGGGGCGGAAGGCCTGTCCGCGGCAGGTTGTCAAAGACGGAAATCCGATAGGAGGCCAAGCCGGTGTCGTTGCCGTTCCAAAACGGAGAGGATGTCGACAAGGCTAGTAGGTGCGGAAGAAAATAGCTCATCTGGCGCATCAAATCGGCGCGCATAGGATCATCGCTTAGCCCGATATGAACATGCATGCCGCTGATTAGCATACGTCGAACCACACCACCAAGATCACGATCCAGCTCGTTGTAGCGTTGTTTGTTGGTGTGGTGCTGGGTCTTCCAATCCGCGAACGGGTGACACGAGGCCGCGATCGGTGCCAAACCGAACTTGGCGGCATGGCTCGCAACCGATGCGCGTAGGCGGCGCAGATCGTCGCGTGCTTCGGTGATATTGACGCAAGGCTTTGTGCCGATCTCGATTTGGCATTGCAGAAACTCTGGGCTGACCTGATCCTGCAAGTCATTTTCGCAGGCTGCCAGAAGCCCATCAGGTGCCTCGACCAAAGCTCCGCTGTGCGGATCAACCAGTAGGTACTCTTCTTCGATTCCAAGCGTGAATGGCGGCTGCGACATGTCTTTCTCCCCTCGCTGACCAGCTTGGCGCCGAAGGGGGGCGCTGTGCAATGGGGCAGTCTGGCGCGTGTATTTGATCGCTTTGCGCGCGGTATTCCAGCGCTCTCCCAAGCGTTGGCCTTGCGTCGAACAGTTTCGATTGGGGCGGAGACGTTGCCATCGCTTAGGTGTTGATACATGTACACCAAGCCGAACATAAAACCCGACACGGCACCGATGCCAGAGAGTGTTTTTGTCCAATGGTTAAGGTTGGGAGGTCGTCGTTTGGCGACGATAAGCTAGGATACAGCCCCATAGTTTCGGTGACAAAGTCTTTGGGCTGGTTTGAGCGGGAGTTTTCCAGTGCGATCCTATGAATGGCATAACCTATCCGAAGACGCGGTGCCGCCCGTTCCAAATCCTACCCCGCTGATCTGACGCAAGTCGCTTGATCGCGCCACGAAGCCCGAAAACGGATCACTTCGACACACCGCTCCTATAGCTCTCAGGATGCGGTTTTTTGATGTGTCGAAAGCTTACAAAACGTGGCACGTTCCTGTGCGAGTTCAAATTCAAGATCGGTTTCGTCGATACTCAAAAAATCCAATGTTTGGTCGACGTCTTCGAACACGGCGGTGTCAATGTCGCCCTGTATTTCCGTGAGGCTGGCATAAATCCTGGCCATTCCGTATTGCAGATCACTGGGGGCATAGATGCCGCATCGTGTTTTCGGAGATTTTGATGGGTACATCTCACGCTCGGCATGGCGCATCGTGCGCATGTCCTGATAGCCCATATTGGTTTTGGTCCAGGCAGACAGGTCTAGAAATTCGTTCAAACCAGGTCGATAATTCGGATGGGCCTTGTAAGCGACCAAGTAGGTTAGGATGTCCGAGATATCGACAGAACCAACCAATCGAACACAGGTCAAGTCGCGATGTCTTAGGACGTCGAATTCGATGGGCATAAACATGGGCCTCGTGAGGAGCGGTATCGCTGCTGAACCATTTGGGTGACGTTAGGATAACTAACGACAAAGTTGAATCAACCTATGCTTTGCATCTTTCTACTATACGAAAGTGCAAAATGTTCGGCGCTAACACGCTGAAGGATAAGTTTTTTTGCCGAATTAAATCGCTGCGTGCGTTACGCGTCGGTTGGCGACAGCGCGGCCAAGGGAACACCCAAAAGGTCAGCAGCGTCTTGTTTGTTGCGTTTGATCTCGATCTCGTACGGGACGTAATCATTGATCATGGTTTGATACATCCGTGCGACGCCAAAAAAGAAGTCATTGGGAACGATAAAAACACATAGCCCGCGTTCCGCATTGCTCAGGCGCGGCCCAACTTCTTGGACGACCTTGCGCATCTCACTGAAAGACGCATCGACAGAACTGGCACGGGTCAGATCCAAAACAAGTTGATAAGTCTCGTCAAATTTCGGGTCAGCGGTGTACTTTGCAAACATCTCGAGTGTTTCACCGGCCGAATAGCGTTCAATGAAACTGATGATAATCAATTGGTGAGTCGGAGATATATGATAGGAGACGGGCATGCTGCGGAGTTTATCCGCCCTCTGTGCCCGACAAAAGAGCAAAAACGCTGTCACATGCTTATCTGAAATCAGATGTATCTGCCCCACATCGACGTCGCAGGGCAGATACAGGTTTGGTTATTAATCCATGGCTTTGAAGTTGAATTCGCCGCCTTCTTTGATGCCCGAGAACCAGCGCGATGTGACGGTTTTGGTCCGGGTGTAGAAGCGGAACGCATCTGGGCCGTACTGGTTGAGATCCCCAAAGGCCGACTTCTTCCAGCCCCCGAATGTGTGATAAGACAGCGGAACCGGGATCGGGAAGTTAATCCCCACCATACCGACATTTACGCGATGCGCGTAATCGCGCGCCGTGTCACCGTCGGCGGTATAGATCGCGGTGCCGTTGCCGTACTCATTGTCCATGACCAGCTTTAACGCTTCTTCGTAGTCATCGACGCGCACTTGGCTCAGGACCGGGCCAAAAATCTCTTCTTTGTAGATGTCCATGTCTGGGGTCACGTTGTCAAAATAGCTGGCGCCAACGAAATACCCGTTTTCATAGCCCTGCAATTTGAAATCCCGGCCATCGACGACAAGGTCAGCGCCTTGATCAACACCACTTTCAACCAGACCGTTGATACGTGCCTGCGACGCTGCTGTGATAACAGGGCCAAAGTCGACATCATCACCCGCAGTGTATGGCCCAATTTTTAGAGCTTCGATGCGTGGGATCAGACGATCACGCAAGCCGTCGGCGGTTTCTTTGCCAACCGGAACAGCCACGGAAATCGCCATGCAGCGTTCGCCAGCTGCGCCAAAACCCGCACCCACCAGCGCATCGGCCGCCTTGTCCAGATCGGCATCCGGCATGATAACCATGTGGTTTTTAGCACCGCCAAAACATTGGGCGCGTTTGCCATTGGCTGTGGCACGGCTATAGATGTATTGCGCGATTGGGGTCGAACCCACAAAGCCAACGGCTTGAATGGTTTCATTGTCCAACAATGCGTCAACGGCTTCTTTGTCACCATTGACGATCTGCAAAGCACCGTCGGGCAGGCCGGCTTCTTTCAGCAGTTCCGCCAAACGCAGAGCAGTCGATGGCACGCGCTCGGATGGTTTGAGGACCATCGTGTTGCCCGCAGACAGAGCAGGGCCCATTTTCCACAGTGGGATCATTGCAGGGAAGTTGAAAGGCGTGATCGCAGCGACAACACCCAGCGGCTGGCGCATGGAGTGCAGGTCGATGCCGGGGCCGCCTGCATCGGTGAATTCGCCTTTGAGCATATGAGGTGCGCCCATGCACACTTCGATCACCTCAAGGCCGCGCTGTACGTCGCCTTTGGCGTCAGGGATGGTTTTGCCGTGCTCGCGCGACACCAGTTCGGCCAGTTCGTCCATGTTTTCATTGATCAACTGACCAAACTTCATCATGACGCGTGCGCGACGCTGAGGGTTGGTTGCCCCCCAGACTTTTTGCACTTCGGCGGCTTTTGCAACGGCGGCATCAACTTCGGCCACGGTGGCCAGAGGTGCCTTGGCTTGGACTTCGCCAGTCGCCGGGTTCATGACATCGGCAAAACGGCCCGATGTGCCAGAGACATGTTCACCGTTGATATAATGAGTGAGTTCTTGCATGTAATTCTCCTCCAGAGTTAGGCACGCGCTCACTTTGACTACCATTGCAAAAATGCGTATTAAAGGCGCAAAATGCAAAAATGGTTTTGCAAAAACGCAAGGGGGCGGCAATGGATCGCTGGGACGACATGCGAATCTTTTTGGCGGTGGCGCGTGGTGAAAGCCTATCCGCAGCCGGTCGTGACCTGCGCATGGATCCGGCGACAGTGGGGCGTAGGGTCGCGCGTCTTGAACAGGATATGGGGGCACCACTTTTTGGAAAATCGCCACAGGGCTATGGTTTAACAGACGCAGGGGCACGTTTGGTCCCCCATGCCGAGGCCGCCGAACAGGCCTTTTCCCTGGCGAATGAGGCGGTGCGCGGGCATTCGGAAGGGTTGTCAGGACAAATCCGTATCGGGGCACCGGATGGCTGCGCAAACTTCCTGTTGCCGCAGGTCTTGGCAGCGATTTCTGCGCAAAACCCCGATCTGGATTTGCAGATTGTGGCCTTGCCCCGTGTTCTCAACTTGTCTCGCCGCGAGGTGGATATGGCGATCACGGTTTCGCCGCCAACCGCGGGACGCCTTTTGGTTCAAAAAGTAACCGATTATCATCTGCATCTTGCGGCAAGTTCCGATTATCTGTCCTCAAATGCCCCTATCCGGGCTTTGGACGACCTGAATGACCATCGGATTATTGGCTATATTCCTGATATGATTTTTGACAAGGAACTGGATTACCTGACCGACTTGGGCATGGAGCGCGTGCCATTGGCATCCAATTCGGTCTCTGTTCAATTTAACTGGGTACGCACCGGCGCAGGGATCGGGATTGTCCATGATTTCACCATGCCAGCTGCGCCAGATTTGCAGCGCGTTCTCCCCGATAAGGTGACTCTGACACGCAGTTTTTACCTTGTCCGCCATGCAGATGACCAGCGGCTGGAGCGAATGAACCGATTTGCCGAAGCGCTTGCCGCAGGAATCAAGCGCGAATTGGCGCGGTTGGAAGGTCTCACTTGACAGCGGCCACATCGGCGGTTGACGCTAGGGGTTCAAGGATTAGGTGCTAGGAGGTTCGGCATGCAGGTGCAGCAAATTTTGAAAAGCAAAGGTGACGGGAATGTCTTTACGGTCAAACCCGGGTCATCTGTGGCCGACGCGGCCAAGTTGCTGGCTGAAAAGCGGATCGGTACCGTGATCATTTCGAAAAGCGGAACATCCGCCGAGGGTATTTTGTCAGAGCGCGATATCGTTCGCGAATTGGCGGCACGTGGGGCAGAGTGCTTGTCAGCGAATGTCGACGATTACATGACCCGTGATCTGGTTACCTGTACGCGAGCCGAAATGTCGGACGCCGTTCTTGCCAAAATGACCGAGGGACGGTTTCGCCACATGCCGGTTGTCGAGGATGGCGAATTGATCGGCCTGATCACATTGGGCGATGTCGTCAAGGCGCGCCTGTCGCAACTAGCAATGGAAAAGGATGCCCTCGAAGGCATGATTATGGGCCACTAAGACTGGCAATTCGCCGCGCTGCGGCGTTTCGGGTCATTTCGCGCTTGCAATCGCACACGCAATATTGTTGCGTGTGCAGCAATTCGCAACCAGCTCTGGGGGACCCCTCATGCGCATCGGCCTTTATCCCGGGACTTTTGACCCGATCACACACGGTCATATAGACATTATCAGGCGCGGTGCGTCTCTGGTTGATCGCTTGGTGATCGGCGTGGCGATCAATCGCGACAAAGGCCCTTTGTTTTCACTCGAAGAACGCGTGGCGATGATTGAAGCCGAATGTGCGGTTTTGGTTGAGCAAACGGGCACCGAGATCATCGTTCACCCCTTTGAAAACCTATTGATTGATTGCGCCAAGGATGTTGGGGCGTCGATCATTGTACGCGGTTTGCGCGCTGTGGCTGATTTCGAATACGAATATCAGATGGTTGGTATGAACCGGGTTTTAGACGACAGCGTTGAAACTGTTTTCTTGATGGCAGAGGCCCGTCATCAGGCCATTGCATCGAAACTGGTTAAAGAGATCGCTCGGCTTGGCGGCGACGTGTCGAGTTTTGTCACGCCCCCCATTTTGCAAGCGCTTCAAGAGCGCTTCAAGTAAATGCTGCGGCGGCTTGGCTGGCTCATCACCGCGTTTGCTCTGCTTTATTTGGGCTATGCATCGCTGATGATCTGGCTGCATCCACGCTTTATCTACCCCTTTTATCCTGACACGTTTTCGGCTTCGGGGTTTAAGGCTTTTGATGTTGCAGTCGATGGTGCCGAGCCATTGCCAGTTCAAGTCGCGCGGGGGCGCAAAGGGGCTCCCACGGTGGTGTATTTCATGGGCAATGTCGGCAGCTTGAAACTGTTCCGGGCCATGCTTGAGCACCACCGCGCGGCGGGTCGCCATGTGGTGGCCATGCCGTATCGCGGCGGTGGCGGCGTGCCGGGCGAGCCTTCAGAGAGCACGCTAAAGCGCGATGCATTGGCCGTCTTCGACGCCTTGCCAAAACTCGGTGTTTCGGGGCCTGTGATTGTGCAGGGGTATTCGTTAGGTACAGGCTTGGCGTTGCAGGTGGCGTCGCACCGCAAGCTTGCCGGTGTAATTCTAGCAGCACCCTACGAAAAGATGTGCCAACTGATGACGGCTGCGTCTTTTTTACCTGCCTGCATCTTGCCGGGTGTTCAGAGATGGGACAGCGCCGCTCTTGCGCCAGCTGTCAGTGATCCGGTTTTAATCCTGCACGGTAACAAGGATGCTTTGATCCCCATGTCGCATGGGCAAAATTTGGCGCAGCTCCTTCCAGATGCTCGGTTCGTTAAGATCGACGGTGCAGGGCACACCAATTTGTTTGGCACCAAACCGTATCTGGCTAAAATTGACGCCTTTATTTCTCAGGTCTCTGGCCAATAGATTTGGCAACACGACCTGTTGGAGTATGAGAGGCTGCGCCGATTGTGTTGCATGCACCCTGTGAAGCACTGTTTCGCAGGGGGTGGTCGCTGGACTGTCTAGCCCGATATCGAGCCGATCATTCGGTCGGGGCTTCAGGTTTGGTCTGAGCGTTCTCTATAATGCAAAACCGTGTTCTCCCAATAGGTTCGGTGCCGGTGTATTGGCGGTTTTGAGGCCACGTTTTTCGACACAGGGTCGGCCTTTTGATCGTGCTCAACAAACCATTGAAATAGCCGGTTGGGCCGATTGGATCTTAGTAAGGTTTTGTAAACCAAATGACGATATTTTCCTTGCATCCAGTAATGCGTGCCCGGGGGGTGCGACGCTCTTATTAAGGAGTGAACTATGGATGTATTGATGACACAGCGCCGCCCAGTCGCGCGCTCAACTCGAAAAGCAACTGCATCACCAAGTGCTGCAGGCGTTTCGGCTCGATCGGCGGCACCGGTCCTTCCACCTCCGCAGTCGGTGCATTTGTGGATGGTTCCGGCCTCTGCGGACAAATCACCTGCAATTGCCAGAGATGGTAATCCTGCCGGGGGTGGGTCGCCCACACAGGCGGCATTGGCCTATCGTGCTGCACAAACGGCTGTCGGTACAAAATAAGGCCGCCCAAAGTGGACGGCCCAGATAAGTCGTTTTCCAATTCCAGAATCAGGCAGAACGTCTGATTTTTGGATTTGATAGTTTGGCTTAGATAAGCTTGCCCATGGCCACGGCTGTATCCGCCATACGGTTTGAGAAGCCCCATTCATTGTCGTACCACGTCAAAATTCGTACCATGGTGCCTTCCATGACTTTGGTTTGGTCGGTGGCAAAAATCGACGAATGTGGGTCGTGGTTGAAGTCCATGCTGACATTTGGACGATCCGTATAGCCCAAGATGCCTTTGAGCGGCCCATTGGCGGCGTCACGAATTGCGGTGTTGATTTCTTCAACAGTGGTCTCGCGCGCGGCTTCGAAAGTCAGGTCAACAACGGACACATTTGGCGTTGGAACGCGGATCGCAACACCGTCAAGCTTGCCAGCCATTTCAGGCAATACCAGGCCAACCGCTTTGGCGGCACCGGTTGATGTGGGGATCATGTTTACCGCTGCTGCGCGGGCGCGGTAGAGATCCGAGTGCATTGTGTCCAATGTGGGTTGGTCGCCTGTGTAGGAATGCACTGTCGTCATGAAGCCTTTGACGATCCCGATCTGATCGTTCAACACTTTGGCAACCGGCGCGAGGCAGTTGGTGGTGCAAGACGCGTTGGACACCACTGTGTCTGCTGCGCTCAAAACCGAGTCATTGACACCAAACACAATGGTCTGATCAGCATCTTTGCCAGGGGCCGAGATCAGGACGCGGCTTGCACCATTGTCCAGATGCGCCTGGCACTGCTCTTTTGATTTAAAAATGCCTGTGCATTCCAGAACCACATCAACATCAGACCATGGCAAATCGGCAGGGTTGCGGATAGCGGTCACACGGATCGGGCCGCGGCCAACGTCGATGCTCTCTTCAGTCGTTGTGACCTCAACCGGGAACCGGCCATGGACGCTGTCGAATTGCAGCAGGTGGGCATTGGTTTCAACCGGCCCCAAGTCGTTGATGGCGATGACTTCGATATCGGTCCGACCGCTTTCGATAATGGCGCGTAGAATGTTGCGGCCGATGCGACCAAAACCGTTGATGGCTACTTTGACAGTCATAAGGAGCTCCCCCTTAGTGGCCAGAATTGGCCGGTCATTTGAGATCACGAAACGTGCGATGTGGTGTTACCGCTAACAACCACTGGCGGCTGAAATTGTCAAGGCGGGAATGTTCCCGCTAACAGTCACTTTACCACAAAAGAGCAGGGGAGATTAGCGCCAGAAGGCAACCCAATCGAGTAAGACAAAGAGCTTGCGCGCCAAAAACAGGGTGCTCATGCCATCCGCGAGGAAAACATCTGCCGCCACTGCGCCAACAAGGGCAAGTCCGATGATGATCGCAAGTTGATTGGTCATTGGAAGCTCCGCAGGTCAGGCCCAGTTCTGGGCGCTGCCTTGATGCCAGAGAGGGCAGGGCGTGTCACGCGGGATTTCTGATTGGAGCTCTAACCGGTCCTCAGCGGGGCAGTCGGGCGGCGAAAAAGAAAACCGCCGCCAGAACGAGAGAGGCAAAGACATTATAGTTGGCCATTGACAGGCCAAACATTTCCCAAGGGATTTCATCGCAGCGCACCAAGGGAGCAGCCATAATCTGCTCCAGCAATTGCTCAGGTGTCAGATTTCCGACAGGGTTTGACGTGCAGGTGTCTGGCCCTTCCCAAATTTTGCGCTCAACGCCGCTGTGGTAAATCGCAATCACCCCAGAGGATAACGCGCCAAGACCGGCTAGAAACGCCATGATCCGTGGCAAGACAAACAGCCCTAGCACGCCAAAAGCGATGGCTGCAAAATGTCCGTACCGTTGCCACCAGCACATGGCGCAAGGCGGCATATCACCCAGATATTGAAACCCATAAGCTCCAAGGATCAGGCCCGTACAGCCAATCGTGGCCAAAAGGATCAGAGTGCGTCTCATATGTATTTCACCAGAAGAAAACCTCCCAACAGGATCGCGACAAACGCAATGAAGACAAGCCCCAAACGTCGTTCGATGAAATCACGAATGGGTGAGCCAAATTTGCGCAGCAATGCCGCAACAATAAAGAACCGCAACGACCGCGCAATGATCGAGGTCACGATGAAAGTCCCGAGCGGCATCGCGGTCCAACCAGACATGATCGTGATGACCTTGTAAGGAAAGGGGGTGATCCCCGCCGTCAGCACCGCCCAAAACCCGACGTTGTTGAACTTGTCGTTGAACTCTGCCATCGAGTCGGCTTTGCCCATCGCCTCAAGGATCGGCTGGCCGAAGCTCTCGTAAAAGAAAAACCCGATTCCATAGCCCAACAACCCGCCTAGAACGCTAGCGATCATCGCAACACCGGCGATTAGCCAGGCGCGATGGGGGGCGGCAATAACCATCGGTATAAGCAAGACGTCAGGAGGTATGGGAAAGACCGAGCTCTCGATAAATGCGACAATTGCCAATATCCACAATGCATTGCGGTGTTCGGCCTGAGCCATGGTCCAATCGTAAAGGCGGCGCAACATGCTCGTATGCTCCTTAATTTACGCGGCAAAAAGCATGCAGCGCCGACGGGGTCAACCGAAATGCCGTCTTGGGCAAGGACGTAGTGGTCCGGCTTGTCCCTGAAAATGCAACAGGAGTTTGTTGTTAGAAAATTTTGTTTTGAATGTCGCATTTCTGTTCGTTTTGCCTCTTTACCTTGCTCAAACAGGTCGCTAAACGGAGGTCGAAGCCCAAGTGGCGGAATGGTAGACGCAGGGGATTCAAAATCCCCCGTCCTAGCGGACGTGCCGGTTCGAGTCCGGCCTTGGGTACCATCGTAATACGCTGGAAACATTAAAGACCCCCGCCTCGCATGAGGTGGGGGTCTTTGTTTCTCAGCTGATGAATTCATTTCAATCACACGTGCGGCACACACCGATTTACTTGGTTCTAAACAGACGTATTGCCTCTTCCATTGAAACTTTTTTGGGGCAAAACCTCTCAATGGTCGACGGCAACTCATGGTTATAAGGCTGGGCGCAAATTCTCGGAATTGACCGGAAACCGTTTGAATTTTACGTTCCGGTAACCTGCTGCTAACAACTGAAAATGGACAGTTTCACACGTTTTTTCGGATCTAAGATTTGGCGATTCCACCCGACGCAGGCCGTTAGTTTTCCAATGAAATCATATCGTTACTGCGTAGTTCGATTTGTCAAATAACAGAACCGTGACGTGGCAACGTTTTCACGTCGGCGAGCGTCGGATCAGGCTGCATGGCCCGTCGTGCGAGGTATATCACAAGGACCGAGTAACAGCCTTAAGTGGCCCAACTTATCAGAATGCTTGACGGAAAGTTCAGGTTTGAAATGAGAGATTTCGACCGCAAGGGCTGTTGAGCAGGGCCGTTATGCATGGGGCTTGCAAAAAGAAAGAACTTGGCGCCCTTGGCGTTATCTGGAAATAAAATCGTTTAAAGCTGCTGAGGCGGGATGTAAAGTATACGACTTCAATGATGGTGAAGTCAGAGGCGTTTGGAAAACACTATGGGAGTGACACAGGGGTGCGACCATGGTATTGATGACGAATTATATATGAGTGAATCTTCGGCAAGCAATATGACAGTTATATCACTGACAAGTATTCCCTCTAGGTTTGGCGGGTTACATAAAACGCTAGGAACACTGCTTCAACAAGGTCCGGGTGTCGAAGAAATTAGAATCTATATCCCTAAATCCTATCGGCGGTTTCCAGACTGGAATGGCGAAACGCCGTCTGTACCGCCGCAAGTCAATATTATTCGTGTAGACGACGACTTTGGCCCAGCCTCCAAAGTCCTCCATGTGGCCGATGACCTTAAAGGTGAAGATACGCCAATTATCTTTTGCGATGATGATCGTTTGTATCCTGTTGGTTGGGCGCAAAAACTGCTGCGAGCACATAAAGAAAGACCGGATCACTGTATCGCGACGCATGGACGTCACCTATATGATATTGTTTCAGAGCCGCCCCTTGAGCTTCGGCACAAACGTGCGAAGGTTGGTAAGGAGTTCTTTGACCCTAAGTACCGTTTTCTTAGAACAGTGCAACGATTACGGGAGCTTAAGTTTTCACCAACAGGTCAGCGTCCCAGCCGGGGGTTGGTCGCACAGGCTGGCCAAACTGAAATTCTTCTCGGATATGCCGGTGTTTTGGTGACATCGGATTTTTTCGATGAGGCGTTTTACGACATTCCCGATGATCTGTGGATGGTGGATGACATATGGTTGTCTGGACATATGGCCAGACAAAAAATCCCGGTTTGGCTCCCTAAGCGTGTCCCGGTATGTTTAAGGTCAGAAAACGACCCGGTTGACGCGCTTAGAAATAGTGTTTTTAACGGCGAAGATCGAATGTCGTCTAATAGGTTCGGAATACAATACTTCCAAGACAAATATGGCGTTTGGAAGGAATAAATGTTGCGATATATTTTGCAAAAAAGCAAAAAATTCTGAATTCAGTTTGGAAATTTGGAGAAATAAATATCAAAAGTTGAGCTGTCATTTGTCCGGGGCAGGGGCGCGATCTTTCAATATGCCGGCTCGGATGTATTTTGATGCGTAATAGTAGTACCCTGCGATATTTTGGCATGCCCAACCGGAATAGATGGGGCATGCGTCGCAATTAAATTTTTGGCATTTCATGCCGCCACGTCGGTCTCAGGGAATTAAATCCCGTCGTCAGTCCAGCCGACTGTAAAGACCATATCCTGATAGTCCATATCACCGCCGCCTGTGAGGTCTTCGATCCCAATTCGGATGTCACCGCCTCCGTCAATGGCACCGGATAGGAAGTGCTCGACTCCGTCACTGTTGAGCGCACCTTCCGAGAAATATGTCGTCAGGCCGGTGTCTATTCCGGCTTCCAGTAAAACCCCACCGGCACCAATCGAGAGATCGGCTCCCAAGGTTGCGGTTTCGGATGCGGCGTCTTGAATGAAGAAGAACTCCAAGGTGCCACCATCAGGTACATTGGAAATCGTCGCTGTCGCCCCAACTCCGGCGGCTTTGGGATCGGCAAAGAGGATCTGCACATCACTTATGGTTCCATCTGCGTTGCGCACATATGCCCCTACGGCATTGTCATAGCCGGACATCGCTCTGTCCAAAGTCACAGTGAAATCGCGTGTGCCATTTCCGGCAAAGAACTCTTCTGGTCCAACCCCATTGATCATGGTTGCTGAAACAGCGGTCCCATCCGAAAGATCGCTGCCATCGCCCAGCAACTCGTCGATCAGGATTAAGTCGACACCGCCTCCCGTCGCTTCGCTCAAAACAAAACTGTTGGCATCTATATCTGCATCAACGTTGAAGGTGGCGGCACCAAACGTGACTTGGCCTGTATCGGGATTCACCATCAAATCGGCGAAACTCAGATCGTCCCCGTCACGAATTGTGATGCGGCCTCCGGGGGCTAGCCCACTCAGGTTTGCGCCATCGAGAGCGGCGAGGTTTGTCACTGAGTTTGCGGGAACCGTGGCCGGTGTCACATCAACCGAAACCAACCCGGACGCGGTGTCCGTGCCGTCAGACACATTGAAAATGAAACTATCGTCTCCGACAAATCCCGCATCAGGGGTGTAAACTGCGGTGCCGTCAGTCGCGACAGTGACGCTCCCATGTGCGGGCCCGGTTCCCAAGGTGAATGCAAGGGTGTCGCCATCTGCGTCCGAGGCTTCTAGCGCCGTTGTTAAGGCTTCTCCCGAAACAACAGAAACAGAGTCATCTTGAGCAGTCGGCGCGTCTTGGATGGGGGTGATTTCAACCGAAACGGTTGTTGAAACGGCGGCGCTATTGCCATCAGTCACGGTGATGTCGAAACTATCTGTTCCAAAGAAGTCGTCATTCGGAGTGTAGGTGATATTACCCGTTTCGCTGATGAAGGCTGTTCCATCTGTGGGCAGGGTGGCACCCAGGCCGTAAACGAGTGTGTTGTTTTCACTGTCTGTGGCCGTTGCCAGTGCCGTTATCGAACTGTCTTCTGATCCACGCAGCGTCGAGATCGGATCAAAAACTGGTGGTGTGTTTGTCGTTGCGTTGATTGTGACGGTTACAGTTCCAATCACCGGTTGGTTGGTGCCATCCGCAACCTGATAGGTAAATGTGTCGGTGCCCGAAGCCCCAGGATTGGCTGTATAAGAAAAGCTGCCATCAGGGTTCACCGCTGCGATGCCAAGCGATGCCACAACGGCACCGTTTGAGAAAATCAGTGAATCGCCATCTGCATCGGTCGCAGTCAACGTGTCAGTCAAGACTTCACCGGGGGTGGCTTCAATCGAAAGGCCAGACGTCACCGGTGCGACATTGCCAGGCTGTGGTGTGCCTCCGCCGCTGCCGTCACCAATGGTAATGGCCGTAGACCCGCCGCCGTGGTCGATCACCAAACCCCGCCCGTCGGGCAGAATGACTGTTTCAAGATGCGTCGTTGTCCGAGCGTCGGTATCTGGCCCGCGGAAGAAGGACTCGCCCTGTGCGACGCCATTTTCGTCAAAAACCTGAAGGCGCCAAAGCGGGCTCACATTTTCCGCCGTAACGTCATCAGTCTGATAGGCAACAACAAAGGCACCGTCCTCAAGCGCATGCACCGTTGGATAAAACTGTCGGCCGCCTGAGGCATCAGGATTGCCAAGGAAGGGGCCAACTGCAACAGAGCCATCGGCGTTCAAAATCATCACATGAATGGCACTTGAGTTATCGCCAGCTTCCAGCTCTGAATCGCGATGATCAAATGCAACGGCATATCGCCCGTCCGATAAGGTTGCGACATTCAACCGACCGTTAAGATTATTCGATGTCGGGGCCGCATCCACTGGGTTCGCGATTTCAAAGGCGTCTCCCAGTGCCTGGCCGTTGGCGTCAAAGAACTGACCTTTGATGTCAAACCCTGTGCCAAAATAATCCGTTGTCGTGCCGGACACGACAAATACCCCGCCTGAGGGAGTTTCGGTCAGGCCGTAGATACTTCTGTCCGAAAAGTTGACCGGCCCTTCCGATGTCCCACCGATCACGGCACCAGTACTGTCAATCACCGTCAAGCCAGCGTCTGATACAATGGCGGCCGTTCCATTGCTCAGGCTTAAGGTTGCAGAGTTGGTCGCATTGATGATCGCCGTATAGGACGGAACCTCGACCGGATCCGCGGGCACACCAGAAGCAGATATCTGAACCGAGTAGTGATCTGCCCCCTGAGGAAAACCAACAGCAGGCGGAGGTGTGGCGGTGAAATGCAACGAAAACGACCCGTCTGAGTTTGTTGTCACCGCAAAGACCGATTGCGCAGATCCAAATATCCCTGGATCAAATGCGCCATCGGGGTCATAGGCTGTCGCGGCGACCAACTCTGTGCCGTCAATCGAATGTATTGAAAAATATCCGGTGAAATCATCGCCATTAAGCCACGTTGACACAACCCGACCGTCGCCGAGGTCATAGGTCTGGACGGTTGTATTATATCCGTTCACCCCGGTGAGATTGTCCAAAGACTGGGTCGTTCCCAAGGTAACATTGGCGTTAATGGTCATATCGTTTCCTATGAAGATAACACGTCAAGAAATTTTGAACCTTAAATATGCGGGAACTGTGATCGTCGTCTCCCCCCTGAACGGGGGGCAGACGCTTGGAAAAACTTAATTTAAAATGCATGTTTTGAAGTGTGACGGCGTAACGGTCGAAGCGATTGAGGTGATTCTTTTTCTACACGACCGAGGCAGGCTTTTTTCATGGCACCCCACAACGCTCCGATACGCTATTTAAGTGCGATCTTTTTTGTTGCTCTGGCGATTTGCGCAACGGCCCTCGCCTTGACCGTCAAGCAACCCTTTCTTGGTCTTGATCTTGGGCTGTCTTTGGATGGACAGGTTCAGCTCGAAAGCGCCGGGGTTGCGCCCGCGTCTGGGATTGAAGCGGGCTGGATTGTTGATCGGTTGGTTGCCGCGGATGGAACCGAGCTAAGCATCTCTGCCACCACCTTGACCGAAGAGCCTGATACCCTTGGGACCATTGACCAAATGCAGGCATTTATGGCCACGCAAGATCAGCTTTGGCGCGCCCTGATCGCCGGTCCGGTGACGCTTTTGGGGACGAATGAAAAAGGCGATTGGACAACCACCGTAACCGCCCAGCCAATGCGTGCCGTATGGAATGTGCCGTTTAGCTTTTGGATTCAGATACTGAGTGGTCTGGCAGCGACGCTTGTGGGTGGTTGGGTCTGGTCGCTAAACCCGCGAAGTTGGCCTCAGTCGGCTTTGCTTTTGTCCGGTCTCGGGCTTCAGCTTTCGGCAAGTGCAGCGGCGGTTTATTCAAGCCGTGAACTTGCCTTGCCGCTGCCGGTCTTTTCCACTCTCAGCGTGACCAACCAAATCGGCACAGTTACCTTTGGGCTGGGTCTTGTCTTGGTGTTTTCGACTTATCCCAAACGTCTCCTTGGCCCGCGTATGATCTGGGTTCCGGTAGTGCTTCTGGTGCTGTGGAACGTTGCCATGAAGCTTTTTGCGGTGCAATCGACTGAGATCAGGAACTATCTCCCGACGCTGCTCCTCATGATTGCGATCCTTGTTTTTATTGCCATACAATTTGTGGCCGCGCGGCAAGACGCTCTGGCTCGGGCTGCCCTGCGCCTGTTGGGGCTGGGGGTGATCGTGGGGGCAGGGGCGTTTATTATGACCCGCACCTTGCCCATTTTGTTGGGCATCCCGTTGCTGGTTTCGCAAGCAACTCTGTTTCCTGTCATTTTCCTCGTCTATGCAAGCGTCGCCTTGGCGGTGGTAAAGTACCGCCTGTTTGATATGCCGCGATGGTCGTCTTTGTTGTTGTTCTATTTCTTTGGTGCCTGTGTGCTTTTGGCGTTCGACGCGCTTTTGATTTACGGTCTTGCGCTCGACCGGACACCTGCGTTGGCGCTCTCGCTTCTTGTCGTTGGCTTTGTCTATTTGCCTTTGCGCGACCGTTTGATGGCTTTGCTTGTGCGGCGCCCCAAAGCCATCCCGGACCAAGGGGTGAGCCTGCTGGCTATGGCGGATTTTATTTCTCGGGCGCATCGTCTCGATCTGGCCGAAACCCGCTGGCAAGACAGCTTGCGCAAGCTGTTTGACCCGTTGGAAATCGAACGCTTGCCAAGCGATGTACACCCGAAATCGCCAACGCTGGTTGAATTCGGCCGGGCGCTTGATCTTCCTCCCCCCATCGACGGGATGGACCCGCTTCGTTTGGTGCTCCCCAATCGCGGCCATCGCCTTTTTGCCGCCGAGGACCGTGACCGTGCTTCGGAAATACTGGCCTTGGTGGATGAATTGTTGCGCGGTCAGGAGGCCTATGACACCGGAGTTGCCACCGAGCGGACCCGCATTGCCCGCGACCTTCACGACAACATCAGCATCCATTTGCTCAGCGCTTTGCACAGCGACGATCCTGAACGCAAAAATGCCTGTGTGCGCGAAACCCTCGGCGACTTGCGCCGCATTATCTCGGGCGATCCTGCAACCCAAACGGACCTTGGCCTGTTGTTGAGCGAGCTGCGGTTGTCGATGGCCGAAACCTTGACTGCCCGGTCGATAGATTTGGATTGGCCGGTGTCGGACCTCCGGGGCCAGGTCGTCAGCGAAGAGGTCGGTGCCACCATTCAGGCGGTCACGCGCGAAGCGATTACCAATGTGATCCGTCATTCCCAAGCCACCCAGGTTTCCTATGCATTGCAGGCCGGACGTGAACAAATCGACATCACGATTTGCGATAACGGGCAGGGGCTTGGCGTCGATGTGCGAGACGGGAATGGGCTACGAAACATGCGAGAACGTGTTGAGCAACTGGACGGCGGTTTCTCGGTTGAACCCGGTCCCGGTGGCGCTGGGTTGTGTTTGACAATTGGGGTCAATCGCCTTGGAAAAACCTCCCAGTCCCAAGAAAGAGGCCGTGTATGAAAACCTGTTTGATCCTTGAAGATGTGCTCGAAACCCGGCTTTGGCTAAAGCACATCATTGAGGACACATTTGACGATTGTCACATCACGCTTGCCGCGTCTCTTGCTGAGGCCCGCGTTCTTATTGCAAACCTAAAGCATGATTTGGTTCTTTTGGATCTGGGCCTCCCTGATGGACATGGGCTCGATCTTCTGGGTGACATCCGACAGGCATCTCCCGACGCTCTTATTGTGGTTGCAACAGTGGCCGGAGATGATGCCAGCATCGTGAAAGCCTTGTCAGCAGGCGTGCAAGGCTATCTTCTGAAAGACCACGAACCGGCAATCATAAGCGCGCAATTGCGTCAGGTGGCGATGGGGGTGCCGGCGCTGTCCCCGACAATAGCCAATCGGATTATGCGACATTTTCAAGCCACAGCCCCGATCATGCCTAATGTTGCGCTCACCAATCGCGAACACGAAGTCCTTGATCTTATTGGGCTTGGCCTTCGAAATGCCGAAGTGGCAAGAGACCTGAACATAGCAGAGAGCACGGTCTCAGGATATATCAAGACGATCTATGCCAAGCTCGGAATTTCATCACGGGCCGAAGCGGCTGTCTATGCGCGCCAAGTCAGGGGCAAGTAAGGGGACAAGTCGCGATAGGGTGACCGGCGTGTCGTTCCTCCTGAATGCCCACCGCCATGGGGGAAGAGCGGATTTCAGCGGACACAGAGGCGGCACCGTCCGAATTAAGGCTCAAACTTGAAGGTCTAGATCGGCCGATTATCCGGTGCATTCAACCCCTCCATAGCCTACACCGGCCTTGGTTCCACAAGCTCATGGCCAAAACAAAAAGTCAAAAAAATCGTGATGGTCTAGGTCGATTTGCCGCCTGATCATCGCCCAAATTCAGGTCGGGCTATGTCGTGACTGTTTTCGGCTCGCCAAAACTTGTGCCGACATGCTTCGATGTGTGCTCGGCGCCGGTGATTTTAAGGCCCGTCCAGACCAACGGCAGGCCAAAAAAAGGCAAGAAAACCGAGTGTATAATTCGATCCAAACAGACCTTCTTTGCGTCTCGACGGATTGGAAAACGTCTTGGCTTCGTTTTGTTGCATTTTCCTCTCGCTCTTCTGTGAAAGCTTTGCTAAACCGCGCCTCACCGGTCGGGCAGTACCCCGAGTCACCGGATCGGATGCGGGTGTGGCGGAATTGGTAGACGCACCAGATTTAGGTTCTGGCGCCGCGAGGCGTGGGGGTTCAAGTCCCTCCACCCGCACCACTTTGAAATAAAACAGAAAATTTGATTACGGCGGTCTCGGATAACGGCTGAAATTCTGCTACTGCTACGAATTTGCTACGATGCGTGGTTGAGGTGTAGCAGTCGCGTAGCAGGTTCTTTGTACCACGGGTTAGCACTCCAAGCTGGGGCGACTCTCGCCGCCCCGTGCTATCTCTCGGTGGTTGACGCTTATAGGTTCAGCTTTTCCAGCATCCGTTGCATGCGCATCGCAGGCATATCATCCAGCATCTTCTGGATGCGCACATGCGGAAGATCATCGTAAATCTTTTGCAACTTGACGTGTGGAAGGTTTTCGTAAATCCGCGCGACCTTCATCGCCGGGGATTCTTCAATTGACTGCACCACGTCCAGAATTGACCGATTGCGCTTAACGACACGCTGCGCTGGACAGTTGCGCTCTTCATGGCGCTCACGCGCCTCTGTCATTCGCTCTTCCTTTTGCGCGCTCCACTTGTCGTGAAGGCGACGGCGGAAGGCTTCTTGCTGTCTGTAGTCGGCTATTCCCAACTCACCCGCAATTTTCATGATTACTGAGTTTGCGGATTTGTTCGGTTCGCGCGTTAGCGCGTCTGCGATTTGATCCAGATACGGCCCATCTGGATAAGTGCTGCCCTTCGGGCGTCCACGTTTTGCCATGTCGTTTCCTTTGCTCGATTGTTTCGATGGGCCTAACTTCGGGACGGAGCGACCGCTTGTCAGCGAAGATAATAGTGCCAGACAAAGAAAACTGTGAGATTAATTCAGCGATCTGTGAGAAAAAAAGGAAAGCTACGCGCGGCTTTTGTGAGAATAAATGGCTGCGGGCGTGTTCGACGCATCGACTAAGGCAAAATCAGTAATATTGCAGCGTCTCGCGGTTCTCCCATGCTGCGGCGAAGTCAGGGTAGCCGGTGGCAGCGTTTGTCTTAGCTTCCGTTAAGCGGTCTACCCGCCGAACCAACCATCCCCCGGCACGTGTGGAAACCCAACCATAGTAGATGTAGGTGAGGTCTGAGTCGTCAGTTTCGTCCGGCGGCAGAGCCGATGGACCGCTGTTCGGTCCCGGTGGACCTTGGATGCCCACGGTGGACGCCACTACCTCAAGCGGGCCGTCCACTTGCACCGATACATCTGGCACGCTGACAACGCTCTGCACGGTCGCAATGGTGGGGCTAACCACTACTTCGATGGTGTCAGATTCAGCGCTCACATTCGCGGGCGCGACGGACGCGCTAACCTCGACGCTGCCGCCTGCAACACTGACGGCGGGACCGTCTTCGATCCGGCGCGTTTCTACCGTTATCGAGTCGGTGCTGACTGCCACCTGCGTCATGAATATTCCACGGCGAGTTGGTTGGTTGTCTGGTTCTCCGCACCGCTTGCCGTCATGAGGCGAAAGCGCAGCGGTGTATTAGACGGCAGCCCGTCCGCCCATTCGACGCGTACACGGATTGCCCCGTTTACCGGGTCTGTAAGCGTAGCCGAAACCAACCCTTCTATGCGGTGATCAGGTTCAAAGATACTGACGGTGTGTCCGGTTAAATCTGCGTTGGCGGACGAGCCGTTGGGCCAATTCAGATCAAATGTGAGGTCTGAGCCTCTATTAACGGCGAAAGTTGACGTGGCCATGCCTTTTCCAAATTTTGAGGGATTTCGTGAATTCTAGCACGATTTCTGGGCACGCCAAAAAGGTAACGGGTCATGACCTGAAATATACGAAATGCTAACCGTTTAGATCCGGTTTTGCTAACCGCCGCCCAAAAGAAATTTTATCCAACCTTACATCTCAAATCTGGCCAGAGATTTACGCTAACAAATGTTGGTCGTTTATATGCTTGTGGCTACCGGCGGTGTTTGGAGAGGCGAACGTAGGCCCCCTATGGAGCCCCATACGCCCTTTCTGAGCAACATCACGCGCTACGCGCGCTCCTGCTTACCTCAAAACCACGCGGCTTTCAGCGCGCATCTCTGCGCCTATAGCAGCCTATGGGTAAGTGTCCCGTTGGGCCGTTTTCAGCTAAAACCCTGACAGCATTTTGAGCGCTGCCAAGAGGATGAAGAAATTCACGAGACCGATTGTAAATTGCATGTCTTATCCTTTGTTGCTGGCCGCGTCAGCGGCGATATGCCCGCTCACGCGGGCTTGTTGTCGGCAAGGATGCGATACACGCTGGCAACGCCGATACCCAATTGCTTGGCAATCTCAGGTGCCTTGAAATCACGCGCACGCAAGGCCAAAACCTCTGGCGTTTTGGCTCTGGCAGTAGGTTGCCGCCCTTTGTATTTCCCATCTTTCTTGGCCTTTGCGATGCCCACGGCGCGGCGCTCTGCAAAGCGGTCTTTCTCGAATTGTCCGATGGCTGCGAGGACGTGGAAATGAAGGCTCTGAGCCGCGTCTGTGGGGTCCAACGGGCTATTGCTTATGTCGTGCAACGTGAATTGAACTCCATGCCGATAAGCTCGTTTGACGGTCTTGATAGCGTGTTCAATGTCGCGAAAAGCCCGGTCCATCTTTGTGATGTGAATATTCACGGGCGCGCCGGTTTGTTCCGCCCGATCCATCGCCTGTTCAATCATGTCTTCGAACACGGGCCGATGATGGCCAGCGCTGGCTTGTTCCTGAAAGATGTTGGTTGCACCGGCGCGCGTGAGCGCGTCCGATTGGTGCTCCCAAGTTGCGGCCTGTCGGTCTGCATTGGTGCTGACGCGGGCGTAACCCCAGTGCTCCATAATACGCACTCCTTTCTCATATGATTCTATAACTTATGATAGTCTATCGCATGGTTGGAGTCACGGTTTATATGATAGAAAAATTGGGCGAATTATCACGTCTATTTGGATACGTACCTATTGATAGTGACTTGATCTGAATAACCCGAAGGTAGCGGATTTTATCGTCAGGGAATGAGGGCGCATCCCAGATGTTAGGGCGGCTTGCTTAGGTGGGTGCAAGGTCTGTGGGCCGCCTCAGAGGCCGAATGATACAAACCAATTTCTAGCTAGAAAAAACGGCAGATCATCAGTCCATTTCGGTGGATGGGCGCGCGTCAGCGCAAGAGCGTTTGTGCTCTAGAAAAAATGAGCGATTGTAAAAACGGACGCGCGTCAAAACAATTTCCTAGGTCGCTAGAAAAGCCACCCTCCAATCACTATATTATGCGGAAAATGGCGAGGCGGCAGCAAGGTGTAGGCGATGAGCAATGAATCCGACGATGAGAAGCCTAAAGGGTTCGACATTTCCAAGCTAGGCGTGGGAATGAGCGATGAAGAGCGCAAAGCCGCTGACAAGCGGCTACATCGCCAGTTCAAAGACCTGTCTTCTGGGGTGGGCAGCATTGGAGCGGCGCAGAAGGCGGCACTCGGATTAGGTGCATCGGGTATCTTTGCAGACATGGCGCGCCAGTCCGAAAAGTTGAGGCGCATCGTGGACCCGGTAGGGCTGCACAACCTCACCATGGGCTTAGATCAAGCGTCATTTGGTCTCTCGCCTTCGATTCTGGACAGTCTGAAAATCGACAGTCCTTTCGCCCGCTTGGCAGTGGATATGGAGCGACATTCCAAAATCTTTGATTCTCTGTCCTTGGGCATAGATCGGCAATTGGGTTTGATGCCCAGCATCATTCGAAACTTTGAGTCCAACTATGCTTTGGGCGTCACGCAGGCGCTGGACCTTCCGCGCATTGGGGCCACCTTCGCGGCCTTGGATATCGGCAAGTATGGTCGCATTTTTGATAGCGTGAATGCCTTGCAGGGTCTTGGCCTTGGTCCAGAGTTCGGGGACCGTTTCGGCATCCTTGCGACTGGTCTGACTGAGCAGATGCAGGCGCTTGGCCAAATCGGTACCATTGCATCTGCGGCGCAAATCGGACTGGGCCTGTCTGGCAGCATCGAAGAAATGCTTGCCCGCACCATCGCCGCGCAAGAGGCGCTGGCGGAACAGGAACAAGCGCCGGTTGATGAGACAACGCGCCAGAGGCTGGCGCGTCAGGTACACTTGCTTGCTAGTATTTTCGCCATCTTGTCATTCTTCATGATGGTAGCGCTGGAAATCGAAGATCGTCTTTCAGACGATGAAGACGCGGCAATACGGGCGAACACGGCAACGATGGAGCAGATGCAGCTTTCAATCGACGCGCTCACATCTCAGCTACAGGAAGTGACCGCCGCGCAAGATGCTGCGACGGAACAAGACAGGGCCGTTGACGCGGCGATTGCAGACCTTCTGCGCGAGATTGCCGACAGCTTGGCGGATCAAGACCCTAAGGAGTCGGAACTTGACGCTGGGCCTCCCCCGGCAAACTAGACAAATCATGAATTAAAATGAGGGCCGCGTCAGCGGCCCTTTTGTTTTGGTCGGATGAAAGTGCAACTTGCTTCAAGTATGGCAGCGGACATGCCTTTTCACTTATTGCCTGGAACGTAAATCCTACGCAACTTTTGACTAACCAAAAATTATTTGCGAGCCGTTCGCAAGTGGCTACTGTAGGACGCTCTAGCTGTCATCCAAACACTCCAACACATACGCAGCCAATGTGTGTGCAGAATGGATAACAAGCCGCGCGTGTCTCGGACGTATCGCGGATGCGGTATGCTCTGCCTCTGTGCGGCCATGTGCGCCACTGCGTTTGTTCCTCAGATACATGGTCCCGTCCACGACGCTCCCAAGTCCGGAAGCAATTTTCTTTAGGTCCTTGGTCTCTAAATCCTTGGGATTGATCCCAAGATCATCGCGGGTTAACCGCCACAAATCGTTGAGGGTGTCGCCATTCTCATTGTATGCGATTTTTTTCTTGCTGAGATACGCCTTGAAAGTTGCTTCAAGCACATTGCCCGCATATTGCGCGGCTGCATTCGGATCATCTTCTACTTGTTTCAGGGCGCGCTTCATTTCTACTTCTACGGCGGAAAGACCACGTTGTGAAACCAATTCATCCAAGGATGCAGTAGGCGTAGCGTTTGCGGTGCCGATATTTCCGCCAACCGAATAGCTAAGCCCAGAACGCGAAAGCACTTTCTTTATGCGCTCTTGCTGATCCTTTAGGTTGATCGACCATTCCGGTTCTTCAACACGCATCCAATTGTCGCCACTTGAAGGGTCCCAACCCGGATTCTCAAGAATATTCTCCAATAGTAGGCCAAGCACATCTAGCGGTGAAAGGCTTTGCTTATTTGTGAGGCGTAACCAATCGACGGTCTTTTGCACCTTGTTTCCGCCGGGATTTGCCTCTGGCGCATCGGCGTAGGCGAACAACCGGTCAATATCAGCATGGGTATAGTGGTCACTGAAAATCTCGCCCAAGACGCCTATAACAGGTGATGGTATTTTTCCGTCCATAGCGCTGTCCTCATGTGTAGGCCGCCTGACCCGCAAAAGGGGTCAAGAGTCGTGACTTCTGACCTTGCCGGGTTGCCCGCCTTGTGAGTACACTTAGGGTGTTAGGACTAAGCTGTCACAAGGCGAGCTTCGCCGGAGCCAGCGACCACGCCAGATACTAGATAATGTGTTTGGCGTGGTCACACTGCATAATCCGAAATTCGAGATACGCGGGCAACATATCTTCGCAGTTGACTCAGTTATTGGCCAAAAAGAATCTGGGCTGGTAAGAAGCCCGGTGTGTGACAAAATCATGTCAAGATACCTTTGGCTTTGCGGGGGGTGTGCGGGGGACTTTCACAAACTCCCGCAAGAAATTGCAAATAAAAACAATGGCTTCCTGCATTTTGCGGGGGTTGCGGGTTTTTTTTGCCCGTTTCAGCCCTGCAATGTAAAAACATATTTTCTTTTTCTACTGCGAGGTGTGTGACAATCGTAAATATATTTTTCTCCTATATCTTGAAGTAGTAAAAGACCCCCGCAACCCCCGCAAAATCCTCTTAAGCCATTGTAATTGTATATAAAAATGTTGCGGGGGTCTTTTCTCAACCCCCGCAAAGATCCCCGCAAAACTGGTCAAGACCCCCGCAAAACTGGTCAAGACCCCCGCAAAAAAGGAAAGGCACACCCGCATTCCAGCAAGATGTGCCTTTCATTCAAGAGTCGGTAATGCTTGCGCCGCTACGCGGTCTCATTACTCAGCACTTCTTTCGTCATCACATAGCGGTTGCTTTTCGTACTTTTGTCATACTGTTCCTCAAAACTCACTTCGATCTTTTCCGAACCATCTCTCACGATCCACGGTTTCTTGGCGATCTTTGAAAACCAACGCCCGATTTTTGCTGGGTCTTTGTACGTGCCATCTACTTTGCTGTAACCCAAGCGGTTGATCATGATCGGTTCATTAGCTGTCTCAGCACATCCTTTATTGAGAATTTCCATAAGCTGACCAGCACGGAATTTCTCACCCTCTGGATATGTAGCAAGCTCAACCAAAAACAGATTGAGCGTGGCCGCGTCTTCATTCGCCGTGTCTTCTTTAAGCTTCTGAGCATTGCCAAGGAAACCGCGAACGCCAACACTCTCCAGCACACCGCCGATGATTGCCGTGTAGCGTTCATACGATCCCATAACGACGTCGGTGTACGGCTTTTTGCCCTGCGATATCCAATACTGGATGATCGTCAGGCAACATTGCACCAGCTTGGCGCGATCCTTGATCACAAAGGCGGGTAAGTCATCGTGAAGCCACCCTGTTCGCTTTTCTGGCTCAGCGCTCTGCGCATCTAGGTCAATCAAAACCGTCCGACGCGCGAGTTCTGCCGACAAATTGGAATGGATTGCAGTCATCGACCAAACATTTCGCACTTCGACTTCAACCGTGTCAGTGCGCCCTAACGGGCGCGCCAAATAAACTGGCTCGGTTAATGCCGTTGCCAGTTCCGGGCAATCAATCGTATGTGCGACGTTGTCAAAGTTTACCCATCCAATACCCGAACACAACAAAGAGGTAAGTGTTTTTGGTGCCTCATCATCTTTTTTCGGGAACGGGGTTGCGGGGGCCGGTTTTCCGGTCGCAATCAAGTGGCAGACCTTAGTAATCAGACCTGCCCCCGTGCCGGGGCTTGGTTTGTTGAAAAGGTGCATTGGTGTTGGGCCATCGACCATGTCCCGCAGGAAGGTCAGCAAGATCAAGCCAAGCACATTGGCAAGGGCTGGGACGCCCTCACCTTCATGGTACCGAGCCATGATCTCTTTGCGGTTCAATCCACCAAGTGGGAAGTCCGCCAGTACCTGTTCGATGATGTAATGCGCGGAGTCCGTGGCCTGTTTCTTAGTCGGCGTGGTTGGCACATCCGCAAGCACAAAGCCTTGGGGCGGATCATAGTACACCTGCGCGTCAGCATGGTATCCGGGTTCGGTTACAAGCATCCCACCCGCCGTAAAGAAGGGTGATGTGACGACGCCGCGTAGCGGCAATGCAAAATCATCGTGCGGGCGGTGCGCAATGTTTTTGACCACGTCCAATGGCGGTGCCGTGCTTACATCTACGTAGTTATCGCCCATTTTTTGGGTCTTTTCAAATTGCACAACGCGCGCGATCACCTCTGTCAGCGGATCAACCGGCAAAGGTTTCAAGCGCCCATTGCGGACTTCCGTCAGTTGCTCAGCAAGGCTGAAAAGCAAGGGTTCATCCGCGTTAGCGGTGATCAGCTTTTCAATGGTGGCCGCGATGACGGGCATGTAGCCGTCGCTTACGTTGATCGCATCGGATTTCTTGGCGGGTTGGCTTGCCCGTGTCTCTGCATGGATGGTCTTGATCATCCGATCAACATCGCGCTTGCCAAGGGCGGTCACGTCCGCAATTTCGGTTTTCGCGCGATTTAAGGATGATGTGTCCGCGCCGTCCTTAATCAGGCGGGCTATATGGGCCTTCACGTCATCGTCGCTGGAATCCTTCGACAGTCCCGCAACCTGCGATTTCACTTTATCGGTGGTCACGGTCAACGGAGTTTCTTCATCGTCAATGAGCACGAATTCTTCATCGTAAATCGCGTCTTCATCAAACCATTCATCTTCAAGCATCTGTTGCAAAAATTCGAGTTTGTGCCGCCCCTTGCAAGCGTCGTGGTGGCAGAAGACTGACCAGACTTCATGCTCATTCGCATGCGGGTTCATGACCATTGTGCCGCTGCCACCTGACGTGGAGTGCTCATGTTCAAATGGGCATTCAATGTGTATCGTGCTGTCACGTTCGCCGCCCACATTGCGCACCTTGTCAGCCGCGTGTGCCTCGATCAGGTCCGCAATCAGGAAGCGGTGTTTGTGCTCATGGTGCCATCTATTCAATGACCGTCCGGACTCCGGCATGAGGAAGCGTTCAACCTCACCACCTTCGCTACCACCCGCAAGAAAAGGATCACCTTGGGGCTGACGTCCCTTTATGTACTCCGCCTTCGAAACCGGTACGATATCTTCGAACCGCAGCGGCTTACCCATGACGATGCAATTGTAAAACTCAGCCCCCTTGGGGCTTCTTGGCGTGAAGAAGCACCGGTTGATATCGGTGGAACTAACGTCGAATTCAGCCTTCAAGATGTTTCGGCAAACGCCAGTCACCTTGTCTGCCCAAATGTCTTTCCAGCCTGCCAAAGTTGGGGCAAGGTCTGCCAATTCCACCGGTTCTGCAAGCGGTAGCACCACGCGGAATTTGTCGATTGCAGGAACCTTCAAAATGATACGCAACCCGTCCTTTGTCTGAGTCCGTGCGTCTTCGATCTCCACGGCGTCAATAAATTCAGAATCGTATCGGGTCGCGTGATGCAGGCGCAGGTATTCTTTGATTTGGGCAAGGTCCGGCGATGCCTTCAACGCTAGTTTCCGCATCACATCGTCATGTTTTAATTCAAGCCGCGTTGTGAGGTGATTGAAGGTGCTGTAAACAAACGCAAACACCCCGGCGGCTTCCAAATTCTGTATTGTGTCTTCCATGGACGCGCCTGCGTCATGGTCTGTGACGATAGCGTACATCGTTTTGACGGCTGTATCCTTGCGCGCGCCGTCGATGTTCTCAGAAGGGCAAATTGAAGGACCGTGTTTGGAGGCCGCTTCCGGGTGAACTGCCAAACCCCAAGATTTTTTATCCCCGTTGATCCAATGGTTCAGAGACAATTCTTGCCGTTTCCAATCACCATCGCGAGTGTTGCGACGGGGGGTTTCCGGATACACCTCGCCTGTCATGAAGACGAACTTCTGATCTAGGAGATTATCAAGGTCTAGCGATGTATCACCGCGAATTTCCGCATCGTGCAGCCATCCATCGTCATCGCAATTATCTTGTGATTCCACGCTAATAGCGTTCACTTTATTAGTCATCGTATTTGTCCCTGCGCTTGACAGCGCTTGTGAATTGGGGTATATTAATACCGTGAATTGGAGAGGCATCCGCGCTCGTTTTGTCCCGAGCGATAACGGGTGCCTCTTTTTTGTTCCGCCACGCAACGCGAACCGAACAGCGAAATTTTGGGGTTCCAACTTCGCTCTCGATTCATTGCCGAGAAGACGATTTTTTATGGGTGCGGTCGGGCATGTGCCCGACAAGACGCCGCCCCATGCGCAATGGCGTCGAGCTTCAACTACACGATGCAGGTTAACCACATGTAAACAAAAGAAACTTTCCTTAGCCTTGCATTTTCAAGCATGCCCATCAGCCGCTAACGCGGTCCCGTTTGACGTTCAAAGGCTCGCAGAAATCACGCACGTAATCCGCAATCTCTGCATCAGAAAGCTTAGAGGCATGGTGTGCAATGACATATTCGGTAAGCTGGTTTATGTCGTCACAGATTGCCGCTGACGCCGGGACGCCAAGGACGCTGATACGCACCGGAAACGAAATACGACGACTGCCTTTCTCCGTCAGTTCACCGGCTTTGCAGTCTAGTCGGAGTTCGATCATGCGCGCCCCGCAAGGTCATTGGCGTGTTCAATTGCGGCTGCATCGAGTTTGAAGCGGACATTTTCGCTATCGGCCCAGACTGTTTTACCTTTCCGTGCAAAGGGCATGGCCCCGCAAAGCTTGGCGGCACTTAGCATCGCCGCGCGATCTGTGTGGAAACGGGCCATTAGGTTATCGACGTCAAACGCGACTCCGGGCTGACAACCGGCGGCGAAATCACGTTCAAAAAGAAGAGCCGATGCCAACGCGATCACCTCCGCCATTTTGTCCGGCTCAAAAGCCAAGATGCGCGCAAGTTCGCAGCTACGCGCATCTTCTGCTGTTCGCGGCGTGGCTGGCGCGTCAAACGCCGTCAAAAAGGCAAGGTATTTTGCCGATTGTTCTGCCAAATTGGTGTTGAATGGGAGCATGTTTTCTATCCTAATTTCATGATGATTGTCCTTTCTTGGTCGGGGTAGAAAGTGGTTGAGATTTCCACGTTCGGGGCGTGGAAGGGCGGGATGATCCACGCCAGCAAGTGCAGATCACCCCTAACGGCTGAACGCCGTATTGGTTGGCGTCTTGAACCAAGGGCTGATGGTCGGACGCCGCCCATCTCGCCTCGTCATGTTGTTTTTCAAGACAACACGGAGCTGACGGGTCGAAGCTCGTTATTCTGTGTCGCGCGGATGTCCGCAGGTTGGGCAAAAATCGCCGGATGGGAGAGCGGCAATCACTTTCATGAGGTGTGACATGTTGATTTTTTCGAAACTGCGCGGAGTCTTCTTGATTTCGGGGGCCTCGACAAAGTTTAGCAGTTTTTTGCACGTCTGACTCAGAAGGTCACTTTCCTTAATCACGCGGTCAATGGATGCCGGATCATCTGCCATTTGGTTGGCGTGGTAACGTAATTCTTTCAGTCCTTCACGAATAAGAAAGATGGAGTTTCGGGCGGTGCGGCTTTTTATGTCTGCTGACACGTGCACACCTCAATTTCATTCAAGCGCCGTATCAGTTCGTTTGACTGTCCATGATCATTGTCGGGAATGTCCTCGTATTCAGTTAGCTTGGCCAATCTCGCAGTGTGATCAGCGTAGACAGACCGTAGTTGCTGCAACCGAATAGGCGGAACGCTGCTATTCTGGGCCGTAACATACGCTTCTTGAAGAGTATCGCTGACCTCGACAAAAAGGCGCAAGATGTCATCACGTGTGAACGTGTCAGGCACTGCCTGTGATGCGTTTTCAATCGCGCGCTGGCGGCGGCGTTCGTTTGCGACTAGCCAACCGATGCGTGCCTGTACGACATCTTTACGGCGAAGGCGGTGGCCACTGACTTTTGCGGCGTTCATGTCGCCAGAGTGCGTTTTGTTGACCGGCACAGCGGCAATATAGGCTGCGCCATTGTTCATTCCCTTGGCAACATTCTTGGCGAAGTGCTCCCAACGCTCATTTTTGAGCGGCAAGGCGGGATCAAGTTGGGGCGGTGCCATGTCAAATCAGCCCATGTCTACGCGCATGTGCAATCTTTGCAGCACCGGACAGGACATTTTGCTGTCGTAGAACCTCATCCATCTCGGCTTTCGTATACTCTCGCGGCTTCGCAGCCGGGGGCTTATCGAGGCCGTTAGCGCGGGCAAAGCTCATGCGATCCAATGGCGACATAGACTGAGATAGCTCATCCATCGCGTGCCGCTCAGGCGATCCGGGCGCACTTTCGGCCATCGCTTTCAAGCGGCGCGCTTGTTTGATGGTGGGGATCAACACCCCTTCTTTTTCGAATGATTCAATGTGGTCATTGCTGTCGGCATAGACCGCCATCCGAAAAGAAGGCATGGCGATTACGTCTTCGGGCACAACTTCAACGCCCTCATTTTTGGCCAGAGCTTGCACTTCAATCATCTTTTGTTCGTATCGCTCACGTAGGGTAGCGGATGCACTTACCTGCGCTCTGAAATCGTCAAATTTTTGGGTCACTGGATGTAATCTCCGGTTCTCATAAACTGGTACAGTCTCTCTTCCTCGACGGCACTCCATCGCGGAATTGCCTTGCGCAAGAAGGTGCAAGCTTCTGAATAAGCGTAAGAATCTCGCCATCGCCCTGTATCGGCCAAGGCAAATTTGTGTTTCTCTACATTTGGCCGCGCAACGTTCCAAAAGATTCGTAGGGCGTTTTTTGACAGCCCTAAGGTCGCAGCGATTTGGGGAAGGGTAACGGTATCCATTTTTCTCTGGACAAAATTGTTTCTTGTGTCGAATAGATACCGTAACTCGATTCGATTGTCAAAATTTCTGCCGAAAACGGGTCACAGAAATAGCTATCGCGCTGTGTGTTAACTGTCTGTAAATAAATGACTATGTGGCTATTTCGAGGATTGGGCCTTTCCGCCCGCTTTCTCGCGATCCTATTCGGAACGTTCCTGCTTTTCCCGCTCCATCGCCTCGTTGTATTCGTCCATCTTGATTGAGGCGTGCGCCTTCAAAACGTCATCAACAAAAGAGGGTTCGGGCTTTGGCGCATCGTCTTCCAGAATAGCCGACCAGACGTCCAAGTGTTGCGCCGCTTTCTGTGGTTCAAGGTGCGCGTACACCTGTTGGGTAACCAAGGTGCTTGAATGTCCCATCAACTTTGACACCACTTCCAGCGGAACATCTTTGTTCAACATCAAGTGGCCAATAGTTTTGCGGAGCGCGTGAGCGCCCAACGGCTTCGGGCGTACTTGTTTCCAAACGTGTATCTGGTGGTTTTTTGTGACCGGAACGTCTGGCCCGTCATACGTCTTTCGTGACGATCCCACTCCCGTGATCGAAGGGCGCGGGAAGACGTAAATGTCGGACCAGCGGGGTAGGGATGACAGATGCTGAATCTGTAGTGGTCCAAGTGGAAATACCTTGTCCGCGCCAGTCTTGTATCGCGTTGCCGGGATTGTCCATGTTCCTGCTTCAAGGTCCAAGTCAGACCATCGCATTTCCCGCGCTTCAATACCTCTACATGGGAACATCATTAGGAAGCGCAGTAGCGCAACCCCAATAGGATATTTATTCGATGCACCAGTGAGATTGCCGCCTAGGTCTTTGATGTCTTGCTTGGTAAAGATGTCTAACCGCCGGTTCGGTGCCGACATTTCCAGCCCCTCCACCGGATTTCCAGTCATCAACTCGCGCTGACGCGCGATTGCACAAAATTTGCTGATATAGGCAATCCAGCGCTTGACCGTCGCAGCGGAGTTGTCCGCCCGCTTTCCGTTGTACCATTCTTGAAGCTTTGCATTCGACAGGCGCGACAGCTTTACGTTGGCCAAATCAGGGGCGATGTGCTTGGCCCATGTGCGCTTGATTTCCTCCGCATGGCCCACGCTGACAGTCGAGGGGTAATGTTTCTCCCATATCTCGAACACATCGCCAAGCGTTTCGGCTTGCTTGGGCCTGTCATCCGACACCAGCTTGCGGGCGCGGTTACGCGCTTCGGCTACGCTGAGCGCATCGGTCCTGTCGATAACGGTCTGGCGGCGCTTGCCGTCCGTCTGAGAGGTCCAGCGGGCAACATAGGTCTTGGCGGTAGGTGTGAGGCGGACCACAAGTTGCGGCACCTCTGTATCCGTCACCCATTGGCCGTCTTTCTCGTGGGCTAAGCGGTCCAAAGCCGCCTTCGTTAGTTTGATGCGTTTGGTCATGTTTTGCCCTACTGCTACGATTCTGCTACTTTCATACCAGAAAATCGTAGCAATGTGCCAGATTCCTTGTGATACCTGAACCTGCTACAAAATTTCGTTTAATATTATATTTTACAGTGGCTTGCGGCGGGCGGCGCGTTCTTCCAAATTGTCACATCACGCGCCCATATTCGCCAAATCACCAGATTTAGGTTCTGGCGCCTTTGGCGTGGGGGTTCGAGTCCCTTCACCCGCACCACTTTTTAGCTTTAAGTGATTGTTATTGCTTGAAATTGAACTTTCTCAACTCCGTAGCCCGCCACTTAGCCCGCCAGCCCATCAACAAAATCTTCAAGGTCTTTGCGCCGCCAGACGGTCACACCTTCCCACTTGATCGGCTTTGGCAGGCGTCCAGCGTTTACCCGATTCCTGACTGTTTGCTCACTGATGCTGAGCAGGAGCGCAACTTGACCGGCGCGTAATAGGATCGGCTGAATAGCGGTCATTGGTCTTCCCCCTCTGCTATCAGGGCCTTGATGTTCACTGATAGACATTCACGATTTGCATCGGATAACATATCATAAACCGCCATTGTCCTAAGTGACCTCGCGCACCAAATCTCATATGTCATTTTTGATGCACCCTTACCAACAACCGCAGGACCATTCCCATCCGATGTTAATGGCATTTCCATAACGTAATACGGCATTTCCCCCGCCTCGACTTTCGCCAGTAGGGTCTTGAGTGCTGTTGTGTTGGTCATTTAGCAACTCCCATCGCATGGAGCACTATGGCATGTTTCGCATAGCTCAGGGCTGTAGTAGCAACATTCATACGCTTGTCCGTCTACCGTTTCGCATCCGCATTCCGGACATTCCCCATTAGGTGCATCGTTAGGTTCCCATTCTATAGGAGCGCAACACATCATTCCCCCTCCTGAGCTAAGGCGCGTAGGGCTGCATGGATAGCTGCATCCACTACGGTTTTGGTTTTATTCTCGCCAGAGAAATCAAGAAGGGCAAAAAGTGGCGGGAACGTCCCTTCAGCATCTTCCGCTCGGCTGCGCCTTGCCGCTGTTGCCATAGTTCGGAATGCCACTTCATCACCCAGCAACACCTTAGCCGCCTCTTGCACGGTTGGGGTGGCGCGGGTGTTCCAAGCGGCGATGACATCAAAACGCGGGGTTCCGCTCGGCTTAGTGAGCGCTGCTTGCATACAACCACAAGTGCCGCATTCTGCGATGAAGTGATCAAAGCAGTCTCGGACTATGGGGGTGCCATTTGGCCCACAAAACGGGCATGGTTTCAGCTTATCCATTGTCATCCTCCATTAGTATAATATCTTCGCACATGTGCAGGGGGATGATAGTTGTTGGCTTATCCCGATACTTTATCACCGCGACGTCATACCAGCCCATTGGCCCGCGCAGTTGGGATACCGTGATAGACTCTGCCCAATTAGGCCCTACGGCATCTCCGGCGCAGCCGCCGTCTGCATCCAATGGGCCCATTGCGCGGGAAAGTCTTTGCCCTTGTTTAATTGCTGATTTATCCATTGTCATACTCCTGCCCCGTATCTGCCGGGGTTTGCATTGGGTCGGTTAGGGCTGAGAGGATGCGGCGTTCGTAGTCCGCTTGGGCTGTGACCCGATGGCCCATAAGCGTGTTGTCTAATGACAAAAGCGTCACCCTGTTGTGCGTCACGAGAAAAAGGTGGTTGCTTAAATCCCCGGAGTCATAATCTCGAATTTCGTATCGCCCAATCTCGCATTCTGCCCGGTCTAACTTCCACTCCAACGGCTTCACCTTCCGCGCATCCGCCAGCCCCCGTGCATAGGCGTCGCGCTCGGCTTGGTCTGCTATGTCGGTGCGGGTGTATTGAGCGCCATTTGTAACCACACTCAAATCGGGTCTGATAGGGCCCCAAGGAGAGTTGCCTTTATACTCCCAAGCCCAAATGTGTTTCGGTGCATCAGTCATTGCTCTTACCCTCCAATGCGGCGCGGGCATCCTTTAGGTGATCGTGCGAAACAAAACGCAACGCCAATGCGGTAACATCGCTTTTGTCCGACATGCGTCCCAAGCGCTCCCGTGCTGAAATTAAAGCCCAATCAAACGGTTTCAGCGCCCCCCGCAGCCGCTCAATCTCTGCGTCTTTGTCCAAGTCTTCGTCGGACCACCCGTTGCCGTTTAGCAATTTTCGCAACTGCTCATTATCCGCCGCCAGCTTGCGCACCGTGTCGCGCATTACCTCCGGGCTGATCATGTCACCCCGGTCGATCCGCTCAATCAGTTCGCTGTGATTGGTCATGTCAGGGCCTCTGGAAACCCGTTGTGTTCGCTGCCATCCAGAATGCGACCGGCGGCTTTCTTGCCGACCTTTTGGAACAGGCAGTGGGTATCAGTTGGTAGGAATTCCAAGCCATTATTCCAGCGCGGATTTCCATCCATCTCAGGCAGTAGATTGCTGTCTGTCGGATCCACGGGAAAAGCCTGCCATCGGATTTCTGGTGGGACATCGAATTCACCCGGAATCCATTCCCCCCATTGCTTGAACAGAAAGGGCGTTTCCGCCTCCCAGCACTGATCGCGCAGGGAGCGCGCCCAATCCGGGTGCATCGGGCGGGCTTTTGGTCCGCTTTCGCCGCCGCAGATCACCCAATCGATTTTAGCGGTCCGGTAGTATTCATCAGCGCCATCAGGGTCAGTGGGATCGACCGCAACGCCTCGCAAGGATTGGATATCATGCCCCTTTGAGCTTGTGACCATCAGATCAATCGGCGCTAGCATCGGCTCTATGCTCAACCCGACCCAAGGAATATCAAGTCGCGCTTTCAGGTCTAGCAGCTTCGGTATGTCCCGGTTTGCTTCCTCCTGATTGACGACTGTTATCATCAGACCGACATGCGAAGGCCAGCCGCCATTTGCCCAAGCTGGTGGGATCATTTGGAACACGTTCCCCACGCGCTTGGTTAGCATCTGAAAACGGCAATTCGGTGCAGCTTCAATGGCGCGGAATAAATCAATCCGCCAAGCCGGGGATGCTGCATTGTCAAACACGTCGCATAGGCTGGACAGGAACACGCGCGGCCAGCGGCCATGCTCGCGGTGAAATGATAGCGCGTCCCGTTCGATTTTGCGGAGCTTGGCTGGACCACCCTTGACCAAACGGCGCGGCGCACCCGGCCCCCAATTTGCCCCAGCCGAGAAGCGGCCATTCCGTTCTTCGGCATAGCAGTTGTCGCAGCCGGGGCCGACCTTCTGGCAACCTTCCCAGAAATTAACGGTGAAGTCGGTCCATTCGATCTTGGTTTGCTGGGTCATGTGTCTTGCTCCAGAGCTAACTTAACTAGG
>NZ_JBOEGM010000002.1:0-275106 GCF_050633425.1 Pelagimonas sp. | reverse complement strand
AAATTCAGGAATCGCTGGGGACAACTCCCAATCAAACTCATGCGCCCCGTCTCAATAAACCGCATTCGTAGCCTCAAGAATCAGCCTCGATACACTATATATGTATCTGACAGCCTCGAATCCCGAGCCACCTTTGCAAACACCCGCGCATGCGTTATCCCACAGCGTCTGCTTTTACGGAGTACCCACAAGCCATGACCACGCGTGCCGGATTCGTTGCCCTGATCGGAGAGCCCAATGCGGGCAAGTCCACCCTGACCAATCGTATGGTGGGGGCCAAGGTCTCGATCGTTACACATAAGGTGCAAACCACCCGTGCGCGTATCCGAGGTGTCGCCATTGAGGGTGACAGCCAAATTGTCTTTGTCGACACGCCCGGCCTGTTTCAACCCAAGCGCCGTTTGGACCGTGCCATGGTGGCTGCGGCTTGGGGTGGTGCAGCGGACGCGGATGTTGTGGTCCTACTGATCGAAGCGCATCGCGGCGTGACCGAAGGGGTTAAGAATATCCTTGAAGGGCTCGCCGATATTGGCAAAGGGCGCAAAATTGCCCTCGCAATCAACAAGATTGATCGCGTTAAGGCCGAAGTGCTTTTGGCTCTCTCCAAGGATCTCAATGACCGCTACGATTTCGCTGAGACCTTTATGATTTCGGCAGAGAAGGGGCATGGAGTCGTTGCGCTGCGTGAATGGCTTGCTGGTGAACTGCCCAAGGGGCCATGGCTTTACCCGGAAGATCAGATCGCCGATCTGCCCATGCGCATGATCGCCGCCGAGATGACGCGCGAAAAGCTGACACTGCGCCTGCACCAGGAATTGCCGTATCAATTGACCGTAGAAACCGAAAACTGGGAAGAGCGCAAAGATGGATCCGCGCGCGTCGATCAAGTGGTTTACGTGGCACGGGACGGGCACAAGGGCATCATTCTTGGCAACAAGGGCGAGTCGATCAAGGCGATCTCCAAAGCAGCCCGTGAGGAGCTAGAAGAGTTTCTCGGGCGCCGCATTCATCTTTTCTTGCAGGTCAAGGTGCGTGAAAAATGGCTGGACGAAGCTGAACGCTATTCTGAAATGGGTCTCAACTTCAAAGACGGCAATAAATGACACGGCTGACGGCCCGGTTTTGGGTCGATGCCTATCTGGCGCGACTGCGTTTTCAAGACATCCCGGCGTTTGTTGTGTCCCATGGGGACGACACCGCCGGGTCGGTTTTGGTCAAACTGAACACTTTGGATGGTCAAGCCCGCGCCTTTACCCGCAGCTTTGATCTGATGAGCGGCGAACGGGTTTGGGCGGAACTGGCCTCTGGCACAGAAGCCGGCGTCGACGACAGCATCGCCAAACAACGCGGCTTTGACCCAGATCTGTGGGTGATTGAAGTGGAAGACCGTTCGGGTCGGCATTTGCTGGATCAGGAGGGGCTGGCGTGATGTATTTGTTGCTTAACCCGCGCCTGTCTTTTGTAAGTGGAGGTCTATTCGCTGCGGTCATCAGCTTATATGCCGGAGCCGCCTTGGCCACCTATGCCCTGCCCGAATCTCGTCTTTTACAAAACGTGATGATTCTGTGTTTTGTCCCAACTGTAGCGACGCTCTTGACCATGCTTGTTATGCGGCTCCTTGAGGCACCGGCCTCTGTAGCACGGGCTCTACAAACTTTGACCTTTACCTTCGTTATCTTGGTCGCCATGGCTGGTGGGATATATCAAGGATACGCCATTCCGGTCGAGGCGCTGATGCTTGGCGCTTTGGCGCAGGGACTTGCACTCACGGTTTTGTCCCGGACCATCTGGCGCAACAGCTAGCACCGCCCCCTTGTATCCAGTCACAACAGGCGTCACGGTATAACGATGGAATGGCGCGATACCGGCATTGTACTCAGCACACGGAAACATGGCGAAACCTCGCTGATTCTTGATGTGTTTACCCCGAACCACGGGCGCCATTCGGGAATGCTGCGCGGTGGTGTATCCCGAAGACACACCCCGCATCTTCAACCCGGTGGTCAGCTGGATCTGAGTTGGCGCGCACGGCTTGAAGATCAACTTGGTACGTTCACCATCGAACCCCAACGCTCGCGTGCTGCCACAGCTATGGCAGATCGCCTATCCCTGAGCGGGCTGAACACAGTGGTGTCTTTGTTGGCCCTTTGCCTGCCTGAACGCGCGCCCTACCCCGCGTTTTACGAGAAGACCGAAGCCCTGCTTGATCTACTGGGGCAAACTGATGTTTGGCCGCTTGCCTATTTGCAATGGGAAATGGAATTGCTGCGGGAAATGGGGTTTGGCCTTGATCTCAACGCCTGTGCCGTCACCGGGGCAAACGACCATCTCGCCTATATCTCCCCCCGCACCGGGAGAGCCGTGACTGCCTCTGGTGCCGGTGAGTGGGCTGACAGATTGCTGCCCCTCCCACCTGTGATGCTAGGCGAAAGCCCGCGCGACGACCTTGAAATCCTGACCGCATTGCAAACCACCGGCCATTTTGTCGAGAACCACCTCGGAGCAAGCCTGCATGACATCTCCAAACGCGCAACATCCATTGCCAGCGCCAGAGAGGCCTTTATGGATCGGATGACCCGTCTGGTTCAGTCCTAAAGGTCATTTCACGGCCCGAGTCATTGCTCAGCACCAAAACAGACCCCGACACTTCGGAAATCGTCATATCTGCCAAAGCATCAAAAAACCGCTGCTCAGCCTGCATGTCTGGGCACGCCATGCGCGTTGATGCAATGGGCCCCAGTTTAAACCACGGATAAGGCGCGCTCTGCTCGGCGCTCCATCGGTTGCAAGGAGCCTGCCCCACCGCCCGACCTAGTTCGGGAAACGCAATTGTCGCGCGTGACGCAACCTCGTTACCGTCGAGACTTGTCAAAACCCAAGTCAGATCACCCGCCCCATAAGCGCGCACGCCCTCGTCACCTTCAGCACAGGCAGACACAAAGGTCGCCAGAGCTAAAACCATTCCCAATCCAAGTGTTCGCATCTTTAACCTCGCAGCTTTCAACATAGATGTATCTACGCGACCCTTTGTACAAGCCGACCATGCGACCTTTCACAGCCGCGCAATCCACGATAGGAAGGGCGTAATGACCTGGACATTCCCAAATATACTCACGGCCTTGCGCCTGATCGCCGCCCCAGCCCTTGCGCTGATGTTCCTTTATTTCTCTCGGCCTGTTGCCGATTGGGCGGCGCTGTTGCTGTTCATAACGGCAGCCATCACCGATTGGTTTGACGGCCATCTTGCCCGGACCTGGAAACAAGAAACCAAACTTGGAGCGATGCTCGATCCAATCGCTGACAAGGCCATGGTGGTCATCGCCCTGATGGTCATCGTTGGCTATTCGTCAATGTCACCCTGGCTGGTGCTACCCGCGACGGTGATCTTGTTTCGCGAAGTCTTTGTATCTGGCCTGCGCGAATTTCTGGGCGATGTGGCTGGAACCCTTAAGGTCACTCAACTGGCCAAGTGGAAAACCACCGCACAGATGGTCGCCATTGCCGTGCTCTTTGCCCAAGGCGTTTTTGAGCACTACCTTGGTATGTCTGCCATTGGGATGGATCAGACGATATTCCAGTCCATATTGGACGGCACCGAGGAAGACGTGCTTGGACTGCAATGGAAATATATCGGTATGATCTGGTCCGGTAACATTGGCCTGGCCCTCCTTTGGATTGCTGCGGCTTTGACCTTGATCACCGGTGCAGATTACTTCCGAAAGGCCATGCCGTTGCTCAAAGAGGATAGCTGAGATGGACGTTTTGTATTTCGCTTGGGTGCGCGAACGCATTGGTGTTCCTAAAGAAAAGATCGAAACCTCGGCGGTCACGGTCAACGATTTGATCGCCGAATTGCGCGAACGCGAAGACCGCTACGAAGCGGCATTTTCCGATCTATCAGCGTTGCGTGTCGCTTTGGATCAAGAGCTCACTGAATTTGATGCTCCCTTGGACGGTGTCCGTGAAGTGGCGTTTTTCCCGCCCATGACCGGAGGCTGACCCATGCGCGTTACCGTCCAGGAAGCGGCCTTTGATTACGGCCACGAGGCCGAGGTTTTTGCCGATGGTCGTCATGATATGGGGGCCATTGTCACATTTGCCGGGATCGTGCGCGACATTGCTGGCGGTCTTGATGTCATGGAGATCGAACACTACCCCGGCATGACTGAAAAAGCGTTGGAAAAGATCGCTGCCGAAGCTGTTGAACGATGGTCACTGGGTGATGCCTTGGTGATTCATCGCTACGGTCGCATGGGGCCGGGTGAGAAGATCATGATGGTCGCGACCGCTGCGCGCCATCGCAAGGATGCCTTTGAGGCTGCCGAATACCTGATGGATTACCTCAAATCCCGCGCGCCATTCTGGAAGAAAGAACACACAAGCGCCGACGCCGGTTGGGTTGCCGCCAAAGATGAAGACGAAGCAGCGCTAGATCGCTGGTAATTCCTTTGCATGCCAACCGCGCTGTTGGTAATCTAACCTGACCAATTTAAAGCAGGTTCGTGATGCCCTTTACCCCGGTCAAACCCGAAAAACTCTCCTCCGCAGTGATCGACCAAATCGAATTGCTGATTCTCCGCGGTATTTTACGCCCCGGCGAACGACTTCCGTCAGAACGTGAGCTGTCAGACCGCTTGGGGGTGTCGCGCCCGTCGCTGCGGGAAGCTGTCGCCACCCTGCAAGATCGCGGCTTGGTCGAAACCCGCGCCGGGGCGGGTATTTTTGTGACCGAATTTCTGGGTTCGGCCTTTTCCGAAGCCCTGACCCAGCTCTTTGCCAATCATGACGAAGCAGTGTTTGACTACCTATCTTTTCGCCGCGACATGGAAGGTCTGGCGGCTGAGCGCGCCGCCAAACACGGTAGCAACACCGATCTGGCAGTCATCCAAAAAATCTATGACAGAATGTGCACAGTCCATTCAAAACGAAACCCCGCCGAAGAAGCCCATTTGGACGCGGATTTCCACCTCGCCATCATCGAAGCGAGCCATAACGTGATCATGCTGCATATGATGCGGTCGATGTATCAATTGCTGCGGGAAGGCGTCTTTTACAATCGCACAATCATGTTCCGGCAACGCACCACACGCGATCAATTGCTCAACCAACACAAGCGGATCAACGATGCGCTACAAGCACGCGAGCCAGCCGCCGCGCGCAAAGCCATCGAAGACCACCTGACCTTTGTCGAAGAGTCGCTTTATTCAGACCGCAAGACCGAGCAAAACGAAACAATTGCCAGACAGCGTTTGGAACGTGAACACAACCGTTAGCGTGAAACAGGTCGCTATGCGAATAGTGCCAACAACAGATATGTCGCCATTCCATATAGAGACATGAGGCTGACGCTCATCGCGATTCCGCGCGCACCGTCGTTTCCAGTCACAAAGCAAAACCCATGGGCCAACCGCCCAAGTGCAAATCCAAGAAACCAAAGTTCTGCAGCCCATTGGCTAGGCGATACAATCGACAACAAACCAGCCAGAACAGCAAAATGAACCGTGTTCTCAGTCATATTGCGATGCGCATTGTGGTGACGCGCGAGTTCGGACAACCCGAACTGCGATGCCTTTTTCGGGTCGCGTCCACGCGCGGCCCATTCCTCGGGTGTGCTATAAAGGTCATAGCGCAACCGTGTCAGTTCCGTGCGCGTCATGAGCCAGCTATGCGTCGCCAGCAATATCACAGCGCTGATGATCGCCGCCGTTACAACAGATTCGGACGGTAGCGCCGGTGATATCGGGGTCACGCCAAACGCGATTGTATTGATGATCGCCGCGATCCCGATAAGGGCGAATGGATACACAATTATAATGGTGCGAAACTTCTTTTTGCGGGCATCAAGATCCTGCATGAACGGCCTAACTCGTTACTTCGTTTGGCAATAGCTAAGCATCGCCCGCCCAGCTTTCCAGTATCGCACTCGCCACCGACCGCTTGGACCTTGGCCCATACAAGACCCAGACATCTCATTACATATACAAAAAGGGCCCATCGTCATGATGAGCCCTTTCAAATGTCTTAGCCAGATGCCCGATAGGGCCGTCGGCTTATGCCAGTGCGATGTTCGACGCGCTCTCACGGCCGTCACGGCCGGGCTCGATGTCGAAAGTCACTTTCTGGTTGTCGGACAGGCCAGTCAGACCAGCGCGTTCAACTGCAGAGATGTGTACAAACACGTCTTTGCCGCCGCCTTCTGGTGCGATGAAGCCGAAGCCTTTAGTTGTGTTGAACCATTTTACGGTGCCATTAGCCATTTTTCTTCTCCTAAGTATTATCTGCCCAAGAAACTTGGCAGCGCGGCAATGTCAGTCATTAATCGAGAACTGAGCCACAAGAGCAAAGAAGCCGAAAGAAGTAACGTCGCACCCGCGAAATAAATGCTAGGCCCTCAAAAGGGAAGACCTTTTTGGCCAACAGGCACATTTCGTGGCGTTTGCAGCTCGGATTGACCCACATATGCGCGCATTTTCGCCAAGCTCGTGACCGTGAGAGACAGGTTTCGCCCAGAACCTGGCAAACCACGCCGTCCAATCTGCCCCGATTCCCTAATCCAGCCCATTCTGAACGGTGCGAATTTGACAACGGACTGTGTCGACATGCAGAAACGCGGGCTCGTACTTACAACAGTCTTGGATATTTTCATGAATCATACGCTTTGTGCCACCTCCACGGCCCTTTTCATTCTGCTTTGCTCCTCCGCTTCCGCAGCGACCTGCCCGGCAAACGCCCCGGACGGCTACAAATGGCTGTCCTCCTACGTCGAGGAATTCCACGCCAAAGGGACAGTGAGCGACTGGTTCACGGACAGCTTAAAGAAGCACCCCGATGATGTCGCTCTTCTGGCGCTTCAGGCCTATTTCGACGCAGGAGGCGACACATCCGCAGCGCGCAAATTGCACAAGACGCGGGGCGGATCTGTCCAAAACTTTGATTTGGGCATGGCTTGCGCCAAAATCGAATAAACGCATTGCTACCAAAGCAAAAAGGCCCGAACGTTTCCGCTCGGGCCTTTCTGAATTTTCAAGTGTCCAAGATTAGCTCTTAGAGAATTCTGGGTAGGCTTCCATGCCCAGCTCGGCCATGTCGAGACCTGTGATCTCTTCTTCTTCACCAACCCGGATGCCAACAGTCATCTTGAGAAGGAACCAGATTACGAAGCTCACGACGAAGGTGAAGGCACCGACAACCACGATGGAGTAGAGCTGTTGACCAAGCGAAGCTGCGTCATTGGTGAACACAACCGCGATGGTGCCCCAGATGCCTGCGATCAAGTGAACTGGGATCGCACCGACAACGTCGTCAATCTTCAGCTTGTCGAGCATTGGAACCGCGAAGACCACGATCACACCGCCAACGGCACCGATCAGAGTGGCCTGACCCAATGTTGGTGTCAGAGGCTCAGCGGTGATGGCCACGAGACCCGCAAGTGCACCGTTCAGAACCATGGTCAGGTCGACCTTTTTGTACAGCGCTTGGGTCAGCAGGAGGGCTGCGATAGAGCCACCAGCGGCCGCTGTGTTGGTGTTGGAGAAGATGCGCGAGATGTCAGCAACGTTGCCGGCTGTGTCCATGTACAGCTGCGAACCGCCGTTGAAACCAAACCAACCGAGCCACAGGATGAACGTACCCAGAGTTGCCAGCGGCAGGTTCGAACCCATGAATGGAATGGTACGACCTTCTTTGTATTTGCCGATACGTGGGCCAAGGATAAGTGCGCCAGCCAAAGCAGCCCAGCCACCAACCGAGTGCACAACAGTCGAGCCCGCGAAATCCTGGAAACCACCAGCATCAAGGAAACCACCGCCCCATTTCCAAGACGCTTGGATTGGGTAGATAAAGGCGGTCAGAACAACAACAAAGGCAAGGAAGGGCCAGAGTTTGATGCGCTCAGCCAATGTGCCCGAAACGATCGACGCAGTGGTCGCGCAGAACATCAGCTGGAAGAAGAAATCCGAACCAACCGACGCATATGTCAGGTCAGGCTCAGCACCTTCAAGGCCAACTGGCTCAAGGGCGGCCATGGAGAAGGCACCGATGATGCCATCAACTGTCCAACCGTCACCTGGGTACATCAGGTTGTAGCCGATAACGTAATAGGCGATCGCAGCAAGCGAAAACAGAGCGATGTTTTTGGTCAGCTGCATGGTCACGTTCTTGGAGCGCACCAGACCAGCTTCGAGCATTGCGAAACCAGCGGCCATCCAGAACACCAGGAAACCGGCGACGAGGAACATGAAGGTGGTGAAGATAAAGCCAACTTCGGAGTTGGGGGGCGTCACGTCTGCTTCTTGAGCCAAGCCGAGGCTTGGCAGTGCCAGCAGAACAGCCGCCGCGGCGAGTGTCTTAAAGTTTGTCATTCTTTTCGTCCCTTGAATGTCAGGAGATTAACTGGAAAAGCGCGTTACAGCGCGTCCGCATCCGTTTCGCCGGTACGCACACGTACGGCCTGCGCCACATCGAGAACAAAGATCTTGCCGTCACCGATCTTGCCTGTCTGCGCAGTTGTCTTGATTGTATCGACCACTTGATCGGCCATCGCCGCCGAAACGACGATCTCCAGCTTGATCTTTGGTACAAAGTTCACAGCGTATTCTGCGCCGCGATAGATTTCGGTATGGCCGGACTGAGAGCCGAAGCCCTTGATTTCCGTAACCATCATGCCGCGCACCCCGATAGCGGTCAGCGCTTCGCGCACCTCTTCGAGTTTGAATGGCTTGATCGTTGCTATGATCAGTTTCACCGTTTGGTCCCTTTCGTCTCACCGGGGCCGCGTCCCGGCGCCCCTTACGTATTTCGCAAATGCAGAAAGAGCCTCTAGGCGGCGTGTTTTGAAGCTTTGAGCCACAAAAACGGGCAAAAACCCGGCAGTAGCGCACATTTTTTGCGCATCAAGTGGTTAATGCCTAATTTTTAAGCTCAACAAAAAGTGTATGTGACCGTTTGAGGTGGTCAACATTCCGGAAATAACCAAGTAGAATCGTGCAAAAGCAAAACGCGACCAGCCCTGTTGGGCGATAATCAGGCGGGCAAGAAGTATGAGTAGTTCAGGACGTAAGCCGGGAAGGCTCGTGGCCGATAAGCGGTATTCGCGCAACACGACCAAGAAGAAACCCGCGCCAAAGAAAGCTGCACCGCGCCGCAAGCCGGCAAAACGCAAGGCAACCAGCAAGCGCAATCCTATTGTCGCCTTCTTCCTTGGCATTTTTCGCCTGATCTGGCGGCTGATCTGGCGCACCACTGTCTTTACGTCATTGGTCATGGCTATGATCATCGCCAGCGCGGTGTTTTACGTCCGCTCCGGCTTGCCCGATGTTTCGAGCCTGGTCGATGGGCGCGCCCGCGGATCGGTGACGTTGCTTGATCGCGATGGTGCGGTCTATGCCCGTCGCGGCGATCAATATGGTGGGGCCGTTAATGCTGAAACAGTCTCGCCTCATCTGCGCAATGCCATTGTCGCCACCGAAGACAAACGTTTCTATAGCCACTTCGGCATAAGCCCACGCGGTGTTGCCAGTGCTGTCAGGATCAACCTGAGCGAAGGGCGTGGCCCGCTATCTGGTCATGGTGGCTCAACCCTGACCCAACAAACCGCCAAGTTGCTGTGTCTGGGCGTCGTGTTTGACCCGTCCGAATGGGAAAACGAAGCCGAATATGTCGCGGACTGTCGACGAGGCTCCATGAGCCGCAAGATCAAAGAAGCGATCTATGCCATGGCGATGGAGAGTAAATACACCAAGAACGAAATCCTCTCGATCTATATGAACCGCGCCTATATGGGCGGCGGGGCCTATGGGGCCGAGGCGGCGGCCAAACGCTATTTCAACAAAACCGCGGCCGTCCTGACCCCCGCAGAGTCAGCCATGATTGCTGGGCTTTTGACGGCTCCGACACGGATGGCACCAACGGCCAACCTCAAACGGAGCCAAGACCGCGCCGCAACCGTTTTACGCCTGATGAATGATCAAGGTCTGCTGTCTGACGAAGAAACCCGGCACTTCCAGAACAATCCCGCCACCCTCGCCGCCGAGGCGAACAGGTCAGCAGGCGGGTATTTCGCCGATTGGGTTATGCGGTCGGGCCCTGAATTCTTTACCCGCGATACAACCGAAGATGTTTTGATCCGTACAACACTTGATCCACGCCTACAGGCCGCAACGGCGGCTGCGGTGAACCAGGTCTTTAGCGAAAAGGTCCGCAAAGGATCCAAGGCCGAGGTTGCTGTGGTGGTCATGTCCGCAGATGGCGCGGTGCGCGCGATGATTGGCGGACGCAAAACCGATGCATCGGGCCTGTTCAACCGAGCCAGCCAAGCGGTCCGCCAAACCGGCTCGGCCTTCAAGCCGTTCATCTATGCCACCGCGCTTGAGCTGGGCTATGGCCCCCTCGATACAGTTTTGGATGAACGCTTTTGCATGAACATTCCCGGTTCCGGCGAATGGTGCCCCAACAATTACACCAAGAAATTCAAGGGCCGGGTTACGCTCACGGATGCGCTCAAACAGTCGCTCAATATCCCGGCCGTCAAGATTTCCGAATCTGTCGGCCGTGGCCTGGTCATGCAGGTTGCCCGCGACTTTGGCATCCACCGCGATTTGCAAGACACCCCGGCGATGGCACTTGGCACCTCTGAAGCCACCCTGCTTGAGATGACCGGTGCTTATGCCGGCATCCTGAATGGCGGTTCCTCGGTGACGCCATATGGTTTGACCGAACTGCGTTTGCGCGGCGATGACACCCCGCTGATGGGGGCCGGTGGCGGCATTGGTGAGCGGGTCATTCAACCCCGCGCCGCTGGTGAATTGATCTGGATGATGGAAAAAGTCGTCACGGAAGGCACCGGAGGGCGCGCCCGTCTGAACAACCGTCCGGCAGCAGGCAAAACCGGCACCAGCCAAGAGGCCCGCGATGCGTGGTTTGTGGGCTTTACAGCTGACTACGTCGCCGGGGTTTGGATGGGGTATGACGACAACACCCCCCTGTCAGGTGTGACAGGCGGCGGGCTTCCGGCGGAAATCTGGCATGAGGTTATGGAGCGTGTGCACGAGGGACTGCCGGTCACCCCATTGCCTTCAATCGCACCAACACCGCCCGCGCCTGCGCCCAAGCCAGCCCCTCAGGCTGACACCCGCCCAAGCAATGACCGCTCTGGCAAAAAGGTGCGCGATTCGATCCTCAATCAGGTCTTGCGTGATATTCTTGGCGGCAACTGATCACGGGAGAGATGCGGCCCAGATGCCACCCTTAGCCAATGCTCCGCAAGCCTGACATGTTCAGGCTTGCCTTTGATCCGGCATGATGGCTCATAGATGCTGGACCACTCAGTCGGTTTCAACTGCGACACCAGTATAATGCCAAGAGGCCCACTATGATCCTGCGTCTATTGAAACGTATTGCTCTGATCATTGTTGGACCGCTGATCTTTCTCTTTGTCGCCTTTGTCCCTGCACTTTGTAGCAAACGCCCCGGATTTCGCGGCTGGTTTTGGCGCACTGTGTCACGCAGCTGTTCCTGGCTTTTGTGGTTTCTGGACGTCAAAGTCGACATCAGCGACGCGGCGATCCAAGCCTTGGCCAGCGATGAAAACAGCGTGATCGCCGTCAACCATCGCAGCCATCTTGATGGGTTTTGCATGCTTCATGTCATCCCTGACGAAAAATGGGTGACCTTTGGAGCCAAGAAGGAACTGTGCCGAGCCGCCTTGCTGAAACGTGGATTTCAGGGGGCCGGTCTTCTGGAAATTGACCGCGACAAAGGCAAACATGCACTGGAATCGCTGACCGATGCCGTGCGTGACATGCCGCGACGGCGCTCTCCTATTTTGTTTGTTGAAGGGACACGGGCGCGGACACCCGGCCTGCCACCGTTCAAAGCCGGCGCTGTCTTGATCGCCCAAGCGACCGGGCGTTCGGTGCGCCCGTTTGTGATTATCGGGGCTGACAAACTCTTGCCGCACGGCGTGTTCTGGCCCCGCGCCGGAACCATTCGCATCGAGGTCCTGGATCAAATCACGCCCGATCCAGCTGCGGAGACCGATGCAGAAGTCGCCCACCTTCGCGCGGCTATGGCGAAAGTCTATGACTCCGCCTCAGGTGAGGCGACATCCTTTGAGGACAAAGCCGCTTAACCGGCCTTTTTGAGATCTTTGATCATCGCATCAATGTCACCACGACGCTTGTCCAGCATCGCACCAATCTCAGCCCGTTCCGTCAACAACAGGTTCACACCTTCGATGAACATGTTGAAAAACAGATCCTTGCCAGACCGGTCTGACACATGGAACGACACATCGAACGGGGATTCACCGCGCAGATAGGCGATGGTCGTGACCTCGTAATAGTTTTTGACCTTGCGCACCTTGGACATTTCCAAGCGCCCACCAATAAATTCGCGGAACCGACGCCCATATTTGCGCGAAATGTAGCCGGTAAAGACATTGGTAAATGCCTTCTTCTGCGCGCTGCTGGCACGGCGACCATCTGCGCCCATGGCATATGCCGCCACATAGGGCAGGTCTGCGTATTTTTTAAAGATCTTCTCAAAATCCCGGATCATCGCGCTTTCGGATTTGCCAGAATCAATGACCTTGTTGATCGCCCCGACCAACCCATTGACGAGCGAACCAGCCTGAGCCTCATTCAGAGCAAAGGCCTGCACCGGAAATGTGGCGACAGCTGCGCTTCCAGCGACAAAAGACCGACGGGTCATAACATGCATCATTGTCAAAATCCTTCTGTATCCAGCGCATGTGGATCAATATCATCCTCAGGTGGGGCTTCCCCCAATTCGTAACGCCGGTTTTGCAGATATATGAGCTTTATCTGAGAATAGGAGTCGGCGCTGTCATGGATCACAGAATCGTAAGTATCCGAATAGCGACCACGATCCCCAATTTCCTCAGCAATTTTGGCGGCGGTCCCCAGATATTTCTCGGGTGCCGGCACAACGTAGTCGAGCGGGTTAGTGAACATATCAACCAGCATTCCGGCCGTATCTCGATCGGTAGACGGGCCAACGAAGGGTAAAACCATATAGGCCCCTTCTGGCATGCCCCATACCGCGAGCGTTTCGCCGAAATCCGATTCGTCTTGCTCCAGCCCGAGATCCGACGCCACATCGGCCAGCCCGGCAATGCCTAAGGTCGCATTGATCCCAAACCGAAGAGTATTCTTGGTCGCGCGCCCCAAACGCCCCTGAAGGACTTGGTTCACGACGGTTTGCGGGATCGACACTGTATCAGCGAAATTTGCAATGTTGTCCTGAACGGGTTCCGGGACAACCTTGGTATAGCCGTTTCCAGCCCCCCGCACAGTCGAGCTATCAAACTTGGCGTTGAACGCATGCATTTTGCGATTTTGCGCTTCATAGGGGTCATAGACCTCCCCCGAAGGCACAGTGTTGCTACAAGCAGTTGCCAATACCAAGGCAAGAGTGGCTAAAGACGCACGTATCGTACCCATCCGCGTCAGATCCCTTCAAAAATCTTGGGGAAGCATGCAAGCTTCCATAAAAGGCTACTTAGTAAGTTTTGTCATAAGACCCAATGCAGCCACCCTGTTTCAACTGTCATGTGGCACATTGGCGACATGCCGCTTAGGATGCCGCTCAATGCCAGATGGGCAACGCATGAATAAACAAAGTAGTTTTAACATATGAACGCCAAACAAACAAAGCCGGGCCGCGATGAATTACTGGCCGCCCGCCGCCAAAGCAGACCATATTATTGGTTCGTTGGTATTTTCAGTCTGTGCGTCAACATTCTGATGCTCACCGGCCCGATGTACATGATGCAGGTGTATGACCGGGTTCTTGGTTCACGTTCCGAAGCAACATTGATCGCATTATCGGTCTTGGTGGTGTTTCTGTACGGCATGATGGGCATCCTGGATTTTGTTCGAGGCCGGGTCATGGGGCGGGTTGCGGCCCGTTTCCAATCCGCATTGGATCTCCGGGTCTTTGATGCAGTTGTACGCCGCGCCGCAATCAAACCTGATTCTCTGTCCCAAACTGGCTTGCGCGATTTAGAATCGATTCAACGGCTCATGGCCTCGCCGGTGTTGTTGGCGCTGTTTGACATCCCAATGACCCCTTTCTTCATTCTCGGGATTATGGTTTTCCACCCTTGGCTTGGCTATCTGGCTCTGGCGGGCGGTGGTTTTTTGATCATGGTCACGGTCATCAACCAAATCGTCACTCGCACCCCCACGCTCAAATCCAATATCGCCGTGATGACCGCAGAGCGCTCGGCCGAGCAAATCCAATCCGAAGCCGAAATGGTGCAGGCCCTTGGCATGCGCCGCGATGCCTTTACCCGCTGGATGGGCGCACGCGGTCAAGCGCTGTCCGGCCAAATCGGCAGTTCTGACCTGACCGGTTTCTTCACCACCCTGACCAAGTCTTTCCGCCTGCTTTTGCAATCGGCCATGCTTGGGCTTGGTGCCTATTTGGTTCTTTTGGGCGAATTGACACCCGGTGCGATGATCGCCGGGTCAATCTTAATGGGCCGCGCCTTGGCCCCGATTGAGCTTGCCATCGGCCAATGGCCGTCTGTTGAACGGGCTCGCAAGGGCTGGGAAAACCTGTCGCAACTGCTTAGCGAAATCCCCCCTGAACCGGCGCGCACAGAATTGCCGCGACCCCGCGCCAAACTTGACGTTCAACAACTCACCGTCGTGCCTCCGGGCGAACAGCAAGCTTCGCTGCGGCTGGTGTCTTTCAACCTCGACCCCGGCCAAGCGATTGGGGTGATTGGCCCGTCGGGGTCCGGTAAGTCCACGCTCGCGCGGGCTCTGACAGGTATTTGGCGGCCAGCGGGCGGGAAAATTCGCCTCGATGGGGCCTCGATCGACCAATTTGGCGCTGATGTGCTGGGCAAGCATATCGGATACCTGCCTCAGCGTGTCACTTTGTTCGACGGCACGATTGCCGAAAACATTGCGCGCTTGTCGTCACAACCAGACGCTGAAAAAGTCGTGGAAGCCGCCAAAAAAGCAGATGCGCATGAGATGATCCTCAAGCTACCGGAGGGTTATGACACGCGTGTTAGCGGGGCTGGGGGGCGCCTGTCGGGCGGACAAACCCAGCGGATCGGCCTCGCCCGTGCGATGTATGGGGATCCTGTGTTGCTTGTTCTGGATGAGCCGAACTCGAACCTTGATAACGAAGGATCCGAAGCAATCAACAAGGCCATCAAACTATTTAAAGAACAAGGAAAGTCCGTCCTGATTATGGCCCACAGACCGTCGGCTATCAAAGAATGCGATCTTCTCTTGATGATTGAAAACGGTACGCGTGTTGCCTTTGGCCCCAAAGAAGAAGTGCTCCGTCAAATGGTCAAGAACCACCAGCAAATTCAGAAAAACCCTAACCCCGCAGGTGTCCGATGAGCGATCATGCGAACTATTCAATGCGCTTCCCCATGGCCGTGGGCCTTGTCGCGCTGGCCGTTCTTCTTGGCGGATTCGGAACCTGGGCTGCCACCACCAATATTTCCGGCGCGATCGTCGCGAGCGGCTCTATCGAAGTTGATCAAAACCGGCAAATTGTCCAACATATCGATGGTGGTATCGTCGAAGCAATCCTTGTCGACGAAGGGGATGCCGTTGAAACCGGTGACGTCTTGCTTCGCCTTGACCCAACCCTGATCAAGTCCGAGCTGGCGATTGCCGATGGGCAGTTTTTTGAACTGAGCGCACGCCGCGCCCGTTTGGTGGCGGAGCGCGACAAAAACGATGATATCGTTTTTGACACTGAGCTCCTCGCCCAAGCGGAGTCCAATCCCGATATCCGTGACTTGGTCAACGGCCAGCTGAACCTATTTCAAGCGCGTCTCGATACCTCTGCACGCGAAGTCGAACAGCTGGGCAAGCGCAAAGACCAGATCGCGGATCAGGTCGTCGGCATTGAGGCCCAAAAAGTGGCTCTTGCCACACAGCTTACCCTGATCGAACAAGAACTTAAGGATCAGCAAGGCTTGCTCGACAAGGGATTGGCCCAGGCCAGCCGCGTTCTGTCGCTGCAACGCGAACAGGCGCGGATCGCCGGTCAAGTTGGTGAGTTAACAGCACAAAAAGCGCAAGCAGAAGGGCGAATCACGGAAATCGACATTCAGGTTCTCAGCCTCGAAACCCAGCGCCGCGAAGAATCGATCACCACCCTGCGCGATCTGCAATTTCGCGAGCGCGAACTGGCTGAACAACGCCGGGCCCTGCGTGAACGGCTCAACCGTTTGGAAATCACGGCACCGGTGTCTGGCGTGGTCTACGGCCTAACTGTTTTCACGCCGCGCTCTGTTATTCGGCCTGCCGACCCGGTCTTGTTTCTTGTGCCCCAGGACCGCCCATTGGTCATCGCTGCGCAGGTTGAGCCGATCCACATCGACCAGTTGTTCGTCAATCAAGAAGTGTCATTGCGGTTTTCGTCACTGGATCAGCGCGAAACCCCAGAGCTCTTTGGAAAAGTGATGCAAATCTCGGCGGATGCGTTTGAAGATCAAACCTCACGGATCAAATATTACCGTGCCGAGATCGTTCTGAATGATGGTGAGATTGATCGTATCCCCGAAGGATCAACCCTGATTCCGGGCATGCCGGTCGAAGCGTTTATCCGAACCGAAGATCGCACCCCGTTGGCCTATCTGGTGAAACCCTTCTCAGATTACTTTGCCAAAGCCTTCCGCGAAAGCTAACCGATGCGTGACAGTTTGCGGCACAAAGCCATGCGCATTTGCGACGAGAAAATTGCAAAAAAGGGGGACGGGGTCGGCCTGTCCTTCTATGCGTTTTTCGCCAATAAAAACGATGACCCCGACCTGTTGATGGAGGCCGCCGAATGGTGGATTAAGCGTCACAAATTGGATCACTTTGAGAAGGCTGTGAAAATACGCGATATGATTTCGTCGGGCCAATGACACTAGGTCTTCATTGGCCCGTTCCGCACAGGTTTTCTGGCCCTTTTCATTTCCGCGTTGCGCCACTAGCGTCGCACTGAAATCGGAAGGAACCGCATCATGACCAATGCCATCGAATCGCGCCTGAGTGAGCTCGGCCTCACCCTGCCTGACGCCCCTGCCCCGGCCGCGAATTACGTGCCCTATGTCCAAACCGGCAATCAGCTGTTCGTATCCGGCCAAATCAGCATGGGGCCTGACGGATTCATCACCGGAAAAATTGGCGCAGATCTGACCGTGGAACAAGGGGCCGCTGCCGCTCAGGCCTGTGCGCTAAGCCTTTTGGCGCAAGTGCGTGCCGCCTGTGATGGCGATCTGACCCGGCTCAAGCGGGTGATCAAACTGACCGGGTTTGTGAACTCACCAAGCGATTTCACCGATCAACCCAAGGTGATCAACGGCGCGTCAGACATTCTCGTTGAAATCCTCGGAGAAGCCGGTCGCCATTCGCGGTCTGCTGTGTCTGCCGGGGCTTTGCCGTTTAACGTTGCTGTTGAAATCGAAGGCATTTTCGAACTGGTATGATACTGCCTGACAGCCTTCTAAGCCGCCCTGTTGCCCACCGTGGTTTGCACGATGTTGCGCAGGGCGTGCCTGAAAACTCACGTGCGGGCATTCGCGCCGCCATTGCCGCCGGTTACCCGATTGAGATCGACCTGCAAATGTCGCGCGACAAACAGGCGATGGTTTTTCACGATTACGATATGCAACGTCTGGCCGGTCACAAGGGCCCCGTGCAATTGCGCACGTCTCAGGATCTGGCGGACATTCAATTGATTGGCGGCAATGAATCCGTGCCGACCCTTTCCGAAGTGCTTGAAATCGTTGACGGACAGGTGCCCTTGCTGGTCGAGTTGAAAGACCAGGACGGCGGCCTTGGCCCTGCGGTTGGCCCGCTCGAAGCAGCCACGGCTCGGGCGCTTGAGGGGTATTCAGGGGATGTCGCTTTGATGTCGTTTAACCCGCATATGGTTGCCGAATTGGCGCGGCTGATTCCCAATCGCCCGCGCGGGCTGACAACCTGCGGCTTTCTTCATGACGACTGGCAAACGATCAAGCCTGATCGCCTCAGAGAGCTGCGCCCGCTACCGGATTACGACCGCGTCGGAGCCTGTTTCATAAGCCATAATGTCGATGATCTCAGATCAACCCATGTGGATCGGCTCCGATCCCAAGGCATTCCGATCCTGTGCTGGACAGTCCGCTCGGCGCAACAAGAGGCAGAGGCGCGAAAACTGGCTGATAATGTCACCTTTGAGGGCTACAGCGCTTGAACCACAAAACAAACATGCCAAATTGAGCGCATGGATCAAGGCGACACCATCACCATCAACGTTTTGACGTCGCTTGATCAAATTGCGGCCACCGATTGGGATGCCTGCGCCTGCCCCGAAGACACAGATGGCCGCCCGCACGATCCATTTACCACCTATCGGTTCCTGAAGGCGCTGGAAGATAGTGGCTCGGTTGGCCAAGGCACAGGCTGGGATCCGCGTTATCTCGTCGCTGAAATGAATGGTTTGCCCATCGCCGTGACGCCGCTTTTTGCCAAAGGGCACAGCCAGGGCGAGTATATATTTGACCACAATTGGGCCCATGCGCTTGAGCAAGCGGGGGGCAATTACTACCCCAAGCTTCAAATCGCTGTTCCCTTTACCCCCGCCACTGGACGACGGTTTCTTACCCGTCCGGGCTACGAGGCCGCCGGCATGTCGGCCCTTGTTCAAGGGGCTGTTCAGTTTGGCGCCAATAATGAGCTGTCTTCGCTGCACATCACATTTTGCACCGAAGACGAAGCCATCGCGGGCGAACAAATGGGCCTGTTGCGCCGCACCAGTCAGCAATTTCATTGGGTCAACGACGACTACGCCGATTTCGACGCTTTCCTCGCCAGCCTGAGTTCACGCAAACGTAAAAACATCCGCAAAGAACGCGCCCGCGCGCAAAATTTTGGCGGAGACATCGACATCCTGACCGGTGATCAAATCCAGCCGCACCATTGGGACGCGTTCTGGCGGTTTTACCAAGACACCGGTTCGCGCAAATGGGGCACGCCCTATTTAACCCGCGTGTTTTTTGACATCGCCCAAGAGGTGCTACGCGACGATATCGCCCTTGTCATGTGCTCGCGCGATGGGCAGGCTGTTGCCGGTGCCTTAAATTTCATCGGTCGCGATGCCCTATATGGCCGGTATTGGGGCTGCGTCGAAGATCATCCCTGTTTGCACTTCGAAGCATGCTACTATCAGGCCATCGATTTTGCCATCGCGCAGGGCCTTGATCGGGTCGAAGCGGGGGCGCAGGGAGAACACAAACTAGCGCGAGGCTATTTACCAGTGGCGACACATTCGTTGCATTGGTTGGCCAATCCCGGCTTTTCAGAAGCTGTTGCGCGCTATCTTGAAGCCGAAAGGGCCGCGGTGGATGAGGATATCGAGATCCTCACCTCCTATGGCCCGTTTCGGCGTGAAGAGCGGGAGGAACAAGAATGACCGAATTACTGTCCGATACAGCGCGCAAAACTGTGCTTGCTCCGCTGTTAGACACCGGCTGGTCCATGGTGGACGGGCGCGACGCGATCCACAAACGCTTTTCTTTCAAAGACTTCACAGAGGCCTTTGCGTTTATGACCCGCGCCGCGATGTGGGCGGAAAAATGGAACCACCACCCGGAATGGAGCAACATCTACAAAACTGTAAATGTCACTCTGAGCACCCATGATGTTGGTGGTTTATCAGCGCTGGACGCCAAACTGGCCCGCAAATTGGATTGCATTTCCGGGCACAGCTAAGCTTAAATCTCGGCCAAGAATGTCTCTCCGACGGTGGTCTCACACGCACCGGGCGAGTCTTCGGCACTCAGCACTTTAACGACCCCGTCTTCAACCAACATCGCGTAACGCTGGGACCGGTCGAACAAACCGACCACCGGTGCAGAGAACTCCATGCCGATGGCCTTGGTGAATTCACAAGCGGAATCACCCAGCAATGTCACCCCAGCCTCTTTTGCTCCATTGGCTTCATCCCACGCCTGCATCACAAACGGATCGTTGACCGACAGGCAGATGATCTCTTCCACGCCTTTGTCAAAAAAACCCTGTGCGCTGCGCATAAAGCTGGGCAGATGCGTGGCGGAACAGGTGCGCGAAAACGCCCCCGGCAGGCCAAAAATCACCACTTTGCGCCCCTTTGTCAGGCTACTGAGTGCCAATTGCTCGGGTCCGTCGCCGCCAAAGCGGCTGAGCTGCGCGTCGGGTAATGTGTCACCTACTGAAATCGTCATATTGGTCCTGTTCCTTGCGATTGCGTTCCTTGCGCTTTGGACGATAGGTTGCAGGAAAACAAAGGCAAGGATGAATGCATGTCAAAAGTAGTTGTGATCGGAGCAGGACAGGCAGCGGCGTCTACGGTGGCCCGGCTGCGCAGCAAAGGATTTGACGGCGACATTACCCTGTTTGGCGATGAGCCTCAGCCCCCCTATCAGCGCCCCCCTTTGTCCAAAGCCTATCTGCTCGGCGACATGGCGCTTGAGCGTTTGTTTCTGCGCCCCGAAACTTTTTACGGCGAAAACAGCATTGATCTGCGAACTGGTGTTCGGGTCGAAGCCGTGGACCCAGCCGCCAAAACCATCACTGCGGCGGGCGAGAATCACAGCTATGACCATTTGATCTTTTGCACCGGGTCAGAACCGCGCCGTCTGCCGGCCGCCATTGGTGGTGATTTGGACGGCGTGTTTGTTGTCCGAACGCTGGCAGATGTGGATGACATGGCCCCGCATTGCAAAGACGGTGCCCGCGTGTTGATCGTTGGCGGCGGCTACATTGGCCTCGAGGCCGCAGCGGTCGCGTCAAAACTGGGTCTCAACGTCACCTTGGTCGAAGCCGCTGACCGGATTCTGCAGCGGGTTGCAGCCCCTGAAACATCCGATTTTTTCCGCGACTTGCACACCTCTCATGGTGTTGATCTGCGCGAAGGCTGTGGCCTTGTTAAACTGACCGGCGACGGCGCTGTCAGCGGTGCGGAACTGACCGATGGAACGACTCTGGACGTCGATTTTGTCATTGTCGGCGTTGGGATTACTCCGGGCATTGGTTTGGCCGAAGCTGCCGGAGTTGCCATCGACAATGGGATCAAGGTCAATACCTATGGCCAGACCTCTGACCCATCCATTTGGGCCGCCGGTGATTGCGCCTCTTATCCCGGGGCAGGCGGGCAGATGCGGTTAGAAAGCGTTGGGAACGCCGTCGATATGGGCGAGCTGGTGGCCGATAATATCATGGATGCGGGCCGTGAATACGTCGCCAAACCGTGGTTTTGGTCTGATCAATATGACGTCAAACTCCAGATTGCAGGGCTTAATACCGGCTATGACCGGGTCGTTGTCCGTGATGCTGGTGATGGACCGCGCTCCCATTGGTATTACGCGGGCGACACCCTGCTGGCCGTCGATGCAATGAATGACCCGCGTGGCTACATGGTTGGAAAACGCTTGATCGAGGCCGGAAAATCCCCGGCACCTGATCAAATTGGGGACGCCTCCAGTGATCTCAAGGCTCTGTTAAAAGCGTGAGAATCATCGCGGGAGAGTATCGCGGTCGTCGTTTGGCGACGATTGGCAAAGGGGATGCAGGTGCTCATCTGCGCCCCACCACCGACCGGGTGCGAGAAAGCCTTTTTAACGCGCTTGAGGGCGGCAAATTTGGTGATCCGATTGACAACACGCGTGTGCTTGATCTCTTTGCGGGCACCGGCGCTTTGGGGCTTGAGGCCCTGTCGCGCGGGGCTGCGCATGTGACCTTTGTTGACGATGGTCGCATCGCAGGAAAACTGATCCGCGACAACATCAACACCCTTAACTGCAAAGCACAATCCAAGCTGATCTCGCGCGACGCCACCCGTCTGCCTGACGCCCCAGCCCCCTGCGAATTGGTGTTTTTGGATCCACCTTATGGGCAGACGCTGGGTGACAAAGCTTTGGCAAGCGCCGCCGCATCCGGCTGGATCGCAACAGGGGCTCTCATCGTCTGGGAAGAAAACGCAGCCCAAGCCCCCCCGACCGGATACGAGCTTTTGGATCAACGCCGATATGGCGATACGTGGATCACGTTTCTCAGCGCTGAATAGGCTTCAAAACCGAAGACGCCCGCCACAAGCCCTCACTCGGACGAGTTCCGTCTGGATTATTATGCCCCCATATGCATAATCAAATTCAAATCTATGCATGAGGAGGCAAGCATGTCGCTATTTCACCCCACCCGCCGTGACATTCTTCGAATGGCCGGGGCGATGCCCGCTCTGACATTGCCCGCACTTGCCAATGCGGAGCTCGGTGCGCCGAGCCTCTCTGATCCGACCCTCACAAACCCAAGCCATTTTCGCTTTACTCTGGGGTCCGCCAAGCTGACGGTGGTTTCAGACGGCCATTTGGCGACCCCCACCACAGGGCTTGGCGTCAATGCCGATCCCGCCGAAGTTCAGGCATTCCTCACCCGCCATTTCCTATCTCCAACAACGAATTACAGCCACACCAACCACCTTCTGATCGAATTGGGCGATGCCAAGATTTTGGTCGACGTCGGCTCAGGCGACCGGTTTCTCGACACGGCGGGGCGGTTGATGTCTAATCTTGAAACCGCAGGGATCGACGCCTCTGACATCACCCATGTGGTCATCACACATGCCCACCCCGATCATATTTGGGGTGTGCGCGACGACTTTGATGAGGCGATCATCCCGGATGCTCAGTATTTGATCGGCGGTGCCGAGCGAGATTACTGGATGCAAGACGGCTTGCTCACCTCGGCACCGGCCGAAGCACAGCAATTCATTGCAGGGGCGCAAAACTCGATCAATGTCGATGGGGCCGACTGGCAGCTTTTATCCAATGATCAAGAGATCGCGCCAGGCGTTCGTGTCATTGACACCCCCGGCCACACGCCGGGGCACATGGCCGTTGTGGTGGAATCTGATGGCCAGCAGTTGATTGCGCTTGGCGATTCAATGAACCACGCTTGGATGAACTTTGCCCATCCCGATTGGGTCAATGGCTTCGATATGGATGGTGACATGACGGCCGCCACGCGCATGCGCTTGCTTGATATGGCCGCGACCGATCAGATGGCAGTCCTTGGCTATCACTTCCCGTTTCCCGGTGTCGGTCACGTGCTCAAGGATAGCGACGCCTACCATTTTGTTCCCGCGATGTGGCAGTGGTAGCCGCGCGGATGTCGCCCAACACCTAGGGGTTGAGTGCATTCATTATTCAGCACAGGGCCAGAGCCTATTGGTTAGCACCAGCAGTGTGACAGCGCTGTGCTCACCTCTTGTCTGTTGCCTCTGAACCAAAAACGCGCGAAAGCCCGCCATCCCGCACAGTCCTGCCTTGCCCTGCCCTGCAAACCGTGATGTGAAAACGCCCTCTTTCTGGAAACGATATTCCAATCAAAAGGCGGTTTCTTTTGCGTCACTCAATCCTTGTTCTGGTCCTTTCCTGCTTTGCTTGGACAGCCTGCGACACAGGTGTCAGCCCGACAAGATGAGCACAATACCATTGCTCAACTGGCAAAAGACAACAGCGTCAAAACCCGCCCCTATCTGCGCTCATCACGCTCGGGATAGCGCGAAAACTCTGGACGACTGCTTCGCTGCCAGCGTTGAACACACAATAGACAAGCGTCTCGTTGCCAAAATCCGCCGATATCCGGGTAATATCCTGAAATCTAAAGGCGTTACAGCTCATCTCGACAGGCGAGTCCGAGAATACGGTTGCTTGATCGGAGCCGTTGGAAAACCACCAGAGCTAAGCCAAAATCTGGCTTTGCCCTGGGTCAAAACACGGAGCGCCTACAAATCATGGGAGCCTCTTGAGGCCCCGGATCGGCTGTCCGCCTGATCTATATCACCCGATAGCGAAAAGAGTGTGGCCCTATTGCAGGGCCAAAACCCTACCCCTTGCTATAGGTCGGATGGAACATTCCGCCGGGGGACAGGGTGAAGATTTCACAACCATCCGCAGTCACACCAATCGAATGTTCGAACTGTGCCGACAGGGATTTGTCCCGCGTCACTGCGGTCCAATCGTCCTGCAAAACTTTGGTTTCCGGGCGGCCTAGATTGATCATGGGTTCGATGGTGAAAAACATCCCTTCTTCAAGGGTCTCGCGACTGCCTTCGCGCCCATAATGCAAAACATTGGGCGGCGCATGGAACACCCGGCCAAGGCCGTGCCCACAGAAATCCCGCACAACCGACATCCGTTGCGATTCTGCATACGACTGGATCGCGTGACCAATATCACCAAAGGTATTGCCCGGTTTAACCGCATCGATTCCCATCATCAGGGCATCATGGGTCACCTGAATCAATCGCTCGGCCTTGCGCGACAGTTTACCCGCCACATACATGCGCGAGCTGTCGCCAAACCAACCGTCTGCAATCACAGTCACGTCAATATTCAGGATATCGCCGTCTTTAATCTTTTTGTCACCGGGGATGCCATGACAAACCACGTGATTGACGCTGATACAGCTGGCATGCTGATAGCCCTTATAGCCGATCGTGGCCGAGGTTGTGCCCAGTTCTTCGACCCGCTTGCGAATGAAATCATCAATCGCGCCAGTGGTTTGGCCGACAAAAACATGGTCGGCCACTTCGTCCAAAATCTGCGCCGTAATCTGCCCAGCCTTATGCATTCCGGCAAAATCGCCCGGCTGATAAATACGGATTCCGTCGCGGGTGACGCGGCCTTTATCGTCGCTCAAGATACGCTCCATCAAAACTTTGGCGATACTTAAGGGCTTTGGCGCGCCAAGACCAGAGCAAAGCCCTTTTCGTCGCAGCTCAATGCCCCTAAAGATCGGGCAAAGGAGCCCCCAAATGTCCCATATCACCCTTGTTCGCCACGGTCAGGCCAACACCGAAGCCCGCGATGAAATCAGTTATGACAAGCTGAGCGATCTTGGGTGGCAACAAGCGCGCTGGCTCGGTGATCATTTTCGCCAAACGGGTGAGGTGTTCGCCCGTGTCTATACAGGCACCTTGACGCGCCATATCGAAACCGCCACCGGCATTGATGCCGACTGCCCTGCTGAGATGGTCCATGACCCGCGTCTCAATGAAATGCAATATTTCGACGTTGCCCAGCGCCTTGAGCAACAACACGGATTAGCAATTCCTAAAGAACGTGAAGGGTTTATCGAACATCTGCCCGTTTTGTTTCGCTATTGGCAAGAAGACCGGATCGAAGATGTTCCAGAGACGTTTGCCGCTTTTGAAACCCGCGTGAATGACGCAATGACCGAAATTGCTGCTGGCGAGGGCCGGGCGTTGGTGGTCACATCGGGCGGATTAATCGGTATGGCCATGCGTCTGATTCTGCGCCTTGATATTGATGCGCTGTCGCATATGTGCCTGTCGATCGAAAACAGCTCCTTGCACCGGGTGCAGCCCTTGACCACCGGGCTGGCAATGACCCAATTTAACGCCATTCCGCATTTGGACACGCCGGAACGCGCGTTTGCCCGCAGCCACCTATAAGGGTACGCCCAAAATTCGTGCACGAATTCTTGAAGAATTTTGGAAAATTCTTGCGCCCGGACGCGCGGGTGTGAAATGACCGTTCCGTTGTGATTGCAATGAGGGAGCCGCAATGACTCATCTGTGGATTCGCGCCGAAAGCCGCGCCAACGAAGAACGTGTTGGTATCACGCCCGAAGGTGTCGCCAAGCTGATCGCCAAAGGGTTTCGTGTCACTCTCGAAGACAGTCCCACCCGGATCATGGCAAGCGAGCCTTTTGTTGACGCCGGAGCCGAGCTGGCCCCGGAAGGGAGCTGGCCCGAAGCACCAGGCGACGCCATCATTTTCGGCCTCAAGGAACTGCCCGAGGACGATAAGCCGCTGATCCACCGCCACATCATGTTTGGCCATGCCTACAAGGGCCAAGAGGCCGGGGCCCGTTTGTTGGCTCGGTTCGCGGCGGGCGGCGGCGCGCTGTATGATCTGGAGTATTTGATTGCTCAAGATGGTCGCCGGGTTGCCGCCTTTGGCTATTGGGCGGGATATGCGGGGGCCGCCGTATCGCTTCTGGCATGGGCGGCGCAGCAACAGGGCGGCACTTGCCCGCCTGTCTCGACCTGGCCCAATTCCGAGAGCCTGCAAGCCGAGCTGAAGGCCGCCCTTGACCGCGCCAGCGACCAACGCCCCACCGCCCTCGTCATAGGGGCGCTTGGCCGTGTTGGTACTGGCGCGCGCGATCTGTGCAAACAGATGGGGGTTACCACCACCGATTGGGACATGGCCGAAACCGCATCTGGCGGGCCATTTCCGCAAGTGTTGGAACATGATCTGTTCTTCAACTGCATCCTTGCCACCCCCGGTTGCCCGGTCTTTGTCCCCCAAAGTGCCAAAACAGATCTGCGCCGTCTGGCCGTGATCGGTGACATCGCCTGTGATCCACAAAGCGAATTCTCTCCCGTCAAAGTCTATGACCTTGAAACCACTTGGAAAACACCAGTCACCCGTGCCTATGATGCTCCGCCCCTTGACGTTATGGCCATCGACAATTTGCCGTCTTTGCTTCCGCTGGAATCCTCGCAAGATTTCGCAGAGCAGCTCTTGCCCCATCTCGAAACGCTGGACGATCTGGACAGCGGCGTTTGGGGCCGTGCCTTTGATACTTTCAACTCACACAAGCCTGAGGTCTAAAACATGACAATCCATTGGTGTGGCACCGGCCTGTCGGCCATTCCCGGCTTGCGTCGCCTTATCGAAGCGGGCCATCCGGTCACTGTTTGGAACCGGACCCCCGCCAAGGCCCAAGACGCCGTTGGTGATCTGACCCAAGACATCCGCGCCTTTGACATCAAAGCGTTAGAAGCTGATCTACAGGCCGAAGACATCATCGTCTCGATGCTGCCCGGTGACTGGCATGTGCCTTTGGCCGAGCTGGCCATCTCCAAGGCCGCACATTTTGTGTCCTCCTCCTATATCGCGCCCGAGATGCGCGATTTGGATAGCAAAGCGCGTGCCGCAGGCGTTAGGGTGATCAACGAAGTTGGCCTTGATCCGGGCATCGACCATCTGATGGCGCATGCTTTGGTCGCCGATTACAAAGCGTCCCCGGCCTATGACACCGACAACGCCATCAGCTTCACATCCTATTGTGGCGGTGTTCCTAAAATCGCCAATGCCTTTCGCTACAAATTCAGCTGGGCCCCGGTTGGGGTGCTCAAGGCGCTCCGCTCGCCGTCCCGATCCATCCGGCATTTTTCCGAGTTGAACGTCTCCAAACCATGGGATGCGATCACGCGATATGACGCGCCGCTGACCGTGCCGGAAAGCTTTGAGGTGTACCCAAACCGCGACTCATTGCCGTTTATGGAGGAGTATAACTTTGATCCCAAATGGCCGATCAAAGACTTTGTCCGTGGCACCCTGCGCCTGAACGGCTGGGCTGAGGCGTGGAAGGACATCTTTGCCGAAGCGGGCACCGCAAGTGATGAGCGTCTGACCGAAATCGCGGATCAACTGCTCAAGGACAACGCCTATGACCAAGGCGAGCCCGACCGCGTGATTATGTGCGTGTCGTTTATGGCCGAGAAAGACGGTGTTCCGGTCTGGCACAAAACCTATGCGATGGATGCTTGGGGCGATGAGCGCGGCACAGCCATGGCGCGTTTGGTGTCGGTTCCGGTGTCTCTGGCGGTCGAAGCGGTGCTGAACCGCGAAGTTCCGGTTGGCGTCATGGCCGCTCCGTCAGACCCTAAATTGGTGAGCCGCTGGAACGACGAAGTCCAGACATTGGCCCAGCATGTTATGGTCGTCGATCACCTCTAAACTTCGGTGCGAGGGGTAGTAATCCCCCTCGCGCTAGTCATCTGCCGGACGCTTCCAGAGTTTATCGTAGGCTTCCAAATGGTGAGGAAAGAGTTGCTCATACCGCTCTGCCATCATGCCAATAACATCTACGTGTGCAGGTATGTCCATCACACTGTCGTAAATGACGACGTCCTTGCACTCGATAGAATCGCCAAGTTCTTCTCGCACCTCAAATCCGCCAAAGAGAACCACAGGGTCGCTCCGTTTCGAAATGCGCTCAAACCGGTGTTTCAAAGTGGTGAACGTCGCCGTCGTAATGAGAACCCCGTTTGCGCAACCCATCGGGGCATCACCTTCTTCCAGATAAGAATGCCCAATCAGATCGCCCTGATGATACACTGAGAAGCGTTGGGACTTCACTATTCTGCTTTGCCCAATCTCGGTGCAGACCGATCCAGAACCAAATCCGCATCTGAAAACTTGAACGGGCTCCGCACACCGGGGGTGCCATCGGGGTTGATTTGCAGTCCTCGGGCTTGAACCTGTGGGTCGGCAAAGACATCAGCCATGTCATTGATCGGCCCAGCCGGAACCCCTTGGGCTTCACACGCGGCCAGCAGATCTGCCTTGGTCATCGTCGCAGTGGCCGCGGATAGCCGTGCGATCATGGCATCACGATTAGCGACGCGGTCGGCGTTTTTCAGGTAATCTGGGTCAGTTGCCATATCGTCCAATCCCAACAAACCGCACAGCCGTTGGTATTGGCCGTCATTGCCCGTGGCGATGATGATATGACCATCAGCGCAATCAAACACCTGATAGGGCGTCAGGTTCGGGTGGTAGTTCCCGGTGCGGCCCGGAGGTGTTCCGGTGCTGAGATAGTTCATCGATTGGTTGGCCATCGCCGATACCGCACAGTCCAGCAGCGCCATATCAATATGCTGGCCTTTGCCCGTGCGTTCGCGTTGATAGAGCGCCGAGAGGATGCCCGACACCGAATAAAGCCCTGTAAACAAATCGGTAATGGCTACGCCGGCGCGTTGCGGCTGGCCGTCCGGGTCGCCGGTGATCGACATGAAACCGCTCATGCCTTGGATGATGTAGTCATACCCAGCCCGATGCGCATAGGGGCCATCTTGGCCAAAACCAGTGATCGAACAATAGATCAGACGTGGGTTCACAGCCGCCAGACTATCGTAATCCATACCGTATTTTTTCAGCCCGCCGAGCTTGAAGTTTTCAATCAGAATATCCGCGTCAGCAACCAATTCGCGCATCCGATCCTGTCCGGCCTTTGAGGTCAGATCGACGACTTCAGACGCCTTCCCCCGATTGCACGAATGGAAGTAAGCTGCCGAGGTATCGTCCTCACGCTCAATAAACGGAGGGCCCCATTGGCGCGTATCATCGCCAGCGGGGCTCTCAATCTTTATCACCTCTGCGCCAAGATCAGCCAAGGTTTGGCCAGCCCAAGGGCCCGCCAGAATGCGTGCCAATTCAATGACTTTAACGCCCTCTAACGGGCCCTTTGGTGCTGACGTCATTCTGCTAGTTTTTCGTCCAAAATCACTTTGAAATCGGCATAGCTCATGTTCGAGTATTTCTCGCCGTTGATGATAAAGGACGGGGTCGACGAGATGTCATGCTCGGTCACGTTTTGCTGGTACCACGCCACCAACGTCTGCAACTTGTCGCCATCCGTCAGGCAAGCGTCGATCTGTTCGCTGTCCATACCGGCCAGACGGCCCACTTTGCGCAGTTCATCTGCAATGGCCCCTTCGGATCCGGCCCGCGCCCAGGTGCTTTGCCCCTTCATCATCAGATCGGTCACACCAAAGAATTTCTCAGGCCCATCGCAGCGCGCAATCATCGACGCCCACATGCCGAATTTGTCGAAATACACTTCACGGAAGGTGAAACCGATCTTGCCGGTGTCAATGTAATCGGCCTTCAGCTGCTTGTAGGTGTTTTCATGGAACGACGCGCAATGCGGGCAGGTATAAGACGCATATTCAATGACTTGAACCGATGCATCCGCATTGCCTTCGATCATTTCGATCACGCTGGATGTGTCCACATCCGACGCCTGCGCATTGGCCGCGCCAGGAAGGGCGGTTGTCCCGGGGGCCGCGCCTTGGGTCATGTACCAGGCTCCGCCTGCGATCAGGGCCAACGCAACAGCGCCCGCCGGAAGGATCTTGTTCATCATTCTTGTCTCTTCCTCTCTGGTGACAGTCCGGGCTTAAATCCGGTTGCCTTTCGATATGACGTTTGTTGCCAGCCGTTCAAGCGCCGCGCGCAAGCCATCATCGGCAACATCATGTGTCGCGGTCTGCGCCTTGGCCACCGTTTCCGGGCTAGGAGCCATTCTTTCCGCTTTTTTACGATGGGTGAAATCCACCTGCCCTTCGGCAAAACCGGTTTTCGCGGTTTGGGTCACCCGAATACGTGCAATCGCGTTATAGCCATACACCGCGTTGATCTTGGTGCGCAGCTCTTCCCGCTTCATTTGCAACAAAGGCGCATTGGCCCCGTTGGTCAGCACCGACAATGTTGCCCCAAACCCACCCCGGCCATAACTAATATCAACGGGGCGCGACATGGCGGCAATATCGGTGCCAACGATTTCTTCCCAATGGGTTAGCACCCGACTTTGCGCAAATCCACGGCTCTCAGATGCCGCGCGGACTTGCTTTTGCAGCAAGTTCGACGTGCGGGCAAAGCCATAAGTGGTTGTCTTGCGCTTCGACATAGTGTGAATCCCTTTGACCGGCGCTATTGTAATGCGCTGGAGGATGGGTGCCAGCCCCATCTCTAAATAATGTGTGTGATGAATCAAAGGAAACTCACCATTGCGTGACTTGCCGAGATCGGACGAGCTTTTGACATGGTATGACCGCCATGCCCGCGACCTGCCATGGCGTGTGTCGCCTGCAGCCCGTATGGCGGGGGTTGTCCCCGATCCTTATCGGGTCTGGATGTCAGAAATCATGTTGCAACAAACCACGGTTGTTGCCGTCAAAAGCTTTTTCGAAGCCTTTACGACCCGATGGCCAACAGTTGGTGATCTCGCTGCGGCCGAAGACGCTGACGTCATGGCCGCATGGGCCGGGCTTGGCTATTACGCCCGCGCACGCAACCTGCTCAAATGTGCGCGGGTTGTTGCCACCGAGTATAATGGGGTCTTTCCGAACGATCATGCTGAGCTTTTGAAACTGCCCGGCATCGGCCCCTATACGGCCGCCGCAATCTCTTCGATTGCCTTTGATGCACCAGAAACCGTGCTGGATGGCAATGTTGAGCGGGTTATGGCGCGAATCTTTGATGATCACACCCCGCTTCCTCAGGCCAAGCCGATCTTTCACGGCTACGCGGCCAAACTCACCCCCACGCAACGCCCCGGTGACTATGCCCAGGCCGTGATGGATTTGGGGGCCACGATCTGCACCCCCAAAAACCCGGCCTGCGGGTTATGCCCTTGGCGTAGCAACTGTGCCGCCTGGGAGGCCGGGACAGCCGCAGACCTGCCTAAAAAGACGCCCAAAAAACGCAAACCCACCCGGCTCGGCATCGCCTATCTGGCCCGGCGTGTGGATGGCGCTTGGTTGCTGGAAACCCGGCCAGATAAGGGCTTGCTTGGCGGCATGCTCGGGTGGCCAGGGTCTGACTGGGGTGATGATCCGCAAGAGGCCCCGCCCATCCGCGCCGAATGGAAAGAGGTTGCCGGCGAGGCGCGCCACACCTTCACGCATTTCCATTTGCGCCTGCGGGTGATGACCGCACTTGTGCCGATGGATCGCTCAGCCACACGCGGTAATTTTGTTGTCCCACAAGAGTTTGACCGCGAAAACCTACCCACCGTGATGCGCAAAGCCTATGATCTGGCCAAATCTATGTGACGCAGCGCTCTGCCTTGCCATAGCGCCGCGATAGGGCCAGTGTTCGCCCAGCTATGACAGGAACCCAAAATGCCCCCTGCACCGACATCCGCAAAGATCCCCGCCGATAAGATCGCAAAATTCAGCTCGGCCTTGCCGTTCTTTTTGTCGTTTATCTTGATCCCCTTGGTCTGGTTCGGAGCGCTGATGGGCGGTTGGTGGGTTGTGGTGACGCCGCTGGTCACGTGGTATTTGTTTTCATCTATCGACCTTCTGGTCGGGCTAAACACCGAAAACGCCGATCTCGAAACCACAGATGATCAGCTCTTTTGGTACAAATTGCTCACTCAAATTTGGGTGCCGATCCAGTTTTTGACCATGATGGGCCTGATCGCCTACACCGTGCGCGCCGATCATCTTGGCGGATGGGAAGTCTTTGGCGTGATGTTCGGCGTTGGTGTCATGAGCGGCACAGTCGGCATCGTCTACAGCCACGAGCTCATGCATCAAAAGAACAATTTCGAACGCCTGCTTGGGGATTTGCTGATGGCGATGGTGCTCTATTCGCATTTCCGCTCTGAGCATTTGTTGGTCCATCACCGCTATGTCGGCACCCCACGCGATCCGGTCACAGCCCGCTATAACGAAGGGTTTCACCGGTTTTACCCACGTGTTCTGCGCGAAAGTCTTGTGTCGTCGTTCAAAGCCGAACGGGACATGCTGGCGCGCAAGCAACTGCCTTGGCATGACACGTCCAATCCGTTCTGGCGGTATTGGGGGTTACAACTTGTGATGCTGATAAGCGCACTGATTGTAGGTGGTTGGCTGGGCATGGGGCTGTTTGTTGTTCAGGCGTTTGTCGCGATTTGGCAACTTGAGGTGGTCAATTACTGTGAACATTATGGCTTGACCCGCAAGCATTTGGGCGACGGCAAATATGAACATGTCAAACCGCATCACAGCTGGAATTCCGCTCATAAAGCCACCAATTGGCTGATGATCAACCTACAGCGCCATTCCGATCACCACTACAAACCGGATCGCCGCTTTCCATTGCTGCAAAACTATTCGGCTGACGAGGCCCCGCAATTGCCACATGGCTATCCATTTATGTCAGTCTGCGCGATGATGCCGCCGCTGTGGAAACGGGTGATGAACCCGCGCGTGAAGCGCTGGCGCCAGACATATTATCCCGAGATCACCGATTGGTCCGACTACAACAAACACAAAACCCCAATGCCGAGGTAGTTTTGCGCACAGGATTTGATTGGGGCGTGGTGTCGAAGGCTTCGCGGCATTCCGAAACGGTTGTGTGATCGAACAGCCCTGCCCCGCGATCTCTTTTGAAGCGAAGACACAGGGCCCCAACGAACACCCGCCAGACCGACCACGAATTTTCGCCGAAAATTCGCCCCCGCCGCAAAGGTCGCACCCTGTCTTCGTTGGGGTGACAAGTCGTCTTCGCAGCGCTAGAAGGCCCGCAAACAGGACCTTTATTCAAGGAATGCATCATGACAACGCTGGTATTTGGCCACAAATCCCCCGACACCGATTCCACCGGCAGCCCAATCATCTGGGCGTGGTATCTAAACGAGATCAAAGGCGGTGACGCCGAGGCGGTTTTGCTCGGTGAGCCAAACACCGAAGCCGCCTGGATGCTGAAGCGTTGGGACCTGCCCAAGCCGCGCATCATTTCCGATGTCGAAGACGCCCAGGCCTGTGTCATCGTTGACACCAACAACCCCGCCGAACTGCCCGCCAATATCAATGGTGCCGACGTTCAGGCCATCATCGACCACCACAAGCTGGTTGGCGGCCTGGAAACCAAAGGTCCAATCGACATCACCATCCGTCCTTTGGCCTGCACAGCCACCATCATGTATGACCTGATGGGCGACGACACCGCCAAAATGCCCGACTGGGTCAAAGGCGCGGCGCTGACCTGCATCTTGTCTGACACGCTTGAGTTCCGCTCGCCGACAACCACCGACCGCGACCGCGAAGTTGTTGCGGCGCTGGCAAGCGATCTGGGCATCAACGTCACCGAATACGCTGCTGAAATGTTTGCTGCGAAATCCGACGTCTCGGCATTCTCCGACGCCGATCTGATCCGAATGGACAGCAAGGAATACGCTGTCGACGGTGTGAAATTCCGCGTCTCGGTTCTCGAAACCACTGCGCCAAACATCCCGCTGGATCGCAAAGCCTCGATCATGGAGACCTATGCAACCGTTCAGGCCGAAGACGGCGTTGATCAGGTTTTGCTGTTTGTTGTCGACATCCTGAAAGAAGAAGCGACCCTGTTGGTCCCCAACGACGTGATCAAAACTGTTGCAGAGAAGAGCTTTGGCGCAACGGTAGACGGCGACACCGTTGTTCTTCCCGGCGTTATGAGCCGCAAAAAGCAGATCATTCCAAACCTCAAAGTTTGATGTGACGTTACGCCAGGAGGGGGCCGCCCCCTCTTGGCAAGACACGGCCTAAGCCGGGGCGTGAAACGGCACCGATGTTCCCAGACCAACGCCGCCGGGCGACAGCTTGCAGTCAAAACTGAGAACCTCAACCCCATGCGCCATGGCATCGCCAAAGGCAGCCGCATATTTGGGGTCAATATCAGCGGCCAGCGTCAACGCCGTGCAATCGGTCCGTTGAACCAAATACAGCATCACCGCGCGATGACCCGCCTGCGCCATATTTGACAATTCTGCCAGATGCTTGGCCCCGCGCGCAGTGACGCTATCGGGGAACTCTGCCAAAGCCGGTTGGCGCGACAGAGTCACTGATTTCACCTCGACATAGCAATCTGGCCGCGCGGACCCGGTGAGCAGGAAATCAATCCGGCTGTTCTCACCATATTTGACCTCTGGCCGGACCAAATCATAGCCGTCCAACCCCGGCACCTGCCCCGCCATCAGAGCCGCCTTGAGCATCTTGTTGGGCACTCCGGTATCCACACCGATAAAATGCCCGTCCTGCTGTTCAATCAGCCGCCACGCAAATTTCAGCTTTCGTTTCGGATCATCATTGGGCTCAAGCCAGACCCGCAACCCCGGATCCTTCATCCCCAGCATCGATCCGGGATTGGCCACATGGGCGGTGATCTCGCGCCCGTCGTCCAGCCGGCAATCGGCCAAAAACCGTTTGTAGCGGCGGAGCAAGGTGGCGGGGATCAAAGGCTCTGTAAATTCCATGGTGCCTTTCCTAACCTCCACGCCGCGCGGTGAAAAGCCACCCTTGCAGCCACGCCGCGGCCCGCTATCCTGCGCGAAACTCAAAGGAGACCTCCCATGACCAATCCCAGCGCCGCCATGCTTGTCATCGGAGATGAAATCCTGTCGGGGCGAACCCGTGATGCCAATATGTATTATCTGGCTGGTGAGTTCACCAAACATGGCATTGATCTCAAAGAAGTCCGGGTTGTGTCGGATGACCCCGATGCGATTGTCGGGGCGCTCAATGATCTGCGCCGCGCCCATGATCAGGTGGTGACCTCCGGTGGCATCGGTCCGACCCATGACGACATCACCGCCGATTGTGTGGCGCAGGCCTTTGGCGTCACTGTTGATGTGCGGGATGATGCCCGCGCCTTGCTTCAGGCGCATTATGACCGCCAAGGCACCGAGCTGAATGCCGCCCGCCTGCGTATGGCCCGCATACCTGAAGGCGCAACCCTGATCGACAATCCGGTCTCCATCGCCCCCGGTTTCACCATCGAAAACGTCCATGTTATGGCGGGCGTTCCTGCGGTGTTTCAGGCGATGGTCGCCAGCCTGCTGCCCAATCTGACCGGCGGTGCGCCGCTGCTAAGCCAATCGCTCAGAATTTTTCGTGGCGAGGGCGAAATCGCCGAACCACTTGGCAAGCTCGCCCAAGATTACCCTGACCTCTCCATCGGCTCTTATCCTTTTCAAAAGGATGGGATTTACGGAGCCAATGTGGTGATCCGCGGTGCCGATGGCGCACAGGTCGATCACGCGATGGCCGTGCTTTCGACGCTCTTCCCAGACACCTGAATTTAGGCAGAGCGTGGCTCTCTGCGCGTCAATACTGCCAAAGCCCAGTCTCGCGCATGGACAGCGGCGCGAGGTCGGGCCATAAACGGAGCGTGACGACACATTCAAACTTGGACATGCCCACCGCTGAGCGTCTTTTCGCTGCGGTAGACGGCACATGGCCCGCCGCCGCGCTGGTGGAAGCGGGCCCTTGGCTTTTGCGCGAAGGGCGTGGGGGCGGCAAACGCGTTTCCGCCGCAACCACACGGGCCGCATGGCGCCCCGATGACCTAAGCGCCGCCGAAAGCGCCATGCGTTTGATGGGTCAAGATCCGCTGTTTATGATTCGCGGCGGTGACGAGGCGCTGGACCAAGCCCTTGAGACACGCGGCTATGACGACGTCGATCCGACCAACATACGCCTGGCCCCCATTGGTCGGCTTACCGACCGCGCCTTGCCCCCTGTCACCGCCTTTTCGGTCTGGGAACCCTTGGCTGTGATGCATGAAATCTGGGACGAAGGCGGGCTTGACCCCGCCCGTTTGCGGATCATGGACCGCTGCACCGCGCCTAAAATTGGGCTTTTTGGCCGGGTGAGCGACCGCCCTGCCGGCAGCGGGTTTTGCGCAATTCATGATGGCATCGCGCTGGTGCATGCGCTTGAAATACGCAAGGATCATCGCGGCAAAGGGCTTGGGGCCTGGATGATGCGCTGCGCCGCCCTCTGGGCCGAGCGCAAAGGCGCACACTGGATTGGCGCGCTGGTCACTCAGGCCAATGACCACGCCAACGGGCTCTACGCCTCACTCGACTTAAACACCGTTGGACATTATCATTATCGCATCCTCCGGGACGATGCTGAAAGCGAGGACTCGTGACACAAAAGCAGCCCCAAGACACGCCCAAGGACCAGACCCAAGACCAGGCCCAAGACCAGCCCACCGCACTCAATCTGCCCATGGCCGATCCTTTGCCCGCCGAAACACAAAAGTATTTCGACATTTGTCAGGACAAGCTGGGCATGGTGCCCAACGTCCTGCGCGCCTATGCATTTGATGTTGAAAAACTCAACGCATTCACCCCGATGTATAACGACCTGATGTTGGCCGACAGCGGGCTTAGCAAGCTGGAACGTGAATTGATTGCCGTGGTGGTTTCGTCGATCAACAAGTGTTTCTACTGCCTGACCGCCCACGGAGCCGCCGTGCGCGACATGTCGGGTGATCCGATTTTGGGTGAAATGATGGTGATGAACTGGCGGGTTGCTGATCTGTCTGACCGCCAAACCGCAATGCTGGGTTTCGCCGAAAAAATGACAAAAGCCAGCGCCGAAATCATCGAATCCGATCGTCAGGCCCTGCGCGATGCTGGCTTTAGCGACCGTGACATCTGGGACATTGCCAATGTCACCGGCTTTTTCAATATGACCAACCGTGTTGCCAGTGCCACCGATATGCGCCCCAATGACGACTATCACGCACAAAACCGCTAAGGCATCGCTGCTGGCGCTATGGGCTCTCGCGTGTGGCGGCAGCCCGGTTTTGGCTCAGGATTTGGCCCTTCCCAAAGGGGCTAAAATGACCCGCGAGGTGGCGCAGAGCAAAGGGGCCTATGCCCTGCCTATCGGCCCTTGGACCGAAGAGGGCGGCCTGCCCAGTCGCCGCATCGAAGGCGCGGTGAACGTGCAATCCTGGCGTATCGACGCCACCGGCCTGACATCATTGCAGTTGCTGACACCTTTGCGCGACCAGCTGCGTGAGGGTGGGTTTGACATTGAATTTGATTGCATTTCAGCGGCTTGCGGCGGATTTGACTTCCGGTTTCAGACCTTTGTGCTGCCTGGGCCGGATATGTATGTCAGCCTGACAGACTACCACTTTATCGCGGCCACCGGCCCCAAAGGCCAAGCGATCTCATTGTTGGCAAGCAAAGATCAACGCGCGGGTTACGTGCAAATCATTCGCGCGGGCGATACGATTGGATCGGTCCGAGCGACGGCCAAACCCGTTGCAGCAGCCGTGGTCACAAACAGCGACTTCGCCAGCCAACTGGAACAAACCGGACACGCAATTCTAAGCGATCTGGTCTTTCAAACCGGCTCATCGTCACTGGGGGATGGCTCAGCCGAGTCGCTGGATGCCATAGCGGACTATCTCACATCCAATCCCAGTCGCCGTATTCTCTTTGTTGGTCACACAGATGCGGTTGGCTCATTGGAAGGAAACCAGGCCTTGTCGCGTAAACGCGCCTCTGCCGCAGTGACCTACCTGCGTGACCGTCACAATATCCCAGCTGAACAAATCGGGGCTGATGGTGTTGGTTATCTGTCGCCCGTGGCCAGCAACCTCACCCCGGAAGGGCGCAAAGCAAATCGTCGAATCGAAGCCGTTCTCATTTCGACGGAATAAACCCAAAACGCCGACTGGCCCCAGTCATCCCCTTTTCAGATCGATTTTTCTCCGAAAAATCCCCGCACTGAGAAGGGCGAACAGCCCCACCCTCACCATCAAGAAGCAAAAAGCCCAGGCCAACCGGCCCGGGCTTAAGACAATCAATCGCTGTGGGTTTACCAGGTCACAGGGCCTTTGTCCGCAAAGGCATGCACCAGGTAATCAATGAACGCGCGCACTTTGGGCTGTGTGAACCGGCCTGGCGGATAAACCGCGTAAATGCCTTGGGTCTCTTGCGGCAAGTCAGGCATGGCATCCTCGACCAGACCGGCTTCCATCGCTTCATGATACAGGTATGACGGCAGGTATGCGATCCCAAGCCCGGCCACACAGGCGTTCAGCAAAGATTGCCCATCATTCACCGTCAACCATCCTGCAGTGCGCACCTGGCGCTTCTCACCCGATGGTGCAGTCAGCTTCCAAACATTGCCCGATGACTGGTTTGAATAGTGCAACAGCTTATGCTCATTCAGATCATCAATCCGCTGCGGGCGTCCGTATTTCTCAAAATAGGCGGGCGACGCAATCATTCGCTTGGAGGTCTCTGTCAGCTTGCGGGCCCGCAGGGTGCTATCTTCCAGCTCCCCAATCCGGATCGCCATATCAAACCCTTCGGAAATCAGCTCAACATAGCGGTTGTTCAACACCATATTCACCGTAATATCCGGGAATTCAGCCAGAAAATCACCAAGTTGCGGGCTCAGATGGTTCACACCAAAATCTGTTGCAACCGAAATCCGCAACAACCCCGACGGCGCGCTTTGCATGGATGTGACCAAGGCATCCGCCTCACCCGCATCATTCAAAACCCGGCGGGCGCGGTCATAATAGGCCAAGCCAATCTCAGTCGGACTGACCCGACGTGTGGTGCGGTTCAGCAACCGTGCCCCAAGGCGCGCTTCCAGCGATGACACATGCTTTGAGACGGCGGATTTTGAAATCCCCATCTTCTTGGCAGCGTCGGTAAAGCCACCTTGGTCCACCACAGTGGCGAACGCTTCCATTTCCGTCAGGCGATCCATGCTCGGGTCCCTCTTCATCTAATTCTTGTGATGAGTTTTGCCGGGACAATCGGGCAGGACTGGGGCAGTGCCGCGACAATATCGGGGTTTTGTTGATCAGTGTTCGCAGCATGGAAACAAGTTGCACAGGGCGCACGAACAATATCTGGTGCCGCCACACCGGTTCTAAAAATGGCGACGCACATGCCCAACACCGTCTATATCGCCACAAGCCTTGATGGCTATATCTCTGATCGCAATGGCGGCTTGGAGTGGCTGTCCCAAGTGCCCAATCCCGATGGCGACGACATGGGGTTTGCCGATTTCATAGCCGGAATTGATGCCATAATCATGGGGCGCACCACCTTTGAGGCCGTTCAGGGCTTTGGCATCGGTTGGCCCTATCCCAAACCGGGGTTCATCCTAAGCACCACCCTGACTTCGGTGCCCGCCCCCTTTGCTGATCACGTCACACTGACCCAAGGCACCCCATCGGAAATCATTGCCCAAGCCAACGCCCTTGGTCACTCGCGGCTCTATATAGATGGCGGTGCCACGATCCGCCGCTTTCTGGATGCCGATCTGATCGATGACATGATCCTCACCGAAGTCCCGGTCCTGCTCGGCGGCGGCACCCGCCTGTTTGACATGTTGGAGAGGGAGTTGGATTTCGAACTGATCGGCGTCGAAACCCTTCTGACGCAAATGGTCAAACGCCACTACCGGCGCAAGCGCCCATAGCCCTAGCGTTTACACCAAGCCCAGATAAAAAAACCAACTACAAAAGAGTAGTAGAGCATCGCTCGGGAGATGTTTTCCTGTGTTTGCTGCTCTGGATCAAACACAAGGATCGCCAACGGGAGGGCGACAAAGAACAAAAAGAAGGAGCCATCCACCCGACCTTAGATGCTTCATGATTTCACCAAAAGTGGGTCAATTGGGCCATGGCCGAATACATCAAGCCAACAGTGCCTTGCGGCACCATTTGGCCTTCATGCATCGCGATCTGTGTTTTCAGCACCTCAACACCATAGGACAAGTGCCGATTGTATAAAACGATCTCAACGCTTCTCACCCCATTCTCAAGGTGGTCAGACCGAAACCCTTGCAAGGCCACACCTCGAAAACTCACAGGATCTGTCCCCAAACATCGCCCCCCATTCTGAGCAAGCAAGGCGCAAAACAACAACCGCTCCGTGAAATACTTGCTCTTCCATTGGCTTCGGGTGGTTGCCAATTCACGGGGAACGACGTCCAGAGTGACCTCAACCTGCCCCTCGCATGTCTTGCAGATCATCACCATTTGACGATCCGAAAAGGTCACGTCCCAATGGCCGGTTGCCTCGATCCAGTCCAGCGCCTGACCATTTTGCAGCCGCTCCATCCGGTTGTCGGACCCCGCAACCGCTGCGCCACACCAAAACAACACTGCCTGAAACACACCGCGCACGACCTCACCCCGCAAGCATCACAACCGCAATCCACAGTGGCAGTGTCAGCGCCGAAAGCAAGGTTGATTGCGCGATCAATGTCGCCACCAAGCGGCGATCCGCGCCAAAGCCCGATGCCAACACATGCGCCGCCGAAGCCGTAGGCAGCGCCGCAAACACCACCAGCACCCCCATCAAACCGCTCTCAACCGACAACATCATACAGACTGCAAATGTCACCGCCGGCAAGGCCATCAATTTCACACCGCATAGAATCGCGCTGAACCGGTTTAGCCGGGCCAGCGCCTTCCAATCCATTGTCGCGCCGATGGAAATCAAGGCCACCGGGATCGCCGCCGCCGACAGCATCTCGACCGGGGCCAATATTGGTGCGGGGATTTTCCACCCCGACAACCCCACCAAGACCCCAGACACCGAGGCTAGCAAAAACGGGTTCAACGCGATCCGCTTGAGCGTTGCCAAAATCCCCAAACTGCCGCCCCGCGACAGGGCCGTCACCGCCAAAAGGTTTGCCATGGGGATCGCCATGCCCACGGCCACTGCCAAAATCCCAAAATCCGCGCCGGGCAACACCGCCACGGCGATAAATCCCATCGCAGTGTTGAACCGCCACGCCGTTTGCCAACCGCCGGCGAAATCCAAAAACCGCTCGGGCCCATAGTGCCGCGCGCCATAGCCCAGCACCAAACCGATGCCCAAAATCGCCCAAACCGCCGGGGCGATCCGCACCACATCGCTTATGGCAATCTCTCGCCCTGATGCGGCCACAAAGATCAGCGCCGGAAACAGAATCTCAAAGTTGAGCCGATCCAGCCCTTGCCACGCGTTCTCGCTCAGGCGTTTGCGCACGGCACCGCCCAAGATCACCATCAAAAATGACGGCAACAGCCCCTGCAAAATCGTGGCAAAGATCATCGGCCCCTCCGCTCGGATCACCCGACCTGCAAACACCAAAGCCCAAACACATACAAGGCCACATCCAAATGCGCCGACGCGAATACCATCCACCTTGGACGTTGACGCTCGGGGAAACAAAAGCGCATGCTGGGCTCATCTTATTAAACACATCTCAAAGGAAGCACATCATGTTATTTCGTACTGCGCTGACCATCGTTTCCATGTCTCTTTCTATGACCCTCGCTGCGCCGGTTTTGGCCGAAGGCGGTGAAACACCGGCCCCTGAAGGGGCTATGGTCTACTTTGCCAATGTTGCCGATGGCGATACGGTGTCTAGCCCTGTGACCGTCATCTTTGGCCTGTCTGGCATGGGCGTCGCCCCAGCTGGTGTCGAAAAAGAAGCAACCGGGCACCATCATCTGCTGATTGACCGCCCGCCGCTGGGCATGGGGGAAGATGGCAAAGAGGAAATGATGATGGGCCTGCCCTCGGATGAAAATCACCGACATTTTGGGGGCGGACAAACGCAGGTCACGCTTGACCTTGCGCCGGGCAAACACACGCTCCAACTGGTGATGGGCGACGCCGGACATGTGCCCCATTCCGTGCCGGTTGCCTCGGACGTGATCACCATCACCGTCGAATAACCACATAACCGTGCAGGCTCCGGTGTGCGCCGGGGCCTGCTCTTGTCTGCTAGGAAATCACCTGATCCGGCGGTTGGTGTTTGCCTAGGACCACCGGCATCAGATAATCGGCGTTATCCTCTGAAAACACGTGTTTCTGGATCTTTTGAAACGCCTCCATATAGGCTGCATAGCTGGTCAGGTTGACCGTATCCGGTGCTGGCAACAAATCCCCCAGAAATCCTGAAAACCCGCGCACGCTTATCTCCATCTGCGCCTGGCTCATGCCAAGTTGCGCTTCGGCGGCGATATTGGGGATCGACACATGGGTTTCGGCGCTGAACTCTGACGCATCCACCTGCAAGCGCACCGCGACACCCCACTCAATATCCACCCCATTCTCGCGCTTGACGAAAAAGGCTTTGGCCTCTTGAACCACCCCCACCTGTTTGCCTTTGGCTTCGGCTTTGAACAAAGAGGAAAAGAAATTCACCTTGCCTTCGACATCGCGGGTGTAGGCGGTGCAGTTGATCAAATGGCGGTTCAGGGTCTTGGGATCAGCAGGGTGCTGTTCGGCCGCGGCCCCTCCCTCTGCCCCCAATTCGATATCAAGCGCCGGTCCTCCGCTTCTGGAAAACATCATCCCATCCAGATCGGGCAAATCCGGCAATCCAGTTGGGCTGCGCATGCGCGGATCCCCATCCAAAAACGGCTGATAGGCCGATGGGACTGATTCTGGCTTGGCGGGTGTTGGTGATTTGGCCATCTCAACTTCCTCATAACTCGTTGGGCGCGCTCCGCTATAAGTATAGCAAGAACGCACCCAATCACCTATGGGGGTTTACCCGCCCTGTGCCGTCTTAGCCCTCCTTCGGCGGATTTGGGCTTGTCGGAGGGGGTGCAACGCGCGGAGCGGCAGTGCCAAAGATCCGCGCCATCATCCCCGGCCCTTTTTCCTTTTCAGGGCCAAACCAATCCTCATTTCGGGTGGCAAACATGGTCAATGCAATTGCGCAGAACGCCAATGTCGATCCGGCCAGCAATGCATAATCCGCACTGTCCAAAATCAGATACAGCACCGCGTAAACCACAACCAAAACCGCCCCCAAAACCAAGGCCCGCCGCCCGAGTTTCAACGCAAAGGCCCCAAATCCGGTCAGTAACGCAATCACAGCCCCCGCCGACAAAGCATAGGCTGCGGCAAATCCGATTTGCTCGGCATAGGCGACCATCAGCAAAACAAACACCGATTGTGTTAGCCCAACCAGTATATATTGCACCGCATGCACCGGTTTGCCGCTGCCACGTTCGATCAAAAGGATCGTCAAAAACGTCAATGCAATGAACAAGATACCATAGTTCGCGGCGCGATAGGCCTTTTGGTAGAAATCATTCGGCTCAATCAAACGCACGCCAAATCCGCTGACCTTGCGCGCCGATCCGGCCACCTCGTCACGTCCTGCTTGCGGCAAGGGCCGGGCCAGATGCGGTATCGACCAAGTGGCGCGAAACCCTGTCTCGGTGACCTCATGGTTATCGGGCAAAAACGCCCCGCTAAAGGACGGGTGCGGCCAATCGCTTGTCATTGTCACCTGACTGTTCAACCCCACGGGCGTCACCATCAGACTTTGGGCACCGTTCAAGCCCAGCGTCAGATCGTATTGCCCCTGTCCACGCGGATCGCCCGTTGCAGCGGTAAACCCATGCCGCCCCGACATCGGCGACAAAGACAGCGCGGTGCCTTGGGTCGCAATCTCGGCCGCCCCGCGCAAAGCTTTGTTGTTTGACACCTCAACCTCAATCCGCGCTTTGTCCCACAAGAGCGTTTCATTCTCCGCGATCAGCGGGTCGGCCGCCTCCAGATCAAAGTCAAACGCCATATCAACCTGCGCCTGATAGACGGGCACCTGAAAAATGCCGCGCGCGCGCATTTGTGTTTGCGTATCCAGATCAGCTTCAAATTTTGATGGCAGCAAATAGACACTTGGACCGGCCTTGATCACCGTTTCCTCAAACCGAACTTTGAGCTCCTCACCGGTTTCGGCATGGGTCATCACCAAGCCCGTCTCGGGATCAATCTTGGGCCGCGATTTGAGCGTCGTCACCTCGCGCTCCACCGGGATCACCAGAAAAGGCCCCGATATCGTCTGTTGCCCACCCCATTCCAAACCAACCGTTCGGATGGTGTCTTGAGAATAAAATTTGCGTGAATTGATGACTTCTGCGGCAAAGAACAGCGGAATGAACATCAGCAAAACCAATATGCCAACGACGATAAACCGCCTACCTGGGGATTTGAGCATAACTCTCTCCTTTAAACAAAATCCGCCCCGGTTGTGACACCGAGGCGGATCAGAACTCACATAGAAGATGTGCAGATTTTGCGCAGCTTACGAGGCCGTAAAACTAACAGCCTCGCCCAAAATCACACTGTTCGGGCGATTGGCGGGCCGGGAACCGGTGCCAATCCTCAGGAGCTTCAGGGCGCAAACATCCCCTCATATTTGTCGCGCAAGATGTTCTTTTGCACCTTGCCCATCGTGTTGCGCGGAAGCTCGTCTAGAATGACAAGTTTGCGGGGATGTTTGAACCTTGCCAAGGACTTGCGCACGGCCTCCATCATCCCGTCCTCATCTGGCTCGGCACCCGTCTCGGGGACAATCAACCCCACCACGGTTTCGCCAAAATCGGGATGAGGCACCCCGATCACCGCGCTCTCAAGGACACCCGGCTGATCATCAAGCACCAGCTCGATCTCTTTGGGATAGATGTTGTACCCGCCCGAGATGATCAAATCCTTGTTGCGCCCGACAATTTGCACATAGCCATCCGCGTCGATCAGACCGAGATCGCCGGTAATGAAAAAACCGTTCTCCCGAAGCTCAGCTGCGGTTTTTTCCGGCATCTGCCAATAGCCTTTGAAGACATTCGCACCGCGCACCTCGATCTGCCCCACCTCGCCATCGGGCAGAGTGTCACCCGTGTCGGGATTGGTAATCTTGAGCTCAACTCCGGGCAGTGGGAAACCCACTGTTCCGGCTCGACGCTCACCATCATAGGGGTTTGAGGTGTTCATATTGGTTTCGGTCATGCCGTAACGCTCAAGGATACGGTGCCCGGTGAGCGCCTCAAAACGGGTATGCGTTTCGGCCAAAAGCGGTGCCGAGCCCGACACAAACAGCCGCATATGCGCCGTCAGTTCACGGGTGAAGCGTTCATCGTCCAAGAGCCGGGTGTAAAAGGTCGGAACCCCCATCATCGTGGTTGCCTCAGGCATCCGCGCAATAATCTCGTCTTGATCAAACTTGGGCATGAAAATCATGCTCCCGCCCGCCGCCAGTGTCACATTCGTGGCCACAAACAGCCCATGCGTGTGGAAGATCGGCAGCGCATGCAGCAACACATCATCCGCTGTAAACCGCCAATGCTCGACTAGGGTCTGAGCATTTGAAATCAGGTTGTCCTGGGTCAGCATCGCCCCCTTAGAGCGCCCCGTCGTCCCCGAGGTATACAAAAACGCCGCCAGATCATCGCCACTGCGCGCGACGGTTTCGAAACGCGTTGGCATCTGTTGCGCCTGGTCCATCAAGGTGCCACTGCCATCGGCATTGAGCGTTTCAAGCTTGGCACCAAGCTCCTTGGCAACCACGCCCAGCGTCTCTTGGCTTTTGCCACCGCAGACGATCAGGGACGCGCCGCTGTTCTCGATAAAATAGCTCAGCTCATCAACAGTATAGGCGGTATTGAGCGGCAAAAACACCAATCCAGCCTGCGCACAGGCCGCATAAAGCGCCAGGGCTTCTGGGGATTTCTCAACTTGAACCGCGACCCGGTCCCCCGGCTTCAACCCGATCTGCACCGTAACATGAGCGATCTGGGCGCTTATGGACAGGAAGTCTTGGTGGGTGACAACCTGCCCGCCCTCCAAACGCAGAAACGGCGTGGTTTTTTCGGCATGAACACCGAAGAAACCATCATAAAGAGGATTCGCCATTGGATTACCTTTCTTCGGTCGTTGGCAGCGTGACGGTGTCTGCCAATGCTTTGACGTCAGCCGAGGCAACGACGTCGCGTGTTGTTACAAAGTTCTCGTGGTTTTGAGAAATCTTTGAGAGGTCATAGAGATAATTTACCATTGCGCCCCCCGATTGCGCGCGCCCCTTCTCAGAGACGTCGGCGTCGGAATGAACAGCATGGACAACGGCGCCATTGCCGAGGTGGAACCGGGCCACCGGATCATACGGCAACCCGCCGCGGGACTTGGCATTCAACAAATAAAAGGCAGCCAGCGCCCGCGTCTTGTCGGACATCGTTTCGGCGTCATCGCTCAACCACTCCACCTCAGACGTCTTGAGCCATTTGGTCAAGCCGGGGATCGGTGACAGGGTGACAAAGGTCTTTAATCCCGACAATTCAGCCGCCAGATCAGCCGCCACTTGCTTGATCAGGGAATTGCCAAAGGAAATGCTGGCCAATCCCGCCTGACAGTTGGAAATGGAATAGAACGTTGCCGTATCCGCATCCTCAGACGGCACCGCTTCCCGGTCTTCGGCCAGCAGAGTTTGGATCGACCCCGGAATGCCTTTGGTCAGCGCCACCTCAACAAAGATGAGCGGCTCATCGGGCATCGAGGGATGAAAAAACGCAAAACAGCGCCGATCGGTGGGTTGCAATCTGCGGCGCAGATCTTCCCAACTGTCGATGGCATGCACGGCCTCATAGGCAATGATCTTGTCAAGAATATGCGCCGGGCTTTCCCAGTTGATCGGTCGCAACACCAAAAAACCTCGGTTGAACCACGAGGCAAACAAGTGACGGAAATCGAGATCCAGCGCCTGCAACTCGGGTTCTTTGCGGCCCAAGCGCAGCAAATCTGCACGCATCTGAACCAACGCCCCCGTCGCCCCCTGCACGCTGTTCAAGCGCCGAACAAACTCTTGTCGCGCGGGCTCTGCGGCTTCGGCAAACGCCCGGTAACTCGCCTTGGACGGCGTGTGCTCATAGGCATCCAAAGTTGTGCGCACCGCCACCGGATCAATATTCATCGTCGTGGCGATGTTGCGAAAGAAGGCCAGCTTTTCGTCATCATCCATGTCGGCAAAGCGCGACAGGATTTCACCCGCCAGCGCCAAGCCTGATGTCTCGCCCGCCGATCCAACAAGAGCCGCAGCGAGTTCCGTAAGCGGGCGACCATCCGTCGCCCGCGTGGCTTGGCCGCGATAACGCCGCTCAAACACTGTTGATAAAAGTTCTGCAAGTAGGGTCAAATAACCGCTCCCATAACCTGATTTGGTAACCACGTCGCAAGGCCGGGAAACAGGCACAGCAGGATAATCGCCAGCACCATACAAGCCACAAAGGGCAAGGAGCCTTTTAGGATGGTCTTGAGCGAAATGTCCGGCGCAATGCCGTTGATGACATAAAGGTTAAGACCAACCGGCGGCGAAATCAGGCCAATTTCCATGTTGATGGTCAGCACAACAGCGAACCAGATCGGATCAAATCCTGCTGTGTCAATGATCGGCAACAGGATCGGAGCCGCCATCAAAATCACCGCAACCGGCGGCAAAAAGAACCCGGCAATAAGCAAGAAAACATTCACCACACCCATCAAGACCCAGCGGTTCACGTCCAGCGTCCCGATCCATTCGGCAATGGATTGTGTGATAAAGAGCGAGCTGAGCATATACGAATACACACCCGCAGCCGCGATAATGAACAAGATCATGACGGATTCTTTGGTGCTGTCGCGCAGCACAACCCAAAGATCCTTGGGGTTCCACAGCTTGTAGATCACCATCGCGATGATCAGGCAGAGCAATGCCCCCACGGCGGCTGTTTCTGACGGCGTCGCGATGCCGCCATACATAGCATATAAAACACCAACAATGATCAACAGGAACGGCAACACACGCGGCAGGATTTCAAACCGCTGCGCCCATGTATAAGTGCCCGAGCTCAGCTGAGAGGCATTGCCGGACTTCCATGTGGAATACAGCGACCACGCCATGAACAGGCCGACCAACAACAGACCAGGGATAACACCGGCCAGAAACAAACGGCCAATCGAGGTTTCCGTGGCGATCCCGTAAACAATCATCGTCACAGATGGGGGGATCAAGATACCGAGCGTGCCACCCGCCGCGATTGAGCCCGCCGCCACACCGTCTGGATAGCCGCGTTTGCGCATCTCGGGGATGCCCATTTTGCCGATGGCCGCGCAGGTCGCAGGAGACGACCCCGACATCGCAGCAAACAACGCACAGGCCCCAAGGTTCGAGACAACCAAGCCCCCCGGAACACGGGTCAACCAGCGTTCAAGCGCTTCATAGAGATCGGCCCCGGCCCGTGTTGAGGCAATAGAGGCCCCCATGATGATAAACATCGGGATCGAAAGAAGCGCAAAATTGTCGAGCTTCCCAAACAGCAATTCCGGCAAAAGCTCCAACGACCGCGCGCCGTCAAAGACCAACAGAAATCCGGCCGAGACAATCAACAGGCCGATGGCCACGGATGTTCCAGAGAACAGGACGAGAATAGTGGCAATGGCCACAATTGCTCCAAGCAAAAGAGGATCCACGTGTACTACTCCAGACCAAAGGGTTTATCGATGCCAAGCAATACAGCGACGAGATCGGCGATCAATTGCAGAAGAAAGAGACCAAATCCCACGGGGATCGCCAGATACGGAATCCATAGGCGCACGCCCCACACGGTGTCGGATTTCCAACCGCGATCCCAGGCAAAGTGCCAGTATTCATAGCCGTAAAACAGCATCAGCGACACGATGGAGATCGACAGGAGTGAGGTCAGGATCGCCATATAAAACCGCGCTCTTGTCGGCAGCATGATCGGGATGAGATCGACGTTCACATGGCCACGCAAGCGCTGGACATAGGGCAGGCCGATCAAGGTGGCTGCGATGACCAGATAGATCACAGCCTCGGTTTGCCAAACGGTCGACCCGTTTAACACAAAACGCACGGTGATCATTTGGCAGGTGATGGCCACGGCGGCAACGATCATACCAGCCGAGCACCAGCCAGCCAGTGTCGAAAGGGCCGCGACGACACGAAGGAAAAGGTTGTTCCCGGTATGGGAAGCAACGGCGGAGCTTTGGCCAGCCAATTGCGCCTCCTGTTGTAGTGAAATTTAGGGGGGGGGGGAGCAGACAGGCGGGGCATGTCAAAACAATGCCCCGCCAAAAGGTTATTCTACGGCCAACGCCATATCCAAGAGCTCCTGACCGCCCTCAACTTCTTCTACAAATTTCGCATAGGATGTTTCCATGGCAAGGGTCCGCCACGCTTCGAAATCCTCTGCAGACATCTCAGCAATTTCAACACCAGCATCCATAAACACTTGTGTCGATGCTGCGTCTTGCTTCTTGGCTTCGGCCAAATAGTGGGCTTCGGCCTTGGCAGAGGCTGCCATCAACGCCGCTTGCTGATCTTCGTTCAGCTCATCAAACGCGCTCTTGTTCATCAACAGAGGCTGGTACATGAACCACAACGCCACATCACCCGCAGGGGTGTAGCAGCTGACCTGCTCATAGATACGGTAGCTGACAAAGGAAGACGACGACGTATTGGCCGCCTGCAGAACGCCGGTTTGCATCGCATTATAGATTTCCGACGACGCCATAGATGCGATCGACGCATTGGCACCAGCCAGCATTTGCTCAAACGATTTGCCCGCCGCACGGGTCTGGAGCCCGGCCACATCTGACGGTTTGGTGATGCACTTGTCTTTGCCTGCGAAACCACCGGCCAAATAGCCATGAACCAGAACCATCACATCATCTTCGGCCATCTTGGCTTCAAGCGCTTCCATGAAGGGCGACTCCGACAAACGCGCCGCGTGATCATGGTTTTTCACCAGACCGGGCATCAGTGTCAGGTTATAGGCGGGTTGTTGGCCACCGGCATAGGACAGCGGCAAAACGGTCATATCCAGCTGACCACGGCTCAGCGGCTTGTACTGCTCGCGCGGTTTGAACAAGGACTTTGATGCAAAGATTTTGATATCCAAATCAACATTTGCTGCCGCAACTTCATCAGCCACGATTTGGGCGACTTGGTGGCGGATGTCTTTGGTCGACCATTGGTGCGACAGGCGCAATTCAGTGGCCCCTGCAATGGTGCCTACGGATGCGAGTGTCAGCGCGGTGACGACAGTCTTCATTATAGATTTCATGTGTTCCTCCCAAAACGTGACCCCGGAAAAATGCCGGGTAGCTCACGGTAGGATTGGATGTTTTTTAAGTCAAGCTTCTTGTATACAAGATTTCGGTTCTTGAGTTTCTCACTGCGCGATTCTAAACTTGGGCCATGGAACAACGACGCGCAGATTCAATTGCCGAAGAGCTCGAAGAGCGGATTTTTGACGGGTCTTACTCAGACGGAGACCGCCTTGATGAGGTGCGTCTGGCCGAGCAATTTGGCGTTTCCAGAACCCCGTTACGTGAGGCCTTACAAAGGCTTGCCCGATCTGGATTGGTCGAACACATTCCCCGCCGGGGCGCGTTTGTGCGCCAACCCGGAGTTGTTGAGCTGATGGAAATGTTCGAAGTCATGGCCGAAGTCGAAGCGGTCTGTGGGCGCCTTGCTGCGAAACGCATTTCAGATCAGGCATTGCTGGATTTGCACGATGCCAACAACAAATGCCAAAAAGCTATCGACGCGCAGGACCCCGATTCCTACTACATCGAGAACGAGCGGTTTCACAAAATCATCTACCGCGAATCCGGCAACGCCTTCTTGGCAAGCGAAACCGGAACCCTGCACCGCCGCCTCCAACCCTTCCGCCGCCAGCAACTGAGATTGAGGGGGCGCATGGCCCAATCCATGAGCGAACACAAAGCCATTCTAGAGGCGCTGGAGCAGGGAAATTCCGAAGCCGCCGCAGACGCCCTGCGCAGCCATGTGGCCATCCAAGGCGAAAAATTTCACAGCCTCATGGCGACCCTCAAAAGCGCCGCCGAATAGGCCCTGCCCTGAGGGGCCACCTGCGGCACTCATGTTCGCCCCGCCAAACCAATCCGCATCATCCGACCGGTTTCGCAAACACAATCGCGAAACCGTCTGACGCGAAACCGGCTGACACTTGAAACAGGCTGGCACTTAGCCCGCAGATGCGCCGTCAAATCCGACCGCAAGCCGCACACCTTGATCAATGGCGCGCTTGGCATCAAGCTCCGCCGCCACATCCGCGCCGCCGATCACATGCGCCGTGATCCCCTTGTCGGCCAAAGCGTCGGCCAGGCTGCGTTCACTGATCTGACCCGCGCATAATACAACGTTGTCACAGGCGATCACCTCAGGGTTCTCACGCGCTTCGCCAAAGGAAATATGCAGGCCCTCATCGTCGATCCGCTCGTAATTGACGCCCGCTTTCATCTTCACTTTCTTCATCTGAAGCGCCGCCCGGTGAATCCAGCCGGTGGTTTTGCCCAAACGCTTGCCCGGTTTTTCAGCCTTGCGCTGCAATACCGTGACCTCACGTATCGCGGCCTCGGGCTGCGGCCCTTCGGGGGCCAAACCGCCGCGGGCCTCAGCGGGGTCGGTCACGCCCCATTCGCGCATCCACTCCGGCAGGTTTTCGGTCGGGCTCTCACCGGTCACAAGGAACTCGGCGATGTCATAGCCAATGCCACCCGCGCCGATCACCGCCACCTTATCACCGACCGGAACCTTATTGCGCAGCACATCAATATAGCTAAGCACTTTGGGGTGATCTTGCCCCTCAATGCCCGGATCGCGCGGTGTGACGCCTGTGGCCACCACAACCTCGTCAAACCCGGTCAGATCATCAGCCGTCACCTCTTGGCCAAGCGCCAATGTCACACCGGTCTCGCCGACCATGGTGCGGAACCAATCCACAAGGCCCCAGAATTCCTCTTTGCCAGGCACCTGTTTGGCCATGTTCAACTGACCGCCCACATCATCGGCGCGATCAAACAGGGTCACATTATGCCCGACCTGCGCCGCCGTGATCGCCGTTGCCAAGCCCGCGGGCCCCGCTCCGACAACCGCAACCGACTTTGGGCTCGTGGTGTCTGACAGGATGATTTGCGTCTCAAATGCCGCGCGGGGGTTGACCAAACAGGTCGAAACCTTGCCCGCAAAGGTGTGATCCAAACAGGCCTGATTACAGGCAATACAAGGCGCAATCGTGTCGGCCCGGCCCTGCGCTGCTTTGGCAACAAAATTCGCATCCGCCAAAAACGGCCGCGCCAGCGACACCATGTCGGCACAGCCTTCAGCCAGCACACCCTCGGCCACGTCGGGCGAATTGATCCGGTTCGAGGTGATGACCGGAATACCGACCTTCCCCATCAGCTTCTTGGTCACCCAAGCAAAGGCGCGGCGCGGCACGCTTGTGGCAATCGTCGGAACCCGCGCTTCGTGCCAGCCAATGCCCGTGTTCAGGATCGTTGCGCCCGCTGTCTCAATCTCCTGCGCGAGCTGCACCACCTCTTCGAATGTCGATCCATTTGGCACCAGATCAATCATGCTCAGCCGGTAAATCACGATGAACTCAGGCCCAACCGCCGCGCGCACGCGTTTGACCACCTCAATCGGCAGACGCATGCGGTTTTCATAGGAACCGCCCCAGCGATCGGTGCGTTTGTTGGTATGTGTGACAAGAAACTGATTGAGGAAGTAGCCTTCCGACCCCATGACCTCAACGCCGTCATAGCCAGCGCGCTGAGCCTGTGCCGCAGCATGGGCAATATCTGCGATCTGCTTTTCGATACCGTCTTCGTCCAACTCTTTGGGAGGAAAGGGGGAAATCGGTGATTTGACCGGCGAGGCCGACACACATTCCGGCCCGTAGGCATAGCGCCCTGCATGCAAAATCTGCATCGCGATCTTGCCACCACCTTCGTGAACACGGTCGGTGATCACCTTATGGTTGGCAATGTCTTTGTCGCTAAACAGCCCCGCTGCACCGGGAAACACGCCACCTTCCAAATTGGGGGCCATGCCGCCTGTGACGATCAAACCCACATCGCCGCGTGCCCGTTCTGCATAGAATTCCGCCACCGCATTCCAGTCGCCGCGCTCCTCAAGATTGGTATGCATCGACCCCATCAAAACGCGGTTCTTCAGCGTGGTAAAACCCAAATCCAAGGGGGCTAACATATGCGGGTAGTGGCTCATTCCTGGCTCCTCCAAAAGCACGCGGCCCACGCCCCGGCGCGGTGGCCAAAGGGGGCGGCTTAGCCCCCAGATCACACGATCTGCTTTACCTTGTCACCGCCTACGTCACGTCAGGACTCCCCGGAAGATGACGTGACCTTAACCTAGGTCAATGCACGAAAGGACACCGCTGATATGTATCAATCACTTTGATCCTAGCAACTTCGTATGAGAATTATGCAAACATTTGATCCAAGCTATCTGTTGGAGTACTTCCCCAAAATCTTTCAAACGAAGGGCCAGTTTCGGGATGCGTTCTACAGAAAACTGCTTGAAGACGCGCCCGAGCTTCAGCCGCATTTTGACCGCTATCCAATTGCAAAAACTCATATGATGGAAAGGTTTATGACCGATCTTGTGCGATCGGCAACCTCGGGTTCCGGCATTGCTGATCTCGTCTCCCGCTTTTCAGCTTCTCATAAGAAATTCAATCTGACCGACCGCCATTTCACCGCCTGTGAGGTCGCCATGAAATATGCGTTCGAACAGGTGCGGCAGGTGCATCATTCTTTGCCTTCAGACGCCGAGCTGAACTTTCACATGTTTCTGGAAATCGTTTTTCATGAATTGCGCAAAACGGCGCAGGGATAGAGACGCCATCTGCTCTACCCTGCCCGCTTGCGCGCGACGATAAAGCGGCTGATGTTCTGCTTGGGAAAGAACATCATCTCTTCAACGTCGAACCCGGCTTGTGTGATCATGGTTCTCAGACGGTCAGGGCGCAGCGAATGCACCGGTTTCGGCGCCTTGCCAATCAGTTGCATCAGCGCGATCAGCGGTATGAACCAGGGCTTGTTTCCCAAACACGGCGTTTTGGAAATAAACATCCCGCCCTCGGGCAATTGGCTATGAATATGCGCCAGCGTCGCTTCGGGATCGGGCACCAGATGCAGCAGGTTAAACGCCAGCACAGCATCGTAATTGCCATCTCCCGCCTGCGTCGCGCTTGCCACGTCAAAAGTCAGGTCCTCAACGCCATCATCAATGCGCTTTTCATTGGCGATCTTGATCATCTCTGAGGAAATATCCGTGCCGGTATAATGCCCGGCCGCATCCGCGAGTTTCAGCGCGGTAGTCCCGGTGCCACAACCCACTTCCAACACCTGCATTTCGGGGGTGATGAGCGCGCGCACCCGCGCCAAAGTTGCCTCATAGGCTGGCATGTTGCTAATCGGGTCCGATGCGTATTTGCGGGCAATCTTGTCCCAGAACTGGTCATGTTTCATAGCGTGTCCCATGCGTTTGCTGTCACTCATATGCGCTTAACTTAGGGTTTGCGGTCACTGCTTTGAACACCCGTATCGACACAGGTCCCATGCATATATGCATGGAAACCCGCCCGAAACGCCCGGCCAAAGACGCCCCCAATCATAGGCTGCAACCGTCGCAGGCCAAGCCCCTCTGGCACTCTTCGTGTCATGCGCCCGGTGCGTCAGGCGCTCAAAACAGGTTGCGCACAGGGAAACCTTTCATTTAAAATCAAAGCTCTAACCCAAACCAACCTCTCACTCCGAGACCGGACCTTCTGGACGATCCGCCCTAAGCAAGACCGCCTTGTTACAACAACCTATGGCCCACCGGGTGTCATTCAAGCGCGCATACACATCCGCTCGCCCCGCCCTTCTGTGCAATCCGCTTGGCACCATCGCCCCCACCCAATGAACCGCCGCGCCAAGTTTTTTTACCAAATCGTGTTTTTATCGGTCCATACCATCGCCACAACCCGAACTTGGACCTAGGCTTGGTGTAACTCGATATCTACAAGACCACCCCAGCCCAGCCTTCCAGCAAAATGTAGCCCCTGAAATGCCCCTTCTTTCACCGTTGTCCCTTGTGTCCGTCCTGTTCGTTTTGCTCTCCGCATTACCGGGGTTTGCCGCCGAAACCTGTTCGCAAAACATCCCCGCATCTTTCACGTCCTTTGAACAAAAGGTCTGGGAAAGCCTCTGTGAAACATCCGCCTTTGATGGCTCAGAAGGACTTTCCGCACAGGATGGAACCGTGCACACAACCTGTTTCGGCCCTGACATCCTATCGGCCGATTTCATGCGGACCGTCCTGACCGACAGGCGCAGAGCGCAATCTTTCCCAAGCCGCGACCTCTCCTTGAAATGCGTTCAACTTGAAGCGCTTGAGCTAGCGGCGGCCGAGGTGCCCGTTAACCTCAATATCCGCCAGTCCGAAATTCTCGGAGACCTGACGTTAGACAATGCCCGCGTGGACGGAAACTTTAGTTTTTCCGACCTATATGTCGGAGGACGGGTGAGCGCAAAAGGCGCGCGGTTCAACGGGTTTTTCCGGTTCAGCAAAAGCGATTTGCAGGATGTGTTTTTGTTCGACTTGCGGGCCACATCACATATTTCCTTTTACGACACCTCTCTCAATCAATTACAGGCTGTATCGGTCAAAACGGACACCTTCTTAAATTTGATCAGATCACAGTTTGCCGGCCCTGTACGCCTGTCCGCCGGCCATGCAGCCAAAGGACTATCGACGTCCGGGTCGCGGTTTAACGCTGGGCTGACCGCAACACGTTTTACCTCCCTGTCGAACCTGTTCATGAGTTCAACAGAGATTGTCGGTGACCTGTTTTTCAACAGCGCGCGGATTTCCGGCTCGGCCGAGTTTCACAAAATGACAGTGAGCGGGACGCTCGATCTAAGGGCCGCGCATATTTCCGAATTGCTTTACCTCAACGACGGTCAATTCCAAAAAGTCGATCTCAATTCGGCAACCATCAAACATCTTGTGGCCTATGGCACCTCGTTTAACGGCGATCTTGTGCTGGACTATTCGGTACTCACCAGCGCGAACCTAGCAGACGCCGACCAGCCGGGCCTCCATCTGCCAAAATGGGGGAACACGTCGGAAATACACGTTTTTGAAGCCGATATCGGCCTGCTGTTGGCGCATGTCCCGCTCTCCTTCACACGCGTGGATCACTCCATTGTTCCGATGAACTTAGCAAATTCCCACATCCGGGGATTTAGCTTTGTGGCCGATAAATCTCCTCAACAAGGCCAAGCCACCGGGCCCTCTGACGTGACCAATTGGATCGCGGGCGCAATGAACGCCAACGGCGGAACATCCCGGCATTTTTCGACCAAACCCTATGAAGATCTTGAAAACTGGTACACTTCTGCTGGCGATTATGAGGCCGCCCGTGCCGTCAAATATGCCAAAATGCTTGAACTGACCCGGTCGCTACCTGACACCGCAAGTGGCTGGCTTCAAAGAATATTATGGTACTGGCCGCTCAAAGTATTTGTTGGGTTCGGGGCCTATCCGTGGTGGGCCGTCATGTGGTTCTTTGGCTGGGTTGCCTTAGGCGCGGCGGTGGGCAAACGCTGGGGCACCGCACCAAAGAGCCTGTGGTTCTGGGTCCGCTACAGCTCTGACAATGCAATTCCACTGCTTGAAACAAGTGTGGAAACACGGGATTTTGCGCATACCAGCGGCAAGGTGTGGGGGTTCTTTTTGATCCACAAACTGATCGGATTTGTGCTGGTTTCCATCCTGATCGGCTCGATCACCTTTACCTGATCACCCCTGCAAGACAGAGGCCTATATGACAGGGCCGATTTGTCAGGCGCATAAACCAGGGCGCATAATTCAGGAAACCAAATGCGCCCACCAAGCCCGCGCTCCATTGGGCCGCAGGCTTGGTGGTCCTTGTCCTTGAACGCAAAGCTATCCGCGTTTTGGCAACACCCAATCGGGCCGCGCAAAATGGCAGGTATAGCCGTTTGGCAAACGCTCCAGATAATCCTGATGCTCTGGTTCCGCTTCCCAAAAATCGCTCACGGGTTCCACTTCGGTCACCACTTTGCCCGGCCACAACCCGCTCGCCTCAACGTCGGCGATGGTGTTCAGCGCCTCTTGCCGCTGAGCGTCATCGACAAAGTAAATCGCCGAGCGATACGACAGTCCCATGTCATTGCCCTGCCGGTTCACCGTCGTCGGATCGTGGATCTGAAAGAAAAGCTCCAGCAGCTTGCGATACGAAGTTTTGTTGGGATCAAACCAAATTTCGATCCCTTCGGCATGGGTGCCGTGGTTGCGATAGGTGGCATTGGGAACGTCACCGCCCGTATAGCCAACCCGCGTTTTTTCCACGCCCGGCAGCTTGCGGATCAAGTCCTGCATGCCCCAGAAACATCCGCCCGCCAAAACCGCGCGTTCGCTCATGCCAAATCCTCCACTTGCCCGACATATTGGCCATAGCCTTCGGCCTCCATGTCTTCCTTGGCAATAAACCGCAGCGCCGCCGAGTTGATGCAATAGCGCAGCCCGCCCTGCTCCATCGGCCCGTCGGGAAACACATGCCCCAAATGGCTGTCGCCATGGCGTGACCGCACTTCGGTACGGATCATCCCAGCGCTGGTATCGCGCAGCTCAACCACGTTATCCGGCTCAATCGGTTTGACAAAACTCGGCCAGCCACAGCCGCTCTCGTATTTGGCAGCCGACGCAAATAACGGCTCCCCCGAGACGATATCAACGTAAATCCCAGACGTCTTATTGTTCAAATAGGCCCCCGTCCCCGGACGCTCAGTGCCATTTTGCTGGGTGACCCGAAACTGTTCGGGTGTCAAAGTCTCAATCACCTCAGCCCGTTTTTCATATTGTGTCATGCGCGTTCTCCTGTGCCTTAAATAAAGGCGCCTGTGGCTCCGATGCAAACCGTCACGTAACTCCGATCACGAATGTTTGAGAAAGACTCGCAAAATCGCTTGCTGTCGCCTATGTACGATGCCGGGTGACAGCCCTATTTCTCCCAAGAACTAGGCTATTACCTGGGGCGTCGGGATGGCAGCCTGACGCCCCTCTAGGGCCCCGTAACGAGTTCCCCAACCGCCCATCGCGCCGCATCGGCAACCGCTTCATCGGGATCGTCGCACAGGCGCTGCGCCACCGGAACCAACCCCGCCTCTCCCGAATTCCCAATCGCATACAGCACATTGCGCACAAACCTGTTCCGCCCAATCCGCTTGATCGGCGAACCCGAGAAAAACGCCCGAAACCCGGCATCATCCAGCGCCGCCAACTCCGCCAATTTCGGGGCCAAAAGCTCGTCTCGCGCATGGTATTTCATCTCGGAGGCCACCTGCGCAAACTTGTTCCACGGACAGGCGGCCAAACAATCGTCACAACCATAAATGTGATTGCCAAGCCCCTTGCGCAGCTCTTGTGCAACCGGCCCCTTATGCTCAATCGTCAGGTAGGAAATACAGCGCCGCGCATCCACCTGATAGGGGGCCGGAAACGCATCAGTGGGGCACACATCCAAACAGGCGCGGCACTGTCCGCAGCGATCAATCCCGGCCGCGTCCGGCTCCAACTCCAGCGTCGTAAAAATCGCCCCCAGAAAGAACCAAGACCCCAGCTCCCGGCTCACCAGATTGCTATGCTTGCCCTGCCAGCCCAAGCCAGCCGCCATGCCCAACGCCTTCTCCGGCACCGGAGCCGTATCAACAAACACCTTGATTTCGATCTCGTCGCCGTCACGCCGCGCCGCGTCAATCAACCAACGCCCCAGCCGCTTGAGCCGCTTCTTGGCAACATCATGATAGTCTTTGTTTTGGGCATAAACGCTGATCGCCCCGCGATCTTTCTGCTCCAAAACCGCGCGCGGATCGACATCGGGCCCATAATTTTCGGCCAGCATAATCACCGATCGCGCCTCGGGCCACAACACATCCGGCGCCCCACGCCAATGCACCCGATCGGCAAGCCAACCCATCTGACCATGCCGCCCATCATCCAAAAACGCCTGTAACCGCTCCATCACCTCGGGCACCGCATCCGGCCGACAAATCCGCGCCGCCGAAAACCCGACCTCAGCCGCCTGTGCCACCAATTCCGCTTTCAAATCACTCATGCGGACGTCTGGCTCATAATACCCGATCTCGGACAGCACAGATGACGCCCGACCTGGCCACACATGGCCCCGGCCCATCGCATCACATCAAAAATCCAAATCGGCATAATGCGCAGGTGGCGGGAATCCCGGCACCTGATCTTGCAAAATCGCCCGAAACGCAGGGCGCGACTTGATCTTGGCGTACCAATCTTTGACCACCTCAGACCGGTTCCAATCCACGTCCGAAATGTAATCCAGCGATGACAAATGCGCCGCCGCAGCGAAATCCGCCAAGGTCATCGAATCCCCCGCCAACCAACGCCGGTGATCCAACAGCCACGCCATGTAATCGAGGTGATATTTCACCGCTTTTGCCCCGGCTTTGACATTGCCGCTATCGGGGAAACCGGCCTTCATGATCTTCTTGTTGACCCGTTCATACAAAAGCTTCGACGTCACCTCATGGTGAAACTTATCGTCAAACCAGCTGACAATCCGGCGCACTTCATATCGCGCATCCGCCGATTTCGGCATCAGGCTCGGCTCAGGGTATTTCTCCTCGATCCATTCGCAAATCGCAGCGCTCTCGGCCATGGTTTTGCCGTCGATCTTCAGAACCGGCACCTTGGCCGCCGGGTTGCGACGCAGAAAATCAGCGTCCTGCTCCCAATAGCGCTCTTCCACCAACTCGCATTCAATCTTTTTCTCAGCCAGAGACAGCCGCACCTTGCGGCAAAACGGCGAGAGAGGAACGTGATAGAGTTTGGCCATGTGCGACACTTATCCTGATACGGGAAACACCTGTTCTAATATCCGCGAAACCACGCGGGTTTCAACTCCCCAGATGGGTGGAATCCTTTGCCCGGCAAAACAATGCTTGACCTAAACCATGGTTCAAGTTTTATCCCCCTTTGCGTCACGCAAACGCAGATGAGGCCCCTCATGGAACATTCTTTTTGGCACGCACGTTGGACCGAAGGCCGCATCGGCTTTCACGAACCCGCCGCCAATCCCTTGCTCACCACGCATTTTGATCAGCTCAACCTGTCGCCCGGCGACACGATCTTTGTCCCGCTTTGCGGCAAAACGATCGACATAGATTGGCTCTTGTCCAAAGGGCTGCGTGTGAGTGGCATCGAATTTCACCCCGGCGCGGTGGACGAGGTTTTTGCCCGTCTCGGCCTCACGGCTGAAACCACTGAAATCGGCCCCCTGACCCGTAGTAGGGCCGGTGATCTCACACTCTTTAGCGGCGATGTGTTTGAGCTCAGCGCCGAAACCCTTGGCCCGGTCAACGCCATCTATGATCGCGCTGCCATTGTTGCCCTGCCGCCAGAAACCCGGCCTCTCTACGCGGCGCACCTGAGCAAAATCACCGCCACTGCGCCGCAATTGCTGATTGGCTTCGACTACGACCAAACGCTTTCAGACGGCCCGCCCTTTTCGGTGCCTCTGTCCGAACTCACGGACCACTACGCCGCACAATACCGGCTGGATAAACTGGCCGAACACCCGCTGGATGGCCCGCTCGGACAGCGCACCCAAGGCCTTGAACAAACTTGGCTTTTGTCGCCCACCTAATGGCAGCGCGCGGCTAAACTCCGTGTACGGAATTTGCCCCGCCGCACCGCTTGTCTCAACAAGACCAGAGCACACAGACGCGGGCCAAGTCGCCGCGCCCTTAAACCGCCCAATCCAATGCCGCAGGCCGCCCCAACGGCGGCCGCGGTGGCGGAACAGGGGTCCAAGGTTCGCTCTCATACATATAGCGAAATCCGGCCATCAAAGCCCGGCGCGCCTCACTCGGCAGCGCCCAAAGCTTGTGCGATTGAGTGGCATAGTAAAATTCTGTGTTGGCACGATCATCGCCGTTTCGGATCGCATCCAGCAGCACAATCGCCATCGCAGGTGCACGCCCAGCCGCTCCCATAATATGTGCCGCCGCCTCCACCACTTCCGCTGGATACCATGTCCGATCGTCCTTTGGGTAAGACACATCTGCCCGCGCTAGCACGCCCTGCAAAGCCGTTTTGTGTTTTTGCCAATCCATCCCGCCACCATCCAACCGGGCGATCTGATCGACCTCTGCCACCGTCATCGCTTTTGCGATAGGGATCAAAAACGCCTCAACCTCCGCCAACGACCGCGACAGATAGGCATCCGCCTCCGGCATTGGCGCAAAACTCTCATGGTCAAATCGGTTCACCCACGCAACCGCCTGCATTGTCGCCGCCCCAATGCTCGCTGGCGCGCGACTAAAAACGCTCGATTTTCGACCCAAATCCAGTCCAGCCCGCGCGCCGCCTCAGCCCCAAGGACCGCTCCGGTCAGCAAAACCACCCAAGCCAATAAGCCCCGCTGTGGATCCTCATCCAGGCTGGCCATCGCTATCCAAGTCTCGTTGCTAAAACTCTGCTCCCAGCGCAATCGCGCCTCGTTTGAATCAATAAAGCCGTCCCGGTCTACGGCTGGGGTGTCAAAGCACGCCTGCTCCAAAACACGGGCCGCCATTTCCAAATCATGCAATACCTAACACTGTCGGAAATCCATCTAACCACCTAAGTTTATTCAAAACAATCCGCGCGCCCGTCCCGTTTGATCGTCGCGGCTCCGTCCTGAATGATCCGGGCGCGCTTCGCCACAAACCCCGAGGGCCGCGATGCACTGCGTTTCTTCGGACTTGGCAACACGGCCGCCAACAAAGCCGCCTGACGCGCGCTCAACTGATCCGGCCCAACACCGAAATAATGCCGTGCTGCGGCCTCAACCCCAAACACACCCTCATCAAATTCCGCAACATTTACATAGACTTCCAGTATCCGCCGCTTGCTCCAAACCGCCTCAACCATCGGGGTCATCACCCCCTCCAGCGCCTTGCGCACGTAACTGCGCTCCTGCCAGAAATAGACGTTCTTCACCACCTGCTGCGAAATTGTGCTGCCACCGCGCCGCGCGCCATCGGCAATCGCCGCCCGGATCGCATTCATATCAAAGCCCCAGTGGTTGCAGAAATTCGCATCCTCCGCCGCAACAACCGAACGCAACATCACCGGCGCAACCTCATCCGCATCGACCCAGTGCTGATCAACCCCAGCGCCCAAGCGCCGCCCTTCCGACCACATCGTGTGCGTTGTCGGCGGGTTCAGTCCGGCGTAAATCACCACCGCCAAAACCATCAGACCCATCGCAATCACCCCTGCCCAAACCGCCTTGCGCAATAGCCAACGCAGCGGGCGAAACTTACGCTCCCCGGCCTTTGGCTTAAGCGCCTTACCTGTCTTCTTGGATGTTTTCTTAGCTGCCATGGCACCGTCCTACACCGCCAGCCCATGTTAAACAAAGCGTGAAATAGCAAGACACCCCACGCACACGGGGTGCCATTTTCCAGACTGTCAAACAGCGGCGTCCGGACACTGCGACCACACTCAAAAACCGGGACACTCTGTAACTCTCAACGTTTGAATAGCCTCACCTTGCCCGCTCAATCTGCCGGAGCCATGGAAAACTTATGTCAAAATTGAGGTTTTTGACCCTGCGTATAGACCCCACGTTTGCCCCCCGTTTAACCCCGGTATTTTGCCCCACGCAATGCAAAGCCCCGCCAATCCGACCAACAGGTCAAATCAACGGGGCCTCGCGGTTTCGCTATGGGACGGTGGGCGGGGCGCCTTTGCGCAGCAAACAGCGCCGCCAACCGGGCTTACTCAGCAGGAACCGCCAAATCGCCTTCAATCCCCAATGGATGCGGAATCTTGTCCAACATTTCCTTCGGGCAAACCTGCACAAAATTGGCCTTTTCCAAGTCCCAGTTCTGCAAGATTTCCTTGGCTTTCAACGATCCGGTCTCCGCAACGTGACGGCCAATCAGCCCCTTCAATTGCGCTTCCCATTCTGCCACAGCCACCGGACAGGTCACCAAACCTTCCATGTTCATCAGGTCACCGGCCATCCCGTCAGGGTCATACAGATAGGCCATGCCACCGGTCATCCCGGCACCAAAGTTCGCCCCGATCGACCCAAGGATCACCGCAACACCGCCGGTCATATATTCACAACCGTTGCTGCCACAGCCCTCGATCACCACGCTCGCACCCGAGTTCCGAACCGCAAAACGCTCACCGGCGCGGCCCGCTGCAAACAGGTAACCGTCTGTCGCACCGTACAAAACCGTGTTGCCGATGATGGTGTTCTCCGATGCGGTCAGCGGCGACACCAGCGGAGGACGCACCACAACCGTGCCCCCCGACAGGCCCTTGCCGACATAGTCATTCGCATCACCCGACACTTCGATCTTCAGCCCCGGTGCCGCAAAGGCCCCCAGCGACTGACCCGCAGAACCCGTCAGCTTGACGTGCAAATGATCGGGCTGCAGCGCGTTGCGCATGCCGAATTTCTGCACGATATGCGACGACGTGCGTGTGCCCACGGTCCGATGCGTGTTCATCACCGCATATGACAGTTGCATCTTCTCGCCATCCTCAAGGAAGCGGGCCGCGTCGCGCACGATCTCCGCATCCAGCGTATCAGGCACCTCGTTGCGGCCACGATCACGGTCATAAACGATGTCGTCCGAGCCATCGACACGGATCAACAGCGGGTTGAGATCCAGATCATCCAGATGCTCGGACCCACGCGAAACCTGGCTCAACAGATCAGCACGGCCAATCACCTCGTCCAGAGTTTTGGCACCGATTGAGGCCAAAATCTCACGCACTTCCTGCGCATAGAAGGTGATCAGGTTCACAACCTTATCCGCCGAACCGGTGAACTTGTCGCGCAGTGCTTGATCCTGCGTACAAACCCCGACCGGGCAGGTGTTGGACTGACACTGACGGACCATGATACAGCCCATCGCAATCAGCGCCGCGGTGCCGATGCCGTATTCCTCGGCCCCAAGCATTGCCGCCATGACAATGTCACGCCCGGTACGCAAACCGCCATCGGTACGCAGGGTCACCCGGTCGCGCAGCTTGTTCATCGCCAGAACCTGATGCGCTTCGGTCAGACCCATTTCCCATGGCAAACCGGCGTGTTTGATCGAGGTCGCAGGCGATGCACCAGTGCCGCCATTGTGACCCGAAATCAGGATCACATCGGCTTCGGCCTTGGCCACACCAGCGGCAATTGTGCCAACGCCCGAAGACGCCACCAATTTTACCGTCACCTTACAACGCGGGTTGATCTGCTTGAGGTCATAGATCAGCTGCGCAAGGTCTTCGATCGAATAGATGTCGTGATGCGGAGGAGGCGAAATCAGCGTCACGCCCTTGGTCGAATGACGCAAACGCGCGATCAGATCGGTGACTTTCATCCCCGGAAGCTGACCACCCTCACCGGGTTTCGCACCCTGTGCGACCTTGATTTCAAGCTCTTCACAGTGGTTCAGATATTCGGCTGTAACACCAAACCGACCCGAGGCCACCTGCTTGATTTTCGCACTTGGGTTGTCGCCATTTGGCTCCGGTACAAAGTGTGCCGGATCTTCACCGCCCTCGCCGGAGTCGGACTTTGCGCCGATCCGGTTCATCGCCACGTTGAGCGTTTTATGCGCCTCAGGCGACAGAGCACCCAAAGACATGCCCGGCGTCACAAAGCGTTTGCGGATTGATGTGATGCTCTCAACTTCTTCGATGTTGATCGGCTCACCCAGCGGTTTGATCGCCAGAAGGTCGCGCAGATGGATCGGCGGATTGGCCTGCATCGCCTTGGAATAGGTCTTCCAAAGCTCATAGCTGGCGCGATCACAGGCCGATTGCAACAAATGCATCGACTGTGCGCCCCACGCATGGGTCTCACCCGATTTCCGCGATTTGTAAAAACCACCAATCGGCAGAACATCCTGCGCCTGCTTGAAACCAAGCGCATGAATTTCTTCGGCTTTTTTCTGCAAACCGCCAAGGCCAATGCCGGAAATCCGGCTGATCATACCAGGGAAGAACTCCGCACACATCGCGCGCGACAGGCCCACGGCCTCAAAGTTCAGACCCCCACGGTAGGACGAAATCACCGAAATGCCCATCTTGGACATGATCTTGAGCAAGCCCTGATCCACAGCGTCGCGATATTTGCTCACCGCTTCGGTCAGCGTCATATCCAGCAAGCCGCGACCAATCCGGTCGGCAAGGCTGTCTTCGGCCAAATAGGCGTTGACCACAGTCGCACCCGAGCCAATCAGCACTGCAAAATAATGCGGGTCGATACATTCGGCGCTGCGCACATTGAGGCTACAGAACGTCCGAAGGCCCTTGCGGGTCAGATGGCTATGCACCGCGCTGGTCGCCAAAATCATCGGCATCGCGACTTTGTCCGCGCTCACGTTTTCATCGGTCAGGATGATATGGCCCGACCCACTACGCACCGCGTCCTCCGCTTCCGAGCGGATACGATCCAGCCCCTCAGCCAGCGCGCCCTTGCCCGCTTCAAAGGTACAATCAATGGTCACGCAGGGCGAGTTGAACTGCTTTTGCAGCTCTTCAAACTGGGCGTTGCCAACAAACGGTGTGTCCAGAACCAAAATCTCAGTCTGCGCGCTGCTTTCGTCCAGCACGTTCTTGAGGTTCCCGAACCGCGTTTTCAGCGACATCACCCGGTATTCGCGCAAGCTGTCGATGGGCGGGTTGGTCACCTGGCTAAAGTTCTGGCGGAAATAATGGCTCAACGGGCGGTATTTCTTCGACAAAACCGCGCTCGGGGTGTCATCCCCCATCGAGGCCAGCGTCTCTTTTCCGTCTTCCGCCATCGGTGCCAGAATTTGTTCCAGCTCCTCAACGGTATATCCGGCGGCAATCTGACGGGTGCGCAATTGAGCGCCCTCAAACATCGCCTTTTCCGTCACAGCACCCAAAGGCCCGTCCAGCTCGGTGATCTTTTTAACCCAATCGCCAAATGGCAGAGCCGAGGACAAGCGGTCCTTCATCTCTGTGTCATGGTACAGCTTGCCGTCTTTCATATCGACCGCAATCATCTGCCCCGGCCCAAGCGCGCCTTTTTCGCGAACAGTGCCTTCGTCGGTCGGCACCATCCCGGTTTCCGAACCCGCGATCAGCATCCCGTCGCCGGTCACAACGTACCGCATCGGGCGCAGACCGTTCCGGTCCAGACCGCCACAGACCCAACGACCATCAGTCATCGCCAGCGCGGCCGGGCCATCCCATGGCTCCATCACACCGTTGCAATAGCTGTACATGTCGCGCCACGCCTGCGGCAATTCCACCGCCTGCTTGGACCACGACTCAGGTACCAGCATCGTCTTGGCCATCGGGGCCGAACGACCGGCACGCACCAGCACCTCAAACACCCCATCCAAAGCCGCCGAATCCGATGCGCCATTGGAAATGATCGGCTTGATGTCCTCAGCGAAATCGCCAAACGACGCCGACGCCATGCGGATCTCGTGCGATTTCATCCAGTTGGTGTTGCCTTTCAGCGTGTTGATCTCGCCGTTATGCGCCAACATGCGGAATGGCTGTGCCAACCACCACTGCGGGAAGGTGTTGGTCGAATAACGCTGGTGATAAATCGCGAAAGACGATTCAAACCGCTCATCCTGCAGGTCGGGATAGAACTCCGCCACCTGCTCGGCCAACATCATGCCCTTGTAAATAATCGACCGGCACGACAGCGACGCAATATAAAGCTCACCCACCGCCGCAGCTGCCGCCGCCTTTTCAATCCGACGCCGGATCACATAGAGCTCACGCTCAAACTGATCCTCGTCCACACCCTTGGAGTTTGAGATCAAAATCTGCTCAATCTCGGGCCGGGTTGCGTTGGCTTTTTCGCCCAAACAGGCCACATGAACCGGCACATGGCGCCAGCCATAAATGTAATAGCCCATCCGCAACACTTCGGATTCCACAATCGTCCGACAGGTTTCCTGAGCGCCAAAATCGGTGCGGGGCAAGAACACCTGTCCCACCGCAATCAGCTCATCTTTGCGCGGGCGATGCCCTGTGCGCTCAACCTGATCGTAAAAGAAATTCACCGGAATCTGCACGTGAATGCCCGCGCCGTCACCGGTCTTGCCGTCGGCATCAACCGCACCCCGGTGCCAGATCGCTTTCAGCGCGGTGATACCGGCCTCAACCACCTTGCGGCTCGGCTTGCCATCAATCGACACCGCCAAACCAACACCACAAGACGAATGCTCTTCGCTCTCGTCATACAGGCCATTTTCGGCCATCCACTGGCGCTTGGCTTTTTCGGCTGCGACCCAATTTTCATCATATTTGGTCATTCTGGCTCTCCTTCTTCGGCGTCAGTGGGCGCAAACAGTGCTAGCACTTCCGCCTCGGTCAGTTGCTTACGCCCCTCAGGGAAATCATAAGCACGGGTTTTTCGATCAGTGTAATACTCAGTTCCCAGCGTCAGATCGCTGGTGTCATCCAAAAGGCCAACGCAAATGCTGCGCCCGCCTACATAAGGCCCGTCCGTCACTTCATACCAAAGCGAACTGCCGCATGTGTTGCAAAACGCCCGCTTGGCCCAGTCAGACGTCACCGCTTCGGTCACGCTATCCCCGCCGGTGACGTTCAAGTCATCCTTGGCCACATGCAGGCCCATAAAGCGCCCACCGGCCCAGCGTTTGCACATGTCGCAATAGCAGATGTTGAACGTGCTCGGCACGTTGCGCGCTGTCAGTTTCACCGCACCACAGAGGCATTGTCCGGTTTTCTCAGACATAACAGACCTCCAGTTGGCCCCAAAGGGACGCGCCCGACCCTGGGTGGGCGCTTGCACCGCAATTGTGACGCGAAACATTACCAATTTCGATAGGTAGATTTGGCTGGACTAGGTCGCAAAAGCGCCCTCCCATAACGCTAACAGCGTGTCGATTGAATAGGCGCACCTCTGGGTGCGACGGGAGGGTCGGGCGCGGCCCGGCGTACCGCCGGGCTCTGTCTTCAATATCAAAGCGCATCCTCACGCCCCCTCATCCAAAACACCAAACTTCGCGACACAATCCGCCCGCGTCAAAACCGTCCGCCCCTCACCTGCAAAGGCAAAGCTGTCGGGCTTGTGGTCGATATAGATCTCGTTGTTCATCACAAACCCGTTTGGGTCGTCAAAAACGCCAATCGGAAACTCAAGGTTGCCCGACCATTCGCCTTGCATCGTCACGCGGAAAAACATCCCCGATCCGCATTGGTCACAAAATCCACGTTCCGCCCAATGGCTCGACGTGATCCGCTTCAAATGCGTTTCGTCATCCCAGCTGACATTGCCCTCGGGCACCGTCACACCAAGCAAGGCCGATCCGGTCCAGCGGCGGCACATCTCACAATGACAGGCCCCAAAATCGGACGGCACATCACGCGCTGTGAAACGAACTGCTCCGCACATGCATCCTCCCGATTTCTCTGTCATGTCTTCACCCTTTCGCAAGGTTTCGCGGTGTTTGGGTCAAGACCCCTGCCGCTTAAACTTGGTTAATCTCAGTTCACTGCCCGGTTGGGCCGATGGCCCGGTTTGGGGGCAATCCCCCCTAAACTCGGGGGGAATTGTACCGATTGTGCAAAACACCCGCATTTTGCAGGCATTTTTGGGTGGGGCAATCTCTCCCATCTGCGATGGGTTTTGGACTGATTGCCCCCTCAAACGTCACTCAGCGGCGACAGCGGCCTTGGCGTTAAAGTCGGTTAAAACCGCTTCGACACAGTCACGGCCATCGCGGATCGCCCAGACAACAAGGCTCGCGCCACGTACGATATCGCCAATGGCATAGACGCCCGGCATTGCTGTGCGGCCTGTTGTGAACTCGGCCTTGATAGTGCCCCAACGGGTCACTTCCAACTCAGGCTGATCCCAAAGCGTCGGCAGCTCCTCGGGGGAGAAGCCAAGCGCCTTGATGACCAAGTCGGCAGGCTCATCATAGTCAGAACCTTCAATGACTTCAGGGCTTTGGCGGCCAGAAGCATCCGGGGCCCCAAGGCGCATTTTCTCAACGATCACCGCTTCGACGCTGTCACCCTTAAAGCCTTTGGGCGCGGTCAGCCATTCAAACTGAACGCCTTCCTCTTCGGCATTTTGGGTTTCACGCTGCGATCCCGGCATATTGGCACGGTCACGACGATACAGGCATTTGACGCTGGTTGCCCCCTGACGAATGGCCGTGCGCACACAGTCCATCGCGGTGTCCCCCCCGCCAATCACAACAACCTTTTTGCCCTCGGCATTTAGCTCACCGCTCTCAAATTCTGCAACGGTGTCACCGAAATTTGCGACACGATTAGAAGCAGTTAGATAGTCAATTGCCTTGACGATCCCCTTGGCACCGGCACCCGGCCCGCCAAGGTCGCGGCTTTGATAAACCCCGGTGGCAACGATGATCGCATCATGCTTTTCGCGCAGCTCCGCAAAGGACACGTCCTTGCCGATTTCGCAGTTCATAACAAACTCAACACCGCTGTCTTCCAGCTGTTTGTTGCGGCGCATGACGATGTCTTTTTCAAGCTTGAAGCCCGGAATACCATAGGTCAGCAACCCGCCCGCACGGTCATAGCGGTCATAAACCGTGACCTGTACACCGGCGCGGCGCAGCATATCTGCCGCCGCAAGGCCACCGGGGCCGGCACCGATGATGCCAACGCTTTCGGTCCGCTCTTGTGCTGGGGTCACAGGTTTGACCCAGCCTTTTTCCCAAGCCGTATCAGTGATGTACTTCTCCACCGAGCCAATGGTCACGGTGCCGTGGCCCGACTGTTCGATGACGCAGTTGCCTTCGCACAAGCGGTCCTGCGGGCAAATGCGGCCGCAGATTTCGGGGAAGGTGTTGGTCGCCTGGCTGACTTGATAGGCCTCTTCCAACCGCCCGGTGGCGGTCAGGTGGAGCCAGTCAGGAATGTTGTTGTGCAGCGGGCAGTGGTTCTGACAATAGGGCACACCACATTGGCTACAGCGGCTCGACTGCTCCTGCGCTTTGGCGGCGGCAAACTCCGCATAAATCTCGTCAAAATCCTGATTGCGTACCGTCGCGTCACGCTTCTCCGGCATGTCACGATCTACATTCACAAACTTAAGCATCGGCTGCTTGGCCATCGGCATTGCCTCTTTCTCGAAAGAACTTGGGTCGGCACTGCTTATACAAGGTCGGAACAGAATAAAAGTCAGCAATGCTGACCTAATTGCCAATTTCATCGCCTCTCAAGTCGTTCACGCGCAAAGAAACCATGAATTAAAGGTCCGATTCGGCTTTAACTTATAGCTTTCCTCTATAATACAACAAGTTATACAAAGGCTTTATTGCACCAACGGACCGTTAAAATGACGTATACCTATTTGCTAATTCTTGCATTGATCCAAGGCATTACCGAATTTCTACCGGTTTCGTCCTCTGGCCACCTGATTCTCCTCCCGAATCTGACCGGAGCGCAAGACCAAGGGCAGGTCATTGATGTCGCTGTACATGTCGGAACATTGTTTGCGGTTATTCTCTATTTTTGGGCCGATGTAAAACAAGCCTTACTTGGCCTGCCACGGCTCCTGAGCGGTAAAACAGACACCCCTGGGGCCCGGCTCGCCTTCCTTTTGATTTTGGCAACTATTCCGGTCATTCTCGCCGGGCTGGTCCTAAAGCTCACCGGGCTCAGCGACATGATGCGCTCAATCGCTGTTATCGGGTGGACCATGCTGGGGTTCGGTCTTGTTTTGTTCTGGGCCGACCGCACAGGACCCGAGATCAAAACCGAAACAGATTGGACCCTCAGGGATGCGATGATCATGGGCCTTTGGCAGGCCATTGCGCTTATCCCCGGCACGTCTCGATCGGGGATCACAATCACCGGTGCGCGCAAACTTGGCTACACCCGCCATGACGCCGCCAAACTGTCGATGTTGATGTCCATCCCGACAATCATCGCCTCTGGCACGCTTCTTGGGTTAGAAGTTGCCAGTACAGCCGACGCTCAAGCCGCCCGTGACGGGGCCATTGCCGCTGCGATGGCCTTTGTTTCGGCGCTCGCAGCTCTGACCCTCATGATGCGTCTCCTGAAAACAGTCAGCTTCACACCCTACGTAATTTACCGTGTTATCCTTGGCGTGATCCTTTTGGTCATCGCCTACAGCTGATCCAGGGCTTGGTGCCTTTCAAGGTGCCGCGTCTTTCACACCCGGTGATATGGGCTGCCGCCCAGAATACTGGCCGCTCGATAGAGTTGCTCGGATAGCATCACCCGCACCAGCATATGCGGCCAGACCATTTGGCCAAAACTCAGCAACCGATCCGCCTCCGCGCGCAAGCCAGGATCAATCCCATCCGCGCCACCGATAATAAAGGCCAAATCCTGCGTGCCGCTATCGCGCCAACGCGCCATGCGGCCTGCAAAATCGGGCGAACTCATGACGTCGCCACGCTCATCCAAAGCGCAGATCGCAGCCCCTTTGGGCAAGGCCCGACGCAGCAAAACGGCCTCAGCCTTCATGCCGCCGCCTTTTTTATCCTCAACCTCATGCACAGAAACCGGGCCGAGGCCATGCGACCGCCCGGTTTTGTCAAAGCGTTTTAGATAGTCGTCGATCAAATCGCGCTCGGGGCCGGCCCGCAGCCGCCCCACAACGCATAAATGGACACGCATCTTACTGCGCGGTTGGTGCAGCGCCTTTACCGATCGGCACCCACATCTTTTCGAGCTGATAAAAGTCGCGCACTTCTGGGCGGAACACATGCACCACCACATCGCCCGCGTCGATCAGCACCCAATCGCCGGTGTCTTTGCCTTCGATAGACGACAGAACACCCAAACGATGCTTGAGTTCCTCAACCAATTTGTCAGAAATCGCCGCAACTTGCCGCGATGACCGACCAGAGCAGATCACCATGTTGTCGCACACAGACGATTTGCCGCGCAGGTTCACCTGCACAACGTCTTCTGCTTTGTTGTCGTCAAGGATTTCGAGAGTGGCGGCAAGGATATCTTCGCTTGTCGCGTTAACCTGAGGTGCACCGCTCATGGGGTTCCCCTGAACAGCGGTTTCACCCGCATTTGCCAAAGATGACAGGACATTGTCCTCCTATTCGTAGCACGCCGACAAGGCCCCGGCGCCGGGCAATGACTTAAATATAGCACTGCAAAGTTAAAATCTCAATGTCAGCCCTAAAACAGGCAAGGCCCCACGGGCCGTCCTGCCGATTCCAGCTCATCCAGATAGCGTTCTGCCGGAAGTGGCCGCAATAACGGCAAAACACCAGTCGATGCAATAGAGATGTCGATGGACACCGGGGCATCAAGCGCCGGTCCTTCGTCGCGAAGACACACACCGACATCGACATTCAAGCCCCCATTGGTATCGTCTGGCTTCTCTTCTTCCCAAGCTTTCACCTTGGCTTGCAACGCCTGCATGCGCGCCACGTCGTCATCGGTCAGCGAAAGTTCATAGCGACCACCCTCCGAAACCTGATCCAGCCGATATTTCTCAGATACGGTCTCAACCCCGTTGCTGGCGTCGATCTTGAGCTGCGCACTTTCGGGGACGATCTCTAAACCTTTGGGCAGATGCGCGATGATCTGAAAGTCACCGGGATTGGCATCCATCGGATCGATCTGATTCAGTTTGCTAACTGTCGCGACATCAACAGCGGAACAGCCGGCCAGGACAAGGGCCAACACCGAAAGATATTTCATCAAATTTCTCCTTGTCGAATCATTTTTTATCGTTTTACATTAAATAAACATCGACTTTCAATAGGGCTTGTCATGACAAATCTACCAGAAAGAACCCGCACCGCTGCATTTATTCTTCGTATTGCCACCCTAGCTGGCACGGCTTTGGTTGCCGGGGCAACCCTTTGGGCCGTGTATCGTCATCAGGATCTGGCCCAATACCGCGTGGCTGATCTCGCGATCCCCGCCAGTGATTGGGACATCGGGCGACTGGCAACTGCGCTGTTGCAGGCCAGTGCGATGGCCGAAGGTTTGGTGATATTGGCTGTGCTTTGGTTCACGGCGTCCTTGTTGAAACAGTATCAAAACAACACCGCCCTATCGGAACAGGCGGCGCGCGCCATCCGCAATATCGGCTTTGGCACGCTTGCGTTGGCAGCGGTTCAAATCCTGCGACAACCGCTCGATACCTTTGCGCTGACGCTGGATGCGCCAGAGGGTCAGCGCATGATTTCGCTTGGATTTGGCACCGGTGAGTTGGGGACGGTCATCGGCGGCGGCATAATGTTGCTGATCGGCGCGGTGATGATGCAAGCCGTGAGCATTTCGCAAGAGAATCAGGAGTTCGTCTGATGCAGATTATTGTCAGACTTGATGTGATGCTGGCGCAACGCAAAATGCGGTCACGTGAATTGTCAGAACGGGTCGGGATCACAGAGCAAAACATCAGCTTGCTCAAATCCGGCAAGGTCAAAGGCATCCGTTTTGAGACCCTTGCCAAGATCTGCGAAGTCTTGGACTGCCAACCCGGCGACTTGCTTCAGGCCATGCCCGAGGATGCCGGGTTTTGAGGGCGGTTTCCCGCCCCCTGTCGGGCTCAGGCTCCGTAGGGAACCCAGACCGTTTTGACTTCGGTCGCGGCATCAAGGAAATCGCGACCCGCGCCCTCGGCACCCATCCAATCGCGCGACAGACCGTTATTCACCCAGGTGCGTTTCAGGTTCCCCGCGCCCCCTGCTTCGATCACCGCAGACAGGTCCGAACTTGAGAAGCACCAGACCGCCTCAATGTCCATATGGCTCGCCAATGTGGGTGCCAATTCGGCATGGCTTCCGGTTAGGATATTGACCACCCCGCCCGGCACGTCGGAGGTTTCCAACACTTGGTAGAAGTCGGTGGCCAGAAGCGGAAATGGTTCTGAGGCGACCAGCACCACCCGATTGCCCATGGCAAGCGCCGGAGCCATTACCGAAACAAGGCCCAACAGCGGCACGTCATCCGGGCAAAGCGCCCCAATCACTCCACAGGCTTCTCGCATAGCCAAGGCAACGCCTCGCATTGGCACCTGGCGCACCTGACCGTCGAATTTATCGGCCCATGCAGCATAGGTGAAAAGACGATCCACCGACGCGTCCACTTCGGCAGCACCGGTTTTGCCTCCGGTCAAACGATTGATCTGACTGGCGAATTCATCTTTGCGGGTCGCGAGGTTTTCGGCCATGAAATACAAGACCTGCGCGCGATTATGCGCTGTTGCCCCGGTCCACCCCTTGGCTGCGCGCGCCGCTTCGACCGCGTTGCGCACATCCTTGCGATTGGCGATTGGAGCCTGTCCGATAAGCTTGCCTGCCTTGTCAAAGACATTGCGGGCATAGCCACCATCAGGCCGGGCCTGCTTGCCACCAACATAGAGCTTGGCAGTGCGATCCACAGGCTGTGGTTCCGCGGTGTCGCCCAAAAAGCCGGTGACAGGTTTCAACGCCTGAGCTTTGGCTTTTGGCTTGGTATAGGCGCTGAGCCCTTCCCAGCCCCCTTCCCGGCCAAAGCCGCTTTCGCGCACGCCGCCAAACCCGGCAGAGGCGTCAAACATATTGGTCCCGTTGACCCACACCACGCCAGCCACCAATTTGGGGGCAATATCCAATGCGACATTGATGTTTTCTGACCAAACCGACGCAGCCAGCCCGTAGCGGGTGTTATTAGCAAGCATCACCGCTTCGGACGGGGTGCGGAAGGTGGTCGAGACCAGAACCGGGCCAAAAATCTCGTCCTGCATCAAGGCCGACGCGGAAGCGAGATTGGACACAAGGGTCGGCGGATAAAAACACCCCTCGGGCATATCACCGGAGGGCTGATAAACCTCGCCCTCACCGCCATGTGCATCAACCAGCGCCGCAATGCGATCCCGCTGAACCGGGTCAACGATCGCCCCAACATCAATGCATTTATCAAGCGGGTTGCCGACACGCAGCTTGTCCATACGGGCGCGCAATTTGGTGTGGAACCGTTCAGAAATACCCTCTTGAACCAACAGCCGCGACCCAGCGCAACACACTTGCCCCTGATTGAACCAAATCGCGTCCACAAGGCCTTCGACCGCGCTGTCGATATCGGCATCTTCAAAGACGATATAGGGAGATTTCCCGCCCAGCTCCAAAGTCAGCGCCTTGCCGCTGCCTGCGGTGGCTTCTCGGATGCGGCGGCCAACGGCGGTGGAGCCGGTAAAGGCCACTTTGTTGACATCGGATTTGACGATCATCTCACCCACGTCTCCATCGCCGGTAACGATGTTCACCACCCCTTTGGGCAGGCCTGCTTGACGGCAGATATCGGCGAAACACAGGGCGGTCAGCGATGTCCATTCCGCCGGTTTCAACACAACAGTGTTGCCCATCGCCAGCGCCGGCGCGATCTTCCACGACAGCATCAACAGAGGAAAGTTCCACGGGATGATCTGACCGCATACACCCAGCGCCTCTGCGTCGGGCAGTTCGCTCTCCATCAGCTGGGCCATGCCCGCGTGGTAATAGAAATGCCGTTGCGCCAGTGGGACGTCGATATCACGCGCCTCGCGGATCGGCTTACCATTGTCGAGACTTTCGAGAACCGCAAACAGGCGGGCGTGTTTTTGCAGCAAGCGGGCAAGCGCATAGAGATAGCGCGCACGCGCCGGACCGCCGAGTTTAGCCCAAGCCGGTTGCGCCTTGCGCGCGGCGGCAACGGCACTATCCACATCCGATTGGGTGGCTTGGGTTAAAGTCGCGAGCACTTCGCCGGTGGCCGGATTGCGGCTGTCGAAACCGCCGCCGGGGACGGTAAAGCTGCCGTCGATGAAATGGCCGAACTTGCTGCCTTGATCAACGATCCACGCCAGTGCGTCACCCGCAGATTCAGGGGCCGGGCCGTAATCCATAGAGTCAAAGATGTCCTTGATGGTCATTTTGGAGGTCTCCCGCATGCGATGATGCGTTTTGAAAGCGTGATTGGGCCACAAAGGGCGGCGCCGGAGCGCGCAGGGCGGTTTAAGGGCAAGCCAGCCGGTTGTGGAACATTCAATGTGTCAGAAACAGGCTGACGGATAAGAAAAGCGCCGCCCCGTGGCTGGGCGGTCCGGCGCTGCCCAGCACAAGACCGGGCCAGAGTTCGCCTAACAAGCATCGCTCAACCCGCCGCGTGACGCCAAGATGCCGAATAGGCTCCGGTCACATGGTGTTCGAGCTGGCGTTCAATATCGCCCAAAAGGGAAGAGGCCCCAAAGCGGAACAGATCGGGCCGCAGCCAGCGATCCCCCAGTTCCTCCTTAACCAAAGCCAGATAGTTGATCGCATCCTTGGCCTTGGAAATTCCGCCCGCCGGTTTGTACCCGACGCGGAAACCGGTTTCCTCATAGTATTCACGGATCGCGCGCATCATCACCAAAGACACCGGTAATGTCGCATTCACCGGCTCTTTGCCCGTTGAGGTTTTGATGAAATCTGCCCCGGCCATCATGCAAACCAGCGACGCGCGCGCGACGTTTTGCAATGTTTCAAGCTCCCCCGTCGCCAGGATCGCCTTGACATGAGCATCACCACAGGCGGCACGAAACGCCTTCATCTCATTATAAAGACCCTGCCAATCGCCATTGAGAACCAAGCGACGTGAGATCACGATGTCGATCTCTTCGGCACCGTCCTTGACGCTCTCTTCGATCTCGGCGATGCGAAGGTGAAACGGGGACAGCCCCGCCGGAAAGCCAGTAGACACCACCGCCACCGGAATGCCACTACCGTCGAGCGCCTTGAGCGCATGCGGGATCATATCGTGATACACACAGACTGCACCAGTGGTCAGCCCTTGCATCCCCAACGCATCCAGCAGGTCCGCACGCACGGGTTGTTTTGCTTTTGCACACAGCCGCAAAACCCGACCGGCGGTGTCATCACCAGCCAGCGTTGTCAGGTCAATGCAGGAGATCGCCCGCGCCAACCACGCGGCCTGAAAGTCCTTTTTGACCGATCGCCGCCCCGGCAGGGTCTTTGCCCGCCGTTCAATGGCCGATCTATTGGCGCGCGCCTGCATGACGCGGTCCATGTCCAGATCCATCCCCGGATTGCGAGGTTCAATCGTCTGCGGAAGCTGAGGAGTGTCCAATTTGGTCCCTACCTGCGTGTCAGTCTGCGCCATAGTGTCCTCCGTTAGACCGAAAGGCAAACCGAACCCTAGCCAAGGACATGCCCAAATTTCAAGCGATTCTGACCAAATAGTCAGATATTGCAACCTTCAGTTAAAATCGCCTGCGGTGCATGTTTTTTGTGCACGAGCTGGGTTTGCACTGTTCTTATTGCGAATAAGTCGCAAGAGCATTGACTTTCTGCGAATGATTATCATATTCAGCCTAGAAAGGGAGAATTTTATGCTTTCTCGCAGATCGATTCTGGCTGGATTGGCGACAGCGCCATTGATGAGCACCCGTGCGTTTGCAGCGGAACCTTTGAACGTGGTCGCGACAACAGGCATGATTGCCGATGCTGCGCGTGCTATTGGCGGCGATTTGGTCACAGTCCAGGCCTTGATGGGCCCCGGTGTTGATCCGCACGGCTATCGCCAGACCCGGTCCGACATTGTGGCCATGACCCGTGCCGATCTGCTGCTTTGGAATGGGCTCTACCTTGAAGCCCAGCTTGAGCATTTCATCGAAACTCTGGCAAAACGCGTGCCTGTTGTGGCCGTTGGCGACGCCATTCCCCAGGACGTTCTGCTTCACCACGCCGATTATGAAAATCGCCCTGATCCGCATGTTTGGATGGCTCCGCAGCTTTGGAAGCATGCGGTTGTTGCGACACGTGATGCCTTGATCGCCCAGCGCCCTGAGGCAGCGGATACCTTTGCCGCCAATGCCGACATCTATTTGGCTGATGTGGCCCGTGTCGGGGCCTATGCCGAAACCTCTACGGCACAGGTGCCCGAGCCGTCACGCGTGCTGGTCACCGCCCATGATGCCTTTGGCTATTTTGGCCGCCAATTCGGGTTTGAGGTCATGGGGATCCAAGGCATTTCAACCGATTCAGAAGCAGGTCTACAGCGCATCCGCACCTTGGTCGACGACATCGTCACTCGCAAAATCAGTGCGGTGTTTGTGGAAAGCTCGGTTTCGGATCGCAATATTCGCGCCCTGATCGAAGGGGCCGCGGCCCAAGGCCATGAGGTCAAAATCGGCGGCGAACTGTTTTCGGACGCGATGGGCGAACCGGGCAGCTATGAAGGCACCTATGTCGGCATGATTGACCACAACGTTTCTGTCATTGCCGGGGCTTTGGGTGCGGATGTGCCGCCCGGCGGTATGGATGGCAAGCTGAGCCATGGAGTATAAGCGATGAGCGCGATCGAGCTAGCCGCCGAAAATGGCCAAACCATTACCGAAAACCTCGACGCCAGCCCTTTGGCATTGCGCGGCGTGACCGTTTCCTATGGCAACGAACCGGTGGTGTTTTCCGTCGATATGACAATCCAACCCGGCACCATGACCGCGATTATCGGCCCAAACGGTGCGGGTAAATCGACCTTGCTCAAGGCGGCCTTGGGCGTTGTCAAACCTCTGGCGGGCCGGGTCACAGCATGGGGCCGGCCGCTCGAAAGCCAGCGCGCGCGCATCGCTTATGTTCCTCAACGCGCCAGCATTGATTGGGATTTCCCAACGCAGGTGCGCGACGTTGTAATGATGGGCCTGTTTCGTGAATTGGGTCTGTTGCGCCGTGTGCGTGCCAAACACCATGCCAAGGTGATGGACTGTTTGACCCGTGTCGGCATGCAGGACTTTGCGGACCGTCAGATCGGCCAACTGTCAGGTGGGCAACAGCAACGTGTTTTCCTTGCCCGTGCCTTGGCACAAGAGGCCGATTTGTATCTGCTGGACGAACCCTTTGCCGGGGTCGATGCCGCAACTGAGGCCGCGATTATCAGCGTGCTAAAAGAACTGCGCGACGAGGGCAAAACCGTCATTGCCGTGCACCACGACCTTTCGACAGTCAAGAGCTATTTTGACCGCGTCTTCCTGATCAATCGCCGCCGGATGGGCGAAGGTTCGGTTGCCGATGCCTTTACCCAGGATGCGCTGCACGCCACCTATGGCGGTCGTTTGGGCGATGGGTTGATCGCCCGCGCCGGGTAGATTGATCGGTGTTTGAAGCCCTGACATTACAGCTCGGTTACAACGCCGTATTGGTGACGCTGGGCTCCGCTGCCTTGGGCGTTGCTGCTGGCGCAGTCGGGGCATTTTTGTACCTGCGCAAACGGGCGCTTGTTTCAGACGCCATTAGTCACGCGACCCTACCGGGCTTGGCCTTGGCATTTTTGGCCATGGTTGCCTTGGGCGGAGACGGGCGGTTTTTGCCCGGCTTGATGCTTGGCTCAGCCTTGTCGGCTTGGGCGGGCCTTTATGCGGTGAGCTGGATCACCCGCAACACCCGCTTACCCGAAGACGCCGCAATTGGCGCAGTTTTATCCGTGTTCTTTGGCTTTGGCATTGTTCTGCTGACCGTGATCCAAACCATGCAATCAGGCCGCCAAGCCGGATTAGAAGGTTTTTTGCTTGGATCAACCGCAGGCATGTTACGCGCCGACGCCTTGGTGATCGCTGCAGGCGGGGCGATTGTGTTGCTGGCCACGGTTCTGCTGCGCCGTCCGATGTTGATGACTGCGTTTGACGAAGGCTATGCACAGGTCCAGGGCCTCAACACAGCACGCATCGACATGGCGCTGATGGTTCTGGTGTTGGCTGTCACTGTTGTCGGACTTAAAATTGTTGGGCTGATACTGATCGTCGCCATGCTGATCATTCCCGCTGTCGCCGCCCGGTTCTGGGCCGAAAACGCAACCCGTGTCGCGCAGCTGGCCGCTCTGTTTGGCGGCGTTTCAGGGTATATCGGCGCGGCCCTGTCGGCCACGGCCCCCGACCTCCCAACCGGCCCGATCATTGTGTTGGTGGCCTTTGCTCTCTTTGCCCTGTCACTGATGTTTGCCCCATCGCGCGGTGTCCTGGCCTCCGCCCTGCGCCATCGTCGGTTGCAGCATGAGGTCCACTTGCGCCAAGGCTTGCTTGCTCTTGCCCATGGCCAACCCGTTTATGAAAGCCTGACCCAGCGTATGCTGCGCACGCGAGGATTGATGCGCCCGGATGGGGTTCCAACCGACGAAGGCCGCAACGCCGCAGCCCAAGCCCTGCGCGATGAAACCCGTTGGCAGGAATTACGCAGGGTCGAAGAACTCTCAAGCCTCGCCAGCCGCGACGATGGCCTCACCCGGATCGAAGACGTACTGACCCGAGATCAGGTCAAATTGCTCGATGCCCGCCTTTCCCCGCAAGGAGCTGTGTGATGGGTTACGAATTTGTCGCTCTGTCTTTGCCACCGATGGTGATTGGCATGCTCGCCGCTATGGCCTGCGCCCTGCCCGGCAATTTTCTGCTTCTGCGTCGTCAGTCTCTGATTGGTGATGCGATTTCGCATGTTGTGCTGCCCGGCATTGTGGTTGCATTCCTGATCACTGGCGTCATCACGACACTTCCCATGATGTTTGGGGCCGCCGGGGCGGCTTTGGTCGCCGTGATCTTAATCGAAGCGATCCGCCGTTTGGGCAAGGTTGAGCCCGGTGCCGCCATGGGCGTTGTGTTCACTGCCATGTTTGCCGCTGGTGTTTTACTGTTGGAGCAGTCGGACACATCCGGCGTCCACCTTGATGTTGAACATGCGCTGTATGGCAACCTCGAGAGCCTGATCTGGCTTGATGCGGTTGGCTGGTCCTCTTTGGTTGATCTGAGCGCGCTGGCCACTTTGCCCCCTGAATTGCTGCGTATGGCTTTGGCCTTGGCTGTGGTCGCATGCCTGACCTGGGTGTTCTGGCGCCCACTCAAGCTTGCAACCTTTGACGAAGGATTCGCCAAATCGCTTGGCCTTCCCACAACTTTGATTGGCCTGGGCATTGTGGTTATGGCCGCATTGGCCGCCGTCGCAGCCTTTGATGCGGTTGGGTCAATCATTGTGATCGCTATGTTTATCTGCCCACCGACGGCGGCGCGGCTTATGACCAACCGGCTCGAAACACAAATTGCCTGGTCGATGTTTTTCGCCTGCATCTCTGCAGTGCTGGGTTACATCCTCGCGGGCTATGGGCCGCTTTGGATCGGAGCTTCAGCATCGGTCTCTGCCGCCGGCATGATCGCCACGGTATCTGGCGTTGTCCTTCTCCTTACTGCACTTTTCGCGCCCCACAAACGCGCCTGACCGTCTGGTTTGTTCAACTTTCCCCACCGGGAATACGATTTTTCGCCGAAAAATCGCCGTCGCGCCCGTGTCAGATTTCAGACTCCAAATCAGAACAAAACATGAATATACTACCTGTATGTTCGCCGAGCTGTGCATCACCTCCAACTTTACCTTCCTCACCGGGGCCTCCCACCCCGAGGAGTACATGAACCGTGCCGCCCTGATCGGCATCAGCGCCATTGCCATATCTGATGTGAACTCCGTCGCAGGCATCGTGCGGGCCCATACCAAAATGCGCGACATTGCCCGCCAAATCACCGAACGCACCGAAACCGAAGCACGTCATGGCCCCATCGGCCCAGCAGCGCCACCGCATCTGCCCAAACCCCGCTCACTTCACATTCGCAACACTCCACGCCTGATCCCCGCCGCCCGCCTCTGCTTTGCCGAAGGGATAGAGGCCACCGCCCTCACCGCCACCCGCCAAGGCTGGGCCACCCTTTGCCGCCTCCTGTCCACCGGACGGTTGCGCGCCGACAAGGGCAGCTGCACCCTCCACCTCTCCGACTTCCCGGACGATCTGAGCGGGCTAGGCCTGATCCTACACCCGCCCCCACAGGCGCAACATCCGCCGGGCGGCGCGCATGCCTGGCTGCGTCAGGCACGACAGCTGACGCGCCGCCTCCCCCAAAACACTTATCTCGCGCTCTCTCCCCGCTATGACGGTCAGGACGCCCTGCGCTTTGACACCCATGCTGATCTGGCCAAAGCCCTAAATATCCCGACAATCGCCAGCGCCGCGCCGCGTATGCATCATGGCCGTCGCCGCCGCCTTGCCGACGTGCTCACCGCCATCCGCACAAGCACGCGCGTTGAAAACCTTGGCCGCGGGACCTTTGCAAATGGCGAACAGCGCCTGCGCTCCGAAGCAGAAATGCGCAAAATCCTTGGCCCGCATGCCGCTGCGGTAACCCGCGCTGCTGATCTTGCCGAGACCTGCCAATTTGACCTTGCCTCACTGCGCTACGAATACCCCTCCGAAATCACCGCAAGCGAAACCCCTTCCGGTCGGTTGCGCCGCCTCGCTCTCGAAGGTCTGCGCTGGCGCTACCCACATGGCGCCCCAGAGCGGGTGCACAACATGCTCGAACACGAACTCACCCTGATCGGCAAACTCAACTACGAACCCTATTTCCTGACAGTGCGCGACATCGTCGCCTTTGCCCGCTCCCGCGATATCCTCTGCCAAGGGCGTGGATCGGCAGCCAATTCCGTCGTTTGCTACTGCCTTGGCGTCACCTCGGTTTCCCCCGAGATCGGCACTATGGTCTTCGAACGCTTCGTCTCAGAGGCGCGGGATGAGCCACCCGATATTGATGTAGATTTCGAACATGAACGCCGCGAAGAAGTCATCCAGCACATCTATGAACGCTACGGGCGTCACCGCGCCGGGCTTTGTGCGACGGTCATCCACTATCGCGGCAAGCGCGCAATCCGCGAAGTCGGCACTGCCATGGGCCTATCCCAAGACACCATTGGCGCGCTGTCATCACAACTCTGGGGGTTCTTTTCGGCCCAAGGGCTTGAAGAGAGCCGCATGCGTGAAATCGGCCTTGATCCCAATGACCGGCGACTGCAACTGACGCTGGAGCTGGTCCATGAAATCATCGGCTTCCCGCGCCATCTGAGCCAACATGTTGGCGGTTTCATTGTCACCGAGGGTCGGCTTGATGAGCTAGTCCCCATCGAAAACGCCAGCATGGAAGGCCGCACGGTCATCTGTTGGGATAAGGATGACATCGACGCGCTTGGCATTCTCAAGGTCGATGTGCTCAGCCTCGGCATGCTCACCTGTATTCGCAAAGCCTTTGATCTGATCGCCCGTCATCACGGGCCACAACACACGCTCGCCACCCTCCCGCAAGAGGATCCGCGCGTTTACGACATGCTGTGTAATGCCGATAGTATCGGGGTGTTTCAGGTCGAATCCCGTGCGCAGATGAACTTTCTGCCGCGCATGAAACCACGAAATTTCTATGATCTTGTCATCGAAGTCGCCATCATCCGCCCCGGCCCAATCCAAGGCGACATGGTTCATCCCTACATCCGCCGCCGCAATGGTGAAGAAGAGGTCACCTTTCCGTCGGATGAACTTGGCGCGGTGCTGGGAAAAACAATGGGGGTGCCCTTGTTTCAGGAACAAGCCATGCAGATCGCCATCATCGGCGCGGGCTTTACCCCCACCGAAGCCGACCGCTTGCGCCGCTCGCTTGCCACGTTCAAGAAACATGGCAATGTCTCGGAGTTCCGCACCCTGTTTATGCGCGGCATGCGCAAGAATGGCTATGAAGACGACTTTGCCGCCCGATGTTTTTCACAGATCGAAGGGTTTGGTTCCTATGGCTTTCCCGAAAGCCACGCGGCCAGCTTTGCCTTGCTGGTCTATGCCTCGGCCTGGATCAAATGCCACCATCCGGGCATTTTTGCCTGCGCCTTGCTCAACTCCCAGCCCATGGGATTCTACGCTCCGGCCCAGATCGTACGAGACGCCTGCGAACATGGGGTCGATGTGCGCCCGATCTGTATCAATGCCAGCTATTGGGACAATATGATGGAGCCTGATGACAAGGGCGGCCTTGCGCTGCGCCTCGGGTTTCGCCAGATCAAAGGCCTGAGCGAGGAGGATGCCACATGGATCACCGCCGCGCGCGGCAATGGTTATCTCTCTGTGCGCGACGTCTGGCGCAAGGCCGGGTTGGGCCCGGACATCTTGACCCGCCTTGCCGAAGCCGGAGCCTTTGCGGCCACGGGTCACTCCCGACGCGAAGCCCTGTGGGAAACCAAATCGCTTATCAAAGGGCCCGAACTCCCCTTGTTTGCACAGGACATAGACGGTGAAGCGGTTCAGGAACCCGCCCCCAATCTGCCCGAAATCACCTTGGGTGAGGAAGTGGTCGAGGACTATGTCGCCACCCGCCTAAGCCTGCGCAGCCATCCCGTCGGATTATTGCGCTCGCTTTTAACACCCGGTGCCCCTAACACGCTTGGAAAAGAGGCAAAGCCACGTTGAGGCGCGCGAAAAAGATGGTCACGGCCCGATAAAAACGCCGCTTTGTGTTCCCTCTCTTGAGGTCGGGAACCCTGGCGCGTTACGCTCAGCAGGATTTCACACAACGCAGCCAAGACACATCACCGGCCATGAAACTGACTCGATATTCGGATTACGCCTTGCGCGTCTGCTTATACCTCGCGCTACATCAAGACCGGCTGGTCTCGATTTCCGAGATTGTGGACACCTACGCCATTCCGCGTGGCAACGTCATGAAACTGGCCACTGATCTGGTTGGAGCCGGCATATTGACGTCCGTTCGTGGACGATCTGGCGGTTTGCGGCTGTCCGCCCCAGCCAGGGACATTACTGTTGGACAGATCGTCAGACATACCGAAGGCAATTCAGCCATGGTTGATTGCTCATCTTGTATCCTGGCCCCAGATTGCGGTTTGATCTGCATCCTGAAAGAGGCGCAAATGGCCTTTTTCAACAGCCTTGATCGCTACACGCTCCAACAGGTTTGCGACAGTGGCTCCGATTCGCTGTCACGCAAGCTTTTGAGCGCACATTCGTGACACCAATCTGGCGAGATGGACAGAAATCTGCCCTTCCCACACCATCCACACCCCTGCGCACCATCCAAACCCAGCGCAGAGATTAATCATTCACTTTGGATGAATGATTAATTTTTAGCATCTACCCAAATTTGGCAGGCAGCTATCCAATCAAGCAGCAGCTTCCTCAAAAAATCACTTTGCACCTGCAGCATTGCCTGCAAAAATCTTCTCAGGCTGGCAACGGCGCCATCCGCTGATGTGACAATGATGTTTACGGACACCCAAAGGATTCAGGTGGTCTTTCCGCATGGAATGGCCGCCAGTTATTCGACCTAATACTTTATTATGGTGCGAAAAATGACAACACAGCAGATGCGCGACCTTACAGTAACGTCCCCCCACAGCCAGCCGCTTCGCGTGGTTGTCATCGGCGGTGGCCCCGTGGGCGCGCGTGCGGCAGCAAGCCTTGCTGCATCTGCAAAAAACGTCGAAGTTACGCTTTTATCTACCGAGGCATTTGAACCCTATAACCGGGTCAAGCTGACGCCGCTATTGGCCGGAGATGTGCAGTTCGGCGAAATTACATCTCCTGATCTGACAGCGTCAAAGGCAAACCTCACCCTGAAGACAGGATTGCGGGCGATGGATATTAACCGTGATCAAAAGCTGGTGCGCACCGCCGATGGCCAAGTTTGGCCCTATGACAGGCTTATCATCGCCACCGGGTCGCGGGCCAATATCCCCGGCATACCGGGCAAAGATCTGTCAGGTGTTTTTACCTTCCGCTCAGCGGCAGACGCATCGGCGCTTTTGGCGCGGAGCATCAGCGCACGACGGGTCGTGATCATTGGCGGGGGCTTGCTTGGGCTCGAAGCGGCGCGCGGAATGCAACGCCGCCAAGTCAACGTCACTGTTGTTGAACATGAAAACCGGGTGATGCCACGCCAGCTTGATACCGAAGCGGGCGCTCTGTTGATGCAGGAAATTTCCGCATTGGGGGTCACGGTCAAAACCGGTGTGGCGGTCAAAGAAATCTGCGGCGAGGATCGGGTCACTGCTATTCAGCTCAATGACGGTAGCGAATTGCCCTGTGACACCGTGATCGTTTGCACAGGTGTTCGCGCCAATATCGAGCTAGCCCAGCGTGCAAAACTGCCATTTGGGCGCGGCATCGTTGTCGATGACACAATGCGAACCGCTGACCCGGATATTTTCGCCATTGGGGAATGCGCCGAACATGATCAGGTCATGCAAGGGTTGGTTGGGCCAGGATTTGAACAGGCCGACGTGGCCGTGGCGCAGATTCTCGGAGACACCAAATCATACACGCGCGCCGTTCCCGCAACCAAGCTCAAGGTCATCGGGGCCGAAGTGTTTTCCGTCGGCGAGGTGGAACAGCTAGAAGTCGCAGCCCATACGCGCAGCCATGTTTGGACCGAAGGCAATCTGTACCGCCGGGTCTTTGTCCGCCAGGGCAAGCTGGTCGGTGCCATTGGCGTTGGTGCCTGGAGCCAAGCCAGCCGCGTACAAAGCGCGATTCAACAAGGGGCAACCCTGTACCCTTGGATGGTTTTTCGGTTCTTGCGCTATGGTCAGTTTTGGCAAGACGGCGATGAAGACATTTCGCAAATGGCCGACGCGGCAACGGTTTGCAATTGCACCGGTGTGACATGTGAGAGGTTGCGGACTGCCATGTCCGAGGGTGCCAAAACACCCGAAGCATTGGGAAACGCAACCGGTGCGGGCAAGGTTTGCGGCTCGTGCCTCCCGATCTTGCAAGAGCTGGTGGCAGCCGGGGGACCGCCAGAACCAGTTCGGCTTCACCGAGCCATCCTTTGGACGTCCGGCCTTGCGGCCTTGGCGGCGCTGGTGCTGGGCGTGGCCCCACGCATCCCATATCCCCAGAATTTTGACGCGCAGAGCCTGCGAGAGTGGCTCTGGCAAGACAATATCATACGGCAGTGGACCGGTTTTATTCTCCTCGGGACAACACTCACCGCGATGCTGATCGGCTTGCGCAAGCGCATTCGGATCATGGATCGGTTCGGGGCCTATGACGGGTGGCGCTTGGTTCATCTCGCAGTCGGAGGTTTGGCGGCACTGGGTTTGCTGGCCCATACCGGCCTGCGCGCTGGCAGCAATTTGAACCTGATGCTGTTTGTGGCCTTTGTGCTCACATTGATCCTCGGTGCGGTTTCGGGCCTCGCGACGGGCGGCGACCATGTGCTGCGCGCCAAACGGATCGGATCGGCCAGAAAGCCGGCACGGCGGTTGCCGACTTGGCTGCATATCCTCGCGGTCTGGCCGCTTCCGGTTTTGATCCTCGCCCATGTTCTCACCAGCTATGCGTTTTGAGGGAGGATAGAATGTCACGGACCGCCTTACTCTGGACGCTATGGATGGTGCTGACCGCCCTCACGGCAAGCGCAGTCTTTGCCACCCTATACATCGGTGGCGACCGAACCGTTTTGTTGCCCGGACAATCAGCCGGAGCCCATCATCAGCTTGAGATTTCATGTGAGACTTGCCACACCGCCAAGCCCTTTGAATCCCAAGCCAAGGTCAAAAAATCCATCAACAAGACCTGCCTGACCTGCCACAAAGACGAACTCAAGGCAGGCGATGACAGCCACCCAAAAAAGAAATTCACCAATCCGCGCATGGCCGCCTATTGGGAGGATGTCGACGGGCGATTTTGCACCACCTGCCACGCAGAACACCTTCCCGAGCAAACAGAACCTATGATGCTGACCTTGCAGGGGGATTTCTGCATTGCCTGCCATTCCGAAGGTGAACAGGACATTCGAAAAGATCGTGAAAGCCACGCTGATCTGACATTTGATACCTGTGCCTCTGCGGGGTGTCACAACTACCATGACAACCGCGCGTTATATGAAGACTTTTTGGTCAAACACGCCAAAACAGGCTGGCTCACGGACACGCCAATCATCGCGGCGGCAGCCTTGCCTAGCGTGCCACGAGCCGTCGATGAGCAAGAAATTTCGACTTATCTCGCATCTATCTCGGCCCCGTCAGAAACCGATGACATCAACCACGATTGGGCGGCATCGGCCCATGCGGCAGCAGAGGTCACCTGCCAAAACTGTCATGCGCCTGAACTCACCGAATGGACAGATCATCCCGATCAGGCTGTTTGTGCCGATTGCCACAAGGGGGCGGCCAAGAGTTTTTCGCTGGGGCGGCATGGGATGCGTGGCCATTCCAAAATCTCAAAACCACGTGACGCTGAAAAGCGGCTAAAGAAACTTGGCTGGCCGGACGCGCCTGAAGTTTTGATTTCAGCCATCGAAACCTATCTGGACGATCCAGGACCTCCGCGCACGATGACCACAGACGAGGCGCGTGTTGAACTGTCTCAAGACGCTCATGGCCAAGGCATGACCTGCAATTCTTGTCACCTCCCTCACCGCGAAGAGCCCCAACACACAGCAGTTACCGCCTGTTTGACCTGTCATTCCGATGACCACAGCCAAGCCTATGAAAACAGCCCCCACCACAGCCTGTGGCAGGCTGAAATGTCCGGGGCCGCACCCGCAGGCAGCGGCGTGACCTGTGCGACCTGCCACATGGCGCAAACCGAAAAGAAGGGTTTTGCGCTGACCAATCACAACCAAAACGACAATCTTCGTCCGAATGAAAAGATGATCCGATCTGTCTGTCTAGACTGCCACGGGCTTGGCTTTGCCATTGATGCCTTGGCCGATCCTGCGCTGATCTCGTCCAATTTCACCGGGCAACCCATTCGCCACATCGACAGCATCGATTGGGCGCAAAAACGCGTGGAACCGTCCGAACACGGCGCCAACCAATGACCGGACGGCCCACGCATCCTGCCACTCATAACGCAACAGGAGACCTAGTTATGACCAGCTATACCAAAAAAATCAAAGCCGCAGTTTTGTGCGGTGCAATGGCCCTAGGCGGCACATCCGCCTCGGCCGAAATGGAGTTTCAAGAGGTCGCGGATCTCTTGCATTTGGTGATGTCCTCGGACCGCACAGTATACACCCGCATGGTGGTTAACCGCCTGGCTGTTAAGGAAAAGGTCATCACCGCCTCTGAGCATTTCGTCGACGACAAAGCGCTGGTTCTGCCCGCCCAAATGTTCCGTTTTGGGGCCGAAATGGTTGCCGAAGAAACCGATGCATTTTCCTATTCACTCCTGTCTCTGTGGCCAATCAACAAACAAAACGCTCCGTCGACCGATCTGGAAAAGGAAGGTTTGGAATATATCGCCGACAATCCGGGTGAGAACTTCTACGGCGAAGAAGAACTCGGTGGCGTGAATTATTTCACCGCATTTTATCCTGACGTGTCGGTGGCCGAGGCCTGTTCCTCTTGCCACAACGCCCATAAGGATTCCCCGCGCACCGATTTTGAAGGCGGCGATGTCATGGGTGGTGTGGTCATTCGCATCCCAATGGACGGCTAACCATGCGCCCCTTGATTTTGGCGGCCGTGCTGGCTTGGCCCTGCATATCTCAGGCTGACACCACATTGACGGATGTTTTGTCTGACAAAGGTCTGAGCGGTTTTGTAACCGTTGATCGTCTGCCCATGCCCACGCAACCGGTTTTGGCCGCGGGGCGGGTGGTTTGGGCCGAGACATGCATGGCCTGTCACGGTGGGAACAAAGCCACCGGCGCCCCCAAAATCACGGCAACACAAACATGGGCCCCCCGCATCCAACAGGGGTTGCCCACCTTAATAGAACACGCCGTTCAGGGGTTTCTTGGTGTGACTTACGCCGAAATGCCTCCGCGTGGCGGTAATCCGGATCTTAGCGACGCAGACGTCGCCGCGGCTGTGGCCTTTATGGTATGGGCCAGCGGCGGTGCCGAGCCAGCGTTGCAGTTCCTCGATACAAGAAGGACAGATTGACATGACACCCGAACAGATCGCTCTCGTGCAAGGCAGCTTTAAAAAAGTGGTGCCAATTGCCGGACCCGCGGCAGATATTTTTTACGCAAAGCTGTTTGAGATCGCGCCCCAAGTACGGTCGCTTTTTCCCGAAGACATGAGCGATCAGAAAAAGAAACTGATGCAAATGATCGGCATCGCCGTGAACGGTCTGACAAAGCTCGACGAAATTCTACCGGCGGTTCAGGACCTTGGCCGCCGTCACAACGGATACGACGTGACGGAAGAGCATTACGGTTTTGTCGGTGAAGCGCTGATCTATGCGTTGGGTCAGGGGCTTGGCGATGACTTTACCGAAGAAACCAAAGCTGCTTGGGTTGAAACCTATGGCACATTGGCATCGGTGATGATCTCGGCACAAAAGGATGCTGCTGCGGCATGATAGGGCCCCGGTGGCCTGACATTGCAACACTGATGCGGGCACTGCCAAGGGTCGCTCATGCGCCAACACGAAGCCCCCGCACTTGGCGGGGGCTGAGATCTCAAGAGCGGGCCTTGGCCCGCACCTTATAACAACAGTTTGCTTACATGCCGACTTTGACAATCGCATCCGCAAGGATCGGCACAGAGGTCTTGTTCAAACCTGCAATGTTCAAGCGAGAATCACCAACCATGTAAATCGCATGCTCTTCGCGCAATTTCTGCACCAGCTCACCAGAGGCCCCAAGGCGCGAGAACATACCGCGATGTTGCGCAATAAAGCCAAACCGATCTGATCCAGACGCCCGCTGCAGCTCACTCGCCAGCATTTCGCGCAAACCGAGCATCGAGGTCCGAACCTCTTCCAACTCAGTCGCCCAATCCGCCCGTAAAACCGGATCAGTCAAAACCATCGTCACAAGGCGGGCACCATGGTCAGGCGGGAAGGAATAGTTCTGACGGTTCAAATACGCCAGGTTTCCTTGGTTGACCTTGGTCTTGGAGGCATCCGCAGACACCGACATCAACAAACCAGTGCGTTCACGATACACACCAAAGTTCTTGGAGCAACTCGCCGCGATCAGACATTCTGGCACCGATGAGGCAACCAAACGCACCGCCGCCGCGTCTTCTTCCAGACCATCGCCAAAGCCTTGGTAGGCGATGTCGATCATCGGAACAGCACCGGTTTTGTTCAGCACATCCACAACGTCCTGCCATTGCGTCAGGTTCAGGTTTGCCCCGGTTGGGTTATGACAGCAGCCGTGCAGCAAGACGATATCACCAGGGCCCGCTTTGCCCAGATCTTCGATCATACCATCAAAGGTCACACCGCGTGTTTCGCCATCGAAATAGCGATACGGCACCATTTCAATGCCAAGATGTTTCAGGATCGACAGGTGGTTTGGCCAGGTCGGATCCGACACAAACACACGCACATCAGGTTGCGCCAAACGCGCAAATTCAAACGCCTGACGCACCGCGCCTGTACCACCCGGAGTCGCAACCGCAGCCACATTGCCGCGCGCAACACTATCGCTCAGCACCAGATCAATCATCGCGTCCGAAAAAGCCGGATCACCGGCAAGACCGGTATAGGCTTTGGTTTCCTGCTCTTCCCAAAGCTTTTTCTCGGCGGCCTTAACAGCCCGCATAATCGGGGTTTTGCCCGACGCGTCTTTGTAAACACCGACACCCAGGTCGATCTTGTCATCGCGAGGATCTTCGCGATACAGCTGCATCAATTGCAGGATTTTATCGGCGGGTTGTTCTTTGAGAGTCTCGAACATCAGTCTTCTCCGGTGGCGACGGGCAGTGTTGGGAACTGTCCCCATTCACTCCAGGACCCGTCATAAAGGGAATGGTCGCGCTTACCGATAACCTCAAGCGCAAGATTGAGAATGGCCGCAGTCACCCCTGATCCACAAGAGGTGATAACCGGTTTGCCAAAATCAACGCCAGCCGCTTCAAACGTGGCTTTGAGGCCTGCGGGGTCTTTCATCGTGCCGTCAGCATTTTGCAGGGTGGCATAATGCACATTTTTGGCCCCCGGGATGTGCCCAGCGCGCATACCTTCGCGCGGCTCAGGTTCTTCCCCTCGGAAACGGCCGGGACCACGGGCATCGATAATCTCGTAATCACGCAATTTGGACGCGGCAGAGACTTGCGTCACGTCTTTGACCATATGGGCCTGACGGCGCACGGTCATATGACGGTCGCGGATCACGGGTGGCAAGTCTTCGATATCGCGCCCTTCGGCTTGCCATTTTGGCAAACCACCATCCAAAACGGCGATATTGTCTTGTCCCATCAGCCGGAACAGCCACCAAACGCGGGCTGCGGAAAACACACCCATCCCGTCGTAAACAACAACTTGATGACCGTCACCCACCCCCATTGCGCGCAAACGAGACATGAATTTTTCAACCGTAGGAACCATATGCGGCAGATCAGAGCGGTTGTCAGAGACATCATCAATGTCAAAGAAACGGGCACCCGGAATATGCGCTGCGTCATATTCAGCCTTAGGATCGCGGCCCATGGCGGGTAAATACCAGCTCGCGTCCAGAAGGCGCAGGTCAGGGTCTTTGATATGCTTGGCCAACCATTCAGTTGACACAATTGTTTTGGGATCGTCGTAAGACATGGCATACCCCCGGAGTAATGGATCAATCTGTCCATAGGCCCGGGGGCAGCGTCATGCAAGGCAGACAGCGCAAACAGCCGCCTAAAATGCGTGTTAGCCGGTCAGTTTATTGCGGATCACACCTACAATCGCCAAAACCACACCGCCGCCGACACCACCGCCTGCGACTTGGCTGATGATCGACCCAATGTCGAGCGAGCCAACAGCGCCTGCTGCGCCTTCCATGCCGCCAACACCCAGCATCGACAAGATTGTGCCGCCAAGACCGCCACCAACAATACCCGCCAGCGAGTTTATCAGCGTGCCTTGGTTCAGGTTTTTGAGCAAACCACCCGCCGCGTTGCCACCGATTGCGCCTGAGATCAGTCCAATAATCAATTCCATAATGTGTTCCCTCCACACCAGTCCCGATTGTCCGGGGTTACGGAGCGGTACATAAGGTAAAGCACACAGTCAGTTCACGGGAACAAAGCGCGTTTGCTCCCCCCTGATCGACAATTGGAATACGATTGGCTTAGCCCTGCTTGAGCAAACGCGCCTTTTGACGGCCCCAATCGCGCTTGGCATCGGTTTCGCGTTTGTCGTGGTTTTTCTTACCCTTAGCGATGCCAATCTTGATCTTGGCTTTGCCTTTGTGGTTGAAATACATAACCAGCGGTACAAGGGTCATGCCCTTGCGCTGGGTATCGTTCCACAGGCGTGATAGCTCCTTGCGCGACACCAAAAGCTTGCGGCGCTTACGCTCTTCATGGCTAAACATCGCCCGATCATAAGGCGCAATATAGGAGTTCACGAGCCACAGCTCGCCCTCTTCAACAGCGGCATAGCTCTCGGCAATATTGGCCGAATTTTCCCGCAGGGATTTGACCTCGGACCCAGACAGGATAATGCCGCACTCGATATCATCCGAGATCGCATAATCGTAACGCGCCCGCCGGTTTTCGGCGATCACTTTGTAGTTCGGGTCTGATACGAGTTTCTTAGCCATAGCGCGTAGATAGTGACTGCACTGAGCTATGTCCATCCGTTGGCCGATCCAATACCCCATCACAAAGTGCAAAAGCGACTTGCTCTTTGCGGGCCCACGCCTGAGGCTCCTGTCAAAGCAATATCGGGAGGCTGCTCTGGAACGCGATGCGATTCCCAAAGGCTATGGCTCAATCACACCGTATTTTACGGTGGCAAACGCCGATGCATTCATAGAATTTGCGGAAACCGTTTTTGATGCCAAAGTCATCAAAGAGGACCGATATGAAACAGGGCGCATCCAACATGCGCGCCTGCGTATTGGCAACTCAATTATCATGCTGAATGAAGCAACCGCGACCTATCCCGCCAACAAATCGCAAATGCCTCTCTATGTTGATGACACCGAGACCTGTTACACGGCGGCTCTGGCGTTCGGGGCAACGTCACTCATGGCTCCGAACACCCGCCCTCATGGTGATCGTATGGCCGGAATCACAGACACCAGCGGAAACGTCTGGTGGCTGACAACGCCGCAGAACGCTTAAGGAACGCGGGACAGAGCCGCGCCCAGAAAGATCACGCTTTGTCTTTGTTCTTATCCCGCGCGGCTTTTTCTTCCTTGGTGAGGGTCTGCCCCCACACCCCTTTGGACAGTCCCAGCTCAGGCTTAGGTGGTTTGGTTTTGCCTTTGGTGACTTTGCCGCCTTTGTTCAGAAACTCCTGAATGAGGGCGTCATCGGTGGTGTCTTTGGGAACTTGTTTCATTCTGATCATCCAGTGTGCGGGCCCAGTGCGCGGGCAGTGTGTGGGCGGGCTAGCATCACCCTACCCCGCCAAAATGAAATTACCACGACATTCATCGCCGCAGGTTACGAACCACGATAGGTCGAATACCCATAGGCCGACAAAAGCAGCGGCACATGGTAGTGCGCGTCTTCGTCCGACATGCCAAAGCGGAGCGGAATTTGATCAAGGAACAGCGGGTCATCACCGCTCTGCTCGGTCGCACGCAGATACTCGCCCGCGAAAAAGACAAGCTCGTAGGTGCCGGTCTTAAACGACTCCACCGGCAGAATCGGCGCATCTGTGCGGCCATCATCATTGGTCACAGTCTCGGCAATCTTGTGATGCGCATTGCCAGACACGCGGTAGAGCGCGATCTTGACCCCAGCCGCCGGAACCCCACGGGCTGTGTCCAAAATATGCGTTGTTAAGTATCCTTTGGCCATAACATGCCCTCCTTTTTGGCAACCGCCTGCAATTTTAGTCCAAGTCTTGCGCAAAATACGTCTACAAGTCTTTTCGGAAAATCTTGAAAATCCTATCGGATTATTCGGATAGTCTATGTGATCAATACCCTTGGGGAGAGTCAAAATGAACCGCTATCCACGCGATATGATCGGCTACGGCCCTGATCGCCCTGATCCGCAATGGCCGGACGGGGCAAAGATCGCTGTGCAATTTGTCCTAAACTACGAAGAAGGCGGAGAGAATTGCCTGCTGCATGGGGATGCCGGGTCAGAAGGGTTTTTATCTGATATTCCCGGATCTCAGCCTTGGGAAGGTCAGCGTCATTGGAACATGGAATCGATCTACGAATATGGCGCGCGGGCCGGATTCTGGCGGCTGCATCGCCTGTTCACGGGCCGCGATATTCCACTCACGATTTATGGAGTTGCGACGGCTTTGGCGCGCTCGCCCGAACAGGTTGACGCCATGAAGGCCGCTGATTGGGAGATCGCAAGCCATGGGCTTAAATGGGTCGAGCATCGCGATATGCCCATGGACGAAGAGCGCGCGCAGATCGCCGAAGCGATCCGTCTCCATACCGAGGTCGTCGGCGAACCACCGCGCGGCTGGTACACCGGACGCTGTAGTATGAACACCGTGAGCTTGGTGGCTGAAACCGGCGTTATTGACTATATTTCAGACACCTATGATGACGATCTGCCCTATTGGTCACACGCTGACGGCCGCGACCAGCTCATCATTCCCTATACTCTCGAAACCAATGACATGCGGTTTTCTGGCGCGCCGGGCTGGGTGACGGGGGGCGATTTCGGCGATTACCTGATTGACGCGTTTGACACGCTCTATGCCGAAGGTGCCGAAGGTCAGACCGCAATGATGTCGGTTGGTTTGCATTGCCGCCTGATTGGACGCCCCGGCAAAATCTCCGGTCTCAAGAAGTTCCTCGATCACATCGCCAAACATGACGATGTCTGGACCCCACGCCGCATAGATATTGCCAAGCATTGGGCCAAAACACATCCGCCCAAACCGATTGATCGCCCCTCGCAATTGTCACGCCAAGAGTTCGTCGCCCGGTTTGGCGGTGTCTTTGAGCATTCTCCCTGGATCGCCGAGGGCGCATGGGATCTTGAACTTGGTCCTGCCCATGATCGCCCTGCAGGCGTTCACAACGCGCTGGCCCGAATTTTCAGATCGGCGAGCGACGCCCAGCGCCTTGAGGTCTTGCGCGCGCATCCTGACCTTGCCGGCAAACTGGCCCAAGCCCAGCGATTGACCGCAGAAAGCACATCGGAACAGGCAGGCGCAGGCCTTGATGCGCTGACCGACGCCGAACGCCGTCAATTCACAGACCTGAACACCGCCTATACCGACAAGCACGGTTTCCCGCTCATCATTGCGGTGCGTGATTATGACAAGTCCGGCATTCTCGCCGCCTTTGAAACCCGCATCGCCAACCCAACTGACACCGAATTCAAAGAGGCCTGTAAACAGGTTGAGCGTATCGCCCGCCTGCGCCTTGAGGACATGTTATGAGCTACGCATTCCCCCCCGGCGGACTGCCCGACCAATCGCAAAGCCCCGAGGGCACGGCCATTTTCACCGAAAGCTATGCGGTGATCCCAGCCCTCACGATGCGCGACATCGTGACGTCATATTTGCCCGGCTGGACGGACACACGCGTCTGGATCATCGCCCGCCCGCTGACAGGGTTTGCCGAAACATTTGCGCAATACGCGGTCGAAGTTGCTCCGGGCGGCGGCTCCGAAACACCCGACCCCGATCCCCTTGCCCAAGCGATCCTTTTCGTCGCCAAGGGTACGATGTCGCTGACCATTGACGGTCGCGCTCATACTCTGACGGAAGGCGGCTATGCCTATATCCCGGCGGGCAGCGCTTGGAGCCTCACCAATCCCGGTGCAACTGCGCTACAGTTCCACTGGGTTCGCAAACAATGGGAACCGGCCCCCGGCATCGACAAACCAACCGCCTTTGTTACATCAGATCAGACAACCGCCATCAATCTGATGGCAAACACCGACAAATGGGGCACCACCCGTTTTGTCGAACCAGACGATCTGCGCCATGATTGCCACGTCAATATCGTCACCTTTCAGCCCGGCGGCCTGATCCCCTTTGCCGAAACCCATGTGATGGAACATGGTCTCTATGTGCTCCAAGGCACCGCCCGCTATCTGCTGAACAAAGATTGGGTCGAGGTCGGACCCGGTGATTTCATGTGGCTGCGCGCCTTTTGCCCCCAAGCCTGCATCGCCACCGGCGACGAACCCTTCCGCTATCTTCTCTACAAAGACGTCAACCGCCACCCTGCTCTTCATCTGGCCAAATAAACTCCGGGGAGCGCGAGGGGGTGGCCCCTCGCACCTCACAAGGAAACACGATGCAAACAATTTCAGCGCAGCCTCTCATTGCGTCTTCCTTTGCCCCTTTTGGCGATGTGCTTGATTGCTCTGGCGCGCCTGACAAGCTCATCAATGCCGGTCTGTGCGGCCGCTATCACGACCGCGCAACGCTGGATTTCGGCCCCCAAGGCCGGGCCGGGCTCAACATTTTCAACGCCGAGCCCCGCAACCTGCCCTACACGCTGACCCTGCTGGAACACCACCCAGAGGGATCGCAGGCCTTTATTCCGATGCATCAAAACCCATGGCTCGTGATCACAGCCGACGCCGGCGACACCGATGATGCGCCTGGGAAAATCCATGCGTTTCTTGCCGCACCTGGCCAAGCGATCAACTTTCACCGGGGCATATGGCACGGCGTTTTAACACCCCTGCACGCCCCTGGCCTTTTCGCCGTTGTCGATCGCATCGGCGACACTGCAAATCTAGTCGAACACGTGTTGGAGGAACCCGTGCTCATCACCGCCCCATAGGGCTCTGACCTGCGGACCGGCTCATCAGAAGGTCGCCGCACCCAACCGAGAGGACATAAAATGACAACCGGAAACGCACTAGGAACGCCAGAGCAACTGGCCGATCCCAATTACACGCCGCCCTTGGCCCAAGCCGTGCCACTGGGCATCCAGCATGTGTTGGCGATGTTTGTGTCAAACGTGACACCCGCCATCATTATCGCAGGGGCGGCAGGCTTTGGCTTTGGTTCTGATCAAGGCGCACAGGGTTTCCCTGACATGACCTACATGATCCAGATGTCGATGCTGTTTGCAGGCATTGCGACACTGTTTCAAACCATCGGAATGGGCCCTGTCGGCGCGCGTCTGCCCATTGTTCAAGGCACATCTTTTGCCTTTCTGCCCGTGATGATCCCTGCGGTTGCGGGCCAAGGCACCGGTGCAATGGGCGCGTTGATGACTGGTATTGTCATCGGTGGCATCTTCCACTTCCTCCTTGGCACCGTGATCGGCAAAATCCGGTTTGCGCTGCCGCCACTGGTCACCGGTCTGATCGTTTTGATGATCGGTCTCGCCCTAGTCAAAGTCGGCATTCAATATTCAGCCGGTGGCGTCCCGCTCAAGGGCAAGCCGGAATATGGCACGCTGGCGATGTGGTTCCCGGCTCTGGTGGTGATCGTCGTCACCCTTGGCCTCAAGTTCTTTACCAAAGGCATGCTCTCGGTTGCGGCTGTTTTGGTCGGCATCATCGTCGGCTATTTTGTTGCGCTGGCGATGGGCCAAGTGAACTTTGGCAATGTTGGCAAAGCCGCGCTGTTTGCCCTGCCTGAACCCTTCAAATGGGGTTGGGAGATCAACTGGGCCATCGTGATTGGCATGTGCTTTATGGCGATTATCTCGGCCATTGAAACCGTGGGTGACACATCTGGGATCACCAAAGGCGGCGCAGGGCGTGAAGCCACCGATGCAGAAGTCACCGGCGCAACCTATGCTGATGGTTTGGGCAGTGCGATCGCCGGTCTATTCGGGGGTCTGCCAAATACATCCTTCAGCCAAAACGTCGGCCTAATTTCGATGACCGGCATCATGAGCCGTCACGTCGTCACCATCGGGGCAATCTTCCTGATTCTTGCGGGCTGCGTGCCAATGATCGGCGCGATCATCCGCACCGTTCCGATCAACGTGCTCGGCGGCGGTGTCATCGTCATGTTTGGCATGGTGGCAGCGGCAGGCGTCAACATGCTGTCCGATGTCACATGGAACCGCCGGAACATGGTGATCTTTGCGGTTTCCTTGGCCGTTGGCTTGGGTCTGCAGCTTGAACCAGATGCGCTTCAGCACCTGCCATCTACTGCAAAAATCCTGCTGACATCCGGCCTGCTGCCCGCGGCGGCGCTCTCGATCATCCTCAACCTGGTTCTGCCAGAAGAGTTGGACTAACCAAAAAGAGAGGCCCCCGGATCTTGGGGGCCTCTCAGGCAGGGGGCGGGACAGGCCCCCAATCCCTCGCTCATTCGAGGGACTGCTCGTTACGCTTCACACCTTAGTGACGGCCTGCAGTGCGGAAGCCATGGTTGCGAAGGCAGCGCACGCTATAGGCAGATCGTTTTTTCCCATGGCTCCGAAACTTGGTTTTGCAGGCCTGAGGCAGGCGGTTAAAGGCACGGTAGTTGTGCTTCAAACACCGGCGGCTTGCGACATAGCGCGACCCTTTCTTCTTACCATGCGCCACGCGGATACAGTGGCTTGGGATCGGAGGTTTCTTGGCCTTGTGACGACCGTACCCACCATGATCACGTCCTTTTCCGTGACGGCCATAACGATCATGCCCACCGTTCCATCCATGGCTCAGCTGAAGGTTACCGGAACCGCCGCGCTCCACCTCTTTAATGATCTCATTCAGCAGGTAAATTGTTGTGGCCCCAATCACGACCTTCTTAAAAGCATCGTTGTTGTTTCCGGCACGAACAGGGGCAGCGGCGATCGCGGTAATAAGGGCGGCGGCGGTGATGACACCGGTAATGAACTTGGCAGACATTGGGTTCTCCTCTCGGGTCTAAATTCTGTGCGCTGCGTTTCAGCGCCGATGAGTCGACACTGCCCGGACCCCGCCAAATCGGGCAATAACAGCCCTTGGTTATCGAATATCACGCACCAAAAAGCGCACCGTTGCAGGCTGTTATTGAATTTCATCGCCCCTCGGCGCAGTCTGAGCGCATGAGACATTTCATTATCCCCCTTCTCTTCGCGCTTGCCCTGCCTTCTGGGGCGATGGCCGATTGCTTTGTCGAATACAAAGCCAAAAAGGACAGCCCGTTGCGCCTGCATTACGGTATCCTGTCACTTTCAGGATCTTGCCCAAGCGCCAGTGCTGCGGCACGATCCACAAGTGGCCGGATCGCCTCTGGTGGCTGGACGTTGCTAAATGTTGTCGGCCTGTCTGAAACCGCACCCTCTGGTGCCAAGAAAGCGAATGCTGGTGAGTATTACCTCCGCTACTGAAAGCCTGCGTGCTGGCAACCGGATCGTGACAATTGGGATCGCCGTGATCGTGGCGATCCTTGGTCTTGCGGGCATCATGCTTTTGCTGACCTTGCCCGACGCCAATGCCTTCAATGCGCGGGTCGAGCAAATCTTTATCGAAAACGACAACCTGACCGCGCAACCCGTGGTCAAACTTCTTGAAATTTTGGCCCAAAGCGGCACTGCTTTTGGCGACACTCTGACCAGCTACCGCATGGTGATCTTTGTCCTATTGATCTTTGCCGCGGCGATGTTGATCGCGGCGATGGTTTTCCTGGTCATGCTGGTGTCGATGAACCGGCGCATGGCCGCGATTGAACGATCAGGTATTGAGGTCAGTTCGCTGGTGATTTCGCGCACCGAGAACAAAGTGTATCTCAACACGATGGGGTTCAAACTCACCGATGCGATGATGGAAACCATGGCGGTCCTTGCCGAGGCTAGGATGGATGACGACATCATGACTGGCGCCCAGATCGAGGCGGTGATCTCGGGCCGCAGCGAGGTGGATTGCGAAGAAGCCGCCGGGGCGACCCGCATCAAACGATTGCGCGATGGGTTGGGCAACCAATTGGTGTCTGAGCTCTTGGTGAAAAACATTGCACGGCGCGGCTATGTTCTTTCGATCGACAAAAGCGTGATTGAAGTGTCGTGATGACGCGCACTGCGCTGTGGCGCGGCGACCGGCTGGGGCATAGCCCCAGTCCCCGTCCCAAAAACCGCCAAACTTCCAGAGTTTAGTTGCCACAATGAAGGCCTAAGCAAGACCTGCGACCGCCTCCCAAAGAGAAAAGGCCGCGTGTTGGGAATAGGGCCATGCACGCGCCATGCACGCGCCATGTGCGAATCCCCTTGCTTAAATCGCTTTGCTCCCCTATATCCCCCTCAACAGCGGGTCGCTGGGGTCCAAACCCATCACCCACCGGACAATACGCACGGGCCGCTGGCCCGTTTTTTTGTGTTTGCAGGCAATCGTCCTGCATCCAATCAATGCCTGAAAGGCAGAACACATGAGTGATCTAATCGCCAAATCCGCCATGGACCGGCGTCTGGCTGACATCATCACCCCCGTGATCGAGGATATGGGGTTTGAATTGGTGCGCATTCGCCTGATGGGCGGCAACACAAAGACACTGCAAATCATGGCTGAGCGCCCTGAGGGCGGTATCGAAGTTGACGATTGCGCGCAAATCTCGATTGCGGTCAGCGCCGTTTTGGATGTTGAGGACCCCGTTGTTGAGGCCTACACGCTTGAGGTCTCCAGCCCCGGTATCGACCGTCCTTTGACCCGCCTCAAGGACTTTGCCAATTACGAAGGCTATGAAGCCAAACTCGAAACCGCCGACCTTATCGACGGGCGCAAACGCTTTCGCGGCGTTGTTGCCGGGGTCGAAGGTCAGGATGTTTTGGTGAACCTCGAACAGGACGGCGAAACCATTACAGTTGGTCTTGATTACGACTGGCTGGTTGAAGCCAAGCTGATCATGACAGATGAGCTGGTCACAGAAATGTTGCGGGCGCGCAAGGCGCAGGCCGTTGACGAAACCAAATTTGACGAGATCGAGGCCGATGACGGCCCGCAGGAGGAGTAAGAGCGATGGCAATCACATCTGCCAACCAGCTGGAACTGCTGCAGACCGCCGAAGCGGTTGCGCGCGAAAAGATGATCGACCCCGGTCTGGTTGTCGAAGCGATGGAAGAATCGCTCGCTCGGGCGGCCAAGTCGCGCTACGGCGCGGAAATGGACATTCGCGTCAGCATCGACCGTAAGACCGGCAAGGCCACCTTTACCCGTGTCCGCACCGTGGTCGAAGAAGAAGAGCTTGAGAACTATCAGGCGGAAATGACCGTCGAGTCCGCCAAACAGTATATGGCTGATCCAGCGGTTGGCGATACGTTTGTTGAAGAAGTTCCTCCGGTCGAGTTGGGTCGGATCGCGGCCCAATCTGCCAAGCAGGTTATTCTGCAAAAGGTTCGCGAAGCTGAGCGTGATCGTCAATTCGAAGAATTCCAAGACCGCAACGGCACCATCATCAATGGGTCGGTCAAGCGCGAAGAATACGGCAATGTCATCGTTGACGTGGGTCGTGGCGAAGCCATCCTGCGCCGCAACGAAAAGATCGGCCGCGAGAGCTATCGCCCCGGTGACCGCATTCGCTGCTTTATCAAAGATGTGCGCCGCGAAACCCGTGGCCCTCAGATCTTCCTGAGCCGGACCGCACCTGAGTTCATGGCCGAGCTGTTCAAAATGGAAGTGCCTGAAATTTATGATGGCATCATTGAGATCAAAGCCGTCGCCCGTGACCCTGGATCGCGCGCCAAAATCGCTGTGATTTCACACGATGGCGGCATCGACCCTGTGGGTGCCTGCGTTGGTATGCGCGGGAGCCGTGTTCAGGCCGTTGTGAATGAGCTTCAGGGCGAAAAGATCGACATCATCCCGTGGAATGAAGACACGCCGACCTTCCTTGTGAACGCGCTGCAGCCTGCAGAAGTCACCAAGGTTGTTCTGGACGAAGAAGCCGAGCGTATCGAAGTTGTTGTTCCTGATGAACAGCTGTCTTTGGCGATTGGCCGTCGTGGTCAAAACGTGCGCTTGGCCTCACAGCTGACCGCGCTCGATATCGACATCATGACCGAGGAAGAAGAATCCAAACGTCGTCAGGCCGAATTCGAAGTACGCACCAAGCTGTTCATCGAAACGCTGGACGTCGACGAATTCTTTGCTCAGCTGCTGGTGTCCGAAGGGTTCACCAACCTCGAAGAGGTCGCCTATGTTGAGCAGGACGAGCTGTTGGTCATTGATGGTGTTGACGAAGACACCGCGAATGAGCTTCAGACCCGTGCCCGCGAGTTCCTGGAAGAACAAGCGAAGAAAGCCTTGGCACGCGCCCACGAATTGGGTGTGCAGGACAACTTGATTGGCTTTGAGGGTCTGACCCCGCAAATGATCGAAGTTCTGGCCGAAGATGGCGTTTTGTCATTGGAAGACTTCGCAACCTGTGCGGATTGGGAACTGGCGGGTGGCTGGACAACCGAAGACGGCAAGCGGGTCAAAGATGACGGTCTGCTTGAGAAATTCGACCTGAGCCTCGAAGATGCGCAAAACATGGTTATGACTGCGCGTATTTTGCTGGGCTGGGTTGATCCTGCTGAACTGGAGGCCGACGAAGACGAGGCCGAAGGTGAAGACACCGCAGGCGAAGAGGTCTGAACCGGATGTCCAGAGGCGGCCACAAGAAACTCCGTGAAGACGGGCCAGAGCGCAAATGTATCGCCACAGGCGAGACACAGCCAAAATGTGGCCTCATTCGCTTTGTTTTGGGTCCCGATGGGCGAATCGTTCCCGATCTTGCTGGAAAATTGCCCGGTCGGGGCGTATATGTAAGTTCTGACCGCAAATCGCTGGATATGGCCCTGACCAAGGGTTTGTTCCAGCGGTCACTAAAACAGCCGGTCCAAGTGCCCGATGGCATGATGGATTTGCTTGAACAGATGTTGACGCGGCGGGTGATCGATATGATCAGCCTCGCTCGGAAATCTGGTGACGCGGTCGCAGGCTATGAAAAGGTTAAGGATTGGCTGGGTAAAGAAGAAGCCAGCGTGCTGATCCAAGCCAATGACGGCTCTGAGCGTGGCAAGTCCAAGCTCAGCACACCTTATGGTGGCACCTATATTGGGTGGCTGACGGCAGATGAGTTGGGAATGGCGTTTGGACGTCAATCTGTGATACATGCGGCGCTTGGCACTGGCGGTCTGGCCTCACGTGTTGTAGAGGAAGCCCAAAGATTGAAGGGTATGCGTGTTGAGGCGTCCAAATCTGGGACGAAAAGCACGGATCGCGGCGGCAGCGGCCGCCGGAAAGGATAAGAAGCTTCATGAGCGATAACGACGGCAAAAAGACATTGGGTTTGCGTGGTGGGGCCCGTGCGGGCAACGTGAAGCAGAGCTTCAGCCATGGGCGCACCAAGAACGTCGTGGTGGAAACCAAGCGCAAACGCGTTGTGGTGCCCAAGCCGGGTGCCGGCGGCGGAAGAGGTCCGGGCGTAGGCCCATCCGGCGGTGGCGGTAAGCGCCCCGCAGGCATCACAGATGCGGAAATGGATCGTCGTCTCAAGGCGTTGCAGGCTGCGAAAGCCCGCGAAGCCGAAGAGACAGCCAAGCGCGCGGCCGAAGAAAAGGCCCGCGAAGAAGAGCGGAATCGTAAGCGCGCTGAGAACGAAGCTAAGGCAAAAGAAGCTGCCATAGCCGAAGAACGTGCGCGCCAAAAAGCCGAAGACGAAAAGCGGAAAGCTGAGGAAGCTGCGGAGGCCGCGAAACGCGCCGCTGCAGCCCCTGCGCCAACGCCGGCCCGTGGTGCTGATGACGCTCCGAATCGCAACAAGCCCAAAGAAGCGACACCGCGTCGCGACGACCGTGGCAATGACCGCAATGATCGTAACGCACGTAATACACGTGGCCGCGACGATAACCGCCGGTCCGGCAAGCTGACACTGAACCAAGCCCTGGGTGGCGGTGGCAACCGCACCAAATCCATGGCCGCGATGAAGCGTAAGCAAGAGCGCGCCCGTCAAAAAGCCATGGGCGGCACGCAGCAGCGTGAAAAGGTTGTTCGTGACGTTCAACTGCCTGAGGCGATCACCGTGGCGGAACTTGCCAACCGGATGACCGAAAAGGTTGGTGACGTTGTTAAGGCGCTGATGAATAACGGCATCATGGCGACGCAAAACCAAACGATCGACGCGGATACAGCGGAATTGATCATCGAAGAGTTTGGTCACAAAATCACCCGCGTTTCCGACGCGGACGTGGAAGACGTGATCCAGCAAGTCGAAGACAAGCCCGAAGATCTGCAGGGGCGTCCCCCTGTCATCACGATCATGGGCCATGTTGACCACGGTAAAACCTCGCTGCTCGACGCGATTCGTGACGCGAAAGTCACGGCTGGCGAAGCCGGCGGGATCACTCAGCACATCGGTGCCTACCAGGTCAAAACCGACAGTGGTGCCACGCTGAGTTTCTTGGACACACCGGGCCACGCGGCCTTTACCTCGATGCGCTCACGCGGTGCTCAGGTGACGGATATCGTGGTTCTGGTTGTTGCGGCTGACGATGCTGTGATGCCACAAACCGTTGAGGCGATTAACCACGCTAAGGCGGCTGGCGTTCCAATGATCGTGGCGATCAACAAAATTGACCGCCCAGCAGCCAACCCAACCAAAGTGCGCACCGATCTGTTGCAGCACGAAGTTGTGGTTGAGCAAATGTCTGGTGAAGTTCAGGACGTCGAAGTTTCGGCCATCACGGGTCAAGGCCTTGATGAACTGCTCGAAGCCATCGCGCTACAGTCCGAAATCCTGGAACTCAAAGCCAACCCAGATCGCAACGCCGAAGGCGCGGTGATTGAAGCACAGCTTGACGTTGGCCGCGGCCCTGTTGCCACGGTACTGGTTCAGAACGGGACGCTGAAATTGGGCGATATCTTTGTTGTGGGTGAGCAGCACGGTAAGGTCCGCGCCCTGATCAACGACAAAGGTGAGCGGATCAAGGAAGCCGGTCCTTCGGTTCCCTGTGAGGTTCTTGGCCTCAACGGGACACCGGAAGCAGGCGATGTATTGAACGTTGTTGAAACCGATGCGCAGGCCCGTGAAATCGCGGAATACCGTGCAAACCTTGCCAAGGAAAAACGCGCTGCCGCCGGTGCCGCGACGACCTTGGAACAGCTGATGCAGAAAGCCAAAGAAGACGAGGATGTTTCCGAACTTCCCGTTTTGGTCAAAGCAGACGTTCAAGGGTCTTCGGAAGCCATCGTTCAGGCTCTGGAAAAAGTCGGCAACGGCGAAGTCCGTGTCCGCGTCTTGCATTCCGGCGTTGGTGCGATCACCGAATCCGATGTCGGCTTGGCCGAAGCATCGGGTTGCCCGGTTATCGGCTTCAACGTACGTGCAAACGCCTCGGCGCGGAACTCAGCGAACCAAAAAGGCGTGGAAATCCGTTACTATAGCGTGATTTACGACCTTGTGGATGATGTCAAAGCGGCGGCCTCTGGCCTGCTCTCCAAAGAGATCCGCGAAAACTTCATCGGCTACGCGACCATCAAGGACGTGTTCAAGGTTACCGGCGTTGGCAAAGTTGCGGGTTGTATCGTCACCGAAGGCGTTGCCCGCCGTTCGGCTGGTGTACGCCTACTGCGCGACAACGTCGTTATCCACGAAGGCACGCTGAAAACACTGAAGCGCTTCAAAGACGAAGTTGCCGAAGTTCAGTCGGGTCAGGAATGCGGTATGGCCTTTGAGAACTACGATGATATCCGCGCTGATGACGTGATCGAGATCTTTGAGCGCGAAGAAATCACCCGGACGCTCGACTAATTACTCGTCCGGTCGAAAGCAAAGAGCCCCCCGAGATGATCGGGGGGCTTTTTGTATTTTGAGCTTATAAATTCACGCTGCGATTTTGATCGATTTAACCGGGTGACCGGAATAAATGCGATCGCCAACCCGGACACAAATACGCCCGTCTGGCAGTGATTTTTCGAATTGGCCTTGGACCGAAACGCAACTTCCAAGGATGATCGTTCTAAGCATAGCAGTTCTCCCCAAAGTTCTGTGATTACAAAAATTAAGTAAGAATGCTTAAAACTTTGTTCAACCAACGCACGCTCCCGGTCGCGGAAACGTTAACTCACGTAAAAACATACAAAAATGCTGCAACTTTTTTTGAACGGCACCGACCGGGCAACAAAAATCAGAGCCAATCCCGCAGAATCGGTATCAGCGGGACATCCGCAGGTGGCATCGGGTAGTCGCGCAGCTCATTGGCGCGCACCCATTTAAGCGTCTGGCCTTCACGCGCCTGCGGGATTCCCTCCCATTTGCGACAGGCAAAAAGCGGCATGAGCAAATGAAAGTCATCGTAACTGTGCGACGCAAAGGTCAAAGGCGCGAGGCAGCTCGCCCATGTATCAATGCCCAACTCTTCCTGCAATTCACGAATCAACGCGACTTCGGGAGTTTCGCCCGCTTCGACTTTACCGCCTGGGAATTCCCACAGACCGGCCATAGATTTTCCCTCTGGGCGTTGCGCCAACAAAACACGGCCATCAGGGTCGATCAGAGCGACCGCGGAAACAAGGATCGTTTTCATTTTGTAGGGTCCGTTAAGATCGGTAATCAGCGTTGATCGTGATGTATTGATGGGTCAAATCACAGGTCCAAACCGTTGATTGCCCTTGGCCGAGACCAATATCAACGGTGATGTCGATCTCTTGCTCTTTCATCAAGGCTGCACCGTCTTCTTCGCGGTATGTGTCTGCGACCCAACCGTTTTCAGCGACCAAAACATCGCCGAATTTGATCGACAAAAGATCACGATCAGCCGCCGCGCCCGATTTCCCAATCGCCATAACGATGCGGCCCCAATTGGGGTCTTCGCCGGCCACGGCCGTTTTCACCAAAGGAGAGTTGGCAATCGCCAAAGCGTGCGTGCGGGCATCCGCATCCGAATTCGCACCAGTGACCTTGACGGTCACAAATTTGGTGGCGCCTTCGCCGTCGCGGACGACCTGATGCGCCAGATTCAAGAACACGTCGTGAAGCGCATCGGCAAAATCTGCATTGTCCGTCACATCGACACCCGACGCACCGGTTGCGGCGGCCAGCAAGGTGTCAGACGTTGATGTATCGCTGTCGACGGTGATGCAGTTAAAAGTGCGCTCATTTAACCCACTGACCAGTTTTTGCAGATCATCACGGGCGATTTTGGCGTCGGTGAAGATATAGACCAACATCGTCGCCATATCGGGTGCGATCATGCCAGACCCTTTGGCGAACCCGGCGATTTGGACCGTGTCACCATTGATCTCAACCGACGCTGACGCGCCTTTGGCAAAGGTGTCTGTGGTCATGATCGCTTCGGCGGCACCCTTCATGCCTGTGCTGCTCAGCGTGTCGCTGAGCGCGCCCAGTTTGGCAGTGATCCGGTCATGGGGCAAACGCTCTCCAATCACGCCGGTCGACGAGGTAAACACCCGCGTTTCGGGGAGGCCTGTTGCATCAGAAACAGCAGCACAAATCGCCGCGACCGAGCCATCCCCGGCCTTGCCGGTGAAGGCGTTTGAGTTGCCCGAATTGACAATAATCGCCGCGCCAGCGTCGCTCTCAAGACCAATTTTCGTCTGACAATCCAACACATTAGACGACCGAGTGGCAGAACGGGTAAACACCCCGGCCACCACCGACCCAGGATCAAGCTGCGCCAACATCACATCGGTTCGACCCTGGTATTTGATACCAGCGGCAATGGCGGCAAACCGCGCGCCTTTGATGACGGGCAAATCAGGGAAGCTTGGGGGGGCCAATGGCGACCGGGGCAATGTCATTTAGTCCTCCAACATATCGACTTTGGACAGGATCGACGTATCAACGTCTTCCTTTTTGGTCCGGCTGACGTCAGCCAGGCCAACCAGATCATCAATCTTTTTGGACACTTCTTTCTGGCGGATTTGCGATTCGAGACCCGCACGCACCATTTCAAGCGTCGGGGCTTCTTTGATGCGGGTTTCGTTCAGCTTGATCACATGCCAGCCAAATTGCGTTTTGACCGGGCCTGCGATGCCGCCGGGCTCCATGTTGTCAACCGCGTCTTGGAACGGGGCGACCATCATGCCCTTGCTGAACCAACCAAGCGACCCGCCATTGGGACCGGACGGGCCAGTGGATTTCTCTTGGGCCAACGAGGCGAAATCTGCACCGCTCGCCAGCTCAGCAACCAACGCCTGCGCGGCTTCTTCGGTTTCCACCAGAATATGCGACGCGTTGAACTCCATCCCTTGTTCAGACGTCATGTATTCCGCTTCATAGGCAGCCTTGACCGCCTCTTCGGTTACGGCTTGGTCCGCCAAAGCGGCAATCACAACCGACGCCAGTTGCGTGCGGCGCTCATTGTCCAATGCAATCCGAACCCGCGCGGTTTCTTTGGCCAGCGGATCTGCAGACAACACTTGTTGTTGAATCAACTGATCCAAAATACCGTCCCACAACACATCATCGCCAAGCTGCTGGTACTGGTCTGGCAACAAAGCGCGCACCATCAGCATATGGCCCAGCGTGATTTCAACGCCGTCCACCGAAGCCATCACGCTGTCGACTGTGAGCTCTTCGGCCTGCGCCGGAACGGCAAAGCTGACCGCAAGAGCCGCTGCACCCAGAAAATTGCGGGATTTTAACATCGTTTTGGTCCTTCAAGACGGGCCGCGGGCTGCGCGGCGTTGACACTGCATAGCACGGCCCTTACATGCCGAAAGGGCTTTGTTTGGGCCGGTCGTTTCCTTCCGTCATATTGGCTGTGTGCGCGCCGGGCAAGCAGATGCCTCATGACGATAGATGAAACAGGTAGATCAGGCATGTTTGGAAAACTCGCGCGGAAGGTGTTCGGCACCCCGAATGACCGCAAGATCAAGGCCACCCGCCCGCTGGTGGAAAAGATCAACGCGCTGGAGGCCGAGTTTGAAAAGCTCGACGATGCCGGCCTGATCACAAAGACCGAAGAATTCAAAAAGCGAATCGCGGATGGCGAGTCGCTTGATGCGTTGCTGCCCGAAGCCTTTGCCAACTGTCGCGAAGCCGCCAAGCGCGCTTTGGGATTGCGCGCCTTTGATGTGCAGCTGATGGGCGGGATGTTCCTGCATCAAGGCAATATTTCGGAAATGAAAACGGGTGAGGGTAAAACCCTCATGGCAACCTTTGCCGCCTATCTGAACGCCCTGACCGGGCGCGGCGTGCATGTTGTGACCGTGAACGATTATCTGGCCCGCCGCGATGCGGAGTGGATGAGCAAGGTTTACGGCGCGCTTGGCATGACCACCGGCGTTGTATACCCCCGTCAGCCCGACGAGGAAAAGAAAGCCGCCTACGAGTCAGACATCACCTATGCCACCAACAACGAGCTGGGTTTTGACTATCTACGCGACAATATGAAGTCCGAACTCACTCAAATGAGCCAGCGTGACCATTATTTCGCCATCGTCGATGAGGTCGATTCGATCCTTGTTGATGAAGCCCGAACACCGTTGATCATTTCCGGCCCGGCCGAAGATCGCTCCGAGCTTTATGTTCAAATCGACAAGCTGATCCCGGATCTGACCCCTGATCACTATGCCGTCGACGAGAAAACCAAAAACGTTACCTTCACCGATGAAGGCAATGATTTCCTCGAACAGCACCTGCAAGCGCGCGGCCTGTTGCCTGAAGATCAATCGCTTTACGATCCTGAATCGACCACAATCGTGCACCACGTCAACCAAGGTTTGCGGGCACATGTTCTGTTCACCAAGGACAAAGACTATATCGTTCGCGACGGCGAAGTTGTGCTGATTGACGAATTCACCGGCCGGATGATGGCGGGTCGGCGTTTGTCCGAAGGTCTTCATCAAGCGATCGAAGCCAAAGAAAACTGCAATATTCAGCCTGAAAACGTCACCCTCGCCTCGGTGACCTTCCAGAACTATTTCCGCCTCTACGACAAATTGGGCGGCATGACCGGGACTGCGGCGACCGAAGCCGAAGAATTTGCCGAAATCTATGGCCTTGGCGTCATCGAAGTCCCGACAAACCGCCCCATCGCCCGGATTGACGAAGACGACAAAGTCTATCGCACCGCACGCGAAAAATTTGAGGCGATTGTCGAAGAGGTCAAGCTTTCACACGAGAAGGGTCAGCCGGTTCTGGTTGGCACGACCTCGATTGAAAAGTCCGAGATGCTCAGCCAAATGTTGACAGCTGCCGAGCTGCCTCACAACGTTCTGAACGCCCGTCAGCACGAGCAAGAAGCCCAGATCGTTGCCGATGCCGGCAAATATGGTGCCGTCACCATCGCGACAAACATGGCTGGTCGGGGAACCGACATCAAACTTGGCGGCAACGTCGAGTTCAAGATTATGGAAGCCATTGCCGCAGATCCCGAAGGTGATCCAGAGGCGATCCGACTTCGGATCGAAGAAGAGCACACCGCTGACGAAGCGTCGGTCAAAGAGGCCGGTGGCCTTTACGTGCTGGCGACTGAACGCCACGAAAGCCGTCGGATCGACAACCAGCTGCGCGGTCGTTCGGGCCGTCAGGGTGACCCAGGCCGGTCCTCCTTCTTCCTCAGCCTAGAAGATGACCTGATGCGCATCTTTGGCTCTGAGCGCCTCGACAAAGTGCTGTCGAGCCTTGGGATGAAAGAGGGCGAAGCGATCATTCACCCATGGGTGAACAAGTCACTAGAACGCGCACAGGCCAAGGTCGAAGGTCGCAACTTTGACATCCGTAAGCAGTTGCTCAAGTTTGACGATGTGATGAACGATCAACGTAAGGTGATCTTCTCCCAGCGCCGCGAGATCATGGAAACCGAGGATCTGTCGGAAATCGTACAAGACATGCGTCACGAGGTAATCGACGAGCTGGTCGACATCTTTGCGCCTGACAAGACCTATGCCGAGCAGTGGGACATGCAGGGGCTTTATGCTGCCTCGATCGAAAAGCTTGGGCTTGATCTTCCGCTTATTGGCTGGGCCGATGAAGACGGCGTTGATCAGGATGTGATCCGCGAGCGCCTCGAAGAGGCCAGCGACGCGTTGATGGCAGAAAAGGCCGAGGCCTTTGGGGCTGACACGATGCGCCAGATCGAAAAGCAGTTCCTGTTGCAGACCATTGATGGCAAATGGCGTGAGCACCTGTTGACGCTTGAACACCTGCGTTCGGTCGTGGGCTTCCGTGGGTATGCCCAGCGTGATCCGCTCAACGAATACAAAACCGAGGCCTTCCAGCTGTTTGAAAACCTGCTCGAATCCTTGCGCGAAACCGTCACCACGCAATTGTCTCAGGTCCGTCCGATGACCGAGGATGAGCAAAAGGCGATGATGGCGGAAATGATGCAAAAGCAGCAGGCTCAACAAGCCGAAATGATGCAAGCTGCCGACAAGGCATCTGGCGGCGAGGCGGCTGCGCCATCCTCGGGTGATCACACTCCTCTGATCGCAGGCTTTGACGAAAACGATCCGTCGACTTGGGGCAATCCCGGCCGTAACGATCCATGCCCATGCGGCTCTGGCAACAAGTTCAAACATTGCCACGGACGTCTGGCGTAAACAGGAATATGGCGGGGTCAGCGGCCAGATTTGCCGCGCATTAATGCCCCAATGACTCCGCCACCCTGCCCTACACCTGCCACGTTTCCCTGCCAAGTTGACCTCCAATCGCAACAAACGGGAGGCCGACATGGCTCGTCTCAAGAGTTATCTACTGGCTGGTACGACCTTGGTATGCGCCTTGGGAATCGGCTATGTCATGCAATTCGGCCTTGCCCTCCCCGGACAGGGAAAAACGGCGCAATCAAAGCCGTTGCAGGTTTCGGATATCACCGAAGTCTCCTCTGCCACGGCCTTGCCATTGCCTCCGACAGATTTGCAGTTCGACATCGAAATGCCGAACCAACCCATCGAATTGGCTGCGGCTGATCCAGGTCTGATCGGCACTGAATTGCCGCAAGACAACACCGTCGAAAGCTTTGGTTGCGATGTCCGCATGGAGGCAAGCCCGGCGGCTGGTGCGATGGTCAAACTTTCGCTGTCCTCCGCGTGCCACGCGAGTGAACGTGTCACCATTCACCATCAGGGCATGGTTTTCACCGAGGTTATGCAACCCGATGGCTCGCTTGATCTGACAGTCCCCGCCCTTGCAGAGGCCGCTGTTTTCATGGCGTCTTTCCCCGGTGGGGATGGCGCGATGGCAACCGTCGAAGTCACTTCGATGCCATTCTACGACCGGGTCGTTTTGCAATGGAAAGGCGACGCAGGCCTACAACTGCACGCCCGCGAGTTTGACGCCGACTACTTCACAGACGGCCATGTTTGGGCCGCCACCAGCGGAGATCTCTCAGCGACCGCACGCGGCGAGGGCGGCTTTCTGACCCGTCTGGGACAATCGGAAGCACCCGAAGCCCAGTTGGTCGAAATCTACTCCTACCCCACTGGTGCCACCAAACGTAGTGGTGAGATCGCTTTGTCGGTAGAAGCCGAAGTCACAGGAGCCAATTGCGAAACCCGCGTCGAGGCGCAAACATTTGAGCTTATTGGCGGAGCTGACCTTCGTGTCCGCGACATGACGTTAGAAATTCCCGGCTGCGACAGCACAGGTGACTTTCTGGTGTTGAATAATCTTGTCCAAGACCTGACAATCGCCGCGAGGTAATTCGCGTCAACTCAGGATCTGGGCAGGGCAACACATGCACATTTTGCGTGCGGCGATCATCGCCGCACTTTTCTTTTTCGGCTCGGTTTGCGCAGCCTTTGCGCAAGATATCACCTTGCGATCCCGCGATGGCTCTATTGAGCTGACCGGAACGTTCCTCGGCTTTGATGGCGAATTCTACCGGATCGACACCAAATTCGGGGAGCTGACCGTCGACAGCTCGGGCGTGCTGTGTGATGGGCCTTCTTGCCCCTCCCTGACTGACTATGTCGCGAGGCTGACAGTGTCCGGCTCGGCGACGATGGGAACTGTGCTCATGCCAGCCCTGCTCGAATCTTTCGCGCTCCGCAATGGTCTCAACGCCAAACGCGAGACTTTGGACGATAGGCGGTTTGCATATATTCTGAGCGACCTTCGAAGCAAAAAAGTGGTGGGTATCTTTACCTTCAGGGTCACCAATACCGATGAGGGTTTCGCCGATTTATTGGCCGGAGAAGCCGACCTTGTCATGTCATTGCGCGAAATCCGCCCTGCTGAAGTCACCTTGGCCCGAGAAGCGGGATTGGGCAACCTTGAGACCCCCAACCGCGCCCGCGTGCTTGCCCTGGACGCGCTGGTGCCGATCGTGGCCGCAAATAACCCTGTCACCAAAATTTCCCTCTCGGACCTGAGCCGCATTCTATCAGGCAAATTGACCAACTGGCGCGAGCTCGGAGGCCCAGATGCGCCGGTTTCCGTGCATCTGCGTGATGCGCGGTCGGGTCTGTCTCAAGGGCTCGAAGACCGGGTCCTGACACCGGCCAACGCCACGTTGACGCCGAACGCCCTGCACCACGACAGTAACGCAAAACTGGCCAGCGCGGTTGCCCGCGATCCATTTAGCCTTGGAATCGCTAGCTTTTCGGACATCGGAAATGCCAAGCCTCTTCTGATTGGTGGCGATTGCGGGTTTTCTTTGCGGGCCGCGCGGCGGTCTATCAAAACCGAAGATTTCCCGCTCACCACGCCGATGTTCCTATACGTGCCCGCCCGGCGCTTGCCTGCTTTGGCACGTGAATTCCTGACGTTTACCCGCACACCGCCTGCCCAAATCGTCATCCGCCGAGCCGGATTTGTTGACCAAGCACCAGAGGAAGTCCCGGTCGATCTCCAGGGCAATCGCTTTGCTAATGCCGTGCTAGTCACCGAAGATGACGCCGCACTCGCCGAGCTCAAGCGCATGACCCGGAGCCTCTCGGCCATGCGCCGGTTGACCACCTCCTTTCGCTTCGAAACAGGATCGACCCGGCTCGATGCGCAGTCGCGCTCGAACGTGCAACAGCTGGCCCGATCCCTCGAAGCTGGGATTTATGATGGGCGCAAATTGGTTTTTGTCGGGTTTTCCGACGGTGTTGGACCGGCAGCAGGCAATCTTAAAATTGCGCGCAAAAGGGCCGAAACCGTGAGACGCGCCGTCGAGCAAGCCGCTGAAACCGCCGATCTTGATCAAATCGAGGTGATCACAGATGCCTTTGGCGAAGCTATGCCAATGGCCTGTGACGAAACATCCTGGGGCCGTCAAGTAAACCGCCGGGTGGAAGTGTGGCTGCGCTAGGTCCGGCACCTTTTACAACAGCCCTTCGGCCTTAAAGCTGAGTTCCTGGGATTTCCCAATCACCAGATGGTCGTGCAGCGAAATACCAAGCACCTCTGCCGCCTCTCGAATTTGTTCCGTCATTTCAATGTCAGCACCGCTTGGGGTAGGATCGCCGGATGGGTGATTATGGACAAGGATCAACGCCGTCGCGTTGAGCTCCAAGGCCCGTTTCACCACTTCACGCGGGTAAACAGGGACATGATCAATCGTCCCGCGCGCCTGTGCTTCATCCGCAATCAGCACGTTCTTGCGATCTAGATACAGCACCCGAAACTGCTCCACATCTGCATGGGCCATCGCGGTTTGACAGTAATCCAACAATGCGTCCCAACTGCTCACAACATGCTTTTTGAGCACTTTGGCTTGCGCCAAGCGATGCGCCGCGGCCTCAACAATCTTGAGTTCCGTGATGACCGCATCACCGACGCCCGCGACGCCTTGCAACCGGGCTTTGGGGGCTGAGACGACTCCATTAAAGTCTTGGAAAACATCAAGAAGTTGACGTGCTAAGGGTTTCACATCCCGCCGCGGGATCGCGCGAAACAGAACCAGTTCCAGCAACTCATAGTCTGGCAAGGCCTCAGGCCCACCAATCATAAACCTCTCTCGCAACCGGGCGCGATGATCCTTGATATAGGATGGCAAGGCTTTGGTATTTGGGACAGGCTCCATGGGCGCTTCGTCCAAATCAAACAGCGCAGCTTGCGAATCTGAAAAATGTGGTCCTCGGGTCATGATGCGAGGGTGACGTGTCTTGGTGAACAAGGCGTTAATGTTGCCAAGCTGTTCCCACATCCATAAAAAAACGGCACCCAAAAGGATGCCGTCTTTTAGGGTCACGTGCCGGGCCGGGGGTTACCCCTTCATGGCGTCCCAGAAGCTTTTGACCGACGAGAAAAAGCTTGAGCTTTCGGGGTTGTTATCCTCCGCAAGCCCTTCAAACTCTTTCAAGAGTTCCTTCTGGCGTGAGGTCAAGTTCACTGGCGTTTCAACGGCCAGTTCAATGAACATATCCCCAACACCGCCTCCGCGCAGCGCGGGCATACCTTTGCCACGCAGGCGCATTTGACGGCCAGACTGGCTTCCTGATGGGATTTTGACGCGCGAACGTCCACCATCAATTGTCGGCACTTCAATGTCGCCACCCAAAGCCGCAGAGGTCATCGACACGGGCACGCGACAATGCAATTCGCCACCTTCGCGCTCGAAAATCTTGTGCTCGTCAACTTCGATGAAGATATAGAGATCGCCCGGAGGGCCACCCCGCATCCCAGCTTCACCTTCACCAGCAAGACGAATACGCGTCCCGGTTTCGACACCGGCCGGGATGTTGACCGACAAGGCGCGCTCTTTTTGAACACGGCCATTGCCGCCGCAGGCCTTACATGGGTTCTTGATGATTTGGCCAAGACCGGAACAGGTTGGGCAGGTCCGCTCAACCGTGAAAAAGCCCTGCGTTGCCCGCACCTTGCCCATGCCAGAACAGGTTGGGCAGGTGGTTGGCTCCGCGCCGCCTTCAGCGCCTGATCCGTCACACTCGCCGCATTGAACCGATGTCGGGACATTCAGCGTTTTCTGCATGCCAGCAAAGGCATCTTCGAGCGTTATCCGCAGGTTATAGCGCAGATCGGCCCCGCGAGAGGCCCGTTGCCGTCCGCCGCCGCCGCGCTGCCCACCCATGAAATCGCCGAACAGATCGTCGAACACATCCGAAAACGCGCTGCCGAAATCGCCGGGTCCGCCACCGCCGAAACCGCCACCGGGACGGCCGCCGCCGCCACCCATGCCACCTTCAAACGCAGCATGACCATAGCGGTCATAGGCTGCTTTTTTCTCAGGATCTTTGAGGACGTCATAGGCCTCGTTGATCTCTTTGAACTGAGCTTCTGCATTCGGGTTGTCCGAGTTACGGTCCGGGTGCAGTTCTTTGGCCTTCTTGCGATAGGCTTTCTTGAGCTCATCCGCAGAGGCACCTTTGGCGGCACCAAGCAGATCATAATAATCACTTTTGGACATCTACGTCCTCCTTTCCAGGAAAGGAAAAGGGCCAGTCCGGTACCCGGACCGGCCCCCGATCAGTGTCACAAACCGGCCTTAGCCACGCTTGTCATCACCCAGATCTTCGAAGTCGGCATCAACGATATCATCGTCGGCACCGGCAGGACCTTCAGCATCCGCAGCCGCGGGCTCTTCGCCTGCTTCTTCGGCTTGGGCTTTGTAGATCGCTTCGCCAAGACGCATCGCAACCTCGGTGACGTTCTGAATGCCACCTTTGAGCTTGTCCGCGCTGATATCGTCTTTCTCAAGGTCATCCTTGAGCGCCGCAACGGCCAGTTCGATCGCCTCAACAGTGGACGGATCAACCTTGTCGCCATGCTCTTCGACCGATTTCTCGGTAGAATGCACAAGGCTCTCGGCTTGGTTGCGGGCCTCGACGAGCTCTTTGCGCTCTTTGTCGGCCTCGGCGTTGTCTTCCGCCTCTTGAACCATCTTTTCGATGTCCTCATCCGACAGACCGCCAGATGCTTGGATTGTGATCTGCTGCTCTTTGCCGGTTGCCTTGTCCTTGGCGCCCACGGACACGATGCCGTTGGCGTCAATGTCAAAGGTCACTTCGATCTGTGGCATGCCGCGTGGCGACGGAGGAATGTCTTCGAGGTTGAACTGACCGAGCATTTTGTTGTCAGCCGCCATCTCGCGCTCACCCTGGAAAACCCGGATGGTCACAGCCGACTGGTTGTCTTCGGCGGTCGAGAAGACCTGAGACTTTTTCGTCGGGATGGTGGTGTTGCGGTCGATCAGACGGGTGAAGACACCGCCCAGAGTTTCGATACCCAAGCTCAGAGGTGTTACGTCCAACAGAACAACGTCTTTGACGTCACCCTGCAGAACACCGGCCTGAATGGCCGCGCCCATGGCAACAACTTCGTCAGGGTTCACACCCTTGTGCGGCTCTTTGCCAAAGAACTTGGTCACTTCATCAAAGACGCGTGGCATACGGGTCTGACCGCCAACCAGAACAACTTCGTCGATGTCAGCCGTGGTTAGGCCCGCGTCTTTCAACGCAGCCTGGCAAGGCTTGATAGAGGCTTTGACCAGATCGCCCACAAGGCTTTCCAGCTTGGCACGTGTCAGTTTCACAACCAGGTGCAAAGGTGCGCCTGTGGCCGGGTCCATGGTGATGAACGGCTGGTTGATCTCGGTCTGAGTGGCCGAAGACAGTTCGATCTTGGCTTTTTCAGCGGCTTCTTTGAGACGCTGCAGGGCCATTTTGTCTTTGGTCAGATCGGCGCCATGCTCTTTCTTGAACTGGTCCGCGAGGTAGTTGACGATGCGCATGTCAAAGTCTTCACCGCCAAGGAAGGTGTCGCCGTTGGTCGATTTCACTTCGAACAGACCGTCGTCGATTTCCAGAATGGTCACATCGAACGTGCCGCCACCAAGGTCATAGACCGCGATGGTTTTGCTTTCTTTCTTGTCGAGACCATAAGCCAGCGCAGCCGCTGTTGGTTCGTTGATGATCCGCAGCACTTCGAGACCGGCGATTTTACCGGCATCTTTGGTGGCCTGACGCTGAGCATCGTTAAAGTACGCAGGCACGGTGATAACCGCCTGTGTGACTTCTTCGCCAAGATAGCTCTCAGCGGTTTCTTTCATCTTGCCGAGAATAAAGGCCGAGATTTGCGATGGGGAGTATTTCTCACCCTTGGCTTGCACCCAAGCATCGCCATTGCCGCCATCAACGATAGCGTATGGAACGATGTCCTGATCTTTGGTGACTTCTGCATCAGTGACGCGACGACCAATCAGACGCTTGACCGCGAAAACGGTGGCCTCTGGGTTGGTGACAGCCTGACGTTTGGCTGGCTGACCAACAAGACGTTCGTCGTCAGTAAATGCGACAATAGATGGTGTTGTGCGCGCGCCCTCTGCGTTTTCAATGACGCGGGCGGCTGAGCCATCCATGATGGCAACACAAGAGTTCGTTGTACCGAGGTCGATACCGATCACTTTACCCATGTTCGATCCCTTTCTTAACAGGCGATATCACGTTGCGCTGGACCCGTAGCGGCATCCGACACCCCGTATGGCAGGAACGCCGGTCCGGCCGGATCCGGCGCGTTCGGAGGGTATATAAGGAGCCGCATTTGCCCGTGCAAGCACCTGCGCACAGCCAAATGCGCAGAATTGCTTGGCTAACGTTAGGAATCGCGAAAGAAAGAGCTATGGAACGCGCAAATTTACCACCAATTCGCCAAAAAGGCTTTGTCATCCATTCCGGTTTGCTTGCCCGAAGGGAACAAGAATCGCTGGTGGAAGAATTGCGGCAGGTGTTGAAATCCGCGCCATTGCTGCAACCGGTGACATCGCGTGGCAAACCCATGTCGGTGCGTATGAGTGCCGCTGGTGACTTTGGTTGGATCAGTGATCGGCGGGGATACCGGTATGAGGCAGCGCATCCAAATGGTGCCCGTTGGCCCGCCATTCCGGCCTCAATCCTTAAAATTTGGTATAAAGTTGAAAGCTGTCAACTTCTCCCAAAACGCGACCCGGAATGCTGTTTGATCAACTGGTATGGGCAAGACGCGCGCATGGGGATGCATCAAGATCGAGATGAGGCAAATTTCGACTATCCAGTGGTGTCGATCAGCCTGGGCGACGACGCCTTGTTTCGCATGGGCAATGTTGAACGCGGCGGGAAAACCGAGTCGATCTGGTTAAAATCAGGCGATGTCGTTGTGATGGGAGGGGAGGCCCGGTTGGCCTATCACGGCGTGGATCGGCTGCGCTTTGGGTCCTCCACCCTGCTGCCACAGGGCGGGCGGATCAATCTGACGCTGCGGGTCGTAACCTAAGGTGCCATCAGGCTACAGCACCCATGCATCATCTGCTGCTGCTCACCAGTGACAAACACTGTGGCTTCGAGACCGCTAAACGCGTCGATCATCGTGCTCCAGCATTGGGCGTTTTCGATCAGAGCCGAGACATGCAAAGAGCCATCGCTGGCCATAATCGCCTTGGCCTTGGTGTTTTCCGAAGCGGTCACGATGGGGCCAGAGGCAAGGTGGCGTCCCGGTCCTTCATAGCCTGCGCGATACATCACACCATCGCCGTCGGCATATCGCAGCGACCATGCCGCTTCTGACCCTGAGCATTGCAAATAGGGCCAGTCCGGGAAGGTCGCACCGGGAACCGCTTGCAAATAACGCGCAAAGACCCAGCCCATCCCCGCCTCGCCCGCGCTGACCTGCGCCCAGCGGCCGGATGCATCGAAGGCTTCAATCTGAACATAGGCATCGTTGTGTTCCAACACGCCGATCACTTCGCCCTTGGACGACGGTTTGGATCGAATATTGAGCGTATCGTCAGAGGCGACATCAATGACATTGTAAAGTGCCGGGAAATCTGCGGCGACGGCCGGTCCGGCCAAGCAAAGACAAATTGCGATGAATCTCAACATAATGTGGGCTCCTTAGTCGACTTGAACTGTGCAACAGCCCGACAATACCTCGGTCAGGTAACCGCCAATGACCACGGTGCCATCAAGACCAAACAAATTGTCCGACATCCCATCGGAACAGATTTCCTTGCTCACAACAACGGTGATGTTTTCCCCCTGCCCGGCCCCTTGGATCGCATAGGGTTCGGGTCGTGCGGATGCCGCTTGGAGAGAGCCGACAATGAAACCGCGATCCGAGCCTTCGGGTGTCGACAAAACCGCCGTTTCGCCCTGAGTTATGTTGAGCGACCAGAATGGTTCGGTGCCAAAGCAACGCAGGTTCTGCGCCTCTGGCAAGGATGACTGCGGTTGCATTTTCAGAAATTTCATCGAGGCCCAGCCCGTGCCCCCGTCAACATTAACGCGCCCCCAATTGCTTTGCTCTTCGATGACTTCAATACCCTTGGCATCATAGGCCAACGTCCCGATAATGTTGGCCCCGCCCATCGGGCGGGTGCGCACGTTGAGAGTATCATCGGACGCGACTCCGGTGACGTCAAACAACGCAGGCAAATTATCGGCGTAGGCTCCGCAAGTGGTCGCCAGCAGCACGGCAAAGGCACGAATGAGCATCAATATCTCCTTTGGGAACAGTGCGCACATGCGTTCGCACCCCTTCAATCACACAGGAGAGTAGCGTTTCAGGTTACCGATCCAAAGTCAGGAATCCCACCGCTTGGGGTCAGCGGCGCGCACCCCAAGAGGCCGAGGCGTGTTTGCGGGTGTAAAATTCGCCCATCAGGCCGATCATGATCAAAACGATCGACAGATACAGAGCATATTCCCAGCTTGAGTTGCGTGGGTTGTAATCCAGAAACGCATATCCGCGCGACTGATCAATACAATGAAACAGGGGGTTCCAATCAAACATGGTCAGCATGTAGGGCGGCAACGTGTTGGCCACGAACATCTTCCCCGATGCGATCATGTTGGCACGCTGATACACCGTCGAGAGAATGCCGACCGGCGTTGGGAACCAGGGCTTAATGGCCAGAACAATCATGCCAATGGCCGCGCCCGAAAACCAGGCCAACAAGATCATCGCCAAACCGCCAATGGGATCGTGGATTTCTTTTAGAACACCGGGGGCAAAGGCCACATCATAGACAAACAGAACCGCAAACAGCGACAAAAGCTGAATATAGAGCGTGCTGACCATGGCCGAGGCAATCGCAATCGCCGTGTTCATCGGCGCGTGCTGCATCATCGGGCTGGCGGGTCCTTCAGACCCCGACACCGCGCCCAAAGTCTTGGAATGGGTCATATACAGGAAGATCCCGGTCATAATGTAGACCATAAAATCTCCGCGCAGCGCCGTGCCGCGAAGACCCAGAATCTGGAACATCACATAGAAGGCCATCACAAAGACGACGGTCTGAAGCATGTTCATAAAAATCGCCATAAAGGCGTTGCCGTGCGATTTGCGCACTGAGCGGACCGAATTATGGTAGATAAGCTCAGCAATATAGATCGCGGAACTCAGCCGTGACCGAGGTGTGGTAATCTGAAACATGGGTCGCTGCTCCGATACGCGGCCTGTATTATGGCATTCTTGCCCTTCTTGTTGATTGCCACCATAAGACCCAAAGGCTTTCAAATCAATAAAACCCGCAGGTTTGCGGGAAGGAGCATTTTTCGTGGACTATTCTGATCTGACAACAGTGATCCGCAAGCTGGCCCTAGAGGCCGGTGACAAGATCATGGAGATTTACAACGCAGATGATTTCGACGTCAAAGTGAAGTCCGATGACAGCCCCGTCACAGAAGCTGATGAAGCAGCCGATGCGCTGATCTCGGCCGGATTGCGCGCAGCCTTTCCTGATGTCGCGTTGGTGACTGAGGAGCAAGCGGACAGCCACGGGGTTGATGCAAAAACCTTTTTGATCGTTGACCCGCTGGACGGCACCAAAGAATTCATCAAGCGCCGCGGCGATTTTACGGTGAATATTGCCTTGGTCGAAGATGGTGTGCCTGTGCGCGGTGTGGTCTATGCCCCGGCCCGCGAACGGATGTTCTACACCTTGGCCGATGGCTCTACTGTCGAAGAAATGGGCCCGTTCAACAAAGACACCCCCGGCGAGACCAAGCCGATTTCGGTGAGCACGCCGGATAACTCGGCGCTGATGCTTGTGGCCTCAAAGTCGCACCGCGATCAGGCGACCGAAGATTACATCGCCAAATATGCCACCAAAGACAGCAAAAGCGCCGGTTCTTCCTTGAAGTTCTGCCTTGTTGCCACAGGTGAGGCAGATCTTTACCCACGCGTTGGTCGCACCATGGAATGGGACACCGCCGCAGGTCAGGCCGTCTTGCATGGCGCTGGTGGCAAGGTGGTGCGTTTCGACGATCACAGCCCTCTGGTCTATGGCAAAGACGGGTTCGCCAACCCGTTCTTTATCGCCTACGCACCGGGTGTTGAGCTGAAAAAGGCCTGATCCATGGCCCTGCCCGTCAGCGTGGTGGTCGTCAGCCGGGGCCGCCCTTTGGCCTTGGCACACTGCCTGACAGGATTGGCGCAACTGGACTATGCGCCGTTTGAAGTGATTGTTGTGGCGTGCCCGGATGGGCAGGCCATCACCCGCGCCCGCGCCGATGCCGATAAGATCAAGCTGGTCGCATATGATGAGCCAAATATCTCGGCGGCCCGCAATTTGGGCATTGAACAGGCCGCGGGCGATATTGTCGCGTTTATCGACGATGATGCTGTTCCCGAACCTTTGTGGCTCACACATTTATGCGCCCCTTTTGAAACACCCGATATCGCGGCATCTGGGGGCTATGTCATTGGCCGAAATGGTATTTCTTTTCAATGGAAAGCGCGAACCGTCGACAATACCGGAACCGCCTCTTCCCTGATCCTCCAAGACATGACCCCGGCCGTTCCGGTGGTCTCCGCCGGCCAGACCGTCAAGACCGAAGGCACCAATATGGCGTTTCGCCGTACGGTCTTGGCCGAGCAAGGCGGCTTTGACCCCGGATTTCATTTCTACCTTGATGAAACCGACCTGAACATGCGGATTGCCCAAGCTGGGTTCAAAACCGCAATTGTTCCATTGGCCCAGGTGCATCACGGTTTTGCAGAAAGTGAACGGCGCAACGCCGCGCGTGTTCCCAAAGATCTGACCCAGATCGGGGCGTCTCAGCGCTTGTTCTTGCGTAAATACTGCCCGCAGGCGGATCAGGAACGGGCATGGATTGCCTTTTGCGAAGAACAGCGCCTGAGGCTCTTTCGCTTTGCCAAAAACCGGCAATTAAACGCCGATCAGATCCGAAATTTGCTACGCGAACTGCAAGATGGCGGTGCCGAAGGGCAGAGACGGGACTGCATCAATTTACCGCCCATTTCGGCTGCAAAATCGGCTTTTCTTGCATTTAGCGGACGACCAAACGCACCACGCCGCGTGCTTGCCGGGCGAATTTGGCAAGCCCGAAAACTGCGCCGAGAGGCGGCGAAAATGGTCAAAGACGGCGCGATTGTCAGCCTGTTTATTTTTCGCCCAAGCCCCCGTTTTCACAAGGTTTATTTCCGAGAAGGTGGCTATTGGGAGCAATTCGGCGGGCTGTTTGGGCGCAGCGATCGAGATCAGCCATTTTGGCGCTATCGGCGGTTTTCCAATCGTGTCAATGAGGAGCTGGCTCGCGTCAAAGGGGTGCGCGGTTAAAATTTAGTCATAAACAAGCGTTAAGCAGCATAACTACAACGAATTCGAAACAATCATTAGATATCGCTCTGGGTACATCACAAATTGGTGGATACCACCAAAGTCACATGCGATAACCGAGCCAAAGTGTAATTTTAGGAGTAGACCGATGCGCAAGAAGGTCACGAAAGCCATTTTTCCAGTCGCAGGTATGGGAACACGCTTTTTGCCCGCGACAAAATCGGTACCCAAGGAAATTATGACCTTGGTTGACCGCCCATTGGTACAATATGCAATTGACGAAGCCCGCGCCGCAGGCATCAAAGAATTTATATTTGTGACCTCACGCGGCAAAGGCGCGCTGGAAGATTACTTTGACCACGCGCCGCAGCTTGAACAAGAGCTGCGCAAAAAGGGCAAAGACGATCTTCTCGACACCCTTAAATCAACCAATATGGATAGCGGCGAAATCGCCTATATTCGCCAGCACCGGGCGCTTGGACTGGGTCACGCCGTGTGGTGTGCCCGTCGGTTGATCCACAACGAACCCTTTGCGGTTATGTTGCCCGACGATGTGATTGCAGCGGAAAAACCCTGCTTGCAGCAAATGGTTGAAGCCTACGAAGAAACCGGTGGCAATATGGTTGCCGCGATGGAAGTTCCTGCTGAAAAGGCATCAAGCTATGGTGTTTTGGATGTCGAAGAAGACATGGGCAGCATTGTCAAAGTCAAAGGCATGGTTGAAAAACCCGCCGCAGGAAAAGCCCCGTCCAACCTCGCTGTGATCGGCCGTTATATCCTGTCGCCAGACGTCTTCCGTCATTTGAACAAAATCAAATCGGGCGCAGGCGGTGAAATCCAACTGACCGATGCGATTGCCCGCGAAATCAGCGATGGCAGCGGCGTTTATGGATACCGTTTCCGGGGCCAGCGTTTCGATTGCGGCTCAAAAAGTGGTTTCTTGCAGGCAACCGTCTCCTTTGGCCTGTCCCGCGATGATCTGAAAGACGATCTCGAAGGGTACTTGCACGAGATTATGGCCGCTCGCAAAGCGGCGGAATAATCAACGTGACGCATGTGCTTGTGACAGGTGGGGCTGGCTATATTGGCAGCCACGCCTGCAAAGCGTTGAAGGCCGCTGGTTTTACGCCCGTGACGTTTGACAATCTGTGTACCGGCTGGAAAGACGCGGTCAAATTTGGGCCGTTCGAACAGGGTGACCTCAAAGACCGCGCCCGTCTCGACGAGGTCTTTGCCAAATGGCAGCCCGTCGCCGTGATGCATTTTGCCGCCCTGAGCCAAGTTGGCGAAGCGATGGCTCAACCGGGTATGTATTGGCGCAACAACGTCGAAGGATCGCTCACCCTGATCGAAGCCGCGGTCGATGCGGGGTGTTTGGATTTTGTGTTCTCTTCGACCTGCGCAACCTATGGCGAGCATGACAATGTTGTGCTGGATGAAAACACCCCACAAGAACCGCTAAATGCCTATGGCGCGTCCAAACGGGCGGTGGAAAACATCTTGCGTGACTTTGAAGCCGCGCATGGGCTGCGCCATGTGATTTTCCGCTATTTCAATGTGGCCGGTGCCGATCCCGAGGGGGAGGTGGGCGAACATCATCGCCCCGAAACCCATCTGATACCTGTCATGCTCGAAGCCATTGATGGCAAACGTCCGGCGCTGACGGTGCATGGCACTGATTACGACACGCCCGACGGCACCTGCATTCGCGACTATGTGCATGTTTGCGATCTGGTCGATGCACATATTCTGGGCTTGAAGTGGCTTCAGGATGGTCGTGGCAGCCAAGTATTCAACCTTGGAACCGGCAGCGGATTTTCGGTGCGCGAAGTGATCGACTCTGCGGGCACTGTGACCAATCTCGAAGTGCCCTGCTCGGACGGGCCACGCAGAGCGGGCGATGCAACCAAGCTTGTCTCCGGCTCAACCCGCGCTGGAGAAGAACTCGGCTGGTCCCCGGATCGCTCAACTATGGCGCAGATGATTGCCGATGCCTGGCGTTGGCACAAAAATGGCCATTACGACGCATAACCCCCCAACACGGCTGCTTGACCTCACAAGGTTGATCAGCCGTGCAGGGCGCGCGATGACGGGGGTGGACCGCGTTGAATTTGCCTATCTTGAGCGGTTGCTGGGAGAAGGGCCGCTCTTTGGTCTGATTCGCAGCTCGTTTGGCTACATTTTGCTTGATCAAGAAGGGTGCCAACACGTTCGGGACCGGATGATTGATGGCGCATGGGGGCCACCAGATCGGCTCGCGAAACTGCGCAAGGGGCTGGACCCAACACGCGCGCGGGCCGAGGCGTATTTGCGCCGTATCTGCTTGGATCGTTGCTTGCCGATGCGCCTGTCACGCATGCTAAGCCGACATCTGCCCATAGGCGTTCACTATCTGAATATCGGTCATTCCAACCTGTCCGAACGGGTCATATCCGCGCTGCGATTGCGCAAGTCACGGATCGCAGTCATGGTACACGACACGATCCCTTTGGACTTTCCACAATACCAGCGACCGGACACAACTGACCGGTTTCGTGCATTTTTTGACAGGGTTTGTCGGCGCGCGGATCTCATTCTATGCAACTCGTATCAAACGGCTGATGACATGGCCCGACACGCCAAGGGCGCGCTGCCCGAGATCGCGGTTGCTCACCTTGGGGTGCCGGTTCCGAAAACGGGAACCGCGCCATCAGGTGCCTGGACCAAACCGTATTTCGTCAGCCTCAGCACCATTGAACCCCGCAAAAACCACGCGCTTTTGCTGGATATTTGGCCTCAAGTACTTGACGCTCACCTGATCATCTGCGGGCATCGCGGCTGGGAAAACCATGATGTTTTCGCAAAGCTGGACGCCAAGCCAAGCCGCGTTCATGAATTGAACGATCTACCCGACGATCAGTTGTTTGCTTTGTTGCAAGGGTCAGCGGGCCTGTTGTTTCCCAGCTTTGCCGAAGGATATGGCCTGCCTCCCATCGAGGCCGCCGCCCTGCACGTGCCTGTACTATGCAACGATCTCCCCATCTACCGAGAAATAATGGGAAATATTCCCGTTTACGCAGACGCTTCTGACAGGTATCTTTGGCAAACAACAATAATACAGATGGCAGAGGCACATCGAACAGGCTTAGGTGGTACTCCGGCGTTTATTCCTCCCTCTTGGGATGAGCATTTCAAGACCGTCTTAACCTTGATCTGATAGCTGCCATCTAAAACGAGTGGCCGGGAACCGGCTTGGACAAGGGCAGACGATTGGGCGCATGGCAGTCATACCGGCTTCGGGTTCAGCGAAAACGCTGGCGCATACGGGCGTTTCGCAAACGTCGTGACTTGCGCCCTGTTGCCAATCGCACCGCCGATATTGCCCCATCTGACATCCTCCTGTTTTCGACCCAACGCAACGAGGGCGTGCGACTGCCTTGGTTCCTGAAATACTATCGGGATATGGGGGTGAACCACTTTTTCTTTGTCGACAATGACAGCACGGATGGCTCGCTCGATTATCTTGCAAAACAGCCAGATGTGTCTGTCTGGACAACCCAAGCCAGTTACAAACGGTCCCGCTTTGGGGTTGATTGGCTGAATTGGTTGGCGATGAAATACGCCCATGATCACTGGACACTGACCGTCGACCCGGACGAGCTGTTTTTATACCCGTTTTGTGACACGCGGCCACTTCGCGCTCTGACCGACTGGCTGGATGCGTCTTCGATCAAATCCTTTAGTGCGATGTTGCTGGATATGTACCCGAAAGGGCGCATTGATGCGCAGCCATACCATGCGGGGCAAAACCCGCTTGAGATCGCATCTTGGTTCGATTCCGGGAATTACACCGTCGAAAAGAACAAGCAATTTGGTAATTTGTGGATTCAAGGCGGGCCACGGGCGCGGATGTTCTTTCAGGACAGCCCGAAACTTGCCCCTGCCCTCAACAAGATTCCGCTGGTGAAATGGAACCGCCAATACGCCTATGTCAGCTCCACCCACAACCTGCTGCCGCGTGGCCTCAATCAGGTTTACGATGAATGGGGGGGCGAAAAGGCGAGCGGGATCCTGCTCCATACCAAGTTTCTCGACACCTTTGCCGCCAAAGCCGAAGAAGAGTTGGCGCGCAATCAGCATTACGGGGCAAGCCGCGAATACATTGCCTATGCAGACGGCGTAAAAGACAACCCGGATTTGTGGTGCAAATGGTCTGAAAAATACATCAACTGGCGACAACTTGAGATTTTGGGGCTCATGTCCAAAGGAAACTGGGCATGAGCGTCGGGATCATCATGCTCGTGCACACCGCATTGGACCGCGCCGAAGAAGTGGCACGCCATTGGACGCGGGGCGGTTGCCCGGTGGTGATCCATGTCGACAAAATGGTTCCCCGCGAAACCTATGACGGCTTTGTCGCGCGCCTGTCGGACGTGCCAACGGTCTTGTTTTCCAAAAGGCATCGGTGCGAATGGGGCACCTGGGGTTTGGTCGCGGCGTCGCAAGATGCCTCCGAACTCATGCTGGCAAACTTCGAACATGTGCGGCATGTTTACCTGTCTTCCGGGTCATGCCTCCCCCTTCGGCCGGTCGAAGAGCTGGTGGATTATCTCGGACAACGTCCCCGCACGGATTTTATCGAAAGCGCCACAACCGCAGATGTTCCCTGGACCGTCGGCGGGCTGGATCAGGAACGCTTTACGATGCATTTCCCATTCAGCTGGCGCAAGAACCGGTATTTATTTGACAAACTTGTCGAATTTCAACGCGCTCTTGGATACCGACGCCGCATTCCGGGCGGCCTTGTACCCCATATGGGGAGCCAATGGTGGTGCCTGACCCGTCAAACGCTCTCGGCGATCCTACAAGATCCAGAGCGCGAGCGGTTTGACAACTACTTTCGTCACGTTTGGATTCCCGATGAAAGCTACTTCCAAACGCTATCACGGTTGTATTCGACAAATATCGAAAGCCGGTCTTTGACCCTGTCCAAGTTCGACTTCCAAGGCAAGCCACACATCTTCTACGACGATCACCTGCAGCTCCTGAGGCGGTCCGATTGCTTTGTAGCACGTAAAATCTGGCCAGAAGCGGCCCGGCTTTACGATGCCTTTTTGACAGATCCGAACGGGGCCATGTCCTATCAGGAGCCAAATCCCGGCAAGATTGACCGCATCTTTGCCAAGGCCGTTGACCGTCGAACGCGCGGCCGTCCGGGACTGTTCATGCAAAGCCGCTTCCCCAATTTGGGCTGGGAAAACGGCGTCACGGCGGGACGTTACTCCGTGTTTCAGGGCTTTGCAGAACTGTTCCAAGATTTCGAAAGTTGGCTTAGCCGAGCCACTGGTGCACAGGTGCACGGCCATCTCTACGGACCAGATGGCGCTGAGTTTTCTGGCGGCCAGACGGTTATCAACGGCGCTCTGTCAAACAACGCAAAGCTGCGTGATGCAAACCCGCGAGCGTTTTTGACAAATCTGCTTTGGAACACCCGTGGAGAACGGCAATGTTTCCAATATGGCCCACATGACAACCCCAAAATCAACTGGCACATATCCCGGGACCCCAATGCCCAAATCAGTGTTGTCTCAGGGGCTTGGGCGGTTCCGCTCTTTAAATCGAATGCAAATTTCGCCGAAATTCGTGCCGAAGCTGCAGCGCTTCAGAAGATCGAAAGCAAGATGCTTAATGAGTTGCGCAGCCCCGACGTCAAAGCGCGGGTGCGCATCTGGACGATGGCAGAATTTATTGAGGCACCGATGGAACCCCTTCAGGTGATTATCGACGAAATCGGTCAAAAGAGCCTGCGCCGTTTGGCAGAGGCCCCCCGGCTGGAAGATCTCACTGGATTTGGTCAGTTCTTGCAAAACTTGAAGAACCAAGGGATGCATCCGTATCTGATGGGGGATTTCCCTGTCGACCCGGCTCCGCGCAACTTGCCCGGTGGTCATCGCAAACCCTACTTGATCAAGAAATAGGCCTATTGAATGTCTGATCGTTTCGATTGTTTCGTTGTGTTTGCAGAAATGCGCACCGGGTCCAATTTTCTTGAGGCCAACCTGAACACGTTTGAGGGCATCAGTTGCTACGGCGAAGCTTTCAACCCACATTTCATCGGTTATCCCAATTCCGAAGACATTCTGGGTATTTCACAAAAAGAGCGTGATGTTGACCCGCTGCGCCTTTTGGATCAAATCCGCACGGCCAACCCCGATGAAATTGGCGGTTTTCGCTATTTTCATGAACACGATCCACGCATTCTTGACACCGTTCTAAGTGACCCGAAAATTGCCAAAGTCGTTCTGACCCGAAATCCGGTAGACAGCTATGTCAGTTGGAAGATTGCACAGGCCACAGGCCAGTGGAAGCTGACCAACGTGAAATCGCGAAAAGACGCCAAGGCCCAATTCGACGCAGATGAATTCGAACAGCATTTGGCAGACTTGCAGGGGTTTCAGGTCGACATAATGAACAGCCTGCAACGCAGTGCCCAAACCGCCTTTTATGTTGCCTACGAAGACCTGCAAGACGTTGAAATTATGAATGGCTTGGCGCGTTGGCTAGGGGCCACGTCGCAGCTTGACGGGCTCAACACGCATCTCAAACGGCAAAACCCACAACCGGTTTCCGAAAAAGTTACAAATTTTGAGGACATGGAGCAGTCCCTGTCGCGGCTCGATCGGTTTAACCTGACCCGGACCCCCACGTTCGAACCGCGTCGGGGCCCGGTGGTTCCGTCCTATATTGGCGGGGCGAAAACACCGCTGCTTTACATGCCAATCCGTTCAGGCCCTGAGGCTTCGGTCCGCAAATGGCTATGCGATTTGGATGGCGTAGACGAGAATGCGCTGGACAAAAATTTCAAGCAAAACACTCTGCGGGGCTGGAAGCGCCAGCGACCGGGACATCGCAGTTTCACGGTGATCCGCCATCCTTTGGCGCGGGCACATGAGGCCTTCTGCTCCAAAATATTGACCACAGAAAAAGGCAGTTTTGCAGGTATTCGCAAAACCTTGCGCCGCGCGCATAACCTGCCCATTCCTGAGGGTGAGCCGGGAGATGACTATACTCTCGAAGCACACCGGACCGCCTTTACAGCCTATCTGGCCTGGGTCAAAGCCAACCTGGCGGGTCAAACCGGCGTCCGCGTTGATGGTCACTGGGCAAGCCAAGCGCAATGCTTACAGGGGATGGCCGATTTCACGCTCCCTGATATGATCATTCGTGAAGATGAAATGAGCCTGTATCTGCCGGCCCTCGCGATGCAAGTAGGCCATGCCGCACCAATTGAGCCGCAACCATATCCCAACAAAGCCCCGTTTTCACTGACCCAAATATATGACGACCAGATCGAGAGCCTTGCCCGCGACGCTTACGCACGGGACTATGTGATGTTTGGTTTTGATAACTGGGCCTGAAATGCAAATCGCCTGATGGCCAAGCGCTCAGCTTGGCAGACGACCGCAAAACATGCGGGCGCTTGATTGCTTTGCTTAAGCGGCTTTGACGGACTCTGTTTCAGTCAAAATCGTGTAAAGCGTCGCAGGGTCGAGATTGGCCCGCAATTTGGCGCATAGGCTGGATTCGCGCAAATTCCGCGACACCAATGCCAAGGCTTTTAAATGCTCGACACCCGCATCTTCGGGGGCAAACAAGGCAAACGCCAAATCCACCGGCTGACGGTCAACTGAGTCGAAATCCACCGGTTTCTCGAGCACCAAAAAGGCTCCGACAACCGAATCCAGCCCGGAAATACGAGCATGTGGCAAGGCAACACCCTGCCCGACACCTGTTGGGCCAAGCGTTTCACGCTCCATCAAGGCATCAACAATCTGTTGAACCGGCAAACCATAAGCCGAGGCCGCCAGTTCGGCGACCTCGTGCATGAGCCGTTTCTTACTTGATGCCGCAGAAATAGATTTAACGGCCTCAGGCTTGATGAGATCAGCGAATTTCATAGTCTACCTGTATCAAAAGCGCTTATCTCGACGGCTCGGCTTATGGATCAATCCAACCGATATTGCCGTCCTCACGTCGATACACGACGTTTACGCCATCCTTTTTTTCGTTGCGGAACACCAGAACCGGCGCGCCTGCCAATTCCATCTGCATCACGGCTTCACCCACGGTGAGCGAGGGGATCTTTGTCTCCATCTCGGCCACAATAATGGGCTGCAGCGACTCAGGCTCTTGTGCTTCCGAATCCGTATCGCTGGCGAGGATATACGAGGATGCCCCGGAGATTTCAACGGGCTCTGTCCGATCTTTGTGATGGTCTTTCAACCGGCGCTTGTACCGCCGCAGCTGCTTATCAAGTTTTTCACCGCAAGCATCAAAGGCTGCATAGATTTCGGTGGCATGTGCTTTGGCAGCGGCCGTCAGGCCAGTGGACAGGTGCACAGTGGTTTCGCAAACAAATTCATGTGCGCTTTTGGAGAATATGACATTCGCATCCGTTGGCCTTTGCGAGTATTTTTGAAGCACAGCCCCCAGTTCTTCTTTCACGTGGGTTTGCAGCGCGTCGCCTATATCGATGTGCATTCCCGTGATCTGATAGCGCATATTACATCCTTTTTGTTTTTGGCAAGCAACACGATAGACGCAGGCCAAGGCCTACCAATCGAACAGTCGCTTTTCAGGAAAGACACTTGGTTGAGGATTGTCAAAACCCGTCCCCTAAAACGGAAACATTGATCAGACAAACATGCAGCAAACCAAAATGCCATAACCCATTTGACGGTGGAAACGAGGCGAGAGTCAATGATCCCGATCAAGAAAAATCCACACAAGGTCAAACAGAGCGTCGAAGGATTGAGACAAACCGCACTCAACCAATGCGAAAGTTCTCGCCCAAATAGACGCGACGTACATTTTCGTTGCGCACGACCTCTTCGGGGGTGCCAGACATCAAAACTTGGCCGTCATGCAAGATGTAGGCTCGATCGACGATCTCAAGAGTTTCACGCACATTGTGGTCGGTGATCAGGACGCCAAGGCCTCTGGTCTTAAGATCTGCGACCAGGTGACGAATATCGCCAACACTGATCGGGTCGACACCCGCAAAAGGTTCGTCCAGCAGCAAATATTTCGGATCAGCCGCCAAACAGCGCGCAATTTCGACTCGTCGCCGTTCCCCACCAGACAGAGCCAGCGCAGGCGCACGGCGCAGGTGCTCAATAGAAAACTCACCCAACAATTCTTCAAGCCGCTCGCGGCGACGGTGCCGGTCTTTTTCGGCAATATCCAAAACCGCACCAATATTGTCCTCGACAGACAAACCGCGAAAAATCGACATTTCTTGCGGAAGATACCCAATTCCCAAACGGGCGCGGCGGTACATCGGCAGATAGGTCGCATCGCGACCATCAATCAAAACTTGCCCCCCCTCGGGGTTCACCAAGCCAGCAATTGCATAAAAGGATGTGGTTTTACCTGAGCCATTCGGGCCCAAAAGCGCGACCGCTTCGCCGCGGTTCAAGCGCAGGGAGACATCGCGGATGACGACACGTTTGGCATAGCTTTTGCGCAAATGTTCGATGACCAGCCCGGCTTGGCCGTCTGTTACTGTTAATTCGGGACCGGCCATTACTGCCCGCCCTGGTTGAGAACCGTTTTGACACGACCGGACAATTGCGCGGTGCCGGACTCAAGATTGACGGTCATCTTTTGGGACGTCAACGCGCTGGCCCCTTGGGTCAAGAGCACGTCGCCGGACATAACAACAACGCCTTTTTCCAATGAATAATCCGCACGTTGGGCCTCGGCCGCTTCGGAGCCGCTGACCATTGTCACACCGCCGGTTGCTTCCATCCGTTGGATCTTCTGCGCGGTTTGAGAATACACAACCAAAACACGAGGGGCCGCCAGGCGCATCTCACCCTGAGCAATCACAACATTACCGGTATAAAGTGCGGTGCCGTCCTTTTGATTGACTGACAGGGAATCTGCCGTGACCTCAACAGGCGCATTGGTGTCTTGGTTGCCGCCAAACGAAACCTGCGCGCCCTGAGCCATGGACATGACGGGCACAATCAACGTGATGAAGAGAAAGGCGATCAATCTGGTCATACTAAGACACTCACTTGTTTTGCGGCAGATATAGCAGTTTTACACCGCCAGTGAACAATATTTGCACATCTTCACTACCTTCAACGGTCTTGATGCGCATTTTTCCGGCGGCCAGTGTCCCCAAAGGCCCCTCGCCCTTTACGGGACCAACGCTTTCGGCGTCGATCTGATCTATGGCTGAGATTAGAGTTTCCGTTAACAGATTATAGCCTGTCGAGCTTTCAATATGAACACCGCCGTGCAGGGTGACCTTTTGTTCACCGTCCTGCAACGTCGCCAGTTCAGATTTCAACCGAAGCTCCGACCCGTCGACCATCTGCATCCGCGCAGAAACTTCTTTCGCTTCTATTTCGCCGGACGGTTTGGGCAAAGCTGAACGCGCAGTCATGGTTAACGTGTCACCGCGTGCGGTCGTCCCGGCATAATAGGGACCGCTGACCATTTCCGTCATGGTATCACCCGCACGCTGCAGCGTTTCGGCAAAGGGGATTTTGTTCACCGGGTCAGTGCTGCGCGAAAACAGGAAAATCGTCGACAACAGGCCCAGTGCCACCAAAGGCAACAGGATTTTCAACCAGGCGATAACATGGGAATAGAGCCCCTGGGCACGGGCCATGGGTTAGGCCTTTCTCTGCTCAGGCATGGGCAAAAATATCCGTATCGGACCATCCTTCGAGGTCCAATAGTGCGCGTGTTGGCAGGAAGTCAAAGCAGGCTTGCGCCAGCTGGACCCGCCCCTCGCGTTCAAGCCGAACGTTCAATACCTCACGAAGCTTGTGCAGGTGCAACACATCCGAAGCGGCATAGTCAATCTGGGCTTTGGTTAAATTCGGCGCGCCCCAATCGCTTGATTGTTGCTGCTTAGAGATATCCACCCCGATCAATTCCTGCGTCAGATTTTTCAGGCCGTGACGATCCGTATAGGTGCGAACCATCTTGCTGGCGATCTTGGTGCAATAAACCGGAGCGGTCAGCGCACCCAAGGCATTATACATCGCAGCGATGTCAAAACGCCCATAATGAAACAGCTTCAAAACGTCTGGGTTCGTTAAAATGCGCTCAAGATTTGGGGCCGATGTTTGTCCTTGAGCAATCTGAACAAGGTGCGCGTGCCCATCTCCGCCAGAAAGCTGAACAACGCACAGCCGATCGCGGCGCGGGATCAAACCCATGGTTTCGCAATCAATTGCCACAATTGGGCCCAATTCCAAATCGCCGGGCAAATCGCCCTGATAGAGGTGGTTTGTCATGGGAGCCCTTTCTTTGTGGCCGATACCGAAGCCCTTAAGACCACATATCCACCGAGAGGCAGGCTTTCAACAAGGCGACTTGGGCGGCTGCGCCACATTTCGCCGGGCCTCTGCCCAATTCGGACCAGATTCGGGCGAAATTGGGCTCAAATGTGGCAAAGTCTGGCCCCGATTCGGACATACTCCTCACGCTTTTTCGAAAATTGTAACAATCCGTGATCGTTTTCACTCGTGTTCAGATTGTCACCAAATATAACGCGTTTAGGAAGGCCTTTACGCACGCGCCTTGTTGGGCGGATCGGCTTAATCGGCCCAAACGGGCAATTCAAAGCGAAAACGGTGGTTTGTACTGTTTCCGCAATCGTCGAAATTCCCGCAATGACCGCCCCCGTATTGCCATGATTCACCGGAGGAACCGCGCAGGATCATTCGACCGTTTCCAGTCGAGATACAATAAGCCTGCAATTTTCTGATTATCGTTTCCAAGTCTTTGCATGGCCCAAAGCCCCCAAAGTGCAAGAAAAATGACGCCAAGTAGCATCAGGGCCTTGAAGAGGGGAATAATTGGGCGATGTCTTCACATGTGAAAATCGCGGCGTGACAGCCTGGACAACCCCTTAATACCACTACATATTTCAACCATAACGTGCGGATCCAAGCTGGTGTTGACGCAGAAGCGCCTCATTGTCATAACAAAGAGGTCGAGCGGATATGACAAATTCACGTCACATTTCGCACAAACCGGCACCTGGGGGTTGGTGCTTCACTTCGGGAGTAAATGGTCAGTCTGCTGCTTTAAACTGCGCCTAGATCTGTAAAACTTGAGGCGATTTCGCCGAAACCTTTCAACGTTCCGTCTGCTCGGAGCGCCGGTTGAGTTTTGCCTGATACAAGCCAGAACCGCTTCAGGTCCTGAACAAGCTTCCGTCACGATTGGCTCTAGGAGGTCAACTTGACACTGCACATTCGCCAGCCGCTGCCCACGGCAACCATTGACGCTCTGATCGACGAAGCCATCTTTGCTAAGTCAAGCACGTCCTCCTATAGCGACCATTTCAAGCGTGCACTTGATGTGACATTGGTTCTGATTTCCGCACTGCCGGTTTTGTTCTTTGTTCTGATCTTCGCAGCCTTGGTTGCTTTGGACGGCAAGTCGCCATTCTACATGCAAAAGCGCGTTGGTCAGAACGGTCGCATTTTTCGCATGTGGAAACTGCGTTCTATGGTCACCAACGCTGACGAAGCCTTGGCCAATCACCTGGCAAACGATCCTGCCGCTCGGGTTGAGTGGGACCGCTTTCAGAAACTGAGCCACGACCCGCGCATCACAAAAATCGGCCGCCTCATTCGCAAAACCTCCATCGACGAGCTTCCACAATTGCTCAACGTCCTGCGCGGCGACATGTCTTTGGTTGGCCCGCGTCCAATGATGCCTAGCCAGCAGGAAATCTACCCTGGCACCGCCTATTATGCGCTTCGCCCCGGTATCACAGGTTTCTGGCAGACTTCCGTTCGCAATGAATCGAGCTTTTCCGAGCGTGCCGCATTTGACACCGCCTACCTGCGCGAACTGTCCTTTGCCACCGACGTTAAGACGATCCTGAAGACCTTCAAGGTCGTGGCGCGCGGCACCGGCTGCTAAACCTAAGCCACCTTATATATGCAGCAAGACCAAGCCCTACCCTCGTGGTGGGGCTTTCCTTTTGTTGACCTCAAAGGCCCCGCCGCGCATGTTGCGCCAACAAAAGGAGACCCACATGCCCCCAAACATTATGTTCTTGGATCATCTGGTTTTGACGGTGACCGACGTGATCGCCACCTGCAAATTTTATGAAACGGTGCTTGGGATGCAGGCGCGCTCCTTTACTCCGAGCGATGGCTCAACCCGTTGGGCATTGAGCTTTGGGACGCAAAAGATCAATCTCCACCAAGCCGGAGCAGAGTTTGAACCCAAAGCCCAAGCCGCGACGCGGGGAAGCGCCGACCTCTGCTTTCTCTCCGATCACCCTTTGTCTGACTGGCAATCACATTTGGCGATTAGTGGGGTCAAAATAGAAGAAGGCCCCGTGCCGCGAACCGGGGCGACGGGGCCTATCATGTCTATTTATATACGAGATCCCGACGGGAACTTGATCGAGATTTCGAACCGAGTTTAGGCGCGCAGCGCTTCGGCACGCAATTTGTCCATCAAGACCTGCAGGTTTTCGACAGTGATCTCGTTGGTCAGCTTTCCGGCCTCGTCAAACTGGTTGAAAGATTGCGCCAAACCAATCTCTGGACCAATCACAAAGAGCGGCTGCGAATAGACCAGCGCTTCACGGGTCGAGACTTGGGCACGCTCACCCCCGGACCGGCCCGCAGCCGCCGAGATGATGGCAACCGGTTTCCCGGCCCACGGGTTGCCTTCAACCCGGCTCACCCAGTCAAACGCGTTTTTCAGGACACCGGGAATGGATTTGTTATATTCAGGCGTCGAAACGATAATCGCATCCGCCGCGGCAATTTGATCTGCAAGGGTTTGAACAACCAAGGGCACACCTTCAGCGCTTTCAAGATCGCCGTCATAAAGCGGAAAACGGATATCTCCGAGCGTGAATTCTGCCGCTCCGAACAGCCGCGCAGCCTCTGTTACGAATTTGGTGTTCGTTGAATCCTTGCGCAATGCGCCGCTAATACCAACGAGTTTCAGGTCTGACATTTTCGTTTCCTATCATCTTGTTACCCAAGACATAGAAAAAAGGGAACGCCACGTCTATTCGCAGCGTTCCCATATCTATCGTGCATTTCCGCACCAATGTGCGAAAAGTAACGTTAAGCGTTCGGGAGGATGACGATTTCGACCCGACGGTTTTGCGCCTTGCCTTCAGGCGTTAGGTTCGAGGCAATAGGCTGGTCTTCACCTCGGCCAATCGATTGCACACGGAACGAAGGCACACCTTCGGACAGCAGAACGTTGGCGACAGACCGCGCGCGACGCTCAGACAGGTCAAGGTTATACGAGGCATCGCCATCGCTATCGGTATGACCGATCACCTGCGCCGTGGTGTCAGGGTAAGCCAACAGGCTTTGAGCCACATCGCGCAAGTCAGCGGTCAATGTCGGACGCAATTCGGCACTGTCAGTGGCAAAGAGAATGTCTTGTGGCATCGTCACGATCAGGCGATCACCGGTGTTGCGGATGCCAACGTCATTGCCCAACTGCTGGCGCAACTCAGCCTCTTGCTTATCCAATTGGTTGCCGATCAGACCGCCAGCCGCGGCACCAACCAAAGCACCAGCAACAGTGGCGCGATTACGCTCGCCCTTATCATCACCACCAGCAAGCCGGCCTGCGATGGCCCCCATTCCGGCACCAATCAGGGCTCCGGTTTTGGCTTTGCGGTTGGGGTCAGATTCGTCAAAAACCGGACCGGTGGTACAAGCGGTCAGGCCAAGAGCGGCCACAACGGCCAGAATTACGGGGGAAGTTGCCCGGATCATAATATGCCTCTTCAGGTTATTGCCCCTATTTTGTGGGGGCTTTCGTTGCTGCTATACAATAACATGAGGGCTTGGCGCACGGGTGTCACGGGGAAATCGGCAATTTGCCGCCCAAAAGCCGGTGCTTAGGCTTCTACCCGCGCAGCCTCCCAGGCAAGGATGGCACGCTTGACAGGCAACCCCCAATGGTAACCGCCCAATCCGCCCGATTTGCGAAGAGCGCGATGACACGGAATGAGGAAACTGATCGGATTGCGGCCCACGGCGGTTCCCACCGCCCGAACGGCCTTGGGTTTGCCGATATTATTGGCAAGCTCGGAATAGCTGGTGACATGCCCCGATGGGATGCGCATCAAAGCTTCCCAAACCTTGAGCTGCATAGGCGAGCCGATCAAAAACAACGGCACTTCACCGTCTTGTTGCACCCCAAATGCCCTGTGAACCCAAGGCCGCAGAAACATTGGATCTTCGACAAAGTCAGCCTTGGGCCAGCGCGACAGTAGGTCTTCAAAGGCGGCTTCTTCGCCGCTTTCAGACGCAAAGGCGATTCCGCAGATACCCTTGGCCGTTCCTGTCACCAATGCCGGGCCAAACGGGCTTTCGAACCAGCCCCAAAAAATGGTCAGGCCAGCCCCACCTTTGGCATAATCGCCGGGGCTCATCGCTTCCCACCTGAGGAAAAGGTCATGCAAACGGCCACTGCCTGACAATCCCGTGGCATGGGCGGTTTGTAGGGTTGTAAAACGTTCGGACAGAAGGGCCTTGGCATATCCAAGGGTCAAATATTGCTGAAACCGTTTCGGAGACACCCCGGCCCACCGCGTAAAAATTCGCTGAAAATGCGCCGGGCTCATCCCCATGGCCGATGCAAGTTCATCCAGAGTGGCGTGTTCCCCCATCCCGTCGATCATTTCAATCGCACGGCGCATGACTTGGAAGTGATAACCTTCCTGAGGCAAATCTTCGGGCATCGCAGTCTCCTTGGCATCCAAAGAAAACCTAGCGATCCTGCGACAGCCATGCGACCCGGATTTTGCGGTTTCCTCAGGCGGATTGTTTTCTGCAATCTTTCTGACCGGCCAAACGCAATTTAACCAACAGGCTGGCTTGGTCAGCGGTCAGGCAAGGCCGCGCAGATTGGCCATGATAAATGCCGCGCGGCGGACAGGTGCCGGTTATCGCATCCGCCCCCAAAGAAGGCGGCGCGATATGAAGACTTTCCGACCAAATCCCGTTGGCCAAAACCACCTGATGGCGATGAAACAGCAATTGGTGGTAAACATAGTTCCGCGCGGTCAGGGCTGGCAATTTGGGGTCAGCAAGACATTTTGCGTCAACAAAAACTTCGTCTTCTCCAAAGAGTAACTGCACATCGGCACCGGCTAACAAAATTCGGTGTGCCGGTGACGTCTCGAGATAGCCATTTTTCGCCCCCATTCCAAACAGATCGGCCCGAATGCTCACAGGGGCAAACCGGGGTTTTTTACGCATCAAAAGACGCGGCAAAGTCAATCGGCCCACCCAGCGCAATGGTTGGTATCCGTGATCACGGGTCAAGATTTTGTCCCCCCGTGACAGCCGCGAAATCGGAACATCGCCATAGTCTGTGGCGACCATCGTGTCCGAACCAAAACAATGCATATCAGACAAAAACGCATAATCATCACAGGTTTCATCACGTGAATTATAAGTGCCCAAAAGCCGATAAGACACGCCCTGTTGCAACGGCGCAGTCGCGGTGTAACCGGCCAAAACCCCATCAATTTCGAGCCGATCAATGTATATGATTTCGCCTCCTGGTCCTTCGAGTTCATAATACTCGTCAAAGAACAGGCTCCGGTCTGCCGCACCAGTTGTCACTATTTGATCGTGTGCCTGATCCCTTTTCTGATCAGGCAGCTCAATTTCAAATCGATGCAGGCGCGGGTCAAAATCCGGGCGCACGCCCCAAGAATTGCTTCGCGGGGTATAGATGATGGCCTCGGTCGTGTAAGCGATTTGCGTTGGCATGCCGCTCTTTCAAATAATTTAGCGTGTCCTTCTTCGCATAATGGCGTTTCGATGTGATTAACCGCGACGTCGCGGGCCTTGCGCCTGCGGGCCAAAGACGGGCATACCGCGCATATGGCCAAGCAGATGAATTACCAAACCCTGCGCGAAATCTTTACGCGCTTTCAGGACGGCGAACCCGAACCAAAGGGCGAGCTTAATCACACCAATGCCTATACGCTGGTTGTCGCCGTGGCGCTGTCTGCGCAGGCGACCGATTCAGGGGTCAACAAAGCGACCGAAAAGCTATTTCAGATCGCAGACACACCACAAAAGATGCTCGATCTTGGCGAAGACGGTGTGATTGAGCATATCAAAACCATTGGTCTTTTCCGTCAAAAAGCCAAAAACGTCATCAAAACAGCGCGCATTCTGGTCGAACAATTCGGCGGCGAGGTGCCCAATTCACGCGCCGCGCTCGAAAGCCTGCCCGGTGTTGGCCGCAAGACCGCCAATGTGGTGTTGAACATGTGGTGGGGCCATCCCGCACAAGCCGTCGACACCCATATTTTCCGGGTCGGAAATCGCTCGGGCATCTGCCCGGGAAAAGACGTGGTCGCCGTTGAACGCGCCATCGAAGACCATATTCCCGTTGATTTTCAAAACCATGCGCATCACTGGCTGATTTTGCATGGCCGTTATATTTGTGTGGCACGTAAACCAAAATGCAAGGCCTGCCACATAAACGACCTATGCCAATTCGAGGATAAGACCGAATGAAAAAGTACCAAGTCGTCGGCATCGGGAATGCCGTTGTTGATGTGTTGACCCGATCCGAGGACACGTTTCTTGACCTGATGGGCATTCAAAAAGGCATTATGCAATTGGTCGAACGCGACCGCGCTGAAACGCTCTATGCCGCGATGTCGGACCGCGTCGAGGCGCCCGGCGGATCCGTTGCCAACACGTTGGCAGGCATCGGTAATTTGGGCCTGCCCACCGCGTTTATCGGGCGTGTTCATGACGATGCTTTGGGGCATTTCTATGCTGATGCGATGGTCAAGGGCGGCACCGATTTTGTAAATGCGCCAAGCAAGGATGGTGAATTGCCAACCTCGCGGTCAATGATCTTTGTGTCCCCCGATGGGGAGCGGTCGATGAACACATATCTGGGCACCTCTGCCGAACTCGGCCCCGACGATGTCTCTGATGACGTGACCCACCAGGCCGAAATCATTTTCCTCGAAGGGTATCTCTTTGACAAGGACAAGGGCAAAGATGCCTTTTTGCGTGCCGCGCGGACCTGCCGAGCCGCGGGTGGCAAAGCGGGCATCGCCATTTCAGACCCTTTTTGCGTTGAACGTCACCGCGAAGATTTCCTCAAACTGATTGCCAACGAAATGGATTTCGTCATCGGCAACGAAGAGGAAATTCGCTCTCTTTATCAAGATGATAGCCTTGAAAAGGACCTTGCGCGCGTCGCTGAGGTTTGCCCATTGGTAGTATGCACCCGCTCTGGTGACGGGGTGACGATCATTCACAACGGCACACGATACGACATTCCAGTCACCAAAGTTGTCCCCGTCGATGCCACCGGTGCCGGGGATCAATTTGCCGCTGGCTTCCTTTATGGATTGGCATCAGGCGCGGATATGGAAACCGCTGGGAAAATGGGCTGCGTTTGCGCGGCCGAGGTGATCAGCCACATGGGACCGCGCCCAGAAGCAAATATGCAAGCCCTGTTCCGCCAAAACGGACTGATCGGCTAAACGACATACTACACCGTTTATCAGAGCGGGCAGTCTGGCAACAGGCCGCCCGCTTTTGGTGTCCATCTGATCCAGCGTGCCCGGCATGGCACGCAATGCCGATCAGTGCGCCTCTGCCCAATTTGCCCCCTGTCCGGCATCTACCACCAAGGGCAAGTCAAGCTTGACCACGGGGTCAGCCGCGCCTTCCATGACCGACTTGGCAGTGGCAATCAGGTCGTCAACCGCGCTTTCTTCGACTTCGAACAGCAATTCATCATGCACCTGCAACAGCATTTTTGCCGGCAGGTTTTCAATTGCGTCCGGCATGCGGATCATGGCGCGGCGGATAATATCTGCGGCGGTACCTTGGATCGGGGCGTTGATCGCGGCGCGTTTGGCAAACCCGGCGCGCGGGCCTTTGGCGGCGATTTCAGGTGTATGGATCACCCGACCAAACAGGGTTTCAACCCGCAGGTTTTCTTTCGCAAATTCAACCGTTTCATCCATATAGCGACGAATGCCCGGAAAACGTTCGAAGTAGCGATCAATAAAGCCCTGCGCCTCGCTACGCGGAATGCGCAGGTTTCGCGCGAGCCCAAAACCTGAAATTCCATAGATCACGCCAAAGTTGATAGCTTTGGCTTGCCGACGAATGTCGGGCGTCATCTCATCCAGCGGCACGTTAAACATCTCGGACGCGGTCATGGCGTGAATATCATGGCCTTGTTTGAATGCATCTTTAAGCGCATCAATACCTGCCATTTGCGCCAGAACACGCAATTCGATCTGGCTATAGTCCAGCGAAACCAACACCTTGCCCTCGGGCGCGACAAAAGCTTCGCGGATGCGGCGGCCATCTTCGGTACGCACCGGGATGTTTTGCAGATTTGGATCAGTCGACGCCAAACGACCGGTATTTGCCCCAGCAATCGAATAGGATGTGTGGACACGGCCGGTGTCAGGGTGAATATGTTCCTGCAAGGCATCCGTGTAGGTCGATTTCAACTTCTGCAACTGCCGGTAGTCTAGCACACGGGCGGCAAAATCATGCTCCGTTGCCAAGTCTTCGAGAACATCCGCCGGGGTCGACCACTGACCCGTTTTGGTTTTCTTGCCGCCTTCAAGCGCCATTTCTTCAAAAAGAATCGCCCCGACCTGCGCCGGGCTTTGCACGTTGAACTCTCGACCGGCCAATTCGTACAATTCGGCCTCAAAACCAGCCATTTTCTGCGCGAACGCGTTGGACATGCGCGACAAGACATCACGATCAACCGCGATCCCGTCCATCTCCATCTTGGCCAAAACAGGGACCAGCGGACGCTCCAACGTTTCGTAGACACGCGTGACGGACGAGCGGTGCAAAAGCGGTTTGAACAATTCCCACAGGCGCAGCGTAATGTCGGCATCTTCGGCCGCATATTTCACCGCATCAGCAACCGGGACCTTGTCAAAGGTGATGGCGCTTTTTCCCGTCCCCAGCAGTGATTTGATCGGGATTGGCGTGTGGTCCAGATAACGATCAGACAGCGCGTCCATGCCGTGGTTGTGAAGCCCACCATGCAAGGCATAACTGAGCAACATTGTGTCATCAATTGGAGCAATATCAATACCATAGCGTTTGAATACCTTGGCATCATATTTCATATTCTGACCGATTTTGATCACGCTTGGATCTTCGAGCAACGGCTTGATTGCGTCCAGCGCAGCCTGCAGCGGAATCTGCCCTTCGGCCAACTCATCAGTGCCAAATAAATCATCCGCCGCCGAGGCGCGGTGCGTCAACGGGATGTAGCACGCCTCTCCTGCTGTGACACAGAGCGAGATCCCAACCAAATCACAGAGCATTTCATCAAGGCCCGTTGTTTCGGTATCTACCGCGATCCAGCCGGTTTCGCGCGCCTTGTCGACCCATTTCGCCAAGGCTTCAAGATCGCTCACACACTCGTATTTTTCCGGGTCGATCGGGGCTTGTTCGGGGCGAGGCGCATCCTCGGCGACAGGCGCATCAGCAATGACCGGCGCATCAGCCCCCAAGGACGCGGCCATACGTTTGGTCATGGTGCGGAATTCCATTTCCGCCAAGAATCCAAGCAACGTATCTGCCTCAGGCGCTTTGACCTCCATCTCGGAAATGGTGAAATCGAGATCCATTTCACAGTCGAGCTGAACCAGTCGCTTTGACAACTCAATCTGATCACGTTTGTCGATCAAGGTCTGGCGTCGTTTGGGCTGTTTGATCTCTTCGGCACGATCCAATAGCTCTTCGAGAGAGCCATATTCATTGATCAACAACGCAGCCGTTTTGATACCAATTCCCGGTGCGCCAGGCACGTTGTCAACGCTATCACCGGCCAGCGCCTGCACATCGACAACGCGTTCTGGCGCGACACCGAATTTTTCATGCACTCCGTCGCGGTCGATGCGCTTGTTCTTCATCGGATCGAGCATTTCGACCCCGTCACCGACCAATTGCATCAAGTCTTTGTCGGAGGACACAATCGTCACCCGGCCACCAGCTTCGCGCCCCTGACAGGCCAGTGTCGCCATGATGTCGTCGGCTTCAAACCCTTCAACCTCGTAGCAGGCGATATTAAAAGCCCGCGTCGCATCTCGCGTCAGTGGAAATTGCGGGCGCAAGTCCTCGGGGGCGGGCGGACGGTTGGCCTTGTACAGGTCATACATATCGTTGCGAAACGATTTCCCGGAGTGGTCAAAAATAACCGCGACATGGGTGGGCGCATCGGGGCCCGACTGCCCTTCGGCATATTTCTGCAACATGTTGCAAAAGCCAGCGACGGCTCCGACGGGCAGACCATCTGACTTACGCGTCAGTGGCGGCAGCGCGTGGTAAGCCCGAAAAATAAAGGCCGATCCATCGATCAGATGCAGATGGCACCCTTTGCCAAATTCGCTCGCCATAGCGCTTACCCCTTGTTCCGCGTTCCACCTAGGTAGTGCCATGTTGTTGGCAATTCTGCCAGCCGATGTTTGCGCCAGCGCCCCGGTTTCTTGCGCAAAAAACCGGGGGCTCAGGCTGCGGTGTTAGTGTTGCGGTTTAACAAAGGTTCCGTTGCGCAGATCAGCCATGGCTTGCTGCAACTCGGCTTGGGTATTCATCACAATTGGCCCATGCCAGGCCACGGGCTCTTGGATTGGTCGTCCAGCGATCAGCAAAAACCGCACGCCTTCTGGCCCAGCTTGAACAGTGACCTCGTCGCCATTTCCAAAGCGCACCAACGTACGGTTTCCGGTCAAGTCGCGAATGTTAAGCTCTTGCCCTGCAACCTCTTTTTCAACACGCACCCCGATTGGATCAGCGGCGTCAGAAAACCGGCCAGCGCCCGCAAACACATAGGCAAACGCATTAGACCGGGTGTCGACCGGCAGGGACTTGCGTACCCCCGGCGGCACAGAAACATCTAAATACAAAGGATCTGCAGCAATCCCATCAACCGGGCCACGCTTGCCCCAAAACTGACCCGTGACAACTTTGACCCGCGTGCCGTCATCGTCAATAATCTCAGGTACATCAGAGCCTTGGATGTCTTGATAACGCGGGGCGGTCATCTTGAGAGACGCGGGTAAATTGGCCCAAAGTTGAAAGCCATGCATCTGCCCCGTCACATTTCCGCGGGGCATTTCCTGATGCATGATACCAGACCCAGCAGTCATCCATTGCACCGAACCTGCGCCCAGAACTCCACGATTGCCAAGACTATCACCGTGTTCAACCTCACCTTCCAAGACATAGGTGATGGTCTCGATGCCGCGATGGGGGTGCCACGGGAACCCCTTTTCATACAAGCGCGGGTCATCGTTGCGAAAATCGTCCATCATCAGGAACGGATCGGTTTCATTGGGATCACCAAAACCGAACACGCGGTGCAAATGCACGCCGGCCCCCTCCATTGCAGGACGGGCGATATTTGTTGCAGTTACAGGACGAAAGGTCATCACAACTCTCCTTACGGTTCGTTTAAAACCATAAGCAGCATGCATCTATTCGCCAATATCAGACCAGCGCACAGGAGTGGTGCGCAGGATTGGCGGGAAGAGAGGCCTGTTTAGACTTTGCCTTCAAAATCTTTGTGCACGAATTTGCAATCGCAATAGGGGCATTCAACCCAGCCATGCTCGGTCGGCATCTGTAGCCAAACGCGCGGATGGCCAAGAGCCCCCTCGCCACCATCACAGGCCACGCGGAATTTATCCACAATCTTTGTCTCGGGTGCCTGAATCGTCATGGCTTGGTTCCCTTTTCTCGAACACTGGCGTAACAGCCTTATGAGCCAACCAAGCCGCAGGAGCAAGCACGCGCAATGACACAGGACGCGATCCGCATCAGCAATCTGCAAAAGACGTACGAAGGTGGTAAACAAGCCCTTAAAGGAATTGATCTAACTGTACCGGCTGGCTCGATCTTTGGCTTGCTTGGGCCCAACGGTGCCGGCAAATCGACTCTGATCAATATTTTGGCCGGTTTGGTGGTGAAGTCGGCAGGTAAGGCCGAAATCTGGGGATGGGATCAGGATCAAAACCCACGCCAATCACGCGCGGCCATTGGCGTCATGCCGCAGGAATTGAACCTCGACCCGTTCTTTTCGCCCTTTGGCGCATTGGAAGTGCAAGCCGGGCTGTACGGTGTGCCAAAATCGCATCGCCGCAGCGACGAGATTTTGGAGATGGTTGGGTTAACCGACAAACGCGACGCCTATGCGCGTACCCTGTCAGGCGGTATGCGTCGCCGTTTGCTTTTGGCTAAGGCGCTGGTGCACCACCCGCAAATCTTAGTTTTGGATGAACCGACCGCAGGTGTCGATATTCAACTGCGCCAAATGCTGTGGGAAAACATCCGCAAGCTGAACCAAGAACGCGGCATGACCATCATTCTCACCACCCATTACCTCGAAGAAGCTGAGGAAATGTGTGACGAGATTGCAATCATCGACCAAGGCAGTTTGGTTGTGAGGGACAGCACCGCAAACCTGCTCGGCCAGCTCGACGCCAAAACGATGTTGATCACTCCCGAACACGTGCCGGAATCACTTCCGACTGGCGAAGGGCTAAATGTTGAGACCCGACCAGACGGATCCTTTGCCGTGAATTACAATGCCAAACAAACCCGCGCCGAAGACGTTCTGAACGCGGTTCATTCCGCCGGTATTCGTATCCGCGACGTGCGGACCGAACAGGCCGACTTGCAGGATGTGTTTTTGTCTCTGACCAAACATCAATAAAAAACGCCTGACCGGTTTTCCGTCTATCCCCACAGATCGAACAACCGGCGCATTCCGGCAAGCGAGGAGGCAAAAGCCATCTGGCTTTTGACGAGACACTGAGCGCGGGCCATGGCCCGCACCGTTTTGCAACCGCCTCTTTAAGCGCGGGCAAGCATGCGGCCCAGTGGGCGGCCTGCAAGGATATGCACATGCAAATGTGGGACTTCTTGCACGCCATCATTGCCAGCATTAGCGATCAGACGAAAGCCATCCGCCTCAACCCCTTCGGCCTTACAAACCTCTCCAACAGCGCGAATATAATCGACAATTTCGGCTTCCGAAGCGGTCTGTGCAAAATGATCAAAGCACACATAGGGCCCTTTAGGGATCACCAAGACATGGGTCGGGGCTTGTGGGTAGAGGTCGCGAAAAGCCAGAGAATGCTCTGTCTCATGGACCGTATTATTCGGGATTTCGCCCCGCAAAATCTTCGCAAAAATATTCTGATCGTCGTAGACGTAGCCCATGTCCCAATGCCCTCAACACGTTTGGTGTTCAAATTCTCTGCCACGGTATTGCGCAAAAACCGGCCCGGCTCAATCCGCGTGATTCAATCCGCATAAAGATGGTCGTGATTGACAATCTCATAGGCCTTCTCTTCGGGGATCGACAAAAACTTGGACACGATGCTCGCATTCTTGTCGAGCGTTTCGATCTCACGCATATGCATCACATTATCCAGTTTCGCGTCACGAATCCGGTCGCTCTCATGCACCATGTCATTACGCACCGTCGGCAAAAGACGTTGCAACGTCTCTGGCGGCGTGCGTTCACCCGCCAATCCGACCCGCATCGCATGGCCAATCAGGTATTCGTCCGAGAATTCACATTCTATTTCCAAGATGCGGGTCAATGACCGGTCGCGACCGAAATCTTCAAGAAGATCAAGGTTGGCCGGATCCATACAGACGATCAATCGGTCGGTGTCATAATAGTCAAACAACATCCGCATCAACGCGCGCCGATGTCGATGACGTTTGCCCATCGTTGACTGAATCCCGCCGAGGTCAGGCAAAGCGCAACTGTCTTCGTTAAACAGGTACTCAATGCAGGGAATGTTGGTCATCTGGCGGATACGATCCAGCAACCGCTTGGCGACATGCCACTTCTTACACACGACGATGAGCAGTTCCCGTTCACGCCCGAGCGAGCTTTCTTTTTCCCAAAACCGCGAAGCAAAACGCCGCCCGATCCGCCCTTTGCTTGTCAAAAAGTTGTACAGTGACCGCCCTTCGTTCGAGATCTTAAAGCGCTGGCCCTCAGACGAATACAGCACCCCAAGTCGCCGTCGCAGCTCAGTTGCCTCCGGGCTGATCTTGCGGGCGAACAGAAAATCCTGGCTCAGCAGCAGGTCATAATGGTCATTATAAAAGACCACCGGCATGCCGTATTCCGAAAACATCAAGAACGTCAGCGTGCGGCCTTCGATTTCATTTTCAGGCACAAGGTGGCGCACGAGCGTTTGAAAAAACGTCTCGTCTGGAATCCAGGTGGTGCGGAAAAAGCTCATCACGTCTTTGCGTTTCTTGATGAAATCCAAGATCCATTCGACGGTGCGCCGCCGCAAACACCACCATTGCGACCCGATCATAATCTCAAGGTCTTCTGGAATTTTCCGGGTCAGACCAAGGCGTTTTTGAGCTTCGAACATCCAATAGAAACGGCGCTTTTGTGTGCGTTCGTTGAACCAGTGCCGGTAAATCAGACGCTCTTCTTTCCAGCCTGTCTTGATCCAGTCGGACTGAAAATAGTCGTAGCTTTCGATATAATCACAGTCACGCCGATCCAAGAATTCATGCGCATATTCGGCGGATTTGATCGCAACACAATCCCCTGAAAGCATGTAGAAATGCGTGGCACGCGGGAATGCTTCGACGGCGGATTGCACAGCGTAAATGGATGCTTCGACAAGGCTCCATTCGCCCCACCCACATTTGATTCGCTTGTGGGCAAAGGTCACGTTGGGATTGTCGCCAAGCGCGGCGACGATCTTTTTGAAGTCTTCGGGATTGGCACGCGCATCAAAGTGGATCGACATATAGTCGCCCACAGCGGTGAGGCTTTGCGCCTGTTTTATGATCGCATCTGGGTCTTTATGACACAGCAGGATGAAGGCGATTTTTGCCATTTAGGAAACCATCTGCCCTATTTTTGCCTGATTGTTTATGTTGATAGCCATGAACAAGCGTTGAATAAAGCCGATTATTTTGCTTTTTTGGGGCACAAAGGGCGTCAAAAACCAAAAGACGCGGTAGCTGGAGGCAGCAGGTATGGGTTTTCCTGGGACCTGGATGACCGAGAGTCAGAGTATGGTGTATCGGGTTGTTCCCAAATGTGCCTGCTCGACCATTGGTCAAATCATGTACTTCTCCGATCACGGAGAATTTTTTGACGGTGACATCCATGATGCGACCGACGGTTTACACAAGTGGGCGCGCGCCGAAAGCCAGCCGGCTATCAAGGCGAATGTGAAAACACGCACCAGCTATGCCTATACATGCGTCCGCAACCCCTACACCCGGATTCTATCTAGCTTTTTTGACAAGATCTGCGGCATTCAGCGCAATGGGCGCCGCTATCGTGGCAATCTGGTCCCCTTGTTGATCCAAAAGTACGGGATCGACGTCGGCGGCGACGACGGCAAGCAGGAATTCGATCAGATCAAGAGCTTTCGTCGGTTTTTGCTGTTCACGCGTGACACCATTCGGTGGCGCAGACCGATGGAGCCCGACATTCATTGGTCCGCCATGTCTGGCCATGTCAGCACGTTTATTGTGAACGGTGGGCGTTACAACAACATCTTTTGGACGGAAAAGTTCAACGAGGGCATGCAAAGCGTGCTGGATGCGGTGAACACCCCCCATGAGGTCGATTTGGACAATATTCCACGGTTCAATGAATCCGAAGGACATGGACCAAAGCGCGCCCATCCCGTTGAAGACTACTTTGACGACATGTCGATGCATCTCATCAAAGAAATATTTCACCGTGACTTTGCGCTGTTCAAATACGACTTCGACAATCCGGGCAACAAAATGCCGATTGGTGAGATCGATCTGGATGAGGTGCACGCCAAACTAGGCGACTGAAACAGGTGATCAACACGCGTTTTGACATCATGTCGCCGGTCGCGATGAGATGTCAAAATTAAGCGAGGGCACCAGTTTAAAATTCCCCCGCAAAGGAACCGCACCAAGCGCGGTTTTGCCCAGAGGCGTTAAAGCCCCTCAAGCTCGGCCGAAGGGATCACCGGAAAGAACTGCCCTGAGGACCAGAGCCCAAACCAACCCTCATGATGGTCACCCAAATCCACCAGCCGATAAAAGCTTTTGCGGTCAATCAACGCCTCTAAATTGGCGCGGATCAAGACATAAGGCGACGGCTCCCCTGTTTTGAGGTCCCGCTCAACCCGAATAGGGTTGTCCGGCCCTGCAACAGCCTGATCTCCAACATGGGTATGAAAGGTCAAAACTTGGTGCTGTCCGCCACCCGCCACCTCAAAATCTACGGCAAGAAACGGCGCGTCATCTACGGTGATTCCCACCTTTTCGACCGGCGTCACAAGAAAATAGCTGTCGCCATCCTTGCGCAGGATCGATGAAAAAAGTCGCACAAGCTCAAATCTGCCGATGGGAGTACCAAGGTAGTACCACGTGCCATCCCGAGCGATCCGCATGTCCAGATCACCGCAAAACGGTGGATTCCACTTGTGAACAGGGGGCAAACCCCGCCCCTTGGCCGCTTTGACCGAGGCCGCGATGCCTTCCGCCGAGGGGGTCACAACATTTTGTCCGCTCATATCTTTTGCCATTTCCAACACACACGATACATTCATATCTAATACGATTGATTGCAATGGAGAGTTCTCATGGCCGATGCCGAAAATCTGGTGGCTGATATCGAGGCGCTAGAGGAAAAACTGGCTGAGGCCAAACGATCTATCAATGCGCGTTTCATCGGCCAGAACCGTGTGGTTGAGCTAACCTTGTCCGCGCTGCTGTGTGGCGGACATGGGCTTTTGATCGGCCTCCCCGGGTTAGGCAAAACCCGCCTTGTGGAAACGCTCAGCACCGTCATGGGGCTTCATGGCAACCGGGTTCAGTTTACGCCCGATTTGATGCCTGCCGATATTTTGGGGTCTGAGGTTTTGGAAACCGGGGCCGATGGCAGCCGCGCCTTCAAATTCATTCCCGGCCCAATCTTTTGCCAATTGATGATGGCCGACGAAATCAACCGCGCGTCACCGCGGACACAATCGGCGTTGCTTCAGGCGATGCAGGAAAAGCAGGTGACGGTCGCGGGGGAAACCCGTGCGCTCGACGCGCCGTTCCATGTCTTGGCCACTCAAAACCCCATCGAACAAGAAGGCACCTATCCGTTGCCCGAGGCCCAGCTAGACCGGTTTCTTGTTCAGATTGATGTGAACTATCCCGACCGTGACACCGAACGTGACATTCTGTTGGCGACAACGGGCACCGAAGAAGAAGAGGCCCATCAGGTCTTTTCCGCACAAGAATTGATCGCCGCGCAGAACTTGCTGCGCCGCATGCCAGTTGGCGACGCAGTGGTTGAGATGATCCTCGATCTGGTTCGCGCCTTTCGCCCCGACGACCCGTCTGCGCCGGATCGCGTCCGTGACTTAGTGGCATGGGGGCCCGGACCGCGTGCCGCACAAGCGCTTATGTTGACCGTTCGGGCACGGGCCTTGTTGCAGGGCCGTCTGGCTCCGGCACCTGAGGATGTCATCGACATGGCGCGTCCGGTCCTGACACACCGCATGGCGCTGACCTTCTCGGCGCGGGCACGTGGAGAAGATCTCGGGGCGCTGATCGACGAAGTGGCCGCCGAGATCACGCGCTCTGAGGCCGCCGCGTGAGCCAAAACATCGCCCATTTGCGTAGCCGCGCCCAAGACGAAGCAAGCCGTTTCCCGGCCTTGTTGGCCCGTGCCGAACAGTTGGCCGGCACGGTTTTGCTGGGCGATCACGGACGCCGACGCGCCGGGATGGGGGATGATTTCTGGCAATACCGCCCGATGCGTGCAGGCGACAGTTTGCGCTGGATCGACTGGCGCCGCTCGGCCAAGGGCGACGATCAATTTGTGCGCGAACGTGAATGGCAAGTGGCCCAAAGCCTTCAGCTTTGGGTCGATCCTGGCGCGTCCATGCGCTTTTCGTCATCACAGGAGTTGCCGACCAAAGCCGACCGCGCACAGCTCATCGCTTTGGCCGTCTCTGTTTTGTTGATCCGGGGCGGTGAACGCGTTGGCATGACCGGATGGGACTTGCCGCCACGCCGCGGCGAGGCTCAGGTCTTGCGCTTGGCCGAAATGCTCAGCCGCGAAGATGGGGCCGATTATGCCGAGCCCGAAGCACGCGGGATGCTGCCCCATGCGCGGGCGATGTTCATCTCGGATTTCATGGGGGATTTGGCCCCTGTAGAAGCGGGTCTGACCAAAGCGGCAGATCGCGGTGTCACGGGCGTCTTGGTTCAGGTCCTCGACCCTAGCGAAGAGGCGTTTCCGTTTCACGGGCGCACCATTTTCGAAAGCGTCGGCAAATCCATGGCACATGAGACGCTCAAAGCCGGAGAGTTGCGCAACCGCTACTTAGAGCGGCTGGCCGAACGCAAAGATCGCCTTGAGTCGCTATGTCGATTAACGGGATGGCAATATCATTGCCATCACACCGACAAAACCGCGCAATCGGCGCTGTTGTGGTTGTATCGGGCGTTGGACGGAGGGCACGGATGACCCTGTTTGGTTTACTAGGTTTCACAACCCCATGGCTGCTGCTTGCCCTATTAGCGCTGCCAATCCTTTGGGTGATCTTACGGGCTGTTCCACCGGCCCCGGTCCGCCGTCTTTTTCCCGGCGTGGTATTGCTTTTGGGGCTCAAGGACGATGATCAGGTCACCGATCGCACCCCTTGGTGGTTGTTGCTATTGCGCATATTGGCGGTTGCGGCGGTCATTATCGGCCTGGCCGGGCCGATCCTGAACCCTGAGCCCAAACAGCAAACGGCAGGCAATGCGCCACTTTTGGTGATCATGGATGCAAGCTGGGCCTCGGCCAGTGATTGGCGTGTGCGGATCCGGGCGCTTGATGGCTTGCTCGCCAAGGCGGGTCGTGACGAACGCCCGATTGCTCTTTTGCGCTTGACCAATCCCGAACCCGTCCAATTTTCCAGCGCTGATGTTTTGCGCAGCCGGTTGTCGGGTATTCAACCTGAACCCTGGCAACCCAACTCTGAGACAGCAACCCGCGCCATTGCCGCCCTGCCTGATACTGAGTTTGACAGCTATTGGATGTCTGATGGCTTGGATCGTCAGAGCCGGGCCGGTTTGCTTCGCCTGCTCGAAACACGCGGCGAGGTGCAAGTGTTTGAAAACCCGCGTGCATTGCTAGCCTTGGGGCCTGCCACTCTCGCGGATGGGCAGCTCAACCTCACACTGCAACGCCTGACCCAAGGCCCCGAACTCGAGGTGACCTTGGCAGGTCACGGCACCGATCCCTCGGGCAACCCAGCCGTTTTATTTGAAGCACCTGTCACTTTTGAGGACGGTGCATTGGCAGCCGAAACCAAACAATCACTCCCTGCCGAATTGCGTGCCCGCATCAACCGATTTGAGATTATTGGCGCCCGTCATGCTGGGGCGGTCACGCTTCCCGATGACAGCCTGCGCCGTCGCGAAGTCGCTCTGATTGCCGGGCGCGAAGGGCGTGAGGGTCTGCAATTGCTCGACCCGTTACACTACCTCGTCAAGGCCCTCGCTCCGACTGCCGACTTGCTGAACGGATCGCTAAGTGACGTGCTTCTGGCCAACCCGGATGTGATCGTTTTAGCCGATGTCGCAACGCTTGCGCCGGGCGAAGAGGCCGCAGTGTTGGAATGGCTCGACAAGGGCGGGTTGTTGCTTAGGTTCGCCGGTCCTCGGCTCGCGGCAAGCGATATCAGCCGTACCTCCGAAGACGCATTGATGCCGGTCCGTTTGCGGGCGGGTGGGCGCACAGTTGGCGGTGCCATGAGCTGGGGCGAGCCGAAATCGCTCGCCGCTTTTGAAACCGAAAGCCCCTTTGCGGGACTGATCATTTCCGACGAAATCGCAGTTACCAGTCAAGTCTTGGCACAACCAGATCCGGCACTGGCGGAACGGGTGATCGCCCAGCTGAGCGACGGAACCCCCCTCGTCACGCGCAAAGCCGTGGGCCAAGGTCAAATTGTGCTGTTCCATGTCACAGCAAATGCCGAATGGTCCAACCTGCCCCTGTCCGGCCTGTTTGTGCAAATGCTGGAACGGCTGGCGATTTCCTCAAGTGCTGGTGCCACCGAAGCCAGCTCGCTTGAGGGTACAATCTGGCAACCGATCTCAGTTTTGGACGCCTTTGGGGTGCTGCGCGATGGTGAAACCCTGCCGGGTGTGGATGGTCTCGATCTCGCAGAGGCCGCGCTCAACACGGACCTGCGACCGGGCCTATATCAAGGCGAAAACAGAAGCATAGCGCGCAATGTCATCAGCGCTGAAAACGAACTTGCCCGGATGCAATGGCCCGATCACATCGCCGTCGAAGGATTGAGCAGGCCCCAGGAAACACCGCTTGGCGGCTGGCTTTTGGCTGTTGCGATTGCGCTTATGGTGGCCGATGTCATCGCATCATTGGCGCTGTCAGGGCGTCTGATTGGCGCGCGCGCGGCCTTGGGATTGGTACTGGTCCTGATGCTTCCTGTGGAAAGCTGGGCACAATCAACGGATGATCAAATCGCCATTGCGGCCACATCAGAAGTGGTATTCGCGCATGTTTTAACGGGCGATGCAAAACTGGATCAGCTCGCTGCTGCTGCAATGCGCGGGTTGTCGGACACCCTGTTTTATCGCACATCCGTCGAACCCGCGCACCCGATGGCCGTCAATCTTGAAGACGATGAACTGGCCTTCTTCCCCTTCATTTACTGGCCGATCTCTCCTGATCAGGCGACCCCATCGGATGTGGCCTATGCCAAGCTGAACGCCTATTTGCGATCGGGCGGGATGATTTTGTTTGACACCCGTGACGCTGATATAGCCGGTTTTGGCACCGCGACACCCAATGGCCGCAAGCTGCAACAACTGGCCGAGCGTCTTGATATTCCACCGCTTGAGCCGATCCCCCAGGATCACGTTTTGACCCGAACCTTTTACTTGCTTCAAGATTTTCCGGGCCGTTACACCGGCCGCGATGTCTGGGTCGAGGCTGCCCCACCGGATGCGGAATTGGTCGATGGTATGCCGTTTCGCAATCTCAACGACAATGTGACGCCGGTGGTGATTGGTGGCAATGACTGGGCCTCGGCCTGGGCCGTTGATGAAACAGGCGCACCGCTGGTCCCACTTGGCCGAAGCTTTACCGGGGAACGTCAACGCGAGATCGCCAATCGCTTTGGCGTCAACCTCGTGATGCATGTGCTGACCGGAAACTATAAATCGGATCAGGTCCATGTGCCTGCGCTTTTGGACAGGTTGGGCCAATGACCGGACAAATCGTTTTTGACCCACTGTTGCCTTGGGCGCTGATCTTTGCGCTTGCTGCACTGGCCTTGGCTGGCGCTGTGTTGGCGCTGGTACGTGGTTTGTCCGGCTGGGCGATGCGCCTTTTGGCCGCTGTTGTCTTGGCCGCGGCTCTGGCGCAACCGTCTTATCAGGTCGAAGATCGGGCGGAATTGTCCGACATTGTGTTGGTTCTCGAAGATCAGAGCGCGTCACAACGGCTTGATGATCGCGCCGATGTCACCGCAGCGGCGGCGATCCGGCTTGAAGCGCAACTCGCCGCGCGACCCAATACCGAAATTCGCCGCATCACCATTCCCGACGGGGCCGAGAATTCCGGCACACGGTTGATGTCGGCACTCTCTGCCGCCTTGGCTGAGGAACCGCGCGGTCGAATTGCCGGTATCTTTGTGCTCTCTGATGGACGGTTGCATGACCTTGAGCGCGCGCCAGACCTCCCCGCGCCTCTGCATCTTTTGCTAACCGGGCGCGACAGTGATTGGGACCGTCGGCTTAGCGTCCGAAACGCCCCCGGTTTTGCCATTTTGGGCGAAGAGGTGAAGCTTACTCTGCGTATAGACGATGACGGAGCCGCGCCGGATGCCTCTCAAACTCAGATTCTGATTTCCGTCGATGGGGCCGAACCGCAAAGCTTTTCGGTGCCGATTGGCAAAGATCTGGAAATGCCGGTGACCTTGCCACATGGCGGTATGAATGTGATCCAATTCACCGTTCCGACCGCCGAGGGTGAGCTCACTGATCGGAACAATACCGCGCTTGTGCAGATCAACGGGGTACGTGACCGGCTGCGTGTGCTGCTTGTTTCGGGTGAACCACACGCAGGCGGGCGTACGTGGCGCAATTTGCTCAAGTCCGACAGCTCGGTTGATCTTGTACATTTCACCATTCTCCGCCCGCCTGAAAAACAAGACGGTGTGCCGGTGAATGAGCTGTCTTTGATTGCCTTCCCGACACGTGAATTGTTCTTGGAAAAGATTGATGATTTCGATCTGATCATCTTTGATCGCTATAAACGGCGCGGGATCTTGCCGTCGATCTACCTCGATAATGTCCGCAACTATATTGAAAATGGCGGCGCAGTTCTTGTGGCCGCAGGCCCTGATTTTGCTTCGGCGGATTCGCTGTATCGCTCGCCTTTGGGGGATGTGCTTCCTGCCGAGCCAACCGCGCGCGTTATTGATCAGCCGTTCCAACCGACCGTCACCGAATTGGGCCTGCGCCACCCGGTGACCGCGGGCATGACAGACGGTGAAAACTGGGGGCGTTGGATGCGCCAGATTGAGGTCGAACCCGACACTGGATCGACGGTCATGGAAGGTGTTGACGGGAAACCGTTGTTGGTGTTGGACCGTGTCGGCGAAGGGCGCGTCGCCCTTCTGGCCTCCGATCAGGCCTGGCTTTGGAGCCGTGGTTTTGAAGGGGGCGGTCCGCAACTTGACCTGCTGCGCAGGCTGTCACATTGGATGATGAAGGAACCTGAGCTTGAGGAAGAAGCGCTCTGGGCAGAGCCAAATGGCCAGACCATGCGCATCATTCGCCGGTCTCTCAAGGCTGACATTGGCCCGGTGACCATCACCCGACCTGACGGCACGACCGAAGAAATCACCTTGGAAGAAACCACCCCCGGACGGTTTGAGGCGCTGTATGATGGGCTTGAGATTGGTCTTTATCGTCTTGCTGAAGGCAGCCTCAAAGCGGTGATCGGCCTCGGCCCGGCGGCCCCCAAAGAATTTGAGCGCACAATTGCCAGCGGGGCCCCGTTGGCCGAACTCATCGCGACCCGGCGCGGTGGTGTTGTCCCCTTGCAAGACGGTGTGCCTCAGATCAGATCAGTGCGATCAGGGCGGCCCGCTGCCGGACGCGGCTGGGTTGGCATCACTCCGCGTGAGGCCTTTGAAACCATGGACGTGCGCCAATCGCCGCTGCTGCCGGCGTGGTTCGTTCTCATCCTTGCTGCTGGCTTGATCGTTGGCGCGTGGCTGCGCGAAGGGCGCAATTGACTTAGTCGAGCCGCAGCTCAAAAACCTCATCAGACCACCCATCAACCAAACAGCGCGCGCGGATAAACACCGTTTTTGTTCCGGGTTTTGTACCGAGTTTTGTACCGAGTTTTGTACCGGCCGGAATATCGACGCCAGACAGGCTGCGGGTAAACGGCTGTTCCGTCACATGCGGATGGGCAAGAACGCGCAAGCCAAGCACCTTGCCCGTGGCATCTTCGATACGCCACCCGTCTGCATAATGATCCCAGCCAGTGTCTGGATGGGTCAGAGTCACCGAAAAGCGGCCTGCACCATCGGTGGTGGCCTCTGTGACAACCGGGGCATCCGCCCAGGCTGCTCCGGCAGCAAACAAAAAGGGAATCGCGTGTTTCATGCGCGCAACTTAACAGGCCAGCCTATCCCGCAAAGTCACGAGGGCGTGTGATCACTGCTATTGAGCAAAACTTCGCGGGAATGGGAGGCAAACTCGCGGCGGATGATGACCAACAGCGTGAAAAACGTGGCAATCAATAGGGGAATCGCCCCCCCAAGCCACGCGGCAGATGCGATGCCAAAATAGACCGAACGCAGCCCACGGTTATAGGCCTTGGCCGCCGTGATATTGATTTCGGCGGCCTTCACAGCGCGCGGCATAGCGACTGGGTCAGATGGGTCATTGGGGACAGCCGCCATCAAAACCGAACAATAGCCAAACAACCGATGCGACCAGACGAACTTTAAAAACGCATTTGCCGCCATCACCAACATCAAGATCAGCTTAAGTTCCCAAACGACCACCGGATCGGCGCTGGCGGTGAGGTCTTGGGCAACGCCGCGCAATCTGTCTGCATTGCCCAGCAAAGCAAAACCGCCTCCAATCGCGATCATGCTGGCCGAGGCAAAAAACGCGGTGCCTTGTCGCAAGCTACTGACGATCTGGCTGTCGAAAATGCGCGGGTCACGGGTGACAAATTCACGAAGCCACAGACGGCGATACTCAGACATCAGTTTTGACGTCGATGGGCGATTCTTTGGCGGGTTTTCGATGAGCCAGCTTAGGCTAAGCCATAAGGCCAGAAAAAGCCCGACAGCGCCAAGATCAAGCGGTTCAAGCGCATCAATGACCGTGTTCCACCCCATTTAGAACGGCTTAACCACAACGGCCCAAAGAATGGCGATGGCTCCAAAGACGCTGACTTCGTTGAATATCCGCAAAAACATCTCGGATTCGGTGAACACGCCTTTGCGCGCACGCAATACCAAACGCCCAGTCCAGATGTAGTGACCCGCCAAAGCGGCCACCAGCGTCAATTTCAGATACACCCAAGCAGGCCAACCAATGTCATGCGCCATCCAAAGCCCGGTGATCAATGCGATCACACCAAGCCCAGCCGAAAAGCGATACAGCCGTATGGTCAAATCGCCCAGCGGACCAAATTCGCCCAACCGATCCCATTCACGCTTCCAATAGATCAGCGCACGCGGCACAGCAAAGATCGACGTCATCCATCCCATGACGCAAAGCAAGTGTATGATTTTCACCCATTCCATGGGCGCAACTGACCTATCTCAGGTGTAAAGTGCAAGGTCAGAGTCAGGTTGCGACAAGTTTCCTCTCGCAATTTTGGAATTTTGGTTATATTAGTTTACCAATTATCGCGAGGTGCCCCATGCAAATGCCCGAACCAGATGGCTCTGTCCTAGCACGCAAAGCCCAAATCGTCGCCCGATTACAGTCGGTTTTGCCGGACCGAGCCGTGATCTCGGACGAAGCCGAGACCCGCGCCTACGAATGCGACGCCCTGACCGCCTATCGCTGTGCCCCCTTGGTCGCGGTGCTGCCAGCCAATACCCAAGAGGTCAGCGCAGTTTTGAAAATATGCCACGAGATGGGCGTACCCGTGGTGCCGCGCGGCTCAGGGACTTCGTTGGCGGGTGGGGCATTGCCCACTGCGGACTGTGTCATTTTGGGCGTTGCGCGGATGAACGATGTGCTGGAAACCGACTATGACAATCGGTTCATTCGGGTTCAAACTGGACGCACCAATCTTTCGGTAACAGGCGCTGTCGAAGAGAACGACTTCTTCTATGCACCCGATCCGTCATCGCAGCTGGCCTGCGCCATCGCTGGTAATATTGCGATGAATTCCGGCGGGGCGCATTGTCTGAAATACGGTGTCACCACCAACAATCTGCTGGGCGTCACGATGGTTCAGATGGATGGCACTGTGGTTGAAATCGGGGGCGCGCATCTTGATTCCGGTGGGCTTGACCTGCTCGGGCTGATTTGCGGCTCTGAAGGGCAGCTTGGTGTTGTGACCGAAGCCACTCTGCGTATTTTGCGCAAACCCGAAGGTGCCCGACCGGTTCTCATGGCGTTTGACAGCAATCAGGTCGCCGGTGAATGTGTCAGCGACATTATCAAGGCCGGTGTCTTGCCGGTGGCCATCGAATTCATGGACCGTCCGATTTTGGAATTGGCCGAAAATTTCGCCAAAGCAGGATATCCCGATTGCGAGGCTCTGTTGATTATCGAAGTCGAAGGTGCAGATGCCGAAATCGACGAACAACTGGCCCTGATCCTCGACATTGCCCGACGGCATAACCCTATTGAACTGCGCGAGGCCCAAGATGCCGACGATGCAACCCGCATCTGGCTGGGCCGCAAATCCGCCTTTGGGGCTGTGGGACAAGTCGCAGATTACATGTGCCTTGATGGGACCATCCCGGTGTCGGAATTGCCGCGCGTTTTGACAGGAATTTCGGAACTGTCCAATAAATATGGCTTGCGGGTTGGCAATGTTTTTCACGCAGGCGACGGCAATATGCACCCTCTGATCATGTTCGACGCGAACAAACCCGGTGATCTGGAATTGTGTGAACAGATGGGGGCCGACGTGCTGCGTTTATGCGTCGAAGTCGGAGGCTGTCTGACCGGAGAGCACGGGGTCGGCATCGAAAAGCGCGATCTGATGGTGGATCAATTCACCCCCGAAGACCTTGAGGTTCAGATGGCGGTCAAAGACGTGTTTGACCCGAAATGGCTGCTGAATCCGGCCAAAGTTTTCCCGCTCGCCGCGTCAGAATCGCGACGAACCCGCGCGATCGCGGCGGAGTAATGGCCACCCCGCCTGCACTGAAATGCATTCCCCGGAGTTAACCTGTTAAAATGACGACATATTCACCGCAAACCGAAGCAGAATTGGCCGAATGTATTCACGCCGCAGACGCCCCGTTGCGCATTCAAGGCGGCGGGACACGACCGGTTGGCCAAGTTGTTGCGCATGATTTGGTTGAGATGTCGCAAATGGCGGGCATCACATTATACGACCCCGGCGCATTGACCCTGGTCGCGCAGGCGGGCACGCCTTTGCAGCAGATTCAAGACACCCTGTTGGCCGAACGCCAGCGTTTGGCTTTTGAGCCGCAAGACTTGCGTGGTCTGTTGGGCACCTCTGGCCAATCAACCATTGGCGGCGTTGTTGCCAGCAATAGCAGTGGCCCACGCCGTATACAGTGCGGGGCGTGCCGCGATTTTGCTCTTGGGGTTCGGTTCGTCGATGGCGCGGGCACGGTTCTGAAAAACGGTGGTCGGGTGATGAAGAATGTCACCGGCTATGATCTGGTCAAACTGCTGAGCGGAAGCTGGGGCACGCTCGGTGTTTTGTCCGAAGTCAGCCTGAAAACCCAACCCACGCCCGAAACCTCGGCCTGTATTTTGATCAATGGGCTGTCAGATGCCGAGGCCGTTGCCGCGATGTCACAAGCCCTAAGCTCCCCCTTTGAAATCACCGGGGCCGCACATGCGCCGGTTGGCGTCGATGGCCTGCCCGTTACGATGCTGCGGATCGAAGGGTTTGATGGCTCGGTCAGTTATCGCACTGAAAAGCTGCGTGACATGTTTGGCACATTTGATGTGTCAGTCGAACGCGACCCCGAACGTTTGCAAGCCGGCTGGCGCTGGGTGCGTGATGTTGAAATGATGCACGGGCAATCCGGCGATGTCTGGCGCATCAGTTGCAAACCCTCGGATGGGCCCGATCTTGTGAGCCGCTTGAATGCAAAATCGGTGCTGTATGACTGGGGGGGTGGCTTGATCTGGGCTTTGATGCCCGAAGGGCGCGATCTTCGCGCAGTTTTGGGCGCATTTGGCGGCCATGCCACCCTGATGCGCTCTGGCGCGACAGACCCAACGATCGCAACATTTCAACCAGAACCCGCCGCCCTGGCAACGCTTTCCACATCTTTGCGCGCCAAGTTCGATCCCAAGGGAATACTGAACTCTGGGATTATGGCCTGATGGATGTGAACACGATCATTGCTTTTGCTGTTACCTTTGTTGTGGGACCCGCGCTTTGTGCGTGGTTGCTTAGGCTGCCCCCGCGCCTTGGGACCATGGCCGTGATTGGTTTGTTAATTGGTGCTGCGATTTGGGCAGCGGTCCACTTCCAAAATACCGCAGACAGCAATCCCTTTCTCCCGCTTATCGCCATGTGGTTGGCCTGGGTTCTTGGGGTTGGCATGGTAGGGTTGGCTTTGTTGCGGCCCTTCTCAGATCCGCGGATGCGGCGCTGGATCACCTTTATTGCCTTGATGGCGACCACTTTGCCCTGGTTCGGATTGGCCACGGCACAAATGATGGCATGACATGCAAACAACCTTTACTGATGAACAGCTCAAAGACCCGGCCACAGAACGTGCCAATGAAATTCTTCGCAGCTGTGTGCATTGCGGTTTTTGTACCGCCACCTGCCCGACCTATCAGGTTTTGGGTGACGAATTGGATAGCCCGCGGGGCCGTATCTATTTGATCAAGGATATGCTCGAAAACGAACGTGTGCCGGATGAGAAGACAGTCCAGCATATTGACCGTTGTCTGAGCTGCCTTGCCTGTATGACCACTTGCCCGTCTGGCGTGCACTACATGCATCTGGTTGATCATGCCCGTGCCTATATCGAAAAGACCTACAAAAGACCGATGTCTGATCGGCTGTTGCGTTGGGTATTGGCCAAGATCCTGCCGTATCCCACACGGTTTCGACTGGCGCTCTTGGGGGCGAAAATCGGACGTCCATTTGCATTTTTGATGCCTGATGCCCGACTGCGGGCGATGCTCGACATGGCGCCAAAGAACATCCCCCCCGTGAGCCGCAATGACGACCCTCAGAGCTTCGCCGCCGAGCGTCCGCGCAAAATGCGGGTCGCGCTCATGACGGGCTGCGCGCAAAAAGCGCTGAACACTGACATTAACGATGCCACTATCCGATTGTTGACCCGACTGGGGTGCGAGGTAGTGGTCGCCAAGGGGGCCGGGTGTTGCGGTGCGCTTACACATCATATGGGCAAAGAAGATCAAAGCCACGCAGCGGCGGCGGCTAATATCAATGCCTGGGGGGCCGAAATGGCCAGCGATGGCCTTGATGCGATTGTGATCAACACAAGCGGTTGCGGCACCACGGTCAAGGACTACGGCTTTATGTTTCGCAACGATGGCTTGGCCGATGGGGCCAAGGCCGTCTCTGACATCACGATGGATATCAGCGAAGTTTTGATGAAGCTTGACCTACCTGAAGGTCCGGCGAAGGGGATGAAAGTCGCCTACCACGCAGCGTGCTCGCTTCAGCATGGACAGCAAATCAAGACCTACCCCAAGGATCTCTTGAAACGTGTGGGTTTTGAGGTGGTTGAGCCAAGCGACAGCCATCTGTGCTGTGGGTCGGCTGGCACCTATAACCTGATGCAGCCAGAGATTTCCGGGCAGCTCAAGGAGCGAAAGGTACGAACCCTTGAAGCCAAGCAACCCGACGTCATCGCGGCTGGCAATATCGGGTGCATGATGCAAATTGGCTCCGGGACCGACACACCGATTGTCCACACGGTTGAGCTTTTGGATTGGGCGACCGGAGGGCCCAAGCCCCCAGCCCTGCGGTAGACAAATGCCACAGTTCGGACGAAAATCTCGTTTTCGGAAATCACGGTTCGGCGGAATGCTCATTTTGCCCTAATTTTGCCGCAACCTTTGGGTAGGTACTGGCAAAACGGGGATCAACATTGCGCGCTTTTTTAACGATCTGTCTGATTTTGTGGGGGAACTCTGCGGTAGCAGAGGGATTGTTCTCCATAAACACCTTCCAAGACGGCCGTAAATGGGAGGCCGTTGGCCGACTCGAAATCTCGGGTGAGGCGTTTTGCACGGGCGCGCTCATCTCACCATCCTTAGTTTTGACAGCGGCCCATTGCCTGTATGACCCAGTCGAAGGCACCCGTGTCCCGGTCAAAGAAATTCAGTTTCTCGCCGGGTGGCGATATGGCCGGGCCTCAGCCTACCGCCATGTTCGCAAGGCCGTCCCGTTGCCCGACTATGACTACACCGGATCGTCAAATACGTCGCGGGTGCGCAATGATCTTGCTCTGATCGAACTGCAACATCCTATTCGCAACACCACCATCGACCCTTTCGAAACCGACACCCGCCCCGAGAATGGCGCGCAGGTTGGCGTGGTTTCATACGCGCATAACCGTTCCGAAGCGCCATCATTTCAAGAACTATGCCAAGTCATGTCACAGCAAGACGGCATGTTGATCTTGTCCTGTGCCGTTGAGTTTGGGGCCTCGGGCTCCCCGGTTTTCTCCTTTGATGACACCGGCACCCCGCGCATCGTGTCGGTCGTATCCGCCAAAGCGCAGGCCAACGGCAAACCCGTCTCCTTGACCGCTCCATTGAATGAATCACTCGGGACCTTAATGGCCGAGCTGGAAAACTCTGGCGAAAAGGGCGTCGGCGTAACCCCCATGGCCGCTGGCAGTCGCCGAGACATAGGAGCCAAATTTATAAAACCATGAAACAGTTTTTAACGATTGTTCTCTTTTTGCTCACATGTGCCCCGGCTGCTTTTGCCTTTGATGTTATGGATCGGCGCGGGGAATTGCTCGGGTGGGAAGGTGTCGGCCGGGTAGACTTGGGAGGCGGGTCATATTGCACCGGCACTCTCATTGCCCGCGACGTTGTTCTAACGGCCGCACATTGCGTGTTTAACGAAAAAGGTCGGCTGCGTTCTGCCAGCTCGATGCGTTTTAAAGCCGGGTACCATCATGGCAAAGCAATCGCCGTTCGCCGGGTGACCAAACTGGTTGTCGCCGAAGGCTATAAGCCCAATAAATCTGTGCAATTTGGAGCCGACCAAATCTCAAAGGATGTCGCACTCCTCAAGCTTGACCGCTTTATCGTTAGCGCCGAGGCGGACCCTTTTAAACTGCAAACCAACGCCACGCCGGGCAGCATCGTCAGTGTTGTGTCTTATGGCCAAGGACGTGATGAGGTCCTGTCACGACAGGCTAAATGCAAGGTCACGAACACCTATTCTCGCGGTATACTCGGCATGGATTGCAACGTGACCTTTGGCACATCGGGCGCCCCGGTTTTTGTACGCAACGACGGGCGGTTACGCATTTTGGCCGTGGTATCCGCCATGAGCAAGGACCGCGACGGCAAGAAAGAAGCTTTGGGTGTCCTTGCCTCTGGCATGGTCAAGGAACTGATGGCTGAGCTTCGCAATGACGCCTCGCGCCCGAAGCCCACCAAAGGGGCCAGGAGGATTTCTGTTGGCGAACGCTCCGCCGGTGGCGCGCGTTTCCTCAAACCTTAATCCCCTCTTGAAACCCGGTTTTTCCGTTCCCATCTGATTGTCATCGGGGTGCCTAACGCTGGGCCTCGAACCTAAACAATCGCCTGTCCCAAATGGGAAGGTGCCAACAAGGATCGCTCAACGGAGGATTCCATGCGACATTTTGATTTTGCCCCCCTGCACCGTGCTTCAATCGGTTTTGACCAGATTGCCGATATGATGGACCGCGTTCTCGCCAACGACACACCGCAGCAAGGCTACCCTCCTTATAACATTGAAAAAACTGCTGATGACGCATATCGTATTTCGCTTGCCGTCGCCGGATTTTCCGATCAGGATTTGGCCATTGAGGTCAAAGAACACTCATTGGTCGTGACCGGTCGCAAAGCGGATTCCGACAAGGCCAAGGCCTATTTGCATCGCGGCATCGCCACACGGGCATTTGAGCGCAGTTTTCATCTCGCGGATCATGTCCGCGTCGTGAGTGCCAGCCACGAAGATGGCATGTTGCACATCGATCTGGCCCGCGAAATCCCCGAAGCGCTCAAACCGCGTCGGATTGCGATTTCGACTCCCAAGACCACCCCGGTGGACAAAGACTTTGTTGACACGCAGGCGGTAAACTAACCCCCGTTTCCCCCTGTTGTTCGATGGCCCTGGCATCTCCTCCTGCCGGGGCCATTTTGTTTGTCATTGACTGTTTGCATGGCTGATCTATGCATGAACGCATGGATTGGAGATCAGTTAATTTTGATTGGAACCGTGCGCGGGCCTTTTTGGTCACCGCCGAAGAGGGCTCATTGTCTGCCGCAGCGCGGGCACTTGGCATGGCTCAGCCAACACTGGGTCGTCAGGTGGCCGGACTCGAGGAAGAACTTGGCGTCACCTTGTTTGAGCGGGTGGGCCGAGGGTTAGAGTTGACCGAAGCGGGGAAAAACCTTCTGGTTCATGCCCGCGCCATGGGGCAAGCGGCGCAAGAAATTTCGCTGACCGCAACTGGACAATCCGAAGAGATCGCTGGCCATGTCGCCATATCGGCAACCGAGCTCTATTCGGTGTGGGTGCTGCCCCCCATCGTGCGACACCTCCGCGATATTGCCCCCAACATCACAATCGAAGTTGTGGCCTCAAATGAAATCAGTGATCTCAAACGCCGCGAAGCTGATATCGCCATTCGCAACACCCGCCCCGAAGATCCCGATCTTATTGGCAAACTTCTTGCCACAGATACCGGTACGTTTTTCGCGGCCCCATCCTATTTGAAACAGCTTGGGCCAGTGACCTGTTTGGCGGATTTGGGACAGGCCGAATTCATTGGCTTTGGCGATTTCGAATCCTTTGTTCCCGCTCTGCAGCAATTTGGCATTCCTCTGACAAACGCCAATTTCCCAACCCGCTCCGCCTCGCATCACACGCATTTGGAACTGGCGCGGGCCGGCCTTGGTATCGGCATCGCCTCGTGTTCGATGGGGGATAACCTGCCCGGTTTAGAGCGGGTTTTGCCGAGCGAGCCGGAATTTGAGTTCCCGGTTTGGCTTGTTGCGCATCGCGAATTGCGCACCAATCCTCGGGTTCGTCTGGTTTGGGACGTGCTGAAAGAGCTGGTCCCGCAGATTATCCGCGGCGATTACCCCGAGCCAATCAAAGCCCCTGCCGCAAAAACCAAGGCCCCGCCAAGTACAACTTGAAATGCAGCCCGCCAAAACGGGGTGTCCATGAATTTGTTTTGGATCCAGGCAATGGCCCAGAGCTCAACAAAAACAATGATGAACGCCAACGAAGTCGCAGTCCAAAAATCTGGGATCAGATAGGGTAGCGCGTGACCCAGTCCACCAAGCGTGGTCATGATCCCCGACGCGAAACCGCGTTTAATCGGCGAGCCACGACCAGACAATTGCCCGTCATCCGACGCCGCTTCAGTAAAACCCATGGAAATCCCGGCACCAACAGAGGCTGCGAGCCCAACAAGGAAAGTTGTCCAGGTGTCTTGCGTTGCAAAAGCGGTCGCAAAGATCGGAGCAAGAGTCGAGACAGAGCCATCCATGAGTCCGGCCAGACCCGGCTGAACCCATGTCAGCAAAAACTGACGTTTGGCCGTGGCATCTTCCTCTTCAACACCCTCCGCAGGCATGTTGCCGGTCATTTGCTCAGCCGCATTTTGGTGCCCGGCCTCGGCGGCGGCGAGATCTCCCAGTAACTTGCGAGTGCTCGCATCACTGCTGCGCGCAGCCGCCGCGAGGTAAAACCGCTCAGCGTCTCGCTCCATCGCGGCGGCCTCTTCGCGGATACGCTCAAGGCTCAGGTTCTCCACCAGCCAAACCGGGCGGCGCGCATAGTAACCCGCCACATGTTCCCTTCTAATCAAAGGGATAACCTCTCCGAACCGTGCCTGATGCAACCCAATCAACGATGCGCGATGGTTGTCTTCTTCGACTGCCATCCCGTCAAAAACCTGCGCGGTATCAGGATAATCAACGCGCAGGCGTTCCGCGTAACTCCGGTAAATTCTGGCATCATCTTCCTCGGACGAAATCGCCAGAGCCAAGACCTCTTGTTCTGACAGATCATCAAACCGACGGCGTTGGGTCAAAAATCGCATATTCGGGCCCCTGTTTAGAATGACTCTAATGTAATCAAAAATGGCATGGCTGCAATGCAGAAAACTAAACCATACAGTTCAGTTTTCACTTGCGAAACTGAACGACTCGGTTTAGATAACTAAACGAAGTAGTTTAGAAGGATATCTACAATGCGTTCCGTTGCTCTTGCCGCCCTCCTCGTTTTATCCACCAGCGCAGCAGCTTTGGCTTTCCCAACCATATCCTTGCCCGACCTTTCGTTCCCTGCCCCGTCGGGTGACGTGACCCAAGGATGCTCAAATCTCGCAACTGGTGATATTGTTTGCGAGTAACACTTGCTTCCTTGCCGCGAGTAAACTGCCGCCTCTATAAAGGGGCGGTGAGTGTAGGGAAAAAACATGACTGCTGATACCGGCGTCCGCAAAGGGCGCAAATTCGATCAGGTGCTTAGCGGTGCGCGCGAGGTGTTCCTGCGCGACGGCTTTGAAGGTGCTAGCGTCGATGATATTGCCCGCCAAGCGGGCGTGTCCAAGGCCACCCTATACAGTTACTTCCCTGACAAACGGTTGCTCTTTATGGAAGTCGCCTCGGCTCAATGCCGTGCGCAAGCTAATGATGCACTGATGACCATGGACCTAAGCGCCCCGCCTCGCATCGTGTTGGGCCAGGCCGGTCGCATGTTTTTGACCTTTTTGTTTTCGGATATGGGCCAACGCATGTTTCGCATCTGCGTCGCAGAATCCGACCGCTTTCCAGAAATCGGCCGCGAGTTTTATCAAAGCGGCCCAATGGTTATGCGCCACGCTGTCATTGAATACCTCTCTGCCGCGCTTGCCCGCGGCGAGCTTAAAATAGACGACATGGCGCTTGCTGCGGATCAATTTGCCGAGCTGTGCAAAGCCGACCTGCACCCCCGCCTCATGTTTGGCATCCAATCCTCTGTCAGCGATGAAGAAATTTCGCGGATTGTGGATGGCGCTGTCGAAACCTTCATGGCACGTTACGGCGCATAACAGGCCTCTCTTTTTGAGGCCTTGATCTGCCTTGGAGAGCGTGCATGCAGACAATTTCGGAAAATCGGTGTTTTGGTGGGGTGCAGGGCGTTTACAGCCATGCCTCCGAAGCCTGCGGATGCGATATGACCTTTGGTTTATTCCTACCGGATGCCGCACAAATGGGGGCGGTTCCGGTGCTTTGGTATCTGTCGGGCCTGACCTGCACACATGAAAACGCGATGGTCAAAGCCGGTGCACAGGCATGGGCGGCCGAAGAAGGCATCGCGTTGGTCTTTCCCGACACATCACCACGCGGCGACGAGATCGCGAATGATGACGCTTACGACCTTGGCCAAGGGGCGGGGTTTTATGTGAATGCGACCCAAGCACCATGGGCCCCGCACTTTCGTATGTGGGATTATGTGGCTGAAGAGCTGCCCGCCCTGATCGGCAAGAACTTTGCCGTTGATATGGAACGTCAGGCCATCACCGGGCATTCCATGGGCGGACATGGTGCGCTGACATTGGCCATGGGCCTGCCAGGGCGCTTCCGGTCTGTTTCGGCGTTTTCACCGATCACACATCCAAGCGCCAGCGACTGGGGACGCAAACAGCTGACCGCATATCTGGGCGACGACGAAGCCAAATGGGCCCCACACGACGCAACCTTGCAGATGCAGGCCGTCGGCTTTGATGGCCCGGTGTTGATCGACCAAGGCTGCGATGATCAATTTCTAGATCTGCTCAAGCCCGAAGCGCTGAGTGCTGCCATGGCTGCCCGCCGCCAGGACGGCACCTTTCGGATGCAAAAAGGCTATGATCACAGTTACTTCTTCGTCTCAACCTTCATGGAAGACCACGTGACGTTTCACGCCAACGCCCTTTACGCCGACTAACCCAACCTAGCTATGTAGCGCGGCATGTGTCTCTGGCCTTGCCGCGTTACCGGACCTGATTCATGACCCAAACCACCCTATATATTGACGCCGACGCCTGCCCGGTCAAAGCCGAGGCCGAGCGCGTCATCACCCGCCACAAGGTTCCTATGAAGCTTGTCTCAAACGGCGGATTGCGCCCGCCAGCCAATCCTTTGGTCGAAACCGTGATCGTGCCGGACGGCCCGGATGTTGCCGACATGTGGATCGCAGATCGCGCCGGCAAAGGCGATGTGGTGGTCACCAGCGACATGCCCTTGGCGGCGAAATGTGTCGAAGCAGGCGCGCAGGTTCTGCGCCATGATGGATCGGCCCTGAACCAGGCCAATATCGGCCAGCAATTGGCGATGCGTGATCTGATGTCCGATCTCCGCTCAGCTGATCCGTTTCGCCAGGGCGGAGGCAAAAGCTTTTCCAAGGCTGACCGCTCGCGGTTTTTGGATTCCCTGGAGCGCGCGCTTAGAACCGCAAAGAAAGAGGCAGGGCAATGACACCCCAAGCAGTGATTTTCGACATCGGCAATGTGCTGATCGAATGGCAGCCCGAGCGCTACTATGACGCCAAAATCGGCGAAGACCGCCGCCGCGCGATGTTTGCCGCGGTGGACCTGCACGGTATGAACGACGCCGTCGACCGGGGGGGCGATTTTCGCGACACCATCTATGCCACCGCCGAGGATTACCCAGAGTTTCGTGATGAAATACGGATGTGGCATGATGATTGGCTTGAGCTTGCCAAACCTGCGATCCCGCAGTCTGTCCGCTTGCTCCGGGCATTGCGCGCGCAGGGCACCAAGGTCTTTGCCCTGACCAATTTCGGCATTGGAACCTGGGCGATTGCAACGCCGGTTTATGGTTTTTTGAACGAGTTTGACCATGCCTATGTGTCGGGCCACATGGGCGTCATAAAACCCGAGGCGCGCATTTATGAGATGGTCGAGGATGACTGCGGACTTGATCCTGCGGCGCTGCTCTTTACCGATGACCGTATCGACAACATCAATGCCGCCATGGCGCGGGGTTGGCATGTTCATCATTTTGAAGGGTCACAAGGTTGGGCCGATTGCCTTGTGCGGCATCGGCTTTTGACACCGGAGCAAGCCAAATGATCACTTATATCCCCTTTGCCGAAGGTGAGGCCAAGCTTGATTGGCTCGCATTGACCGACGCCATCGAAGCTGGTCATGCCCTGCCCAAAGCCGACATCACCGATACGTTTTTGTATCGCGGCCAAGACACGCTCTTGAACCGATCCGCTTGGATTGACGGGCTGGGCCTCGCGGTCAAAGCCGCCACGATTTTCCCCGGCAACCCGGCCAAGGGTGACCCGATGGTCAACGGTGCGGTCAATCTATTTTCCGACAGCCACGGCGGGCTTGAGGCGATTGTGGATTTCCACCTTGTGACCAAATGGAAAACCGCTGGCGACAGCCTTTTGGCGGCGCGCAAACTCGCCCGCCCCGACAGCAAGCGCATCTTGATTGTCGGCGCGGGGACCGTGGGTCGGTCTCTTCACGCGGCCTATTCCGCCGCCTTCCCTCAGGCCACATTTGCACTTTGGAACCGCTCGGAAGCCTCGGGTCAGGCCATGGCAGACGATCTGGGGCTGGATTGGATGTCCGATCTCGAAACCGCCATCGGCGAGGCCGATATTGTGACATCGGCAACCATGGCCTCTACGCCGTTTATTCGCGGAGATTGGCTCCAACCGGGGACGCATCTTGACCTGATCGGGGCCTATCGGCCTGACATGCGCGAGGCCGATGACACCGCCTTGCAACGCAGCCGAGTGTTCGTCGACAGCTTTGACACAACGCTCGAACATATTGGCGAACTCAAAGACCCACTTGCGTCGGGCGCGATCACCCGTGACCATGTGCTGGCAGACTATTACGACATCACCGCGTTCAAACGGCACAGTGATGACGACATCACGCTGTTCAAAAACGGCGGCGGCGCGCATCTTGATCTGATGGTCAGCCGCTACATTTTTGACCGCTGGAATGCCGCATGATTTTTGTGTGGCTGGTTATCACAGCAGGTCTGTTTAGCGCAGCCGCATTGCCGATCTATCGCGAATTCAAACGCCGCCCCAAACCCAAAGCCACCCCAATGGCTCAGCTGTCAGAGGGAGCCACACATTACCAGTGGTTTGGAGAAGAAGACGGACCGGTCGCGGTTTGTGTTCATGGGCTGTCGACACCGTCGATCGTGTATCATGATCTCGCCGAAGAACTTGCTCTGATGGGGTACCGGGTTTTGATTTACGACCTCTATGGTCGCGGTGCCTCGGCCACGCCAAAGAAACGCCAGACACCCGAATTCTTTGCGCAACAATTGACCGACCTTTTGGCAGATCAAGGCATCACAGATGATGTCACCCTGTTTGGCTATTCCATGGGTGGGTGCATCGCCTCGCATGCGGCTGCCGCTGACCCAGATCGCTTTCGCGAACTCATTTTGCTGGCACCTGCCGGGATGACCATCGACTTGGACCGCCCAACACGCTGGGCCGTGGCAACACCTTTGATCGGGGATTGGGCCTTTCACCTCATCTACCCACGCCGCCTGAGTGATCAGCTAAAGCGGGAAGCTCAATCAGGGAGCAAACCAACAGCAATCCTTGATGAGCAATTGGCCGAATTGGGGCGGCGCGGCTTTGTCGGATCTGTCCTGTCCTCTCTGCGCGGCACGCTTCGCTCCACCCAAGAAAACACGCATCGCAGCTTGGCAGCGACCGATCTGCCTGTGACCGCCATTTGGGGCCGCGACGACAAGGTTATCCCGCTTCGCGCGCTTGGCACACTGACACAGTGGAACCGAAATGCGCGCCAAGTCGTGATTGACGGGGCCGGCCATGGTTTGCCGCACACACATGTGGACGAGATCGTTGTCGCGCTCGAGGAAGAGGCTTAAGCCGCAACAGCCTTGGGCGCGCGATTTTCCTTTATCGGCAGGTGTACGAGGGCACTGAACGCCCCGACCCCAACCCCGATCCACCAAACCATCGTGTAATCGCCATAGATGTCATACATCTTGCCGCCCAGCCAAACGCCAAGAAAACCGCCAATCTGGTGGGACAGGAAGACAATCCCGTACAGAGTCCCCATATAACGCAGCCCATAGAGATGCGCCACAAGACCGGATGTCAGGGGCACAGTCGCAAGCCAAAGCGCGCCCATGCTTGCCGAAAAGACGATGACAGTTATCGGGGTGATCGGCATCAGAATAAAGATCGCCGCAATTATGGTGCGCAACGTGTAGATCCCGGCCAGCAGGTATTTCTTGGAATACCGGCTTCCAAGCCAGCCAGCGCTCAGCGTACCGATGATATTGAACACGCCGATAAACGACAGCGACACCGCGCCAAGCATCGACGTTGTCGAAATCCCGATACTGTCAAGCAACCCGCCCGCCATGATCGGCCCACACATTTCCCGAACGAAGGCAGGAAAATGCGCCGTGATGAACGCCAATTGGTATCCGCAGCTGAAAAAGCCCAGAAAGATGAGCGTAAAGGACGGATCGCGCGCAGCTTTGCCAAGGATTGCCCCCATGCTTTCTTGCAGTTCAGCCTTGGAGGCCGCAGGGGCCCGCATCAGCGGAAGCAGCACCAAAACCGACAGGATGGCCGCGGCGAAAATCAGGAAAACTTGCTGCCACGGCATGGCGCTCAGCATCCATTCGGCCACCGGGGCGCCGAAAATCTGCCCCGCGCTGCCCGCCGCCGTGGCGACGGCAAGGCTCATGGAGCGGTTCTCGTCGCTGCTGGCGCGGCCAACAACAGCCAAGATGACGCCAAACCCCGTGCCTGCAATGCCGAAACCCACCAAGATTTCGTACATTTGATGCGCTTCCGGGGTGATGGCCATGCTCGACAACACCAACCCCGCCGCATAGGTCAAAGCGCCCAAAACAATGGCTTTGCTATCACCCATTTTTTCCGCCAATGCGCCAAAGATCGGCTGCCCAATGCCCCAGGCCAGGTTTTGAATGGCAATCGCCAAACTAAATTCAGACCGCAGCCACCCAAACTCATCGGCAATCGGGATTTGAAACACCCCAAAACTTGCCCGAATGGCAAAAGAGACGAGAATAATCGCACATCCGATCAACAGAACCGGTGTGAACAATGGGGTACGGCTTGGCATAATGTGCGCTCCTATAGCCGAGCCAACCTGACCAACCAAAACATTTCCGTCAAATCGAAATATTTCATGGTTCACATAAGGATTGTTTATGCATTTTTGCCCACTACCCTTTGCCGGAAAGTTTGGATAAGCCCGCATTATGGATAGCCTGCTCGATATATATCACGCCCGCGTTGCTGCTGGCACACTCAAAAGCGACGATGCCCAACTGGCCGCCTTGCCTGAGTTGGAACGCATTCGCGACGAATTAGCCAAACCCGTGAAACGCGGTTTTTTCCGCAAAGCGCCAGAGCCGCCCAAGGGATTGTACCTGTGGGGTGGCGTTGGTCGGGGCAAGTCCATGTTGATGGACCTGTTTGTTGATGCGCTGGATGTCCCCGCCCGCAGGGTGCATTTTCACGCCTTCATGCAAGAAATTCATACCGATATGCATCGGCTTCGGTCCGATGGTGTCGAAGATCCAATCAAGCCTGTCGCCAAAGCCGTCAGTGACGCCGTGCGCGTGCTCGCGTTTGACGAAATGCAGATCACCGATATCACCGATGCGATGATCGTCGGCCGCTTGTTTGAGCAATTGTTCGAAGCAGGTTGCGTTATTGTCACGACGTCCAACCGGATCCCGGATGACCTGTACAAAGATGGGCTGAACCGTCAGCTATTCTTGCCCTTTATTGACCAACTCAAAGACAAAATGGTGGTCAAGGAGCTGATTTCTGAACGCGACCACCGGCAGGACCGTCTGCAAGGCGCGCAGGTTTATTTCAGCCCGGCAAATGCCGATGCCCGCAAGCAAATGGACATCCTATGGGAGGAATTGACCCATGGGCTTGAGGAAGCGCTGACGTTGACGGTCAAAGGCCGCGAGGTGAAATTACCGCGCTATCATAACGGCGTTGCACGGGCCCCGTTTTATGATCTGTGTGGCAAGATGCTCGGCCCCGGCGATTACCTGAAACTGGCCGAAAACGTACGGGTTTTGATGATCGAGGACATTCCGCAACTTGGTCGCGGCAACTTCAACGAAGCCAAACGCTTTGTCACGCTGGTCGATGCTTTGTACGAAGCGAATGTCTGCCTTATCGCATCGGCAGCAGCCAAGCCCGAGATGCTATATGTCGAAGGGTCAGGTAGCTTCGAATTTGAACGGACCGCCAGCCGGTTGCGGGAAATGCAAAGTGCCGATTGGGGGGCGCAGGCGTTCAAAAAGTAATCGCAGACAAAAATCAGGGTCCCGTAGGACCCTGAAGACTGCTCTTTGGCTTATAGTCTGCCTGCTTATTATCTCTTCAATTTGTCTCAGGGACGCGCAGCACCATACCGGCGCGCAGTTCACCAGGATCGGCCAGAACATCCGGATTGGCGTTCAGAATCTGTAAATAGGCTACCGTGGTGCCATAAAACCGAAACGCGATACCGGGCAGGCTGTCGCCTTCCTTGACCGTGTAGGTGCGCACGATGGCTTTGGGGGCTTCAGCGGCGGCGGTTTGCTCATCCGCAAGGGCACGAATTCGGGCCACGGGTTCAGGTGTCGGAGTAACCTGGACTGGCGTGCCGGTCATCGCAGCACCCTGCGCCTGAAACGCACCGATGATGCCATAGCTCATGACCGTAACTGCGTCGTCTTTGACCGCGGCTTTTGGTGCGGGAGGCGTCGTCAGCACAGCGGCCGGTTTGGGCGCAGCCGGAACGGGGACCACGGCCGGAACCTGTGGGCGTAGATTTGCGGGACGGGCCACCGGGCGAACCGGCGGAATTTGTGCAACTTCAACCTCAAGCGCGGCCACAACCGGTGCGGGCGTTGGGGCGACATTCACCGGTTCGCTCAACACAACACCAGATTGCACCAGAGCAGGCTGCAAGCTGAGAGTCGCGGGTTCCGAACGGCTCACTTCGTTGAAGTCATTGGGCCCAGAGGTTGATCGGTCATCCAATCCCCAAAGAACGGCCCCCACCATTGTGACGGTGCCAAAAGACAAAGCGATAAGCCGGATCATGCGTGCCCCCAAAAGCCGGGCACGTTGTCGGACTGGCCGACGAAACGATGCGAAACCATGTGTATTCCCCCAAAGAACCGCGATTTATGAAAGTGGCAGCTTTCGAAGCGGTTGGCTTGGTTATAGGCGAATCACCTGATTGCCGTCAACATTTAGTAAGCACGTCAAGTGCTATGAATGACACATGCAAACAACCACAAGGGCTTGCGGTCTATTTGATAGGCAAAATGAGGGTCTGACCGGCACGCAAATCGTCTGGGCGGCTTAGGATCGTCTGATTTGCTGCAAACAAGGGGCCGGTCATATTAACGTCGCCATAGATCCGTTCAGCGATAGACACGAGGCTGTCGCCGGTTTGCACAACGTAAACTTGTGGTGTCACAGTCGCCGTGGGCACGGCCCCGTTTGGCGCTTCGTCCAACGAACGGCGCACGATTGTGTGCAACAGGCTTCCGGGTTGGCCCGGCGCGCTTTCGCGGCCCGTTGCATGGTTGAGGCTCGACAACGTCTGCCACGTCATTTTACGCAGCGATTGATCATCCATGTCACCCTGGGGCGCGGCCACAACGACAGGGCGCTGTGTTTGCGACACAACCGGAGCCGGCGGCAATTGCGAAACGCCAGCGGGTTGCTGATCTGGGACCGGCGCAGAAAGGGCCGGTTCAGCACGTGTAACAACCGGTTCGGGCAGCGGGTCTTGGTCTGCACGTCGGCCTGAACCGGGTTGAAGCACCACAAGAGCCACCGTCACGACGACAAACCCAAGGGCCAGAAGAACCATTCTAATCATAATCTACTCCTCGCGCTCATCGGCTTGCCGCTGTGCTCAGGCCAAGACCCACCCACGCGTTCAAACCACCGCGGTAATATTTCAACTTGGTCGCCGGATATCCGGCCTCCAAGAGACTGCGGACGGCCTCGGCGGCATCCGCATCATCCGGGCCGGTGCCAAAGACCACCAAATCAAACGCCGCAGAAAAATCGCCCGAGCGCACGCCGAGCGCATTCAAGAGATCATCCCGATAGGGATTGCCGGGGCGCAGTGTTGCTGAAGGGACATTGACGGCACCTGGCACTGTGCCGGCAGCATAGCCTTCGGGCAGGCGCGTATCGACCAAAAGGCCCGAACCACCAGCCACAAACAATTCTAGAAAGTCGAGCATTTCCAGCTCGCCAATGGTGCCAACACCTGGTGCGGCTTGCATCGGTTGCAGACAGGCCGGTGGGCAGGCAGCCCCGGACCGAAAAATAGAGATCGAAGCACCGTTGACCGTCATCTGAAACCGATCACGATCCTCAGAAATACGGCTGTCTTGTGCGCTAACCGGCAGAGCCAGCGCAATCGCGGCAACTGCGGTCAGAAAAAGACCATGGTTCATCTGCTCGTCCTCTGGCAGCCTTTTTGGCCGTCACTTGTTATACTTAATTCAAAATATAGGGCAGAGCGTACGAATCAGTCAATATGCTGGGGCCAACCACAAGGATCATTTCCCTGTGTTTCAGCGTCATTTCAGCCGATTTCACGTAAAACATGGCCCGCAAGGTACAAAGAGCCGCAGATAAGCACCCGTGCGGTGGGCTCTTGGGCGGTGATTTTCGCCAATGCCTGCGCCACATTCGGGGCAATTGTCGCATCAAGCCCGACACCCTGAGCCATCTCGGCGGTTTTTTCGGCGGGCAAAGTGTTGGCTTCGCCGGGAATAGAGACCGCGATCAGCTGCTGCGCCTGCACTGCCAAAGGGCGCATATATCCGCTGGCGTCTTTGGTGTTGAGCATGCCGCAAATCAAAAAGGTCGGGCGGGATGGCAGACCTGCCAAATGCTTGGCCAGTGCCTCGCCGGCGGCAGGATTGTGCCCGCCATCCAGCCAAAGCTCTACGTCAGGCGCGGCCGCAACCAAGGGACCGGCCCGCAAACGCTGCATCCGAGCCGGCCAATCCGCATCCGTCATCGCCCCTTCGAACGCAGTCTCGCCCATTTTCAAATGCCGAAGCACCGCCAAGGCGGCCCCGGCGTTCTGAATTTGATGCGCCCCCGGAAGGTTCGGCAATGGCAAGTCCAACAGGCCGGTTTCGTCCTGAAAGACCAAACGCCCGCGTTCCTGATATACGTGCCAATGTTGGCCGTGCGCGATCAGCGGCGCACCCAATGCCTGCGCGCGCGCCTCGATCACATCCATCGCCTCATCCGGCTGGGGACCAACAACACAGGGCACACCGCGCTTGATAATCCCGGCCTTTTCACCGGCGATTTTGGTCAAGGTGTTGCCCAGAAATTGTTCGTGGTCGATGGAAATGGGCGTGATCACCGTCATCGCGGGCTTTTCAACAACATTCGTTGCGTCCAGACGCCCGCCGAGCCCCGTTTCCAGCAAAGTGAAATCCGCCTCACAACGCGCCATCGCCAAGATACCCGCGCAGGTCGTGATCTCAAAATAGGTGATCGTCTCGCCGCCATTGACCGCATAACATTCATCCAGAATGGCGCTGAGCGCCTCTTCGGAAATCAGCTCTCCGGCCAAACGAATTCGTTCATGAAACCGCGCAAGATGGGGCGACGTATAAGCATGCACGCGGCGACCTGCCGCCTCAAGGCCCGCGCGGATCATCGCTTGGGTCGAGCCTTTGCCATTTGTGCCAGCCAGATGGATCACTGGCGGCAAATCGCGTTCGGGATTGCCCAGCGCACCCAACAACCGCCAGACCCGATCCAAGACCAGATCCATCACCTTGGGATGCAGCGCCATCATCCGCTCAAGGATGACGTCTGATCCGGCACTCGTCATTTCTTTTTGGCCTTATCGGCTTGGTCAGTGTCAGCCCCTTGGGCCATGTCCTCGGGTCCGGGGGCCGGAAGGTCACCCCATGTTGGCGGGGTCTGCTTCATCAACATCCGGCAAATCACGATCAGCTCATCCCGGATTTCGCGGCGATCGGTGACTCGATCAAGCATCCCGTGTTCCAGCAAATATTCGGCACGCTGGAAGCCTTCGGGAAGTTTTTCGCCGATGGTTTGCTCAATCACCCGCGCACCTGCAAAACCGATCAACGCGTTGGGCTCGGAAATCTGCACATCCCCGAGCATCGCATATGAAGCAGTTACACCACCCGTCGTTGGATGCGTCAAAACAACGATATAAGGGAGGTTCTTTTCCTTGAGCATCTGCAACGCAACCGTTGTGCGCGGCATTTGCATCAGACCCAAAATACCTTCTTGCATCCGGGCACCGCCTGCGGCGGAAAACAACACAAACGGACGGCCAAGTCGCGCAGCCTCTTCTGCGGCGGCGACAATCGCATTGCCCACATACATGCCCATCGACCCGCCCATAAAGCTAAAGTCCTGGGCAGCGGCCACAATTGGCGTGCGACCAATTTCGCCAGTCCCGACCAGCATGGCTTCTTTTTCGCCGGTCTTTTTCTGCGCCGCTTTCATGCGGTCAGGGTATTTCTTTTGATCGCGGAACTGCAGAGGATCGGTGATCGGCTCTGGCACGTCGACTTCATTATACACGCCGCCATCAAACAGCGCGTGAAAACGGTCACGCGGGGTGATGTGCATGTGGTGGCTGCAATTTGAACAGACATTCAGGTTGTCGCTGATCTCGCGGTGGAACAGCATCGTGCCACATTCGCTGCACTTCGACCAAAGGTTCTCAGGAACTTCGCGGCGCGAAAAGATCGAGTTAATACGTGGACGAACGTAGTTTGAGATCCAGTTCATAGAGCACCCTGCCGAAATTTGTCATTCACTGGCTGACCCCAAGCGGCCCCAATCAGCGATTTGGCCTGATTTAAGCCCGGCTGCGACAAATTGCAATCACACCCGCACCGCCAGCCGCGCCGCCAGCCAATAAATCACGATAAATAGAAACTCGGCAGGCATGTCGGCGCGAATGGTGGCTTCAGCTTCGGGCCCATAGGAGAATTGCCACAGCGCAAGACCCGACATATCGCCATTGAGCGACACCACTCCCAGCGCCGTGAAATTATTGGCGAGATGCAAGGCAATCGCCGGACCCAACGTGCCGGTGCGCGCAGTCAGATCGGCAGCGGCGACCCCAAATAGGAACGACCAGATGACAAAAAACCGGGCATTGGCCCCATAGACTTCAGGTTGATAATGCAGCACCGCGAAAATCAGCGATGGAACAAAAATCCAGACCGCCGGATTGTTGAAACGCGCGGCCAGCTGTGATTGCAAATAGCCGCGAAAGACAAGCTCTTCTGCCCCGGTTTGAATCAAAAGTGCCAAAAGTGTCAAAGGCAACAATTGCAACCACGTCCCAAGTGCAACACCGGGCAGCAACACCTCTGCGCTCACAAAGCGCAGCACAACAAACGCAGCCAAAGTGACAAGCGCCAACATGCGCAGCACTTGCCAAAACTGCCGGGTTGCGGCGCGGCGCGGCCCGATCAGGCCGATAAATGCGCGCTTGTTCACCAACTCGCACGCGACAATCGCGCCAAGCCCCATGCTGCCGGTTAACACCAAAACGGCCAGCAAAGACGCAGCTGTGTCGGCCCGTTGAATACCCGAAACCAGATCAAAAAAGGTCTCGGCAGACAAAAAGGCGCGCAACACCGCAAAGACCCCTTGGATCACTGCAAAGTGCAAAGAGATGATAACTATGATCCCCACCACCAAACGCCCCAGCCCGGCTGACGGGCGGGCTGGTGTGACCAAACGCTCAAATGGGGCGTATTTCATTACAATGTCTCTCTCGGCTTGGCACGCATGATCGTCACAAGTTGACAGCTGTCAACTTTTGTCTGTGCGCCGATTGATTGACGCGACGCTCTGGCATGCTACCAACCAGATATGATCGATGTCTTGCTCAAAACATTGCCATTTTTCGGCTTAATCGGACTGGGCTATGGCGCGGCCCGCACGCGCTTCTTTGACGAGATCGCAACAGCGCATCTGACCAAATTTGTGTTCTATTTTGCGTTATCAGCGATGCTTTTTCGGTTTTCTGCCACCCTGTCGCTCGCTGAAATCTTTGATGCACGCTTGGCCGCCGCCTATTTGTGGGGCACAGGATTTGTCTACGGCGTGGTCATGGCGGTGGCGTTCTGGCGCGGCTTGGATACACCAACGGCCGCAATCGAAGCCCAAGCTGGATCAATTGGGAACACCGGGTTCCTTGGGGTTCCGATGTTGGCGGTGCTCTTGGGGCAAGACGCCATCGGCCCGATCATTTTGATCTTGTCTATTGATCTGATTGTGTTTTCATCGCTGCTGACCATTCTAGTGACAGGATCACGGGAAGGCCGATCCAAAGCAGATGTGGTGCGCTCTATTGGCCTTGGCTTGGTCAAGAATCCAATGATTACGTCGATTTCATTGGGGCTGTGCTTTTCGGCCAGCGGGTTGCATATGCCCGATGTCATCAATTCCTTCTTGACCACGCTGGGAAATGCGGCAACGCCCGGTGCTCTCTTTGCCATCGGGGCCTCTTTGGCAACAAAATCCGCCGAACGACTTCAAATCGCTGGCTGGATCAGTTTTGCCAAACTGATCTTGCATCCTTTCTTCGTGGCCTGCGCCGCTTTTTACTTTTTCCGCGTCGATCCCTATGCCGCATCTGTGGCGATTTCGGCCTCGGCTTTGCCCGTTGCAGGCAATGTTTTTATGCTCGCGCAGCATTATGGCATTGCACCACAACGTATCTCAGCCGCCATTTTGATCTCGACCGCAGTCAGCATCTTGACCGTCAGCCTGATCATTTCAGCCGTCACGATTTAGGGTCAGGTATTACTGGCCTGACAGCGTAAATGCATTCGCATAGCCTCAGCATAGAAATTTCTAACAAAGGCATTTTCTCGCCATGGATTTTATCGAACGCCACCCAATTGAAAACGGGTTTGCCGAAGTGTTTTATGACAGAATCGAACCTGAGCTGAACATGCTCGAAAGTCAAAGGCTCGCGATGCTGGCCAATGGCAAGCGCAAGTTCCTGGTTTGGGCAGGCGTTGGCTTGGCATTGGCTGCGGGGGCCTATGCCAACCTGCCCGGCCATGATCTTCAATGGGTGAGTGTGGGTGTTGCAATCCTTGGTGGTCTTGGGGTCGGGGCGATGGCCCGCTCGGCGGCAACCAAGAGTTGGGGCAGCAGTATTTCGAATGTCGTTATGCCGCCGATTTGCGATTTCTTGGGGGACACGCGATATGATCGGCGGGCACAGAACGGATTTTCGCTCGGGCGGTTAAAATCGCTGTCTTTGATCAAATCCTATTCCAAGGCGTATCTCGAAGACCGGATTGATGGAAGCTATGACGGCGTCGACTATGCCATGGTCGAAGCGCGGTTGATCGACGAGGATCGCGATGCCGACGGCGACCGATCTGACACCCAGGTTTTTCGAGGTTTGTTGTTTCGGATCAAATTGCCAGACCCCGCCCCGACAACCATGTTAATCACCCGTGATTACGGCAAAATAGGCAACAAATTGGCCGGGATGTTTTCGGGAAAGTCCGGGCGCGGCATGCCACGTGTAGAAACCGGACATGGCAAGTTTGAAGACCATTTCGAACTGCATGCCGATGATGCCGAGGCCGCGCTTGCCTATTTGCCGGATGCGTTTTTGGACAATCTGATGGAGATTGCCACAACCGAAGCAGATGGCGGCCCCAAGGATTTGCGCGCAAGTTTTCATGACGACAGTTTATGGCTGGCACTTGGGCGTAGCCGCCCGTTTCTTCAAATGCCCTCGGCGAACAAACCTGTCGAAACGCTGGTTGACGAATTGCACAATGTTTTTGAGGATTTAAACTTGGTCCGTCGGATCATTGCCCAGCTCAAAACCTAAAGCTTGCGATACATCACCAGTGCATCCACATAGCCTTGTTCGGGGTGATTAAACGCCTCGGGCAAGCGCCCCACAACATCAAAACCCGCCCGTTCCCATGTGTCGATGGCACGGGTGTTGGTGGCTATGACCGAATTGTATTGCATGGCCCGAAAGCCCAGATCCTTGGCCGCAACCAAGCTATGTGCCAGCATCGCGCGCGCCACACCTTTGCCACGCGCCCGAGCCGCAGTGATATAACCACAATTGCAAATGTGGCTGCCCGCGCCTTTGAAATTGCGCACCACATAATAAGTGCCAAGCAGCTCTCCATCTTCTTGGGCAACAAACACCTGTTTTTCGCCGCCGGTCCAATACTCCAGTGTCTGCGCCTCGCTCATGTCTGTGTCGATGGCATAGGTATCGCCAGCCTGAAACACCGGGTTGATCATTGCAAAAACCGCCTGAGCGTCTTGCGCAACATAGGCGCGGATTGAAACTGTCATCGTCTTTGTCCAAATATCCAAACTGAGGGGGCTTTTGCGTGAAAGATCGCGCCAATATGTGTCATACTGTTGGTGTTCGGATCAAGAGACCAAAACACAGCGAAAGCTGTCATCTCCGCCTTTATGCGCCGCGTCTGGTGCCGTGGGGTGGAGGCGCAAATTCGGTCATGCAAATACAATCACCTGTGCAATTTCGCGGCAGCAATTTCGCGCAAATTCAAACTAAAAAACCGGAGCAATCTGGCGGTTTTTGTGTGTCGGAAAATATCTCTTCATTTCTTGCGCATAGCCTTGGCCAACACACCGGTAACAAACAGAATGTTTGGAGTATTCAATGCAGATTTTGCCGACCCAAGCTGCGGGCCCTGTTGACCACAGGCATGCGGTGCCAACGACCAATCCGAACAAAGATAGCGATTTTGGCACTGTTATGCGCCAAAAGGAGGCAAAAGCCTCGGACCAGATTGCCACCAAGCGGACCGTGGATGAGCTTCGCGAAGAGATTGCAAGCATTCGAAATTTTGAGATCAAGCTTACCGATCAACTCAAGGACTTAGATGCAAAAATTGACGCGCTCCGAAACAGCCTGAAATCCGCAAAAGGAGAGATCGCAGAGTCCTTAACCCGGCAATTGAACGCCTTGATGGAGTTGAAAGAACAATTGTTAAAAGAAATTGCTTTGGCGCAGGCTGAAAAAGTGGAAAAGACAGAAAACCTAGATGGGCTTCATCTTACAGGCGAGTCTCACCAAACGCTTTTGGCACCGTTTGGTTTGCGCCCGCAAGCCGAGGACCTTGATCAGGTTATGCCCCAGGTCGTTCCTGCCCCATCTTTGGAACAACCGGATACTTGGAAGACCCGCAATCAGAACCAGATTTGATTGAGACCGCAACGGGTTAATCTCCTGTCTGGTTTCGGTTTTGGCACGCGCGCAGGACCCACCTCAAGTGGAGCGGCTTTGCGCATCCCGCGCCACGGCGGCTTGCTTGGCGTGAACTGGCCGTTTTCCTTAGCCCTCTCGCCCAGGATGACCCGAGCACCCTGGCTTTTGGTCATAACGGCCATCCGCGCCATGCGGGGTCGACGGCACCGCATATGGCACCGTTTGAGGGCTTGCGTCGTGATTTCGCTCTGCGCTCTGCTGTTGGCGCGGGGGTATTCGCATGGGGTTCTTCGCATGGGGTTCTTCGCATGGGGCAAGTGTAACCACATCGCAGACTCGACTCACAGCGCTGACGTGATTTAGAACAAATGGAGAACAATTTGCGATTCCCATGGCCCACAGACGTATCCTTTCCCTCTGGTTTCCCCGACTTGGGGCTGAACGGCTGATCCGAGCCGAACCCCATCTGTTGGGCAAGCCATTGGCGATTGTGCGTGATGAAGGGCAAGCTCAGGTCTTGTCGTCCCTGTCTCCCGAGGCCTCAAAGCTGGGCATTCACCTCCGACAACCGCTGCGCGATGCCTATGCCATGTGTGGTGATCTGATCACTCGCCCGCAAAGTTTGCGCCAAGAAGAGGCGTTTTTAGGGGTGTTGCATCGCTGGGCAGGCAAGTTTTCGCCTTGGGTGGCGGCGGCCCCGCCTGACGGGTTGGTGATTGATTTGACCGGTTGCGCGCATCTGTTTGGAGGTGAAGAAACGCTCGCCGAGCAGGTCGCTCTTGATTGCGTTGATCTCGGCCTGTCGGTTCGGATGGGGATCGCAGATACACTGGGTGCCGCCTGGGCTTTGGCCCGTTTCACGGCGCAGGATAGGGCGGGTTCGCATCGGTCTGGCGACGCCATCGACCAAGAAGCTCGCGCCACAAGATCGCGCGCGGGCAAACGCCGCCATTGGACCCGCGGCGGTGCAGCTCCGCGCAACGGACAGGACCCGGCCCGACAGGACCGCATCGCCCCGATTGGCAAAACCTGGCAGGTGATGTCACCGCTTCCCATTGCAGCCCTGCGCATTGATCCACAATTGGTCGATCAGCTTAACCGACTTGGGCTGCGCCGGGTGGGTGACCTGATGGGGCAGCCGCGCGCCGGGTTGGCGCGGCGCTTTGGCAGGGGGTTGGTCGACAAGATAGATCAGGCGATCGGCAGCGCCCCCGAACCCATCTCCCCCGCAAAACCACCCGAACGGTTTTCTGTGCGACTGTCTTTTCCCGACCCGATTGGCCTTGAAGAGGATGTCGCCGCAGGATTGCGGCGGATGCTGGAGCAACTGTGCGGCAAACTCAAAGCCAAATCACGCGGGGCACGGGTGCTGCGGATCGAGGCACATCGCTGTGATGGTTTGGTCGAATGGCAAGTGGTCAGCGCCGCCGTGGCGAGCGTTGACCCACATCGGTTGATGCCGCTTTTGCATATGAAATTGACAGAGATCGAGGCCGGGCCGGGCATTGACATGCTGCGTCTTGAGGCGGTGGGGCATGATGCCATGCAAGATCGCCGCATGGCCGGACACCAGGCCGCCGCCGCACGGGGTAAACAGCGCAAAGACCACGGTGCCGCGCTCGAAGACCTCCTCGGGCGGCTTGGAGCGCGGATCGGGATGGAGGCGATTACCCGCAAACACCCCGCCAGTAGCCACATTCCAGAAAAATGCGCCACAGTGCTGGCCGCCGCGTGGTCGGACCCGGCCGAGGATTGGCCCGAACCGCCAACCCCGCGCCCCCTCTTGATCTGGCCATCTGAAGCGGTCACGGCAGACGACAGCCCCACGCCGCCAGAGGTCTTTCAATGGCGCAGCAGACAATTTGAAACTCTGGCGGCAAAGGGACCCGAGCGCATTGCCCCAGAGTGGTGGTTGGATGAGCCGGCCTGGCGTACGGGCCCGCGTGATTATTGGCGCATTGTGACTGAACAAGGCGACCGCTTGTGGCTCTATTATGCCCATGGTGGCGCGATGTCATCGGGATGGTTTTGTCAGGGGGCCTTCGCCTGATCCCCATGGCCACAACGGCCAACCACGCGACTGGGCGCAGAATTTTTGCAAAAAAAAATCGCCCCTCTCCCCCGCAGACCTAGCCAAGCTGGGGGCATCATGCCAAAACCCGCCGCAAACGCGCCCAGAGGAACCTGCTATGCCCATCGTCTCGCTCATCGCCAAGCCCGGCCAACTGGATCCCGCCCTCGTAGACAATCTGCGCAATGCATGGGGCGGTGGAATGGCGGTTTGGCTTGCTCCGGATGAGGCCGCAGAGTTCCCTTTGGCTGACAGTCCCAGAAATTTTGACGAGGTTCGCGCCTCGATCCAAGATCAGGCCGATCTCAACATTGTGCCCGATGACAACCGACAAAAGCGCATGTTGCTGGCCGACATGGACAGCACCATGATCCAGCAGGAATGCATTGACGAGCTTGCCGAAGAGGCTGGCGTCGGTGCTTATGTCAAAGACATCACCGCCCGCGCCATGAATGGCGAACTGGACTTTGACGGAGCGCTCACAGAACGGGTGGCCTTGCTCAAAGACTTGCCGGAAAACGTCATCGATACTGTGGTTGCGAACCGCATCACCCTGATGCCCGGCGGCAAAACACTATTGGCAACGATGAAGGCCAATGGAGGCTACGCAGCGCTTGTGTCAGGGGGGTTCACCGCCTTTACATCGCGTGTCTCAAAGCTTCTTGGCTTTGATGAAAACCGCGCCAACACGTTGTTGATTGCCGATGGCAAACTGACCGGCGGAGTTGGCCTGCCGATTTTGGGCCGAGAAGCCAAAATCGAAGCGCTTGAGCAAATCTCAGAGCGGTTGGGCATCACAGAGGCCGACGTGATTGCCGTCGGTGACGGGGCCAACGATCTGGGCATGCTGGGACGCGCGGGAATGGGCGTTGCGCTGCATGCCAAACCCAGCGTACAGGCCCAATGTGCGTTGCGGATCAATCACGGTGATTTGACGGCGCTCTTGTATCTGCAAGGGTATCCCAAAGCGGACTTTGTCTAAGGCGTTATTGATCACACAATCCGGCGACGGGGCGAATGTCACCCGTCACCAACCCGTCCCAGTTTGTCACCGGCGGGTTTAAGAAGCGTTTGACCTCGGGGTTTTCAGCCTCCAGCACCCCAAGCCGCACCAATACCGCCGCAATCGCACAATTGGACGCGCGGGTTGCCCCATCTGCGATTTTCAAGGCAACACCCAAACCACGCCCAGGAATAATGGCAACAAAGAACCCTTCGGCCCCGGTTTTGATCGCCACAGGCTCTTTGGCCGCGCGCATCAACCCTGTGCAAGCCCGCGTTTCACCAGCAACCAGCTCTGGATAGGCGATCATGCCTTCGGTTAACTGCTCGGCCGCCGACGACATCGCATCGCTGCGCTGGCCAGCGCTTGCGAAAAAGGCCATCGCACGGGCCATCCCATGCATGGTGGTCGCGAAATTCGGGGCCGAACAACCGTCGATACCAAAGCCGGGGCTTTCCGCATCGGTCACGGTTTCAAACGCCTCGCGCACCGCTTTTTGCACCGGATGCAACAGATCAACATAATCAGGCCCAGCGCCAAGATGTTTGGTCAGGGTCAGAAAACCCGAATGTTTACCCGAGCAATTGTTATGCACACGACAGGGTTTTTGATCGGACCGGATCATCTCGAACCGCAACGCCTTGTCGCGCGACGCCTCTGTTCCGCATATCAAATCGTCACCATCCAGGCCCAACTCCGCCAGCCACGCGTTCACAGCCTCCACATGCAGCGGAGCGCCCTGATGCGATGCACAGGCCAAAGCCAGGCGATCAGGACCAAGACCAAACGCCTTGGCCGCGCCCGACATCACCAAAGGCAGAGCTTGAATCATCTTGGAGGAGCTTCTGGGCAACACCACGGCATCAGGGTCGCCCCAGGCGTCCACAATACCACCACTGCTATCACAGACCACGGCGTGCCCCATATGTTGGCTTTCGACAAAGGGGCCCCGGTGAATTTCGACCATCGGTTCAGGCGCGCGCATCATAGGTTCCTCGGGCTTAAGCAATATTCTGCCAACAGGGCTTTTCGTTTTTGGTTGTTTCAGGCTATTGTCATGCCGTCGAGAGAAAATATTTTACGCATGGGCTAAGTCGGGACAAAGCCGGACAAGCTGGGCGCAAAACGAGTGTAGAGGCAAGACAGCTTGGAGGCTGCAAGAATGATTTCAGGTCTTGGTCGCGTGATCGGAGCCGGCGCAGTAGCGCTGATGCTGACCGCAGGTATGGGCAGCGCGCAAGAAGCGAGCACAAACCGTGTAGATGCCATGACCGATTGGTCAGTCTTTGAGGGCGACAGCCCCAAGGAATGCTGGGCGGTCTCTACTTACAAGGAAAGCGTGAACACGGATTCGTCAGGCCGCATCAAAGCGGTGACCCGTGGTGATATCCTGTTGATGGTGTTTTACCGTCCAGGCGCGGGTGTCAAAGGACAGTTGGCCTTTACCGGTGGCTATCCTTTTGCCAAAGGGTCAACCGTGAATATAAACATCGGCGGCACTCAGTTTGAACTTTATACCGAAGGTGAATGGGCCTGGCCTGCCACACCGCAGGATGACGCCAAAATCATCACAGCGATGAAGCGTGGAGCGAATGCGGTACTCAGCGCGAAATCGGGCCGTGGCACCATCACCAAAGATACGTTTTCACTACTCGGCTTTACTGCCGCTGTTGAAGATGCCAGCAAACGCTGCCCCTAAGGCACTTTGAGATCTGAATTTAGAACAGGCGGGGGTTAAACCTCGCCTTTTTCTTGGTCTTCCTCAAAGCCTTCGCGCAGCACGTAATCACGCAGGCGCTTGCCCGGTTCATCTATGAAACTGCGCCCGGCATCGAGAACACCACGCATCCGATCAATTCGGAACACCCGAAAGTCGTCACGCGTTTCACACCATGCGGTGCAGGTCCAAACCTGGCCCCAATATTCCATCTGCAGCGGCCGGATAAAGCGGCGGCTTGTCTGGCCATCGGCGCGGGCATAGTCAATTTCCAACACCTGTTTTTCGCGGATCGCGGCGCGCACGACCGGCATATGTGCAAAACTGGCCTGAAGCGAATCCACGCCGAAAATCGCCATTCCCCAACCTTCGGCGGGCGGTTTACGGGCTTCGGGCATGACCTGATCCACTTTTTCGACCAGGCGCCGCGCAGCACGCTGAAGCTCGGGATCGGCAGAACGTTGCACCAAGGCCGCCCCCAAATGCAGCGCCTCAAGCTCAACTTCGGTCAAGGACACAGGCGGCAGGAAAATCGGAGCCCGCAGGATATAGCCGACGCCCCGTTCACCTTCGATTGGAATGCCAGACCCAATCAAGGTTTCAATATCGCGATAGATTGTACGGACCGACACTTCCAGCACCTCCGCAATGTCCGTCGCCTTGTGCAAACGGCCATCGCGAATGATCTGGATAATCTCAAAGAGTCTGTCGGTCCGCCGCATGATTTAACCCAAAGGTCAGTCTTCGCGCCCGGTCACGGTGAAGTGTTGCATTTCAAGAGTGCTTTCATCCAGCACGGCAACAAGGTCGGCCAGCTCCGGGTATTTGTCGACCTTGAATTCCTCATGCACCGCCAAAGCCGATGCCATGTCTTGCCATTCGACAATGTCGGCAAAGACACCATCTTCGGTATGGGCCAGTTTTCTCGACACAAATCCCGGCTGCGCCGTCGCAAAACTCAGGGATTTGGCCCAGGCGGCCAGTGCTTGATCAGGGGTGACGCCGTCTTTGACGCGATAGCGAACGATTTCTAGGACTGACATGTTTTCTCCTTATATCTGTCACCCCCCTTGTGACGCATGCCAACTGACAACACCCTGTCAGTTACCATTCATGCTCAAAGACATTTTCTTTTCATGCCTTTTCGTGTAAACGCGGCGTCTGACCCTCCCAAGACTCATACAGAGATCAAAGCCATGCCCGCCGACGCGCCAATCACGCAGGACGTATTGACCATTCCCCGCAAGCTGCCCGAGGGCGGGAAGCAAAACCTTGTCGGCCTGACCCGCGCTCAAATGCGCGAGGTGCTGATTGAGGCCGGGACCAAAGAAAAACAGGCCAAAATGCGCGTCGGGCAAATCTGGCAGTGGATTTACCAATGGGGCGTGCGTGATTTCGACAGCATGACCAATCTGGCCAAAGATTACCGCGCCATGCTGGCCGAGACCTTTGTCATCGAGATTCCCGAAGTGGTGTCCAAGCAGGTCTCTGAGGATGGCACACGTAAATACCTTGTGCGCATTGCTGGCGGCCATGAGGTTGAGGTCGTTTACATCCCCGAAGAGGGGCGCGGCACGCTGTGCATCTCATCCCAGGTCGGCTGCACATTGACCTGTACGTTCTGTCACACTGGCACCCAGAAACTGGTGCGCAACCTAACCGCAGGAGAGATCATTGGTCAGGTCATGATGGCCCGCGATGATCTTGACGAATGGCCGACACCCGGTGCGCCCAAGGATGAGACCCGCCTGCTCAGCAACATTGTGTTGATGGGTATGGGCGAGCCTTTGTACAATTTCGACAACGTGCGGGACGCGATGAAAATCGCGATGGATCCCGAAGGCATTCAGCTATCGCGCCGCCGGATTACGCTGTCGACCTCTGGCGTTGTCCCCGAGATTGCCCGCACGGCTGAGGAAATCGGCTGTTTGCTGGCGATTTCGTTCCACGCGACCGAAGATGAGACCCGTGACAAGCTGGTGCCGATCAACAAACGCTGGAATATCGAAGAACTACTGGGCGCCTTGGCGAGCTATCCCAAAGTGTCGAATTCCGAACGGATCACATTTGAATATGTGATGCTGCATGGTGTGAATGACACGGACGAAGATGCCCATCGCCTGATTGAGCACATCAAAAGCCACAATATCCCGGCCAAGATCAACTTGATCCCTTTCAACGAATGGCCCGGCGCGCCATATAAGCGGTCGTCCAACAACCGCATCCGCGCCTTTGCCAATATCATCTATCAAGCGGGCTATGCCTCGCCCATTCGCAAAACCCGTGGCGAGGACATCATGGCCGCCTGTGGTCAGCTGAAATCGGCAACCGAACGCGCGCGCAAATCCCGCAAACAGATCGAAGCAGAGGCCGGTCTAAACACTTAAGCCTCACCACTTAAGCCTCAACACTTAAGTGGTGAGATCGTTAGGTGTCTTGACGATTAAAGGACTCAAAGGTTTCGCGCATTTGGTCTGGGTCGGCAGTGTGGTTGGTAAAAAGCTCAAAGCTCAGCGCGGCTTGGTGAACAGCCATGCCGCGCCCTGACAAACACTGGCACCCAACCTCTTTGGCTTCGCATAGCAATTGGGTCTCCAGCGGAAAATACACAATATCCACCAACCAATGACACGGAGTCAGGTATTGCTTTGGGATCGCAGAACCAGGGTGGGATGCCATGCCCATAGGTGTCGCATTCACAAACCCATCGACCGGGCCGAGCTCTGACAAATCTGTCACCACCCGCACAGGTCCACCAAGCATATCAGCCAATCCGACCGCCAATTCTTTGGCCCTGTCGCAGATCAAAAGCTCTTTCACACCGAGATCAAGCAGGGCATTGGCCACGGCAAATCCGGCCCCGCCCGCCCCAACAACAACAGCCGTATTGAGCGAGGCGTCGGGCAACCCTTCTTGGAAACCGGCGGCAAAGCCGGGGCAATCCGTGTTGTGGCCGATGCGGGTCTCGCCTTCAAAAACCACGGTATTGACCGCCCCCACCTGTTCCGCAGTCGGCGAAAGCTGATCAAGCAACCCAACCACAGCTTGCTTGTAGGGATGGGTGATATTCAAACCCGAATAGCCGGCCGCCTGTGCAAGATCGAGCAACTCGGCAAGGGACCGGCTGTCATGGTCGGTATCGAACAGATCATAGCGAAGCTCAAACCCTTGCCGCTCGGCTTCGGTTTCATGCATGGCAGGACTGCGGGACACTTTGATGCCCTGTCCTATCAGCCCGACCTTGATACTCATGTCAGCGGCACCCGCAGCACACCGGCGGGTGGCAAACTATGTCCATCCACCTCTTTGGGCAACGTTGTGTGGTTAAACCAAAAACGTTCGCTCGCGGTTTCGCGGGTGCGGACGCCTTCTGGCATTTGGCGCATGTCCACCCCTGCCTCTGCGCCAATAAGCGCGACCAAACGGTCCATCGCGACCGGGTCGCCCCAACCGGCCATATAGGTCAGACGCCCCTGACGCATCGCCACGGGTGCTCCGGTTTCGGTTTGCATCATCACCTCACCCGAACCTTCGATCTCTTCGATGTAGCGGGTGACGGACCCTCCGTCCTTGAGTGCCAGCGGCATATCAGGCCGGAGCGTTTCAAGCCGTGCAACCGTAACATCCAACCCCGGCATGGCCGGTGGCAAAGGCGCGTGCGGCATGAGAAAATCAGCGTCCCGTGCAGCGGTACGCGGGCCAAGCACGACCTGCGCGTCGCTCTGGCTCAGAGCGGCCTTGATCGCATCGGGCATGTGCATCAGACCGGGGGCAAAAACCGCAGCATAGCCAGAAAATGCATCGGCACGCAAAGGAACCACGTCCACAGTGATCCCGGCGCGTCGCAGCGCGCGATACGTATCGAGAACCAGGAAGAAATAGCTCAGCCCTTTGCCCTGCGGCTGAACTCTCCACATCCAGTCTGATACATAATCAAAGACCAACGCCACTGGGGCTTGTTTGGGCTGTACCTCAGGCGCGCTGACCAGCTCATCGCGCACTTGACGTGCTTCGTGAATTGCGGGGGCGTCTTGGCTGTCGGGGCGCAACAGACCCGCATGCAATTGCTCTTGGGCAAACGGGGCCTGCCGCCAACGGAAATAACACACGGCCTCAGCTCCGTGGGCAAAGGCTTCCCATGTCCACAAGCGGACCATCCCCGGCAACGGAGCCGGATTGTAGGGAGCCCAATTCACAGGGCCGGGCTGCTGTTCCATCACCCACCAACGTCCCTGCTCCACAGGTTTGTTGCCCTTTGCCGCACCAACAGCGCGATAAAGATCATGGTGAAACGCCTGAAAATCGGGGTCGCCTTGACGCGCGTAATCAACTTGATGTTCAGGCGTGGCATCAAGGCGATCTTCTAAAAATCCGAGCGGATAGCTGTCCCAACTGGCGATATCGAGATCGGTGCCGACGTCGTAGTGATCAAAATCAGTGATCTTACCCATATAATTATGGGCGATCGGAGTCGGTGAATTTGCGCGAATAACGTCGGTCTGAACCCGGTTGAACATCACAACCTGATCAGAACAAAACCGATGAAATGCCAAAAGATGCGCCGGGTTTGGTTCGGTCACCGTCAAATTCGGCAAATCTATCTGATCAAAGGAATTGTATTCCATCGACCAAAAGATATTCCCCCATGCGTCGTTGAGCGCGTCGACACTCCCATATCGCGCGCGCAGCCAGTCGCGAAAAGCAAGGCGGGCCGCCTCAGAATAGCTTAGAACCGTGTCGTGGCATCCGTATTCATTGTCGGTCTGCCACGCAGCGATATAAGGGTTGGGCCCATAGCGTTCCGCGACAAGGGTCACAATGCGGCGGCATTCTTCAAGATAGCCTTTGTGGCTAAAACAATAGTGGCGGCGCGAACCAAATTTGCGCGGGTTGCCGTTTTCATCAATGGCCAGCATGTCGGGATGTTTGTCGAGCACCCAACGCGGCGGCGTTGCCGTTGGGGTGCCCAAAACCACCTTGAGCCCGGCTTTGCCAAGCACGTCTATCGCCCGGTCCAACCACTCCCATTGCAGATCACCGGGGGTGGGCTCGATCCGCGACCACGCAAACTCACCGATGCGAACCCATGTCAGGCCCGCCTCAACCATACGTTCAGCATCTTGCTGCCAAATGTCCTCGGGCCAATGTTCTGGATAGTAGCAAGTCCCAAGGGTGCGCTTCATGCAATAACCTCATCATAGGCGGCGACGATATCCTTGGCCAAATCAGCGACCTGTGCCGCACTGTAACCGGGCTTGTAAATATTGGAACCGATTCCGAAGCCGGTCGCACCGGCCTTGATCCATTCGCCGAAATTTGACGGACCAGCCCCGCCAACAGCATAGGTTTTGGTGCCGGTTGGAAGCACCGCTTTGAGAGCTGCAAGACCATCGGTGCCCAGCTTGAAACCCGGAAAAAACTTCAACCCGTCCGCACCATTGCGCAAGGCGCTAAAGGCTTCGCTCGGAGTGAGAACACCGGGATAAGACAACATACCAGCGGCCTTGGTCGCGCGAATGACATCCGGGAATGCATCGGGAGACACAACCATTTGCGCGCCAATGCTGGCCAGTTTTTCAACTTGAGAGACCTCAAGAACAGTCCCTGCGCCAATGACCGCGCGATCCCCAGCATGGGCCACCATCGCTGCGATGCTCTCAAACGGTTCAGGCGAGTTGAGCGGCACTTCGATCTTGGTGATCCCGGCCGAGATTAAAACATCGGTGATGTCGATCGCTTCGGCGGGTGTCAGGCCACGAAGAATGGCAATGATTTCGCGTGTCATTGAGCTTCCTTAAAACTGGCGTAGGCGGCAGAGAGACCGCGCAAAGTGATATCTTCGGCACTGATCGCGCGGGGCATCGCCCCCTGTGCATCCAGCGCAGATGTGTAGGCCGAGGCAATGCCGTCTTCGCCCAAAACCGCAACATCGCGGCCAAGCCAATAGGGACGCGCCGCTGTAAGCTCCATCCCAATCAACTGACCGGACAGGCGGGCGCGGGCCTTATCTGCGCCCAAACCATGCAGAAGCGATTCCGCACGCAGGGCAAACAGATCGCTGCCAAGTGACGCCGGATGGGACATGCCCTCGGAAACGGCGGACAAAAACGCGTCGTTGTCCCAACCCTCTGAGGCCAAGGAATGGCGCAAAACCGATTGCCCCCCAATGAGGGCGAACAGTTCGCCGGTCATAAAGGTGCGGAAACTGACCACTTCCTTGGCGCTGATATGAACCCATTTGTTATGTGTTCCGGGCAAGCACAAAACGCCGTCGAATTCCGGTTCGCCGGCTAGAAACCCGGCAATTTGAGTTTCTTCGCCGCGCATGACATCAGCTGGCTTGTCTTGTTTGATCCCCGGCAAAATGTAGACATCAAGGCGGGCATCCTGCGTCGGCACTCTGGTCGCCTGCGCCAAAGATGGGGCCTCACATGGGGCCGTCGCATATGGGGCCTCGCGCCATCCTTGACGAGAGCCAGCCATACCACAACACAGCACGGGCACAGGCCCCGTTGCCGGAAGTGACTGGCCGATCAAATCGAGCAATGCCCCCTCGTAGTTGGCGGCGGTCAACTGACTCATGCCTTTGCTGGAAGTCGCACGAGACAAGACGTTGCCCGCATCATCCATCGTCCAAACGCGCAAGTGTGACGTGCCCCAATCCACCGCTATCCAAGCAAGATCACTCACTGTAACTCTCCCTCAAGTACCCACATGGTTTCGGGAAAACTCCATGGCAGGGTCAGGCCATGGCGCATCAAAAAGGTTCCGCTGAGATCAACCGGACCAGTCTTAAGCGCCGGGTTGGCGCGCGACAGGCCCGGTGCCTCGTCGCGATTTCGTAAGCAAATACGATAAGTTCCATCCGGTGTCAGCCCGGTTAAACGCAGCGGTTTTGGCAGGATTTGGGTGCCACTGCTGCATTTTCCCGCAAAGACCACGAAACGCCTGCCATCTTCAGCCAGGTGTTGCTCGGCGATCACCGCAGGATCGTGGCTATCGAGCCGCAGAATATCCGCCCTGCGCATCCAATCGCGATTGTCTTTCCACCAACGGGTCACGTCACGCAGGACGTGTGCCTCTTCGTCCGTCAATTCACGCAGGTCCATTTCAAAACCCATATGGCGCTGCGCCGCGACCCAGGCGCGAAAGCGAATGTCGATCATCCGGCCCGAAGTATGGCATTTGCGCGGCCCGACATGAGACCCAGTTACAGCCGACGGCAACAGCAACGCCGCCTCGTGCTGTATCCGCAAACGCTCCAGCGCATCGTTGCTATCAGACAGCCAAACCCGCTGGGTCTGTTGCAAAATCCCGGCATCAATCCGACCACCACCTGACGCGCAGCTTTCGAATTCGACGGAAGGGTGCGCCCGTCGCAAACGGTTCATCAGTTCCAATGTCCCATCGGCCTGCGACGCATCTGGCGCTGGCAGCAAACGGTTGTGATCCCATTTGACATAATCGATGTCATGCGCCTCTAAAACAGCACTGATTTTACCGAACAGGTAATCCCGAACCTCTTGACGAGACATGTCCAAGACCCGCTGCTGGCGCCCTTCTATCTGATCCTTACGACCAAGGATCCAATCTGGATGTGCGCGCGCCAAATCGCTGTCCATGTTGACCATCTCGGGTTCGAACCAGAGGCCGAATACCATCCCAAGAGATTGAACATGTTCAATAATCGGCGTTAGGCCATCGGGCCATTTACGCGGATCAATGTCCCAATCACCAAGGCTTGTGGTGTCATCATCGCGCGTCCCAAACCACCCATCATCCAGCACAAACCGCTCAGCGCCAAGATCGGCGGCGCGCTTGGCAATGTCTTTAAGCGTGTCCAAATCATGGTCGAAATAGATCGCTTCCCAGCAATTGTAATGCACAGGGCGCGCGGTATCAGGCTTGGGCCACGTCACCACATCATCACGGATGTGCCGTTGGAACGCCGTCGCGCATCCGTTCAACCCAGTGTCAGACACACTGAGCAAAAGCGGTGCCGTTTTAAATCGGGTGCCCTGCCCCTGCGTGCCTGTCGCATGGCCCCACTGGATGTGGCGGCGACCATCCGGCAGTTCTTCGGCCAACATGACATGGCCACCTGGCCACCCGTAATGCATGCCAAAAGCGATGCCTTGGGTGTTTGTGCATGCCTCTTCGCAGAAAAACGCAAGCGGTGGATGCTCGTGCCCCGAACGGCCTGTACGCGCCTCGCGTTTGAATATTCCGGGTTGCCACGCCTGCCGTTCGGCTTGGAACTCACCAATCCAACGCCCTGCAAAGTGGCGAATATCGCCAGATTGCGGTCCCGGCAACACCGGCGCGGCCAGATGGTGAAGCACGATTGGCTCGTCCGCCGTTAGCTCAGTTTGCGCGCAGATCACGCCATTCGCGGCCTCGAACACAAAACGCACCGACAGGCCAAGCGCTTCGTCGCGGGCGGTGAAATAATGTCCATCCTGGGCAATCAGCCGAAACTCAGGATGTAGCTGTCGCCCGTCGCGATAGGCGATCAAACCCGGCTGGGCGTGCAGGCTGTCACCTTCAACGGGGCAGAGCGAAATTGGCGGCAGGGCGTCAATCATGCCGCCCGTCACATCCACCCGAGCCTGCGCAGAAACCGCCTCAAGATCACAATCAGGGAGGCTTGGCCCCCAATAGACAGCAGCGGGAACGCCACCGTCCGAGGCCAGAACCAACGTCTGGCAAAGCGCATCAATCCGCCAAACCGTCACTTGACCGCCCCAAGTGTCAGACCCGCAATAAAGTGGCGTTGCATCAAGAAGAACATCATCACCGGTGGTAGCGCTGCGACGATCGAGCCCGCGCTCATCAGATGGTATTGCGCGACGAACTGCGAGTTAAACGACGTGATACCCGCCGTCACCGGCTGCGCATCTGGCCCCTGGGTCAGAACAACCGCCCAAAAGTAATCATTCCAGATAAAGGTAAAGATCAGCACCGCCAGTGCAGCAATCGCGGGGCGCATCAGCGGAAGAACGACGAACCAAAAGATCCGCCATTCGGCAACGCCTTCTACACGCGCAGCTTCGATCAGCTCAAACGGCAATGCGCGGATGAAATTGCGCATGAACAAGGTGCAAAACCCAGTTTGAAACGCAATGTGGAACAGGACCAGGCCCAGTTTTGTATCATACAGACCGGCGGAAACTGTTAGATCCCGGACGGGCACCATCAAGATTTGGAACGGCACAAAATTACCGGCAATGAACAGGAAAAAGATCAGCAAATTGCCTTTGAACCGGTAAATGCCCAGCGCGAAACCGGTCATGCACGACAAGGCAACCGCCCCTATCACGGTTGGAACCGTGATCAGGATTGAGTTCCACAGGTAGCGCGGCATGTCACTTTCAAAGAAGACCTTGCCGTAATTGGTGAACAGCTCAAAAGATGATGGCATGCCCCAGTAGTTGCCGTTGGTGAAATCCGACAGGGGTCGGATCGAAAACAACCCAACGGCCAACAGCGGCAACAGCCACATGATCAGCGCCAAAGGCAACAGGGTTTGATAGGTGATCTGCGCCCCGCGCGACTGTTTTTGAATAGGCGTCGGAAACATCTCAGAACTCCCCCAAATCGCGGGCAATGCGCCCATGTTTCGTGTTGATCGACAAAGCCTCATTGGACGTATCCTGCCGGGCGGCCTTGCGACGGTGTTTGGCTTCAATCACCCCGATCATCTGCGTGCCTCCTTCTCATCGCGGTACATGGACCACAGGAAATAGGCGATGAAGAACAACATGATAAAGAACAGAACAACTGCGATGGCCGAGCCGTACCCCATGCGGAACCCATATTCGCTCAGGGCTTTTTCGAACATGTAGAACGACAAGACGCGGGTTGAGCCGAATGGGCCACCGTTGGTCATGATCGAGATCAGGTCAAAGGACCGCAACGCACCGATGATGGTCACAACAAAGGCGATGAAGGTGGCCGGGCGCAGCTGAGGCAGGATCACATACCACAGCATTTTAATCCCCTTGGCACCATCCAAACGACCGGCTTCGACTTGCTCAGGATCAACCGCGTTTAAACCGGTCAAATACAAGATCATGCAATATGCGGTCTGCGGCCAAAGACCGGCGGCGATAATGCCATAGGTCGCCAAAGTCGGGTCGCCCAACACATTGATTGTGTCCATGCCAAGCGTTGTCAAAACGGCGTTAAGCAAGCCTTCGCGAGGCAAGTAAAACCAAGAGAAAACCAAACCCACAACAACTTGAGAGATCACAAAGGGAAAGAAGAACAGCGATTTGTAAATCCGAATGCCTGTCACCGTCTGGTTCAACAGTAGCGCAATCACAAGCCCCGCTGGAATCGCCAACAAATATAGGACCAGCCACTTTACGTTGTTCCAAAGCGAGATTTCAAAATTGCGGTCGGTCAGAAGCTCTTCGTAGTTGCGTGTCCCGACAAAGGTCGCTTGTCCCAAGCCATCCCACTCGTAAAGCGAGATGTTAAAGCTCTGAAAAATTGGGATGATCACATAGGCCGCGAAAAACAAAATACCCGGCAGCAAGAACAGCAGCGGGGTTATAGTCATACGATTTCGCTTGGCCCAGCTATGGCTTGCTGTGCTCATGTTTTATCCTCCCACGGAACCGGCGAATGCGAAAAATGCGTCATGTCAGGCAACACAGAGCAGCTTGCGAATACGCCAAAAGGATGCGCCCAGCCGCAACAGCAGGGCGCAAAATGTTTTACTTGTAGATACGGCCGCGCGCCGCTTCGAGACGGTTCAGGATGTCCTCAAGGTTATCTGGGAAAACCATGAATTCCTGCAAACCTTCCATGCCAATCGACGCCATTTCCGCCGGGAAATCACGGTCAAAGAACTGAGCGATACCGCCAGTTGCATTATTCGACAGCATGTCAAAACCCTGATTCAGGAACTCGTCATCATCAACCGAAGACGCGGCGTTGACTGGCAGCTGACCAAGGCCATCACCGGCGTTGATTTTGGTCTGAACATCAGCTGAGGTCACATATTGCAAGAAGGCCCGAGCGGCCTCTTTGTTCTGTGCACCGGATGCGATGTGGAATGTGTCAGTCGGGGCATCTTCACCCATTGGCACATCCGCGATTTTGGGGAACTGATAGAAATCAATCTGCTCATCCGTCAGGCCACCATCACGCAAATGAGGCACAGCAAAGTTACCCATCAGGTAGGCGGTTGCTTCACCTTTGACCATGAATGGCAGAGCTTCTTGCCAGCTGTAGGTCTGGTGATCATCAATGAACGCACCCATGTCGATCAGCTTTTGCCAATTGGCGAAAGTTGCACGCACTTCGTCAGACGTCCACGACGCTTCACCAGTGGCCAGCTTCATGTGGAAGTCGAAGCCGTTGGTGCGCATGTTCATGTAGTCGAACCAACCGCCAGCAGTCCAAAGGAACTTGGTGCCGATGGTGTAACATTTACGGCCAGATTCCAGGATCTTTTCGCAGTTGGCGATTTCCTCGTCAAAGGTTGTTGGCTCAGACAGGCCCAGCTCTTTGAAGATATCTTCGCGGTAATAGATGCCCCATTGGTAGTATGTGTACGGAACACCATACTGTTTTCCGTCAAGGGTCATCGCGCCTTTGACAGCGTCCAGACCGGGCAGGTCTCCGTTGTCGTACATGTCCGAGATATCTTCGAACAGGCCAGCTTTGACATAGGGGCCCATACGGTTGGCGGCGTACCAGTTGATCACATCCGGCGGGTTTGCGGTCAACGCATTGCGGATCTGGCTTTTCCAAGCTTCGCGGTCGACAATATCAACTTCGACTTCAAGACCCGGATGCATGGCACCAAAGTCAGCCGCGAGGCCTTCCATGATTGCGCGCGGTGCCGGGTTTGACATGTCCGAAATGATACGCAGTGTGCCGCTTAGCTCGGCCATCGCCGGCGTCACGAGTGCGGTCGACAGGGCCAGTGCGCCTGCAACCGAAGCGAATTTCTTAAGCATGGTGTCCTCCCAATTGCTTTGTGTTGGTGTTCGTTACTTGGTTCCAAATAATGAAACATGTTTCCAACTATTGAAACTATGTCGGATTCGGGTTAGGACTGTCAACACTCTCGTTAAGTGCTGTAAACGAGAGGGCGGGAGGAGACGCATATGAACAGCCAAGTAAACCCGAAGGCATCCGCAGACGGAACCGTCGGTAAGGCATTGGAAGTGTTGGACATGGTCGCGGCCAAGGGGCGACCGGTGCGCTTTGGTGAACTCCTGAGCGAGTCTGTGCACCCCAAAGCCACACTGTATCGCTTGGTTCAAACCCTCACCAATCAAGGCATGTTGGCCTACGACGAAGCGCATCAAACCTATACGCCGGGGTTGAGGCTTGTTCGTTTGGCCCATGCGGCTTGGCAGCAAAGTTCGCTTGCGCCGATCGCGCGCCCCTTCCTTGATGACCTGTCACGCGAAGTCGGTGAGACGATCCATCTCGCGCAATTGGACGAGGGACAAGTTCTCTATGTCGACAAAAGAAACGCCCTAAAACCAATCGAAATGTTTTCTGCAGCGGGCAAAGTTGGCCCCGGATATTGCACCGGGGTTGGAAAAGCGATGATTGCGCATCTTGATGACGAAACCCGCGAAGCCGCCATCAACCGCCAGTCTTTTTATGTCCATACGCCGGGAACCATTGCTGATGCAGACGCGTTTCGCGCAGAGCTAGAGATCATTCGCGCCGAGGGCATCGCCTTTGACCGCGAAGAGCATGAACCCGGAATCATTTGTATTTCCGCCCCAATTCTTGGCACCACGGGACGTGTCCTTGGTGCGCTATCGATCACCACATCGACGCAAGTCAAATCGCTGGAAGAACTGACAACATTGCGTCCAGCGCTCACTCAAACCGCCCAAAAGATTGCGGAGGCTGCTGAATCCTGGCAGTTCCCTGCGTAAATTCAAGGAGACCACAATGTCTGGCGTCACGCTAAATAACGCTGTGAAGAAGTACGGCGATACGCAGGTCATCCACAATGTGGATCTGCAGATCGAAGAAGGTGAATTCTGCGTTTTTGTCGGGCCTTCGGGCTGCGGAAAATCAACACTTTTGCGCATGATCGCCGGACTAGAAGAGACCACAAGCGGCCAAATCAACATTGGCGCACGTGATGTGACGCAAATGGATGCAGCGGATCGCGGTGTCGCCATGGTTTTCCAGACCTACGCGCTCTATCCGCATATGACGGTCGAAGAGAACATGGGCTTTGGTCTCAAGATGAACAAAGTACCCAAAGCCGAGATCAAAGCCAAAGTCGGCGAAGCCAGCCGCATTTTGAAGCTCGACGATTATCTCAAACGCAAACCCAAGGCACTCTCTGGTGGGCAACGCCAGAGGGTCGCGATCGGACGTGCGATTGTGCGCGGCCCCGAAGTGTTTTTGTTTGACGAGCCATTGTCCAACCTTGATGCCGAATTGCGTGTCGACATGCGGGTGGAAATCGCGCGATTGCACAAAGAAATCGGCGCAACAATGATCTATGTAACCCACGATCAGGTCGAAGCCATGACTTTGGCCGATAAGATTGTGGTGTTGCGTGCTGGTGTCATCGAACAAGTCGGATCGCCCATGGAGCTTTATAAAAACCCTGACAATCGTTTTGTCGCCGGGTTTATTGGTTCGCCTGCGATGAACTTTCTACGTGGTGTCGTAGAGGGGGGAAAAGTGCGCTTGCTTGATCTCAACCGCACCATTGAAGCGGATGTATCGCTCCCTGCAGAAGGGAAACCTGTTCTGGTCGGCGTACGGCCGCAGCACTTGGAAATCTCCGAAGCGGGCGATGACCTGAAACTGGATATTCGCGAGCGTTTGGGTGGGGTTGCCTATGACTATCTGCTGACAGAAGGCGGCGAGAAAATCACCGTTGAAACGGATAGCGATGAGGAAATCGCCGAAGGCTCCAAGGTCACAATCGAATTTGCACTCGAAAACACCATGTTTTTTGACGGCGAAACAGAACAACGATTGCGGTGACATTTACGCAACGACGGTTTGGGCCTCGCGATTGGCCCAAACCCTACGGATCGCGCGGGTCACTTGGCCAAATGACGTTCCGCCCAGTCCGATATGTAAGCGTGATGGGCCGACCAATCCGCCCAAGTGACCCGCGCCCATTCTCTGATCTTGGCTAAATGTTCCGCCCCACCTGCATGTGGCACAACATCGGACACCGTCATTTGATAGGATGACGGCGGTTCCAAGCACCGCAAGCTGTGTTTGAAACGGCCCAACCCTAACATGACATCGTTGGTTTCCTTGGGCTGCATCTGACGCCCCAGCTGGAGGTACAAACGTGCCAAATGCAACCGCGTTGAATTGACCTGTGCACGATGCTGATCCACTCCTCCATGTTGAACCGCGAAACAATCGACGGTCAACCGATGCGTCGGCAACAATGCTGTATCGCTATACTCTAAAGCAAGAATCGTTGTGAACGCGTGAAAGCATGCCGACGACGACAACATGTAGGAATGCGTTGGCCCATCCATATCGGGCAACACGGCCCCACAGCCGACGCAGGCGCTTTTCTGGACATTCATTTCGATGTTCTCCGGCTCGTATATCGGTAGAGAATGCGTCAGAAAGCGCTAAAATCAATCTCTGTATCTTTGTCCAAGCGCCCTGAAACTTCGGGCAACGGGTATTTCAAACCGGTTGCACAATTCCACAGCACGGCGCGATCACTGTCCTTGATCTGCCCCGCCGCAAGGGCCTGTTTATACGCCACCGCCGTTGCCGCCCCTTCGGGACACAATAACAGCCCTTCTGTCGCCGCGATGGCATCCCGCATCTCCATGATGTCGTCATCGGGAACGGCGATGGCGAAACCGCCTGACTCGCGCACGGCGCGGATGATCAGAAAATCGCCGACTGCAATCGGAACCCGGATGCCCGCCGCCACAGTATGCGCGTTTGCCCACAATGGCGCATGTTCTTCCCCGTCTTCCCATGCCTTTACAATCGGTGCGCATCCTGTCGCCTGAACCGCGACCATGCGCGGCATCGGCCCGTCGATCCAGCCCATGGCCTTCAATTCAGCAAACGCTTTCCACATTCCGATCAATCCGGTTCCACCGCCCGTCGGATAGAAAATCACATCCGGCAATTCCCAGCCAAGCTGTTCTGCAAGCTCAAGCCCCATCGTTTTCTTGCCTTCGATCCGATAGGGTTCTTTGAGCGTCGATATATCAAACCATCCGACGCTTTCCTTGCCCTGGCCAACGATCTTGCCGCAGTCGTTGATCAACCCGTTGACCAAATAGGTGTCACCACCCTGTGATTGAATTTCGCGAATATTGATATCGGGGGTATCGGACGGGCACAGAACGGTCGATTTCATTCCCGCGCGCCCGGCATAAGCCGCCATGGCTGCGCCCGCATTGCCGTTTGTCGGTATCGCCAAGTGTTCAATCCCGAACTCCTTGGCCATGGACACCGCCAGACAGAGGCCCCGTGCTTTGAATGATCCGGTCGGCAAACGCCCTTCATCTTTGACCAAAACATTGCCCGGTTGCGCCCCCAAATGATGCGCACTTCGTTCAAGCGGAACAATCGGAGTCATCACTTCGCCCAATGAAACGCGGTTTTCAGCGGCTTCAACCGGCAGGAAATCTGAGTAACGCCAAAACCCCGGAGCCGCTGAGCGCGCCAGGTCTTCTTTGCTCAGCGCCTTTTTCATCGCGTCCAAATCGTAGCGCACAAGCAGGGGGCGGCCCGCCTCGGACAAGCCATGCACCTGCCCTGCTGGATAGATTTTTCCAGTCAGAGAACACTCCAGATGGGTGACGTAGCTCATTGCGCGGTCCTTTCGATGGGCCTTGGTTGGGTATTTTGGCGACGCTAGGGGGCCAAGCCGCCGCTCCGCAAGCGGGGACCCCCCGTTAAAGAAAACACAAATCGGCGATTAACCGGGGGCAAAACGGCTATTGGACTAAGGGCCAATACTTTTGCGCTAGATGCGAACGCGTCGACATGCCATTCAATAGGGGAAATGACTGGTCTCAGGAACAAATCGCAGGTTTTACGCTGGCTGAAATTGCTGGCCGTTGCGGCATTCTTGACCCCTTCAACCACGCAAGCCGACCAGATAACAGTCTTTGCTGCGGCAAGTTTGAAGAATGCTCTGGATGAGGTTGCCGAAGGGTTTGATGCCACGGCGGGTCATAGCACAACGCTGTCATATGCGGGGTCTTCGGTTTTGGCCCGGCAAATTGAGCTTGGTGCCCCGGCGGATGTCTTTATCTCGGCCAATCCTAATTGGGTGGGTTATTTGCAAGATCGGCGTGCAGTTTTACCCGAGACGCGGGTGGAATTGCTTGGCAATCAACTGGTTTTGATTTCACATCAAGCCCAACCCCCTGTGGATTGGGAAAGTTTGACCCTGCCCGACCTTTTGGGCGACGGGCATCTGGCAATGGCGTTGGTGCAGTCTGTTCCAGCAGGTATTTACGGCAAAGCGGCCTTGGAGACACTAGGCCAATGGGAAGACGTCGCCCCACAGGTCGCTCAAATGGATAATGTACGTGCCGCCCTTTCGCTTGTCGCACTGGGCGAGGCCCCGTTTGGCATTGTCTATGCAACGGATGCCAAAGCCGATCCGCGCGTACATGTTGTTGCCGACATTCCAACCAACAGTCACCCCGCTATTCATTATCCCGCCGTCGCAATCCACGATGGGGACGCAGCAGCGCAGTTTTTGAACTATATCCAAGGGCCAAATGCCCGAAGCGTTTTTGAGCGGCACGGGTTCACCGTGTCAGCGGAGTAGCGACATGGAGTGGTTAAGCCCCGAAGAATGGAGCGCCGTTGCCCTATCTTTGCGCGTATCCCTATGGGCCACATTGGCGGCATTGCCGTTTGGACTATTCATCGCTTATGCACTGGCCCGATGGGAATTTCCGGGACGGCAAATTGTCAATGGCTTGGTACACCTGCCATTGATCCTCCCCCCGGTTGTCACGGGGTATTTGCTCCTCCTGACTTTTGGAATTCGTGGCCCGGTTGGATCCATTTTGCACGAGATGGGCATCACCTTGGCCTTCCGCTGGACCGGCGCAGCCCTTGCAGCAGCAATTATGGGGTTCCCACTGATGGTTCGGGCGATGCGCTTGTCTATTGAAGCCGTCGATCCAAAATTGGAGCAGGCCGCCGCAACGCTGGGAGCGTCCCGATTTTGGGTCTTTGTCACCGTGACTTTGCCGCTTATTTTACCGGGAGTTTTGGCCGGCTCCATCTTGGCCTTCGCCAAAGCCATGGGCGAATTTGGCGCAACGATCACGTTTGTTTCGAACATTCCGGGGCAAACTCAAACGCTGCCATCCGCCATCTATGCGTTTTTGCAAGTGCCCGGCGGTGAAGCATCAGCCCTACGCCTTGTGATCATTTCGGTTGGGGTGGCTCTTGGCGCATTGATCGTGTCGGAAATTCTGGCGCAACGCATGGCGCAAAGGATTGGCACCAAATGAGCCTGTCCGTTTCCATGCAACATAACCTGGGAGAGACGAATTTTAGCCTAAAATTCGACGCACCGGATGGGTTAACGGTGCTTTTCGGACGTTCTGGTTCTGGCAAGACCACTATCATCAATGCCGTCGCAGGCCTGTTACATCCAGATCAAGGCCGCATTGAAGTTGACGGACGGATTTTATTCGACAGTGAAACATCGACCAACCTGCCGATCCACAAACGCCGCTTAGGCTATGTCTTTCAAGAAGCGCGGTTGTTTCCACACCTATCGGTTCAGCAAAACCTCACTTTTGGTCGATGGTTTGCACCGCGCCACGCGCGCAAGGAAAGCCTATCGCGCGTGGTCGACATGTTGGGTATCGGCGATCTGCTGGAGCGCAGGCCAAACGCCCTATCTGGAGGAGAAAAACAGCGGGTCGCCATTGGGCGGGCTTTGCTTGCTAGCCCTGATTTGATCCTTGCGGATGAGCCTTTGGCCGCACTTGATGACGCGCGCAAAGCTGAGATATTGCCGTATTTCGAGACCCTGCGCGATGAAGCGCAAGTTCCGATATTGTATGTCAGCCACTCGGCCGTTGAAGTCGCGCGATTGGCGACGACCGTTGTCGCCTTGCAAGACGGACGCGTCGCCCGTCAAGGCAGCGCCACCGACGTCTTAAGTGATCCGACCTTTACCCCGACCGGTGTCAGAGCTGCCGGGGCCATCCTCGAAGCTGTGATCAAGACCCATCATAAGGATGGTTTGAGCGAGTTATCAGCCGGCGGTATCGCTTTGTTCTTACCAAAGCTGCCAAAGCCTATTGGCACGCGCGTGCGGGTTCGCATTGCCGCGCAGGATGTGATTTTGTCGCGATCACGCCCAGACGGCCTTTCGGCGCTCAATATTCTGCCGGGCACAATTGACGCAATCCGCTCGGGCGAAGGCCCCGGAGTAATCGTATCACTGACGACACCCGCCGGAAAAGTCCTAGCCCGGATCACCAGACGATCCGCCGACGCAATGGGTTTGGGCCAAGGCACCCCCTGTCACGCCGTTGTTAAAACAGTTTCGGTCGCCCCGCAGGACGTCGGCGGCGCTTAGCCTTTGAGCTCTTGTGCCTTGCGCCCCAAGTCGCGCGCCGCTTTTGCGAACAGCAGAACGTCAACACCCGTCCCCACAAAGGTCGCGCCCAAATCAATGTAACGTTTTGCGGCCTCCAGATCGGTAGTTAAAATGCCCGCTGCCTTGCCGGACGCAAGAATTTTGGCCAGTGTTTCGGCAATGATCGCCTCGACTTCCGGGTGGCCAGCTTGCCCCAAATACCCAAGATCCGCAGCAAGATCAGCGGGGCCGACAAAGATCGCATCAATATGATCAAGCTTCAGAATGTCATCTAGTGCGGCCAATCCGTTGCGGTTCTCAATCTGCAAAATCAGGCACATCTGATCGTCGGCCGTGGTGGCGTAATTCTCAATCGCGTCAAATCCAGATGACCGCGCCAGCGCAGCGCCAACACCGCGCGTGCCACGGGGCGGGTATTGCACTGCGCGGACCATTTCTTGGGCTTGCTCGGCGCTCTCGACCATGGGCACTAAAACTGATTGCGCCCCAACTTCCAGAACTTGTTTGATCAAAGCAACATCGCCAACCGGCACGCGCACAACGGCGTGGGATGGGGATGGATCAATCACCTGCAATTGCCCCATAATTGAGCGCAGATCGTTGGGGGCATGTTCGCCATCCACCAGCAGCCAATCAAACCCCGCCGTGCCCATGATTTCGGCGGCATAGCTATTGGCAAGCCCGACCCAACACCCGACTTGCACTTGTTTATTGGCAAGCGCCAGTTTGAGCGGGTTCACGGGTGCAGGCATAACGGTCTCCTAGGCGATATTGTGTTCGGCGGTGCGGACGGCCTAATTCGGCGACAATCCGCCCCCCGGCGGGCATTCATGTCTGTGCTTTCAAATAGTCCCGGATATTTCCGGTTTTGGGCGACAGAGCCGGATCAATGTCGCGCATTTCCAGAGAAATCGCCAGAGAGTGATTTTCCATAAACTCCGATAAATAGGCCTGCGCCGCTTCAAACAAGACTTTCACGGCGTCTTCTTTGACATTCATCGGACGGCCAGCACGAAGACGCACAGAGATATCGACAAAACCGTGCTCCGGGTTCCCATCTGCGATGGCATAGTGATCGACCCGCAACGCCCGGACACGCACACCTGCGGTTGGAAAGGTATCAAGACTAGCAGCTGCACTGCGCACCACTTCGCAAAGCCCTGAAATGTCGACATGGGTTTCGATGTTGCCAGAATAATCGATGTGGAAATGTGGCATCATGCGCCCTTTACATGTTAAGTTTAAAAAAGTCCTAGCGACACCCGCCTAGCAGCGTCAAACCCTTTCTTAACATGATAATAAATTTTCCCATAGTGATGACCGCTTTCGGTTGTTACAAAAGCGGGACTAGAATAATTAAACATATGGGAAATATTGACCTTTAAGGTTGAATGATGCGACCAAGAGGCAGACGGTAGGGACTATGAAACCAAATTTCCTTGTCACACATTCGGGCGGATTTCATGCCGACGAACTTTGTTCCAGTGTTATTCTGACGGGCCTGTTTCCAGGTGCCCAAATCGTCCGCAGTCGCGCTCAGGAATGGATAACACCTTCTGATGACAGGGTCATTTACGACGTTGGCGGTACGTACAACCCGGATCTTCACGTCTTTGACCATCATCAGCGCAATGCCCCTATGAGGCCCACTGGCCAGCCATTTAGCTCTTTTGGATTGATTTGGTCGCATTTTGGCAAAGCGTATTTAACCCAACGGGGGGTCATTGAGGAACATCTTGAAGATGTATTCACCAACCTCGACCAGAGCTTTGTTCTACCGATCGATTTATTGGACAACGGCGCGATTGACCCGTCTACGGCGGGCCAGCTATCGGCCCTTACGCTGCCAAATTTGCTTGAAACGCTGAAGCCCGTGTTCGACACGAAAACCGTCGATGCAGAAGATATCGCTTTCGGCGAAGCACTAAAAATTGCGCGGGTCCTGATTGAAGCCCAAGTCGAACAACAGTCTGCACGGCTACGCGCAGAAGCAATCGTGACACAAGCGGTCAGCGCAACTGGTTCTTCCAAAGTGTTGGAATTGCCAAGGGGTATGCCATTCTATTCCGCAGTCAGGAAAGCAAACGCAGAGCATCTGCTCTTTGTTGTCCACCCAAGAGGACAGGGAGACTGGACGCTGGGCGGTATACGCCTGACTGACGACGGTTTTGATCTCAGAGCCGATTTGCCTCGTGAATGGGCCGGCTTGACGAATGAAAACCTAGAAAACGCGTGCGGGGTCAGAGGCGCAACCTTCTGCCATAACGGGCGATTTATTGCAGCCGCCAAGAGCCGCGAAGCTATCCTGCAAATGGCAGCATTAGCGGTGGAAGACGCCGAAAATAGAAGTCAGCAACTCCAAGGCTAAAGCAAAACCTGAAAATGGCCCCTACGTTATATTCTTTCAGACGCTGCCCCTATGCAATGCGTGCCAGGTTGGCAATTGCCAGTTCAGGTGTCCAAGTCGAATTGCGTGAAATTGTGCTTAGAGACAAACCCAAATCGTTTCTGGAAGCGTCGGCCAGTGGCACCGTTCCTTGTCTCTTAGAAGATGGCACTTCGATTGACGAGAGTTTGGACATTATGACATGGGCGCTGGCCAAAAGTGATCCGCAAGGCTGGCTCGACATGCCCAAAGAAGGATGGGATTTAATCTCGGAATGCGACATGGATTTCAAAAGCCACTTAGACAAAACGAAGTACGCAAGTCGATATCCCGACTCTGATGCCGCGTATCACCGGCAGCAAGCCATGCTATACTTGCGTAAACTGAACGCTCAAATAAATTCTTGGATATTCTCCACTCCTAGTATTGCTGATTTCGCAATTCTTCCGTTTGTTAGACAATTCGCATTGATAGACCGGCCTGAGTTTGATGCCTGCGACTTGGAAAACGTGAAAACATGGCTGGACAATTTCCTAGATTCGTCGGCCTTTCTGCAAATCATGACGAAATACGAGCGTTGGGAAGAGGAAACCCAAGGCATCGTCTTTTTAGCTCCATGACCATCGAATAAAGCCATATTTTTCTGCTCAAAATTGGAATTCCTTGGTTGTGCGAATAGAATTCGAATCTACGCCGTCCAAGTATGTGCGCGCCGAGCAGCCTGAAACCATGCATATCTTCAGGCCGCGTCCGGTATGTCCTGCGTCTTTCCGCATAACGCCACCTTGTACCAAGCACCAAACCAGCGGCGGTTGCGCCTCCTTAGCGCCCACGCTGCAACAGCTACTCAACCTCGGTTTATCACCTGTCGGAACGTGGCGTACGGTTCCCATAGGCGCGTTTGTATAGTGTACGCTTCGTTCAGAAATATCTGCTATACTCACTGAGCTCACACGAGGCATTCATGGAAGAGTTTTGTCAATGCAACCGACACATTTAAAAAGTGCCTGTTTCCACACGCCTCGTGATTTCTTGAGGTTTTTGCGATCTGGCGAAGCCGTTATCATCGTTTCGATGGCGGCACTGATCGGGGTCTTTCTTCTTGTATCAGCACGTATCTGGGCCGCGGAAGAAGACGCCTACGAGCGCGAGAAAGTGTCGGTCACCCGCGTGTTCGAAAGCTACCAGAAACGGTTGCTTTCAGGGCTAGAACGCTATGCAGCATCCAACGCAGCCTATCAAAACATAGACACAAAGTTCAATCCAGATTGGATCGAAAACCGCCTAACCAACGATTTTGCCTCTGTTTCTGAGTATAGCGCGACGTTTCTTGTCTCGCCCAATCAAGACGTTGTTTACAAGAAAGCTTTTGGTACCCAGGCCGCCGCCCTGGATGGTGTGTTGACGACCGAGGTTTTGCAGGCTCAACTTCGCGATATACGTAACAACTATCTGGAATTGCTCCCCAAGGTTACGCCAAATTCCAAAAGTTTCTCTAGCTATTTTGAAAAATTATCCCGAGTAGGCGTCATCCAAATTGGCGAAAACCACGGCGTTGTCTCGGCCTTTGCGATTGTTCCCGACCCCGGCGGCATTCCTGTCACACAGTCAGCCCCCTACATTCTTGTTACGGTGCACCTATTGGATGACGCTCATGTACTCCAAATCCTCAACAATCTGTCGCTCGAGGATCTGAGCATCGCGCGAAACATCCCTGTTGGCAAAAACGGCGTTTCCCTGGCCCCTAACCAACCACATATCAAGGCATTCTTGGTCTGGACCCCGATGAGCAAAGGCACGTCAATCCTGTTGCGATCAGCGCCAGTGGTCCTTGTCGCAATCGGAATGATTTTTTCGATTGCGCTGTTTTTCATTCGAAAAAGTACGCGGACCCGCCTAGAACTTTTGGAGGGCCGTCGTCAGTTAAATTCGGCTCTTGAAGCCGCAAAAATGAACGGCTTTTTGTTATCATCCCGACGTACGATTCAATGGCGCGATGACGTGCAATCCCTATTTGGTGCGCACAATAGAAATGATTTAGCGTCACTCGATCGTTTCTGTGAAAAAATTGTTCATCCCGATGATCGCGAGGCACTTTTGGGGGCGATCATTCACAGCCTCGAAAACCACACCCCCCTTGCTTTTGAATTTCGCGCAGTGCGCCCGAACGACGGCGAGGTGCTCGTGCTGCGTATGCACGCACAGGTGCTCGTTCAACCGGACAGGAAATCAATCTCCCTAGCGGGGGTCATTCAAGACATCTCCGAATACAAACTGCTGGCGGAAAAGTTGCGGCAATCGCAAAAGATGGAAGCCATTGGGAACCTAACAGGCGGAATAGCGCATGATTTCAACAACCTACTCGGAATTACGTTAGGCAATCTCGAGCTTTTGAAAGAAGACGCTCATACTACAACAAGTCATAAGTATGTGGATACAGCCATTGGGGCCACAAATCGTGCTGCTGACTTGACACAAAGCCTTTTGACTTTTGCGCGCAAGGCTCCACTTACACCCAAACCCCTTGACCTCAACGAAAGTGTTAGAGTGACACAGAGTTGGGCCACCCGAGTTCTGCCCGCGAATGTCGAGGTTGAGACCAGCCTTTTTGCAGATCTGTGGACCATCGATGCCGATCATTGCACGGTCGAAAATACTCTGTTGAACCTGATTTTAAACGCACGAGACGCAATGCAATGCGGTGGAAAACTAACGATAGAAACCGAAAATTTGTGGGTCGATCAAGCTTACTTGCAGTCACATTTTGAGGACCTTACCCCAGGCCGATACGTTATGCTCGCCGTAACCGATACCGGGTCTGGAATATCGAAAACCGATCAGGAGCGCATTTTTGAACCGTTTTTCACAACCAAGGAATTAGGCAAAGGGACGGGGCTCGGCTTGGCCTCTGTCCAAGGTTTTATGAAACAATCTGGAGGCATGGTCCAAGTCTATTCAGAGCTCGGGTATGGAACAACTTTCAAACTCTATTTTCCGGCCCGATCAAGCACCACAGAGGTTGAAGGTCCAAAGAAACGCATTTCGAAATCCATCAAAACCCGCGCACGTATTCTTGTCGCCGAAGATGAGCCTGAGTTACGTAAATTGAAAGTTCAGGCATTAGAAGCGGCCGGTCATGACGTCATTTCGGCCCATTCAGGTGATCATGCTTTGAAGCAATACGAGACTTCTGATCAAATTGACTTATTATTAACTGATATTGTGATGCCGGGGGATATTCAGGGGCCAAAACTTGCCGAAGTGTTGCGCGAGAAGCAACCAAATCTAAAAGTCGTATTTATGTCAGGATATCCTAACGGGGCGGCGCTTCACATGAATGAACTTCAGGCAGAAGATATTCGGCTTTCGAAACCCATAAAAAGGAACGACCTGTTAGCGGCAATTGAAAGTGCATTGTCCTGTTAAACTGAGTTCACAGGCCAGCCATTCATGACTTTTCAACACCTGATGGACGACAAAATCTACATCCCGCGCCACTGGGTTACTCGGCATGCTCTTTAGCCATGCGCTCAAGACAGGTTTTTTCACACTATCCCCTGGCGCACCCGTCCTATGTTTCGTCTTGGTGCTTGCCCCAGTGGTCTTTGTTGGATTGATCTCGTTTGCTCATCCGTCCCATTTAAACCTTTGAGCTCCCCCAAATTTCGGCCACTGCCACAAGCGACATTTGCCGTGAGCTTATCTTCAAGGCGAAGCGACGATAAGCGTACTGGCAGGTCGATCTACATCAGATACAGTCCGAATATTGGCGAGTAGCTCAGAAGTATACAGAATGCATGACGTCAGAACACAATGCCTTGTGCTGTTTCGCGGCGACAATTCATGAATGCACCGCATATGTAACGGCTTTCCCTCACAACACTTATCCCGCGTTCGGGAATACGAAGCCGTCACAAAGCGAATTCGTCGAATGCGAGTTTCCAGAATGTCTTGGCAAGAAAACGTTCGCGGGTATTTTCGGGCATCCCGACAGAAGGGTTTCGAAATGCACCGAAATCTCGATCAAATTACGTTTGAAATCGTAGGTTCCACAGCCGGAACACATGTCCAACTCCGCTTAAGTGAAGGGGCAAACCTTTCCACTGTTGAAGTCATGTGCGTTGCGCTACTTTTAGAGTAGCTTTGATGACACCCTAACGTTTTCTTTGCGGACATCGGCGCAACCGCAGCGAAAAATCATAGGGTCAGCAAAACCGACATCCACACCTTTTCCTCAGTCTGAAAACGGTTCTACATCAAAGGTGCTGTAACCGATTTACGCCCCTGTAAACCAGGTAAAAAGGCGGGGATTAACCCGCCTTTCTATTGCTGTATAGACAGTTATTTCTTGCGCTTTTTCGGTGGCATCAAATCAGTGATTGTACCTTCGAACATTTCGGCCGCAAAGTTCACCGTTTCCGACAGTGTTGGGTGCGGGTGGATGGTGTGACCAAGGTCAACCGCATCCGCGCCCATTTCAATCGCCAACGCCGTTTCCGAGATCAGATCACCGGCATTGGTGCCCACGATGCAGGCCCCGATGATGCGATCATCGCTTGGATCAAACAGCAGCTTGGTCATGCCTTCGCTACGGCCATTGGACAGGGATTTGCCCGACGCGGCCCATGGGAACACGCCTTTTTCGTAAGCAATCCCCTTGGCCTTGGCCTCGGTCTCTGTGACGCCACACCAAGCGACCTCAGGGTCGGTATAGGCGACCGATGGGATCAGTTTGGCATCAAAATGACGCTTATGACCGGCGCAAACTTCAGCAGCAACTTTGCCTTCATGAACGGCTTTATGGGCTAGCATCGGCTGACCAACCACATCACCAATCGCAAAGATATGCGGCTGGCCGGTGCGCTGTTGGCTATCGACGGCGATAAAGCCGCGATCATCCACCGCCACACCCGCCTGATCGGCAGCGATCAGTTTGCCATTGGGCTTGCGGCCCACGGCAACCAGAACCTTGTCAAAGGTGTCGGAAAACTGCTCGCCTTTGTCATCCTCAAAGGTGACCTTCATACCGGCGTCAAGCGCCTCAACGGCGACAACTTTGGTCTTGAGGAAGATGTTTTCGTAGCGGCCTTTGATGCGGGTCATCAGCGGTTTGACAATGTCTTTGTCCGCGCCGGGGATGATCTGATCCATCAGCTCAACCACAGTGATTTTCGCGCCCAAAGCATCGTACACACAGGCCATTTCTAGGCCAATGATACCACCACCCAGAACAAGCATCCGCTCTGGAACGTCCTTGAGTTCCAAGGCGCCGGTGCTGTCGATCACCCGGTCGTCTTCGGGGATAAACGGCAAGGCAACTGGCTCGGAACCGGCGGCAATGATACATTGATCAAAGGACACGGTTGTTGTGCCATCAGACCCAGTGACCGAAATCATGTTCGGGCCGGTGAAAGCTCCGAAACCACGCACCGTCTGAACCTTGCGGCCTTTGGCCAACCCGTCCAACCCGCCGGTCAACTTGCCAACAACGCTGTCTTTGAACGCGCGTAGCTCGTCCAAGTTCACCTCAGGCTTGCCAAAACTCACGCCATGCGACGACATTTCTTCGGCCTCGGTGATCACCTTGGCCACATGCAAAAGTGCCTTGGAGGGGATGCAACCCACGTTGAGGCAGACGCCGCCAAGACGGTCATCCTTCTCGATCAGCACAACCTTTTTACCAAGGTCCGCCGCGCGGAACGCTGCCGTGTAACCGCCCGGGCCAGAGCCCAGAACGACAACCTCGGCATGCACATCACCGGTGCCGGTGGCGGTGCCCGTCGCGGCAACGCTTGTCGGCGCAGCGGGGGCAGGTGCAGCTTCGGCCTTGGGGGCCTCGGCAGCACCTGCGCCTTCGAGAACCAAGATCAAAGACCCTTCGGAGACATTGTCCCCTTCGGCAACCTTGATCTCCTTGACCACACCCGCGGCGGGGGATGGCACTTCCATTGTGGCTTTGTCGGATTCCAGCTCGATCAGCGGGTCTTCCTCGGCGACGGTGTCACCCACCGAAACCAAGATTGCCACCACGGGAACCGCATCGAAATCACCAATATCTGGTACTGTAACGTCCATGGTTCTTCCCCTTACCACATCAACTTGCGCATATCGCCGAGCAGCGTCTTGAGCGTCACGCAGAAGCGCGCGGCCAAGGCACCATCGACGGCACGGTGGTCATAAGACAGCGAAAGTGGCTGCATCAGGCGTGGGATGAACTCTTCACCATTCCAAACAGGTGCCATTTTGGAGCGGGTCAGACCAAGGATTGCGACCTCGGGTGCGTTCACAATTGGGGTGAACGAGGTGCCGCCAATGCCGCCCAGAGATGAGATCGTGAAGGTCGCGCCCTGCATGTCCTTGGACTTGAGGTTGCCCTCACGCGCCGCTTTGGACAGGCTCATAAGCTCTTGTGAAATCTCAACAAGACCTTTGCGATCCGCATCTTTGATCACCGGAACCATCAAACCGTTTGGCGTGTCCGCCGCAAATCCGATGTTGTAGAAATCCTTTTTGATCAGCTTGTCACCATCCGGGTGGATCGAGCTGTTGAATTCCCAATGTTCCTTGAGCGCCGAGACCGAGGCCTTAACCACAAAAGACAGCAGGGTCACGCGATAGCCGTTCTCTTTGGCGTGCGTGTCCATTTCCTTGCGGTATTTATCAAGGTCGGTGATGTCCGCTTCGTCATTATGCGTGACATGCGGAATGTTGAGCCAGCTGCGGTGCAGAGCCGGGCCAGAGATCTTTTTGATCCGCGGCATTTCCACATCTTCAGTTGGACCGAATTTGGAGAAATCGACAACCGGGATTGGTGGGATGCCCATTCCGCCTTGCGCAGCGGCGGAGGCCACTGGCGACACGCTGGATTTCAACGCTTTTTCGATGTCTTCGCGCAGGATACGACCCTTGCGGCCCGAACCGTTGACCTTGTTAAGGTCAACCTCAACCCGGCGGGCAAAGGCCCGAACCGATGGCGAAGCATGCACTTTGGAGAACCCCGCATCCGTGACCGGCGCGGCAGCCACCGGAGCAGGCGCAGCAGCAGCCGGTGCGGCAGGAGCAGGCGCGGCCTTGGGGGCCTCCGCAGGGGCCGCAGCGGCACCCGACCCTTCAAGGATCAGTACCAAAGCGCCTTCACCAACCTCGTCACCTTCGGCAACCTTGATCTCTTTGACAACACCGGCGGCAGGCGATGGCACTTCCATCGTTGCCTTGTCAGATTCGAGTTCAATAATCGGGTCTTCTTCGGCGATGGTATCACCGACGCTGACCAATACGGCCACAACGGGAACCGCGTCGAAATCACCGATATCGGGAACTTTTACTTCAATAGTCATAGTTTATTCCTCCTATCCGCAATCACACAAGACGCGGGTTCGGCTTTGCGCCGTCAATGTCGTATTTTGCCAAAGCTGCTTTCAGGTCTTTCTCGCTCACCACGCCATCGCGGAAGAGATCGACCATAGCCGCCGCTGCGATGTGGTTTGCATCCACCTCAAAGAACCGGCGCAGGTTCACGCGGCTATCTGAGCGGCCAAAACCGTCGGTGCCCAAAACCGTGTAGCGACCCGGCACACAGGCACGGATTTGCTCGGCGTAGTTCTTCATATAGTCGGTGGCCGCGATGATCGGCCCTTTGGCATTGGCGAACTGCTGCGCCACAAAGGACGTTTTCGGCTCTGCCAGCGGGTTCAGACGGTTGTGGCGGGCCACATCCTGGCAATCACGCGCCAATTCGTTCAGCGAGGTCGCCGACCAAATATCCGAGGTCACGCCAAAGTCTTCTTTGAGCATTTCAGCCGCTTTGATCGCCTGAACAAGGATCGTGCCCGAGCCCATCAGGTTCACATGCTTTTTCGCCGGTTTGGCGGTTTTGGACATGCGATAAAGGCCTTTGATGATGCCCTCTTCGGCACCCATCGGCATTTCAGGATGGCTGTAGTTTTCGTTCATCAGGGTTAGATAGAAAAACACGTCTTCTTGATCCTGATACATCCGTTTCATGCCGTGCTGAACGATCACCGCAACCTCATAGCTAAAGGTTGGGTCATAGCTGATGCAGTTTGGAACGGTGCCCGCAAGGATGTGGGAATGGCCATCTTCGTGCTGCAAGCCTTCGCCGTTCAACGTTGTCCGACCAGCGGTGCCACCAAGCATAAAGCCGCGTGCGCGGCTATCGCCCGCCGCCCAAGCCAGATCACCGATCCGTTGGAAGCCAAACATCGAGTAATAGATGAAGAACGGGATCATCGGCACACCGTGGTTGGAATAAGACGTCGCCGCCGCAATCCAATCGGCCATAGCCCCGGCTTCGTTGATGCCTTCCTGAAGAACCTGACCGGTTTCAGATTCCTTGTAGAACATCATCTGGTCACGGTCTTCGGGTGTGTATTGCTGACCCTTGGGGTTATAAATCCCGACCGAGCGGAACAACCCTTCCATGCCAAAGGTACGGCTTTCGTCAGGTACAATTGGCACGATGTTTTTGCCGACTTTCTTGTCACGCAACAGCGTCGTCAAGATACGCACAAAGGCCATCGTGGTCGAAATTTCGCGATCACCCGTGCTTTCCAGCTGGGCTTTGAACTTATCCAACTCAGGGATTTCAAGCGCAGGTGCACCAGTAAAGCGTTTGGGGAATTCCCCGCCCAAATCTTTGCGACGATCCGCAAGATAGGCCTTTTGCGCGTTATTCAACGTGACAAACGGCACTTTGCCTTTCAGGTCTTCATCGCTGACCGGAATGTTGAAACGGTCGCGCATGGCCTTGAGCTGATCTTCCGCCATTTTCTTTTGCTGATGGGTGCTGTTTTGCCCCTCACCGGCGGTGCCCATGCCGTAACCTTTGACGGTTTTGGCAAGAATGACAGTCGGCTGATCCTTGGCTTCGCTCGCGCGTTTGAAGGCATTGTAAACCTTCTTCGGCTCGTGACCGCCACGGCGCAGCGCCCAGATTTGATCATCAGTCCAGTCTTTGACCAGTTCAGCCGTCTCTGGGTATTTGCCAAAGAAATGCTCGCGGATATACGCGCCATCTTTGGATTTGAAGGTCTGGTAATCGCCGTCAACGGTCTCTTCCATCAACTGACGCAACTTGCCGCTGGTGTCATTTTCCAGCAGTTCGTCCCAACCTTTGCCCCAAAGCAGTTTGATCACATCCCAGCCAGAGCCGCGGAAATTGCCTTCGAGCTCTTGCACGATTTTGGAGTTGCCGCGCACCGGTCCATCTAGGCGCTGCAAGTTGCAGTTCACAACAAAGATCAGGTTATCGAGACCTTCGCGCGCTGCCAAATGGATCGCGCCAATCGATTCCGGCTCGTCCATTTCGCCGTCACCAAGGAAACACCACACCTTGCGGTCTGCCATGTCGATCTGACCACGGTTGTGCATGTATTTCATGAACCGCGCTTGATAGATCGCCATCAACGGGCCAAGCCCCATCGAGACTGTTGGGAACTGCCAATAATCCGGCATCAACCAAGGGTGCGGGTAAGAGGACAAGCCGCCACCCGAAACTTCGGAACGGAAGTTTTCAAGCTGCTCTTCGCTCAACCGGCCTTCCATAAAGGACCGCGCATAAATACCGGGGATCACGTGGCCTTGGAAAAACACCAAGTCGCCGCCGTGAATCGCGCTTTTGGCACGCCAGAAATGGTTCAAACCAACATCATAAAACGCAGCGGAAGACGCAAATGACGCAATATGCCCGCCGTATTCGCTGCTCTCTTTGTTGCGGCGCACGACGGTTGCCATCGCGTTCCAACGGTTAATGGTGCGGATGCGCCATTCCATATCGGTGTCGCCGGGCATCTCAACTTCGTCATCTGTCGAAATGGTGTTTTGGTAGGGCGTCGTCGCCGAAAATGGCAGTTTCGCCCCGGCCGCGCGGGCCTGCTGTACAGCTTTATCCAACAGGAAATGGGCACGGTCTGCGCCGTCACGCTGGATGACGTCTTCGACCGCCTCCTGCCATTCCTGGGATTCGACCGGATCAATGTCTTGGGAATGATCTGTCATATGTCCTCTCCCTTAATTGCGCCACTGGCGCGTCTAATTGGTTTAGCATTAAACCAATTGGCGTTTTAACGCGGTATAAGCGAGGTTACCCAAAGCGAGCACCTTCTGCAATCGCGTTGGGATTGTGATGTAACAGGTCACAGGACGTTACGGCAGATAGGTGACTGCATAGCATTCATGCATGACGTGCATGGCTAATAGTTTAACGTTAAACTTTAGGCTATTACCAGCTCACGGCTTGTCGGTCAGGGCGACCACATTTGAAGGCTCATCTTTTGCCAACTCTTCAAAATCGAAATTATCCAATCGACGCGCACGTTTACCGGCCTTGTCAGAGCTAATCTTGATGTCTTCGATATCCTTAGCCGCCTGGCCAAAGTGGCGATCAAGGTTACCAACGCGCGTCCCAAGACGATCAACATCTTGCGACAACAGGCTCAATTCCTTACGGATTGCTCCTGCTTGCTCACGCATCCGAGCATCCTTGAGAATCGCGCGCATTGTATTCAATGTCGCCATACAAGTGGTCGGGGATACAATCCAAACGCGTGCTGCGAATCCTTCCCGAACCAAATCAGGAAAGTTTGCATGCAGTTCCGCATAAACGGCTTCGGACGGCAGGAACAACAAAGCACCATCCGCCGTTTCGCCATCAAGGATGTATTTCTCGGAAATATCTTTGATGTGTTTTCGGACCGACGTTTTCAACATGCGCGCCGCTTCGACCACCTGACTGTCCGTCGACGCATTGCGCAATGCCTCATAGCCCTCAAGCGGGAATTTCGCATCAACCACGATTGGTCCGGGCGGGTTGGGCAAATGGATCAGGCAATCCGCTCGCTTCCCGTTCGACAGTGTTGCTTGCAACGTGTAGCTGTCCTTAGGCAGCGCCTTGGACACAATATCGGTGAGCTGGATTTCACCAAAGGCACCGCGCGTTTGCTTGTTCGACAAAATGTCTTGAAGCGTCAAAACATCTCCCGACAATTTCGTAATGTTTTCCTGTGCCTTATCAATCGTTTGCAACCGTTCTTGTAGGGCCGTTAACGACGTTGCTGTGGTCTTGGCGCTCCCGGTTAAAGCAACACCCATTTTCTCTTGCATTTCGGTCAGGGAACGCGCCGTTTTCATCTGAAGGTCGGCCATATTCTCCTGCAAGCGCACCTGATTTTGTCCAAGCGTTTCGGACAATTTCAACTGCTGCGCTGCCATATTGTCCGACAATGATTGCTGCATATGAGCAAGGTTTTCGCCGGTATTGCGCTGTACTTTGGACAGATCTTCATGCAGGCGCAATTGGACTTCACCCAACCGCTGTTCCATCAAAACCGTGACCTGAGTCGCTGCTTGCGTTTGCTGATGTGCAACCGAATGCAGACTCCCTTCCAGCTGACCCTGCCCATTGGCCAAGTGCTCAACCCGGCTCGACATATCAGTTAACGCATGTGCCAAAGCTTCCGTGGTTTGCGCCGTTTGCCCGGCCCGTCGCACACTGGAAATCAGCAAAAACAGCATCAACAACAGGACACATCCAGCAATCAAAACCATCACCACCATTGGGTCTTGCAGGGAATACGCCTGCCCGCCGAACTCGATCATGTGCGTCCAAACAACCTTTCGATATCGCTGAGCTTCAGCTCAACATAAGTCGGGCGCCCGTGATTGCATTGGCCCGAATGCGGGGTTGCCTCCATTTCGCGCAAGAGCGCATTCATCTCTTCAGCGCGCATTCTGCGCCCCGATCTAATCGAGCCGTGACAGGCAACCCGGCTTAAAATGGCTTCGATTTTTTCCAAAACCAACTGACTTTGTCCAAGGTCAGACAGCTCATCCAGAATGTCGTGGATCAACGCTTTTGCGTTAACCTCTCCTAGGATCGCAGGGGTTTCACGAACCGCAATCGCGTCACCGCCAAAGGACTCGATGGTCAGACCCATTTTGGTCAAATCCCCCGCAACAGACAACAACCGCGCGGCATCATCAGGCGACATTTCGACCACTTCAGGAATCAAAAGCGCCTGCGCGGCAACACCCGTTTCGGCCATTTGATGCTTGAGCTTTTCATAAACGAGCCGTTCGTGAGCCGCATGTTGATCAACAATTACAATGCCATCGTCGGTTTGCGCGATGATGTAGTTTTCATGAACTTGCCCACGCGCAGCCCCTAAGGGGAGCGCTTCGTCTTGGGCCTCGGGCGCTTCAGCTTCTAGGGGTTGCGGCTCAACAACGCGGCCCGAATACCCAGCAGCCAAATCCGAAAATCCCGGTGCTTGGGCTTGATAGGATGCCATACGCGCGCCCGGAGACGGGCGATCCATTTGGTAAACACGCGGCTGCAACTGTTCGGGCTGCATAGCCCCCAGCGTTGCCCCCGCGACCGTGGTCGACGCGCGGTGGCCAGCCTCGGCCAATGCATGGCGCAGCGACGAAACGATCAATCCACGCACAACACCGGGATCGCGAAAACGGACCTCAGATTTTGCCGGGTGAACGTTCACGTCTACCTTGTGCGGATCACAATCAACGAACAAGGCAACAGCCGGGTGACGTTCGCGCGACAGAAAATCCTGATAGGCCCCGCGCAGCGCCCCGATGAGCATTTTGTCACGAACCGGGCGTCCGTTTACAAACAAATGTTGCGCAACTGCGGTTCCACGTGAATAGGTCGGCAACGCCGCATACCCAGTAAGGCGAAACCCCTCGCGCTCGGCATCTATTGCCAACGCGTTTTCCGTAAATTCGCCGCCCATCACGCGGCCCAGGCGGCCCCGCATTGCATCAAACAGATCACCTATTTCGGGTTCAACCCGAAAAGTCACCCGATCTTTTCCGCCAGACACATCGCGCAAGGTGAATCCGACGGACGGCTCTGCCATCGACAATCTCTTGATCACGTCGCTGATCGCCATCATTTCTGACCGATCACTTCGCAGGAACTTGAGCCGCGCCGGTGTCGCAAAAAACAAATCCCGCAACGTAACAACGGTGCCACCATTCAACGCGCACGGTTTGACAGACGACATTTCTCCGCCATCAACGCTCAACTCAACGGCTTCAAAACCTTTGGCGCGGCTTTGGATGGTCAGACGGCCGACCGCTCCAAGGCTTGGTAGCGCTTCACCACGAAACCCAAACGAATGGATGTTAAGCAAATCTGATCCATCAATCTTGGATGTCGCGTGACGCGAGAGGGCCAAAGGAAGCTCATCCCCGGACATGCCGCAGCCATCGTCGCTGATGCGGATCAGGGTTTTGCCGCCATCCGCGATCTCAATCTCAATGCGGCGCGCGCCCGCATCAATGGCATTTTCAACCAGCTCTTTCACAGCGGATGCCGGACGTTCAACAACCTCTCCCGCTGCGATCCGGTTAATTGCGGAATCGTCGAGTTGGCGGATAACAGGGCGCATATTGGGGGCTTGGGTATTCATGCCACAAAACTTAGCAGACGCGTGGCGATTCTGGAACGCATAAAGAACAAACCACGCACGAGAGCATATGCGGGCCTTTGGGCAATAATTGTCCCAAAGTCGCATATCCGCCGCAAGATTATTTCCTTAACACTTGCCAGAGTAAGATGTGTAACGAGCGAACAACAATCAGGAGCAGAAAATGCCGGTATCTTTGATCACCTACGAAGCCATTTCGAACATCTATGGTGCCGCTTTTGCAAAAACCTGGTTCCGCCCTTTTTCGCCAAGTCGTAAAGCTTAACGGCTGTTGGCGGCCGCGTACCAGTCGCGGATCAGAGCACGTTCATCGTCCTCCATCCATGACAAATTCGCGGGTGGCATCGCCCGGCTGAGGCCAGCGTGCATGTAAATCGCACGCGCATTATTTGCGATATGTGCTTCGGTGTCCAATCGGACCCCCTTAGGAGCCCAATGCAGCCCATCCCAATTCGGCTCTTCGGCATGGCACATTGAGCACCGCCCCATAACTATATCTTGAACCTGCTCAAACCCTTCGGCCTGAGCAAACCGCAACGCTGGACCTGAGGCTTCATCTGAAGTCTCGCGCCACAGCGGAGCCGTCGACAGCGCCATTACCAGAATGAACAAGATCACTGTCGCGGCCCATGTCCACCATGGCATGCCTTTGCGCGCGTGCATCGAGTTAAAGAAATGCCGGATTGTAACGCCCATGAGGAAGACGAGACAGGCGATCAACCATGTGTATTCTGTGCCGAAAGACAGCGGGTAATGGTTGGACAGCATCATGAAAATAACGGGCAAGGTCAAATAGTTGTTATGCGTTGATCGCTGTTTTGCAATCTTGCCGTATTTTGGGTCAGGCGTGCGACCAGCAATCAAATCAGCAACAACGATCTTTTGGTTCGGGATAATGATCATAAAGACGTTTGCGCTCATCACTGTGGCGGTAAACGCGCCAAGGTGCAGCAAAGCGGCGCGGCCTGAAAACACGTTGGTGTAGAAGATCGCCATAGCCACCAAAACCAGGTAGAGCGCCACCATCAAAGCCGTTTGGTTGGCGTTCACGAACAGGTTGCACAGCCCGTTGTAAACAAGCCAACCAAATGCCAGCGACGCCACCGAAATCGCAATCGCCTGCCATGCCGAAAGCTCCATAATCGCGGGGTCAATCAGGTAGAACTCGGCTCCCAAGTAGTAAACCAAGGCCAGCAACGCGAAGCCCGAAAGCCAGGTGACGTAGCTCTCCCATTTGAACCAAACAAGATCGGCAGGCATCTGATCCGGGGCCACGAGGTACTTTTGAATGTGGTAAAATCCGCCCCCATGAACTTGCCATTCCTCGCCATCTGCGCCCGTGGCCAAATTGCGGTCGCGGTGTAGCCCCAGGTCCAAGGCTATGAAGTAAAAAGAAGATCCTATCCAAGCAATCGCTGTGATCACATGTAGCCAGCGCACAGCGAACTCTGCCCAGGCACCCATTGCGGCCAAATCATACATCGCGGTTCTCCCTTTTGAACCCTCAGGCTATACGCAAAGGCATTTCAAGTTTACCCATATAATCACAACACACTTTCAATCATGTCCAGAAAAAGAACCGCATGGCTTATATCGATAACATCAAAATGTTCGTGCGCGTCTATGAATTGGGCAACATGTCCGCCGCGGCACGGGATCAGCGCACATCGCCCGCCGTTGCATCATCGCGGATCGCTGAACTTGAGCGGCATTTAGGGGTGCGGCTGTTTAACCGAACAACGCGCGCGCTTCACGCAACAGAACATGGCCGGTTGTTTTATGATGGGGCACGAAGCATTTTGGAGTCGATCTCCGAAGCCGAAGGCACCGTGATGGAGGCCGCGAAGAATCCACGCGGCACCCTGTTTGTCGCCGCGCCATTAGGGCTGGGACGCCGGATCATCGCGCCGGCTATACCGCTTTTTCAAGACCGGTTTCCGGAAATTGATATTCGTCTGCGCCTGTCAGATCGGCTTGTCGATGTCACGGCAGAAGGTCTCGATTTAGCGTTTCATCTAGGGCAACTGGTCGATAGCGATCTCAAAGTGCGTGGGATATCTGAATGTGAACGCGTGCTGGTCGCCTCGCCGGGATATATCGAAAAACGGGGCTGTCCAGCAGACGGAGAGGCGCTGATCCGCGACAGGCATGCCTGTTTGAACTTGCGGTTTCCCGGTGCGCAAGAATTTCAATGGACGCTAGAAACACCTGATGGACCAAAGCGTTACGAGATTTTCGGACCACTTGAAAGCGATGACGGAGACGTTTTGACCGACTGGTCCGTCTCTGGGCACGGCATCATTCTCAAACCTCGTTTTGAGATCGCCCATCATTTGGCCAGCGGTGCGCTGGTTCCAGTTGCCACCGCGACACCGCCCTATCCGGTTCAACTTGCTTGCCTGTCTCCGTCACGCCGCCTGCGCGACCCAAAGGTCCAGATATTCACCGAATTTATGGTCCAATATTGCAAAGATGCCCTGAGGAATGCCGAACAAGTTTAACGCTCAACCATCAGCCCTTGATCCTGCAAAGCCGCCAAAGTCTCGTCTAGGCTAAGGCGCGCGCGCGCGATCAAAATGTCAATTTCGTCGCGCGAAATGACTAATGGCGGCGAAATGATCATTCGATCGCCAACGTGACGCATGATCAGGTTGTTCGCGAAACACCGTTCGCGACAAATAAACCCGACCGTACCGGTCTCCGCCGCAAATGCGGCCCGCTTTGCCTTGTTCGGTGTCAACGCAATGGACCCCATCATGCCAACAATCTTGGCCTCTCCCACCAGAGGGTGGTCCAGCAAGCCTTCGAATTTTTCCTTTAGATACGGACCTGTATCGTCCCGCACCTGATCGACGACCTTTTCTTCTTCCAAGAGTCGCAGGTTTTCCAATGCAACGGCACAGGCCACTGGATGACCGGAATAGGTATAGCCATGATTGAATTCGACGCGGCCAATGACATCTGCAACCTCATCACAAACAATCGATCCGCCAATCGGCTGGTATCCGGATGACAAGCCTTTGGCGATTGTCATGATATGTGGGCGCAGACCAAGTGTTTGGGTTGCAAACCAATTCCCAGTCCGGCCGAACCCGCAAATGACTTCATCCGCGATCAACAAAATCCCATACTTGTCGACAATCTTTTGAACTTCCGGCCAGTAAGACTCAGGCGCGATGATCACGCCGCCCGCGCCCTGAACGGGTTCAGCGATAAACGCAGCGACATTGTCGGGCCCGACCTCCAGAATCTTTTTCTCAAGCTGGCGGGCGCGTTCAAGGCCAAATTCTTCAGGCGACATATCGCCTGCATTGGCCCACCAATTGGGCTCATCGATATGTTCAATTCCGCCCAAGACCCCACCTTGAGCATGCATGCCCTTCATACCGCCAAGACTCATCGCACCAACGGTTGAGCCATGATAGCCATTCCAGCGACCGATGATGACAGTCCGATCGGGTTGACCTTTGGCCTGCCAATAGGTGCGGACCATGCGCAGATTTGTGTCATTCGCCTCAGAGCCGGACCCCGCAAAAAACACGTGGTTTAAATCACCTGGTGCCAGCTCGGCTAATTTCGCGGCCAGGGCAATCGCAGGCACATGCGAGGTTTGAAAGAACGTGTTGTAGTAGGGCAATTCTTGCATCTGAATTTTGGCGGCCTCGGCCAATTCGTCCCGCCCATAACCGATGTTTACACACCACAGCCCCGCCATGGCATCCAGAATGCGGTTCCCTTCAGAATCGGTGAGCCAACAGCCTAATGCACGCGTGATGACACGCGCGCCCTTTTCACCCAACTCGGAGTTTTGCGTGAACGGATGCATGTGATGAGCTGCATCCATGCGGCGCAATTCTTCGGTCGGGGTGTTGGTAGACAATAAGGTCATGGCTGAGGGCTCCGATAGGGTTCCGCTCAGAATATGATCAAATTTTGAACTGTCAATCTTAGCGCTATTCTAAAAGGGCAATTGCGCCAAACGCCTCAGCGAGTTTGGCCGTTTGTGGTGTCAGGGATGTGCTAAAACACGGTCGAAACCGTCAGTGACCGCCTTTAATGCGGCTCCGCAACGATGGACTGGCGAATCAAATCCATGCCCTGCACCACGTCTTCACGCATGGCTTGGGCCGCGGCCTCTGCGTCCTTGGCCTGAAGCGCAATCAACAGTTCTTTGTGGCGATCAGGCAAGTTTCGTGTCCCAAATTGCCCGCATACGATCCGAAGCGACGGACCGAACCGCAACCACAAGCCGTCTACCATCGACGTCAAAATAGGAGAGTCGGCAACGGCGTTTAGGGCCGTGTGGAAAGTGTGATTCTCTTCCAGGTAAAGCTTAACATCGCCGCGCTCAATGGCCTCATCCAGCCGGGCATCAATCGCTGCCATTTGGGCAATTTCATCATTTGTAATCCGTGAAATAGCCCGCTTCGTCAAGATTGGCTCAAGAGCCAGACGTGCTTCGGTTAGCTCAGACACGGCCCCAATATCCAAGACAGGAACCATGATCCGCCTGTTGCCCAAGGCCTGCAGCGCGCCCTCGGCTGTTAACCGGCGCAACGCTTCGCGGACCGGGGTCATTCCGGCACCCAGTTGGACGACAAGCCCTTGAATAGTCAAAGGTTCCCCGGGCTTGAACTCCCCAAACAAAATCGCATCACGCAAATCTCGATAGACTTGCTCATGCGCAGGAAGCCCCGCTGTTTCCACCTTGTTTGCCTCGGAATTCATCACTTTCCGCCTCCCCTGTCGCTCAGCTGTTCGACACCTCTTGCGTCGGTCAATTCTGTGTGGAAGCATCGCCGAAGTTGCTTTGTAACGCAACTTATGATCAAAATATTCACAGACGGGGCGCTCAATGACCCCGCGACCAACGGGAGATTGAGATGACCAAGACACTCACCACCTTGACCGCCACACTGGCTCTGGTCGCTGGATTGGCCAGCGCCGATGAGGTTCGGGTTTACAACTGGTCCGACTATATCGACGAATCTTTGCTTAAGAAGTTCGAAGAAGAGTCCGGCCTGACCCTAATCTACGACGTTTTCGACAGCAACGAACTGCTCGAGACCAAAATGCTGGCGGGTGGTTCTGGCTATGACGTTGTCGTTCCGACCGGCGGCTTTTTGCAGCGCCAGATTCAAGCGGGTGTCTTTCAGCCATTGGACAAGTCCAAGCTTGGCAACTACGGCAACCTGTGGGACGTGATCCAAGATCGCACCGCGCGGTTTGATCCCGACAACACCTATGCGATCAACTATATGTGGGGCACCACCGGCATCGGTGTGAACACCGGAAAAGTCAAAGAAGCCCTAGGGGAGGATGCCCCGATTGACAGCTTGGCTTTGGTGTTTGACCCGGCCAATATGGAAAAACTGGCGGCCTGTGGTGTGCATTTCCTCGATGCCCCGGATGAGCTGTTCCCCGCCGCATTGACCTATCTTGGCATTGACCCCAACAGCCACGACAAAGCTGATCTAGAAAAAGCCGCCGAGCTGATGGAAGCCGTGCGCCCGCATGTTCAGAAATTCCATTCCAGCGAATATATCAACGCGTTGGCCAACGGAGACATCTGTGTTGCCGTCGGGTGGTCCGGTGATGTTTTGCAAGCCCGTGGTCGCGCCGAAGAGGCAAATAATGGTGTCGAGATCGCGTACAACGCCCCAAAGGAAGGCGCGTTGATGTGGTTTGATATGATGGCAATTCCTGATGACGCCCCAAACCCAGAAGGTGCGCATAAATTCCTGAACTTCATCTTGGATGCGCAAAACATGGCGGCCGCGTCGAACTACGTGTTCTATGCCAATGGCAACAAGGCGGCGCAGGAATTCCTTGAAGCGGCATTGATTGAGGATCCGGCAGTTTATCCTTCGCCTGAAGCGCTGGAAACAACCTATATCAAAGACCCATACCCTGCGAAAATCCAGCGCTCGGTCACCCGTCTTTGGACCCGCATCAAATCTGGCGTCTAAGCCTTTGACAGGAACGGCCCGTTCCCTCGTGGAGCGGGCATTTTGCCGGGAAAACACATGGCTCAGACCGTCTTTGCCCCTTGGGAAAATCCCGAGGAAAAGCCTTTGATTGAATTTGTGAATGTCACCAAGCGTTTTGGCGATTTCACTGCAATCGACAACCTTTCTCAGAAAATTTACGCCAAGGAATTCTTTGCGCTTCTCGGGCCATCTGGCTGCGGGAAAACAACGATGATGCGTATGTTGGCGGGGTTTGAGACCCCGACAGATGGGAAAATTCTTTTGGCAGGTCAAGACATTGGCCAAGTACCCCCGAACAAACGCGCTGTGAACATGATGTTCCAAAGCTATGCGCTTTTCCCGCATTTGACGGTTTGGGAAAACATCGCTTTTGGCCTCAAGCGTGAAGGCATGGCTTCGGATCGAATCAGCGCCCGTGTCGATGAGATGCTGCGCCTGACCCGGCTCAGCGATTTTGCAAAACGCAAGCCGCATCAAATTTCGGGCGGGCAAAGACAGCGTGTCGCCCTCGCCAGATCTTTGGCCAAAGCCCCCAAACTATTGTTGCTGGATGAACCTTTGGGCGCGCTTGATAAGAAGTTGCGTCAAGAGACCCAGTTTGAACTCATGGACATCCAAGAGAGCACCGGCACAACATTTGTGATTGTGACCCACGACCAAGAAGAGGCCATGACCGTCGCTAGCCGTGTCGCGGTTATGGATCACGGTAAGATTGTTCAGGTCGCGACACCGGACGTGATCTACGAGGCACCGAACTCGGTCTATGTTGCTGATTTCATTGGTGACGTCAATCTGATCGAAGGCACAGCCGAAGCCAGGCCGACCTCTGTGCTTCAGTCTGCCCCGACGCCGGGACCTGCTGTCGCGCCAACGCCAGCTGCTGAAAAAACTGATGATCGCAAACCGCAACCAAATGCCCGCGGGGTCTGGTTGCATGACACCTTGCTTGAGCCAGTTCTCGGCAAGCGCCCCGAGCCAGCAAAGCCCCCCGCACCGCAAGCAACCCCACCCAAACCATCTCCAATGCCGTCAAATATTCCCGATGGTGGGTTGGCAATACGCTGGTCACATGAGGCCGATCCTCTGGTCGCCAGCAACGCTGACGCAGCTTTGGCAGGCAAAGAGGTCGTTTTGGCCCTTCGCCCGGAAAAGCTCAATATCTCAACAACCAAGGTTGATGCGCCAAACGTGTTACACGGAAAAGTCGTCGACATTGCGTATCTTGGCAATATCTCAACATATCATGTGAAGCTTGAAACCGGCACGATGGTCAAAGCGCAGATTGCAAACACGCGGCGCGTGTCCAGACGGCAGATCACTTGGGACGACGATGTTTGGCTCAGCTTTACGGCCACCGCCGGGATTGTCTTGGAGAAAGACGCATGAACCGCGGCTCCATCCCCGACCTGAACGCAGCTCCGAGGTTTTTCTGACATGCGGCGCGCCACACTGATTGCCATTCCCTATCTCTGGCTTTTGGCCCTGTTTCTGGTGCCGTTTGTCATCGTCTTCAAAATTTCACTGTCGGATGCGGCCATTGCCCGGCCCCCATACCTCCCACTCTTGGAACTTTCCGAAGGCTGGAGCGGTATCAAAGAGTTCTTTGCAGAGCTTGATTTCGAAAATTATACATTCCTGAGCGAAGACCCGCTGTATTACAAAGCCTATCTAAGCTCCCTTCAAATCGCGGTCATCTCAACCGTCCTAACGCTGCTGGTTGGATATCCGATTGCCTATGGCATGGCCCGCGCCGCGCCGGAATGGCGACCAACCCTGCTCATGCTCATTATCCTGCCGTTTTGGACCAGCTTTTTGATCCGGGTTTACGCGTGGAAAGGTATCCTGAGCACCGAAGGCCTTCTCAACCAATTGCTGATGGGGCTTGGCATCATATCGGAACCATTGGTTATCCTGAACACCAACACCGCCGTCTATATCGGCATCGTTTACACCTATCTGCCGTTTATGGTTTTGCCGATCTATTCGGCGCTGGAAAAGATGGATGACTCATTGCTTGAGGCCGCCGAAGACCTTGGCTGTTCGCGCCTGCAGGCCTTTTGGCTCGTGACCTTTCCGATGTCGCGCGCCGGTGTGTTTGCCGGATGTTTCCTCGTCTTTATCCCAGCCCTCGGCGAATTTGTTATCCCCTCGCTTCTAGGTGGTTCAGACACCTTAATGATCGGTAAAGTTCTGTATGAAGAATTCTTCTCAAACCGCGATTGGCCTGTCGCCAGCGCCGTCGCTGTGATCCTGTTGCTGATCCTGATCGTGCCGATTGTCCTGTTTCAGCTCAATCAGCAAAAACAGCAGGAGGCCGATCAATGAGACGGTTTTCCTGGTTCAACACCACCTCGCTCACCCTTGGGTTCGCGTTCCTCTACCTGCCGATGATCATTCTGGTTGTCTACAGCTTCAATTCATCCCGCCTCGTCACCGTTTGGGCCGGATTTTCGACGAAATGGTACGGAGAACTGTTGCAGAACGAAGACTTTTTGCAGGCCGCCTGGGTTACGCTCAAGGTTGCGTTTTTTGCCTCCAGCATTGCCACCGTCCTTGGCACGATGGCGGCTTATGTTTTGGTGCGCGGCGGTCGGTTTAATGGCCGCACGTTATTTTCCGGGATGATCTATGCCCCGCTTGTGATGCCCGAAGTGATCACCGGTCTGTCGCTCCTCCTGCTTTTTATCGGCATCGGTCTGGATCGCGGTATTCTCACTGTGATCCTGGCCCACACGACCTTCGCTATGTGCTATGTCTCGGTGGTGGTCAGCTCGCGGTTGGTGAGCTTCGACCGCTCCCTCGAAGAGGCAGCGCTTGATCTCGGCTGCTCACCGTTTGAGGCCTTTCGCCTTGTGACACTGCCGATAATTGCACCGGCGGTTATCTCAGGCTGGTTGCTGGCTTTCACTCTCTCGCTCGACGATCTGGTAATCGCCTCCTTCACCACAGGCCCCGGTGCAACAACTTTGCCGATCAAGGTTTTTTCCGCCGTGCGGCTTGGTGTCAGCCCTGAAATCAACGCATTGTCGACCATCATGATCGGGATCGTGACACTTGGCGTGGTTACGACATCTCTCATGTCCAAACGCGCAGCGGTGCGGCAAGCCCGCGAAGAACGCGCCGCTGAGCGCCTCACATGAACCGGATATACGAACCTGCCGCCTATGCAGAAAACACCGGACGGTATTGGGCAACGACCCAAAGCGCCCAGACATGGTCCGAGGTCTCGACCAATCTTACCGTTGACACAGCCATTATCGGCGGTGGCTTTACGGGTCTGAATGCAGCCACCACTTTGGCACGATCCGGGGTTGATGTTGCGGTGTTTGAAGCCATGTCGCCCGGTTGGGGGGCCTCGGGGCGCAATGGCGGTTTTTGCTGCCTTGGTGGGACAAAACTCCCTCATTCGCAAATGCAGCGGCGCTATGGGGCCGAGGCGACACAAGAATGGCATGATACTCAGGTAGCGTCGATAAACCACGTTCGCGCGTTGCTTGATCACCACAAGATCGACGCCGACACCCATTCACAAGGCGAAACCTGTCTTGCACATTCCGCCCGTGCCTGGCGAGCTTTGCAAGCCGAGGCAAAGGAAGTAGAAACCTGTTACGGCGTCACGCCGCAGCTGATTTCAAAGCCTGAATTGGCCGCGCATGGGCTAAATGGCCCGTGGTTTGGCGCAATGACGACACCTGTCGGTTTTGCATTGAACCCGCAAAAATACCATAGCGGACTGGCGACAATTGCCCAAGATGCCGGGGCAACCTTGTTCCAAAACGCCCAGGTTTCAGATTTGAGCGAAACCCAATCGGGATGGTCGCTCACCGTTCAAGGCAAGACCATTTCAGCGCGGCGCGTTATTCTGGCGACCAATGGGTATTCGTCTGAAAACCTTCCTGATTGGCTCAAAGCCCGGTATTTGCCCGTACAATCCAGCGTTTTAATGACCCGCCCCCTAAGCAAAGAAGAGCGTGAGCAAGCCGGCTGGTGGTCAAGCCAGATGTCCTATGATTCACGTCAATTGCTGCACTATTTCAGACTGTTACCAGATGGGCGGTTTTTGTTTGGGATGCGCGGTGGCTTGCGGGCGACCCAGGGCGCGCAAAACAAAATCTCGCGCAAAATTCATGCGGATTTTAACCGGTTATTTCCGGGCTGGTCTCATGTTGACGTGACCCATGAATGGTCAGGGTTGATCTCCATCATGCCGGGCTTGGTGCCCTTCGTAGGCGAGGTGCCAAACCATAAAGGTCTCTTTGCGGCGATGGGCTATCACGGCAACGGAGTCGCCATGAGCAGCTATTGCGGACATATGCTTGCCCAACACATGATCGACGAACGCCCCTTGCCAAAAATTCTCAAGCAACCCCCGAGCCGGTTTCCGTTTGGACGGCATCGGCGTTGGCTTTTGGCACCTGCCTATTTCGCGGCTGAAATGTTGGACCTTTAACCCTGCGGGGTCATGCCCGGGCGGGCCTTTCCGCGCTCCATCCCCAATTGCCGCTCGCGCCAAATAATGAGGCCACCCGCCGCCATTACAATTGCGGACCCGGCAAGCACCATATTGGTTGGCACTTCGGCAAAGAAAAAATAGCCAAACAGGATCGCGAATAAGATTGACGCGTAATCAAACGGGGCAAGGACAGCGGCCTCGGCGAATTTATACGCAGACGTCAGGAATATCTGGGCGACACCGCCAACAAGCCCCGACGCAATCAACATTCCGGCCCCGGCAATCCCCGGCCAAGCCCATCCAAAGGGCACCGTCACAAGCGAAAACAAGGTCGCGGTCAGCGAAAAGTAAAAGACAATGGCCGAGGTTTCTTCGGTGGCGACCAATTTGCGAATATGAACATGCGCCAACGCGCGCAGCACTGCCGAAATCAAAACGCAACTCACGCCCAGCGCGGCGACTTTGTCGATATCGTCCAAGGACAAGCGCGGCCACATCGCCACGACCACGCCGACCAGCCCCAAGACAACGGCGCTGATACGAAACAGGCGCAGGCGTTCACCAAGCAAGATCGCAGCGAGGATCAAAGTCAGCATCGGGGCCGCGTAACCAATGGCGGTCACTTCCGGTAGTGGCAGCAATCCGAGTGAGGCGAAGCCAAACCCCATCGCGGATACCCCAATGGCCCCGCGCCAGAAATGCCCCAAGGGGCGCTTGACCTTGAACCCGGTTTTTAAATCTCCGCGCATTGCAAGCCAGCAGACAATAATCGGAATGGCAAAAAAGCTGCGGAAAAACACGGCTTCTCCTGGGGGAACCAGATCAGCTGTGGCCTTGATCAAAGAGGCCATAATCGTGAACAGGAACACCGAGCAAAGCTTCAGTGCGATTCCGCGAAACGGGGACATGTTTGCTCCTTGATGGCATAGCGGCACGGTGGAGCGTTGGGCACACAACGTCAAGTGCGCATGGAGAATGTCGCCACTTTCCCGGACCGCAGGCCAAATACGTCAAACGTCGATCGGCCGAAAAATATTTAAAAATTAGGAAGTTTCAAGGCAGTGTCGGCGAAAGGCACGTTTGAGCATATCCAGTTCCGCCCGCAAAAGATCAACTTCGGCGCGAATGTCTTCACCGAGCACTTCACCTGCAATCAGCGTGAAACTCTCAAGGACCACGTCCGCGTTGGCATCAGTGATCAAAAAGGTTTGCACACCATCACCGACGGCCTCGACAGGAACCGGGATTTGAATAACCCAGCGCCCCGGCTCCTTGGTTTCGGTCATTGTCACGCCACGCACGGGTAAATCACGCAAAGTCACGGCGATTTCTGGCTGCGCCGCGTCCTTTTCGATGGCGGTCAATAGACCTTCCCACTGGCCTTCACGAAAGCGGGTTTTGGTGAGGGAAAAGGCGCTCATGGTGTGCATGCTCCTGTCACAGCTCCGCCCGCTTGCGGCGGCTAAAGGTAAGATCTCGCAAGATCACCTGATTCATTTGCGGGCCTTCAAAAATCAAATCGAGCCACATTTTCTCAACCCGCTTTTCGTTAAGCTTTGTATAGGCAAGATCAAACTCAACAACGATATCTTCTTCGTTCAACGGCAATTCGCGCACGATCTGTTCGGTATTGGGCCCGTGTTTGATATTGAGCCGGGCAAAGATTTCCAACGGTTTTTCCATCTCAACGATGGTCTCAATGCGGATCAGATGTTTGCGCAACAACCCTCGGCTTGCCTCCTCGGGCAGATCAACAGCCAGCGATAAATACGATCCGTCGAAACGAAAAACATCCATGCGCAGCCCAAACGCTGCAAGGTCTTCCTCACGCATATTGCGGATTTGGCGAAGGGTCAGCTCCGAATGCTGGCAGTCGTGAAACAGTGTGACTTCACTCCCAAGCATTGATTTTGATTGGACAGAAGACAAGCCCTGTTCAGGTAAAGGACCGCACCACAACTCGGGTCGCCAGGCCCAATCGGCATCCGCAGGCCGCGGGAAAGACTGATTCCCGATATAGGGAAGCGCAAGGCGCGAGTCAGCCACATGGATTAGCTGGTCGAGATGTTGCTTAAGCTTGCGGGCGCGTTGACGTTGATTGCGCAGCTCAGCCAAATCGGTATTTCCAGCAGACCGCGAGGCGCGTGACCAACGGCGCAAAGCCCCCTGCTCCAGCGAACGATCCAACCAACCTTGCTTTTCGCCACTCATGTTTTGCTCCGCAAATCTGCTAGCTTGGAAAGCCAGCCGCATGGATATCCACGCCCCGACTAACCGGCCAGCTCTTTTGACCCGACAGTAGTATTACAAATCTTAACGCCTGAATAAACGCCCCAAAACGGTTTCTTCCTGCGGTTTTTTGGCGGCTTTCGCGGGATTTGCCGGCTCAGAATGACCACCCGGGCTTAGCGATGCAATCTTGTTGTGCAATTTACCCAACATGCCACCACCATGTGGCCCGGCATAGGCGCTGCCTTTGGGCGCATACAACGCCAATCCAACCAACCGATCCCCCTGCAAAAACGCGCCACGCCAATGCCTGGTATCACCGCCTTTTAGCTGACTATCGCCACCACCGTCCAAGTTGGCCATCGAAAACCCATCGCCGGTTTCGCCACCCAGCAAGGCATGGCCCGCTGTTGCCGCCAATTGTTGAGGTGTCGGAATATCCGAAACCTTGCCTTTCGGACCAACCGTTACGGTGATCAACACCGGTTCAACGGGTTCCCCAATCTTGCCACCCGACAAAATGTGACACGAGGCGATCAAAGCAAAACCGCGTTCTTTAGATGTCTCGACGGTTACGGGATCAATGCAATAGCCGTCGGGGCCGGACACACGCACATCACTGCCCGCCAAAGACACCCGGCTGAGCGGTGGTTTCGTTTTGGCCGGTTTCCCGTCGCTCTTGGCAGATCCATCGCCCAAGATGCCGGACAAAAACCCGTTGGTTCCGGTTTCTTTGGTCGCATCTGGTTTAGAATCTGGAACGCCGCTGGCACAGGCCATCAAGGACACAGCAAGCATAACAGCGCCGCTACAGCGGATCACTCGTCTCATTTGGTCCACCCCCCACTTGATGCCGACAACGGTGATTTGGCACCTTTCATTTTGGAATAACGAAGCCCCGAGGGTCGGACAAGTTAAAACAAAGGTTTAGGCCCCCACCAGCCGCGGCGTCGCGCAGGTGAGGGCCCATAGTGTGATCAGAGATTACATATAATCCCACGGGGCCGGGACAAATCGAAAGCCTTCGCTGGCTTTCTCGACATATCCGACACCGGGGAACGGCATGTGCATACCGGCAATCTTCTGACCGCTTTGCACGACCGAAGCAAAGGCGTCTGCGCGGGTTTTGGCCGCCAGCTCCTGATCGGTGTCAAACCCGATGGTCACTTCTGGGCGCGCCAACTGAACCGGTGCGACATGCACCACGTCGCCCCAGATCAAAAGGCTGTCACCGCCCGATTCCAACATCACCCCTTGGTGACCCAGCGTGTGACCCGGCAAAGGGCGACCCGTCAGACCCGGAGCGAGATCCGCCTCACCGGTGACCAGACGCAGACGATCCTGATAGGCCCCAACAACGCCTGACGCCAAATCAAAGAAGCTCCGAAACTGTTCGGGAGCTTGATCGCGAATATCTTTCGATGTCCAGAAATCCACTTCGGTCTGCGTGACAACCATTTCGGCGTTGGGATAAAGCGCAGCACCATCTTTGACCGCCCCGCCAACATGGTCACCATGCAGATGCGTCACGATCAGCTTGGAAATGTCCGCAGGTTGAATGCCCAAAACACTAAGAACCGAGGCGACGTCGCCCAATGTCGGGCCAAAAATGGCCCCTGTTCCCGCATCAATCAGATAATTTTCACCATTCGATTGCACAAGATAGGCGTTCACAGCAGCGCGGAAATTGGTGGGGTCCTGATAGCCCTTGGTGAGCAAGGCCGCGATGGTTTCCGCATCAACACCATTCAGCATTTCAAGCGGCAAATTGAAGTAGCCATCTGAAATCGCGGTGACAACCATCTCACCTACTTTGAATTTTTGAGCGGCAACAATTTGTGCGCCATGCCCATCGGCGGCCACGGCGATTGGTACGATACCTGCCGTCGTCGCAAGGGCGGCCGCGGCGGCTGGAAAGGTTTTTAAAAAAGTCCGGCGTTTCATAGCAGTGTCCTTCTGCGTGAGTTCACGCGCAAAAGGATAGGTCGTCTTGCCTCAAGGGAAAGAGGTATCTGCAAACATCACCGATCCGTGAGGTTGCCGGAAGATGCACCCGAGCCTCAGAAGGAAACCTACAATGCCAAACAGGCTTTGATCTCGGCCGCATCAAAGTTCGGAACATCGCCCTTTTCGACACCAACAAGATCATCGACATGGATGCCCAGATCCGGGCTGACCCGTGTCACCCAAGTCGACCCGTGTTCGGTAAACTCACGAACCGCCCATGTTTCATACGCGGTTCCCTCCAGCCAAAAATCGACATCTTTGCCAATGACGAAAAAGGCACCGGATTCGCCCGTTTTGCCCGGCGCAAAGGGCCAAATCGCATCAATGCCTTCTAGGAAAGGGTTATAGCCACCGTCGCAATAGATTGACGTTGTCCCGTACACATAGAGCGCGGTGTGGTTTCCGAACTCTTTGTTCTCAACCAGACCAACAAAACCTTTTTCGTCTGATCCCAAAACGGTGATCGTCTCGGTGATCAACGGAACTTCACCGCCCTCATAGACGCCATAGAGAAATTTCGTTCCTGTCGCCGGCGGCGTGTAATCTTGGGCCGAGACCAAGGTCGGCGCGGAAAGCATCGTGGCAACCACACATCCAATTCGCAGCATGAATTTCTCCTGTTTGGGCATCCAAAATCCACGCTAACAGCAAACCACTGTGCCGCAACCTTTTCATCTTCTTTCATGAAAAAACGCCCTGCGGGGGAGGATCCGCAGAGCGCTATCGTACAATCGACGTGAAAAGGCTTAGAGCTTACCGATTGACCAGAAGAAGGTTTCGCCGGAACTGTCATCAACACCGTCATTGTCGGTGCTGACAAAGGCAGAGCCATCAGGCAAAATCGCCAAACCTTCAACCTTGTCAGTGACATAACCGCCAAAGGCCTCGAGGTCAGGGATCAGGTCACGAACCTCTTCCTTGGACACCACTGGCAGATCGCCACCAAGCTGGGCAGGAACCATTTCCGCCGCAGGAACGCGGTAGATTTTCTTGGTCACAACATTTGACCCGATCTGATTATCGCGCTCGATGATGTAGACAAAATCGCCATGCGCAACGATCTCAGACAGACCAACCCAACCGGTCGCTGGCTCAGCTTTGGGGTAAAGAACAGCCCCCCACTCTTTGGTTTCCAGATTGTAAGACACCAGTTTGACGTGGTTCTTAGGATCGTCTTTCCATTCGCGCTGAACCGCCATCCAGAGGGTATCGCCGATCTTGGTAATGCCCTCAAAACCAAACCGCTTTTCGACCGCCATCAGTTCGGCTGGCAGGCCAATTTCCTGCTTATGGCTTTTGATCAAGCCCTCAGACGTCACATGATAGATCGCGTGCGGAATCGCGCGATCAGTGCGACCTTCAGAGGCGAGATAGAAGCCTCCCTTTCCGTCCAGAGTGATACCTTCAAGGTCCAGTTTCTGGGCCGGGGCACCATTGGCTCGGTGAACGCGGATCACGTCAACGATTCTGGCAGGCGTCTGACTTGGGTCGATTTTGAAGATGGACGGCTGGAACCCGTAGAAACTATCGTTGACGGCGTAAATCATGCCATCTTGGTCGGCAACCATACCAGAAATTGCCCCCCAGCCAATAAGCTCATCTGCGCCTTCGGATGTCAGGGTCGGATACTGGGCAGCAGCGTCTTGTAGCTCGTACATCATGACGTGAGCGCGTGGGCCACCGTCGTCGATCAGGTCTTTTTCATTGGCTGATACCAGCAAGCCACGCGCAGGCAAGGCAACGTAACCCTCGGGGCCAACACCAGATGGCAAGATCTGTTTCAGAACCGGATTGGGCAGGTCTGTGACGTCATAGACACCAACAGCAGAGCCGCGCTCGGACCCTACAAACACAAAGGGTGTGTCGCCGAATTTCGCGAATTCGATCGATTCAGGCTCGATACCTTTGCTGTCCGACCTTTTGTCAGGATAATGTCCGATTTGAACCAGCGCGTGCTCAAAGCTTGCACCGCTTTCATACACAACCGTGCCGTCTTTGTTGAAGATCGTCCAGCCGCGCGAACCGCCGTCCATGTCACCTTCGTTGGCGGTGGCAAAGTGATCGGCATCAATCCATTTGACCGCGTCAGGTTCACGAACACGACCAGTCTGGGATTCAGTAAAGATCAGCGCGCCGCGCTCGTCCGTGGCGTCGATGCCTTCCAGATCAACCGCACCAGCGGAGAAATGGTTCAGAATCTCACCCTCTTTGGACACAACAACCAGGTGGTTGTTTTCCTGCATCGTGACAATGATCTCGCCCTTTTCGTTGATATCAACGAATTCAGGCTCAGGATCTTCGGGCGAGACTTCGGCAAGGCCTGTCATCTCAATTTTCTTTAGCGTGTCGCAATCCAACAGACCTTCGTCCGTCAGGCCAACGGTGACAAGATAACCGGCAGGTAGCTGACCGGTACGGCCATCGCCCAAGTCTTCGTCACGTTCGTTTTCAATCGCAACCGCAACAAAGGACCCATCCTTGGCTACTGCGATGCTGTCAGGCTGACCGCCCAGATCACACCGATCCGTTTCGATGCCGTCGGCGATATTCATCGACGCAACAAAGCCAGATGGCGCGGTATAAGATTCCGAGGTGTTCACACCAACAAGGGCAAAAGCACCAGAAATGGCAACCGACGTCGGCTCGCCTTCAAGCGCAATGTTTCCCAATGGCTTTGGGTTGGCGGCATCGGTGATATCAATGCGCCCCAGAACGCCCAAGGGGCTGTCGGTGTAAACCAGCGTGTTGCCATCAGCCGTGGCCGCGATGATTTCTGCTGACGTTTCGGCTTTGCGGTCTTCACCATCTGCCATGTTCAATGGCGTGGCAAAGCTGGCAATCCGGTTGAAATTCATTTCAGCGAGTGCGGTGTTGGCAGTCAATGCAACAACGCTGGTCAAGCAAAGTGTGCGGAAATGCATGGGATCCCCCTGTTATGTGGTCCAAAGGCGGCAATCGCTGGTAAAGGTAACAACTGAATGACAGTTATGTAACTTTGGGTTGAAAGCTTACAAAACTCTCAGTCTTGTCGACTTGAAAACCATCTTGACCTGCGACAAGCTCCTCCAAATTTTTGCCCTTTTTCCTGAGGCTTCCTTGATGAAACTGTTTTTGACCGCGCTTGCCGTTATGGCGACAATGCCCGCATGGGCTGACCCGAACACGATCACACTTCAAAGCCCTGAAACAAATCAATACGGGTTGGTAGACCCTGACGGAAACTGGATCATTGCACCGATCTATGACGGGCCGATCTATTTCCACGAAGGCCTGGCTCTGGCGCGTCAAAACGGCAAGAGCGGATACATCACGCCCGCAGGTGCATGGGCCTACCCAGCGGTTCTAGAGGCAGGCAAACCGTTTTCAGAAGGGTTAGCTGCGGTCAAAGTGAATGGAAAATGGGGATATACGAACACTTCGTTCGCGTGGGCTATTGAGCCGCAGTTTTCCCAAGCAACCGACTTTCAGAACGGCATGGCTAAGGTCAAAACTGACGGCGGGTGGGGGGTGGTTAATCTTGAAAAATGGATCATAAACGCTCAGTTCACCAAGATTGAGTTCCTTGCCGACAGCGACCTTATATTGGTGTCTCGTAAAAACCCAAACGGCCCCAAACCCGCGCAACGTCTTGGTCTGGTCGATCCGGCCAACGGATGGGTTCTGAACCCTGAGCAACACCGGATTGCGCCATTTGGAAACGGGTGGTTCAGCGTCCGTACAGACGCGGGCGAGGGTTTGTTTGCGCCCAACACCGGGTGGATAATTGAGCCGCAACACAAAAGGATCAATGCCCTGAGCGAAGGTCTTGCCGTGGTCAAAACGATGGCCGGACCAAGCGGGCTTATCGACGACACAGGCGCGTGGGTTTTGGAACCAACGTATGAATGGGTGTATTCCTTCGAAGGTGGGCTAAGCGCCGCCTCTCACCAAGGCCTTTGGGGTTTTTTGAATAGCTCCGGCGAGTGGGCCATAGAACCGCAATTTCAAAGTGTCAGGAACTCGTTTTCCAAAGGGTTTGCTATGGCGCAATCTCCTGAAAACCAAAAATGGGGCTACATCGACAAAACCGGCCACTGGAGCTTGCCCCCGAATTTCGAAATTTTGGACGGCGCAGGTTTCTCTGATGATCGAGCCAGCGCCTGTTTGCGCCAAGAGGACGCAACCAAGTGTGGATTCATTGATCACGGTGGGGCCTGGGTGATTGAACCGCAATATAAAACCGCAACACCATTTGAAGATGGCTTTGCCCTTGTCAGCACAGACACGCACAAGCTTTTGATCAAGCCCGATGGCAGCTTATTCGTCAACTATGAGCTGTACGATGTTGATCGTCTCAAGGACCGCGTGGTTGTGAAAACGCATGCCCGGCCGATAGAAACGCATCTTTACCGCTTGGACGGCACTCGGGTCGCATTGGCTCCAGCTCCTCCCGCCCAATAAAGCAGGAACGGCCGCTCCCTGAACGGCCGTCTGCGTCGTCACTGATCCTTGTTTCTGATTACTGCGACAGGCTTTCGGCCAGTCGCATCAAGGTGATCGCCTCTTGGCGGTATCCGTAGGGATCGGTGCCCTTGGCCCCCTGCGCCAATGTGATCGCATCCCCAAAGGACCAATCGCCAATCAAATCCGACCCACGCAGAATCTGGCCAAACCCGGCAATCGCAAGGGCGAAATCCGCATCCGGCAGCGGCGCAGCATCCGCCAAAATCGGTGTTTCGATCAACTGGCTCACATCTTCGCCCGGCTCTTTGTAGCGCAACCGCAAGAACCCTAATTCGTTGCTCTTTGCAAGCTCGGGGGCGGTGCCATAGCGAAGCGGATCCGTAAGCCGCGCCTCCGACCCAACCGGGGTGATTTCGTACACCGCAGTCACCTGATGACCGGCCCCAATTTCACCCGCATCAACCTTGTCATTGTTAAAATCCTCGCGTGCCAGCGCGCGTGTTTCATAGCCGATCAGACGGTATTCGGCGACAAGGCTGGGGTTAAATTCGACCTGAATTTTCACATCATCAGCAATCGGCACCAAAGCACCGGTCAACTGATCCACCAACACCTTTTGCGCCTCGGCCAGCGTGTCGATATAGGCCGCCATACCATTGCCGGTCTGGGCCAGTGCCTGCATCGTCGCATCATCCAAATTGCCGCGCCCAAAACCCAAAACCGAGAGGTACGTGCCGCCGTCGCGTTCCTTGGCGATATAGGTTTCCAACTCATCTGGGTCATGAATGCCGATGTTGAAATCACCATCAGTGGCAAGGATCACACGCGACACCTCACCCTCTTCACTCATCGCTTTGGCGGTGGCATAGGCCTGTTGTAATCCCGCCTGCCCCGCGGTGCCGCCACCCGCGTGCAGATTGTCCAATGCCGCCAAAATCGTGTCGCGTTCTGTGGCAGGAGTTGGGTCCAACACCCGCCCAGCGCTCCCGGCATAGGTCACAATCGAGACGCTATCGTTTTCCGTCAGTTGACCCAGCATCAAACGGAAGCTTTGTTTCAGCAATGGCAGCTTATTCGCTTGATCCATGCTCCCCGAGGTATCAATCAAAAACACCAAGTTCATCGGCGGGCGTTCGGCGGGCATAGCCCCCTGCAAACCAATGTGGACGATTTGCGTGCCGTCTTTCCACGGCGTATCTGTCACGCCAATGCTTGTCTTAAACGGCTGATCCCCGTCTGGGACCGGATAATCATAGGAGAAATAATTGACCATCTCCTCAATCCGAACGGCCCCTTCCGGTGGCAAGTTGCCATAGGTCAATCCGTTGCGAATGATCGACCAACTGGCAGTATCCACATCAATCGAAAAGGTCGAAACTGGTTCTTCTGCGGTAACTTTGAGCGGGTTCGCCTCGGCTTCAGAAAAGCGTTCCGTATTGGCGTCAGGTGCAATTCGCAAATCCCGTTCAGGCCGTGAAAGCTGTTGGGTTGCGGCAAAAGCACCGGTCTTGGCTGCTGCGGCGGGCTCTATCGCCGGTTCAGCCGAAAACGCTATGTCCATATCAGCGTGAAGCGACGTGTCATCAACCTCATCGCCAATAATCGCGGTTTCAGCCCCCCCCGACAACGCGATGCCATCGTTTTGATCCACCGCGGCCTCTTCAACCAGCGGGACGGCGGGGGGCTCATTGCGCTCTGTGACGACCAGATCGGCCCCGGTCGGCATATTGTCCCGCAACACCGGCACAAACACGACCAAACCCAATGCCGCCAAGGCGGTCGATGCAGTCAAAATACCTTTGGTTGAAAAACTCGCCATCATCTTTCGTACTCCTCTAAACAGCCCCGTTTTGGGGTCTTCAGAGGTCAGACGCGCGTCATCTGCAGTTCCTTGGCGGGAAAATTGTAAATCGTCAAAATTTTCCATCGCACGGGCCAAGTTTTCCGCTTTGCGGGCACCATCTGGATCAGGCGTAGCCGCGTCCAAAGCGCGTTTAAGATCGTCGAACTCGCTCATGCCTCGGCCTCCTTCATCGCTTTCAACTTCTTCTTTGCCTGGGACATGCGCCAGCTGATCGTGCCTTCGGACACGCCCAAAATCTCGGCCACTTGCGCATGGTTCAAACCTTCCAGAACCAAGACCAGCGTTTCGCGCAATTCCGGCGGTGTCAGCGCATCCATAGCCAATCGCAGCCAATCCGCGCGCTCTTGCGCTTCGACCTCATCCGCCCGGCGCGACACTTCCCAATCGCCCCAGCCAGTCGCCGCTTTGGCATGAGATATCCGGCGGCGATGCCGATCCCGCGACGCATTAACGACAATCCGATAGAGCCACGTCGTTACTTTCGCATCACCACGAAAATTCGCCAGCTTGGCAGGCAATGCCGCACAGACATCCTGCACCAGATCCTCGGCTTCCGCCCGATTGCCCGTCAATTTGAAGGCCAGCCCAAACATACGGTCATAGACACGGGACAAAAGCGCGCCAAACGCCTCCCGGTCACCGCCTGCCGCGGCATGCGCCAAATCTTCTTCACAGGTTTTCATCCGCATCTCATGACTTAGACGCAGCCCAGCGCACAATCCTTGGATACCTTACCCAAATATTTTTGGGTGCAGGTTACCCAGCAAATTAGCCCAGCAAATCGCGCGTCATATCACTGTTCGGGTTGGCCAAGGCCTCGATCACGTCGAAATGGTGTTTTCCTGTCACAACCTGATGCCCACAGGCCCAAGCCTCGGCAAGCCAGCGCGCTTGGTCCAGGAACACCGGGCGCTCATCACCGCCAACCCAAACTGTGACCGACGCATTGGGTTTGGGTTGAAAAATCGGGCTTTCAGATTGTGCCTCGGCCTCGTCCAAACGCAGTTCTTCGTTCATCGTAAGCTGCATGACAGGCCGCAAATCTGATACCGGTGAAATCGGTTGCACCTTGGTCAACCGCGCTGCAATGTCGTCAGGCAAAACCCCCGGCGCACACATGCGTGCCACAAGATGCCCACCGGCCGAATGCCCTGACAGTCGCACAGGCCCGTCAATTTCACGCGCAGCGACTGTAACCGCATTGGCGATCTGGCGGGTGATGTCAGCAATCCGAACCCGTGGACATAAATCATAGGACGGCATCGCAACGGCCCATCCCTGTTCCTGTGCCCCAGCCGCCAAATGTGACCAATAAGACCGGTCAAATTTCAACCAATAGCCGCCATGTACAAACACGACCAACCCCTTTGGCGTACCCTCGGGCATAAACAGATCAAGCACTTCGCGCGTGCCATGACCATACATCAACCCAAGCCGCGCCCGCCCTGTCAGCGCCTGCGACTTGCGAAACGCATCGGCCTCGGCCTCCCATTTCGCAGGGTATTCGGCACCGCCCGGAATGTAGGGCATGTTGGCATAGGCGTCATCTAGGTCCATCGGCTTTTCTCATTTGGCTATATACATTCACTTCACCAGATGCTCTGCCCCTTGCCAAGCCATAAACGCCTAAGGAAAGTCGCAATGCCCACCACCAATCTTAAAAGCCTGCTCAAAGATCCAACACTGCTTGAAACACGTGCCTATATTAACGGCAAATGGGTCGAAGGTGCGGGCACGCTTGACGTCGATAATCCCGCGCGCGGTGATATTATCGCTCAGGTTGCCGATTTATCGCGCGAGCAGGTCGCAGGTGCCATCGACGCAGCCTATGTCGCGCAAAAAGATTGGGCCCAGTGGACAGGAAAAGAACGCGCAAATGTCATGCGCAAATGGTTCGATTTGATGATGGAAAACCAAGACGACCTAGGTACCATCCTAACCGCCGAACAGGGTAAACCTTTGGCCGAGGCCAAGGGTGAGATTGCCTATGGTGCTTCCTTCATTGAATTTTTCGCCGAAGAAGCCAAGCGGATTTACGGAGAGACCATCCCCGGCCACATGCGCGACAAACGCATTATGGTGATGAAACAACCCATCGGTGTTGCCGCCTCGATCACCCCTTGGAATTTCCCGAACGCGATGATCACCCGCAAAGCGGCCCCTGCTTTGGCGGCCGGTTGCAGCTTTGTTGGTCGCCCCGCGTCCGAAACTCCTTTGTCGGCTTTGGCGCTGGCAGTTTTGGCCGAACGCGCAGGCATCCCGGCAGGAGTCTTCAACATTCTGCCGGCCTCTGACGCGCCAGGGATCGGCAAGGAGTTCTGCGAAAACACAAAGGTTCGCAAATTGACGTTTACTGGCTCGACCGGCGTTGGCCGCATCCTGCTCGCTCAGGCTGCGCATAACGTCATGAAATGCAGCATGGAATTGGGCGGCAATGCACCGTTTATCGTGTTTGACGATGCCGATATTGATGCCGCAGTCGAAGGTGCCATCATCTGTAAGTTCCGCAACAATGGCCAAACCTGTGTCTGCGCCAACCGCATCTATGTTCAATCCGGTGTTTACGACGAGTTCAGCGAAAAGCTCGCTGCGCGCGTGTCGCAGATGAAGGTTGGCGACGGTTTGGAAGCTGGCTCGGAACTTGGTCCGCTCATCACGCCTGCAGCCATCCAAAAGGTTCAGGAACACATCGCGGATGCCAAATCCAAAGGCGGCGAAGTTGTCTATGCTGGCGAAACCCCACAATCCTCTGGCAACTTCCTCGCCCCGACGATCATCAAGGGCGCAACCCGCGATATGGCCATGTCGACCGAAGAAACCTTTGGCCCCCTCGCACCAATCTTCAAGTTTGAGAGCGAAGATGAAGTGATCGAGCTGGCGAATGACACGATTTTTGGCCTCGCATCCTATTTCTACGCCAAAGACCTAAGCCGCGTTTACAAAGTCGCCGAGGCGCTGGAGTACGGCATCGTCGGGGTGAACACTGGCATCATCTCAACCGAAAACGCCCCCTTTGGCGGCGTCAAACAATCGGGCTTGGGACGCGAAGGAAGCCACCACGGTATCGAGGATTTTCTCGAACTGAAATACATCTGTTTGACGGTTTAATCATCAAGCCGGGTCGGGCCCCAAACCCGCCCCGGTTTCGTTTCGCAACATTAATCTGTGACCTTGGCACACCGAGGCTTAGACAATGGAGAACGCTCGGTCCGAAATGCACGGACCGAACGAAAATTGGATGTGGTGCCGTGACGCCTTTGAACATCCAAAGACGTGTTTCGTTGCCGTCCTTTTTCAAAATCGCTTGCAACATGGCGGCGGCTTATCGAACGACCCGCCGATACTCTGACAGTGTCTGACGTAAATTGAACTGCGATTTGCACCGACCGATCTACTTCGCTTGCTTCGCTTTTCTGCCGCTATGTCAGAAGCGTCCTACGGTCGGTGGCAAACGGAGACTCGCCGAAGTCATCATAGCGATGCCGAAAAACCGACGCTCGTGACGTGTGGTGGATCCGGCAGGAAATCCCTTGGCGAACCTAACCAAAAGACGTCGGAATTCGAATGCCACCAATCGTTTTAGGCGTAAGCTGATGAAGTTCTACGTCGTGCAAGGGCGAAAGCTTGGATCAAGCCAAAATCAAATAACGCAACAGAACCTGTTACGCCTTCGGTCGCATCATTGCGCCTCTCTGTCAGACTTGCAAAGCTGACCACCACATGTATATATCTGTCATACAGATATATGAGGGTTGCTAGACGACTCGATCTTGGAGGAGATAGGACTTTGGCAAATCAAAGGTGGATGGCTGGCATTTTCAGGCAACTCGCAACCATTGGCGTCACGTTGTTGGGATTGCTCATACTAACCTTTGTCATTGGGCGCATCATGCCCGTAGACCCAGTGCGAGCGATTGTTGGGGAAGAGGCAACCCGCGAGGTTTATGAAAATGTCTACCGTCAATTGGGCCTTGATAAGCCCATGTGGCAACAGTTTTTATACTACATTCGTGATGTGCTCAGTCTGGATTTTGGGACGTCTTTGCGCACTGGACAGCCCGTCGCGCAAGATATCCTTCAGGTGCTCCCGGCCACCATCGAACTGGCGACACTCGCAATTGTCATTGGTGCCGGCGTTGGCATCCCGATGGGGGTTTGGGCCGCTGTCTATAAAGACAAATGGCAAGATCAAATCATTCGCGTGATCAGCCTCACAGGTCACTCCATGCCGATTTTCTGGACGGGCATGATCGGCCTGCTGGTCTTCTATGCGGCACTCGGATGGGTCGGAGGGTCGGGTCGGATGAGTCAGTTCTATATCGGCGTCGTCCCAGATCGCACTGGGTTTCTGTTAATTGACAGCGCTTTAGCTGGGGAATGGGAGGTGTTCAAAAGTGCAATAAATCACCTCATCCTACCCGCTTCGCTTTTGGGCTATTCGTCCTCCGCCTACATCACGCGCATGACGCGCAGCTTCATGCTTGATCAACTCAATCAAGAATACGTCACGACGGCGCGCGTCAAAGGTCTTAGCGCCCGACGCACGGTTTGGTCGCATGCTTTTGGGAACATCAAAGTTCAATTGGTGACGATAATCGCCTTGGCATATGGCTCGCTTTTGGAGGGCGCGGTCTTGATCGAAACGGTCTTTGCATGGCCCGGCTTTGGTCAATACCTCACCTCGACCCTGCGCATGGGAGACATGAACGCGCTGATGACCTGCGTTTTACTTGTTGGCGTGATCTTCATCACTCTCAACCTGATCTCAGATCTGCTCTATCGCGCTTTTGATCCAAGGACCCGCTGATCATGCCCCTGTCTTTTGAGAAATCCGCAATCCTTGAAACTCCCTCGTCCCCAAAGAGGTTCCCAGTGAGCAGACAAAACCTACAACCGCTGATCAACATCATTGCCTTTTTGTGGCGGCACCCGACTTCGGCATTCGGGTTGATGGTTTTCTTTCTGTTAATCGCACTGGCACTACTTGGTCCACTTATTGCGCCCTTTGATCCCTACACGCAGAATTTGCAGAACACCTTGCAACCACCATCTTCAGAGCATTGGTTCGGCACTGACGAGCTTGGGCGAGACATTCTCTCCCGCATCCTATTCGGAGCGGCGATCACGCTGAGGATCATTTTTCTGGTCACCATTGTCGTCGGCCCGATCGGAATGTTTGTGGGCACTGTTGCGGGCTACTATGGCGGCAAAGTGGACATGGTGATGATGCGCTTTACGGACATCTTTCTATCGTTCCCCTCTCTTATTCTTGCGCTGGCATTTGTCGCAGCACTTGGACCGAGCTTGAACAACGCCATTATTGCCATTTCCCTGACAGCATGGCCGCCCATCGCGCGGCTGGCGCGAGCGGAAACACTCACCTTTCGCAAGGCGGACTATGTGTCGGCTGCAAAAATACAGGGGGCTTCCTCTGCGCGGATCATTTGGAAATCGATTGTCCCTATGTGTCTGCCGTCGGTCATGATCCGCCTGACGCTGAACATGGCAACGGTCATTCTGACGGCAGCGGGCTTGGGCTTTTTGGGATTGGGTGCGCAGCCCCCAATGCCGGAATGGGGCGCGATGATCGCAACAGGACGCCGATACATGATCGACAGCTGGTGGCTGGTAACTTTCCCCGGCGTCGCAATCCTGCTTGTGTCGTTGGCCTTCAACCTTCTTGGCGATGGTCTGCGTGACGCGCTTGATCCCAAACAAATGAACAGGAGGTAGGGCCAATGCCTGAACCAGATGAAGCCCCAATACTCAATGTCGAAAGCCTGAACGTGCACTACCGCGGCGCGGCGACACCGGCTGTTCAGAATGTCAGCTTTACGCTTGGTCGAGAGCGGCTGGGTATTGTCGGGGAAAGCGGCTCGGGTAAATCGACCGTCGGTCGGGCCTTGTTAAAACTGCTCCCCACCGCCGATATCTCGGCCCAGTCGCTTATGTTCCAAGGCAACAGCCTGTTGGCGCTGAGCGAAAAGCAAATGCTGGGCATTCGCGGCAAGAAAATCTCGATGATTTTGCAGGACCCGAAGTTTTCTCTGAATCCGATCCGGCGCTGCGGCGACCAAATTTCCGAGGCCTATCGCACCCATTTCAAGTGCAAACAGGCCGAGGCCAAATCCCGCGCGCTTGAGATGCTGGAAGCGGTGCAAATTCGCAATCCTGAACGGGTCTACCAGATGTATCCGCATGAAGTGTCAGGGGGCATGGGGCAACGGATCATGATCGCCATGATGCTTTTGACCCAACCCGATATGGTGATCGCTGATGAACCGACCTCGGCCTTGGATGTCACGGTGCGGCTCCAGGTTCTGGAAATTCTGGACAAGCTGGTGAGCGAAAAGGGCATCGGGCTGATCATGATCAGTCATGACCTCAACCTTGTCCGCAACTTTTGCGACCGCGTTTTGATCATGTATGCGGGACGTGTTGTGGAAAGCCTGAAAGCCAGCGAGCTGGATCAAGCCCAGCACCCTTACACGCAGGGGCTTTTGGCTGCCCAGCCGCGCATCGGCGGTTCGCGCGCCGACCTGCCCGTTCTGAAACGGCAAGAAAATTGGACCACAGGGAGTGCTGTTTCATCATGAACACTATCGCATTTGATAATCTTTGCATGTCTTTTGGCGCGCTTGATGTCCTGAAAAACGTGTCCTTTGAAGTGACCGCAGGCGAGTGTTTTGGACTTGTGGGCGAAAGCGGTTCGGGCAAGTCCACAACGCTGCTATGCGCCTCTATGCTGCTCTCCTCTTGGACCGGCACCATTCGCATTGACGGCAAGAATTTGCGGACATTGGCACCGATGGAACGGTGTCGGACGATGCAGATGGTTTTTCAAGATCCCTATGGCTCCCTGCATCCCCGTCAATCCATTCGCACAGCGCTGTCCGAGCCCATTCGCATTCATAAGCTAGGTGACTTAGAAAACCGTCTCGAAAGTTCGATGCGCGATGTCGGTTTGCCCACAGAGTTTTTGGATCGCTACCCCCACCAACTGTCGGGCGGTCAAAGACAACGCGTCGCCATCGCCCGCGCTTTGGTGCTTGAACCCAGCATTCTATTGCTGGACGAACCAACCTCGGCGCTCGATGTGTCTGTACAGGCAGAAATCCTGAACCTTTTGCAGCGCCTGCGCCAAGAAAAGGGATTCACTTACCTGATGGTTAGCCATGACCTCGCCGTTGTTGATCACATGTGCGAGAAGTTTGCGGTCATGCAAACCGGTGAAGTCACCGAGGTGCTCGGGCGCGATGTTTTGCAAAACAACGGCGCAACACATCCCTATGCGCGGCAATTGATCGAGGCCAGCCTTGCCTATGAACGCATTGCCTAAGACCAAACTGAAGTAAAAACCGCAAAGACCCCGGTGCCACCTGCGTCGGGGTTTTTTCTTTTACCTGCGACTCAGAAAAAATCCAGCGTATCCAAGCCGCCACCCATTACCACTAAGGACAGAACCCAAAAAGCGCGCCCCAAAATTTGGGACGCGCTTAAAGCTCGATTAATCGAAGCTCAGGGAGAATTTTAGTCGTCTTTCGACACCCCTTCGAACCTTGTGATCCAAGGGTCAACGATCAAGCCGCTCACCTCGTCTTGGAAGGCTGCAGTCACCACGCGCTCAGAAAATGGCTGGATCGCGATCACACGCTCATCAATCAAGTCCTGAACTTCGGCATAGAGCGCACGCTGTTTCTCTGCGTCGCGCTCAATAAGCGCGGTTTCGATCAAGGCGTTGAGCTCTTCGTCTTGGAACCCCGTGCGCCACCCTTGGTAATTTGTCAGGCCTGCATCCTTGCTGTTGTCAGGGTTGTAAACCAACGCACGCAGGTTGCTGTCTGGGTGACGCTGTTGGCCCCCGCCACCACGGCCGACCAGAAGCTCGAATTCACGCGCACGCATTGCGCCATAGATTTGGCTGCCATCGCCCGTGATGATCTCGGCCTTGATCCCTGCCTGCGCGAGCGTGCCTTGAATGGCAGTCGCGGCATCCAGAAATTGTTGAGTGGAAATCACACGAATGCTTGTCTCGAACCCATCGGGAAAGCCAGCCTCGGCCATCAGGGATTTGGCCTTTTCGATATCCAGCGTATAGCCAGGATCGTCTAGCGCGCCGACAATGCGGCTGTTGACCGGACGCTGTCGTTTGACGCCGAAATAGGGCATGATCGCCTGGTTGATACCATCATAGTCGATCAGATACCGCAGCGCTTCACGCAGCTTGGGATGCGAAAATTTATCGTCATCCACTGAAGCGGCAAGATAGTAGAACCCCGCCGATGGAGTCGTCTCAACATCCAGCTCGTCGTTTTTGGTCAGAGCCTTAAGATCAGAGGCCGCCAACGAAAGGCCCACATCCAAATCACCCTGTTCAAGCCCAAGACGCTGGGATTGGCTTTCGGGAAGGTGGCGCATCAGAACGCGCCGCATCTCGGCAGTCTCGCCCCAGAAAGTGTCGCTACGGTTCATCAGAACATATTCGTTCGAACGCCAATCGCCCAAGGAAAATGCTCCAGATCCCGCTGAGTTGTTGATCAACCAAGCCTGCCCCATATCACCATCTTTTTCGTTCTCCATCACAAGTTTGGAGTCCAAAATCGACCCCACGCCCGCCTGCGCCAGATACATCAAGATCATGCGCGGATCGCCGGGTTCCGGCAGGTTCAGTACAAAGGTGTGATCGTCTTCGGCGACAAACATCTCCGATGCATTCTCGGACGTGAAGCCCCGGCTTTTCAGGCCCGAGGATTGCGCCAGACCAAGGTCGAGGTTGCGCCTGAAGCTCCAGACAACGTCATGGGCCGTCACAGGATTGCCCGACGCAAAAGTTGCCTTGGGATCAAGCGGCATCCGCACCGACCGGTTGTCTTCGGAAATCTCCCACCCTGTTGCCAGCCGCGGCTCCAAGGTGCCACCATCAGGCGCGAATTCAACCAAAGCATCATAGAAGTTATTCAGAATCTGAACGGATTCTCCACCGGTGATCGCCGCTGGGTCCATCGTCAACACGTTGCTCATGTCGAACGCAACGATCAGCTGATCCTTGGGCGTTTCTGCCATCGCACTTGTCGACAGTAGGACGCTAAAGGCCACGGATGCCATTAAATGTTTCATGTCTTCCTCCTGGTTGGCACAGTTGATGTGCACTTTTAAGGCTCGTTCTCCCTCAACGCGCCTGTGATCGCCCGCGCTCAGCGCAGGCGGTTGTTTTCGATATGCTCGAAATTGATATCTTCGCCGAGGCCGGGGCGGTCGGGAACGTGGACATAGCCGTCCGCATCCATTGGATCGGAGAGCGAATTCAGGTAGTCGAACCCGTCGTCATATTCCAAAAATGGGTGCAAAAGCCCACGTTCGTACCAGCGGCAATTCTTGGTCGCGGCAACGACATGCAGGTTCATGGCCGTGTTGCCATGCACTTCGCAGTTCATGCCGAAGCTTTCTGCCAGATGCATGGTCTTAAGGGCGGGTGTGATGCCACCGACGTCATTCACGCCAGTGCGCAGAATATCGCAAGCCTCGTTTTTCACCCATTCAGCGCGCGCCCAGTGTTTTCCTGCAGCGCTTTCTGGCCCGATCACTGGGATATCCAATTGTTCCGCCATCCACTTGTAGGAGGACATGGACTGTTCATCCATTGGCTCTTCGATCCAATCAAATCCCAGTTTTTCAAGCCCGCGCCCAAGCTCCAGCGCTTGTGTGCGGCTGTACCAGTGGAAGGCATCAATCATCAGCGAAATATCCGACCCAACGGCTTCGCGCACAGCCGCGCAAGCCTTTAGATCCATCTTCACATCGGGGGACCAACTCACAGGTGGCATCCAAGTGTGCAGTTTGATCCCTTTATACCCCCGCGCCACCAGCTTTTCGGCGAACCGGCCATAGTCTTCTGGCGTCGCCAATCCACCTTCGAGTTCGTCCCCGCACATGATCGAACCATAGGCGAGCACTTTGTCGCGGTAGGCCCCGATCAACTTGTAAACAGGTTGCTGCAGTGTGCGCCCCGCCAAGTCCCAAAGCGCGCAATCAACAACTGCGAGTGTGCGATCGGTCAACTGCGCTGCCGAACCGCGCTGCCAATGAGCCAATTCCGACCAGAGCCGTTCTCGGTCACGGCAGTCTTGTCCGACCAGAACCTTTTTGACGAATTTCTCAATCACATGGGGCCGAACGACCTCGGGCGGGCAAAAGGAATGTCCTTCAAAACCATCTTCTGTGCGCAAGGTAAGGATCGCCTGCTCAACCTGATGTGGTGGCCCAGGGTGTGCATGGCCAGCCGTATCTGAATGACGCCTTGTCGTATGCTCGAAGACCCGGACATCTACATCTTTGATAATCACCGCATTCCCCTTGGATATCTAATTTGTACTTTGGGTAGCGGATTCTGTGCGTTTCTGTCAATATTTGTATGACAGATTTTTTCTTTTGGACCATATCTGTACTTAAGTGGTACATTGCATCAAAAGCGAATCCGCAGGCAGATCGACGCGCTACCCGCCGCATGGCTCAAAGAAAAAGGAACAGGCCAATTTCGATTCAACATGTATCCCCGCTGGTCTCCAGGATCATTTCTGACCTGAAAGAAAGCATCGTCTCGGGAGAAACAGTGGCAGGCACACGACTGCCCAGCGAGGCCGCTTTGACCAAGACCTATTCTGTTAGCAGAACAGTCGTCCGCGAGGCGATCTCAGTGCTGCGAACCGAAGGATTGGTTGAATCTAAAAAAGGATCGGGCGTGTTTGTACTGGATCTGCCAGAGCAAGATAAAAAGCCCTTCGCCGATCTAGATGCCACCCGCATTTCTAGCGCTATCGAACTGTTAGAACTGCGCAGCGCCGTCGAAATTCGCTCAGCAGGGCTGGCCTCCCTGCGACGGTCGGCCGCGCAGATTGAAAGGCTCATCGAAAACCACCGCCAGCTCAAAGCGCTCGTAGAAGAGGGCGCAAGCACGGCTGAAATTGACTTTCAGTTTCACTGCCTTTTGGCTGAAGCCACCCAAAACAAACGTTTCTTCGAGTTTCTGAGCATCATCCGTGAGGGAATCATCCCAAGGGCAAGCTTGGATGAAACGACAAGCGATCGCGTCCTGAAGGGGCCGAACCCCTATTTGGTCAAAGAGCATCAACTGATCTTGGACGCGGTGATGGATGGAGATCAGGCTGGCGCCGAAGCAGCCATGACAACGCATCTGGACAATAGTCTTGCGCGTTATCGTGCCGCCCTGAAAGATACAGGAAACCGGTAAAAGACAGCCCGCAGACCAATTTCTCAAAGCTGTATGAGAGCATTTTCACGTAACAACCGCCCTAAGCGCATAGAGCTTACCCGACAGCGCCCATCCTAGCCTCGTCGTAATTTCTTATAGCGCGCTTGGCTGCCCTTGAGATGCCTGCGCATTGCCGTGCGGGCCCTGTCCTCGTCACCATCAAGAACCGCGTGGACGATGTCGCGATGCTCATGTTTGAGCAATTCCACATATTCCGCAGCGACTGGGACTGCCGCTGGCTCCAAGGCGTGGCGCGGGATCATGAGGACACCGAACATCGACAGCGCTTCAGAAAACCGCTTGTTGCCAGAGGCTTCTGCTATAGCCATATGTACCGCAAAATCTGCTTCGTGGGCCGGCTGCCCGGCATCTGCAAGTTCTTCAAGTTCCTTGAGCTTTGTGAGCAGCAATTCTTCATGATGCGGACTGTGGCGCAGCGCAGCCAGACCTGCAGCCTCAACCTCGATCGCCGTTCGCAACTCCAAAAGCTCAATCATCGAAGACAGCTTTTCGGGATCGGCACTTTCAAATGGCAGGATTGCCGCACTTTCAGGTTCGATCACAAAAACACCGGATCCGCGCCGTGACATCACCAATCCGTTTTCCCGCAGCGAAGCAATAGCCTCACGCACAACTGTCCGTGAGACCCCAAATTCATCCGTCAGAGCGGCTTCGCTGGGCAGGCGATCACCCGACCGAAAACGGCCGGACGAAATCTGCTCTTTAAGCTTATCTCGAACCGCAACGACGAGCGATTTTCCGACCGGTGCTTGGGGTGTCACATTCATACTCTCTTTTATGGGTCCCACTTAAAATTTCGGCAGCAAAGACACAGGGATGGGGCAAGCACTGATCTTCATGCACCCGACGTATATCGTGTTCTGTTGAAATTGGTACATCCAGCGCAACTTTTCAAATGCCGACGATATGCAACGACATAAAAACGATGGGCGCTCAACTGTCATTCAAGACAGTAAGTCAAACGGCCCGTTGTGATAGCAAACGGGACGCAGGAAGCGACGGATCGACAAAGCTCCAACAGACGTCGGGCCGAAATTGGTCGATGCGAGATAAGGCCCGCCATGCACCATGATGTGGCAACCCTCGACCCGTCGGAAATCCGTTCGCCAGTATGCGTACCGCCTTGCGCTCCAGACTGGCATAAACTTCTGATCCCGCGTCGCGCTTGCCGCCTTGGCTCAAGCTGAAGACACCGGAATGGACACGGCATTTGTCAATCGCAGCCTGCCGCACGCGCGGTAACTTTGTCTCCGGCCGCAGTCGAAAAAGCCAACGGAAAGTTTGATGCGCCAAAGACCGCAAAAGGTCCGACGGGGTGCTGAGCACGTTTCAGATCGGGGCGCGGCAGCGGCATCCGACCCGGAAGAGCCGTGTGAAGGCCCGGATCGAGGTATCCACCCGCTCGGATGCGGTCTGTGAATAGACGCAACTGACACGTCGTGCGACCACCTTCGCTTTGCAGTCGCGCCTCGGGAAAACCGGTTTTAGACCTACCAATTTCGGTGATCAGACCGGCTCCAACTTACATCTCAGCCGCGATGGTTTCCAAAAAACTGCCTCCCCCTCAGCGGCGGAATAGCCGAACGGCCTTACAAGCGCGGCTCATCAGATTGGGGGTTCCAGCCGAGCATTCATTGGGCATTCCATGTGCGGATTGAGCCGAGATGACCTTCACCCCGTCGACCCTTTGCTCCGCGATCGAAGGTTTACCGTGAGGCGCTAATCCTTAGCCATATCGCCCTCTTACTAGAATGTCCTATCGGCTCTGCACGAGCAACCGCGCGTTGAGTTTGCGGTATGGGCTCAACCCTTTCCGTCTGTTACGCGCCCAAAGTTATCATATTTATTTTCATGGAATCTCAACCTCCCACAACCAGCCTCAAAGGCATTTTACGGAAGGTATCCGCAGAAAAACTTAACCATTAGACAAATTTGGCCACCAAAACGAACGGATCAAACACAAATTCACCGCCTTTGAGCAACTGAAGCCATTCGCACACGCACTAGAAGTGGTACTTATTGTTGACTTGTATGATTAATATGAGTACCTCGAGCAGCAGCCAAACCAGCGCACAGCGAAACAATTGCGAGCTTCCGAGTACGTCGCGCTGAGCAATAAGAATAAGTGTGGGAAACTATGACGAAAATCGGGACAGCGATGGCCGACCATCGCGAATGCATCTGCGGATCATCTTATCGTAAGGCACAGATGCCATCACCGGCAAAGCTCCTACATGACTTTGGCGCATCGACGGTCATCCTAGCAGCCTCTCCCTCATCCTTTTGTCGTTCGCCTTCGTCCACATCATGGGAATCGCGCCGCGCAGAACAGGATGCGCACTGAACGGCACAACCTAAATCAAAAATGGAGCACTCATGACCCCTCAAGACATCAAGACTGCACTTGGCGCCGGCCTTCTTTCTTTCCCAGTAACGCCCTTCGACGGCAACGGACAATTCAACCGACCGGCCTATGAGGCGCATTTGGACTGGCTATCCGGCTATGGCGCAACGGTGCTGTTTGCCGCGGGCGGGACTGGCGAATTCTTCTCGCTTACGCCCGACGAAGTGCCGAAGATCGTGTCAGCGGCCAAGGCCTCGGCCAATGGCACCCCGATCGTGGCCGGGTGCGGCTACGGCACTGAAATGGCCATCCAGAGCGCGAAGGCGTCCCAAGACGCAGGCGCAGATGGGCTGCTACTGTTGCCCCATTACCTGATCGACGCCCCTCAAGAAGGGTTGTTCGCCCATGCTAAGGCGATTTGCGATGCGGTTGACATCGGCGTGATGATCTACAACCGCGACAATGCCCAATATTCAGCCGATACAATAGCCCGCCTCTGCGACGTTTGCCCCAATTTGATTGGCTTTAAAGACGGGACCGGCGACATAGGAGGGGTTCGGCAAATCACCGCCAAAATGGGGGATCGCCTCACATATTTAGGCGGAATGCCAACGGCAGAGTTGTTTGCCGAAGCCTATATGGGCGCTGGTTTCTCAACGTACTCATCCGCAGTCTTCAACTTTGTCCCCGAGCTGGCCAATCGGTTCTATGCGGCGCTGATCTCTGGCGACCGAGACACCTGCGAAAGTATTCTCAACAGCTTTTTCTATCCATTCATGGAATTGCGTTCGCGGCGCAAAGGCTATGCAGTGTCTGCCATCAAGGCCGGTGTGAGACTGCTGGGCTATGATGCCGGTCCTGTTAGGTCTCCTTTAACCGATCTGACAGCCGCTGAAGAAGAGGTGCTTCAGGCTCTCATTGACGCCCATAGCTGAGGCGTTTTCCCGCGTGCCTTTGGGCAGGACGGTTGAAGAACACCAACAGCGCTGGCAGTCTGATTGCCAGTGCCATGTGTAGAAAATTTGCCCCCCAGCAGGTACCCAAAGCAAGTGAGCAGGCGGGAATTCGACAAGGGCGGAGTAACTCCCGGTCACTCGTGTTGTTGCAAGTGCTGAACCAGGTTGCCCTCGGCAATGTTGAAAAGACGTGGGCACTTTACCACGAGGTTGTCTCGACTCACGAAGGTGCGCAACCTTGATCGGCTTGTGCTGCAATGAGATTGTGGAATAATTTTGCGGTTTTGAAACCTTAATTTGTACTGCAGTCCAAAGGCAGCTTTCGAAAAGCAGCATCGCAACCATCGATCAAAGTCGGCCATGGGCCTTTTGAATACCTCTTATAGTTCAGGCTCAGAGGCTACCGACGTGGTTTCGGTCAGGTTGCGGCCTTCGTCAATACTCCGGACAATCTAGCCAAACACACCGTCTGAAAACAGCAATCGTACTGCTTTCATGGGCCTTCTTTTGGAATCGGCGTTTGAGAAAGCTGGGCGGTTCTTGCATTTGGATTGCGTCGCCCGAGATGGTCGCTTCGCCTGTCTCTAGTTGGGTGAGCAGTGTCTCAATGACTTCAACCAGTCGTCGAAACCTGCCTTTTCGTTGGCCAATTCCGCCAGCGCATTTGAACGCGTGGCCTTGATGTCTTCGACCATGTCGATTTCATGGTCGATACGAATACGATCCTTCTCAGCCTTCTCAATATCCGTCGCCAGCCTTCGCGCGTTTTTCCTTCGTGCCGCGTTGTTTGCGTTCGGATTTGAGGTGCGCAGCGTGGCCGTATTTCAGTCCGACAGCAACAGGGCATTGTGGGCCTCAACACCACGACACTGCTTTTCGCACTCTGCCAGTTGAGCCGCGCGTTTTATCTTATTCTTGCGCTGCGTTTCACGGTCTTTAGACGAGCGTGGTTGTTCGGGCTTTTTAGGGCGGTTTTGCAGCTGAGGCTTTGGCAATGCAGGGATGGCAGTCTGGTTAATATGTTGAGCAGCTTGTGCTCATAGGTGCTGCCATCTTTGCGGTTGATCGTTTCCTTCAGGTCTTTCTGCAAGGCGGTATGCCGAAACTTAAGTTGGGCTACGCTTTCTTTCCCTCCAAGGCGGTAGACCTTTCCGGCCTTTCCAACATTGCCGGAATATTTAGGCGCTCGCCGTGCCTCTCCGAAAACCCGAGCGGATGAGCTGAAACGGTTGTCCGTCCCCTTAACCTTTGTCTGAGCCGTTGAGTATGTTTCGATATGGAAGAATTGATAGGCCAACTTGGTTCCTTTCTCTTGCGTTACAGAAAGACTCGGTGAGGTTCATGAAAGTTCAAAACCGCATTTCGCCCCCAGGATGAATGGCGATTTGAATTAGGTGGAAAATCGATAAGTTGAGTCCGGATGTCCTACCCATAGTGATAGACTGCAGGTAACGCTGAGAACTACGTGTCTGCCCCTAACGCCGGGGAGGCGCTTGATCGTTAAACAATTACTGACGAACGCGTAACCATATTTCGGGTAGCGCAAATCGGTGCATCTTCTAGTTCACTTGCCAAGAAAGCTAACGAACGTTCTTCTGATTTCCCTTTGAGTCGATTGCCCTTCACGGGCTCGACACCCATGGCTCTCTTGTCAATAATCGGGGTGTGGGGCGTCCCCGGCCAAATTCCCATTCATAGCGTGATGGGGCGGCGCAACGCTCTAGGCAGGGCATCGTAACGGCCCACAGCCGACCTCTAGCGACCGCTACTATGCCGCGGTGCAGCTTCACCAGAACGGCCATTCGTGCATTGCGCTGCAGTTCCAGTTAGCGACGTGCGACAATGCGGGATAAAGTTACCATTGGTGCGATCGCGAGTAACGACGACTGCTTGGTGACAGTGCTAGATGGCAGCACGAAGAAAACAGACTTAGTTTTCGGCCGATTAGAAGAGTCCTCCAACACCATAAGGCCCCAGCGCGCAAAAAACCTCTTTTCGTGATAATGCAGATATAGGGAGTATGGCGCGATTTGAGGAGGAATTTGCGCAAATCACATAAAAACTTCCGGCCTCCGAACCGAGAATTCGGCAGGCCCTGAACTAGACAACCCTGACAGACTTCAGCCGGATCAGGTCTCGCAAGCCATTTTCAGACATCAGTTTCTCAAACCGCGCTGAGAAAAACACTGTGTCAGAGAACTTGCTTTCAACCCAAAAATCAGCACCGTTCAGCGCGTCGGCAGTCACGGCAAGATCGTCGTCTTCGGCGGACCTCCCGATATCGAGGCCTTTCAGCAAGTCGGCTAATGTCGGCGAGACCATCGGAATCCGTCCACTGATGAAGGCGTATGGCTTCAATTGTCTTGGCGGCGTGTCCATCGACGTAATCCGCGAGGGAAAATCCTCGGCCGAAAGTTCGTGCCCAAAACGGTTTCGTGCCGCAAACTGCATAAGCGTTTGGCGTTCTTCGGATGTTGATTGGAGGCATTCGTAAGTTGCAAAGGCCGACATGTTCCCGAATATATTGGCGCACCAAACCTGTGCCATTGCAAAATCTCCCCCGGAGGCGTTGCCACCCCCCAATCTGTTTCGTCTAATTTCTACTTTTGGGATATTGTGCGGACAAGCAGAAATTTAGCAAATCGAGATATGAAAAAACCCTGAATTTCAGGACTTTCCGAGAATACGTTTCGAATAAAGCGGGCGCGGTATTGTTGGCGCAAATCACGGCCCATGGCCGCCGCTCGCACGCATTCTTGATGCCGTTATCGCAGCTTCCCAAAGCGGACGCTCAAAACTACAGCGCAGCTGAGCAATCAATACCGAATAGAAACTGAGTTTCCGTGATACTTCGAGTTGTTGTATGAAGTTTGACATCTTCGCGCCTGCAATAGACGTTTAATCAAAAAAACCAATAGGCTGGATTGGAAATTAGTGAATTAAACGATGCGCTTAAGGACAAAAAGCAGTCATTGTCCATTGCCCGCGACCAAGTCGTGGCGGAGTGTCTCCAACCGACCGAAGGCCTCTATATCCTCACGATCTATTTGGAACCCTTAGAGACTTGGGACAAAAAATTTAAGTCACCTGTCCTGCCCGGTGGTATGGACCGGTCATCTTGAGACTTTCGAAGATGTGGGAAGCGTCCTTGAACCCCAGGCAGCTGAAGCCATTGTCAGCATGTATCCATCTGATGCTGGCACCATTCCCGGCGTTGGTGGTTTTGGCGAGCCTCTCTCAGCGGAAGCAGTAGCTAAGACATTTCGGTGCTCTGTGGGTCACAACGAGTGGGTGCTGGTTGGGGCGAGAGTACTTGGGTTATTTGTTAAGAACCCTATGACTCTATTTGTCGCGCGTCGTACGAACCTTCGTCAGTTGCATAGCCTCATAGAAGAGGAGGCCGATATGCTCGGGATAACTGGAGAAACCACCGTACCCGAGGGGATTACTCTTCCACAGATACAACAGGATTTGCCTGGGCTACGGACATTTTCCTTTGTCGATGGCCATTGTTCGGAAATCAAAGATCAGTAATTCGGTCACGGCCCTGACCAGACTTTGGGCCCAAGGTCCTGATGCTGCAGTGCGGTTTTCCTAACGCTGCCGTTGGCGCATAGTTGCAGCATTTTGGTGGGTTGGAGATCGGTAGTACGGAACAAAGCGCCCTTTTGCTGCTGCATGACTAATGGCCGCTTATCTTCTTGAGCTCAGCTAATTGTGAAGAAATGATTTGTGGACCGGCCTTCGGTCAGGTCAGTTCCGACGTTCTAGAAATCATCAAATTCCGGGACATTTCCAATCCTAACAAGGAAGCTCGGTGATCCGACTTCGCCACTGTTTGGGTCTTCCACAATCACATAGGCATCGGCACCGGCACAGTCCTCGGACTGGGCTTCGCGTTCGGCTCTGTTTTGAGCTTCTGCTGCAGTTGAATACTGAAACTGCTTGCCAATCTTCAGGCCTGCTTGCCCGCCACGGCCGGGCTTTTGTTCCACATAAGTCTGGCAGATGTAATGGACTTTTGTTGCGCTTTCGTCTTCTTGTGTCATGGGTAAGTCCTTTTCGAACTTGTTGTTGAACCACTACAGCGAGAACTGCACGCCCAGCAGGAGTGCAATCATATTATGACGGCCATGGAAAACTTTGTCTGATGACTGAAACTAGGGCTTTGTTGGAGTGATCGTGTCTCGTTCGAGGCGCGCATTGCGAAGATAGTCGATTTTGGCTTTTCGCTGCTCTTCTTCTTCTTCGATCATCTTTCGAGCAACACGGGTCGTCTTGTCCATCGCGGTCTCAAGTTTGGGGCGCTGTGCTCTGAACACGCTTGTATTTTTTAGATTTGCCAAGTGGCAATTTCCTTTTCGGTTTCACTTAGATTTCTCAACAAAAACGCTCAAACTAAGGCTAGGTAACTACTTGGGCCTTGGGCACCGCGTTTTGTCGGCGCAGGGTGGTCACCGCTAAGATTTGCGCGCGTGTCAGGCGCAGCCATGGCACGCATCAAAGCGCTATAATTCATCTGAAATCGCATTTCCGATCCAACACAGAGCCTCGCATCATTCGTACCGATGATAAGGTGATCGCTTGTTGCGCCAATAAAAGTATTGCCTTGCGACATCGAAAGCCCTGCCGTGTCGGTGTCTTGGTGTCCAATACCAAGAATTATTCGCGTTGCTTTCGATGTCTCAGGAACAAGGTGAATTTTCGCAACGGAATGATCAGAATGACAGAGTAGTGGTTGCATAGATTTGGCGTTTGTCTCGATCACTTCAGCGACAAGCGTGAAGGCATCTCGAAACATACCTCCTATGTGGTCCCCTGTGATTGGATCGACCCCAAGCAGTATTGCCTCCCCGATACGCAGATCGTTGATCCGGCCAGTTGCACGTTCCTCAAGCGCCCAAGGCAAATTTGCCGAGTTGCCACCGGATACAGTTTGAAGGAACGGACCACACTGCCCCTCGACATCGGTCGCAAGAGCAGACAAATCCCGCATTTGTTGCGTGGTCGGAGCAATGTTGCTCAGACACGCGAAGTTGGCCCCGATACCTTGCAACGCCACACCGGGCATGGCCACCACCTGCTGTGCAATCTCGCCAAGGCTGTGTGGTATGATCCCTTCACGCCCATCCCCCATTTCAACCATCAAGATAACGCCATGAACTTTGTTTTGCTTAAGTGCTGAAGCGGCCAAGGCGGCGATCACAGTCAGCTCTGTGTTATAGCTCGCTTCACAGAAGTAGACGACATCATCGACTTGGCTCAGCATTGGTGTTCGGATCAGAGTAACCGGGCAAGTCATACCAGCTTGGCGCAATCGTATCACGTTGCTCATCCGCGGTTCAGCGAGACCTGCCGCACCACCGTCAAGCATGGCTCTGGCGATGGATGGGTGACCACACACGGCTTTGGTTACCGCAGTCACACCAATTCCGCGTACCTTCAACCTTTCAACAATAGCCCACGTATTGTGGCGTACCTTGCGCAGATCGACATCTATGCGTGGGCACTTCAAATCGCGACCATGGGCGTTTCGTCTTTCTGGCCAGGGAAAGCCGCGACTACCATTGCCAACAGTTCTAATTCTGGTCTGCTCAGGGCATCAGTCACAGGAAGCCCGAGTTTCTCGGTTTGATCGGCAATCGTGTCTGTGATCTCGGCTTCAGACATCCCCTCGTGATTAAGTGTGAGGCCGATGACCTTGGTGTCAGAAAACGCCTCGATCAAAGAAATCTCACGTGCAGGGGTGGGCATTGGCATGTTGGGAAAATCACAGCGAAACGTGCGTTTGGGGGCGTGTTGAAGTATGACGGCGTCCGGCTGGCTACCACGCAAGATAAAGGCAGATGTACAGAACGCGGGATGGCTCAACGCACCTTGGCCTTCAATCAAAATGACATCGGGTTGTTCTGCATCTGAAGCTGAAACGATCGCGCCCTCAAGTTCGCCGCAACAGAACTGCGGCGGTAAGGCGTCCATAGCCACACCATATTTTGCCCCCTGCATCAGGCCAGTCTGGCCAGTACCTACCAAAACAGTTTTGATGCCATTTGCGTTCAAAACACGGGCCAGAACTGTCGCTGTTGTCCGCTTGCCGATGGCGCAATCGGTCCCGAGAACGGCGATGCGAAGCGCATCAACATTTGCGACGCTGCCATCAAATAACCGCATATCTTTGCTTCGTTTGGGTTTGCGTATGTCGCGGATGGTGACCTGTTTCAGCACTGCGGCTCGTGCAATTTCGGCGTCGTCGCTTAGATATTCATGCAGACCGCTGACGATATTCATTCCCCGCCCGATCGCATCCAGAACGACACCCCGATGCGCTGCCGAAAGCCGCCCGGTCGAGGGGGCCATTCCATAGATAAAGGTATCCGGCACGGTTGTTTCGCGGGTGACGGCGGCTTCCAGGTTTTTGAGGATTGGTATGTTGTTGATCGTACCATCAAGAACATACCCGCTATCATCGCCTCTGTGATTGCTATCGATGACCGAGACGATCCTGTAGGCCTCTGAATGGCGCACAAGGCCGTTGGCCGTCTTGCCGTCAATTTTAGCAAAATTTTCTTCGCAAAAGACAATTGCTGTCGGTTGTTCAGGAAGCTGAGCGATGGAAACAGTTTGCAATCTCGTGTCTTTGTTTAACGGCGGCGCTTGTGCACCTCTAACGGGCCGTCGAATTGTACTTGCCGTTTGAAGCTCGGTTTTCATCTTATTTCCTTCTGATGCGGAGGCTGTCGCCCGACAAAGTGTTGCACTGGGTGTCGTGGTGCCATGAGTTCAGTTTTTCAGTACGCACTGCCCCTTGGATTTTTGGAAGTTCCGGTGGCATTCCCAACGGTTTCCAGACCTGTCGAGATGGGCGTTCTCCGGCATGTCAATCACTTCGCAGCCAGCACCAGATGCTTCATATCCCCTTTGGCATTTCCATCCTTTGCCATAAGATGCATCGTCAAAATAGGCGAACTCCGGGATCTCGACAGCTGCGCAAAGTCCGTCTTTTTCGAGATACCCACGTTCGCAGGACCAAGGTTGACCGTAGCCAGACCCGTTCAGGTATCCATTGAGTGGAACAGCAATAGCGGCGCAACTATCATCCACCTTTTCAAACCCGCGCTTACATTTCCACTCGGACCCATAGGGCGCGTCCACCAAATAGCCGTTTTCGGGCACGACAAGTTTTTGGCAGGTTTCGTCGACTTTGAAAAATCCTCGCAAACAGTGCCAACGTTCACCCGAAGGGGCCAAGTAGCCACCATCGGGGACAACCACCGTAACACAATCCGTTCCTCCGACTTGGCGGTAGCCATGAAGACATTCCCACCCAGAACCGTAGGTGCGGTTTGTATCATAGGCGTTTTCCGGCACCAGAATGGCTGCACAACTGTCGCCAATGAGCCGATGCCCGACGTTGCATTCCCAACCGCCCCCATAGGTCTTGGCTCGAGCATTTTCCGGCATGTCTTGGGCAAGTGCAGGCATTGCGAAGATTACAAAAGCAAATATTGGCCCGAAAAAAAAGCGGATGCTTGACAGCGCGACTGCTTTGCAAGTCGTTTGGCCTAGTTGCCGCTTTGCCTTTGATTTATGACCCATCCAGTTCAAGCCCCTCGAGGCAAGCGTCAGCGAGATCACGGTCTGGTTTATCAGATCCCGGACGGGTCGCCCATCCTGTATCCATCATTGCTTTCCGACGGCTAAACCCAGAAAGATCACGAAGGATTGCGAGCTTTTCTGATCGTTCTGGATCAGCCTCTGAGTTATCAAGGCAAAACGGAATCATCGCCAAAGTTACTTCGTCAGCCGCCAAGTTCTGTGCCATGGTTTGGGCGTTGCTGTTTGTCGTCCAGCCGCCCCAAGAGAAACCAAAGACAGAAACCGCAATCGCACCACCCAAAGCCCCGTAGAGGCTGGGTTTCGTCCATTCTGGAAAAGTCATTTTTTGATCCTTTGGCGGAGAAAGCGCCGCCTCACTTTTTTGCCATGACAAATCATTGTGCCAGGGCTGTTCCCAAGTCATTTGATCGGCAGAGTGCCATCCATGTCCGGACGCAGGCCTTGGGCTATAACTGCTGCCACAGCGAATGAACCTCAGGCATGCTCAATGCGGTCGTGCGCGAAAACATCGGCAACCTTACCAAACATCATGACATTGCAAGGGGCGTGACAGTTGAATTTTGATGATAGAAGAGCGAAATCTGCTCTGGCAGGCGATACGCCTTTGCCGAAGAAGACCACAACTTTGTATCGTGTAAGTAGTCGAGTTGCGCCTGAATTGCAATGAAGGTTGACCAGGTCTTGTTTCTTTTACCGCCCAAGGGCCTAAAATGAAGGGTGCGAACGAACCGTCGACCAGGTTTAGCCGCAGGTCACCGGCCAATTGTGGCGCCAGCTTAGTCTATTGCCGAGTGGCAGCATTGGCTCAACTGCCAATCTTTGAAAATGGCACTTTCTGTGCGGAGCCGACCTTGTTGGCTAGCCAGCATCGAAGCCAGCACATATCACAACTTTCCTCAATCGGAAGTAACATCCACGCAGGTGCAGCTAATCTCCGCTTCCGGCCCACGCCTGCAGAGGGTGCCAACAAATGCACCCGCAGAATGAAGGTCCAAGATGGGCTGACTGCAGACAACCGGTCTGCAGTGCCACCACCCCCTGAGAAAAACCTTACACTGCACCACCACAAGGCGGCATTGAGACCAACCTGTGAATCCGGCATTCTCGCTGCGAGAGCTCGCAGAACAAATTTCGCCGCGCGCGCATGCTCATCCAAGCAGCGAGGTGGCGTCAAAAAGCCGCCATTCGGTTCAATCGCCGCGAGACGTTACCAAGAAACGAGCAAAACGTTGGGCCAGGCCGCTATGACGTTATGACGTTATGACGATGAGAGGCCACATGCAGCGCTTTGTGGCAGCGGCAAACGGTCCTGCCGGTGGATTGGGCTTGTCCCCAAAAGCCCGGCATTTCGATTAAGCCGCGTCGGAAAGTTCATAAACACGAAAGGTCTTTGGCTGTCGTCGTGCCCGTGCTAGTTGCACTGCGCGCCGGCCCGTCCTGGTGGGTCGGCCTATTAGGAAGCAGGCGCATGTTGTACCCGTTTCAGGGTTCGGGCAAAGCTCTCATCAATCACTTCGGTCATCAACCGCCGTGCATCAACCGAGTTGCCCGTCGAGATAGCATCGGCCATTTTCCGATGCTTTTGCGCCACGGCGGCCTGGTTCTTCAAAAACGCTTCGCTGCCTTCCGCCATGAACAGGGAAAAGAGCGCAGTTTGCACCATATCACCCAGCGACAGCAGAAACCGGTTGTTGGATGAGCGCAGCACTTGCTTGTGGAATTCGTAGTCGGCGACAGCAAAAACCGTGCGGCTGGCGGCCGCCTCCATCTGGTCGCAATAGGACGACAATGCGGTGTTATCCACAGCGTTCGACAACTCTGCCGCCTTGGCGGCTGCGGCAGGTTCAAAGATCAGACGGATGTCGAACAGCTCCTGATAGAATTGCTGCGGGTTCTTCAATGCCGCGTGCCAGAGCAACACATCCTTGTCGAACATGTTCCAATTCTCTGGTTCGTGCACGCGCGTGCCGACCTTGGCGCGGGATTGGATCATGCCTTTGGCGATCAGCGTTTTCTTGGCCTCGCGCACGACGGTTCGAGACACGCCGAACATCTCGCAAATATCAGGGTCCAGCGGGATCATTGTATCCACCGGGTATTCGCCCGCGACGATGGCCAGGCCAATCTGGTCGACAACAAAATTGGTGTGGTTACTCGCCCGCTCTTGTCGCCCTTCCCGGGTGACCGTCATGAGGGTGCGGCGAAGCCAGTCGCTGCCTTTTTGCGTGCCGTCGATGCCCAAGTCAGTCCCTTCTGAAGGAGGATAAACGCAAAGAGCAAAGCACCGATCACAATCTTTGTCCACCAACTGGACAAAGTTCCATCAAAGACGATGTACGTTTGGATCAGCCCCATGATCATGATGCCAAAGAAAGTTCCCGCCACGAACCCGTATCCGCCGGTCAGCAACGTGCCTCCGATTACCACAGCGGCAATGGCGTCAAGCTCGACCCCGACGGTGGCAAGCGAATAGCCCGCCGAGGTGTAGAGAGAATAGACGATGCCCGCCAGCCCGGCCAGCCCGCCCGAGATCGCATAGATCCCGATCGTGGTCGAGGCCAGCGGCACGCCCATCAGGCGCGACGCCGCGGCACCGCCCCCCAATGCATAAACGTTCTGGCCGAACCGGGTGCGATGGGCGACCAGCATACCGACGACGAACGTAACGACCATGATGCCGCCGATCAGACGGAAACGGCCCCCATCCGGTGCTTTCCAATAGACGGATTGGAGCCAGTCATAAAAGGAATGGTCAATCGGGACCGAGTCAGTTGACAGCACGTAGGACACACCGCGCGCCAGAAACATACCTGCAAGCGTCACGATGAAAGCGGGCATTTCCAGATAGTGGATTGCAGCGCCCATTGTGGCCCCAAAGGCGGTGGTAATGGTCAGGACCAACGCAAAAGCAAATAGTGGGTGGATCGAGGTGTCTCGCAGGATCACCGCTAGGAAGACCCCGGTGAAAGCAATGACCGATCCCACCGACAGGTCGATCCCGCCAGAGAGAATAACAAATGTCATGCCTACCGCAACGATCCCTAAAAACGCGTTATCCGTCAAGAGGTTCGCGACAACGCGCGTGGACAGCATCGACGGGTATTGCCAGGCGCACAACGCATAGGCCAGAGCAAAGGTCACCAGCGTGATGACCAGCGAAAGATGGGTCGAGCGGATCATTGACTGTCTCCTTTTGTCGTTAGTCTTTGCCCCTTCGCGGAGCTATCTGGCTTGGTTTCCAGCACGGTGGCGCGCAGGATATAGAGAAAATGCGACACTCGCGGTGACTGGATCACCAAGATCGACAGGATCAGCATTGCCTTGATCACCAGGTTCAGCTCAGGCGGCATGCCCGAGAGCAGGATAACCGAGTTGACCGACTGAATGATCATCGCGCCGATCAGCGAAGCGATAATGGAAAACCGCCCCCCCAAAAGCGAGTTGCCGCCAATGACCACCGCAAGGATCGCGTCAAGCTCGAGCCACAAACCCGCATTGTTGGCATCGGCACCTTTGATGTCGGCGGCGACGATCACACCGGCCAGCGCAGCACAAATGCCCGAGACAACGTAGACGCACAACAAGAGGATACGCGAGTTGACTCCCGCCAGCTGGGACGAGCGCTCATTGATGCCAATCGCTTCGATCAACATTCCCAGAGCCGTCCGCCGCACCGCAAAAGCGGTCAGTCCGCCGAGAATCAACCAAACCAGAATCGGCGTCGGGATCCCCAACACAGTGCCCGCGCCAAGTCGGATCAGACCTTCATTGTTGAAGGTCAGGATCGTGCCCTCGGTGATCAGCTGTGCGATGCCGCGCCCAGCGACCATCAGCACCAGCGTCGCCACAATGGGCTGAATCCGAAGCACAGCCACCAAGAGCCCGTTCCAGGCGCCGCAAAGCCCGCCGACGATCAAGGCACCGATCAAAGCGGTGCCCCAGCCGTGGCCGTCGACGACGAGCGATGCCGCCGTCGCCCCGGCAATCGCCATCACTGCCCCGACCGACAGGTCGATGCCCTTTGTGGCGATCACAAGCGTCATACCAATCGCCACAAGCGCGGTGGGTGCGCCCCTGTTCAGCACGTCAATCAGGTTGCCGAAAAGGCGGCCATTCTGAAACTCGATCCGAAAGAACTCCGGAAAAACCATGACGTTCAACAGCAGTACTACCGCCAGAATCACAAGTTGTGGCATGATCCGCCGCAGGGCGGGAAAACGATAAAGTGAGCTCATTCTGCGGCCTCCGGCCTTAGGGACGGATTGTCGGCAATGGCATGCACGATATTGTCGGCGGTGATCTCGTCTCCGGTCAGCTCGCCCACCAATTGCCGGTCTCGCAGAACCAGAACCCGACCGGAATAAGCCACCAGTTCTTCAAGTTCTGACGATGTGACCAAAAGTGACATGCCGCCTTCGCGCAACCGCTCAATCAAGGCAATGATCTCGGCATGGGCACCAATGTCGATGCCGCGGGTTGGCTCATCAAGGATCAGGAAGTTCGGTTCAGTCGCAAGCCAGCGTGCCAACAACGCCTTTTGCTGATTGCCGCCTGACAGTAGCCGGATCGGCATATCGAGATTGGCCAGCCGGATATCAAGCGCTTTGACGTAATGCTCCGCCAGCTCATTGACCTTGGCGCGGGGGATCGGTCGGGTCCAGCCCTGCCGGGCCTGAAGCGCGATGATGATATTGTCGCGCACGCTCAGATCGCCAACGATACCCTCGGTTTTACGATCCTCGGGGCACAGCGCAAAGCCGAGGCCAATCGCGTCGCGCGGGCCAGAGATGGTGACCTGTTTGTCGCGCAACTTGATCTTGCCAGTGTCGGATTTGGCCGCGCCAAAGATCAGGTTCGCCGTCTCGGTCCGGCCCGAGCCAAGCAGCCCGGCAAGCCCGACCACCTCGCCCTCATGCACGGTCAGCGACAGCGGCTCAAGCATCCCGCTGCGGCCCATCCCCTCCAGCTCAACCAAGGGCGCGCCGACGGTCTTCACCTCGCTAGCGGCATGGGTCTGTGCCTCAAGCTGGCGGCCCAGCATCAGCATGACGATGTCCTTTTGCGTGACGTCCTTCAAAGCCCGGTGCCCAACCACGCGACCATTGCGCAGCACTGTGGCGCAGTCGCAAAGATCAAAGACCTGATCCAGGAAATGCGTAATAAAAACAATCGACAATCCGCGATCTCGTAGTTTGCGGATGACCGAAAAAATCAACTGAATTTCATCCCGATCAAGGCTTGCCGTGGGCTCATCAAGGATCAGCACCTTGCCCGACAGCTCAACGGCACGCGCGATGGCAATCGCCTGCTGGATGGCGACAGAAAAGCTCGAGAGCGGTTCTGCCGGATTGATGTCGACACCGTAGTCTCGCAGCAGCCGGGCAGCCTCTTGGTTCATCTTGCGACGCGCCACGAAGGGGCCAAACATCGGTTGACGACCCAGAAAGAGGTTCTCGGCGACCGACAGATTGGGCAGCAAGTTGACCTCTTGATAGACGGTCCCAATCCCCAGATCCTGACTGTCTTTGGTCGAACGCGGGTTGACCTCCACCCCGTCTATTTCGATCACTCCGCCATCGCGGCGGTACGCGCCGGTCAAACACTTGATAAGGGTAGATTTTCCCGCGCCATTCTCGCCCAAGATCGCGTGGATTTCACCACGTTTCAGGTCGAGGTTCACATCATCCAGAGCGATGGTGCCCGGAAAATACTTTGAGATCGCATGCGCGGATAGAACGGGTGTATTGGGTGCAGACATTGAAGCCTCGGCGTGAAAAGTGTGGCGGATGGCCCCATAGGGAGAACCTAGGAGCCATCCAAACCGACCAACGGTCGGGCGTAAAGGCTTGGTTCAGTAACCAAGACCTTTCTTCACCTCATAAATCGCCGCGTTGTCATCAGCTGTAGTGAACAGCTTGGACTCGGTCTGGATCCATTTCGGCGGGACGGCACCATTTGCCAAATAGGCTTCCAAAGCATCCAGAGCCGGTCCTGCCATGTTCGGCGTCAGCTCAATCGTGGCGTTCATCTCGCCATTCGCGATGGCCAAATGCGCATCAGGCACGGCGTCAATGGCAACGATCTTGATGTCGACACCAGGGGCAAGGCCCGCCTCTTTGATCGCCTGGATCGCACCAACGGCCATGTCGTCGTTATGGGCATAAAGCGCGCAGATGTTCTCACCACCCTCGGCCTTCAGGAAGCTTTCCATGACCGTTTTGCCCAGCGAGCGGGTGAAATCCCCGGTCTGGCTGCGCACGATTTCAAGGTTGTCATGCCCTGCAATGCCCTGCTCGAACCCATTCTTGCGGTCAATCGCCGGAGACGAGCCGGTGGTCCCCTGCAGCTCGACGATGCGGCAATCATCGCCGGCCATCTCAGTAGCCAGCCACTCGCCAGCGACCTTGCCCTCATGCACGAGGTCCGAAGTCACCGCTGTCAGATACAGCTCGTCGGGCGCATCCACGGTACGGTCCAGCAAAATCACCGGAATGTCGGAATCCTTCGCTTCTTCAAGCACTTCGTCCCAACCGGTGGCGACAACGGGCGCAATCAAGATCGCGTCCACACCTTGCGCAATGAACGTGCGCAACGCCTTGATTTGGTTTTCCTGTTTCTGCTGCGCATCGGCAAATTTCAGGTTGATACCTCGACGCTCAGACTCTTGTTTCGTGACTGTTGTTTCTGCCGCGCGCCAACCGGATTCAGAGCCGATCTGCGAAAAGCCAATGGTAAGTTCGGCCATTGCGGCCATAGGGGTGAGCGCAATCGCGCTCGCTAAAAGTGCGGATTTCAAAGTCATAGTGACCTCCCAAGTTCTCCTCCAAAGTCAGGATATAAAGTATTACTTTATTATTTTTGTAAACCCGGCTTGTACATTTCAGGCTGAATGGACGCTCCGTTTGAACTGCATCGTCCAACAGGCGACGACAGATTCCCAACTCCAAATCGGATTTAAGTGCTTGTCCCATAGTCAGCTTTTGGGTTTCAATGCTTGGATTAGAAGGAGGTATATTTTGGAGAGCACCCACTTTTAAATTTTCGATACACCCGGCTGTAACTAGCGTCGCAAGTCGCGAATCGCGGGGTCAAACATTGGGCACATCGAAACAAGGCTGAAGGGACAAGACCTCAGAGCGACCTCGCAAACGACGCCCTGGATCAGGCCCAAATACGAGCCATGCATACCGTTCTAGTGAGGCCAAGTGGGCATTTACTCCGTGGTCGAATGGGATCCCATTCTCTCCTGAGGCACGCCTAAACGGACCGGCAGCAACGTCTGATTTGTTCGCGTCTCTATTGGTCGAAGCAACTTGCACCCCAAAAGACGATGTTGGTTTACACGAGTACGAAGCCAGTGAACGACTGCTTCCGCGATCACTCCGCATTGGTCTTGTCGGTTTGTAATTCTGCGTTCTGGCGACCTTGATGCCATTCTCCCGTTATGACTAGAATTACGAAAATGATCAGGGAGATCATTCTTCCGAGACACGCGACCGATCCACCCGAGCACGGCTTGTAGACTTAGACGTAGCTTTTCGCGGATTTGCGCCCATATCATCGCGCTACCGACGGCTCATCGGGCGGCTCCGCCACGCGCGAAATCCCTGCGACGAGAAATGCATAATGCGGCAGAGACATTTAAAAGACCAAACTTCTTTCCAGGCATCGATGAAAACCAACCTCACCGGCTTTGGCCTGCAAAGAAGATTGTCGCCTTCATCGGGGAAACGACCCACTGGGGCCTTTCTTAATCCTCTTTAGGTCAACACGTCCCTCTCCTCACGCAGCAGGCGGACTTCCTTGCGCAGTCGTTTTTTCTCATTCTGAACGTCCACGTGCGGACACAACATCAGTTCGTCGTCCTAATTCTTCTGGACCCACTTTTTCACCGTCCAAATCT
>NZ_JBOEGM010000001.1:0-3390 GCF_050633425.1 Pelagimonas sp. | reverse complement strand
CTTTCCCTCACGGTACTGGTTCACTATCGGTCAGTAAGGAGTACTTAGCCTTCGAAGGTGGTCCTCCGATCTTCAGACAGAATTTCACGTGTTCCGCCCTACTTAATACGTCCTATCATGCTTCTCATACGGGACTATCACCCACTATGGTTGTGCTTCCCAACACATTCTGATCACACTCAAGGCTCGGCTGGTCCCCGTTCGCTCGCCGCTACTAGGGGAGTATCAATTGATTTCCTTTCCTCCGGGTACTTAGATGTTTCAGTTCCCCGGGTTTGCTCTTTAAGACCTATGTATTCAGTCAAAAAGTACCTGGTTAAGCAAGATATTGAGTACCAAAGGTAACAATATCAAACTTTCAGGTGGGTTGCCCCATTCAGAGATCCATGGATCAAAGCTTATTCTCAGCTCCTCATGGCTTATCGCAGAGTATCACGTCTTTCATCGCCTCTTACTGCCAAGGCATTCACCAAACGCCCTTCTCGCGCTTGATTTGATCCAGTAAAAACAAGACTTTATATTTGCGCTACCGCTTACGCTACTTGAGCGCGAGACGATCCCACAAATGGTCATGTAACGAGACACAGACTCGGCATGAGATGTGTCCCTATCTTACCAGTTCAAATGCATACATTTTCCCGCCTCAGTGTTTTCACTGAGACTACTCAGACTTGCGTCTGAGCCGGTACATCTGGGTTAGAGATGTACCTTGGTTAGTGTACTTGACTTGGACAACAATTACCGTTTCAGCATGCAGACATAAGGGGTTTCCGGCTAGGAACATCCAAATGCTCGTCACACCCGAGGGTGAGACACATAACTGAGGTTTATCGCTTACTTACGACAACCAGTAATGTTGATTGATTAATCTCTATACGATGTCAATTACGGCGGGTCGCCCCGACGCGTCCGATTGGACGGATAAGAACCAAACTGGTGCTTATCGATCAAATCGAAAGGGTATCTGCTTTCGTGCGCTTTCTTGCAGAAAGCCACTGTCGCAGTCTGACAAATTGCAACGCAATTTGCAGAATGGTGGAGCCTAGCGGGATCGAACCGCTGACCTCCTGAATGCAAATCAGGCGCTCTCCCAGCTGAGCTAAGGCCCCAAAAATTGCGCGATCCAGAGGGCCGCTTTCGTGCGCTTTTGTTGCCAAAAGCCACTGCCGCTGTCCTTCAAGAGGCACTGTTGTTTCTGACAAATTGCAAGCAATTTGCAGAGTGGTGGGTCGAGGAGGACTTGAACCTCCGACCTCACGCTTATCAGGCGTGCGCTCTAACCACCTGAGCTACCGACCCAGCTGATTTTGCTGCTGCAAAATCGGCGTCGCCCGACAGGCGACTTTCGCAAGAAAGTCTGCCGAAAGGGCAACTTCTCACGGGAACCGGTAGGCCCACGTGTATTTCTGAAGAGATATGAGGACGGTTATGGCCCAAACAACATTCCGAAGAATGCTGTGATGTGCGATCGGCAAAGGTACCGATCTTATATGCTAAGTGCTTCACGTTTGATGCGCTACCGCTCACGCTACTTGAGCGCAAGTGATCTCGTACCAAAAGCTAGAAACATCCTTAGAAAGGAGGTGATCCAGCCGCAGGTTCCCCTACGGCTACCTTGTTACGACTTCACCCCAGTCGCTGATCCTACCGTGGCCGCCTGCCCCCCGAAGGTTAGCGCAGCGTCGTCAGGTAGAACCAACTCCCATGGTGTGACGGGCGGTGTGTACAAGGCCCGGGAACGTATTCACCGCGTCATGCTGTTACGCGATTACTAGCGATTCCGACTTCATGGGGTCGAGTTGCAGACCCCAATCCGAACTGAGACAGTTTTTTGGGATTAACCCATTGTCACTGCCATTGTAGCACGTGTGTAGCCCAACCCGTAAGGGCCATGAGGACTTGACGTCATCCACACCTTCCTCCCGCTTATCACGGGCAGTTTCCCTAGAGTGCCCAGCCGAACTGCTGGCAACTAAGGATGTGGGTTGCGCTCGTTGCCGGACTTAACCGAACATCTCACGACACGAGCTGACGACAGCCATGCAGCACCTGTCACTGCGTCCCCGAAGGGAACGCCCGATCTCTCGGGTTAGCACAGGATGTCAAGGGTTGGTAAGGTTCTGCGCGTTGCTTCGAATTAAACCACATGCTCCACCGCTTGTGCGGGCCCCCGTCAATTCCTTTGAGTTTTAATCTTGCGACCGTACTCCCCAGGCGGAATGCTTAATCCGTTAGGTGTGTCACCGAATAGCATGCTACCCGACGACTGGCATTCATCGTTTACGGTGTGGACTACCAGGGTATCTAATCCTGTTTGCTCCCCACACTTTCGTACCTCAGCGTCAGTATCGAGCCAGTGAGCCGCCTTCGCCACTGGTGTTCCTCCGAATATCTACGAATTTCACCTCTACACTCGGAATTCCACTCACCTCTCTCGAACTCTAGATCAGGAGTTTATGAGGCAGTTCCAGGGTTGAGCCCTGGGATTTCACCCCATACTTTCTGATCCGCCTACGTACGCTTTACGCCCAGTAATTCCGAACAACGCTAACCCCCTCCGTATTACCGCGGCTGCTGGCACGGAGTTAGCCGGGGTTTCTTTACCAGATACTGTCATTATCATCTCTGGCGAAAGTGCTTTACGACCCTAAGGCCTTCATCACACACGCGGCATGGCTGGATCAGGCTTGCGCCCATTGTCCAAGATTCCCCACTGCTGCCTCCCGTAGGAGTCTGGGCCGTGTCTCAGTCCCAGTGTTGCTGATCATCCTCTAAAACCAGCTATAGATCGTAGACTTGGTGAGCCGTTACCTCACCAACTATCTAATCTAACGCGGGCTAATCCAAATCCGATAAATCTTTCCCCCGAAGGGCGTATACGGTATTACTCTCAGTTTCCCGAGGCTATTCCGTAGATCTGGGTATATTCCCACGCGTTACTAACCCGTCCGCCGCTCACCCGAAGGTGCGCTCGACTTGCATGTGTTAGGCCTGCCGCCAGCGTTCGTTCTGAGCCAGGATCAAACTCTCAAGTTGAAAAGCATTACTGCTTATCCTTGACGTTCGAACCTCTGCACATCTTTGATTGCACTATCGCTTAGCAGCTACTTGAGTGCGAACACCCGGGGATAGCCACCAGCAACATCTCCACCCGGCTAGGAACGGAGATGGCAATCAAAAGTCATCTGTTTGATAACGTGCTTCAGTTTACAAAAGTAAACAAAAGCCGCTACAAACAGTGAAGCTGACATTCTATCATCGAGACCTAAGCCCCTAAGAATGCTGATATGCAGACATTTGTTCATCGAATGAACCAAAACCGCCCACATATCTCTTCAGATAGTCACTATGTCAAATAACGTGGGCTAAATTAATAACCCAGAGACAAAA